>NZ_PJME01000040.1 GCF_002954775.1 Streptomyces geranii
GGTTCGGGGGTGGGGGTGGGGGTGGGGCTGGGTTCGGGTTCGGGGGCGGGTTCGGGTTCGGGGGTGGGGCTGGGTTCAGGTTCGGGTTCGGGGTCGGGGGCGGGGTCGGGGCTGGTGCTTCGGTCGTTCGTCAAGCCCTTCTTCCGGCGGCATGCGCCCGGGTTGCTGAACCGTGAGGCGTCCGTGCTCGCGCTGCTGGCCGGGGAGGAAGGGGTCCCGGCGCCGGAGCTGATCGGCGTGGACGCGACCGCCGAACACTGCGACCATCCCTCGCTGTTGATGTCGTTGCTGCCGGGGCGGGTGCGGGTCGACGAGGAGGATCTGCGGCGGCGGATCGACCTGCTGGCGGCCCAACTCGTACGGATCCACCGGGTCGTTCCGATGGAACGGCCGCGCGACTATGAGGCCTGGACGTCTCCCGAGCGGGTGCGTGTCGGGCTGGGCGGGGGCGTCGGGGAGGACCACGAGGCGTTGTGGGCGCGGGCCGTTGACGTGATCCGGGGGCCCGCACCCTCCTACGACGGATGCTTTCTGCACCGGGACTTCCATCCCGGGAACGTCCTCTTCGAGGGCGAGGGGGACGAGTTGCGGGTCAGCGGGGTCGTGGACTGGGTCGAGACCTCGTGGGGACCCGCCGATCTCGATGTGGCCCACTGTTCGACCGCGCTCGCGTTGTTGCACGGGGTGGAGTACGGCCTCGGGTTCCGGGAGCGGTACGAGGCGCAGGGTGGGGGGCAGCTGGCGGACGGCGGCGACCACTTGTACTGGCGGCTGCTCGACGCGCTCGGCTATGCCCCGGATGCGGGGAAACTGGCGGGGCCTTGGCGGGAGTTGGGGCGGGGGGATCTGACGGCTGAGGTGCTCGGGGAGCGGTTGCGGGGGTATGTGGGTGGGCTGCTGGAGCGGTATGCGTGAGCGGCGGACAAGGCACTTTCTCGCCCCCGCCGCCCCTACCCGTTCCCATCCTTCTGGGGGCTGCGCCCCCAGACCCCCGCTGTCGGCCTGAACGGCCTCGTCCTCAAGCGCCGGACGGGCTGGAGGGCGCCGGCCTGGGGTGGGTGGGGAAGATCGGCTTGGACGGCCTTGTCCTCAAACTCCCCCAGAGGGGGACCCCCAACGGGCTGAGTGGTGTCGGCCGGTGCCGAAGGTGCCCTCGACCCCCGCTGGTCAGTTGGCAGTAAACGGGTGGGTGGGTGGGGGATCGGCCCGGGCGGGCCGAAATGCCCCGCCCGTCCCCGGGTGCCCTGCCCCGTAGGCAGGGCACCCGGGTTGGGGTCAGCGTGAGTAGCGCATCAGTGCTCGGACCATGTGGCACGTCGTGTCCGACGGGGGGTGGATGCCGATCAGGTCCGCCGTGTCTCGGATCGTTTCGTTGCGGGCCTGGTTCGGCATGTAGATGCCCGAGTCGAGCAGGGCTATCGCCAACCGCATCGCCTTGAGGCGGCGGTTGTGCGTGACGTACCACTCGCGGGGGCGGCCCGGCGGGAGCGGGCGCTTCTCCACGGGGGTGCACGGGAGTTCGAGCAGGACTCCCCTCCTGGCGGTGGACTGGGTGGGCGACGGCTTGAGAGCGGCAGCGGGCACAGGCATCCTCCTGTCGCGGTCAGAGTGGCGCCGGAACACCCGGCGCCACCCTCGAACACTTATCCCATTCTACTGCCTGGCACTGACAAAAGGGCCTGGCCATAAGGCCTCTCGCGTACCGTGGGCCTCATGGAAATCTGGATCAACCCGGCCTGTTCCAAGTGCCGTGGAGCCCTCTCCCTGCTCGACGCCGAGGGGGCCGAATACACCGTCCGGCGGTACTTGGAGGAGCCGCCCGGTGAGGGCGAGATTCTCGACGTGCTGGAGCGGCTCGGGCTCGAACCCTGGGACATCACCCGGACCCAGGAGGCCGTCGCCAAGGAGTTGGGGGTTCGGGAGTGGGGGCGGGGCGAGGGGGATCGGGGTCGGTGGGTCGCAGCCCTCGTCGCGCATCCTCGGCTCATCCAGCGGCCCATCATCACCGCCGACGACGGCAGCGCGGTCATCGGCCGGACCGAGGATGCCGTGCGGGACGCCCTCGCACGACGAAACGCCATGTGACGTACGTTACTTCGGCGGCTCCTGTGACCACTGAGCAACGCTGTTCGGTATCTCGTACATAGCGACGAACGCTTCCCCTATCTCTCAGGAGGCGCGCATGTCGCGCAGGAGAACTGTCAGTACGAAGAAGAAGCTGGTGCTGCTGGTCAGCGCGGTGGCGGTGGCCGGCGGTGGCGCCTTCGCCATGGCGGCCACCTCCAACGCCGCCCAGACCGCCGCCGATTCGACCGTCTGCCAGGGGCTCGCCACCGCCCTCGGCAACAACCAGACCTTCATCGCGGGGCAGAAGGCCGCTCCGGACGCCCAGTCGGCCGCCCGGATCGTCAACCGCGAGGCGGTCATCGCTCAGATCAAGGTGCAGCAGGAAGCGTCCGGATGCGTGGTTGGGGAGTCGGCTCAGGACTCCCAGCCCGCCGCTCCGGACGCGCCCGCGGCGCCCGCAAACCCTGCCGCCCCCGCCACCCAGTCCCCGGCACCCACCCAGACCGCCGCTCCCGCCGACCCGGCCCCGCCCGGCGACGGGCAGCAGGTCTGCGACGGTTCCACCGTCACCCTCTCCGGGGAGGGCGGGGCGCCCGCCGCGTCCAGTAATCAGTTCCCGGCCGGGACGAAGTTGCGCGTCACCAACCTCGACAACGACAAGTCCACGACCGTCGAGGTCACCTCGGTCTCCGGCAGTTGCGCCCTCCTCAACAACGCGGCCTTCGAGCAGGTCCGCGAGCCCGGCAAGTTCCTGATCCGCCGGGCGCTGATCGAGAAGGTGGGGTGACGTTCCAGCGCCGACCTCCGCTCGGAACAGGGTCCCGTCGCTCCCGGCCAGGGGCGGCGGGGCCCTGCCGTGTCCACCGGTCCCCGGCACCAGGTCCGTAACCCCTTCGCATACGAGTCCCGGGGCGATCCCCCTCGGTACGCACCCCCGCTCCGCGCACCCCTCCGGGCGTGAAACTCACCACAAGAACACCAGGTAACACGGGGTTCACATTTGAGCAATGATCGGGAAATCGCCTGTTGACAGGCTCGCGGGTAACGAAAAGCGGCGCCCCAGTGCCGCAGCGCCGCAGCACCCGCAAGTGCGCCTAGAGACCCACCCCGAAGGATGGTCCCGTGACCTTCAAGGCTGAGTACATCTGGATCGACGGCACCGAGCCGACGGCCAAGCTCCGTTCCAAGACCAAGATCCTCGCCGACGACGCCAAGGGCGCCGAGCTGCCGATCTGGGGCTTCGACGGGTCTTCCACGAACCAGGCCGAGGGGCACTCCTCGGACCGCGTGCTCAAGCCGGTCGCCTCCTTCCCGGACCCGATCCGCGGCGGTGACGACATCCTCGTCATGTGCGAGGTCCTTGAGATCGACATGACGCCGCACTCGTCCAACACGCGTGCCGCGCTCACCGAGGTCGCCACGAAGTTCGCCGCTCAGGAGCCGATCTTCGGCATCGAGCAGGAGTACACCTTCTTCGACGGCTCGCGCCCGCTCGGCTTCCCCGAGGGCGGCTTCCCGGCCCCCCAGGGCGGCTACTACTGCGGTGTCGGCGCCGACGAGATCTTCGGCCGCGAGATCGTCGAGGCCCACCTGGACAACTGCCTCAAGGCCGGTCTCGCCATCTCCGGCATCAACGCCGAGGTCATGCCCGGCCAGTGGGAGTTCCAGGTCGGCCCGGTCTCCCCGCTGGAGGTCTCCGACCACCTGTGGATCGCCCGCTGGCTGCTCTACCGCACCGCCGAGGACTTCGGCATCACCGCGACGCTGGACCCGAAGCCGGTGAAGGGCGACTGGAACGGCGCCGGTGCGCACACCAACTTCTCCACCAAGGCGATGCGCGAGGGCTACGACGCGATCATCACCGCCGCCGAGTCCCTCGGCGAGGGCTCGAAGCCGCTCGACCACGTCAAGAACTACGGCGCCGGCATCGACGACCGCCTCACCGGCCTGCACGAGACCGCCCCCTGGAACGAGTACTCGTACGGCGTCTCCAACCGTGGCGCCTCGGTGCGTATCCCGTGGCAGGTCGAGAAGGACGGCAAGGGCTACATCGAGGACCGCCGTCCCAACGCCAACGTCGACCCGTACGTCGTCACGCGGCTGATCGTCGACACCTGCTGCTCCGCCCTGGAGAAGGCCGGCCAGGTCTGATCCCGGCGGGATCCCGGACAGATCCGGGCTAGATCCCAGATAGTGAGAAGGGGTGTCCACCGTACGGTGGACACCCCTTCTCCGCTTCCCCACTTCTCTGCTTCAATAGGGTCCATGGCCAGACTTCAGAAGTGCATCGCGACAGGTCGCCACGACCTGGAGCCCTTCTGGCCTTCCCGTCAGCACCACGACTTCGACCGGGTGTGTTGTCGCGCGATGAACGCGCAGGCCCTCTAAAGCCGTATCCCCCGGCCTTCGGCCAGCGCGCAGTCGACGTACGTCAATCCAGACGACCTCCTCGCGCGAAAGAGCTGACCTCTCATGGCGACCACCACTCGTTCACTCTCCCCCGTCTCGCCCCTCTCCCCGGCGCCCTCGGCCCCGAACGGCTCGGCCCGGCACCGACTGCGTGCCGTCGACCGGGACGAGGTGGTCGACGTCGCGGACTTCCTGCCCCCGGGTGCCACCTGGCTGCCCGCTCCCCCGCACACGCTGCCCACGCTGCCGGGCCAGCCGCCGATGATCGGCTACCTGGTGCTCGTCCCGGCCGACCAGCAGCCGCCCGTCCTGCCGTTCGCGCTGCCCGACCCGGAGCTGCAGCCCGAGCCCGTGCAGCCGGCGTCCGACGGCGGCCGGCACCTCGTCCGCGTGGACAACGTGCAGCGCACCGCCGAGGTCGACGGACGCCCGCTGGACCTCACGTACCTGGAGTTCGAGCTGCTCGCCCACCTCGTGGCCCACCCGGGCCGGGTGCACACCCGCGACCAGCTGGTCACCACGGTGTGGGGCTACGGGCACGTGGGCGACGGCCGTACGGTCGACGTCCACATCGCCCGGCTGCGCCGCAAGCTCGGCGCGGAGCACCGGCAGGCGATCCAGACGGTGCGCCGGGTCGGGTACAAGTACACGCCCCCGACCGCGCGTTGACCCCTCCCCCGTACCGAAGGGTGTGCCTGGCACCACCCCCCGGTACGGGTGCTCGCGCCAGTGACCCGGCGGGGTGCGCTCCGCGAGACTGAGCCCATGGACCGTACGGATCGCAGAGAGCGCGTGGATCGCCCCGCCGACAACGACGCCGCCGGTGCGCGGAGTCGGGGGCGTACGGTCGTGCTCGCCGGGCTGCGGGCCCTGTTCCTCGCCGTCGTCTCCCTCGGCGGGTCGCTGTCGCTGCTCGTGCTGTCCCTCGTCTCCCTCGCGCTCGTGCCCGTCCTGGGGGTCGGGCTCCTCACCACTCCCCTGGTCGTCAAGTGGGTGCGGGCGTGGGCGAACTGGCGGCGGCTGGTGGCCGTGCGGTGGGGCGGGGTGCGGATTCCGCCCCGGTACCGGGTGCCGCCCGCCGGCGCGGGGTGGTGGGCGCGGGCCTCCGGAGTACTGCGGGATCCGGCGACCTGGCGGGAGTTCGGCTGGCTGCCCCTCGACGCCGTGCTCGGGTTCCTCACCGCCCTGGTGCCGGCCCTGCTGCTCCTGTACCCCTTCGAGGGGTTCGCGCTCGCCCTGGGGCTGTGGCGGGTGTTCACCGACGGCACGTACGTCGGGTGGTGGTACGGGTTCGTGCCGGTCGGCGGGCAGGGCAGCGCGCTCGCCGCCGGTGCCCTCGGGGCCGTACTCCTGGTCGCCTCCTGGTGGCTGACCCCCGCACTGCTGCGGTTCCACTTCCTCTTCACCCGAGTCCTGTTGGGCGGCGGGCGGGGTGAACTCGCCGAGCGGGTGCGGGTGTTGACCGAGACGCGGCGGGACGCCGTGGACACCTCGGCCGCCGAACTCCGGCGTATCGAGCGGGATCTGCACGACGGTGCGCAGGCGCGGCTCGTCGCCATGGGGATGGAGCTGGGTACCGCCGAGGCGCTGATCGGGAAGAACCCGGAGAAAGCGCGGGAGTTGCTCGCCCGGGCCCGGCGGAGCTCGGGCGAGGCGCTCGCCGAGCTGCGCGACCTGGTGCACGGCATCCATCCGCCGGTGCTCGCCGAACGCGGACTCGGCGACGCCGTAAGGGCGTTGGCGCTGCGGCTGCCCCTCGACACCGAGGTCACCGTCGACATCGGGGGCGGCCGGGCGGACGCGCCGGTGGAGTCGGCGGCGTACTTCGCGGTGAGCGAGGTGCTGACCAACGCCGTGAAGCATTCCGGCGCCGAGCGGGTGTGGGTCGATCTGCGGTACGCGGAGGGGGCGTTGCGGATCGCCGTCACCGACGACGGACGCGGTGGGGCGCGGATCGGGGGCGGTTCGGGGCTGGCCGGGGTCGAGCGGCGGCTCGGTACATTCGACGGCGTCCTGGCCGTCGGCAGTCCCGTGGGCGGTCCCACCGTGGTGACCATGGAGATTCCTTGCGAGTTGTCCTAGCCGAAGACCTGTTCCTGCTGCGCGACGGACTGGTCCGGCTGCTGGAGGCGTACGACTTCGAGATCGCGGCGGCGGTGGAGAGCGGCCCCGAGCTGGACCGGGCGCTCGCCGAGCTGGTGCCGGACGTGGCCGTGGTCGACGTACGGCTGCCGCCCACGCACACCGACGAGGGGCTGCAGTGCGCGCTGCGGGCCCGCCGGGCGCGGCCGGGGCTGCCGGTACTGGTGCTTTCGCAGCACGTGGAGCGGCTGTACGCGCGGGAGCTGCTGGCCGACGGGGCGGGCGGGGTCGGCTATCTGCTCAAGGACCGGGTGTTCGACGCGGAGCAGTTCGTGGACGCCGTACGACGGGTCGCGGCGGGCGGTACCGCAATGGACCCGCAGGTGATCCGGCAGCTGCTCGCGGGGCGGGCCGGGGACGGCCGGCCGCTGGGGCGGCTGACGCCCAGGGAGCTGGAGGTGCTGGAACTCATGGCCCAGGGACGTTCGAACGCGGCGATCGCCGGGCATCTTGTGGTGACGGAGCGGGCCATCGCCAAGCACACCTCCAACATTTTCGCCAAACTCGGACTCGAAGTGTCGGACGACGACAATCGACGCGTCCTGGCGGTACTCGCCTATCTTGACCAGGGGCGTTGATAGCGCGCCAAAGTCGACGATATGCGCCTCCGGTCGACGATATCCGTGCCCCGGTCGGGCACTTGCCGTAAGAGATCCGCAACTCCCGGTACAGCAGGTGAGGTTGGGGTCGAATTGTCCCGCGAATCTCTCACCAATTTCTGAGGCGGCTGAACACTCCTGGGACGCCCCGCGTATGGAATGACGCCGCTTCACTCCTGTCGGGCGCCTCGATAGCCCCGCAAGGAAGTCAGAGGAGTTCCATGGGACGCAACACTCGTAAACGACGCTCACCACTGGCCGTTCGCGCCGTGGCCGCATCCGCGGCCCTCGCGATCGGCGGCGGTGGCCTGGTCTGGGCGAATTTCTACGCCTCCGCACATGAGGAGAACGGCGCCCAGAACCGCACGACGGCAGCCGCGTCGCAGATCGCGACGATCGACTGCCCGGACGTCGGCCAGAAGCTCACCAATGTGCCGGAGAACGCCCGTCAGGGTGTCGCGCAGGAGCTGTCGAAGCTCGACCAGCAGGTCACGGAGGCCTACAAGCGCCTCGCGGACACGCGTCAGGCGCAGGCCGGGGACGCGAGCTTCGTCACCAACTCCATTCTCAGCCCGCTGAAGGCCAAGCGGACGGCCACCATCGACCGGATCAACATCAAGATCCGGAACGCGGGCGGTCAGACCGGCCAGGCCGACCAGCTCGCCGGATGCACCGGTGTTCCGGCCGAGCAGCCGCAGGTCGTCGACGGCAACGGCAACAACGGTGGCAACAACAACGGGAACAACAACGGCGGGAACAACAACAACGGCGGCAACCAGAACGGCAACAACAACGGGAACAACGGCAACAACAACGGCAATGACCAGGACCAGGGCGACAACGGCCAGGACCAGGGCAATGACGGTCAGGACCAGGGCAACGGCGGACAGGCCGGCAACGGCCCGGTAGCCGCCGACTTCCAGGACATCACGCAGGTCCAGCCGAACGGCGGCCCGCAGGGCGTCAACGGCAACGGTCTCCCCGCGAACGGCGACAGCGGTTCGACGGGCTCGTTCACCACGGTCTGTGGCACCAACGAGAACGAGAACCGCAACTCGGACAACGTGATCGTCGCCCCGGGTGTCAGCAACGGCGCCCAGCACCAGCACGACTACGTCGGCAACCAGGCCAACAACGCGTTCGCGAGCGACCAGGACCTGGCCAACGGCAACACGACCTGCCAGAACCAGGGCGACAAGTCCTCGTACTTCTGGCCGGTGCTGCGCGTCCAGGACGGTCAGAACGACATCGACGCCAACGCCCCCGGCGGTGGCCAGGACGGCAACGTCGGCACGATCCTCCAGCCCGCCGAGGCGCAGCTGAAGTTCGTCGGCAACAAGACCAGCGATGTCGTCGCGATGCCGACCGCGCTGCGCATCATCACCGGTGACGCCAAGTCCTTCGTGAACGGCCTGAACAACGCCAACACGAACTGGAGCTGCACCGGCTTCGAGGACCGCCAGCTGACGGACAAGTACCCGATCTGCCCGCAGGGCAGCTCCGTGGTGCGGACGTCCTTCTTCCAGAGCTGCTGGGACGGACAGAACATCGACAGCGCCAACCACCGGACGCACGTCGACTTCGTCGAGCAGGACGGCAGCTGCTCCAACGGCTTCCAGGCCATCCCGCAGCTCCAGGTCCGTCTGGTCTACAACGTCGCGGCCCCGCAGATCAACAACGGGCAGGTCGTCAACCCCTTCGCGGTGGACGCCTTCCCGGACCAGCTGCACAAGCCGATCACCGACCACAACGACTTCATCAACTTCTTCGACCAGAACACGATGAACGAGATGGTCCAGTGCATCAACAGCGGTCAGAACTGCCAGTGAGCCAGTGACCTGCTGAGCAGTCGGCAGTAGCAGTAAGAAGCCGGCGGTGGGAATCTCCCACCGCCGGCTTTCGCTTGCCCCCCGTGCGGAGCGATCAGCTGCTGTGACCGCTGCTGTTGTGGCTGCCGCCGGGGTTCATGTGCGCGGAACCCTCTTCCAGGGCCCCGCCTAGCGAGTCCTGCAGCGCCGCGACCACCTTCTCCTCGCCGACGGCCACCCACTTGCGGCCGACGAGGTAGTAGCCGCCGTAGTCCTTGGCCCCGCTGAGCCATTCGGCCTGGCCGCGGTCGGTGGCGAACGTCGCGAGGACGTACTTCCCGTCGGAGGTCTTGCAGATGGCCTGGCGGATCGTGTCCGCGTCCGTCTGCATGTTCGGCTTGCAGCCCGCCTCGCTCGCCAGGTGTTCGAGGCTGCCGGTCGCGGCCACCGGCACCGCGTCGGTGCCGTCGTGCGCGGAGGCGTGGTCGTCCCCGCTCCCGCCGCCGCAGCCCGTGAGCGCCAGCCCCAGCACAGCCACGGCTCCGGCCGCCGCAAGTTTCGGTCGCGTCAACCTCATCTGTCGTTCCTCCGGTCGTTCCGACGCCGAGCCGATCGGCCCATGCCGCAGAGGGCCCAGGCAAGGGGCCTCTTCTTCGATACGGCTCCCACGCGCCCAGCGCTCAATCGGTTCACCTCCCGCCGCACACCCGGGCCCGCGTCCGGCGTGCCAGGTGACCATCCAACGATTCGCTCGTTCTGCTGAACGTGCAGTCACAGGATGTCGCCTCGAACCCCAACACCACCACCCGCACCAACGCCAAGGGCCGCGCCGTCGTCGACGTGGAGCAGGCCGAGGCAGCGCTCGTCGAGCACTACCCCCGGCTCGTCCGGCTGGCCTATCTGGTGCTGCCGCCGAACCTGGGCCGCGGCCGGCGCGTCCTGACCGCGCACGCCCTCACCCAGCGCGCGCTGCCCAGGGGACGCACCTCCTCGGCCTCGATCCCGGCCCAGTCCAGGGGCCGCGCGGAGGACCCCGGCTACGCGCTCGTCCGCCTCCAGGTGCTGCGTACGGCACTGGCGGCGGGGCAGCCGTGGCGGGGCCGTACGCTGCCGAAGCGGTCGCAGCTGCCGCCGCTGCTCCCCCAGGTGTGGGGCCTGCGCCTCTTCCCGCGCTCGGGCGGCGCCGACGAACTCGCCCTGGACCAGCGGCTGTCGGAGCTGTCCGGGCCCGCCCGGGCCGCGTACGTCCTGCGCGGTCTGGAGAACCTCCCGGACGGCGAGGTCCGCACCACCCTGGAGGCCGCCGGGGTCGACCGGCCGACCGAGGCGCTCCGCGAGGCCGACGAGGTTCCCGCGCAGTACGCGCTGCTCGGATCCGCCGAGTTCGACCCCTGCTCGCTGCACGCCCGCCCGACCGACCTGATGCGGCGCAGGCAGCACCTGAAGGCCGCGCTCGTCGCCGCGGCGGCCGTCGCGGTGTGCGGCGCCCTGCTCGTCAGCGGCGCCGACGGCTGGGCCCCGGACGGCGCCGCCGCCCCCGCCTACGCGCAGAACCCGGCCGCCGAGGCCGCCCTGGACCCGGCCCAGCTGACCCTCGTTCCCGCCGCCGCCTGGAAGACCTCGGCCCGCACCGACTTCTCCGTCTGGCCCGCGCGCGGCGACCTCGTCGACGACAGCGCCCTGCTGCGCCGCGCCCTCGCCGTCTGGGCCCGCCCCGGCGAGAAGGTCCAGGTCTCGGCGACCCCGGGCACCCCGTCCGGCGGCCCGGCGGGACCACCGCAGCTCCTGTACGCGGGCACGGTCGACGCGGCTCACGTCGTGATCCTGTACGACGGTCTGCGCATCGCCCGGTACGCCGAACCGAAGGACGGCACGGCCGGGGCCGCGCTCGACTTCGCCCGGGTCGACGGCGCGACCGGCGCCGAGGCCGACGCGGTGGTCCTGGACCGGGCCGACGGCAACGTCCGTTATCTGACGGCTCCTTGGGTGCTCAGGGCGGAGATGCGGGACCTGCGCGAACCGGCGGCGACGCCGATCGGCCTGGGGCTGACCGACGGGGTGACCGGGCCGCTGGCCGGCCCGCTCGCCCAGAAGGGCGCCTGCCAGTCCTGGAACACCCTCCAGGTGACGGACGCCGGTGGCGCCCGCCTGCTGAGCGACCTCGGCGAACTGGTCCCGGCCCACCTCACCTCGGGCCGCCCGGCCGCACCCCGCGAGGCCTCGGCCCCGGCGGCGCTGGCCTCGTGGGCACCCTTCGCGTGCTCGCTCGCCGCGATGCACTCGCAGGGGGTGCGGGCGGTGAACGCCTGGCAGTACGCCGAGCAGAGGCTGCCGGACGGGAGCGGGGCCGCGGACTGGGTGTGCACCCGGGCGGAGACCTGGCGGGGGGACGGGGCGCGGGTGCTGGCGCAGTTCCATACGCCTGGTGGGCAGTACGGGGCGGTGGCGGCGAAGTCGGAGAGTTCGCCGGCCTGTGGGCCGCGGGATCCGAACGTGCTGGCGGGTGTGCTGTGGAAGTCGGGGGCCGGTGAGTGGTTCATGCTGGCCGCCGGTTCGGAGAATATGGCTTCGATCACGGCTACTGGTGGGGTTAGCTCGACTGTTCGGGGGGCCTTGCTGGCGGCCGAGACCGAGCAGGGCGCCCAGGCGGGGTTGAAGGGGACTTTGAAGGATGGGCGGGCTATTGGGGGGTTGCGTTAGCGAGTGCGGGTCCGGTGGGGGCTGGTCGCGCAGTTCCCCGCGCCCCTGACGGGGCGCTTCAGCTCACCGCGCACCGAACAGCCCCCTAGTTGACACTTGCGTCAGCAAGTGGCCGCAAGGGGGTTCCCCTGCCCCCTACCCGTCAGTACATTGACGCCATGTCCAATATCAAGGCGCGCAAGGTGTCCTTCTCCTGGGAGGGGACGCCCTTGCACTGGGTGCCGGGGGATCCCTTCACCTCGCACACCATCAATGTGCTGCATCTGCTGCTGCCCGCCGGTGAGCGGTGGTTCGTGCATGTGTACAAGCAGGTACTGCCCTACATACGGGACGAGCAGCTGCGGGCGGACGTCGTCGGGTTCATCGGGCAGGAGGCCATGCACTCCCAGGCCCACGACGAAGTCCTCCCGCATCTGCGGGAGTTGGGGCTCGACCCGACGCCGTACACCGCCCAGGTCGACTGGCTCTTCGAGAAGCTGCTCGGCGACCGGGCCCCGCTGCCGGGGCGGCGGGGTCGCAGGTGGTGGCTGATGGAGCGGGTCGCCGTCATAGCGGCCATCGAGCACTACACGGCCTTCCTCGGCGACTGGATACTCAACGCCGCCGAGCTGGACCGGCGCGGCGCCGATCCGACCATGCTGGATCTGCTGCGCTGGCACGGCGCCGAGGAGGTCGAGCACCGGTCGGTCGCCTTCGACCTGTTCATGCATGTCGACGGGGGGTACGCGCGACGGGTGCGGACCTGGCTCAGCGGGCTGCTGGTGATGTTCTTCCTGTGGCAGCGCGGGGTGCGGTTCTTCATGGCGAACGATCCGGCCCCCGGACTCCGCAAGCCGACCTTCCGGGGCTTCTACGTGCGTGGGAAGCGCGGGCTGCTGCCGTCCACCTGGGCCATGGCGAGATCGGTGCCCCGCTATCTCGCCCGTGCCTACCACCCCTCCCAGGAGGGCTCGACCGAGCAGGCCGTCGCCTATCTGGCCTCCTCCCCCGCCGCCATAGCCGCCGACAAGGGCGCCGCCTGATGCCCCGGCCGCTGTCCCTCGCCCTCACCGCCGGGGCCGCGCTGCTCGCCCGGCGGGCCATGCGGCGCCGGATCGAGGGTTCGCCGCTGTGGCCGCTGGGCGCGCTGGCGGAGCCGATCTCCGGCCGGCCCCGCTCACGGGCACTGCGGCTGACGGTCGCCGCGCATGAGGCCGTCGCCGAGGGGGTCGTACAACTATGGCTGGAGGGGCGGGAGTTGCCGGGCTGGGAGCCCGGGGCGCATCTCGACCTGGTGCTGCCCTCGGGGCTCGTACGGCAGTACTCGCTGTGCGGGGACCCGGCGGACAGTTCGGCCTACACGATCGCCACGCGGCTGGTGCCGGACGGGCGCGGGGGCTCGCGCGAGGTGCACGAGGGGCTGCGGGCGGGCATGACCGTCGAGGTGCGGGGGCCGCGCAACCGTTTCCCGCTGGCCCCGGCTCCGGCGTACGTCTTCGTGGCCGGCGGTATCGGCATCACGCCGATCCTGCCGATGATCCGGTCGGTGGCGGATCAACCCGGGCTGGAATGGCGGCTGTTGTACTGCGGGCGCAGTCGGGCCTCGATGCCCTACCTCGCCGAGGTCGAGAAGCTGGGGGCGGGTACGGGTCGGGGCAGGGTGACCGTCGTCGCCGAGGACGAGGACGGGTTGCCCGATCTCGACTCGCTGTTCGCGGGTGTGGCCGCCGAGTTGCCCGAGGGGACCGCCGTCCACTGCTGTGGGCCGGAGGGGTTGATGGCCGCTGTCGAGGCGCGGATTCCCGAGGGGGCCGTGCTGCGCCTTGAGCGCTTCAGCGGGCGGGCGGCGGGCGGGGGCGATCACGCCTTCGAGGTCGAACTCCGGCGCAGCGGGCGGACGTTGACGGTGGCCGCCGACTCGACCGTGCTCGCCGCCGTGCGGAAGGAGCTGCCCGACACGGCGTACTCGTGCGAGCAGGGGTTCTGCGGGACCTGCCAACAGCGGGTGCTGGGAGGGGAAGTGGACCATCGGGACGAGCTGCTGACCGATGCCGAACGGGCGGGCTCGATGCTGATCTGTGTGTCGCGGGCACGGCGCGGTCCACTTGTGCTGGATTTGTGAACATCCTCGGTCGGACCGGTCCGTTGGGGGCCGTAATCGATCGGTAAGGTGTTCGCATGACAACCGGGGTTCGCCGCAGAATGGGAGTCGAGGAACGCCGGCAGCAGTTGATCGGCGTCGCCCTCGAACTGTTCAGCCGCCGCTCGCCCGACGAGGTCTCCATCGATGAGATCGCGTCGGCCGCGGGCATCTCGCGCCCACTCGTCTACCACTACTTCCCCGGCAAACTCAGCCTGTACGAGGCCGCGTTGAAGCGCGCGTCGGACGATCTGGCGGGCCGGTTCGTGGAACCGCGGGAGGGTCCGCTGGGGGCCCGGCTGCTGCGGGTGATGCGCCGGTTCTTCGACTTCGTCGACGAACACGGCCCCGGTTTCGCGGCGTTGATGCGCGGCGGGCCCGCGGTGTCGGCGGACGGGGTGCGGGCGGCGGCCGGCAACGCCTCGGCGACGAACGCGCTCATCGACGCCGTACGCCAGGCCGCCTACGTCCAGATCCTGTCGCATCTGGAGCTGGTCCCCGAACAGGCGCCCGCCCGGCTGGAGTTGGTCATCCGGACGTGGATATCGCTGGTCGAGTCGACCGCGCTGATCTGGCTGGACGGGCGGCGGGTGCCGCGGGCCGAGCTGGAGGCGCAGCTCGTGCACGACTTCGCGGCGCTGGCCGCCGTAAGTGCCGCCTATGACGAGGAGATGGCCGCGCTGCTGCGGCGGATGCTCAAGCAGGAGCCCGCCGACGGCCCGTTCACCGACCTCGTCACCCGGCTCATCTCGCTCGCCTCATAGCCGGTCCGTAGTCGATTCGTTCGGCCGGGTCAGGCGTCGAACTTGCGGTAGGAGTCGTCGAGTTCGCGGACCTCGACCGAGGCGTGCAGGGCGAGGCCCTCGACCGGCTTCACATGGGTGCGGACCAACTCCAGTACGGCTTCCGTCAGTTGGTTCTTCGTCTCGGTCGTGCGTCCGGTCAGCATGCCGATCCAGACGTGCACGACGGCGTGGCCCTCGCTCTCCGCGCCCACCGTGGTGTCCTCGGTGCGGCGGAACTGTGTCTTGCACGCCTCGGGCTTCGCCTTCGCCGTCGCGACGACCTCCTCGTGCAGCGCGAGCGCGAACGCGCGCCGGTCGAAGGCCTCGGCCAGCGGTTCCGAGTAGTCGACGGTGATCTGCGGCATGGGTCAAACCCCTGTTCTACGACTGCTACGACGGCATGGTCAGCCCACCCTAACCGGCGAGGCGCAGGGCCAGCATGGCGATGTCGTCCTCCCGTTCGTGGCCGAAGCAGACCAGCAGGGTGTCGCAGAGGGCGTCCAGGCCGGGCAGGGCGCCGGTGGCGGCGGCGCGGAGGTGTTCCAGGGAGTCGGCGAGGTCGGTGCCCCGGGTCTCGATCAGACCGTCGGTGATCATGAGGAGCCGGTCGGTGGGCTCCAGGAACAGCTCGGTGGGCGGCGGGTGCGGCAGGCCGATGCCGAGCAGCGGGCCCTCGGCCTTGGCGTAGTCGGCGCTGCTGGTGTCGCGGATGATCAGCGGCGGTATGTGACCGGCGTTGGCGATGAGCGTGCGCCCGGTGGCGGGGTCGACATGGACCAGGCAGACGGTGGCGGTGATCTCGGGGTGGTAGCGCTGGAGCATCCGGTCGAGGCGCTCGGCGAGGACGGCCGGGTCGCTCTCGTCGACGCAGTAGGCGCGCAGCGCGTGCCGGATCTCGACCATGACGGTGGCCGCGTCCAGCGAGTGCCCGACGACGTCGCCGACGGCGGTGAGCACGCCGTCGTCGGTGCGCAGGGCGGCGTAGAAGTCCCCGCCGATCTCGGCGTCCCGGGACGCGGGCACGTACCGCACGACGACGTCGATGCCGGGCAGTTCGGGGAGCCGGTCGGGGCGGGGCAGGAAGCTGTGCTGGAGGGTGAGGGCGACGTTCCGCTCGACCTGGTACATGAGCAGGGGCTCGGCCGCGAGTGCGGTGGCCTGGGCGAGCCGGGCGACCAGCGACTCGTTCTCCGGGCTGACCCTGCGCACGCTGCGGGTCGGGGTCGCCAGGCAGACGGCGGCTCCGCCGTCGTGGGTGGGGATCAGCACGAGCCGGGCGTCGTGCTGGACGCCCGGCCGGAAGAACCCGGCGGGCCACAGCGGCGCGGGCACGGTGGTGATCTGGAGTCCGCTCTGCCCGCGGGTGAGCCGGCGGAGCAGTCCGGCGACGACCCGGTGGGCGCTCTCGTCCGGCATGGCGAGGGAGGTGCGGTCGCGGGAGACCGCGTGGTACAGCTCGTCGTCGGGGCCGAGGAAGAACACGGCGGCTGGCGAGCCGGTGAGACGGGCGGTGCCTTCGGCGGCGGCGTCGGCGAGTTCCTGCAGCGAGCGGGCCGCCTGGATGGTGAAGATCGTCTCCGAGAGCCGGGTCAGCCGCCGGGCCAGCGCCTGGTCGTCGGCCCGCAGCCGGGCGGCCCGTACGGCGGCCCGCAGCACGGCGTCGATCTCCTCGGGCTCGGCGGGCACCGACAGATACGCCTCGCCGCCCGCGTCCAGCCCGTCGCAGCGGTCGCCCGGGGTGACGGCGGCGGCCGAGAAGTGCACGACGGGCAGCCCCGCCATGTGCGGCCTGGCCTTGAGGCGGCGGCACAGTTCGACCCCGCTCATGTCCGGCAGGTGCACGTCGATCAGGGCCACGTCGGGCAGCATGCCCTTGCGCAGCCGTACGTCGAGTTCGGCGAGCGCCTCGTTCCCGCTGGCCACGGCCACGACCTGGTGGCCGGCCCGGCGCAGCAGGGCGCCCATGGCATACCGGCTGGCCGCCGTGTCGTCCACGACGAGCACGGTGGTGTCCGCGGTGCCTGTCAACTTGCCCTTGCCATTGCCGTTGCCGTCCATCTGGCCGCCCTTGGACACACCGGTGGGGCAGACCGGAGTCGATCGTCTGCCCCACCAAGATAATGCCCTTCTCAGGAGGTCAGCGAGAATACGGCGACCGTCCTTGCCGGAACGCCGAACGTGCCCGATTCCCGTGCGTACGTGGCCGACTTGACGACCGGGTCCGCGCCCGCCCGCAGGACGGGGTGCAGCGCGTAGGAGGCCCCGGCGAGCGCGCCGATCCGCTGCTCGGTGCGCTCGGGCGTCGCGTTGAACACGACGACCAGACCGCCGAGTTCCATGGTGACGACGCCGGGTGTCTCGTCCTTTCCGGACAGCGGGAAGGAGAGCTTCGACTGCACCTGTCCGGCCGTGTCGAGGGAGAAGTCGCTCTCCGTCGTACGGATTCTCAGCAGATCCCGGTACGCGGCCGAGGCGCCCTCGATCTGGGGGCAGCCGACGCCGACTGTCGTCAACAGGGGCTTGGCGTAAGGCCACTTGGCGGCGTTGTCGGCGGCCATGGGCAGCCCGCGTCCGAAGCCGTTGCCGTTGCTTCCGTTGCCGTCGGCGCAGTTCCAGTGGATGGCGTTGAACCAGTCGCCGCTGTCGTAGGAGTTGCGGTCGAGGGACTTGGAGCGGAGCAGGTCGGTGCCCGCCTGGGAGAGGGCCGGGCCCTGCGAGAGGGTGGCCGTCGCCATGGCGAGGACCTGCATCCGGGCCCGGTCGGCGGCACTGGTCGTCGCGGGCAGCTTGAAGGCGAGGGCGTCGAAGAGGGACTCGTTGTCGTGGGCGTCGGCGTAGGCGAGGGCGTCGCCGGGTGCTTCCGCGTAGCCGGCGGGCTGGCCGTTGTAGTCGACCTGGGCGCCGGTGACGTCCTCGCCGTCGGTGTCGGTGAAGCGGTAGGCGGCGAGGTTGCCGGTCAGGCCGACCTTGATGAGGTCCTGGTAGTGCAGGAGGCGGGCCTTCTGCTCGGCCGAAGTGCCGTTGCCCGTGGAGGAGTTGGGGTCGGTGTAGAGGCCGGACGCGAAGCCCTGGACGCCGGGGTCCTCGTCGAAGGGGCCGCCGCCGCGTACGGCGTCCCGGGCCCGGTCGGAGAAGGTCGCGATGCCGGTGCCGGCCATGTTCTTCTGGGTGGCCTGGACGAACCGGGCGTCGTCGGCGACCTCGCCGAAGTTCCAGCCCTCCCCGTACAGGATGATCTTCTTGCCGTCGACGCCGTCCTTCTTGACGGTGAGCGCGTCGAGAGCCTTGCGTACGGCCAGGATGTTGGCCTTGGGGTGGTGGCCCATCAGGTCGAAGCGGAAGCCGTCGACCTTGTACTCCTTGGCCCAGGTGACGATCGAGTCGACGACGAGCTTGCCCATCATGGTGTTCTCGGGCGCGGTGTTGGCACAGCAGGTGGAGTTGGCGACCGTGCCGTCGGCGAGCAGCCGCTGGTAGTAGCCGGGGACCACCTTGTCGAGGACGCTGGTCCTGGCCTGCCCGCTGGCCGGGGTGTGGTTGTAGACGACGTCCATGACGACCCGCAGCCCGTCGCCGTTGAGCGACTTCACCATCTTCCGGAACTCGACCGTGCGCCGCGTCCCGTCCGGGTCACTCGCGTACGAGCCCTCAGGGACGGTGTAGTGGTACGGGTCGTAGCCCCAGTTGTAGGCGTCCTTCGCGGCGATCTTCGCGACGCAGGCCTGCTGTTGGTCGGAGTCGGCGGCGTAGGAGGCGAGGTCGCAGTCGACGGTCGCCTGGTCCGACTTCTTCTCGGGGATGGTGGCGATGTCGAAGGCGGGGAGGAGATGGACGTACGAGGTGCCCGCCTTCGCCAGTGCGCGGAGGTGCTTGGAGCCGTCGCTGTCCTTGTCGGTGAAGGCGAGGTAGGTGCCCTTGTCCTTGGCGGGCACGGTGTCGTCGGCGACAGAGAAGTCCCGGACGTGCAGTTCCTGGATCTGGGCGTCGTTGAGGGGTACGGACTTGGGCTTGGTGTAGGTCGTCCAGCCGCTGGGGGCGAGGGACTTGTCGTCCAGGTCGACGACGAGGCTGCGTTCGGAGTCGGTGGTCAGGGCTACGGAGTAGGGGTCGGTGACCTCGTTGGTGACGATCGCGGAGACGCTGGGAGCCCAGACCTTCACGACGTACCGATAGGGCTTGTTCTTCCAGGACTTGGGGCCGGTGACGGACCAGACGCCGGTGGTGTCGTCGCGCTTCATGGCGACCTGGGTGCCGTCGAGGTCGAGCCCGACCGACTGGGCTGTGGGTGCCCAGACGGCCAGTGTGGGGCGGCCCTTGCTGAAGGTGGGGCCCAGGTCGGTGGTGGAGGCGGCGGTTCCGTACACGTCGTCGAGTACGCCGGCGAGCTGGACGCCAGTCGACGTCAACACCGCACCGTTCGCGGCTCGTTGGGAGGCGACGAGCTGACCGCGCAGGGCCTCGCGGACCCTGTCCCGGTCGCGTGGGTCGACCGTCCAGGCGGTGTAGGCCTTCAGGTGGGGGAACTTGGCCTTCTGGGCGTCGGTGAGCGCCGACTTGGTGAGGCGGAGCCAGCGTTCGTCGGTGCTGGTGAGAGTGCCGTCGGTCGCGGTGATCGAGCCGGTGCGGGAGTACAACAACTGGGTCGAGGCCGCTGTGTCGTTGCCGTTCCAGGCGACGGTGTTCCGGTCGATCCAGATCGCCTTGGCGGTGCTCAGGTCGAGGGCGGCCGAGCTTCCGGCGGGCTGCGGGAGGAGGTACTTCTCCTGGCCGTTCAGGAGCCAGACCTCGTGGCCGTTGGCCTTGAGGTCGAGGGCCTGGTCGGTGGGGAGGTCCTTCTCGTTGTCCTTGTGGATGATGTAACTGAGGCTGGTGGCACCGGCGTTGAGCGGGACCTCGTAGACGGCGCCGTAGGTGTCGGTGCGGACCGGCTCCAGGGGCTTCGCCCAGTCGGTGGGGTCGGCGGCGCCGGACCAGACGTGCAGGCCCCAGCCGTCGTAGTTCCCGTCGGCGCGGTGGTAGTGGAGGACGGCCTTGGTGGTGTCCTGGTCGGGGTGGTCGGGCTTCTCGGTGAGTACGGCTTCCTTGCCCTGCTCCGTCCAGATCTCGCCGGTCTTCGTGACGTCGATCGTGCGGTCGGCGGAGACGTCCTTGTTGCCGTCCTTGTCGATGACGAGGTAACTGACGCTGGTGGCACCGGGCTTGAGCTTGACGTAGGCGAAGGCTCCGTACGCGTCCCGGCCGACGAAGTCGTGACCGGCCGGCCAGGTGGTGCCCTCGCCGTCGGCGAGGTCGCCCCAGGCGTACAGGCGCCAGTCGGTGTAGTCGCCGTCCGCGCGCTTGTAGTGGACGATCGCGTAGTCGCGCGAGGAGGCGGTGGGGACCTCGGGGGCGGGTGGGGTGCCCGTGGTGGAGGTCGCCGTGGTGCTTGCCGTGCGTCCGGTGCTGTCGACCACAACTGCCTTGTAGCGCAGGGGGGTTCCGGGGGCAATGTTCGCTGCGAGGGTCTGGGTGACCCGGTAGGGGGCGTGGTCGGCGGAGCCGAGGGTCCGCCACTTGCCGGTGCCGATCTGGGCGGCGAAGACGACTCGGGTGAGCTGGTCGCCGCCATCTACGCCGGCGGTGATGTCGACCGTGCCGGTGGCGCCGGGGGTCGGGGCGGTGAGGGTGACGGTGGGCTTGGTGGTGGGGGCGGGGAGCTTGGTGGCGGCCTTGAGGACGATGGCGGCGCCGGGCGGGACGGTGACGGTCAGCTTGTGGTCGGTGCTGGTCGTCGCCTTGGCGGTGGTGCCGTAGATGCCCTTGAAGGCCGTGTTCGCGGAGCCCGTCGGGAAGGTGGCTTGCTTGGCCTCGGTGGCGTTGTTGAAGGCGACGACGTACTCGGTGCGGGACTTGGCGTCGGTGCGGGAGAAGGCGTAGACGCCGGGGCCGTCGGCCGCGTAGCGCTCGGTCTGGACTCCGTCGGCGAGGGCGGGGTTGGCCTTGCGGAGGGCTGCGAGAGCACTGATCTGCTTGTAGAGCGGTGCTCGGGTGTCGTAGGCGTCGGTCGCGTGGGTGCGGTCGGTGCCGAGTTCGTCGTCGTCGAGGTAGTCGGCGACCTTCGAGGCGAACATGGTCTGGCGGGCGTCCTTGTCGCCGCCCGCGCCGGTGAAGCCCTGCTCGTCGCCGTAGTAGACGACGGGGTTGCCCCGGCTGAGGAACATCAGCTCGTTGGCGAGCTTGTCCTTGGCGAGGAGTTCGGCGTCGGTGGCGGTCGGGTCGTCCTGCTTGAGGAAGGAGCCGATCCGGCCCATGTCGTGGTTGCCGAGGAAGGTGACCTGCTCGTAGGCGTTCGCCTGGTCGGTCGTGTACTTGTAGTCGTCGCCGAAGACCGAGGCGAGCCGCTGGGCGCTGCCGCCCTGGGAGGCGTAGGCGCGGGCCGCGTCCTGGAAGGGGAAGTCGAGGGTGGAGTCGAGGCGGCCCTGGGTGACGTACGGCGAGGTCACGGACGTGTCGGCGGAGTAGACCTCGCCGAACATGAAGAAGTCGTCGCGGCCGTGCCTGGCCGCGTACTTGTCCAGTGCCGTGGCCCACTGGGTCCAGAACTCCATGTTGACGTGCTTCACGGTGTCGATCCGGAAGCCGTCGATGTCGAAGTCCCGCACCCACTTCTCGTAGATCTTCTCCATGCCGGAGACGACCTCGGGGCGCTCGGTCCACAGGTCGTCGAGCCCGACGAAGTCGCCGTAGGTGGCGGACTCGCCGGCCCAGGTGGAGTCGCCCCGGTTGTGGTACATCGTCGGGTCGTTGAGCCAGGACGGGACCTTGGTGGTCTTCTTCGCGGCGGGGACGGTGGGGGTGCGCGGGAAGGAGTCGGCGTCCACGGCGGGGAAGTCGGCCTTGCCGTCCGCGTGGTCGGCGTAGTCGGAGTCGTCGAAGGGTTCGCCGTCCTTGGTCAGGTACGGGAAGGCGCCCTTGGAGAGGTAGTTGTAGGACTTCTCGTCGTAGTCGACGACGTCGGCGGTGTGGTTGGTGATGACGTCGAAGAAGACCTTCATGCCCTTGGCGTGTGCCTTGGAGATGAGGGTTTCGAGGTCCTGGTTGGTGCCGAAGTGCGGGTCGACCTGGGTGAAGTCGGTGATCCAGTAACCGTGGTAGCCGGCGGAGGCGTCCGCGCCGGTGCCCTGGACGGGCTCGTTCTTGAAGATCGGGGCCAGCCAGATGGCGGTGGTGCCGAGGCCCTTGATGTAGTCGAGCCTGTTCGTGAGGCCCTTGAGGTCGCCGCCCTGGTAGAAGCCCTTGTCGGTGGGGTCGTAGCCGGTGGCGAGGCGTGAACCGGTGAGCCCGCCAAGGTCGTTGGCGGTGCTGCCGTTGGCGAAACGGTCCGGGAGCACGAAGTAGAACTGCTCGCGGGTGAGGTCGTTGCGGGCGGCGGTCTTCGCCAACTGGGCGTCGGAGGGCGGCGCGGGTGGGGTGGCGGCTCCGGCAGACCCCGCGGCCAGTGGCTGGACGAGGGCCGCGGCGAGCGCGGTCACGGTGAGGACGGCGATCCGTGCGGCGGACGCGGTACGGCGCGATGAGCGCGCCGTCCATCTCGGTGTCGCCGTCCATCTCGGTATCACAGGGGCACTCCTTGTGGCGTACGGCTCTTGGGTCCGACCCGGCGCGACCGTATCGCTAACGAAAGGTTTACAGCAAGAGTCTTGAAACCGATCGCAAGGACTTTCATCCGCAACCTTGACGTGCCCTTCTCAACTGCCCCACGCTCACCACTTGTTGAACCCCGAACCTGCCAGCCGACGTCGTCTGCAACCTTTCGGAGCCGCACATGACCAGATACCGAACCCGTCCCCCTGGTGCGGGCCTCGTCCGCCGCGCCGCCGGTGCCACGGCAGCCGCCGCACTGGCCCTCGCCGGGGCCGTCGCCCTGCCCGCCACCCCCGCCCAGGCGGACGCCACGACGTCCGGCGATGTGATCGCCAACCTGTGGGAGTACAACTGGGACTCGGTCGCCGCCGAGTGCACGAACGTCCTCGGGCCGAACGGCTACGGCGCGGTGTGGGTCGCACCGCCCTCGGAGTCACTGCGGCAGCCCAACTACTACTGGTGGGACGTGTACCAGCCGTACTCGTACAACCTGAGCGGCCGTTTCGGGACGGCGACGGAGTTCGCAGCGATGGTGGACGCCTGCCACGACGCGGGCCTCAAGGTGTACACGGACGCGGTGATCAACCACACCGCCGCACAGACCGGCACGGGGTACGCCGGCACGACGATCACCAACAAGTACGACACCCCGGACTGGGACCCGGACGACTTCCACACGTCGGCCGAGTGCAACGACTCGGACCTGATCATCGACGACTGGTCGAACCTGTCCGAGATCCAGAACTGCGAACTGCTGGGCCTGCCCGACCTGGAGACCGAGGACGACGACGTCCGCTCGGGCATCGCGGCCTTCCTCAACAAGCAGATCGCGGTCGGGGTCGACGGGTTCCGGATCGACGCGGCCAAGCACATCCCGGTGGCCGACCTGAACGCGATCTGGGGCAAGCTGAACAACACGACGGCGGGCTCGGCGCCGTACATCTTCCAGGAGGTGTACCCGGGTTCGACCCCGGCGGCCTCCGACTACTACGCGGCCGGTGACGTCCTGGACTTCACCTACGCGAGCAGGCTGAAGTCGGCTTTCCAGGGGAATGTGAGCGACCTGGCGTCGCTGTCGTCGTCGGGTGTGCTGACCCCGGCCAGCTCGGTCTCCTTCGTCACGAACCACGACACCGAGCGCAACGGCCTGCACCTGAGCTACAAGGACGGCGACACCTACCGGCTGGCGAACATCTTCCAGCTGGCCTACAAGTGGTCGACGCCGACGGTGTATTCGGGCTTCGAGTGGTCGTCGTCGGACCAGGCCCCGCCGAACTCCAGCGGCTTCGTGACCGACACCAACTGCTCCAGCGGCTGGTACTGCCTGCAACGGGACACCGCGATCACCGGCATGGTGAAGTGGCACAACGCGGTGGGCTCGGAGGCGGTGTCCAACTGGTCGACCAAGTCGTCCGGCGTGATCGGCTTCGGGCGGGGCACGGGCGGTTACGTCGCCATCAACAACGCTTCGTCGGCGGCGACTTACACCTTCGCGACGGGCATGGCGGACGGTACGTATGCCAACGTCGTCGACAACGGCGCCACGACGGTGACGGTGTCGGGCGGGAACGCGACGCTGACGGTGCCCGCGAAGGGCGCGATCGCCTTCTACAACGGGGAGTTCACGCCGTGCACGACCTGTGGTGGCGGGGGCGGTGACGGTACGACCGTGACCGCGACCTTCAACGAGTACGCGGCGACCACGACCGGCCAGGACGTGTACGTCGTCGGCTCGATCGCGGCGCTGGGGAGCTGGGACACGTCGAAGGCGGTGAAGCTGTCGTCGACCGGGTATCCGGTGTGGTCGGGCGGGGTGAGCGTGCCGACGAACACGTCGTTCGAGTACAAGTACGTCAAGAAGGACGCGTCGGGGAACGTCACCTGGGAGTCCAACGCCAACCGGACGGCTGCCACGACGGCTTCGGCTCTGACTCTCAACAACAGCTGGAACGTGGCGAGTTCGAGTGCGACGGACGTGACCTTCAATGTCACGGCCACGACGACGCTGGGCACGAACGTCTACGTCGTCGGGTCGATCGGGGCGCTGGGGTCCTGGAACACGGCGGACGCGATCCCGCTGTCGTCGGCCGCCTACCCGACCTGGTCCAGGGCGGTCATCGTCCCCAGGAGCACGTCCTTCGAGTACAAGTACATCAAGAAGGACGGCTCCGGGAACGTGACGTGGGAGTCGGGCACCAACCGCTCGTACACGACGGGCAGTTCGAGCGGCTACACGACGGCTGACACGTGGAAGTAGGAGTGACGGTGACAGCGGCTCAGCAGGTGGTCTTGCCCGTGTAGATCGCGAGCGCCGTGTTGGCACCCAAGGTGGCCGTGAACTGCCCGCTGGAGTTCACGGTCACCGAAGTGTTGTTCTGGACGTTGCAGTACGTGCCCGCCGCGAGGGACGTCTGATACGTACGGCTCAGGCTGCTCGACTCGTGGTTGATGGCGACGAACCCCTTGCTGCCCCGCCCGAAGGCAATCGCGTCGCCCCCGTTGTCCCACCAGTTGGAGAGAGACTCTCCGCGCGTCGCGTTCCGGAAGGCGACCATGCGCAGGATCTCCGGCCAGGCATGCTGGCACTTCCAGCCGTCCTGCCAACAGGCGGTCACGGAGCCGCCGTTGGGCGGTCCGGCGTCGGTGTCGGAGAACTCGTACCCGGAGTTGATGTCGGGCGCACCGTACGGATACGCCAGCATGAAGACGTTGGCCAGGGTGTAGTTGGCGTTGTCCTTGTAGCTGAGTGTGGAGCCGTTGCGCTCGGTGTCGTGGTTGTCGACGAAGACACCGGCGACGGAGCTGCTCATGTAGCCCCAGCCCTCGCCGTAGTTCTTCAGGTAGGCGAGGTTCTCGTTGTTGAAGACGCGCTTGAGGTCGTAGGCGTAACGGAACTCCTGCACATCACCATTACCCGTGTACTCGGTCGGCTGTACGGCCTCCCCGCTGCCGTAGATGGCCTCCTGCTTCCAGTACACGCTCGAATTGCTGAGCCGGGACTTGATGTTGGCGAGGTCGGTGGCCGGGATGTGCTTGGCGGCGTCGATCCGGAAGCCGTCGACGCCGTACCCGAGCAGGGAGTTCATGTACCCGGCGATGGTCGCGCGGACGTACTCCTCGCCGGTGTCCAGGTCGGCGAGCTGTACGAGTTCGCAGTTCTGGACGTTGGCGCGGTTGGTGTAGTCGGTGATGGTGGCGGTGCAGTCGTCGAAGTCGTAGGAGGAGTACAGGCCGGGGTAGTTGTACTTCGTGTACGACGAACCGCCGGTGCCGGTGCCACTGCCCGCCGACATGTGGTTGATGACGGTGTCGACGACGACCTTGACGCCGGCGGCGTGACACGTGTCGACCATGCTCTTGAAGGCGGTGGCGTCCCCGAGCCGACCGGCGATCCTGTAACTGACGGGCTGGTAGGAGGTCCACCACTGCGAGCCCTGTATGTGCTCGGCGGGCGGCGAGACCTGGACGTAGCCGTAGCCGGCGGGGCCGAGGGTGTTGGTGCACTCCTTGGCGACCGAGGCGAAGTTCCACTCGAAGAGGACGGCGGTGACGTCCTTGGTGCCGGGCGGGGAGGCGTAGGCGGTGCCGGTGGGGACGGCGAGCGCGATGGACGCGCCGGCGGCGAGGGCGAGCGCGCCGGAGAGGGTTCTGCTGGCCATGTCGGGGTCCTTCTCCGTTGAAGGTCCAGGCAAGATCTGTTGCTGAATCTTGCTGCAAGATGACTGAAAACTTTCAGCCGAGCAGAAGGTACGAGTGCGGTTGCGGGGCGGTCAACCCTTGGGACGCTTCCTACAGCCACGGATCGGCCCCGTCCGCCGTACACTCGCCCGATCGAGAGGGCCGCGAGGGCGCGGCCTCGGGGGCGAGGGGCGATCATGGCGGCGACGAGTAACCCGGTGCGAAGAGGCACCGTGCATCCGGTGGACGCGGCGCGCTGGGCGATGTGGGCCTTTGTCGTCGTCAATGTGGTGATCGTCGAGGCGTTGTTCGTGAGCGCCGGTTCGGGCAAGAACGGCGTGCTCACGGTCGCGAAGTTCTTCGGGCTGCACGCGGCCCTGCTGATGCTGTTCCAACTCCTGCTGGTGGCGCGGCTGCCGTGGCTGGACCGGCGGATCGGGATGGACCGGCTCACGGTGTGGCACCGCTGGGTCGGCTTCTCGCTGCTGTGGACGGTCCTCACCCACGCCACGCTCGTCGTCCTCGGCTACGCGACCCTCGACGACACGACCATGGGGAAGACGTTCGTCGCCCTGAGCGGCGTGACCGCCTCGCTGCTCGGCATGCTCGCCGCCGGCATCATCCTCGTCATCGGCGTGATCTCCACCCGCTCTCTGCGGCGACGGCTTCGGTACGAGGTCTGGCACGGGCTGCATCTGCTGCTGTACGTCGCTCTGGGGCTGGCCTTCGTCCATCAGCTGGAGGAGACGACGACCTTCACGTCCTCCGCGTTCGCCGAGGCCTACTGGTGGCTCCTGTGGCTGTTCTCCTTCGGCGCCCTGCTGACCGGCCGGATCGTCATGCCGCTGTGGCGCAACGCCTACCACCAGTTCCGGGTCACGGCCGTGGTGCCGGAGTCGGACAACGTGGTCTCCGTGTACGTCACCGGCCGCAACCTCGGCAAACTCCCCGCCCGCGCGGGCCAGTTCTGCATCTGGCGGTTCCCCGGACACAACAACTGGTGGCTCGCCAACCCCTTCTCCCTCTCGGCGGCGCCCGACGGACAGGGGCTGCGTCTCACCGCGAAGGCGGTCGGCACGACCAGCGCCGGTCTGCGTGAAGTCCCGGTCGGCAGCCGCGCGTTCGTCGAGGGCCCGTACGGGGCGTTCACCTCGCTGCACCGGAGCCGGCCCGGTGCCCTGCTGATCGCGGGCGGCGTCGGCATCACGCCGGTGCGGGCGATGCTGGAGGAGCAGACGAACGGCGACGTCGTCGTGCTGTACCGGGTCCGCAGCGAGGCCGACGCCGTACTCCTCAACGAGGTACGCCGACTGATCGCGGTCAAGGGCGGCCGACTGCACCTGCTCACCGGCCGGACCTCTGAGGGCGCCCCGCCGTTCGGCCCGGAGAGCCTGCACCGGCTGGTCCCCGACATCACCGACCGCGACGTGTACGTCTGCGGCCCCGGCGCCATGACCGAGGCCGTACTGTCCGGCCTGCGGGAACTCCGGGTCCCAGCCCGCCAGGTGCACTCCGAGCGGTTCGGCCTGGCCTGAGCGGGAGCGGGCCGGCCTTCCTTCCTTCCCGACCACAGCAGCACAGTGCCCGCCGCCCCTGATCGGGCGGCGGGCACTGCTGGTCGGACAGTTGGGCCTCAGCCAGTCGTCCACCACACCGTCGTGTCCGCAGGCAGCTTCGCCTCCTCGGCGTCCACCACCGTCAACTCGCCGCTGGCGACCAGGACTTCGCCGTACGCCGGAATCGTGACCGCCTCGCCGCCCGTGTTCGCCACGCACACGAACCGGCCGCGGCGGAAGGCCAGGACGCCCTCGGGTGCGGTCAGCCACTCGACCGAGTCGCCCGCGCCCAGGTCGGGCTGCACACGGCGGGCGGTGAGGGCCGTGCGATACAGCTCCAGGGTCGAGCCGGAGGCACCGGTCTGCGCCTCGACGCTCAACTCCGCCCATTCCGCGGGCTGCGGAAGCCAGCTGCCGCCCGCGCCGAAGCCGTACGACGAACCCTCGCGGGTCCACGGGATCGGGACCCGGCAGCCGTCGCGGAAGCCGTCCTGGCCCGCGCCGCGGAAGTAGGCCGGGTCCTGGCGGACCTCGTCGGAGAGGTCCACGACGTCCGGCAGGCCCAGTTCCTCACCCTGGTAGACGTACGCCGAACCCGGGAGCGCCAGCATCAGCAGGGTGGCCGCGCGTGCCCTGCGCAGGCCGAGCGCGCGGTCTCCGGCGAGGCGGAGCTGGGTGCCGAGGCCGGGCTCGTTGGCGAAGCGGGTGGCGTGGCGGGTCACGTCGTGGTTCGACAGGACCCAGGTGGCGGGGGCGGCCACCGGACGCATCGCGTCCAGGGTGCGGTCGATGACGCTCCTCAGTTCCGTCGCGTCCCAATACGTCGCCAGGTACTGGAAGTTGAACGCCTGGTGGAGTTCGTCCGGGCGGACGTAGTTCGCCGTGCGCTCGATGGTCGGGGTCCAGGCCTCGGCGACGAAGATGCGTTCGCCCGCGTACTCGTCGAGGACCAGGCGCCACTCGCGGTAGATCTCGTGTACGCCGTCCTGGTCGAAGAACGGCATGACATCGTTGCCCAGGAGCTTGACCTGGTCGTGGGTTCCGAGGTCCGGGAGGCCCTCCGCCTTCACCAGGCCGTGGGCGACATCGATGCGGAAGCCGTCGACGCCCATGTCCAGCCAGAAGCGGAGGACGGAGCGGAACTCGTCCCCGACCGCCGGGTGTTCCCAGTTGAAGTCGGGCTGCTCGGGTGCGAAGAGGTGCAGGTACCAGTCGCCGGGGGTGCCGTCCGGTTCCGTGATCCTCGTCCACGCCGGGCCGCCGAAGACCGACTCCCAGTCGTTGGGCGGGAGTTCGCCGGTCGCGCCCTTGCCGGGGCGGAAGTGGTAGCGGTCCCGGAGGGGTGAGCCGGGGCCTTCGGCGACCGCCCGCTTGAACCACTCGTGCTGGTCGGAGGAGTGGTTGGGGACCAGGTCGACGATGATCCGCAGGTTCAGCTCGTGTGCGTCTCGGATCAGGGCGTCCGCGTCCAGCAGCGACCCGAACATCGGGTCCACCTCGCGGTAGTCAGCGACGTCGTAGCCGGCGTCGGCCTGCGGGGAGGCGTAGAAGGGGCTGAGCCACACGGCGTCGACGCCCAGGTCGCGCAGGTACGGCAGGCGGGAGCGGACGCCTTCCAGGTCGCCCATGCCGTCTGCGTTGCTGTCGGCGAAGCTGCGGGGGTAGACCTGGTAGATGACCGCGTCGCGCCACCAGTCGGGGGTGGCGGTGACGTTGGTGGAGGTCGGGGCCGGAGCGGTGGAGTGCTGGCTCATAACGTCCTTGATACGTAACGGAGTTCGGGTCATGGGCGGTTTCTGCGGGTCTTGAGGCTGCGGGTGCGTTGTGGCTGGTCGCGCAGTTCCCCGCGCCCCTAAAAGCAGGGCGTGGCCGAACCGTTGGGCATAAGCGGACGCGGTGGCAGCGGGGTCGGAAGGCCACCGCGTCCGCCACCCGCGCGGCAGCTGACGCGCGGGAGTTCACTGGACCTGGGTCAGCCCTTCGTGCCGCCCGCCGTCAGGCCTGCCACCAGGTTTTTCTGGACCAGGTAGAAGAAGGCGGAGACCGGTATCGCGACCAGTACCGCTGTGGCGGCCATCAGGTTGCGCTGGGCGTCGTGTTCGCTTACGAAGCTCTGCAGGCCCACCGCGAAGGTGTACTTCGTGTCCGACAGCATGAACGTCGAGGCGAAGGCGACCTCGCCGAACGCGGTGATGAAGCTGTAGAACGCGGCCACCGCCAGGCCCGGTTTGGCGAGCGGGAGGATCAGCCGGGCGAAGGTGCCGAAGGGGGTCAGCCCGTCGACGCGTCCCGCCTCGTCGATCTCGAAGGGGATCGTGTCGAAGTATCCCTTGAGCAGCCAGGCGCAGTACGGCACGGCCGTCGAGCAGTAGACCAGGATCAGGCCGAGGTAGTTGTCGATCAGCTGGAGGTCCGACAGGATCTGGTACATCGGGACGATCAGTACGGCGATCGGGAACATCTGGGTGACCAGGAGCACCCACATGAACTTGCGGTAGCCGGGGAAGCGCATCCGCGAGACCGCGTACCCCGTGGTCGCCGCGACGAGGACGCCGATGACCGTCGTACCGAGCGAGACGATCAGCGAACTCCTCATCCAGTCGAAGAAGTTGGTGTGCTGGAGGACGAACGAGTAGTTGTCGAACGTCATCTTGTCCCAGATGCGCCCGGGGTGGAGATAGTCGTCCTTGTCCGGGCCGAGGGACAGGAAGAACAGCCAGGCGATCGGGAACAGCGCGATCAGGCTCGCGACGGTCAGGACGCCGTGGGAGGCGAGGGCGGCGGTGCGGCCGGGCCGGCCGCCGCGTCCTGCGGGCCTCGGGGGCGCGGGTGTGCCGGGCGGGTCCGTCGGCCCGGTCGGCTCGGGCTTTTCGACTGTCATGGCGCTCATGGGGGCTCGGGCTCCTGTCTCAGTTCGCGAGCTGCTGCTCATTGCGGTTCAGCCAGCGGCGGTAGAAGGAGGTGAAGACGACGAGGATGGCCAGCAGCAGCATGCCGTAGGCCGCCGACTGGGCGAAGTCGCGCGGCTGTTGGCCGAAGCCGAGGTAGTAGGCCCAGGTCACGAGGATCTGCGCGTCCGGCGCTGTGGTGCCGAACAGCAGGAAGATCACCGCGAACTGGTTGAACGTCCAGATGACGCCGAGGAGTACGACGGTCGAGCTGACGGAGCGCAGGCCCGGGAGAGTGACGTACCAGAACTTCTGCCAGGGACTGGCCCCGTCCATGTCCGCGGCCTCGTAGAGGGTGGAGTCGATGGACTGGAGGCCGCCGAGCAGCGAGACCATCATGAACGGCACCCCGCACCAGGTGTTGACCATGATCGCGGCGAACCGCTGCCAGAAGGTGTCCTCCAGCCAGAGCGGTGTCGGCAGGTGCACCGCGTCGAGCATCGAGTTGATGATGCCGCCGTCGGCGAGCATGAAGCGCCAGCCGAAGACGGTGACGAAGGTCGGCACCGCCCACGGCAGGACCAGGATCAGCCGGTAGAAGGTGCGCCCGCGCAGCTTCTGGTTGAGGAGGAGGGCGAGGCCAAGGCCGATGCAGTAGTGCAGCGCCACACAGCAGACGGTCCAGACGATCGTCCAGATGAAGTGCGACCAGAAGCGGTCGTACGCGGTGTCGCCCCACAGGATGTCGGCGTAGTTGTCGAGGCCGATGAACTTGTAGGTGGCGTCGATGTGGTTGACGCCGATCGTCCGGGCCGAGTTGAGGCTGTTGGCGTCCGTGAGCGTCAGGTAGAGGCCGCGCACGAGCGGGTAGAGCACGAGTCCGCCGAGCACGACGGCCACGGGGGCGATCATCGCGTACGCGTACCAGTACTTCTGGTACGCGTGCCTGAGACGATCGAGCCGTCCGGGCCGCTGCCCGGGCTCACCTCGGCGCTTGCCGGTCGCGCGGTCGATGGCGACTGTCATCTTTCGACACCTTCTGGAAGATCACTGGAGGATCACTGGAAGATCGCTGGAGGATCGGGGGCTGTGGCGCACGCCGGTGACCGTCGGAACCGGTCGGCTCCGACGGCCACGCGGGGTCACTTGCTGAAGTCCGGGACCAGCTTGGCGATCGCGGTCTCCGCGTTGCCCAGGCCCTTGTCGAGGGACTCCTTGCCGCCCGCGATCTGCGGCAGCTCGGTGTCGAGCGGACCCCACAGCGAGCTGTACTCGGGCAGCGCCGGGCGGGGCTGGGCGGCGGGCAGGACGCCCTGGTAGCCGGCGAGGCCCGGGTCGGCCTTGACCTCGGCGGTGTAGGCGTCGTCGCGGGTGGGCAGCGTGGAGTTCTTCAGGGCGATCTGCGTCTGGGACTTCGCGGAGGTCATGAAGTTGACGAACTTCAGCGACGCCGCCTGGTGGGCCTTGTCCGAACCGGCGTAGACCGAGAGGTTGTGGCCGCCGGTCGGGGCGCCCGCCTTGCCGCTGGAGCCGGCCGGGACGGTGGCGACACCGAGGTTGGCCTTGTCCGTGAACGCGCTGCCCTTGTAGAAGTTGGTGATCTCCCACGGGCCCTGGACGATCGCGGCGACCTTGCCGTTGACGAACGCGTCCTGGATGTGGGCGTAGGCGTCGGCGGTGGTGTCCGCCTTGTGCAGGCCCTTGCCGTCGAAGAGGCCGAGCCAGGTCTCGTAACCCTTCTTCGCGGCGGCCGAGTTGACGGTGATCTTCTTCGCGGCGGCGTCGACGGTGTCGGTGCCCTCGCCGTAGAGGAAGCTCTGCGCGTAGTAGGCCTGGGTGGAGCCCCAGTAGCCGTCGACGCCGGTCTTGGTCTTGATGGCGGCGGCGGCCGTCTTCAGGTCGGCCCAGGTCTTCGGGGCCTCGGTGAGGCCGGCCTTCGCGAAGAGCGCCTTGTTGTAGACGAGCGCGAGGGTGTCGGTGACGATCGGGACGCCGTACGTCTTGCCCTCGTACTTCGCCTGCTCGATCAGGTTGGGCTGGAACTTGGCCTCGTCGGTGAGGGCCTCGGTGCCGTCGAGGGGCAGCAGGAAGCCCTTCTTGGCGAAGGCGGGGGTCCAGCCGACCTCGGAGCGCAGCACGTCCGGGGCGCCGGAGGCACCGGCCGCGGTGTCGAACTTGTTCTGGGCCTGGTCGAAGGGGACGTTGACGTACTTGACCTTGATGTCCTTGTTGGCGGCCTCGAACTCCTTGACGAGGGCCTGGTACGTCGGTGCCTCGTTGGTGGCGTTGGAGGTGTCCCACCAGGTGATGGTGACCGGGCCGTCGGCCTTGTCGCTGCCACTGTCGTCCCCGCCGCAGGCCGTCGCCGCGAGGGCGATGGACGCCACCAGCGCGGTGGCCGCTATGCCACGCCGCATGAGTTCTCCTTCGAGGGTGAAAGCCCGTGTACTGGCGGTAACGGCCTCGTCCGCCGTTCCCACCGCTTCGCCGACCGCACCGTTGCCGCCGTCGGGCGACGTGAACGTAACAGCGATGTAAGCGTTGCGAAAGACCTTGCAGCAAAAAACCGCAAGAACCGACGACAGTTACCCGGCCGTGACCCTCGAACGCGGCCTCGATTCCGTGCTCTGCCGCCGATCGACGGGATCTGGGACAGTTGTGCAAGACTCTGCAAGCTCTTGCTGAAGACGCCCGATCAGAACACCGTCAGAACACCGAGGGAGCGCGATGACGCAGCAACCCCCAGCGGCGGGCGGCCGTCCCGGCCGCCCGATGGGCCGTTCGACGGCCCGGGCCAGGCGAGTGTTCGGTGGGCAAGGAGAGGGACGGCCGGTACAGTCCAGCCCTGTGACCACACGGCTTGCCGACATCGCCGCCCAGGCGGGGGTGAGCGAAGCGACGGTCAGCCGGGTCCTGAACGGGAAGCCGGGCGTCGCCGCCACCACCCGCCAGTCCGTGCTCGCCGCCCTCGACGTACTGGGGTACGAGCGCCCGGTCCGGCTGCGGCAGCGCAGCGAGGGCCTGGTGGGCCTCATCACTCCCGAGCTGGAGAACCCGATCTTCCCGGCCCTGGCGCAGGTCATCGGCCAGGCCCTGACCCGGCAGGGCTACACCCCGGTCCTGGCCACCCAGACGCCCGGCGGCTCCACGGAGGACGAGCTGACGGAGATGCTCGTCGACCGGGGCGTGGCCGGCATCATCTTCGTCTCCGGACTGCACGCGGACACCTCCGCCGACATGACGCGCTACGAGCAACTGCGCGCCCAGGGCGTGCCGTTCGTGCTGGTCGACGGCTTCTCCCCCAAGGTGCAGGCGCCGTTCATCTCCCCCGACGACCGCGCGGCGATGCATCTCGCGGTCACCCATCTCGTCTCCCTCGGCCACACCAACATCGGCCTCGCGCTCGGACCGAAACGTTTCGTTCCGGTCCAGCGCAAGATCGAGGGCTTCGTACGGACGATGCAGGACCTGCTGGGTCTGACGGCGCAGGACGTCGAGTCCCGCCTCGTCCAGCACTCCCTGTACACCCTGGAGGGCGGCCAGGCGGCCACCACGGCCCTCATCGACCGCGGCTGCACGGCGGTGGTGTGCGCGAGCGACATGATGGCGCTGGGCGCGATACGGGCGGCCAGGCAGCGCGGTCTGGAGGTCCCCCGGGACGTCTCGGTCGTGGGCTTCGACGACTCCCCGCTGATCGCCTTCACCGACCCGCCCCTCACCACCGTGCGCAAACCGGTCCCCGCGATGGGCCAGGCCGCCGTACGCACCCTCCTTGAGGAGATCGGCGGTACGCCCGCCCCGCACAGCGAGTTCGTGTTCATGCCGGAGCTGGTGGTCCGGGGGTCCACGGCGTCGGCCCCTGGGGAACGGACTCGTTCCTAGGTAGGAGTCGGGGGCGCCTCCCCTGCCGTAGAACGTGCGGGTCGTACAGGACCAGGGGATGATCTGGGAGGGGGCCGAATCTGGCAGACTCTGTGTCCATGGGTGAGACGACCGTGACGACGAAGGAAGGCCGTGACATGGCCGCTCCGCACTCTGTCGCGGGCCAGGCGGACCCGGCGGACGCGCAGGACGAGGTGAACGGCCGTGCGGGCAACGCCTTCCTGCGCAGGCTGCGCGCTCCGCGCCGGCCACGACTGTGGTTCGAGATCCTGCTGATCGCGGTCAGTTACTGGACGTACTCACTGATCCGCAACGCCGTCCCGGAGCAGAAGGCCGAGGCGCTGCGCAACGCGGACTGGATCTGGAAGACCGAGCACACCCTGGGCATCGCCTTCGAGGAGTCGGTCAACCACGCGATCAACAAGGTGACTTGGCTGATCGTGGGCATGAACTACTACTACGCGACGCTGCACTTCGTCGTCACGCTCGGTGTTCTCGTGTGGCTGTACCGCAGTCACCCCGGCCGTTACGCGGCGACCCGGCTGACCCTCTTCGCCACCACGGTCGTCGCACTGGTCGGTTACTACCTGTATCCGCTGGCCCCGCCCCGGCTGATGAACGGCGGCGACTTCATCGACACGGTGATGGTCCACCACACCTGGGGTTCGATGGCCTCCGGCGACCTCAAGCACATGTCGAACCAGTACGCGGCGATGCCGTCGATGCACATCGGCTGGTCCACCTGGGCCGGTCTGACGATCTTCGCCCTGGCGACCGTGCCGTGGGTGCGCGTGCTCGGCCTGCTCTACCCGGTGGCGACCCTGCTGGTGATCGTCGCCACCGCCAACCACTTCTGGCTGGACGCGGTCGGCGGCCTCATGTGCCTGTCCTTCGGCTTCCTGGTGGCCCGCCTCTGGTACGGCAAACTCCCGTACCACCTCCCGAAACTGGTCCCGGTGCGCGGGCAGGGCGGCCCGCTGCTCCCGGTCAAGCCGTAGCCGACCTGCGTCTCTCTTACATGGACGCCGCTCCGTAGAACAGGGTGTCCACGACGCCCCGGGCCCGTCGGGTGGTCCTCCGGTACGCGTCGATCATGTCGCCGACATGCCCAGGCCCGTACCCCAGATACCGTCCCACGGCGCCCAGTTCGCGCCCGTCGGAGGGGAAGGTGTCGCCGGCCCGGCCGCGCACCAGCATCACGGCGTTGCGCACCCGGGTGGCCAGGACCCACGCCTCGTCGAGGATCGCCGCGTCCTCCCCGGAGATCAGCTCGGCGGCGCGGGCGGCGGCGAGGGCTTCGCGGGTACGGGTGGTGCGCAGCCCCGGTTCGGCCCAGCCGTGCTGGAGTTGCAGCAGCTGGACGGTCCACTCGACGTCCGAGAGACCACCGCGCCCGAGCTTGGTGTGCAGGGTCGGGTCGGCGCCGCGGGGCATCCGCTCCGACTCCATACGGGCCTTCAGGCGCCGGATCTCGCGTACGGCGTCGTCGCCGAGTCCTTCCGCCGGGTAGCGCAGGGGGTCGATCAGCTCGATGAAGCGGCGCCCCAACTCCTGATCGCCTGCGACGACTTCGGCGCGCAGCAGCGCCTGGGACTCCCAACCGAGGGACCAGCGCCGGTAGTAGGCCTCGTAGGACGTCAGGGTTCGCACGGTCGGCCCGGACTTGCCCTCGGGGCGCAGGTCGGCGTCGATCAGCAACGGCGGGTCGGAGCTGGGCACTTGGAGGAGCCGGCGCATCTCGGAGACGACGGTGTTGGCGGCCTTGGCGGCCTCGTGTTCGTCGACGCCCTCGCGGGGTTCGTGGACGAACAGGACGTCGGCGTCGGAGCCGTAGCCCAGTTCGTGCCCGCCGAAGCGGCCCATGCCGATCACCGTGAACCGGGTGGGCAGGGTGTCGCCCCAGCCGTCCCGGACGACCGCGCGCAGGGTTCCGGCGATGGTGGCCGCGGTGATGTCGGAGAGCGCGCCGCCGACCCGGTCCACGAGGGCGCCCTGGTCGGCCTCGGCGGGCGACTGCTCGGTGCCGTAGGAGCCGACGATGTCGACGGCGGCCGTACGGAAGAGTTCGCGGCGGCGGACACCGCGCGCGGCGTACACGCCCTGTTCGCCGGTGTCGGCGCGGCCCACGGCGGCCAGTATCTCCTGCTCCAGGTGGGCGCGTTCGCGGGGCTCCAGCTGGCCTCCGCCGTCGCCGTCGCCGAGCAGGGCGACGGCCTCGGGGGCGCGCATGAGCAGGTCGGGGGCGAGGCGTCCGGCGGACAGGACGCGGGCGAGGTTCTCGGCGGCGGCGCCCTCGTCCCGCAACAGCCGTAGATACCAGGGGGTTCGGCCGAGGGCGTCGGACACCTTGCGGAAGTTGAGGAGTCCGGCGTCCGGGTCTGCGGAGTCGGCGAACCAGCCCAACAGGACGGGCAGCAGGGTGCGTTGGATGGCCGCCTTGCGGCTGACCCCGCTGGCGAGGGCCTCGATGTGCCTGAGCGCGGCGGCCGGATCGGCGTACCCGAGGGCGACGAGCCGCTCCCGGGCCGCACCGGTACTCAACCGGCTCTCACCGGGGGCGAGTTGGGCGACGGCGTCGAGCAGCGGCCGGTAGAAGAGCTTCTCGTGCAGCCGCCGTACGACGGAGGCGTGCCGCTTCCACTCGCGGTTCAGCTCGGCGACAGGGTCGGTACGCAGCCCCAGCGAGCGCCCGATGCGCCGCAGATCGGCCTCGTCCTCGGGGACGAGGTGGGTGCGGCGGAGCCGGAACAGCTGGATCCGGTGCTCCATGGACCGCAGGAAGCGGTAGGCGTCGTCGAGCTGGACGGCGTCGGCACGTCCGACGTACCCACCGGCGGCGAGGGCGCTGAGCGCGTCGAGGGTGGTACCGCTGCGCAGGGAGGTGTCGGCCCGCCCGTGCACCAACTGAAGCAGCTGCACGGCGAATTCGACGTCGCGCAGACCACCGGGCCCGAGCTTCAGCTCGCGCTCGACCTCGGCGATGGGAATGTTCTCGACGACCCGGCGGCGCATCTTCTGCACGTCGACGACGAAGTTCTCGCGCTCGGCGGCGTGCCAGACGAGGGGGGCGAGCGCGGCGACGTACTCCTCCCCCAGCTCGACGTCACCGGCGACGGGCCGGGCCTTCAACAGGGCCTGGAACTCCCAGGTCTTGGCCCAGCGCTGGTAGTAGGCGAGATGGCTGCTGAGGGTGCGCACGAGCGGCCCGTTGCGCCCCTCGGGCCGGAGGTTGGCGTCGACGGGCCAGATGCTGCCCTCGACGGTGGTCTCGGAGCAGATCCGCATGAGGTGCGAGGCGAGCCGGGTGGCGGCGCGAAGGGCCTTGCCCTCATCGGCCCCGTCAACGGCCTCCCCCACGAAAATGACGTCGACATCGGAGACGTAATTCAGCTCGTGGCCACCGCACTTGCCCATGGCGATGACGGCGAGCCGGCAGATCGAGGCGTCCTCGGGGGCGGCGGTACGGGCGATGGCGAGGGCGGCGCGGAGGGTGGCGGTGGCGAGGTCGGCGAGTTCGGCGGCGGTCTCGGCGAGGTCGGTCGTGCCGCACACGTCGCGGGCGGCGATGGAGAGGAGGCAGCGCCGGTAGGCGACGCGCAGGGAAACGGGGTCATCGGCCTCGGCAAGCCCGCGCTCGAACTCCTCGACGCCGGGATGAAGATCCCGGGGCTCGTACATCACGAAGGCGTGCCAGTCGCGAGGATGCCGGATGAGGTGGTCCCCGAGGGCGGCGGAGGCGCCGAGCACGCCGAGGAGCCGGTCGCGCAGCGGCTTGGACGCGATGACCGTGTCCAGCAGCTCGTGCCGGGCGGTACGCCCGTCCTGCGCCTCGACGAGCCGGACGAGCCCGAGCAGCGCGAGATCGGGGTCGGCGGTGGCGCCGAGGGCGTCGAGCAGCACGGGGTCGTCGCGCAGGGAGGCCAGCTCGGCACTGTCGAGCAGCCGCTCGGCACCGGAGGGATCGGTGAAACCGTGCCGCAACAGCCGAGTGAAGGTACTGCTCCTACGCCCCGGCGCCATCATCCTGGGCCTCCCGTCGGATCCAGTTCCATCGGATCAAGGTCGTACGGCCATGAGCCTAACCGGAGAGCAAACGGGAAGCGCCGGTCGGACATTCGCCGAGAGGTGGCGCCCCGCACGGTTTTCGGCTTCGGTAAGGGGGAGCCGTTCAGCCAGTTGTCTGGAGGACCTTGCCATGCAGTACACACTCGAAGTCATCCCGCTGCCCGTGAGCGACATCGACCGGGCCCGGGACTTCTACCGCGACAAGGCCGGTTTCCACGTCGACATCGACCAGGAGGTCATGCCGGGAATGCGCATCGTCCAGCTCACGCCACCCGGCTCGGGCTGTTCGATCGCCCTGGGCGACACCATCTGGGACACGATGGCCGGCCCGACCCCGGCCCCGGGCTCCTACCAGGGCCTCCAGCTGTGCGTGGCCGACATCAAGGCGGCTCACGCGGAGCTGGTGGAGCGCGGCCTGGAGGTGTCGGAACCGATGCAGTACTCGCCGGACGACGGCGCGACCTTCATGTACTTCAAGGACCCGGACGGCAACGGCTGGGCGATCCAGGAGTACCGCGTACGGGGCCAGAAGCCCCTGCACGCGCTGCTGACGGAGCAGGCGGGCAGTTAGCCCTTAGGGGCGCGGGGAACCGCGCGAGAACCCGCCACCGGCCGCAACTGAGGATCGCGGCCGGTGCACCCCCTTCAAGCGGCCCTCAAAGAACTGGCAGGTTCTTCCGCAGCTCGAACGCGGTCACCTCGGACCGGTACTCCTCCCACTCCTGCTTCTTGTTGCGCAGGAAGAAGTCGAACACGTGCTCGCCGAGCGTCTCGGCGACCAGTTCGCTGCGCTCCATCAGCGTGAGCGCCTCGCCCAGGTTCTGCGGGAGGGGCTCGATGCCCATCGCGCGGCGTTCCGCGTCCGAGAGGGCCCATACGTCGTCGTCGGCGCCCGGGGGGAGTTCGTAGCCCTCCTCGATGCCCTTGAGGCCGGCGGCCAGCAGGACGGCGTACGCCAGGTACGGGTTCGCGCCCGAGTCCAGGGAACGGACCTCCACGCGCGCGGAGCCGGTCTTGCCGGGCTTGTACATCGGGACGCGGACCAGGGCCGAGCGGTTGTTGTGGCCCCAGCAGATGTACGAGGGGGCCTCGCCGCCGGCGCCCGCCGTGCGCTCCGAGCCGCCCCAGATGCGCTTGTACGAGTTGACCCACTGGTTGGTGATCGCGGCGATCTCCGCCGAGTGCTTCAGCAGGCCCGCGATGAACGAGCGGCCCACCTTCGACAGCTGGTACTCCGAGCCCGACTCGTAGAACGCGTTCCTGTCGCCCTCGAAGAGGGAGAGGTGCGTGTGCATGCCGCTGCCGGGGTGCTCGCTGAACGGCTTCGGCATGAACGTCGCGTTCACGCCCTGCTCCAGCGCCACCTGCTTCATGACCAGGCGGAACGTCATGATGTTGTCCGCCGTCGACAGAGCGTCCGCGTACCGCAGGTCGATCTCCTGCTGGCCGGGGGCGCCCTCGTGGTGGGAGAACTCGACCGAGATGCCCATCGACTCCAGCATCGTGATGGCCTGGCGGCGGAAGTCCTGGCCGACGTGGGTCGGGGTGTGGTCGAAGTAGCCGGAGTTGTCGGCCGGGGTCGGGCGGGTGCCGTCCAGCGGCTTGTCCTTCAGGAGGAAGAACTCGATCTCCGGGTGGGTGTAGAAGGTGAAGCCCAGGTCGGAGCCACGGGTCAGGGCGCGCTTGAGGACGTAGCGCGGGTCCGCGAAGGACGGGGAGCCGTCCGGCATGAGGATGTCGCAGAACATCCGGGCCGTACCGGGGGCCTCCGCGCGCCACGGGAGGATCTGGAAGGTGGACGGGTCCGGCTTGGCGATCATGTCGGATTCGTATACGCGAGCGAATCCCTCGATCGCGGAGCCGTCGAAACCGATGCCCTCGTCGAATGCCTGCTCCAGCTCGGCCGGGGCCACGGCCACGGACTTGAGGAAGCCCAGCACGTCCGTGAACCACAGCCGGACGAACCGGATGTCACGCTCCTCCAGTGTCCGGAGCACGAACTCCTGCTGCTTGTCCATCTTCCGCTTCCCCATCCTTGCTGGTCAGGCCGCCTGTCTCCCGCACCACGGAAGGCGGTCGGGCACCTGAGCATCCCACCACAACAGCATTTCATGCGCGTTGCGCACCATGATCGGCCGGCCGACCTCGGAGTGAACGCCTCACGTACGGCGGGTGGACCGCTCTGCCCCTCATCTTGCCTGTTCGCACCGACATTCGTAATGGCTGACCCGGACCGCGACTGCGGCGGGCCGCCACGGATTACGATCAGGGGACCGACCGCCCCTTTCCCCAGAAGGACCGATCCCATGGCTTCCGCCAAGAAGAGCGCCAAAAACAGTGGCGCCAATGACAGCGGCAGTGCGGCGCGCAAGGCGCGCATAGAGGAGATGCGGCGCGCCGAGCGCTCCCGCGAGCGCCGCAACCGCGTCCTCACGATCGGCGTGAGCGTCGTCATAGTGGCCGGCCTCGTCGTCGGCGCGACGGTCCTCGTGCGGTCGCAGTCCGACGACGACAGCAGCACCGCCGCGAGCGACTCCAAGGGCGCGGGCAAGTTCGTCACCGGCGCGGACGGGGTGAAGACCTGGGACAAGAAGCTCACCCAGAACCACGTCACCAAGACCGTGGACTACCCGATGGAGCCCCCGGTCGGCGGTGACCACAACCAGGTCTGGATGAACTGCAACGGCGACGTCTACACCAAGGCGATCAACAACATGAACGCCGTTCACTCACTGGAACACGGCGCCGTGTGGGTGACCTACAACAGCAAGGCGTCGAAGACCGACATCGACGCGCTCGCGGCCAAGGTGAAGAAGACGCCGTACACGCTGATGAGCCCGGACGACAAGCAGGCGGACCCGATCATGCTCTCCGCCTGGGGCAAGCAGCGCACGGTGACCAGCGCCACCGACCCGAACGTGGAGAAGTTCTTCCAGGAGTTCGTCCAGGGCGACCAGACCCCCGAGCCGGGCGCCGCCTGCACGAACGGGCTGTCCCAGTGATGCGCGCCCCCTGGATCGCCGGTGCCGCCGTGACGGCGCTCGTCGCGGCCGGCGCGATCACGTACGCGGTCGCCGACGGCGACGACTCCGGGATGACGGCGCCCTCGGCCGAGTCGGCGGACGCCGGGTTCGCCCGGGACATGGCCGTCCATCACCAGCAGGCCGTCGAGATGTCGTACATCGTGCGCGACCGGACGGACAACGAGGAGATCAGGCGGCTCGCGTACGACATCTCGCAGACGCAGGCCAACCAGCGCGGCATGCTGCTGGGCTGGCTCGACCTGTGGGAGCTGCCGAAGGTGTCCTCGGACGCGCCGATGTCCTGGATGGACATGGCGGGCATGGCCAGCGGCAAGGACGGCGCGCTGATGCCGGGCATGGCTACCAACACCGACCTGACGAAGCTGGGCAAGCTCAGCGGCAAGCAGGCCGAGGTCTTCTACCTCCAGCTGATGACCGAGCACCACCAGGGCGGGGTCCACATGGCCCAGGGGTGTGTGGAGCGGTGCGAGGTGGGGGTGGAGAAGCGGCTCGCGGAGGGCATGGTCAACGCGCAGGAGTCGGAGATCTCCCTGATGGCGGGGATGTTGAAGGAGCGCGGCGCCAAGGCCCTTTCGTAGAAACCGGGTTCAGCGGGACGTTTGGGGCGTACGGCTCAAATCGCTTGCGTATACGGTTCCTTGGGTGCTTCTTGGCCCAGCCATGCCCGCCTGATTCCCCTGGCATGAACGGTTCATCGCGAGAGTCGGACGATCACCCGCGTTGAACCGCATCAGGGGGTTCCTCAATGAGATCCAATCGCGCCATCACGCGCGCCGGTGTGAGCCTGGCAGCGACCCTGCCGCTCCTCGCCGGCGCACTGGCGCTCGGTATACCCGCGGCCCATGCCGCGGACGCCCCGGGCCGGGACACGCTCGCCGGCACCAGGCCCGCGTGGGCCACCGCGAAGGCCGACAAGGGAGCCACGTCCGACGGCTCCAAGGTCTCCGCCCGGGTCTACTTCGCCGGCCGGGACGCCAACGGCCTGGCCGCGTACGCGAAGGCCGTCTCCGACCCGACGTCCGCCGCGTACGGCAAGTACCTCACCGCCGCGCAGGTCCAGCAGCGCTTCGGGGCCTCCCCGGCCCAGGTCGCCGCGGTCAAGGCGTGGCTGACGTCGGCGGGCCTCAAGGTCACCGGCGTGACGGCGCACTACGTCACGGTGACCGGTGACGTGGCCGCCGCCGAGAAGGCCTTCGGCACGCAGCTGCACAACTACGCCAAGGGCAGGAAGACGTACCGGGCCCCGGCGAAGACGGCGTCCGCGCCGGAGAGCCTGAACGGTGCCGTCCTGACCGTCACGGGTCTGGACAACGCCCCGCACACGGCGACCCACGACGACACGCTGCCCGCGCCGGAGACCGTGTTCCGCAACTCCGGGCCGTTCTCCTCGTACTACGGCTCGAACACCGCCACCACGCTGCCGACGGCGTACGGCCAGCAGATCCCGTACGCCGTACAGGGCTACACGGGCAAGCAGCTGCGGGCCGCGTACGGCGCGGGCAGCCGCACCGGCAAGAAGGTGCGCGTCGCCATCACCGACGCCTACGCCTCGCCGTACATCGCCGCCGACGCCGCCACCTACGCGGCCAAGCACGGCGACGCCGCCTACCGCAGCGGCCAGCTCAAGCAGGTCCTGCCCGCGGACTACACGAACACCGAGGCCTGCTCCGCCGCCGGCTGGTACGGCGAGGAGACCCTCGACGTCGAGGCCGTGCACGCGGTCGCGCCGGCCGCCGACATCACGTACGTCGGCTCGGCGTCCTGCACCGACGACGACCTGCTGGACTCCCTCGGCAAGATCGTCGACAAGCACCTCGCCGACATCGTCTCCAACTCCTGGGGCGACATCGAGGCCAACCAGACCCCGGACCTGGCCGCCGCGTACGACCAGGTGTTCAAGCTGGGCGCGGTCGAGGGCATCGGCTTCTACTTCTCCTCCGGCGACAACGGCGACGAGGTCGTCAACACCGGTACGAAGCAGGTCGACACCCCCGCCAACTCGGCCTGGGTGACGGCGGTCGGCGGTACGTCGCTGGCGGTCGGCAAGGGTGACGCGTACCAGTGGGAGACCGGCTGGGGCACCGAGAAGGCCACGCTGTCGGCCGACGGCAAGAGCTGGACGAACTTCCCGGGCGCCTTCACCTCGGGCGCGGGCGGCGGCACCAGCGCGACGGTCGCGGAGCCCTTCTACCAGAAGGGCGTCGTCCCGAACTCGCTGGCCAAGGCCAACAGCGAGAAGGGCAACCGGGTCGTCCCGGACATCGCGGCCATCGCGGACCCGAACACCGGTTTCCTGGTCGGCCAGACCCAGACCCTGCCGGAGGGCGGCACCGCGTACAGCGAGTACCGCATCGGCGGTACGTCCCTGGCGGCGCCGGTGATCGCGGCCGTACAGGCCCTCGCGCAGGAGGCCCGCGGCGGCAAGCCGATCGGCTTCGCCAACCCGGCGATCTACGCGAGGTACGCCGCCCGTACGGGGCTCTACCACGACGTGACCGACAACCCCACGAAGCACGGGCTCGCCGTGGCACGCCTGGACTTCCTCAACGGGTACGACGCCACCGACGGGATCGCGACCTCGGTCCGCACCCTGGGCGCGGACAGCTCGCTGAAGGCCGTACGCGGCTATGACGACGTGACCGGCGTGGGTACGCCCGCGAAGGGTTACGTGGAGTCGTACCGCCGCTGAGGCGACGCTCGCAGGACTGGGGTGGCGGAGGAACGTGGGGCGACCCACACCCCTCCGCCACCCCATCGCGTCGCATTGACGATTACACTTGGCGGCGTGCCTCAACTACGCCTCGCCCTGAACCAGATCGACTCGCGCGTCGGCGACATCGCCCAGAACGCGGAATCGATCCTCCGCTGGACCCGGCACTCCGCCGAGCAGGGAGCGCATCTCGTGGCGTTCCCGGAGATGGCGCTGACCGGGTACCCCGTCGAGGACCTCGCCCTGCGCTCCTCCTTCGTGGAGGCGTCCCGCGCGGCCCTGCGCTCGCTCGCCGCGCGCCTGGCCGAGGAGGGCCTCGGCGAGCTGCCGGTGGTGGTCGGCTACCTCGACCGCTCCGAGACCGACCTGCCGAAGTTCGGCCGCCCTGCGGGCTCCCCGCGCAACGCGGGCGCGGTCCTGCACCGGGGCGAGGTGGTCCTCACCTACGCCAAGCACCACCTCCCCAACTACGGCGTGTTCGACGAGTTCCGCTACTTCGTGCCGGGCGACACCATGCCCGTACTGCGGGTGCGCGGTGTGGACGTGGCCCTGGCGATCTGCGAGGACCTCTGGCAGGAGGGCGGCCGGGTCCCGGCGGCGCGCTCCGCGAAGGCGGGCCTGCTGCTGTCGATCAACGCGTCCCCGTTCGAGCGCGACAAGGACGACACGCGTCTGGAGCTGGTCCGCAAGCGCGCCCAGGAGGCGGGCTGCACGACGGCCTACCTGGCGATGGTGGGCGGCCAGGACGAGCTGGTCTTCGACGGCGACTCGATCGTGGTGGACGGGCACGGCGAGGTGATCGCGCGGGCGCCCCAGTTCGAGGAGGGCTGCGTGGTCCTGGACCTGGACCTGCCGGCGGCGCTGCCGGACGCGCCGACGGGCGTCGTGGACGACGGCCTGCGCATCGACCGGGTGGTGCTGTCGGAGGAGCCGGTGGAGCGGTACGAGGCCGAGCTGACGGGCTCGTACGCCGAACGCCTGGACGACACCGAGGAGATGTACTCGGCGCTGGTGGTCGGCCTGCGGGCGTACGTGAAGAAGAACGGCTTCGGCTCGGTCCTGATCGGCCTCTCGGGCGGCATCGACTCCGCCCTGGTCGCCGCGCTGGCGTGCGACGCGGTGGGCGCGGAGAACGTGTACGGCGTGGCGATGCCGTCGAAGTACTCCTCCGACCACTCGATCGGCGACGCGGCGGACCTGGCGAAGCGGACGGGCCTGAACTTCCGTACGGTGTCGATCGCCCCGATGTTCGACGCGTACATGGACTCCCTGGGCCTGACGGGCCTGGCGGAGGAGAACCTCCAGTCGCGGTTGCGCGGCACGATGCTGATGGCGATCTCGAACCAGGAGGGCCACATCGTGCTGGCCCCCGGCAACAAGAGCGAGTTGGCGGTGGGTTACTCGACGCTGTACGGCGACTCGGTGGGCGCGTACGGCCCGATCAAGGACGTGTACAAGACGTCGATCTTCCGGCTGGCGGAGTGGCGGAATCGGGCGGCTGTCGAACGTGCTCAGACTCCGCCGATTCCGGAGAACTCGATCACTAAGCCGCCGAGCGCGGAATTGCGCCCGGGCCAGGTGGACACGGACTCCTTGCCCGACTATCCGGTGCTGGACGCGATTCTTGAGCTGTACGTGGACCGGGACTCGGGGGCCGATGCGATCGTCGCGGCCGGGTACGACGCGGAGTTGGTGACCCGGGTGCTGCGGATGGTGGACACGGCCGAGTACAAGCGGCGGCAGTATCCGCCGGGGACGAAGATCTCGGCCAAGGGATTCGGGAAGGACCGGCGGCTGCCTATTACCAATGGGTGGCGGGAGTCGGTGTAAAGGGCGACGGCGGAACGGAAAGGACGTGCCGATATGCCGCAGGGCGACGAGGTGGCCTCGGCGTGGGAGCGAATCGTCGGCTGGCTCCGGAGTCATGCTCCGGCCAGTGCGGAGGCGCTTCGTCCAGGGGCCTCGGACGAGGAGATCGCGCGGCTGAAAGAGAATCTGGGATTCGAAATCCCGGACGTTCTCGAAACCTGGCTCCGCATGAGCAACGGGAGTACCGCGAAGGATTCCACGAAGCCCGTTCCCGGCGGTGGGATCTCCCTCCTGCCGCACCCTGATTCGGTCGTGTTCCCCGGCGGTATGAGATTCCTCGGCTGCGGGGAGATGGCCGGTCAGCGCGCGGAGTATCTGCACATCGCCCAGGACATCGGGGACGACGAGTACTGGCAGTCGCCCTGGATCCCGGTCATGGAGAAGAGCGACGGGCCCTACGGAGTCATTCTGGACGCGCGGAACCCCGCCGGCCCGCCGCCTCTGCTGACGTTCGCCGAAGGCGACTTCCCGAGCTTCTTCCTGCCCTCACTCGGTGACTATCTCCGGCCGCTCGCCGAGCTGCTGGAGACCGGTTCGGCGCCCGGCTCCGTCATGGAGCACGAGCGCTTCACCGTCACCGAGGGAAGGCTGCGCTGGACGAGGACTTGAACCAGGCGGATTCGTCGGCCACTTCAAGTGCTGTGACCTTGTGATGATGGCTATGTCCACTCTCGTGCTAGTGCTTCCAGGAACCCGGCCGTGCAAGCCGGGGGCAGGGCGCTGTCGCGCATGGCGTCGTAGCGGCGGACGTTCCTCTGCACTTCCCGCCGCTCGTCGGAGACACTGATCGTGTTCCACATGTCGACACTGCCATCACGGCAGTGGTCGGTAGGTCCCCGAGCTGGGCGGCTGCCATTGATGAGTCCCATCGGAACCGGTACAAGTGACGAGTGACAGAACCTCTCGCTCATCGCCCGGATGGCCGCGTCGCGTCGAAGCCGGGACGGTGGACCCAGCAGTCAGCGGGCGCGGTGTTCGCTGCCGTCGCAGCGTTCCTCCTCACTCGCGACGTCACGTTCGGGTACTTCAGGCAGACGCTGCCCGACCATGCCTACACCGCTACGGTCCTCGCGGGACTCGCTGTGTCGGCTGTCGCCTACGGCCTTGCCGTGTTGTGGCTCAGGCGATTGCCCTAGCAGGACTCACGGCACGCTCAGCGTTGCTGCACGGGCGTCATCCACTGGGCGACTCGGTCACCTTCACAGGGCACGCCACCGGCAATCGCGACCGGCAGCAACGTCACCCTCCAGTTGTAGGACGGCGCCAAGTGGGTGTCGCTCATGACATCGCGCACGACAGGGGATCAGTGACCACGACTGCCCCACCCCGTTGGAGCCGGGGTGGGGCGGTCGCCGTGAATCCCAGGGGTTCGTGAACCTCCCTCAGTTGTGCGCGTGCTCCGGACGCGAAGGCACATGCGACGCCACCAGCCGCTCCCGGCCAGCCGACGTCGACCGAGTCGCTCCGCGCCTGTCCACCACGTACGCCACTGTCGCGACACCCAGGCCCAGGAGGGCCAGCCCCGCCCCCACCAGCGCCGGTGACGTCACGCCGAAGCCCGCCGCCAGGGCCAGGCCGCCGACCCACGCACCCCCCGCGTTCGCCAGGTTGAACGCCGCCTGGTTCGCCGAGGAGGCCAGCGACGGGGCCGATGAGGCCCGTTCCATCACCATCAGGTTGAGCGGTGAGCCCGTCACGAACGCCGCCGCGCCCAGCAGGGTGACCGCCAGGGCCGCGCTCCACGTCGTGCTCATCAGGAGCGGGAACGCCGCCAGTACCGCGATCAGGGACAGCAGGCCGCCGAAGAGCGTGCGGCGCATCGCGTGGTCCGCCAGGCGTCCGCCCAGCAGGTTGCCTATCGTCGCGCCCACGCCGAACAGGGCCAGGAGCAGGGTCACGCTGGAGTCCTTGTAGCCCGCCGCGTCCGTCAGCATCGGGGTGATGTAGCTGTACGCCGAGAACAGCGCGCCGAAGCCCGCCACCGTCGTGCCCAGGGCCAGCCACACCGGGAGCGATCGCAGCGCCGCCAGTTCGCCTCGCAGGCCCGCCACCGGGGTCTCCACCCGGGTCTGCGGGATCAGCAGCGTCAGGGCCGCTATCGCCGCCACGCCGATCACGCTCACGCCGAGGAAGGTCGCCCGCCAGCCCAGCTGCTGGCCCATCGCCGTCGCCACGGGGACGCCGACCACGTTCGCGACCGTCAGGCCCAGGAACATCAGGGAGACCGAGCGGGCCTTGCGCTCGGGGGCGACCATCGTCGTGGCCACCACCGCGCCCACGCCGAAGAACGCGCCGTGCGGCAGCCCGCTCAGGAAGCGGGCGGCCAGCAGGGTGTCGTAGGTGGGCGCGAACGCCGACAACGCGTTGCCCGCCACGAACAACACCATCAGGCCGATCAGGAGCTTGCGGCGGGACATCCGGGCCGTCACCGCCGCGAGCAGCGGGGCGCCGATCACCACGCCCAGCGCGTACGCCGAGACCAGGTGTCCGGCGGACGGGATCGAGACGCCCAGGTCGTCGGCGACTTCGGGCAGCAGGCCCATCATCACGAACTCGGTCGTTCCGATACCGAACGCGCCTACGGCGAGAGCCAGCAGGGCCAGGGTCGGCGTGCGCCGGGACAGCATAGGAAAAACGGCCTTTCGAAAGGGTGCGGCGGGTCTGCGTCCGTACAGTTTATGTTCAAGTACGGAACAAAGGCTGCCACGCCCAGTATTCCCCCGGGGTGCCGACTGGTTACGAGCCCGTTGCCGACGACGGAATCTTCACCCTCGCCGCGATCGGCAGATGGTCGCTCGCCGTGCGCGGCAGTGACCAGGAGCTGACCGGTTCCACGCCCTGCACCATGATCTGGTCGATCCGGGCCAGCGGGAACGACGCAGGCCAGCTGAAGCCGAAGCCGCTGCCCGACGCGCCCTGCGTGGAGCGCATCTGCGCCGTGACGGCGTTCAGCGCGCGGTCGTTCATCGTGCCGTTGAGGTCGCCGAGCAGGATCTTGCGGGTCAGCTTCTCGTCGGAGAGCGCCTCGCCGAGGGCGTTCGCGCTGCGGTCGCGCTGGCGGGCCGTGAAGCCGGCCTCCAGCTTCACGCGCACCGACGGGAGGTGGGCGACGTACACCGCGACCGGGCCCTCCGGCGTCGCCACGGTGGCGCGCATCGCACGCGTCCAGCCCAGCTTGATGTCGACCGGGCGGGCGGCGCTGAGCGGGTACTTGCTCCACAGGCCGACCGTGCCCTGCACCGAGTGGTACTTGTACGTCGGCGCGAGTGCCTTCTCGTACGTCGGGACCGCCGTCTCCGTCAGCTCCTCCAGGGCGACGACGTCGGCGCCGGAGCCCGCCACCTCGCGGGCCGTGCCGGACGGGTCCGGGTTCTCCGCGTTGACGTTGTGGGTGGCCACCGTCAGGTTGCCGCCGGTGCCGGCGTTGCTGCCGAGGAGCCCGCCGAAGAGGTTGAACCAGACCGCCGTCGGCACCAGCACCGCGATCAGCGCGGTCGCCGAGCGCCGGATCAGCCCGACGATCAGCAGCAGCGGTACGACGACGATGCCGAACCACGGCAGGAACGTCTCGGAGAGGCTGCCCAGGTTGCCGATCCGGTTGGGGATCTGCGCGTGCAGCACCATCACGAGGGCGAGCAGCAGGGCCAGTGCCGCCGTGACGATGCCCCGGCGCCAGATTCTCGGATCGCCCCGCCAGCCGTCCGTCAGACGGCTCATCAGGCGCCGAAGCCGGGATCCCTGACGCTCGGGTCCCGAGCCTCCGTCGTCCGTCTCCGTCATGTACGCCTGCTGGGCCATACCGTCGCCTCACAACCTGCCGTGCATCCCGTCCGTCCCCGCGTCTAAGACCCTAGGGGATGATCGGATCCGTTCTCGCCGTCCCATGACGGCCGTACGGGGACGATGACGAACAAGTCGGCACGGCCAGTTCCGGTTGCCGGTGGTGTGGGCGCCCTCTGTGACGAAACACGCACAGTCGAGCGCCGGCCGCCCCGACAGACGTACGAATTACCGCTTACGGGGCAGTCGGCCGCAGACCTTCCAGCACCGTGTCGACGATCTCCTCGGCCAGACCCTCCGGCAGCTCCGCGTCCGGGCGCAGTACGGCGCGCAGCAGCATGGGGCCGACGAAGAGGTCGTTCAGCAGGGCGAGGTCGGCGTCCGCGCGCAGTTCGCCGTCGCGCTGGCCGCGGCGCAGGACCTCGTCGCCGAGCAGTCGGCGCGGTTCGACGACGGTGGCGTGGTACGCCGCCCAGAGCTTGGGGCTGCTCTTCATCTGGGCGTGCACGTTGTGCAGGAACGCCGAGGTCCGGTTGGCGAGTCCGCGCCGGCGCATCGCCTCCAGCAGGACGACCAGGTCGTCGCGCATCGAGGTGCCGGGCAGCTCGGGGTCGGCCGGCTCCATGGCCCGCATGACGTCGACGAACAGCTCCTCCTTGCCCGGCCAGCGACGGTAGATGGTGGCCTTGCCGACCCCGGCGGTACGGGCCACCCGCTCGATGGAGATGTCCGCGAGCGGCACGCCCTCCTCCAGGAGCTGCAGCACGCCCTCGATGATGGAGCGCTCCACGGCCTCGCTCCGGGGGCGGCCACGGGTGGCTCCGGCGGTGGTGCCGGGGGTGGCTCGGCGTGCCAGGCCGTCCGCGAGGTTCACGCGACCGTTCCTTTCCTCGTCCTGCGTCCTGCGTTCTGCGTTCTGCGTTCTGCGTTCCGCGTGCCTTGTTCCGTGTACCGCCCCCCGATTCTTCCCTGTGTTCAGTGTTCGGTGGACACCAACTGTGCTTCCTGCTCGCCCTCCTGGGGCGCCGCGGGGCGGCCCGGCAGGCACAGGGCGACGACCAAGGCGCCCAGGACGGCGACGCCCGCGCCGCACAGCGCGGTGATGTGCATGGCGTGCAGGAAGGCGTCGTTGGCGGGGCCGACCAGGGCGTCGCCCCGGGGGCCGAGCTTCGCGGCGACGCCGAGGGTGGCCTCGATGGACTCGCCCGCGGTGTGCCGGACGCCGGCGGGCAGCGCGCCGAGCTTGTCCTCGATGCCGCTGCGGTAGGCCGCCGAGAGGACCGAGCCGAGTACGGCGATGCCGAGGGCGCCGCCGACCTGGCGGAAGGTGTTGCTGAGCGCGGAGGCGGAGCCGGCCTTCTCGCGGGGCAGGGCCTGCATGATGACGACGCTGGTCGGCGTCATGATGTGCGCCATGCCGGTGCCCATGAGGAAGAAGACGACCTCCAGGACCCAGATCGGCGTGTCGGCCTCGAACGAGGCGAACGCGGCGAGCGTCGCGGCGATCAGCAGCATCGCGGCGGTGGTCGTGGCCCGGTTGCCGAAGCGGTCGACGGCCAGCCGGGCGCGCGGCGCGAAGATCAGCTGGGCGGCGGCCAGCGGCAGCATCAGCAGACCGGTCTGCAGGGGCGAGTAGCCGCGCACGCTCTGGGTGTAGAAGACCGAGAAGAAGGTCACACCCATCAGCGCGAAGAAGACGAGGGCGATGACGGACATCGCGGCCGAGAAGGTCTTGTTGCGGAAGTACGTCACGTCGATCGACGGATGGTCGCTGCGCTTCTCGAACAGCACGAAGCCGACGAGTACGGCGAGACCGGCGCCGATGGTCGCCAGCACCTGCGGGTCGGTGAAGTCGGCGAGCTGGCCGCCCTTGATGATGCCGTAGACGAGGAGGACGAGCCCGACGACCGAGAGCAGGACCCCTACGGGGTCGATCCGGCCGGGCTTCGGGTCGCGGGAGTCGGGCACCAGGACCGTCATCAGCACGAGCGCGATGATCACGATCGGCACGTTGATGAGGAAGACGGACCCCCACCAGAAGTGGTCGAGGAGGATGCCTCCCGTGATCGGCCCGATGGCGATGGCGAGGCCGACGCCGCCGGCCCAGATGCCGATGGCCTTGGGCTGCTCCTCGCGCTCGAAGACGTTCATCAGGACGGCGAGGGTGGCGGGCATCACGAAGGCGGCGCCGAGGCCCATCACGGCCCGGAAGCCGATGAGTTCGGTGGGCGAGCCGGCGAAGGCGGCGAGGGCCGAGCCGAGGCCGAAGACGGTGAGGCCGCCGAGGAGCACCTTCTTGCGGCCCAGCCGGTCGCCGAGGATGCCGGCGGAGAAGAGGAGCCCCGCGAAGACGAGGGTGTAGGCGTTGATCGCCCACTCCAGCTCGCTCTGGGTGGCGCCCAGGCCGGTCGGGGCGGGGGTGGAGATGGTCTTGATGGCGACGTTGAGGATGGAGTTGTCGAGCACCACGATCAGCAGGCTGAGCATGAGCACGCCGAGGATGACCCAGCGTCGCCGGTGCACGGCCTCCGGGATTCGGGGGCCGAGGGTGGATGGGCCGGCAGAAGTCGTCATGGCCACCACCCTAGGCTCATTTCGATACGAGACCGTCTCGTATTGGAATTCCTTTACCGAGACCTTAAACATCGCGGGTCACGAGACGTTCGGCACAGGCACGGGGCCTCCGCGGGCGACCACTAGCCGATCCACGACGCGAGGTGCCACCATGGGTGGCGATCCGGGGACGCCGTCAGGGCGCCTCGAGATGATTGAAGGAGCCGTTGCCATGACTCAGCTTCAGGCTGCCCACCAGACCCCCGCCGGCGGCACCGGCGCGACGCACGCGACGAACGCGCTGTACGGGGGCAAGGGCACGCGCCGCATCACGGTCCGCGACATCGCCACCGCCAAGGAGCGCGGCGAGAAGTGGCCGATGCTCACCGCGTACGACGCGATGACCGCGTCCGTCTTCGACGAGGCCGGTATCCCGGTCATCCTGGTCGGCGACTCGGCGGGCAACTGTCACCTCGGCTACGAGTCGACCGTGCCCGTCACCCTCGACGAGATGACCATGCTCTCGGCGGCCGTCGTACGGGGCACCGGCCGCGCCCTGGTCGTCGGGGACCTGCCCTTCGGCTCCTACCAGGAGGGCCCGGTGCAGGCGCTGCGCTCGGCGACCCGGCTGGTGAAGGAGGCGGGGGTCGGGGCGGTCAAGCTGGAGGGCGGCGAGCGCTCGCACCGCCAGATCGAACTGCTGGTCGAGTCCGGTATCCCGGTGATGGCCCACATCGGCCTGACGCCGCAGTCCGTGAACTCGATGGGCTACCGCGTGCAGGGGCGCGGCGAGGAGGCCGCCCAGCAGCTGCTGCGGGACGCGAAGGCCGTGCAGGACGCGGGCGCGTTCGCCGTGGTGCTGGAGCTGGTGCCGGCCGAGCTGGCCGCCGAGGTCACGCGGATGCTCCAGATCGCGACGGTCGGCATCGGGGCGGGACCGGAGACGGACGCCCAGGTGCTGGTGTGGACGGACATGCTCGGGCTGACCGGCGGGCGGATGCCGAAGTTCGTCAAGCAGTACGCGAACCTGCGTGAGGTCATGGGGAACGCGGCGAAGGCGTTCGCCGAGGACGTGACGGGCGGGACGTTCCCGGCGGAGGAGCACTCCGTCCACTGACCCGGCGGAGCCACCTGGCCCACCTGACCCACCTGACCGGACAGGGTCACCCGACCCGACAGAGCCACTGCGGCACGGATGCAGCCCGCCGACTCCCCCATCGGCGGGCTGCGGCTCTGTGGCGCCGCGGGAGACACCTGACACGGCCCGGCCCGGACCGATGGGCGCTGTCGGTGGGCTGTCGGTGGTTTGTCGGTGGGGGCTGTCAGGTTGTGGTCATGACGCGAATCGACAATCACCCCGCCGACGGGGCCGAGCGTGCCGTTTCCGTACGGGGGCTGGTCAAGCACTACGGCGAGACCAAGGCTCTGGACGGTGTCGACCTGGACGTCCGGGAGGGCACCGTGCTCGGTGTGCTCGGGCCGAACGGCGCCGGCAAGACCACCCTCGTACGCATCCTGTCCACCCTGCTGCAGCCGACCTCGGGGCAGGCCACCGTCGCGGGATACGACGTCCTGCGCCAGCCCCGGCAGCTGCGGCGGGTCATAGGACTCACCGGGCAGTACGCCTCCGTGGACGAGAAGCTCCCGGGCTGGGAGAACCTGTACATGATCGGGCGGCTGCTCGATCTGCCCCGCAAGGACGCCCGGGCCCGGGCCGACGAGCTGCTGGAGCGGTTCTCGCTCACCGACGCCGCCAAGCGGCCCGCGAGCACCTACTCCGGCGGTATGCGGCGGCGGCTCGACCTCGCCGCCTCCATGATCGGCCGCCCTGTCGTCCTCTTCCTCGACGAGCCCACCACCGGGCTCGACCCCCGCACCCGCAACGAGGTCTGGGCCGAGGTCAAGCGCATGGTCGGCGACGGTGTGACCGTGCTGCTCACCACCCAGTACATGGAGGAGGCCGAGCAGCTCGCCTCCGAGCTGGCCGTCATCGACCGGGGGAAGGTCGTCGCGGGCGGTGCCATCGACGAGCTGAAGGCACGGGTCGGCGGCCGTACGCTGCGGATCAGGACCGCCGATCCGCTGCAGCTGCGCCCGCTCGCCCGCGACCTCGACGACCTCGGCATCACCGGCCTCGCCGGCACCGCCGTGGACACCGCGAGCGGCAGCGTGCTGGTGCCGATCCTGAGCGACGAGCAGCTCACCGCCGTGACCGGCGCGGTCATCGCGCGCGGTATCACCATCGCCTCCATCAGCACCGAACTGCCCAGCCTGGACGAGGTGTTCCTGTCCCTCACCGGCCACCGCGCCAGTGCCCCGCAGGACGCCGACAGCGCGCCCGCCGACACCCGAGAGGAGGTCGCCGTATGAGCACCGCGACCACGACCACGAGCACGGCCGTCACCGACATCCAGGCCGCTGCGGCTGACATCAAGGGCGACGGGCGTATCCCGCTGCGCGCTCATCTGCGGCACACCGGGGCCCTCGTCCGCCGCAATCTGCTCTGGATCCGGCAGGACCCCGAGTCCATGTTCGACGCGCTGCTGATGCCGATCGTCTTCACCCTGCTGTTCGTGTTCGTCTTCGGCGGCTCGATCGGACAGGCCACGGGCGGCGGGCAGGACGGCTATGTGCAGTACGTGATCCCGGGCATGATCGCGATGATGAGCATGACGCTCTCCCAGGGCGTCGGCACCGGGTTCAGCCAGGACTTCAACTCCGGTGTCATGGACCGGTTCCGGTCGCTGCCGATCGGGCGCGGTTCGGTGCTGTTCGCGAAGATCTCGGTCGAGCTGCTCCGGATGCTGTTCGCGACGACCGTACTGATGATCGTCGCCGTGCTCGTCGGCTTCGACATCAACAACTGGGTCGGGCTGTTCGCGGCCGTCGGGCTGTCCACGCTGTTCGCCTCGTCGATCATGTGGGTGTTCCTCACCCTGGGCGTGGTCCTGAAGAACGCGCAGTCCGTGCAGGCGATGGGCTTCCTGGTGCTGTTCCCGCTGCAGTTCGGTTCGTCGATCTTCGCCCCGACGCAGTCGATGCCGGGCTGGCTCCAGACGTTCACCGACTACAACCCGCTGTCCACGCTCGCGGACGCGGCGCGCGGACTCATGGTGGGCGGTCCGGTCGCGCACGACCTGTGGGTGACCATCGGCTGGTCGGTGGCGATCACCGCGGTGATGGCGCCGGTCGCGATCCACAAGTTCCGTACCAAGAGCTGACAGCACTCATACGTAGGTCCCGGTACGTGCGTCAGATCAGAGCGGTCGCCTCCGCTGGGGAGAGGCGACCGCCCTCGGCGTATCCGGCCTCGTACGCCTCGTCGCCGAGCACGTCCCTGACCGCGCGTACGGCACGGGCGCGGACCTCGCGCTCCACATGCCCGGAGACATGGCCGGGCGGCAGCAGGGCGTCGGCGGCGCCCAGGCAGCGGGCGGCCTCGCGGGCGCGGCTGCCGCCGTCGATGCCCGCGAGGGCGACGGCGCCGGTGGTCAGGAAGGTGGAGCGGAGCTGGGGGGCGATGTTGCGGGACAGCGCGTCGTCGGCCTTGGCCAGCGCCTGGGCGGCCTTGGTGAGGGCCTCCTCGTGCAGTCCGTCCATGGCGTCCAGCCAGGCCTCCAGGCCGATGATGAACGCGTCGAAGACGACGAACGAGGCGGCCCTGAACTCGCTGCGCAGCAGCACGAGTTGGTCGCGGGCCTCGGGGACGCGGTCGGTGATGCCGAGCCAGGCGGCGAGGAAGATCCGGGCGGCGGGGCGGGCCTCGTTGACCATCCCGTCCGCCTCCTCGACGACCTGGCGCAGGAGTTGCTCGCCCTCGTCGGTGCGGCCCGCCTCCAGGAACACGTTGCCGAGGCGGGCGGCGAGGATGGTCTTCTGGGCGCGGGCGCCGAGTTGGTCGGCCAGTTCCATGGCCTCGCGGAAGTCGAGGGCGGCGGGGTCGTACTCGCCCTTGCGCTCATGGGCCTCGCCGCGCGCGGAGAGGGCTTCGGCGGCGCCCCAGGCGTCGCCGTGGCGGTGGAAGATCTCCAGGGACTCGTCGGCGTCCCGGGCCGCGTCGCCCGCCCAGTCGCCCCGGTTGGCAAGGACGTTGGCGCGCATCTGCAGACAGGTGGCGAGTTCCCACTCGAAGTCGGGTGCCGCGTCCCGGCAGGTGTGTACGGCCGCGTCGACGATGTCGCGCAGCCGTTCCATGTCGCGGGTGAGCATGATGGCGTAGAACCAGAGGAGGCCGGGGAAGCGGCAGGTCTGTGGGGCGCCGGGTTCGTAGACGCGGGTGATGGCGTCCAGTTTCTGTCTGCCCTCGGGGGTCTGCCAGGCCTCCAACTCCATGTCCATGGAAGCGAGATGGATGAGGTGGACGCCGCGCCTGGCCTCTTCGAGCACGTCGTCCTGCCAGGGGGGCGGGGTGTCCGTGCAGCGCGGCCAGAGGGGCGGTGCCGGGCGGATGGGGAGGGCGAAGGGGTCGGGGCCGAGGTTCATGACCTCGCGGGACCAGTTGCGGCCGGCCAGCCGCAGGTCGCGCATCTGCCAGTACCAGGAGACCGACAGGACCAGGCAGAGCGCCTCCTGTTCCTCGCGGGTGCCGACGGCGTGCCGGAGGGCGGCGCGGATGTTCTCGCTCTCCTCCTGGAACACGTCGAGGGCGGCGCGCTGGCCGGGGCCGCGCAGCAACGGGTCGGTGGCGCGGGCGAGTTCGCGGTAGTACGTGAGGTGCGCGCGCTCGGCGCCGGGGCGGTCGCCGGATTCGTCGAGGCGTTCGCCCGCGTACTCGGCGACGGTCTCCAGGAGGCGGTAGCGCATCGCGCCGCGCTCGCCCGAAGGGGCGGCCACGACAAGGGACTTGTCGACGAGCGAGCCGAGCGCTTCGAGGGCGACGGGGCCGCAGACGGCCTCGGCGGCGGGGAGGTCGCAGCCGCCCGCGAAGACGGACAGCCGCCGCAGGACGTCCCGTTCGGACTCGTCGAGGAGGTCCCAGGACCAGTCGACGACGGCGCGGAGGGTCTGCTGGCGGGGCAGGACCGTACGGCTGCCGGAGATCAGCAGCCGGAAGCGGTCGTCGAGGCGGTCGGCGATCTGGCGCGGCGACAGCATCCGCAGCCGGGCGGCGGCCAGTTCGATGGCGAGGGGCAGTCCGTCGAGGCGGCGGCAGATCTCGGCGGCGGCCTCCGGGTCGTCCTCGACGTGGAAGCCGGGGCGGGCGGCGGCGCCCCGGTCGGTGAGCAGCCGCAGCGCGACGGGCTCGGGCAGCGGTTCGACGGGACGGACCAACTCCCCCGGTACACCCAGGGGTTCACGGCTGGTGGCGAGCACCGTGACGCCGGGGCAGCGCACCAGCAGCTCGGCGACGAGCTTCGCGGCGGCTTCGACGACGTGCTCGCAGTTGTCGAGGAGGATCAGCATCCGCCGGTTCGCGCAGTGCTCGACGAGGCGTACGAGGGGGTCGTCGTGGCGGTCGGCGGTGGCGACGCGCAGCTCCTCGGCGCCCGCGCCGCGCAGTACGGTCTCGCGCGCGCCGACAGCGGTGAGGACGGCCTCCGGTACGGCGTCCGGGTCGCCGACGGGCGCGAGTTCGGCCAGCCACACCCCGTCCCGCGCGGCCCCGCCCACGGCCTCGGCGGCCTCCTGCGACAACCGCGTCTTCCCGGCCCCGCCGGGCCCGAGCAGCGTCACGAGCCGCGCGGTGGCGAGGTCGCCCCGGATGGCGTCGATGTCGGCCTCCCGGCCGACGAAGGAGGTGAGCCGGGCACGGAGGTTGCCGGGGGGCGGGGAGGGAAGGGCGGGCCAGGGCTGCGAGGCGGGCGGGAGGTGGCCTTCGACACGGGCGGGAGCGTGGGCCGGGCGGTACGGGCCGTCCGGTACGGGGTCCTCCCCCGGCGCGTCGGGCGCGTGCGGGGCGGAGACCTCGCCGACACCGCCGCGCGAGGTGGCCCCGCCGGAGCCGGAGGAGTCGTACGGGGCCGATCCTGCGCGGTGCGGGCCGGGACCGACCGGACCCCGTGCGCCACGGCCGGCCGGGGTGTGCGTGCGCCCGGGCGTGCCGTTCGGGCTCAGCAACTCCGCGTGCAGCGACCGTAGTTCGGGGCCAGGGTCGGCGCCGAGGCGGTCTGCCAGGAGGTGGCGTACGTCCTCGTAGGCGGCCAGGGCCTGGGCGGGGCGGCCGGCGTCGCGCAGGGCGCGCAGGCGGAGGGCCTGGAGGGGCTCGTCCAGGGGGTGGCTGTCGCACAGGGCGGTCAGTTCGGGGAGGGAGAGTTCGGCCGCGCCCAGGGCCAGGGCGGCGGTGAGGCGGGCGCGGCGGGCGTCCAGGCGGCGGGTCTCCCAGCGGGCGGCCTCGGCGGTGCGGTCGGGGAGGTCGGCGAGGGCCGGGCCCTGCCAGAGGGCGAGGGCGTCGTCGAGGACGCCGGCGGCCTTGGCGGGGTCACCGTCGGCCAGCGCGCGCGTGCCCTCGTCGGCGAGCCGCCCGAAACGGTGCAGGTCGACGTCGTCCGGCGCGGCGCACAGCCGGTAGCCGCCCTCGGCCGAGGCGATCTCCCCGGGCCCGAGCGCCCGGCGCAGCCGCCCGACCAGTGCCTGGAGGGCGGCGGGGGCGTCGGCGGGCGCGTCGCCGTTCCACACCTCCTCCACCAGGACCCCCGGCGGCACGGTCCGGCCGGGCCGCAGGGCGAACACGGTCAGCAGGGCACGCAGCCGCGCCCCGCCGACCGGGACGGAGGTGCCGTCGGGACGAAGTGCCTGGGTGGTGCCGAGGATGCGGTAGCGCACGGGGCCATTGTCTCCGAGGACGTCCCGGCACCGCTTCCGGGTTTACAGGGGCATGAACCGGGAGAAGTCCAGGATCTCCGGGCTGGGCCGGGCATCGCCGGGCATCGCCGGGCATCGCCGGGAACCTCCAGGAACCTCCGGACCTCGGTGACACGTTCCCTCCAGACCACCGGTACCGTCGTTCCGCCCGTACAAGCAGCGTTTTCCGCCGAATCCCCAGGAGCCCCGCCCCATGACCACCGCCACCACCCGCAACAGCGACCGGCGGATCAGCCCGGTCTTCGTCGGGATTCTGGCCGTCACCGCGGTCACTGGCTGGGCGACCTGGACCGGGTTCGCCGAGCAGCCCGGTGTCGCCGTGTTCCTGTTCGTGACGGCCGCGTGGATCGTCTCGCTCTGTCTGCACGAGTACGCGCACGCCCGTACCGCCCTGCACAGCGGTGACATCTCGGTCGGTGAGAAGGGGTACCTCACCCTCAATCCGCTGAAGTACACGCACGCCCTGCTCAGCATCGTGCTGCCGGTGATCTTCGTGATCATGGGCGGGATCGGGCTGCCCGGTGGCGCCGTGTTCATCGAGCGGGGGCGGATCCAGGGGCGGTGGAAGCACAGTCTGATCTCCGCCGCCGGGCCGCTGACCAACGTCCTGTTCGCGGTGGTGTGCACGGCGCCGTTCTGGCTGGACGCGCTGGACGGCGTGCCCCGCGACTTCCGCTTCGCGCTCGCCTTCCTGGCCCTGCTCCAGGTGACCGCCGCGATCCTGAACTTCCTGCCGGTGCCGGGGCTGGACGGCTACGGGGTCATCGAGCCCTGGCTGTCGTACAAGATCAAGCGCCAGGTGGAGCCGTTCGCGCCGTTCGGGCTGCTGTTCGTGTTCGCGGTGCTGTGGCTGGGACCGGTCAACAGCGCGTTCTTCGACGTGATCGACTCGGTGCTGCGCAGCCTGGGGATCGACGCGTTGGACACGTACTGCGGTCAGGAGCTGTTCCGCTTCTGGCAGGGGTCGAACGACTTCTGCTCGGTCCAGGTCGGCTAGCCGGCCGCCGGCGGCCTGTCGGCCTGCTTGCCGCGGCGTACGTAGTACCAGCACATGTTCGACGACAGGCCCGCCAGCAGTACCCACACGATGCCCAGCAGATTGCCCTGCGCGAAGGACACGGCTGCGGCTGCCACCGCGAGGAGGCAGACGGCGAGGGCGTAGAGGGCGAGGCGGGGCATGGGGTGGACTCCTGTCGGGGGGGGCGCCGGTCGGGGGACACTGGCAAAGGCCCGTCCAGTGTCCCCCATCCGCTCAGATGTCGGTGACGCGCAGGCCCGCGTGGGCCTTGTAGCGGCGGTTCACCGAGATCAGGTTGGCGACCAGCGACTCGACCTGGTGGGCGTTGCGCAGCCGGCCCGAGAAGACGCCTCGCATGCCGGGGATACGGCCGGCCAGTGCCTGCACGATCTCCACGTCCGCGCGCTCCTCGCCGAGGACCATCACGTCGGTGTCGATCTCCTCGATCTCCGGGTCCTGGAGCAGTACGGCCGACAGGTGGTGGAAGGCTGCCGTGACGCGGGAGTCCGGCAGCAGGGCGGCGGCCTGCTGGGCGGCGCTGCCCTCCTCCGGCTTCAGCGCGTACGCGCCCTGCTTGTCGAAGCCGAGCGGGTTGACGCAGTCGACGACGAGCTTGCCGGCCAGTTCCTCGCGCAGGGATTCGAGGGTCTTGCCGTGGCCGTCCCAGGGCACGGCGACGATCACGATGTCGCTGCGGCGCGCGGTCTCGGCGTTGTCGGCACCCTCGACGCCATGGCCGAGTTCGTCGGCGGCGGCCTGGGCACGGTCGGCGGCACGCGACCCGATGATCACCTTCTGGCCGGCCCTGGCGAGCCGGTAGGCGAGGCCCTTGCCCTGCGGCCCGGTCCCGCCGAGCACGCCGACGACGAGCCCGGAGACGTCGGGAAGGTCCCAGGGGTCCTTGGCGGGAGCCTTCGCGGGGCTGCTCGGTGCAGGGGTCTGTGCGCTGTCGGTAGAGGTCATGGGCCGACTTTACGTCCGTGTCCGGGCGGCCATGGGGTCAGGTGAGGTGGGTCACGGGGACCCTCCGGAAGGGGATCCTCTCGTACGGGCCGAAGTCGCCGGTCTCGAAGAGGAGTCCGACCGTGTCGGCGTCGACCCGGACCAGGTCGGAGTAGGCGGCGGGCAGGCCGTTCACCGTGTCCGCCGGGCGCCAGGTGGTGCCGCCGTCGGTGGAGACGCGGATCGTCATCAGGGCGCGGGCGGCGGGGTCGGCGGGACCGGAGAAGAGGAGCAGGTCGGGGTCGCGGAGCTGGAGGACGCTGGCCTGGCAGATCGGTGCGGACAGGCCGGCCTGCGGGCGGAAGGGCTTTACGAGGGTCCGGCCGCCGTCGGTGGAGTGCGCGTCGGCGCGGTTGCCGGGCGACGGGGAGTCGTTACGGGTGTTGAAGTAGACGCGGCCGTCCGGGAGTTCGGCGGCGGTGGTCTCGTTGACGTTGATGTACCCGTTGGTGTTCTCGTCGAGGTAGCCGATGGACCAGGTCTCGCCGCGGTCGTCGCTGAGCAGGCAGTGGCCGCTGTTGTAGCGGGCCTCGTTGCCGAGGTCCGAACCGGTGGGCGGGACGGTGTGGTTGGCGGCGACGACGACCCGGCCGGTGCTCAGCTGAATGGCGTGGCCCGGTGTGGTGGCGTACCAGCGCCAGGACGGGTCCTTCACCTGGGCGGTGATCTCCACGGAGGAGGACCAGGTGAGGCCGTCGTCGTCGCTGTGCCGGACCCAGATACGGCGGCCGTCGGCGGCAGAGACGTTGCCGAGCAGGATGTCCTTCTCGGTCACCGTGCCGGAGGCGCGGACGTACACGAGGAGGATGCGGCCGGTGTCGAGGACGACGGGGGCGGGGTTGCCGGCGAGGTTGGTGCCGTTGTTGGCGGCGACGGTGAGCGGGCCCCAGGTGCGGCCACCGTCCGTGGAGCGCTTCAGCACGATGTCGATGTGCCCGTGGTCCGACGCGGAGTCGACCCGGCCCTCGCAGAAGGCGAGCACGGTACCGGCGTGGCTGACGACGACGGCCGGGATGCGGTAACTGGCGTAGCCCTCCTGGCCGGACCAGAAGGGGATGCTCGTCTCTGCGGTCATACGGCGGCTCCTCGGTGGGGCGATGAGTAGTACTGCTTACGTGAGTGCGTGGTGGGGACAGTGATTCGGGTTCTTACCCAGGTTGGGCGGAATCATGGTGAAGTGCGCGCCCCGAGTTGTCCGTTGCGGCAGGATGCGCGGTCATGGATGCCGTATGGATGCCGTGAGGGTCGCGCTGCTGCGCGAAGTGCTGGCCGGAACCGAGTGGTTGGGGGCGACTCGGCGGTTCGCGGGGGCGTTGCGGGGGTCCGTGGTGTCGTACGGAGGCGGACTGCTGCTGACGGGCACACCGGAGTACGAGCCGTGGCACCTGGCGGCGCATCTGGTGGACGAGGCGGCGTGGTCGGGTACGCCGGAGCTGGCACCGACGCTCGTACGGTCGGACGGGCTCGGGCGGATCGAGGCGGCGCGGCGGGGGGAGACGTTGCTGGTGGTGGCGCCCGAGGGGGTGGACGGGGGGCTGCTTGAGCGGGTGCTGGATGCTCGGCGGGGTGGTGTGAAGGTGCTGGTGCTGGGGGCGGGGGAGGGGGAGTTGGTGTCGCTGGCGGATGAGTGGCTGGGGGTGCCTGAGGGGGTGGAGCTGGACTTGGACACCGTGCAGCACCTGGTGAGTGCGGCGGCCGGGGAGAACACGGTGCCGGCGGTCCGGGGGCGACGGGGTTTCCGCGACCGCCTGTCCCGGCTGGCGGACGTCTTGACGGCACCGCCTCCGTCGCGCTGGTAAAAACTTTTCCCGCCCACCCACCCGTCTCGGCACCTCACCTGCCTTCGGCAGAAAGCACACGGGCTTGCGGCCGTAGAAAACCTGTTGCCCCTCCCTCCCCCACCCCACAACATGACCCCACGTGACCTCAGCGATCCGCGCCCTCCTCCCCGATCTCTCCCCTTGGCATGCCTCCCCCGACTTTCGGAAGCTCTGGCTGTCGGGGTTGATCACCAACTTCGGGAGTTTTCTGACCTTCGTCGCGTTGCCGGTGCAGATGAAGGAGCTGACCGGGTCGGCTGCCGCCGTCGGGGCGATCGGGGCCGTGGAGTTGATTCCGCTGATCGTGTTCGGGCTGTACGGCGGGGCGCTGGCCGACGCGGCGGACAAGCGGAGGCTGATCCTGTGGACGGAGGCCGGGCAGGGACTGCTGTGTGCCGTGCTGCTCGTCAACGCCCTGCTGCCCGACCCCCTCATCTGGCCGCTGTACGTCGTCGCCGCGCTCACCTCGGCCCTCGGGTCGGTGCAGCGGCCCGCGCTGGACTCGCTGATGCCGAGGATCGTCGCCCATGAGCAGCTGCCGGCCGCCGCCTCCCTCAACGCCTTCCGCTGGACGGTCGGCGGGGTCGCGGGCCCGGCGCTGGCGGGCGTGGTCGTGGCGTACGCGGGGCTCGGCTGGGCGTACGCCATCGACGTCGTGACCTTCGCCGTGTCGTTGCTGTTCGTCGTGGGGCTCGCCGCCTCCCCCGCCTCGCACGAGGCCGCGAAGCCCTCCCTCCGGTCGATCGCCGAGGGCGCCCGGTACGCCTGGAACCGCAAGGAACTCCTGGGCACCTACGCCATCGACCTGGCCGCGATGTTCCTGGCGATGCCGCTCGCGGTCCTGCCCTTCCTGGCCGACGAGCTGGACGCCGAGTGGTCTCTCGGCCTGATGTACGCGGCGATCCCGGCCGGTTCGCTGATCGTGAGCCTCACCAGCGGCTGGACGTCGCGGGTGCACCGGCACGGGCGGATGGTGGTGCTGGGGGCGGCGGGCTGGGGGCTCGCGATCGCCGCGTCCGGGACCGTGGGCAACGTATGGCTGGTCCTGCTGTTCCTCCTCGTGGCCGGCTGCTTCGACATGATCAGCGGCGTCTTCCGCAGCGCCATGTGGAACCAGACCATCCCCGACGAGCTGCGCGGCCGGCTGGCCGGCATCGAACTGCTCTCCTACTCGGTCGGCCCCCAGCTGGGCCAGGTCAGGGCAGGCGGCGTGGCCGCCCTGGGCGGGGTGCGCGCGTCGGTGTGGTCGGGGGGCCTGGCGTGTGTGGCGGGCGTGGGCGTACTGGCCCTGTGCCTGCCGGGCCTGATGCGCTACGACGTGCGTACGAACAAGCACGCGGTGCGGCTACGGGAGCAACGGGAGTCGGCACACGCCTAGGAGCAGCTCCCCAGGGGCGCGGGGCGGTATCGATCTGCGGCTCCGCCGCGGGGCGCGACCAGCGACAGCGCACCCGCAGCCGACGAACCGCTCCCAGCACCTCAGTCCTGGTCCCCGCCGCGCGCTCCCTCATGCCACTTGGGGTCGTTCTCCCACTGGAGGTTCCGTTCGCGGGCCGTCTCCATCGCGTGCTCGGCCTCCGCACGGGTGGTGTACGGCCCGAAGCGGTCCTTGCCAGGACAGTCCGGTCCCTCCTCCACCTTCTTGTGCTCCAGGCAGTAGTACCACTCCCCCGGTTTGCCGACCGTGCGCTTCTTGAACAGGGCCATGGCTCACGCTCCTTTCACCAGGTTCATCGTCCCCCACCCGCGCTCGTTAAACTCGCTGGTATGTCTGGCCAGTCGCTGCTCGTACCAGGGGAGCTCTCTCCCATCCGTTCCGTGCCGGGGAACATCCGGCGCCCCGAGTACGTCGGCAAGCCCGCGCCGACCCCGTACACCGGGGCGGAGGTGCAGACGCCCGAGACCATCGAGGCGATGCGGACCGCCGGGCGGATCGCCGCGCGGGCGATGGCGGAGGCCGCGAAGATCATCGCGCCCGGGGTGACCACCGACGAGTTGGACAAGGTCGCGCACGACTACATGGTCGACCACGGCGCCTACCCGTCCACCCTCGGCTACCGCGGCTTCCCCAAGTCGCTGTGCACGTCCGTCAACGAGGTCATCTGCCACGGCATCCCGGACTCGACGGTGCTGCGGGACGGCGACATCGTCAACCTGGACGTGACGGCGTACATCGGCGGGGTGCACGGCGACAACAACGCGACGTACCTGGTCGGGGACGTCGACGAGGAGTCGCGACTGCTGGTGGAGCGGACCCGGGAGTCCCTGGACCGGGCGATCAAGGCGGTCCGGCCGGGCCGGCAGATCAACATCATCGGGCGGGTCATCGAGTCGTACGCCAAGCGGTTCGGCTACGGCGTCGTCCGGGACTTCACCGGCCACGGCATCAACTCGTCCTTCCACTCCGGCCTGATCGTCCCGCACTACGACAGTCCGCACGCGACGACGCTCATCCAGCCCGGGATGACGTTCACGATCGAGCCGATGCTGACGCTGGGGACGCACGACTACGACATGTGGGACGACGGGTGGACGGTCGTCACCAAGGACCGCAAGCGCACGGCCCAGTTCGAGCACACGCTGGTGGTGACGGACACGGGCGCGGAGATCCTCACGCTGCCGTAGCCGCCGCCCAATCCCCTCATTTCCCGACAGACAGCCCGCCCTCCTCCACGAGGGCGGGCTGGCCTCATTTCTGGGTACGCTTTTGCCGACAGTCAGTCGGCAAAAGTATTGACTTAGGTTAGCCTTACCTCAGAGGATAGGCCGCATGGACTCCTTTTCGACAGTCATCCGCACCGCGTCTCATGAGCAGCACGTGGAGGCGGAGACCTCGACGTTCATGAGCGACATGCTCGGCGGCAGGCTCGGCGTGGACGCGTACGCGCGCTACACCGAGCAGTTGTGGTTCGTGTACGAGGCCCTGGAGGCCGGCGCGAACCAGCTCGCGTCCGACCCGGTCGCGGGCCCCTTCGTCCAGCCCGAGCTGATGCGGCTGCCCGCACTGGAGAGGGACCTCGCGCATCTGCGGGGCGCCGGCTGGCGCTCGACGCTCACCGCGCTGCCGGCGACTCGGGCGTACGCGGACCGGGTCGCCGAGTGCGCCCGGGAGTGGCCGGCGGGTTACATCGCCCACCACTACACCCGCTACCTCGGCGACCTGTCCGGTGGCCAGATCATCCGGGACCGGGCCGAGAAGACGTGGGGGTTCGCCCGCAAGGGGGATGGTGTCCGCTTCTACGTCTTCGAGGAGATCGCCAACCCGGCGGCGTTCAAGCGGGGGTATCGGGAGTTGCTGGACGGGGCGGGGGTGGCTGTGGACGAGCTGGAGCGGCAGCGGATCGTGGCTGAGTGCAAGCGGGCGTTCGCGCTGAACACGGGCGTCTTCCGCGCACTGGGCGAGGAGTTCCCCCTGTCGGCGTGAGGGCACCCCCGGGAGTTTTCGCCCCCGCCGCCCCTACCCGTCCCATCCCTGGGGGCTGCCGCCCCCAGACCCCCGCTTGTCGGCCTGGACGGCCTCGTCCTCAAACGCCGGACGGGCTGAAGAACCAAGCGCCGGCCGCCACCATCTGCAGCCCAGGCCGGCACCCCCAGCCCGTCCGGCGTTTGAGGACGAGCGCGTTCAGCGCGACAACGGGGGTTCGGGGGCGGAGCCCCCGAAGGATGGGACGGGTAGGGGCGGCGGGGGCGAAGGAAACTCAGCGTTCCAGGAACACCCTGCCCCCGACCTCCACCCACCCCATCGGCTGCGGAGCCGTCAGCAGTTGTGAACCCCTGCCCTGGGTGATGTTCAGCGCCCGGCCCAGCTCATGGGTCAGGAGCAGCGCCGCCGCCCCCGTCGCCTCGTCCTCCTCGATGCCGTCGTCGCGGCCGGGGAAGGCGCGGGCCCGGACGCGGCCCGCCGCCTCGTCCTCCCAGGCCCACGCGTATATCCACTCCCCGGGCGGCGGCACCGGCAGCGCGTCCACCTCCGCCGCCGAGCCGTAGCGGCGCAGCGTCCGCGCCGGTACCCACTCCGCCCGGGCCTCGATCCAGCTGAACTCCCCGTCCAGCCGCGCCCCGACCAGCCCGGCGGGCGTGACCAGTTCGGGCACGTCGAGCAGCCAGGCCGTACCGACGCAGGGGTGACCGGCGAACGGCAGGCGCAGGGTCGGGGTGTAGATGTCGATGACCCCGCGCTCGGGGTCGTCGACGAACACCGTCTCGCTGAAGCCGAGTTTCGCCGCGAACGCCTGCCGTTCGTCCCGCTCCGGTATGTGGGAGCCCTCACGGATCACGCCCAGCTCGTTGCCGTATCCCCCGTTGGGCGAGCAGAAGACGCGGAGTACGTCGTAATCAGTCACGCCCGCATCAAACACCCAGGTGGCGGCAGTCACCAACTACGCGTCCCCGTACGTCCCTTGCCTACGCCTCCGTACGACGGCGCCGTACCGCGAGCACCACGCCCGCGCCCGCCACCACGGCCACCCCGGCGGCCGTGCCCAGCGCGCCCACCGGAACGCCCGCGCCGGTGGCCGCGAGGCCCCCGGTGGTGCCGCCGGTCGTGCCCCCGGTCGTCGAGCCGGTGGTACCGGCGCCGCCCGTCGTGCCGGAGGAACCCGACGACGAGCCGCCCGTGGAGTCCGAGCCGCCGTCGCCGCCCGGGAGTTCGGCGCCCTCGGCGACCGCTACCGTCAGGTCGACCGGGTCGAGTTCCGTACCGGCGGGGTAGAAGTCGCCGAAGGCCTTCGCGCCCGCCGCCGTGATCTTCGCGGTCACGTCGGACAGGGTGATGACATCGTTCACAGCCGTCAGGTCGGTCGCGTCCGTCGTCAGGTCCGCCAGGACCACGTCCTCGGACTTCTCGCCGAGGCTCACCACGTCGGCGGTGAGTTCGCCGGCGCCGTTGTCGATCGTCGCCTTGAGGTCGCTGAGGGTGAGGTCGAGGCCGTACGTGCCGTTCTCCTCGTGGCCCTTGAAGTTCACGGCGCCCGCGAAGCCGGCGGTGAGGGTCTCGGCGTCGGTGTCGTACTCGCCCGTGCCGTCGACGAACGTGAACACGCCGTTGCCGGACGCCTGGGTCGCGCCTCCTGACGTGGTGATCGCGCCCTTGGCCACGCCGTCCACCACGTATGTACGGAAGGACTGCTTCACACCCCAGTCGAGCGTGCCGTCGGTGATGTCACCGCTGACCGGGGTCTCCGTCTCGGTGTCCGACGGTGAGGCCGACGGGGACGCGGACTCCGAGGCGCCCTGCGACGGCGACGGGGACGCGGAGGTCGAGTCCGATACCGAGGGGCTCGGTGACGTGCTCGACGACAGTGACGGTGACGGCGAGGTGCTCGTGCTGTCGGACGGCGCCGGGGTCGTGGGCACCGTCACCTTCTTCGCGACCGTCAGCGGGTCGCCCGCCGCGCCGCTGTAGCTCGGGCTGCCGAGGACGGTCGCCGCCTCCGCCGTGAGCTTGGTCGTCATCGCGGTCATCGACTGGGTGACCGTGACGTCGGCGAGCGGGACGTCGTCCTGGGTGGTGCCGCTCTTGGTGACGTCGGCGGTGATCTTCGCCGCCTTGCTGTCGAACTTGACGTCGGACAGGGTGAGTTCGAAGCCGTGCGCCGTGGAGGCGATCTTCAGGCTGCCCTTGAAGCCGAGGTCCACGGTGTGGGCGGTGTCGTCGTACGTCCCCGCGCCCTCCGTGAAGGTGAACGCACCGTTGTTCGCGGCCTGCGAGGCGCCGTCCGCCGGGGTGAAGGTGCCGGCCGCCATGCCGGTCACGTAGGTGCGGTACGACTCCTTGATGCCCCAGGTCAACTCGTAGCCGCTGAGCGGGACTTCGGCGGCCGAGGCGTTGGAGGCGACCGTCGCGGCGAGCGCGGTGGCGCCGAGGGCGACCGCGGTGGCCACGGCGGCGGCGAGGGTGAGGGGGCGTCTTGAGGTGGCGGACATGGTGGTGGTTCTCCTAGGTGGACGGTCCGCCGACCGGCGGACGGGGTAAGGGAGTTCAGGCCGCTGTCGGCCCCTCGGGCGCGTCGGCGGCGGTGGCCGTGCGGGCCCTGCGCCTGCGGGTGACGACCGCGAAGGCCGCGGCTGCCAGCAGCAGGGCGCCGACCGCGAGGCCGATGGGCAGGAGCGGTGCGCCGTCATCGGAGCCGGAGTCGGAACCGGAGTCGGTGTCGCTCGCGGCGTTCTCCGTGTCCGGTGCGGCGGACGCGGCCGTCGCCTCCGGGGTGGCGGACGTCTCCGTCCCGGTGCCCGCGCTGCCCAGGTCGGGCAGGGCGGGAAGTTCGGCGTTGTCGGTGAGGGTGACGGCGAGCGAGACGGGGTCCATCTCCGTGCCCGCCCGGTACATCCCGCCGAAGGCCTTCGCGCCCTGCTCGGTGAGCTTGGCGGGCGCCTCGGTCAGCGCCACCAGGCCGTTCTTGGTGGTCGGCCTGGCTGCGGCGAAAGTGATCAGCGACACGTCGGTGCCCTTGAAGTCGGGGCTCGTGACGTCGGCGTAGAGCGTGCCCGTGCCGTTCGCGGCGACCGTCGTGCGCAGTCCGCTCAGGGCCAGGTCCAGGCCGTTCTCGCCGGTGAAGCGGACCGCGCCGGTGAAGGTCGCGGCCAGCTTGCCGTCCTTGTACGTGCCCTTGCCGCTCGGGAAGCGGAAGAGCGCGCCGCCGTCCTGGGCACCGGCGGACAGCGTCCACTTGCCCTTGGCGATGTCACCGGTGACGTACTCGCGGAAGGTGCGGCGCACGCCCCAGTCGACGGCGCCGTCCTTGATCGCGCCCGAAGTCGCCTTCGGGGCCGTCGACTTGGAGGGGGACGCGGAGGGTGCCTTGGTCGTGGGAGTCGCCGTCGACTGCCTGGTGGCCGCCGCCCGGACGTCCGCCGAGAGGCTCACCGGGTCGAGCGCGGCGCCCGCCGTGTAGTAACCGGCGAAGGACCTGGCGCCCTCGGCGGTGAGGCTGGCGGGGAGGTTGTCGAGGCTGACCGCGTTGCCGCCGCCCCGCATGTCGATGCCACCCAGCGAGAGGGCGGCGAAGGGCACCTGCGAGGACGTGGTGACCGCCCCGGTGTCCTTCTCCTTGCTCGTGACGTCGACGTAGAGGGTGCCGGAGCCGCCGGAGATCCGGACGGTCGGGCGGCTGATGGTCAGGTCCAACTGGTAGGTCCCGTCGGCCTTCTTGTGGCCGACGAAGTGGACACCGCCCGAGAAACCGGCCCGGAAGGCGCCCGTGTCGCCGTCGTACGTACCGGTCGCCGAGTGGAAGCGGAACTGGCTGCCGCCGACCGTGGCCGCGCCGCCCGTGAGGGAGAAACTCCCCTTGGCTATCGGGCCGGTGACGTAGCTCTGGAACGACGATTTGATGCCCCAGTCGAGCCTGCCGCCCTGCACGGTACGACTCGCGGCGTGGGCGGCGGTGGCCGGGAGCAGGGCTCCCAGGACGGCCGCGCACAACACGGTCACCAGGGCGCGAAGGTGCGCGGGCATGAGTTGTCCTCCGGAATCCGACGGTCTTCGACTGCCAGTAGCGAGCGAAGGTAAGGCTAACCTAAGCTTTGGCCAGCGGGAACGTAAGAGGGCCGAGAAAATCCAAGACAGTCCAAGAGAAACGGATGCGACCGTGGGACGCTTGCGCACGCGAATGGCGGGAGCGCTGCTTCTCGCGCTCGCCGTCACGGCGACCGGCTGTGCCGGTTCAGGGGGCGCGGGACAGGGCGCCGGGCAGGACACTCCGGAGGGCACGGCGAAGGCCGCCGCGAATGCCGTCGCCGCGGATCGCCTGGAACCCCTCGCGGACCCCGCCGAACCCCGACTGCCCGTCACCGTACGGTCGTCCGACGGGACCGAGGTGACCGTCGAGGCCGCCGACCGGATCGTGCCCCTGTCCGGCAGCCTCAGCGAGATCGTGTTCACGCTCGGGCTCGGCGACCGGGTCGTCGCCCGGGACATCACTGCCACCTTCGCCCAGGCGGAGGACCTGCCGATCGTCACCCGCAACCACGACGTCTCCGCCGAGAGCGTCCTCTCCCTGAAGCCCGATCTGGTCATCGCCGAGACGACCACCGGACCCGAGGAGGCGATCGGCCAGATCCGCGACGCCGGTGTCCCGGTCCTCGTCATCGACCCGGCGAAGGACCTCGGCGATGTCGGCCCGCGCATCCAGGCGGTCGCCGACGCGCTCGGCGTACCGGCCGCGGGCAAGGAGCTGACGAAGCGCTCCGAGGACCGGATCGCCGCCGTACGCAAGGGAATTCCGAAGTCCGCGGCGGGGAGCGAGCAGCCGCGCGTCGCCTTCCTCTATCTGCGCGGGTCCGCCTCCGTCTATCTCATCGGCGGCAAGGACTCCGGCGCGACCTCGCTCCTGGAGGCCGCCGGGGCGATCGACGCGGGTGCGGAGTCAGGCCTGGAGAAGGACTTCACGGCGATCACGACCGAGGCGTTGGCACAGGCCGCGCCGGACGCGATCCTCGTCATGACCAAGGGACTTGAGTCCGTCGGTGGTATCGACGGCATGGTCAAGATCCCCGGGGTCGCGCAGACCCCGGCCGGGATGGAGCGACGGGTCGTTTCGATCGAGGACGGGGTGCTCCTCAACTACGGGCCGCGCACGGATCAGGTGCTCAAGTCGATCGTCGAGCAGTTGTACAAGGACGACAAGGACAGCAAGGACGGCGGGGACAGTCAATGACCCTGATGGACAAGGTGGTTGAGGCCACCGAGGAGGCCTCGCCCGCGCGCCGGGTGCGTGGCGGCGGCTGGCTGCTGACCGTCGGGCTGGTCGTCGCGCTGCTCGTCCTCGTCCCGGTCGCCGCCGGGCTCGGGGCGTATCCGATCCCCACGGGCGATGTGTTGGGCTCGGTGCTGCACAAAGTCGGCCTGGGCGGCGCCGAGTTGGAGCGTGTCCCCGAGTCCGTCCTGTGGAACGTGCGCTTCCCGCGCATCGTGCTCGCGCTGCTCGTCGGGGCCTCGCTGGGCTGTGCGGGAGCGCTGATGCAGGGCATGTTCAGCAATCCGCTGGCCGAGCCGAGCGTCATCGGTGTCTCGGCGGGTGCGGCGGTCGGTGCGGTGGGGGCGATCTCGCTGGGCCTCAACTTCCTCGGCACGGTGACGATTCCGGCGGTCGCGTTCGTCACGGGGCTCGCGACCGTTCTGCTCGTGTACTCGATGTCGCGGGCCGGTGGGCGTACGGAGGTCGTGACGCTGATCCTCACCGGTATCGCCGTGAACGCGTTCGCGGGGGCGCTGATCGGGCTGTTCCTGTTCTTCGCGGACACGGCCGCGGTGAACCAGATCACGTTCTGGCAGCTCGGGTCGCTCGCGCAGGCGACGTGGTCGAAGGTGCTGGCTGTGCTGCCGTTCGCGGTGGTGGGGCTGGTGGTCGCTCCCCTCTACTCCCGGCGGCTCGACCTGCTGTCGCTCGGGGAGCGGCCCGCTCGGCATCTGGGGGTGGATGTGGAGCGGTTGCGGGTGGTGCTGATTCTGGTGATCGCGTTGCTCACCGCCGCGGCGGTGGGGGTGTCGGGGATCATCGGGTTCGTGGGGCTGGTGATTCCGCATCTGCTGCGGATGGCCGCGGGGCCTGGACATCGGTTCCTGGTTCCGGGCAGTGCGTTGGCGGGGGCGGTGGTTCTTCTTGCCGCGGATCTGGTGGCTCGGACGATTGCCGCGCCTGCGGAGTTGCCGCTGGGTGTGTTGACGGCGCTGCTCGGTAGTCCGTTCTTCTTCTGGTTGCTTCGGCGGACTCGGCGGCGGCAAGGGGGGTGGGCTTGAGGGGTGGTGTTTGGCTGCGGGTCCGTGGGGGCTTGTCGCGCCCACGCGGCGGAGCCGCAAATCGATACAGCCCCGCGCCCCTGGGTGGGTCCCCGTTTCCCCCTTTTCCAACTTCACCTCTAGGAAACTTGCCGTGAAACTCCTCCGCTCCCGTCCTACTCCCCCTCCCCCGTCCGAACCCGGCGACGTTCTCGCCGAAGCCTCGGGGCTGCATGTTCGACTTGGCGGGCGGGAGGTGCTGCAGGGAGTCGATGTCTTCGCCCGGGCCGGGGAGGTGTTGGCTCTGGTTGGGCCCAACGGGGCCGGGAAATCAACCCTGTTGGGTGCGCTCGCCGCCGATCTTCCGGCTGCCGCAGGGGTCGTACGGATTCATGGTCGGGCCGCCGACGAGTGGCCGGCGGCCGAACTGGCGTTGCGGCGGGCCGTGTTGCCGCAGGCCGCCTCGCTCGCCTTTCCGTTCGGTGTCGATGAGGTCGTGCGGATGGGGCGGGCGCCCTGGGCCGGTACGGAGGGCGAGGACGAGGACGATGTCGCCGTCGCGGAGGCCATGGGGGCCGCCGAGGTGGCCGGGTTCGCCGGGCGGCCGTTCTCCGCGTTGAGCGGGGGCGAGCGGGCGCGGGTCGCGCTGGCGCGGGTGCTCGCCCAGCGGGCGCCGCTGCTGCTGCTCGACGAGCCGACGGCCGCGCTGGACCTGCGCCACCAGGAGCTGGTGCTGCGGGTGTGCCGGGAGCGGGCGCGGGCCGGGGACGCGGTCGTCGTCGTACTGCACGATCTGGGACTCGCGGCGGCGTACGCGCACCGGGTGGCGATTCTGAGCGGCGGGCGGGTGGTGGCCGACGGGGCACCCGAGGCGGTCTTCGAGGAGCGGCTGCTGTCGGACGTGTACCGGCAGCCCATCGAGGTGTTTCCGCATCCGCGCACCGGCGCTGTCCTGATCTCGCCGGTCCGGGATTCTTGACCTGTGAGTTGCCTGTGGATAGCCCTTGCTTTAGCGGGCCTTTGCGTACCTTTTAGGACTTCGTGATCGCAGTGTTCCCAAATAGCTCTGATGAGAGGTGAATCACTCATTCAACTGGTATCGGTGAGGTGAGCCTTATATAAGTTAGGCCTACCTCACCAAGTACTTTCAGGAGCCCCCTATGCGTGCCGTCAGACTCTCCGTCGTCACCGCAGCCGCCACCGCGGCGGCACTGGCCGCAGTCACCGGCTGCACGGAGAAGGGCAGCTCCGGGAGCGGCGGTGAACGGGTCATCAGCGTCACCGCGACGGACGACAAGTGCGAGGTGTCGAAGAAGGAGTTCCCGGCCGGGCACGTCGAGCTGGACATCGAGAACAAGGGCTCGAAGGTCACCGAGGTCTACGTCCTCTTCCCGGACGACCGGATCGTCACCGAGCGCGAGAACATCGGCCCCGGGACCAAGCAGAAGGTCACCGCCGAGGTGAAGGCGGGCGACTACACGATCGCCTGCAAGCCCGGCATGAAGGGCGACGGCATCCGCCAGGCCGTCAAGGCCACCGGCGGCCAGGTCGCCAAGCGCGACCCGCGCCTCGACGCGGCCGTCGCCGCCTACCGCAAGTACGCGCAGGAGCAGGCCGACGCCACCGTGCCGCTCGCCGAGGTGTTCGCCACCGCGATCAAGGACGGCGACCTGGAGGCCGCGAAGAAGGCCTACGCGCCCTCCCGCATCGGCTGGGAGCGCACCGAGCCGGTCGCCGAGTCCTTCGGGGACATCGACCCCAAGGTCGACACCCGCGCCGACGGCCTGGAGCCCGGCCAGAAGTGGACCGGCTGGCACCGGCTGGAGAAGTCCCTCTGGCAGGACAAGAAGATCACCGCCGAGGACAAGACCCTCGCCACCCAGCTGATCACCGATCTGACCGACTGGCAGAAGCGGGTCGGCAAGGCCGAGATCACCCCGACCTCCATGGCCAACGGCGCCAAGGAACTCCTCGACGAGGTCGCCACCGGCAAGATCACCGGCGAGGAGGACCGCTACTCGCACACCGACCTCGTCGACTTCAAGGCCAACGTCGAGGGCGCCCAGGACGCCTACGAGCTGCTGAAGCCGGTCGCGAAGGAGAACGACGCGGCCCTGACGACCGAGCTGGACAAGCAGTTCGCCGCCCTGGACACGCTGCTGGACAAGTACCGCGCGGACAAGAACTCCTACGACTTCACCTCCTACGACAAGGTCACCGCAGCCCAGCGCAAGGAGCTCTCGGACGCGGTGAACGCGCTCGCCGAGCCGCTGTCCAAGCTCGCCGCCGCCGTCGTGAAGTAGCCGAAGAAGCGACAAGGGGCCCATGGACATGGCTGACGACGAGAAGACAGAGACACCGCAGGCCTCCTCCGCCGCCGGTACCTCGCGGCGCGCGCTGATCGGCTGGGGCGGGGCCGGGCTCGCGCTCGGGGCCGCCGCGGTCGGCGGTGCCGTCGCGGCGACCCGGGACGGTGACAACGTGCAGACGGTCGCCGCCGAGGCCGGCGGCGCGATCGCCTTCCACGGCGGGCACCAGGCCGGGATCGCCACCCCGGTGCAGGACCGGCTGCACTTCGCCGCGTTCGACGTGGAGACCGACGACCGCGCCGAGTTCGTCCAGATGCTCAAGGACTGGACCGCGGCGGCCCGGCGGATGACCGCCGGACAGACCGTCGGCGAGGGCGCGTACGGCGGGCTCGCCGTGGCCCCGCCCGACGACACCGGCGAGGCGCTCGGGCTGAAGCCGTCGCGGCTGACGCTGACGGTCGGGTTCGGACCCGGACTGTTCGACAGGTTCGGGCTCGCCGGGCGGCGGCCCGCCGCGCTCGTCGACCTGCCGCAGTTCCCCGGCGACAACCTCGACAAGAACCGCAGCGGCGGCGATGTGTGCGTCCAGGCCTGCTCGGACGATCCGCAGGTCGCCGTCCACGCGATCCGCAACCTCGCCCGGATCGGCTTCGGCAAGGTCTCGGTCCGCTGGTCGCAGCTCGGCTTCGGCAAGACCTCCTCCACCACCCCCGAGGCACAGACCCCGCGCAACCTGCTCGGCTTCAAGGACGGCACCCGCAACATCGCGGGAACCGAGACGGCCCGGCTGAAGAAGTTCGTGTGGGTCGACGGCTCCGACACCGACACCAACTCGGCCTGGCTGGAAGGGGGTTCGTATCTCGTCGCCCGGCGCATCCGGATGCACATCGAGCCCTGGGACCGGACCTCGCTGCAGGAGCAGGAGGACATCATCGGGCGTGACAAGGGCGAAGGGGCGCCGGTCGGCAAGGCCAAGGAGCGCGACGAGCCGTTCCTGAAGGCCATGCTGCCCGACGCGCACGTCCGGCTCGCCCACCCCGACTCCAACCACGGGGCCACCCTGCTGCGCCGGGGCTACTCCTTCACCGACGGCACGGACGGGCTCGGCCGGCTGGAGGCGGGCCTGTTCTTCCTCGCCTACCAGCGCGACGTCCGCAAGGGCTTCATCCAGGTGCAGGGCAACCTCGCGCGCACCGACGCCCTCAACGAGTACATCCAGCACGTGGGTTCGGCCGTCTTCGCGATCCCTCCGGGCGTCCGCGACAAGGACGACTGGTGGGGCAGCACCCTGTTCGATGAGGAGGCGTAGGCGCCGTGTTCGCGAACTATCTGATCGGTCTGCGCGAGGGGCTGGAAGCCAGCCTCGTCGTCTGCATCCTCATCGCCTACCTCGTCAAGACCGACCGCCGCGACGCCCTGAAGCCGATCTGGACCGGCATCGCGGTCGCGATCACCCTCGCCCTCGGCTTCGGCTGCGCGCTCGAATTCGGCTCCCAGGAGCTGACGTTCGAGGCGCAGGAGGCGCTCGGCGGGTCGCTGTCGATCGTCGCCGTCTGTCTGGTGACATGGATGGTCTTCTGGATGCGGCGCACCGCCCGCCACCTCAAGACCGACCTGCACGGCAAGTTGGACGCCGCGCTGCAGATGGGCACCGGCGCACTGGTCGCCACCGCCTTCCTCGCCGTCGGCCGGGAGGGCCTGGAGACCGCCCTGTTCGTGTGGGCGTCGGTCCGGGCGTCCGGCGACGGCACCCAAGGCCCCCTGATCGGCGTGCTGTTGGGCATCGCGACGGCGGTCGTGCTCGGCTACCTCTTCTACCGGGGCGCCCTGCGCATCAACCTGTCCCGCTTCTTCACCTGGACCGGCGGCATGCTGGTCGTCGTCGCGGCGGGCGTCCTCGCCTACGGCTTCCACGACCTCCAGGAGGCCGACTGGCTGCCCGGCCTCAACAACAAGGCCTTCGACATCAGCGACACCATCCCGCCGGACAGCTGGTACGGCACCCTCCTCAAGGGCGTCCTCAACTTCCAGCCCGACCCCACCGTCCTCCAGGTCACGGTGTGGGCGCTCTACCTGGTCCCGACGATCGCGCTTTTCCTCGCCCCGGTAGGGTTCGGCTCCGGGAAGGGGAAGGTGAAGCCAGCTGATGAGCAGGTTGAGCAGGGGTCGCAGCCCTCGGACACCACGAAGGACACCACGAAGCCGGTTTGACCGGAGTGTTCTGATCGCTGCCTCGGTGACCGTGTTGTCGCTGGCCGCGAGCGGCTGTGTCGTGGTGCACGGCGAGCGCGAGGTGCTCCCGGGGGCGACCCGGGCGGAGGCCGCTCAGGCGCTGACGGACTTCACGGCCGCGTACAACAAGGCGGACAAGGCGTACGACCGTTCCCTGGACGCCGACTACGTCACCGGCGCCCTCGGCGCGATCGACGCGGCCCGGCTGGACGCGGGGCGCGTGAACAACCCGGCCGGCAACCCGTCGTACGTACCGCTGGAGTTCACGGATCCCAAGTTCACGATCCCGAAGAAGGCGGGCTGGCCGCGCTGGTTCGTCGCGGACGCCGACGCCAACAAGGGCGACGAGGCGCGCTGGCTGCTGGTGTTCACGCGCAGCAACGTGGCCGAGCCGTGGGCGGTGGCGTATCTGACGCTGGTCGCGCCGGGCGACGTACCGGCGTTCAAGACCGACAAGGACGGCTTCGCGGAGCCGGTGACGCCGGACTCGGCCGAACTGGCCGTCCCGCCCAAGGACTTGAGCGCGGACTACGCGGCCTTCCTGAAGGACGGCACCGGCGATGTCTTCGCGCCCGGGGTGCACACCAGCGCGTGGGTCGCGCAGCGCGAGAAGAGCGCCATCAAGCCCGGGCTGGTCACCCAGTACATCGACGAGCCGCTCGTCAAGGACGACTTCGCCCCGCTGGGTCTGCGCACCGCGGACGGCGGCGCGCTGGTCTTCTTCGCCACGCACCACTACGAGAAGCAGACGGCCGCACTGGGTACGTCGATCCCGGAGCAGAGCGACAGTGTGCGGGCGTTGACCAAGGGCGAGATCAAGCAGTCGCTGACCCTGGAGTTCGTGTCGAACCAGGCGGTCATCGACCCGGGCAAGGGTGCCGCGAACCAGGGTGTGGAGTTCCTGAGCCGCATCCAGGGTCTGACCGCGGCGCAGGGCGAGTAACCGGTAACCGCCGTGACTCCGGTCGCCGTGGCGGGTGTTCAGCCCCGGGAGGGCCAGGCCGCGGTGGCGTGGTCGGGCTCCTCGCCCGCGTACCTGGCGCAGGCGTCGGTGAGGACTTCGAGGAGGCTCAGCGGGTCGGGCAGGGCGAACTCCGGCCCGCGTACCCAGTACACGCCCTGGTCACCGGGCAACCGGGCGGGCGGTACGAGGACGTAGGAGCCCCGGCAGTGCCAGCGCAGGCCCGGATGCTCGTCCGCGGTCTCGGGGTGGCAGTCCAGTTCGCAGGGCCACCACTCGTCCTCGTCCTCCGGGGTGCCCCGGGTGAGGGTGAAGAACAGCAGCCGTCCGTCGTCGCTCTCGGCGACGGGACCGACCTCGATACCGGCTCCGAGGAGCCGCTCCAGAGCCTCGCGGCCCGCTTCGAGGGGTACGTCGAGGACGTCGTGGACTATGCCGGTCGCGGTGATGAAGTTGGCCTGCGGCTGGTGCCTGGCCCAACGCTCGATCTGGGCACGGTCGGTGGTGGACTGCGTCTGCCAGGCGAAGGAGATGGGGTGCCTGGCGGGCGTGGGACAGCCGACGCGGTCGCAGGAACATCGGTACGCGGAGGGGTGCGCGGCGGGCGCGAGGGGCAGTCCGGCACGGGCGACGGCGAGCAGCAGTTCCTCGCGGCGCCCGCTCTCGGCACCGGCGGCGGCCTCGTGGGCATCCGCTCGGCGACCACGCAGCCACTGGGAGATCCTGCCCTGCCGGCCCGTCGTACGACCGCCGAACTCCGCGCTCATGTATCGCCTCGCCTCGCTGCTGTTGTGCGGACAGCCTGCTCCATGCTCCCACCATCCTGCGCTGCGGGAGGCCGGAGCCGACATCCGGGGTAGGCGGGACGAGGCGTACGCGGAGTGGGATCGGATGTTTTCCGACTGATTAGCAGGATTTAGTACCCACCATTTTCGGCCATGTTGTGCCTACTCGCCGCCGCGCGTGGCGATCCCGCCGAGTGCGTAGTCGACGAGGGTGTCCGTGTACTCGTACGAGATCGGTCCGGTGTGCTGGAGCCAGCGCTGGGCGAGCGGGGAGACGAAGAGTTCGAGGGCGATACGGGGGTCGACGCCGGCGCGGATCTGGCCCGCGTCCTGGGCTGCGCGCAGGCGGTCGGCGTAGAGCTGGAGGGAGGGTTCGAGGAGTCTGGCGACGTATCTGCGGCCGAGTTCCTCGTTGACCAGGCCTTCGGCGGCGAGGCTGCGGGAGGGGACCGCGAAGACGGGGTCGAGCAGCTGGTCGACGGTGAGGCGCAGTACGGCCTTGAGGTCGGCGGCGAGGTCTCCGGTGTCGGGGATGACGTACGCCTGGCCGGGCGCGGCGGTCTCGGCGGCCTGTTCGCTCAGGTCGACGAATGCCTCCATCAGGACGTCTCCCTTGGAGGACCACCACCGGTAGATGGTCTGCTTCCCGACGCCGGCCCGGGCCGCGATGCCCTCGATGGTCGTCTTCTGGTAGCCGATCTCACCGATGAGGGCGAGGGCGGCGGCGTAGATGGCGCGGCGGGATTTCTCGCTGCGGCGGGTGGAGTCGGGGGCGGGTTTCTGGACCATGTGGGGAACTTATCAGGTTGACAAGACGGAGCGTCTCGCCGGAGAGTGGTGGTGTTCGGCAAGCGAGACGATACGTATCGTCCTGAACGGAGGGAACCTGTCATGTCACGAGGCGGAGCCGGAAACATGCTCGGGGTCGGCGGTACCCGCAGCAACCTGGGTCGCGGTGCCCTGCGGGGCGGCGGCCGGGGCAAGCAGGTGGGTGGCGGGACGGACCCGCAGGCCCAGAAACGGGAACTGCTGCGGAAGTTGCAGGAGAAGCACGCGGCGGAGGAGAGCGCGCGGCGGGACCAGTGAGGAGACGCCGCTCAGCGCAGTACGGCCGCCAGCAGGTCCGTCCCTAGGGCTGTCAGGTCGGGCAGGTTGAGGGAGTAGCGGACGTACCGTCCGTGCCGCCGGGCCGTGAGGAGGTCCGCGCGGCGCAGGACGGCGAGGTGGCGGGAAACCTCCGGTGGTGAGAGGTCCCACACATGGGCCAGCTCACCGGTGGTGTGCGGGCCGCGCGCCAGGGTACGCAGGAGCCGCAGCCGTACGGGATGGGCGAGCGCCTCAAGCCGGAGGGTGACCGTCTCCAGCGGTACCGGCTCCGGCGCCGGGCTCGGTTCGGCCACGGGGTACTGCACCACCGGGTGCCAGCCGGGCGCGTGGACCGCGACCAGGTGAGGGCGGCCGAAGACGCTGGGGATGAAGGTGACTCCGGTGCCGTGGGCGGCGGTCGCCTTGTCCTGGAGCTTGTCGACGACGATGCAGTCGCCGTCGGGGGCGAGGGCGACCGCGCCGGAGACCGAGGCGAGCGCGGCGCCGACGCCCTGGCGCCTGAGCAGGTCGTTCTTCACGCGCAGGTCGGTGGCGAGCCGTACGGCGACGTCCGCCCAGGCGGCGTCGAAGAAGGCGCCGGCGCACTGTTCGAGGGTGTCGCGCACCCGGGCCCGTACGGCGGCCGGGTCCGCGAGGAGCCGTTCCGCGAAGGCCTCCTGGCGTGCGCCACGGGCCTGGGCGAGATCGAGGGCCCACTCGCGCGCGGTCGTGTCGCTGAGCGGCGACGGCGAGCCGAAGTGGACGCGGCTGCTGCCGCAGGTGGTGACGAGCGCGGCGGTCACGTACGTCTCGTCGTCGAGCCGGTCCACGTCGTCGAGTTCGTCCGCGAGGGTGGGCCGGGGGCGGGCGGGGATCAGGAAGTCGGCCTGCGAGGAACGCCAGAGGAAGTCGGCCTCGCGCAGCCGCTCGGCCAGCTCGGGCCGCAGCCCGGCCCAGACGTCCGCCGCCCAGCCCGCGAGCTGCGGGTGGTGCCCGGGCTCGGCGAGGACGTGCAGCATCGCGGTCAGCTCGGCCAGCGGGGAGGCGGCGAACCGGACCCGCTCGGTCTGCACCCGCTCGGCAGCCGACCGGTCCGACGGCAGCCGCTCGGGCGGCAGTCCGCTGATGTCGATGCGCAACGTCATTCGTCCATCATGGCTGGCCGGAGGGCCGGGGTCGGCGTGGATTGACGGTGTCCGTCAACTGGCGTGGCCTGCCGGGCAACCGTACGGACCGTTGGCGCCATGCCGACAACCACAACCACCACGCCCACGCCCAAGGTCGACCCCCGAGCCCTCATCCGCGCCTCCGGCGGCCCCCGGTACGCCGTCGCCCTGGCCGTGGACGCGCTCGGCACCGGGCTCCTCCGTCCCTTCCTCCTCCTCTACGGCGTCACGGTGCTGGGTCTGTCGGCACCGGCCACCGGTGTCGCCATGACGGCCGGGATCGTGGCGGGGCTGGTGTGCATGCCCGGGGTGGGCCGCTGGCTGGACCGGGGTGCGCGCAGCACGGTCGTGGCGGCGTCGATGCTGGTGCGGGTGGTGGGCGTGGGGCTGCTGCTGGCCACGCCCGCCGGGCAGGTCGGGCAGTTCGCGGCGGCGGCGCTCTTCCTCGGCATCGGCAACCAGGCCTGGCCGGCCGCCCATTCGGCCCTCGTCGCGACGATCGCCCACGGCAGGGACCGCGACGCCGCCCTCGCGGCGGGCCGCGCCCTGCGCAACGCGGGCCTGGGCGTCGGCGCGCTCATCGCCACGGCGAGCCTGGCGGGCGGCGCCGACGCCCTGCGGGCACTGGCGGCGGTGACCGGACTGGCGTATCTCACGGCGGCGGCGTTGGCGTGGTCGGTCCGGCTGCGCGCGGACGGTGCCGCGCGGGCCGAGGCGGAGCGCGACGGACCCGTGCCCGCCCCTCGGATGCGCGCGCTGCTGGCGGCCAACGTGGTGTACGTCTTCTGCCTCAACGTCCCTGAGATCGCACTGCCGTTGGTGCTCGTGACGCAGTTGCACGCGTCCCCGATGTGGTCGGCGGCCATCTTCGTGGCCAACACGGTGCTGGTGGTCACCCTCCAGGTCCCGATCACCGTCCTGCTGTCCCGCTACCACCGGCGAACGGTCCTGGCCGGGTCGGGCGTCGTACTCGCGGTGTCCTACGTCGGCTTCCTCGCGGCCACCTCACTGGGCCACGGCTGGGCGGCCCCGGCGGTCGCGGCGGTGTCGGTACTGTGCACGATCGGCGAGATCATCTACGCGGGCAGTGCGACAGCGCTGGTCACGTCCCTGGCTCCGGCCCGGGTCATGGGCCGTACCCTCGCCCGTTTCGAACTGTCCACGGGCTTCGGCCTGGCGGTGTCCCCGGCGGTGATCACGGCACTGGCTCCGCACGGAGCGACAGCTCTGTGGGGCTGCCTGGCGGCGGCGACACTCGTGTCGTCGGCGGCGGTGGCCAGGGAGAAGAAGGAAAAGGAAGAGGAAACGGAAGAGAAATGGGAGAGCCGAAGCAGATGACCACGTACCCAGCGCCCCACCCCGTGGACCACGAACTCGTCGAGGCGGCGGCGCACATCGCCCGCACGCGCTGCCGGGGCGACAACCACACCATGGCGGCAGCGGCCCGCGCCCGGGACGGCCGGATCATCACCGCCGTGAACGCCTACCACTTCACCGGCGGCCCCTGCGCCGAGCTGGTGGTGATCGGCACGGCTGCGGCGCAGGGTGCGTACGACCTGGACACGATCGTCGCGGTGGGCGACCGCGAGCGGGGAGTCGTCCCGCCGTGCGGCCGGTGCCGCCAGGTGCTGCTCGACTACTTCCCGGCGCTCAGGGTGATCGTCGGCAGGGCGGACACCCTCCGGGCGGTGCCCGTCACCGAGTTGCTTCCAGAGACGTATGTCTGGGCGGACCATCAACTGGACGCCGGTTAGCGGGGGTTGGCATCCAGGGTGCCCGAAGTGACCGCACACCGCCCGCCACACGTGCGTGCGTTCGGTGAACCTGAGGCCCTGGATCCCGCTCCCCTTTCTCTCCCGCTCCCCCTTCTCTCCCGCTCCCCTTTCTCTCCGGTTCTCCTTTCTCTCCGGCTCAGGCGCCCTGAGACCGTTGCAGGCGGCGTGCCCTCGTTCTGCGGAACGGGGCGGACGGGTCGGCGACCGTGCCCGCTGTCTGGGTTCGGGGCGCGTCGGAGCGGCCGGGGTCCAGGCGGGCCGCGACGCGAGCCAGGGCCTTGTCGCCGGGGCGGGCGGCGATGTGGAAGTGCGAGACCTTCACCGGGGTGAGGTCGCCGCCCCAGACGACCATGCCGTCGCAGTCCGCGAGGATGTCCCGCACGATCGCCTCCTGATGCGGCCAGAGCCCCTCGCTTCCGTTCAGCGGATAGGCGGTGGGGTGAAGCGCGACAGCGGTCCCGGAGAGGTGGTTCGACTCGAAGTCGGCCCCCACCGTGCGCTGTGTGGTGTGGCCGGTGACGCCACCGCCCTCGCCCGTGTCGAGCGCGGCGATCTCGTAGTGCCATCGGCGCGCGACGTGCAGCAGCACGATCCCGGGGTCGCCGCGCCGCAGGCCCAGGGAGGCGGCGGACCCCTGGACCTGGTGGACCGTGACGGAGGCGGGGTCGATCCGCCAGCCGTTGGCGGACACCTCGCCGGACCACCGCCCGGTGGACGGCTCGGTGGACGGACCGGTGGCCGAGGCGGATGTGATCGACGTGCCCGACACCACGGCGAGCGCACCGGTGCCGGCGGCGACACGCAGCAGACCGCGTCTGGAGATCATCGGCTTCCTCCTCATTCTCATTCGCCCTGGCCGACGGCGGACACACCGGGATCGCTGCCGTCGCGCCAGATGTTGTGGTCCAGGCCCCAGCCCGCCTGGAAGTCGTACTCGTGGATCTGGTTGAACGACCAGTTCTCCGGCAGCGGGAAGCCGAGGTTCCCGGAGAATCCCCAGGACATCCCGGAGACGAACGACCAGCGGGCCCCGGCGTCCTTCGACACCCGGGCGCACACGTTGCGGGAGCCGTAGACGCCGAAGATGTAGCGGCTGCCCAGCTCGGCGAGCCCGGCCCTGACGCCGTTGAAGTACGGCACCACGTGGCTGGTGATCTCCTCGTCGGTGGCGTCGTAGTCGACCCCGAAGTAGATGCAGGTACCGGCTCCGATCCCGTGCTGCACGGCCTTCTGGTGGGCCTTCTTGCCCTGGTCGTATCCCTTGTCGTAGGTGAAGTTGCCGAGTTCGGTGCCGTTGTACTGGAAGATCGGGAAGAACCTCAGCCCGGCGTTCAGGATGGTCTGCGGCTCCCCCGGCTTGAGTGCCTTGCCGAGGTAGTACTCGTCACCCGGGGCGAGGTGCTCGTCCAGATAGCGCCCCACGATCGAGTAGCCGTTGGCCTTGAGCAACTGCCCCCGCTGCGCGGTGATCTCGGTGATGCAGTCGCAGCCGGTGGCGTCGCGGGAGGTGTCGCCGGACGACACGAGGAGCTGCGCCCAGGTCGTGTAGTCGTTGCGGCCCGTGACGGGAATCTGCGAGAACCTCTGGAAGGACTGGAGCCAGCCCAGATGCGTGCCGGTCTGGGCGTCGGTGCCGATGTCCGCCGCCAGGTAGTGCGCCTGCCCGTTCGCCGTGTACGTCGGTGAGTTGAAGTAGCACGCGGCACGGAAGAGATACCGCAGGTCGCCCGTGAGCGTCGCCGCTCCCCTTCCCTTGAGGGCGGCCTGGGTCCCTGGCCCGAAGTATCCGTTGATCGAGCCAAGGGCGATCCCGATCTCGTACTGGATGGCCATCATGAGCCCCTGCTGGACATCACGGGAGTAGATCCCGTCGCAGGGCACCAGACTCATCGCGGGAATGCCGATGCCCGCGACATAGCGGGAGTTGAGCCGCTGCTGGATCGCCCGGACGTTGGGGTCGCCGCCTGGCACGAGGCGGAACTGGTCCATGCGCAGCAGGGACTTCAGCACGTGCGGCCACATCGCCAGGCGCTGCCCGGCGTTGCCCTGGTCGAGGCCCACGTCGGCGTAGAGCTGCCGGAGGGAGGACTCGGACTCCTCGGGCCATCCGTTGAGGGACTGGGAGGCCCAGTAGCCCTTGCACCACAGTGCCCCGTTGTACAGGCGCAGCAGATTCGCGTTCCGCTCGAACTCCGGCGTGATCTCGTGGTTCTTCACCGCGTTGAACGTGCCGGGGCCGAAGGACTGGACGGTGGGAGATATGCCGTGTTCGTGCTGGAGTCCCTGGGTGAGGGAGAGGACGGTGTTCCAGCCGGTGTAGCCGGTTTCGGGGCAGGCCACGTACCCGGGCGCCGTCTCGTAGGTCTTGTTCACCCACCTCTGCGTCCGGGACACATAGATGTCGGGGAACGCCCGCCACGGCGCGGACGGGTCGACCACCGATCCGGGCCGCGCGTACATGTGCAGGTTGCCGGGGCAGTCGGTGTCATAGCCGTAGGAGTGCGGGAAGATCCTGTTCCCGGTGAGCGGGGTGGCGTCGGTGCGCAGATAGTGGATCAGGTCCCTGATCGCGCGCAGCATGGCCTCGCTCGCGACGTCCTGGGAGCGGATCATGCCCACGATCGAGTAGAAACCCTCGTTGCGCCCTACGCCCTCGATACGGCCGGCATCACCGGCGTTCCCCTCACCGCGTTCCGCTCCGCGCCCTTCGTAGACGTTGCCGTGCGGGCAGACGAGATAGTTGTAGGCGATGTCTCCGTTGAACTGACCGCCGTTCTTGTGGTCCACGTAGACGTCGACGATCGCTTTGCGGCAGTCCTCCTCCGTCAGCAGATCGCTCGTGCTGCCGGCGCCGAGGTAGTGCAGGAACACTCCCATGTTCCCGAACCAGTACTGGCCCGGATTCCTGTTGGGCACGGGGCGCGCGGAGGCGTGGGCCCGCAGGTCGCTGGGGGCGTACTGCCCCCAGGTGTCGCGCAGATTGATGGTGATGGCCATGATTCCTCCCTCCGGTCAGCAGGCGTAGTGCGGGTCGTGGATGTAGTCCGCGTCGTCGGTGAACCAGCGGTGCGCGCTGATCGCGTTGTCGGCCCAGCCGCCGTCGAGGAACTTCTCGTAGCCCAGCGACAGATCGGCGTAGTAGTTGCCCGCCTCGATGCAGAACGACGACTGGTTGGTGCTCGGGCTCACGTCCCGGCGCAGCGCGACCTCGCTGAAGTAGCCGGGGAACCCGTTGTTCCACAGGGACGTGGCGCGGTCGTTGAAGTTGCCGCAGTCGTTGCCCCACCACTCGTCGTCGCGGTCCCAACGGCACCAGTCGCCAGAGAAGTTGGGCAAGTCGTAGGCGTAGAGGTAGCCGTCGGCGCCGTCGGCCGCGGCCAGCGCGCTGAGGTCGGCGCCGGGCCGTACCGGGGTCGGGGCGCCGAGCTTGCTGGGGGCCGCCGCCGTCGCCGACGGGCCCGCGTCCGTGGCGGCCATGGCGGGGGCCGCTCCGGCGACCAGCCCGATCACCGCCGCCGTCGCGAGAACGCCTCGTACGTACCGCTTCATGTTCATGTCGTGCCTCTCTTCTAGGTGTTGTTCTTCTGGGTGTTGTTCTTCTGGGTGTTCTGCCGCGACGCGTTCTCGTCGCGGACGATCCGCTCCGCCTTCGGCAGTGCGGCGAGCCGCATGCGCCGGGCGTTGGTCACATCGGCGCGATACCGCTCGCGCACGTCGGCGAGATGCCGTTCCTCGACGTCCCCGGCGACCGCCGCCAGGCCGGAGTCCATCGCGCAGGACGCCTCCGTGACGGCGTACTCGACCTCCTTGGCCACGGGCGCCGTGTCGCCCAGCGCGGCCCGCAGTGCCCCCGGCGACTCGTGGGGCAGCCCGCGCCGGGCCACACAGTCCGACCAGCGGCGCAGTGCTTTCGTGTACGTGGGATCGCTCTGCGCCCGGCTCATGGCCAGCGACGTGACACCTCGGTCCACGGAGTCCGCGCCGAACCAGGTGCGGAAGTCGCCGTACAGCTCCCCGCGGGCCTCGCTGGTGCACCCCCGGGTGCTGCGCCCCGTCGTGGCGCCGTCCGGCAGGGTGACCTCGACGGTGTCCACGCCGCCGCCCTGCCAGGCGCGCAGTGCCTCGCCGCGCCGCTGCGGTGTCAGCGCACGCAGGTAGTCCCCGACCGGGTCGTTCGCCCGCAGGCGGTCGGTCTCCCCGGGAGTGCGGACGCGGGAGCCGTAGCCGTGCTCGCGGGCCCACGGCACATCGGCGAGGACGAGCGCCATCGGCGGGGGCTCAGTCCCGGTCCGGGCCGGCTCGGGCGCCGTCGGCAGCCGGAACCCGGCGCGGGCCATGCAACGCCGCACCAGGATGTCCTCGGCCCGGCGCAGCGTCACCAGTTCATCGGTGGTCGCCTGCCGTGGGAACGTCGCGTCAGCAGCGGCGGGCGCGGCGGGCCCGGACGGCGCGGCCACGTCACCCGGTCCACAGGCGGTGAGCGTCGCGAGCAACAGCATTGGCAGCAGTGACAGTTGCGGCAACAGTCGCAGTTGTGACAGCTGTGACAGTTGTGACAGCACGGCGGATCTACGCACCAGGCTCCCCCTTACCCGTACGCCTTCGGTCGCCTTCAGGCTGTCCGGGGGGATCTCGCGGCGCATTCACTTTCGGTCTCAGCCGAAAGGCCGGGCTCACGGGCCCCTTGTGAACGCGACGGTGCAACTGTTCGCACCCGCATCGCACTCTTCTACTGCACAACCAGTCGCCTCGGGGGGCTCTGCCTGTGCTGAACATCCATTTCTCCGCTGAGGATCTGGCGCGGGTGCGCCTTGCCCCCGCGCCGGATCCGGCCTGGGAGATGCTGCTGAGCCTGCACGCGCTCGGCAGCTCACCGGACCACATCGTGTTCGGGCCGTGGCGGGCCTCGGTCCCCGACCCGCTCGACCCGTCGATCTCCCTGCTGCGCCGGCTGGCGCCACCGCGCGGCTACTCGCCCGACTTCCTGACGCCGGGCGCGGGCACCACCCTGGAGTCCGCCGTCGACGCCATCACGAACGTCGACCGCACCCGGCTGCGCAGTGAACTGGCCCTGCTGCCCGCCCGGCGCCAGGCGAGCCCATGGATACGTCGGCTGGCCCAGGGCGAGGCGGAGACGATGCGCGGACTGGGCGGTGCCGTACGCCGCTACCACCAGCGGGTGCTCGGCCGCCCGTGGCACCGCATCCGCACGGTGATCGAGGGCGAACGGGCCCTGCGGGCGCGTGACCTCCTCGACGGCGGCGTCGAACGGCTGCTGGGCAACATCCATCCGCTGGCCCGCTGGGAGCCGCCGGTGCTCAGGGTGGACTACCCGGTACGTCAGGACCTGGTCCTGAACGGCCGGGGACTGCTCCTGATCCCCTCGTACTTCTGCTGGGGCCGCCCGATCACGCTGCGGGACGGTGAGCTGAACCCGGTCCTGGTGTACCCCGCCAACCGCGGTCTCCAGCTGCTCACGGACGACTCCGGGACACCTCGGCCGGCCGCTCTGGGACGCCTGTTAGGACGTACTCGCGCGGCGGTCCTGGAGGAGATCGCGTCGTCCGACGGCACCACCGGAGGGGAACTCGCCCGGCGGCTGAGCATCTCGACCGCCTCGGCGAGCGAACACACCGCGACCATGCGGGACGCGAACCTGATCATCAGCCAGCGGGTGAAGAACACCGTGTGGCACACCCTGACCCCGCTCGGCCAGGCCCTGGTGGAGGGACGCCGGCCGGACGAGGAGGCCACCCTGCGGACAGGGCCCGGGAGTTGAAAGCCAGACGGTCGGACAGCAGGACGGAGAGACGGTCAGACGGTCCCGAACTCCCCCGCCTTGACGCCCTCGACGAAGGACGAGAACGCGGTGGCGGGGAGGCCCAGAACCGGGCCGCCCGGGTTCTTGGAGTCACGGACGGGGACCACGCCGCGCGACGCGACGAGGTTTGCGGCGACCTCGATGCACTGGCCGCCGTTTTCGCTGTACGAGGACGTGAACCAACGCGGGGATTCGGTCGTCACGGAGTGCCCTTTCTCAACTGCTCGATCATGGCCACGGATGCCGCCTGCGAGAGCGCTTCAGCCTGTAGCTGATGGTAGGCCGTCAACACGGGCAATACGAACGCACTTTCACGTTCGAGGTGCCCCCGCTGGGCAGACTCGGCATACGAGATGAGCGAGCGGTCCGGCAAGGTCAGCACCGTGATCGGCAAGCTGAACGGGCGCCGCTCCCCCATGTCGAACGGGGCGATCTGGAGGACGGTGTTGGGCTGTTCGGCGAACTCAAGCAGCCGCGCCCACTGACCGCCCATGACGGCCGGTTGACCGACGGGCCGACGGAGGCAGCTCTCGTCCAGCACCACGAAGACCATCGGCGGCGGTGTCCGCAGGAGCGTGGCCTGACGTTCCGCGATAAGCGCGATGCGCTCGTCGGCCTGGGTGTCAGTGATCGCTCCCCGCTTCACCACACTCCGGGCGATGGTCGCCGCGTACTCCGGTGTCTGCAACAGACCGGGCATGACGCCCACTTCGTACAGCCGGATCTCCGCCGCCTTCGCCTCGTGCTCGACCATCTGCGGGAAGCCTTCCAGCAGCCCCGCGTTACGCACCTTCCTGTACGCGCGTTCGAACATGTCGCCCGTCCCGAACACCACGTCGGCACTTCGCGCGAGGCGCAAGGTTGGAAATTTGCGACCGGTTTCGACCGACGAGAGATGCGTGCTGGAGTACCCCATCCGCACTGCCAGCTCTTCCTGGGTCCAGCCTCGTTCTTCCCGTGCAGTGCGTAAGCGCGCCCCGAAGGCGGCCTGGGGCGAACTGTCCGGGTCCAACTCCTTGCGGTTCAAAGTTTTCTCATCAACCTTTCTTGCTCGACTGCCAAGTTGAGGGATTCCCGCCTGTGGGCCACGCTGAAACACCTTAGTAGCGAGGCGACTACGGAGAGGAGTGATTGCTGTGCGCGAACCGACGCTCGGCACACTCATCGTGGACATCGACCGTGAAGACCGGGTCGGGGAGTTCCGGGGAACCGCCGGCCCCTACTGGTACCTGCGCCCGGTCTGCGGCGGCTCGGAGTGGGAGGCGAAACCCGAACACGTACGCCCCGCCACCCCCGCCGAGATCCTCAGCGCCAGAACGGCGCGCGAGAACGCCAGAAGCCGGGGTGAGGTGGCGTGACGCACACCAACACCAACACCAGTACCAGTACCAGTACCAGTACCAGTACCGACACCCAGACCAACACCGCCGCCCGGTCCGGGAGTTGTCCGGTATGCCAGGACCTCGACCGGACGGAGACCGTCGCCCGTACGGACCGGGACGCCAGCAAGGTGACCGACTGCCGCGTGCTGCGCAGACGACACCTCGCCGTCGAGCACGTCGAGCACGTCGAGCACGTCGAGGACGCCGAACAGGTCGAGTACGCCGAGCAGGTCGGGCACGTCGAGCACGGGGAGCGGTCGTGAACTGGGAGCAGAGGGCGGCCACACTCGCCGAGCAGGTGACCGAACCGGACTCCCGCTGGCGCCCGCTGGTGGCCGCGGTCCCCCGCCACGAGCTGGTCCCGCGCTGGTGGGAACGAGACGCCCACGACCCGGGCGGTTGGGTCCTGCGCGAGGGCGGAACCGACCCGCACACCTGGGACACCTGGACGCAAGCCGCGTACGCCGACCGGTCGTTGGTGACGAGGGTCGGCGGTCTGCACGCGGACCACGCGACATCCGGCGACCGCCCGCAGGGGTCGCCCACCTCGTCGGCGACGATGCCGAGCCTGACCGTCCGTATGCTCCGGCACGGGCGCCTGGGCACGGGCCTGTCGCTGCTGGACCTGGGCACGGGAGCGGGCGGGCTGGCCGCGTACGCGTGCTGCCGGATCGGGGACGGATACGTGACGAGCCTGGACGTGGACCCCTACCTGACCAACGCGGCGGGCTCCCGCCTGGCGGCCATGGACCTGCACCCCAAGTTCCTCACCACGGACGCGACGGAACGCGTACCCGGCACCTACGACCGCATCGTGTCGACGGTCGGCCTGCCGACAGGCCCCGAACTCCGCCCGGTACTCGCCGCGTTGGCACCGGGCGGACGACTGGCGACGACGCTCGCGCGAACGTCCCTGATCATCACCGGCTGGAAGCGGCCCGACGGCGACGTGGTGGGCCGGGTGGAACACGACACCGCGGACTTCATGCCCACCCGCACGCGCGACGACCACTCGTCCCCGTCCCCGTCCCCGTACCCGCACCCGTCCCCGTACCCACTCACCGAGTTGTTCGCCCACGCCCGCGCATCGGACGGGGAGACGCGGACGAGGGGCCGCTACCCGGTGCTGGACATGGCGAACGCCCCCGAGGTCGGTTCCATGCTGGAGGTGACGACACCCGGCGTCGAACTCGCCTACGAGAACGGCGACCGGACACGAACCGCCCTCCTCGTGCACCCGGACGGTTCCTGGGCGCGGGCGTCGGCGGAGGGGAGCGCCCCGCCCGAGGTCCACGAAGGCGGCCCACAACGCCTCTGGCAAACCCTGGAACACATCCGCGACCGCCTCAACACGGAGGGCGAACTGCCCCTGCTGGGCGCGCGGGTCCGCATCACACCGGACGGCGTGTGCCACCTGTCGCGCGGGAAGTGGCACGCGTCGATGGGCGGGACCTAGGTCGTGTCCGCAAAGTGGTTGGCGCGTTGGTCTGTTCGTGGTGCGTCGTCATGAGCTGACTGATCAGGCATGGGCAGTGATCGAGCCGCTGCTGGTTCCGCCTCGGATGGGACGGCCGGTGCGG
>NZ_PJME01000041.1 GCF_002954775.1 Streptomyces geranii
GTTTCGGTGGTCATAGCGTGAGGGAAACGCCCGGTTACATTCCGAACCCGGAAGCTAAGCCTTACAGCGCCGATGGTACTGCAGGGGGGACCCTGTGGGAGAGTAGGACACCGCCGAACAAATATTGGGAAAAGCCCCGTACCGGGAAAACGGTACGGGGCTTTTCTGCTTTTCCGGGGTGCTGTCGGGGGACTACCGTGATCCCCATGAGCAGCTTTGTGATTCGCTCCGTGCGGGCTGATGAGTGGCGTGCCGCCAAAGAGCTTCGGCTGGCTGCCCTGCGGGATCCTGTCGCGAATCTCGCCTTCCTGGAGACGTACGAGCAGGCCGTGGGCCGGCCCGACTCCTTCTGGCAGGAGCGGGTTCGCGGTGGGGCCGAGGGGGCGACCGGGGCCCAGCAGATCATCGCCGAGGGGCCCGACGGGGAGTGGGTCGGGGGACTTGTCGTGCTGGTCGAGGAGGCCGGGGCCGTCGACTGGGCCGGGTTCACCGTCGAGAAGAAACAGGGGCACATCGTCGGGGTGTTCATGCTGCCCGAGCACCGGGGGTGCGGGCTCACCGATGTACTCTTCGACGCCGCCCTGGAGTGGGCCTGGGAGGCCGCCGGGGTCGAGCGGGTGCGGTTGATCGTGCATCAGGACAACGCGCGGGCACAGCGCTTCTACCGGCGCGTGGGATTCGTACCCAGTGGGGTCACCGTGCCGCTGCCCGGGAGTTCCGACGACTCCGAGCTTGAGTTCGTGCTGGAGCGGGAGACCGCTTCCTAGGAGCTGGGGCTGCTACGGCTACATCTGTAGGTCGTGGTGGGGCCATCTTGCTCGGAGTTGTTCTCTTGACCGGAGCAGGGCCAGGGTCGGCATGCCCCGGTCCGCTCCGGTGGTGAGGAGTTCCGGGAGCTGGGGGAGGGGGGCGACCGCCGCGACGTCGTCCAGGACGAGGGTGAGTGGTGGGTCGAGGCGACCGGAGGATGACCGTTCGGCCATGCGCCGGCCGCGCTCGACCACGCTTGCGGCCAGTGCCGTCAGGAGGGGCATCGCGCCCGGGTTCGTCCTGGGGTCCTCGATCGGTTCACCGACCACATAGAGCGTGCCCCCTTCGGCGATGAAGGAATCCAGTGCGAGGGCGTCATTTCTGTTCGGTGTGCATGCCTCGCGGATGTTCACCGTCGAGAGTGCGGAGAGGGCTCGGATCGTCAACTCCTGCGCGATGTCCCGGCGTTCGGGGTGCGCGGTGAGGGCGGCTTCGAGTTCGCCGGCGGCGCCGGGGGCTGCCTTGGGGTTGGTGCGGAGGATGCGTACGGCTTCCTGGACGTTGGTGCCCTGCGCCCAGCGGTGTACGTGGCGGATCGTGCGGGCGTCTATGGCGGCGGCGTGCAGGTAGCTGCGTAGGAGTGTTTCCGCGGTTTCCGCTGTTGTCTGGTCGATCTTCGCTGTGGGGCGGACGGGGGTGAGCAGGGCTGTTGCTCTTGCGGCTGCTGTGGGTCTGTCTTCGCAGCCTGTGGTGGGGGGCCAGTGGAGGCGGGCCGGGGTGTCGCAGAGGTGGGTGGGGTCGTAGAGGAGGGTGGGGCCGAGTTTGGCTCGGGCGTCCTTGGTTTCCTGCCAGAGGGTGGGGTTGGAGGTGAGGATCAGGGCGGGGCCCTCTGCGTCCTGGATGGCCTGGGTTGCGGGTTGGGTGCGGGTGTCTTTGGTGCCGAAGAAGAGAGTTTCCCGCCCACCCGCCCGTTTGCTGTCTGCTGCCAAGGCCGACGTCGAGGGTGTTTGTGGCGGAGGAGTTTTCTGGGGGACCTTCTCCGGCTCCCGTTCCGCCTCTACCGGCTCCTCCGTCCGCTGCACCGGCACCTCGTGGCGCGTCGGTGCCGGCGCCGACTTTCTTGCCGCCCGTACCGCCTTCCAGCGGGCCAACGTCCCCAACACGAAGATCGTCAGGACGGACAGGATCATCAACTGGCCGATGAACAGGCCCCAGAAGAGCCCCCAGCCCGACAACTCGCCCGCCGGTGTTCGTGGCCAGGCAGCCGGTACGTCGGTCGGGGCCGTGATCAGGTGGCGCAGGGCCTCCGGGGTGCGGGTGAAGGTGACGCCCGTCGGCCAGGTGCCGTGGGAGAGGAAGCCCGCGATGCCTGTCGCCGCCCACACCAGGACCGTAAGGCCCAGGAGGAAGGCGATCAGGCCGACCAACAGGCCGTCGGAGACGCCGCGTTCGCCTTGTCGCTGGTCGCCCCGACGGCGTTCGTCCGGTCTCATCGTTTCTCACGCCACCGTGGACTCGGAGGAGTCGTCGAGGTCGGCCAAGTGCTGTTCCACGAAGGCCGCCGCGCGTTCCTCGGCCTCCAACTCCGCGGCTCTCAGGGCGTCGTCGGTCAGCTGGAGGTCGCGGTCGCGGGACGACTCCGTCATCGCCCGGTCGGTGAAGACGAGGGCGCGTTCCGTCTCCGTGACCAGGTGTTTGACGACCTGGACGTTGCCGTTCACGTCCCAGACCGCGATGCCGGGGGTGAGAGTCGGGATGATTTCCACCGCCCAGCGCGGTAGGCCGATCACTCTGCCTGTTGCCCTTGCCTCGTCCGCCTTCTGGGCGTAGATCGTTCGGGTTGAGGCCATCTTCAGGATCGCCGCCGCCTCCTTTGCCGCCGCTCCGTCCACCACGTCTGATAGATGGTGGACGACCGCTACGAACGACAGGCCCAGGCGGCGGCCGAACTTCAGCAGGCGCTGGAAGAGTTGGGCGACGAACGGGCTGCTGATGATGTGCCAGGCCTCCTCGACCAGGAAGATGCGCTTCTTCCGGTCGGGGCGGATCCAGGTGTGCTCCAGCCAGACGCCGATGATCGCCATCAGGATCGGCATCGCGATCGAGTTGCGGTCGATGTGCGAGAGGTCGAAGACGATCAGGGGGGCGTCCAGGTCGATGCCGACCGTCGTCGGGCCGTCGAACATGCCTCGTAGGTCGCCGTCGACCAGGCGGTCGATGACCAGGGCCACGTCGAGGCCCCAGGCCCTTACGTCGTCTATGGCGACGTTCATCGCCTCCGCCGACTCCGGTTCGGGGTGGCGGAGTTGCTCGACGATGTCCGTCAGGACGGGCTGGCGGTCGACGATCGTCTCGTTGACGTAGGCGTGCGCCACCTTCAGCGCGAAGCCGGAACGCTCGTCCAGGCCGTGGCCCATCGCGACTTCGATGATCGTGCGGAGCAGGGCCAGTTGGCCTGTTGTGGTGATCGCGGGGTCGAGCGGGTTGAGGCGGATGCCCATGTCCAGGGCGGCCATGGGGTCCAGGCGGATGGGGGTTATCCCCAACTCCTCCGCGATCAGGTTCCATTCGCCGACGCCGTCCTCGCCCTGCGCGTCCAGGACGACCACCTGGCGGTCCCGGAAGCGGAGTTGGCGCAGGACGTACGTCTTCTCCAGGGCAGATTTGCCGTTGCCCGACTCGCCCAGCACCAGCCAGTGCGGGGCCGGGAGTTGCTGCCCGTACAGCTGGAAGGGGTCGTAGATATAACCCTTTCCGGAGTACACCTCGCGGCCGATGATGACGCCGGAGTCGCCGAGGCCGGGGGCGGCGGTGGGGAGGTAGACGGCCTGGGCCTGGCCCGTGGAGGTGCGGACGGGCAGGCGGGTCGTCTCGATCTTGCCGAAGAGGAAGGACGTGAAGGTGTCGGTGAGGGCGGTCAGCGGGTCCCGCATCAGCGCATCAGCCCTACCTTCGGATTCCGGTGGCGAACGGGAGTGTGTTGACGAACGCTCGGTGGTGCTCTCGGTCGCACCACTCCAGCTTCAGGTACGACTTGCCCGCCGACGCCCTTATCGTGCGCTTGTCGCGCGCCAGGGCCTCGGGGGAGCGGGAGGAGACGGTGATGTAGCCGACCAGGTTCACACCGGCCGCGCCGCTCGCGAGGTCCTCGCCGCGCTGGTCGATGCGGTTGTGGGAGGCCACGTCGCGGGGGTCGACCGTGCGGTTCATCTTGGCCGCGCGGCTCGCCTCGGCGTCGTCGTTCGTCTTCTCCGTCAGCATGCGCTCGATGGCCACCTCGGTCGGCTCCAGGTCCATCGTCACCGCCACCGTGCGGATCACGTCCGGGGTGTGGACCAGGAGCGGGGCAAGGAAGTTGACGCCGACCGGGGTCATCGGCCATTCCTTCACCCACGCCGTGGAGTGGCACCAGGGGGCGCGGGTCGACGACTCGCGGGTCTTCGCCTGGAGGTACGTCGCCTCCATGGCGTCCAGTTCGGCCGGCCAGGCGTTGCGCTTCGTCATCGCCTGGATGTGGTCGATCGGGTGGTCCGGGTCGTACATGGAGTGGATCAGGGAGGACAGGCGGCCCTGGCCCAGGGGTTGGCGGACTCGGATGTCCGCCTCCTGCAACCGGGAGCAGATGTCCGTCAGTTCGCGGGCCATCACCACCGCCAGGCCCGCGTCGCGGTCCACCTTCCTGCCGTGCTGGGGGCGGGCCGCGCGGGCCATCGCGTGGGCCTCTGCGGCCAGTTCGCGGTTGAAGTGCATGCAGGCGACCAGATACGCGCGGTGCTGTTCGCTGCTCGTCGACACCATCGACTGCAGCTGCTCGTACGAGTGCTGCAGCCACGGCGGTGACTTCTCGTCGCCGCGTACGGCCACGTCCTTGGCGTGGGCGTCAGGGTCGGCCGGGAGGGTGCGGGCGAGCATCTGGAGGCGGGTGACGAAGCCGTCGCCGTTCGCCACGTGCTTGAGCAGCGTGCCGAAGCGGTCCACCAGGGCTTCCTGGTCCTCGCTGTCGCGCAGGCCGACGCCCGGGCCCTCGATCTCGATCGCGGCAGTCACCGTACGGCGGTCCGCGTGCAGGAGTACGGCGATCTCGTCCGGGCCGAACGGGGCCGCGAGCCAGTTGATGCGGCCGATGCCGGGGGGCGGGCCGATCTCGACCTCGCGGCCGTCGATCTGGGTGCCGGCCTCCATGACGGAGCTGCGGTAGGCGGTGCCCTGGCGGAGGCTGCGCTTGTAACTGCGGTTGATCTCGAACCACTTGTAGATCGTGCGGCGCTTGTACGGGACGTACACCACCGCGAGGGCCAGCATCGGGAAGCCGGTCAGCAGCACGATGCGCAGGGCGAGTACGGGGACGATCAGGCCGCAGACCATGCCGAGGAAGGCGCCCACGATGATGAGCGCGATCTCGCCGGACTCGCGGTTGCGGCCGACGATCGCGTTCGGCCGGGCCCGGCCGATCAGGTACGTACGGCGGGGCGAGATGGCATGGGACACATGGGCCATCTGGGAATCCGTCGTCAACGCCCGTCACCTCCAGGGCGGTTGGATCGGTTGCTGTTGCCGGCGTGCGGGCCGCTGCGCGGTGGGGGTGCGGCGGAGGGGACAGATCCGCCGCCGCCCGAGGGCCGCGAGCTGTGTGCGGCCACGCCGCCGGACGCGGGGTTGGCCGGGCGCGGCGCGGAGGACGACTGGCCGCCGGCTCCGCCGCCGTTGTTGTCGGCCCTGGTGCTGTGGGTCTTGATGCCCTGGGCGACGAGGGTCGCCGGGGAGCTGATGACCGCGGCGGCCTTGCCTTCGGCGCCCTGCATGATGCGGTTGTTGCGGGAGTTGGCGATCTCGTCGCCGAAGCCGGGCACGAAGCGGTAGATCATCGCGCTCGCGAAGATGGCGAGGAGGATGATGGAGAGGCCGGAGACGACCGCCGAGAAGGCGTCCGGGCCGTCGTCGTTCGTGGCCAGCGCGCCCGCGAGGCCGAGCACGATGGCGATCACCGGTTTGACCAGGATGACCGCGATCATGATGCCGGCCCAGCGGCGGACGTGCCCCCACAGGTTCTTGTCGACCAGCCCCGCGTACACGACCGTGCCGAGCAGGGCGCCGACGTACAACAGGGCGGCCCTGATGACCAGTTCGAGCCAGAGGACGCCGGCCGCGAGGATCGACACCATGGAGACCACGATCAGCATGATCGGGCCGCCGCCGATGTCCTCGCCCTTGGCGAGCGCGCCGGAGAAGGTGCCGAAGAACGTGTCGGTCTGGTCGCCCGTCGCGCTCGCCAGGACCTCGGTGACGCCGTCGGTCGCGGAGACGACGGTGTAGAGGATGAGGGGCGTGAAGGCGGAGGCCAGGACGGTCAGCCAGAGGAAGCCGATCGCCTCGGAGATGGCGGTGGTGAGGGGGACGCCCCGCATGGCCCGCTTGGCGACCGCGAGCAGCCACAGCACCAGGGTCAGCACGGTGGACGCGGCGAACACGACCGCGTACTGCTGGAGGAACTTGGTGTTGGTGAAGTCGACGTTGGCGGTGTCCTTCACGGCCTCGCTGAGCTTGTCGACCGTCCAGGAGGCGGCGTCGGCACACCCCTTGGCGAGGGAGGACAGCGGGTCGAGGGTGGAGGTGTTGTTGGTGACCGAGCCGGAGCCGGCGCCCTGCTGGCCCTCGCAGACCGCCTTGGCCGCGTCGGGCAGGAGCGCGCAGTCCGGGTTGCCGGCCGTGGACGAGGCCGACGGTGAGGGCGTGGGGGACGGGGTCGGAGCCGCGTACGCCTGGGTCGCCAGGAGTACGGCGGTCGTCTGTACGGCGGTCAGCGCGCCGGCGAGTTTGAGCACGAGGTAGGGCCTGCCTGACGTGCCTGGCGTGTTACCGGGCATAGGTGAACCCTCCGTACTCGTCGATGGCCTTGCTGATCTCGTCCGAGGCGGCGGCCCTGGAGTCGCCGGGGACCGGGTTGGGGCCGTCCTTCTCCGCGTAGGAGACGACCTTCCAGTCGCCGCCCGACCAGCGCAGGTTGTAGGTCAGCGTGTTCCAGGACGAGGTGACCGGGCTGGTGGAGGTGTCGCCCGCGATGCCGCTCAGGCCGACGTACCAGACCTCGACGGTGGCGGTGGAGTCGCCGTACGCCACGGTCTTCGTGCCGACCGGGGTCACGCGGGAGACGAACGTGCTGCCCTCGGGGGCGTTGCCGTTCGCGTCGAGGCCGAGTCTGGCGAGGAGGCTCGCGGAGTAGGCCTTGTCCAGGGGGCCCTTGAGTTTGGCGGCGGCCTCGGTGGTGAAGAGGGCGTCGACGAGCTTGTCGCGGGTGTCCTTGCGGTACATGCCGGTCGAGCCGAGGGAGACCGCGTAGTTGGCCGCGGCGGACTGGGCGCCCTGCCGGTCGTGCGCGAAGCCGGCGGGGAGGCCCGCGGCCTTCTTCGTGACCGGCTGCTCGCCGGAGGCCGCGGTGGCCGCCGTGTCGGGGCCGCTCGCGCTGCCGGAGCCGGAGCCGCTGCCCGTGGTGGACGAGGAGGACGACGTAGAGGAATCGTCTCCTCCGCGGTTCGCGAAGGCGATGGCGGCGATCAGCAGGACGACCACGCCGACCGCGGTCACCATGCCGCGCGAGGACCTGGTGCGGCGCGCGCCGCCGTAGAGGCCGCCGTTTCCCTGGTCGTGGTAGCGGGTGCGGGTCTGGCCCGTGCCGCCGTAGCCGCCGTCGTCGGGGCGCGCGGAATCGCCGTTGCCCTGGCTGTGTCCGTCACCGAGACTCATCCGGCGTCCGTCCCCTCGACCTTGTGCCGCATCCACGTGTGTCGAATCCACGTGTACGGGGACCCGAACACGTGACAGTACGACGGTAGCCGTGCTGGTTCCCGCGCGGGCGCGGTGTGGTGACTCGACATCAGGGAGACGCAACCTCAGTCGGTGGGCACGACGGGTGGGTGGGTGGTGGGAGGGGAGAACCGGGTTCGCCCGGCGACCGACTGGAGATGCGCCGCGCGCGGGTGGCGTCGGCTACACGGCCATGCCGTACACGATGGTGAAGAGGGTGCCGAGCGAGCCGATGATGAACACGCCCGTCAGGCCCGCGATGATGAGGCCCTTGCCCTGTTCGGCGCTGAAGGTGTCGCGCAGGGCCGTCGCGCCGATGCGCTGTTTCGCCGCCCCCCAGATCGCGATGCCGAGGCACATCAGGATGGCCACGGCCATCACGACCTGGACCATCGTCTTCGCCTCGGTGCCCAGGCTGCCGAAGGGGCCCCAGTCCGGAGCGATCCCGCCGATGATGGTGTTGATGTCGCCTTTTTCGGCCGCAAGCCACTGGTAAGTCACCTAAGTCACCGCCCCTGTCGGGTAGTTCCGCGCGGCCCCTGCCGCAGCGCAGAGGTCAGGCCCATTCTCGCCGACAATGACACTGTCGTATGTCGACTTGAAGTCATTGATTGGCGGGATTCGTACGAATACCTTTATCGTCACTCTGTGTATCACGGCTGGTCACGCCGGGCAATGAAGTAGTAGCGAAACCTGTGGTGTGGTTCCGTCGTTGTGCAACCCCGTGTTCAGTCCCGTTTCTGACGGTCCGTCGCAAGGCCGGGGTCAGGGGCGGTGTCAGGGTCAGGTTATCGCGGACCCCGGACATGGCGACGGGCCGCGGCTGGCAGCCGCGGCCCGTTCCCCAGTGCCCGCCGGTGATCCCCACGACCTCCGGTGGCGTCTCTTTGTGTTGGGTCAGCCGGTGAAGGCGTCCAGGCCCTCCGGGGTTCCCCAGCCGGTCGGGCCGTCGTAGCCCGACTTGGCGGTGCAGTAGTAGCTCGTGGTGCAGGTGCCGTTGTTGCCCGAGGTCACGTCGTTGAGGGCGGAGGTGCCGGCCGCCGCGTAGGGGTAGGAGGCCGGGTAGTCGCTGCTGCCGGGGGTGCCGGCGAGGGCGTAGACGCCCGCGATGATGGGCGCGGAGGCGCTGGTGCCGCCGTAGGTGACCCAGCCGGTGCCGTCGCCGTAGGTGTCGTAGACCGAGACGCCGGTCGCGGGGTCGGCCACGGCGGAGACGTCGGCGATCATGCGCTTGGTGCAGGTCGCGTCGGTCTGCCAGGTGGGCTTCGCGTCGTACGAGGAGCAGCCGGAGCCGGTGCCCTCGGTGCTGCTGGTCTTCCACACGCTCTCGGTCCAGCCGCGGGTGGTGGAGGAGGTGGAGAGCTTGGTGCCGCCGACGGCGGTGACGTAGCGGGAGGCGGCCGGGTACTCGGCGCCGTAGCCCTCGTCGCCCGCGCTGACCGTGATGGCGACGCCGGCGTGCTTGAAGTACGAGGTGTCGTAGGTGGTGTCGGAGGAGGACTCCGAGCCGCCGTAGCTGTTGGAGACGTACTTCGCGCCCAGGGTGACCGCGCGGTTCACGGCCGTGCCGAGGTTGGCCATCGAGGCGGACTTGGCCTCGACGAGCAGGATGTTGCAGTTCGGGCAGATCGCGCTGGCCATGTCGAGGTCGAGCGAGATCTCACCGGCCCAGCCGCTGTCGGCGGTGGGGAGGGAGGTCGTCGAGCCGGTCTGGCTGACCTTGGTGAAGCAGCCGTTGGCGACCGTGCAGGCGGAGAGGCCGTAGTACGAGCGGTACGCGGCGAGGTCGGACGCGGCGTTCGGGTCGTCGTACGCGTCGACGATCGCGATGGTCTCGCCGGAGCCGTTGGAGTCGGCGGCGTCGGTGAGGCCGTAGGCGTCCTGGAGGTCGCTGGGGCCGTAGCCGGTGGGGGTGGCCGAGGTGGCGTTCGGCTTGATGGTCCTGGCGGCCGAGCCCTTGAGCGCGGCCTGCTTCTCCAGGTACGCGGTGGTGCCGCCGGTGACGCGCAGGGCGTTGCAGGACGCGAAGCCCTTCGCGGGGGTCGCGTCGCACTGGTTGGTGTAGCTGACGTGGGCCTTGGCGACCTGTGCGGCGATGGTCTTCGCGGTGACCTTCTGCGGCGCGGGCGCCGCGCTGGCGTGGGCCGCGGTGCCGAGTCCGGCGAGGGCGAGCGCGGCGGTGGCGACGGCCGCGGTGCCTATGCGGCGCCATCTGCCGTGCGTGGACTGGCTGCTGGGGGGTGACGTACGCAACGTACAGCCTCCTGTTAGGGGGTTGGCAGGGGCAGTGCGGGTGGGGGGTGTACCGCCGGTGCGGTTTCCCCGGCGGTGGGTTGGCGGCCCGCCGACGACCCTCGCTTGTTGGGTACGTGACAACAAGATGGGTTGCGGAATCCTGACTTCCGCGTGACTGAAGGGGGGTTGGGGGTTACTGATCGCTTACGGGGTGATGGGTGGGGGGTGGGGGTGGCTTGACTGGGGGCACAGGGGGTTCACAGGTTTCCGGCGACCTCTGCGAAGTGGTCGAACTCGCCCGCCCGTACGCCCAGGACGAAGGCGTGCCACTTGTGGTGGTCGGTGGTGACGACCGTGCCGGGGGTGGTGGTCGAGCGGAGGTGGACCGGGGCGTCCGGGGTTTCGCCGAGGGTGACTTCGATGCCGGGGGGTGTTGTCTTCGGTGGGGGTGTGGACGTCTTGAGGGTGGTGAGGAGGGTGCGGAAGGCGGTGGGGGTGGTGGTGAGTACGGCTCCGGTGGGGTCGGAGGATTCGGTTAGGTGGACTCCGTCGGGGGTGGTGGATATGTGGACGCAGGAGGCGCCCTCGGAGCAGTACGACGACTTCTGCCAGTGCGGAGTCATGGGGATCCGTCCCTTCACAGGTCTCGCATCACGTTGTGGATGAGGTCCCGGGTCTTCTCCGGGGGGAGCGCGAGAGCCTCGATACGGTCGAACAGCGTGCGGTATCTGCGCAATTCCGCGTCGGCGTCCACGAAGGCGAGTCCGTGCGCCTGGTCGAGATAGACGGTGTCCAGTTCCGGCACCGGGCCGTGTGCGTAGTGGATCGACTGTCCCGAGCCCGGGTAGGCGCCGGCGTCGAACGTGATGGCGCGCAGGGTGATGTGGTCCCGGTCGCTCATGTCGAGCAGGTGCTGCAGCTGCTGCCGGGCGACCTTGGCGCCGCCGACCTTCATGCGCAGGGCGGCCTCGTGGGTGATCGCCTCGTACGGGGTCGGTTCGTCCTCGCGGAAGAGGATCGCCTGGCGTTTGATGCGGAACGACAGGCGGTGCTCGATGTCCGGCGGTGGGAGTTCTGTGACCGCCTGGCGGAAGATCTCCAGTGCGTACTCGCGGGTCTGGAGCAGGCCGGGGACGCGGGCAGTGGTGGAGTCCCGCAACGACCGGGCGTGGTGCTCCAGTTCGGCCAGGCTCTTCCAGGTAATGCATTACCTGTCGGTGGCTAGTTTACAGCTGGGCAACCGTTCAACTCCCGCGCGATCCACGCTCACCGGGTATCGGCCGCGCGACCGTACGGACCGTTCTGGACGCGCGCGGGCTCGCGGAAGCCGTCCCCGTTGCCGAACTCGTCGCCTCCGAGCTGCTCACCAACGCCCATCGGCACACCGAGGGGCCCTACGCCCTGCGTATCGTCCAGCTCCGCGAGGCGGACCGGTTCCGGGTGGCCGTCTGGGACACCGATCCGCGGGTGCCGGCCGGGTTCGGGGGTGACGGTGAACCTGTCGGCGTGGCTCCGGAGGACTGTGTGGGCGGGCGGGGGCTGCAGTTGGTGCGGGCCTGTGCGGAGGCGTGGGGGGTGTCCGTGCTGCGGGAGTTGGGGGCCTCGAAGGGCGGGAAGGTGTTGTGGGTGGAGTTTCGGTGGGGTGGCCTGGGGTGATGGTAGGTGGGCGGAGTGTGATGGAAGGGGCGGTATGACGCAGCTCGAACAGCGGCGCAAAGGGGCTCCATGTCCACGTACGGGCGCTGAGGCCGAGGCCGCCGAAAAGGTCGAGGCCGCGACAGGTCTGCGGGTGCAGATCTTGGGAGGAAAGTTCGTGACGTCCCCTACTCCGCGTGGCAAACACGCGGGTGTGGTCAAGCAGTTGCGCCGACAGTTGGAAGCGGCGGCTCTGCCTGACGGACTGGACGTGTATGAGGTGTCCTCGATCGCCCTGCCCGATGATCCGGACGACTACGCGACTCCCGACCTGATCGTGCTGCCCCTCGAATGGGAGGAGGACGACGACTGGCTGGCCGACGCTGCGGACGCCGCACTGGCCGTTGAGGTCATTTCCCAGTCCGAGAAGTCCCGGGACATCAGGGACAAGGCCGATTGGTACGCCGTCGCCCGTGTCCCGTTCTCTTCGTCATCGACCCCAGGAAGGGCACCTGGGCTCTGCACACCCACCCGGACAACGGTGCCTACCGCGATGTGCTGCCGGGCAAGTTCGGGGAGGGGGCGGGCGCGCCGGTAGTGCGGGTAGTACGAGGTGACCTGGAACGGTGTGGTGTGGAGCGGCGGCAGCGATCACGCTCAGGCTCGCCTCACCCGAACATCCCGATGCACACGGCCTGCAGTGGCACCAGGACCCACGCCCCTTTGCGGATGACGTTGCGCAAGCAGCTTTCTTCCCGCTGCTCGAAGTAGTACTCGACAGCCCGAACAATGAGCGCTGGGAGTACCACCCCGAAGAGTGCGCCATCCAGAAAATCCGTACGAGACTCCGCTGAGCGTTGCATTCCCCAGTGCACCGCCAAAATGCCCAGCAGGATGCACCGGAAGGGAAGGTCGGTGAGCATCTTCTTATTGGCGAGGGAAAGCCCGGCAACGCCAATCAACTCGACCACAATGACAACGAACAGGGTAAATTCTGACACGCTGACGACGAACCTTTCTTCAGTGGTCGGATCTGCGGTACGGGGATTCAGGTGGACGGTCGGCAATGGGGTGTGGCAACCGGCGGGGGCTACGAGCGATGGTTCTTTTCCTTTCGGTCCCGGATCTCATTGAAAATATTTCCTCAGAGAAAGCTGAATGCAAGGATTGCGATCGAGGCAGTCAAGAACCCGAAGGTCAGCTTTCATGTCTTCGTCGAAAAGATGGTGTGCATCAATTTCTTCCTCTCCTTTCGAGGGTTACGGATATGGGGCAGAGGCCTGAAGCTCTAAATTTGCTTGCCTGCCTGATTCCTACTGATCCGAGGGTGTGCCGTGAGCCGGACTTGGCGTCTGGTTCCCAGGCCGCGAACGTTCATGTTGCTCCATAGATCCAAATCGCTGCACCCAATCCTGCAAGGACGCATGCCACCTCCGATATTTCTGTGATCAACCTATGTGGCCATTGAATAATTCCCTTGCGTTCCTTATCGTTCGCAGTGCGGAGTTTTTCACGCGAAGCCCTTTGAGGAATTGCTTAGACGCGTCAACTGCCTTGGGTCATTCTTTGCCCCGGCCAGTCGTACTGCTGTCGCAAGCTTGGCACTCATTTGAATCGAGAGTTACTTCATATTCTTGGAAACAATGAGTAGCGCTATAGAGAAGAATGTGAAGCTCCATCCTCCTTTGAGGAGCAGTGCCGCCATTTCCTGACTCCCTATCCAGCCGACACGCACCCCTCCCCAAAGGGAGAAATTAACCACTGCCAAGAGGGCGCAGAGCTTAAAGCCAATCGAAGAAGCGGAAGCCAGAAATTCCATGACACTCCTATTGTCGACGTTCAACTTTATGATTGTCTCGCGATGAAGGTTTTTGAATCCAATCGACGCCAGGCCCAGCGATGCATCATTTTGAATGCATCGCTGGGCCTGCGCTCGAAAATTTCGAGTCGTTGAGAAACCGTCACGGCGCGAAAATGATCTGATTCGCGCTCGGGCTACCAGAGGTGTGGAACTCTGGAAGTCACTGGCTCCCCAAATAGAATGGGATCTTTCCGTACTTCGTATATTTTAGCTTGATGCCCTTTCCGCCGTTCTTCTTGTCGAGCCAGCCGATGTAGGACGCCATGGCCTGAGCGGCACCCCCGACGGCCGCGCCGATAATTGCGACCGCGCCGCCAATCACTTTGCATTGAGGAAGCGGACAGTAGTGGACAACTGCTGCCGCAATTGCAACCACTCCTGTCATCACTCCGACAAGCATTTCGAAGAAATCTACCAACTTCTGCGTGTTCTTGTGATTGATGTATCGCGTACAGGTGGCGATTCCACAGGTTGTCTTATTGAGATTCTTCTTCCGTCCGGAGATGTCATTGAAATTGACCGGATCTCCGGGGTAGAGGTATGGGTTATTGTTTCCGCCGTATACCGGGTCTACCTGAAGGAAACGTCCTGTAGCCGGGTCGTAGGCGCGGGCGCCCATGAGGGTGTAACTGCTGAGTGTTGCCGAGGAGCGCTGGTGGGTGCCCAGCCAGCCGTATGTCGTGGCGGCGGTGGCGTCGAGTACGTTGCCATATTCGTCGTAGTGCTGGACGGTGCTGTTCACGCTGGTGTCCAGCGGCTGCTGGACCATCAGATCGCCGTGGATGTTGGCGAGTTGCAGAATTGTGCCGCCACTGGCCGTGGTGGTCGCGCTCAGTCCGCCTGTGAGGTCGTGCACGTTGCGGCTGACGGTGTCGCCGCTCTTGGTCCAGGTGGGGCTGTCGCTGCCGTCGCCATAGTGGCTGGTTGTCGTGCCGCTGGTGCTCCAGGTGCCGTCGGTGGCCTGAGTCTGGGCGGTCTGGGCGGCAAGGCGTCCGGCTCCGTCGAACTCCCATACCTTGCGGCTGGTGCCGACGGTTTCGGTGCGTAGCAGGTCATTGGTGTAGTAGCCCAGGGTTGTGGCGCCGCTGGTGGTGGTGCGGCCGAACGCGTCGTACACGTAACCGGAGTTCACCAGACGGTCGGCAGAGTCGTACGTGTACGACTTCGTGGCCGTGGCGGCGTCGTCGGTCGTGGTGGCGTCGCAGTCGTCCGAAGTGGCCGTCAGGGCCGTGCGGTTGCTGTTCGCGTCGAAGGTGTAGGCGCGGGTGGTGCAGCCGCTGGCGGTGGTGTCGGTGGCCTGGGTGAGGCGTCCGGCGCTGTCGTAGGTGTAGTCGGACTCGGTGGTGGCGCCGTCGGTCTGGGTGTGGCCCGCCTGTCGTCCGGTGGCCGTGTAGCCGGCGGTGTCGGAGGCGATGGTGGTGCCGTCCGAGGTGGTGTACTCGCGGCCGGTCTCCTGGCCGGTCGGGTCGGTGGCGATGGTCAGGGTGTGGCCGCCGGGCAGAGTCTCGGACGTGAGGGTGCCGTCGGCGTTGTACGTGCCGGTGAAGGCGCCCGCGACCGAGTCGGTCAGTGTCGTGAGGGTGCCGGTGGTGCCGTAGGCGTACGTCACCGTGGACGGGGCCGAGTCGGTCGTCCTCACCGGCCGGTCCAAGGAGTCGTACGAGGTGGTGCTGGTGTTGCCCGCTCCGTCTGTGTAGGTCAGTCGGCGCCCGAGCGCGTCGTAGCCGTACGCGATGGTCTGGCTGTTGGCCGCCCGGGTGGCGATCCATCCGTTGGTGGTGTTGTAGGTGAAGGTGGTGGCGGGGGTAGCCGTGCCCGTGCCACCGGTCACGGTGATGCCGGTCAACCGGCCTGCGGTATCCGCTGTGTTGGTGGTCGTGCGGGTCATGCCGTCGGCCGTTTCCGCCTTGGTCGCGATCTGGCCCCAGCGGTCGTACGTGTACAGCGTGGTGACCGCGGTGTCGGGGTTGGTCCCGCCACCTGTGATCGTTGCGGCCGGAGCCGTCCGGCAGAGCAGCCCGGCCCAGACTGCCGAAGAGCAGGTGCCCGTGGCGTCTGCGCTGTAGTAGGTGTATGCCAGCGTGCCCGCGTCCGAGCCGGACGAGGCGGCGGTGCGGGTGGTGGCCACCCGGCCGGTGCTGTCGTACGTCGTGACCACGGTTCCGGGTTCGCCGCCCGAGATCCCCTTCTCCGCGCCGGTGGCCCAGTGATAGGTGGTGGTCGTCGTGCTGGTGTCGGCGTCGGTGGCGTAGCCGGGGATGGCCGCGCCGGTGACGGCGGAGGTGACCAGGCCGGAGACGACGGCGTCGCTGGTGCGGTTCTCGTCGTAGGTGTACGAGGTGTGCGTGCGCGCCGGGATCGACGTGCCCGCCTCCAGGGTGGACTCGGTGGTGGTGCCGGTGAGTTCCTTGGTGAGGGTGATCTCGTGCAGGGGGCCGTACTCGTCGGTGAGTTGCGTGCCGTCGGCCGTGTACTCCGAGACCGTGGCCAGCAGTTGGGCGCGGTCGGCGGTGGACAGGTCGGTCAGGCCCAGCTCGGCCAGCTCGTCGGCCGCGCCCGAGGACGTTCCGAGCGCCAGCTCGCGGTTGGCTGCGGTCAGTTCGGCGACGGTGTTGCCGTAGTCGTCGTATTCGGTGGTGGTGATGGCGCCGCCGGGTCCGGCCTGGTTGGTTTCCGCGCCGTCCGCGTTGATGTAGGTGATGCTCGCGCGGGTGTACGAGGTGGCTGTCAGGTCGCTGCCGGTGCTGGAGGCGGGGACGGAGTCGGCCGGGAAGATGGCGGTGGCGTCGGTGGGTGCCGCGTCCTGCGCCCATGTGGCGACGGTCGTGGCGTCCATCTGGTAGGGAGCCGTGGTGCCGGAGAGCGGTAGGTCATAGACGACCGTGGTGGCCGCCGTGCCGGACGTGGTGCTCGCGCTGCCCTCGGCCAGGGCGGCGCGGGTGGCCTTCAGGAGCATGCCCGAGCCTGCGGTCAGTGCGGAGCCGGCCTTGCCGTAGGTGAACGTCCAGGGGAGTTCACCGGGCTGGGTGTACGTGGCGATCCGGCCGTCGGTGTCGTAGGTGTACTCCGTCTTCAGCGCGGGGCTGATTCTCGGGTCCCACACCTGACGCAGTTGGCCGGAGGTGTTGTACGTGTACGAGGCGATCGTCTCGGCCGTCGCGGCGGAGGCACCGGGAGTGGTGGCCCACAGCTTGATGGAGGTGACCTGGTCCGCGTAGTCGCCGAGCGCCGAGCTGGTGGCGGTGGTGGCCGTCGCGTAGGTGTACTCCAGGACGCGGCAGCCCTTGGTGGCCGGGGTGGCCTGGCAGGTGGCGGCCGTGACCGCGCCGGTCGGGGAGATCACGTACTTCGGGCGGGCCAGCGTGTTGTTGCCGACCGTGACGGTCTCCGAGGCGACGGTGACCGTGGTGTCGTCGACCGCCGTCGCCGAGGAGGCCAGCGGCCAGGTCGTCGCGGCGGTCGCCGCCTTGGTGAACACCGTGGTGTTGGCGTCGGTGTCGGTGAGGGTGAAGCTCGTTCCGGACAGGGCGCCCGTCAGGGTGAGGGACTCGGCGCCGGTCTCGGGCTGCCAGCCGCCACCGCTGGTCGCGGTGAAGGCGACCGAGCTGCCGTCCGCGGACAGCAGTTCCACCGATGTGTCGGAGGTCTTGCGGATCTGGGTGTGGTCGTTGCCGGACCCGGTGACCGAGGAGGTCCAGCCGGGTCCGAAGATCGCGGACTGGCCCTCGGTGTCCGTGCTGTTGGCGCGCGAGGAGTACGTACGGTCGACGCTCGCGGCGAAGGCCGCGGCGTCCGTGGCCGACAGGGTGTAGTCGCCGGTGAGTTGGTTGACCTGGCCAGGGCCGACCTGGGCGGAGGGGGCGGTACCCGCGTCGCGGTCCAGGGTGACCTCGGCGGTCTGGGAGTAGCCGGTGGTTGTGCCGTCGGTGAAGGCGGCCCGCAGCTCGATCGCGCCGTCCTCGCTGAGCGAGGAGACCGTGTTCCAGACCAGCTTGGTCGCGGTGCCATTGGTGACGGTGACCGGCCAGGCGGAGACGGCGGCACCGGAAGCGGTCACGTCACCCACCGGCACGGTGTGCCAGGAGTCGGTCTCGCCGCGTCGGTACTGCCAGGTCACGCCCGTGTAGGTGGTGAGGCCCTTGGCGGTCAGCGTCGCCCGGCGGGCGGTGGTGTCGCCGTCGGCCGGGGAGAGGATCGCCGCTCCGTCCGCGCCGACGCCGAAGCTGTAGGCGGTGGTTGTGGTGGAGAGGTTGCCGCCGGAGTCGACCGTGCGGGCGTACAGCGTGTGCCAGCCGTTCGCCGGGTCGATGCTGACGGTCTGCGCGTCGCCCCCGGTGCCGTTGGTGGTGTCCAGCTTCTTGTTCGGGAGGCTGCTGTTGTCCAGGCCCCAGTGGTAGCCGGCGCCGTCGGACGAGGAGGCGTCGATGGTGCAGGAAACCGCCGAACTCGCCCTCGCCGTCCAGCCGTTCTCCGTGTACGTGTCACAGCTGACCGTGGGGGCGGCGGGCAGGCCGGTGTTCGTCACGAACGTGGTGTAGCCGGTCCAGGAGCCGTAGTCGGTGCCGTCGTAGGCGCGCACCCGGTAGCGCAGGTGCTTGTCCGCCGGGAGCGCGTTCGCCGAGGGGACGGCCAGTTTGGCCGCGGAGCCCGAGGTCACCGACGAGCTGGTCGCGGTGTACGTGTAGGTGGTGTCCGCGTACGCCGGGTCCGCCGTGATCTCGAACTGGCCCCTGGTGGCGGAGCCGTCGGGGTCGGTCACCTTCGCCGAGAGGGTTGGCGTGAGTGAGGTGACGTACCGGCTGCCGTTGTAGGAGTTGACCTGCGACGGGGCTATCGCCGCCGAACCCGGCTTCGCCGGGTAGGAGTTGTAGGTGACCGTCAGCTTCGGGGCGTAGCCGGTGGTGGTGTAGTTGGCGGAGCGGAAGCGGCGCCAGGTGGTGGAGTCGGTTTCGCTGGTGCCGTAGACCATGAGGCCGTAGTTGGGGCTGCCGTCGGCCCAGGCCTGGACGATGGTGTCGATGTCCCAGTTCGACCAGGCCGCCGCACAGTCCGAGGAGTAGCCGCGCGGCACCAGGTTGTTCACCGCGCCGGTCCCGGTCGACGACGGACGGGTGTCCCACGTCAACGAGGTCGACGACCAGGAGGACGTGATACGGCGGACCGTGGTGCCCGCCCCCTCCCGCGAACACGTCGAGGACCAGTACGAGTACAGGGCGAAGTTGGTGTCGGTGATGTGCTTCCCGGTGAACTTCGACACGTCGAACTTCAGGTACGAACGTGCCTTGTCCGTACCGGCGTTGTACGTACCCGACTTCAGCTCCTGCGAGGAGACCTGCGAGTCGGGGTAGGTCGGGGTCTGGATCCAGGTGTCCGTGGTCACCGCGAGGGTGGACGTCGGGTCCACCGTCACCGGGTAGGTGAGATCGGGGTCGGCGAGGAAGTCGGCGTCCGGGGTCAGGACCAGCGTCTGTCCGCCGTCGGCGGCCGACTCGATCGTCGTGGCGACCGGTGCCTGGTGGTCCGATTCCCCTGAGGAGTCGTTCCTGCCGGAGTCCCACATCATGGGTGCGGGTGCCTCGGCGACCAGCTTGCCGTCGCTGTCCTTCAGCAGCAGGTGCCCCGACTCGGCCTGGGACAGCGCCAGTCCGTCCAGGTACAGCGGGATGCGGTACGACACCGCGCTGTCCGGTGCCTGGTCGAGGATGACGTTCTGGGAGAAGCCCTGCGCCAGCGCGCTCACCGTCAGGGTCTGGCCGTCGCCCAGGTCGTAGGAGGCGGTGTTGTCCGTGACCGTCGGGGTCGGGAGTCTGTCCTCCCAGCCCATCCCGAAGGACGTCTCCCCCTTCGACACCGACGCCAGCGCTGTGTCCCCTCCGTCGGACACAGTGATGTCGGCGGCTGTGGCCTCCGGGGTCAGACTGGAGCCGGTGTCCGACAGCGACGTGTCGATGTCCTTCCAGGTTCCGTTCCGTTCCACCCGGACCGGGCCGGCGAACGTCTCCGTCTGCAACTCCCCCGACGGCAGCGCGTACGTCGTCGAATCCGCCGCCCGCTCCGACAGCACCTCGATCCTGCGGCCCTGCAGACGGGCCATCAGCAACGCCGCAGCCGTCGAGTCCGCGGACGACGCGGCCGAACCCGTCTCGTCCGCGGCTGCCGAGACGCCGGCGGTTCCCGTGTCGGCGGCGAACACCGCGCCCGACTCCAGAGACACCAGCGCCGTCTCCGCCGCCAGCACCGCGGCGACCGCCAGCGCGGTTCGTCTCAGCGAGCCAAGTGGCCGTCTCCTCCGTCCCCTTGAACTCGGGACCTGTCTCCCCGTAAGCCTCAAAATCCACCCCTGTGATCAGACCGTCACGCCGAGTGCGTCATGGGTGCGGAATTACACCGGGGGGAGCTGTGAATGACATATGGAGAAGTTTTTGCTGTTACCGCAAGGTGACCCGGAGTTGCGGCAGTCCGGCTTGACGTCCCGTATCGCCGTGCGCATTCAGGGCGCCCGGCTGCTGAACCTGCCTGTATATCCGTCCAAATCGGTCGGATCGCCTGCCGCGCATATGCCGCTGCCTCCGTTGTCGCGTGGGGGTTGTGATGAAGTTGTGATGCGGGTGTGTGTCGGCCGGGAAACGGTGCCAGGAGTTTCTTTCTTTTGGGAGGGACAGTGTCGGGGTGATGAAACGCCCCACTCGTCCCCCCGGCAACCGGCGGCACGCGCTGCTTGTCGTCGTCGCGCTGCTCGCCGTCACCTCCGTCTCCGGGGCGGGGCCCGGGAGTGCGGCCTCGGGGGTCCTCGGTGGGGCCGCCGTCGCGCAGGCGGCTCCTGCCGCTCCCTCGGTGCCTCGTGGTGCTCGTGTCGGGGCCCTGTTCAACGGGGATCTGGAGGGTGGGCACTTCTGTACCGCTTCTGTCGTGCGCAGTGGTGGGCGGGATCTGGTTCTCACCGCCGCGCACTGTCTGAGCGGGGACGGGGACACCGACGTCGTCTTCGTGCCCGGGTATCGGGACGGGCGGGCGCCGTACGGGGTGTGGCGGGTGGTCAGGACCTTTGTGCCCAGGGCCTGGAGTGATCGGGCCGATGAGGACAGCGACTTCGCCTTTGCCCGGCTCGCCGCCGGGAGGGGTGGGCGGGAGGTTCAGGATGTTGTGGGGGGCAATGTCCTTGTCACGGGGAGAGGGACCGGGGTCAGTGATCTCGTTGTCACCGGGTATCCCAATGTTCGTGAGTCGCCTCTTACCTGTGTCAATCGGCCTACCGTGCACAGTTCCACGCAGCAGCGCATCGAGTGTCCCGACTTCACCGACGGGACCAGTGGGAGTCCCTGGGTGGACGGGGCGGGGGATGTCGTGGGGGTGCTCGGGGGGTTCCAGCAGGGTGGGGCCACCGATGACGTGTCCTACAGCGCCGTGCTGGGGAGTGCGGCTGCCGCTCTGTATCGGGAGGCCGCCGGCGCTTCTTGAACGCTTCCTGAAGTGCGGCGCGTTTCGTCATGATCACCCTGTGGATCGGGTAGCCCCCTTACACTGACGTGGGCGTAATCCCTGGCGGTGAGGGGCGGTTGACGGTGCGTAAGGCATGGATCGTGGCGAGTGTTGCCGTCGGGGGCACCCTCAGCTTCGTGATGCTGCTCGTCGTCGGGGTCTATCTCGTCGCCGGGAACGTCGCCGGTGGGGTCGGCGGCGGGAGCGTCGCGCTCGCCAAGGGGGCCGTGCCGGCCGCCTATTCGGCGCTCGTGCAGAAGTGGGGCAATCTGTGCCCCGCCATCAATCCCGCGCTGCTCGCCGCTCAGCTGTACCAGGAGAGCGGATTCAATCCGAATGCGAAGAGTCCGGCAAAGGCGGAAGGGATAGCGCAATTCATCCCCGGCACCTGGGCCACGCACGGAATCGACGGCGACGGTGACGGCGACCGGGATGTGTGGGATCCGAATGACGCGATTCCGTCGGCCGCTTCGTACGACTGCGAGCTGGCTTCGTATGTCAAGGACGCGCCCGGGGACCCGACGCACAACATGCTCGCCGCCTACAACGCGGGGGCGTACGCCGTCATCAAATACGGGGGTGTGCCGCCGTATGCGGAGACGCAGAACTATGTGAAGACCATCACCACGCTGCAGGTCAGCTTTGCCGCGCCTGTGGGGCGCGTCGACCCCTCCGAGCAGGCCGCCGCGGCGATCACGTACGCCCAGGGGAAGCTCGGTACGCCCTACCTGTGGGGCGGTACCGGTACCGCTGAGCAGGGCGGACGCTTCGACTGCTCCGGGCTCACGCAGGCCGCGTACGAGAGTGTCGGGATCGAGCTGCCGCGGGTCGCCAACGACCAGTACAACGCCGGGCCGCACCCTTCCCGGGCCGAGCTGCTGCCGGGGGATCTGGTGTTCTTCTCCGACGACCTCACCAACTCCCGGGCCATCCGGCATGTCGGGATTTATGTGGGTGGCGGTTACATGATTGACGCTCCGCGTACCGGTGCGGTCATTCGGTTCGATCCCATCGACACCCCCGATTACTTCGGGGCGACCCGGGTGACCGAAGATGGCGCGAAAGCGTTGCCCACGGCCGTGTGAGCGCAGTGTGAAACCATCCCCTGAGCTGCGGCGATGTATCTCTCTTCGATAACGTCTGCGTGATCATTCGGTGGAGAGTGGAACGTATTAACGGAGACCGTGCGTTCCTGTTGCAGTAGCGGAATCGCTGTCGGTCACTCGTGTCACGTCTGTCAGGCGTGCCGTCGGCGGCAGTGGAATGTGGAAGTGACGACGAAGGGGCCGCAGCGCCATGGCTGGACTCGCCGAATCCGGGTCGAACCCCGACGTCGACCTGCTCTACGACATCAACGGCCTGGCCAAGGACGCGCCCCGGTGGTTCGACCGGGTGGTCGGGGTGGTGGGCGAGTACGGGTTGCTCGCCGCCATGGCACTGCTGATCGTGTGCTGCTGGTGGAGCGTCCGGCGGCGGGACGGGGACGCGGCGGCCGTGTCCGTCGCCGCGCTGGTCTGGGCGCCGCTCGCCGCGGCGGTCGCCGTGCTGGTGAACATTCCCATACGGGGGTTCGTGGAGCGGCCCCGTCCCTTTCTGGATCATCAGGGGCTTGAGGTCCTGGTCTCCGGGAAGACCGACTACTCCTTCGTGAGCGATCACGCGACGATCACCATGGCGATGGGGGTCGGGCTGTTCGTGGCGAACCGGAGGTTCGGCCTGGTGGGGATAGGGATCGCGCTGCTGGAGGGCTTCTGCCGCGTGTACATGGGGGTGCACTACCCGACGGACGTGGTCGGCGGGTTCGCGCTCGGGACCGCGGTCGCGTTGCTGCTGTCGCCGGTCGCGATGGCGCTGCTCACGCCGGTCACCCGGGCGATCGAGAGGTCAGGGCGGGCCGGGGCGCTGATCCGGGCCCGCGGGGACCGGTCCGGGTCCGGGTCGGGACCGGAGTCCGACAGCGGTGCCGGTGCGGTGGTCCCGGGGTCCCGGGCGGGTGCCGAGGCGCGGGACCTGGCCGCGTAGCGGCAGCGCGTCCGTCGCACGTACCGCACGCATCGCGCCCGCTACCCGCGCTCACCCCTACAGCGCCTGCGGGTACGTGAACACCCTGCTCGGGTCGTACTCGTGCTTCAGCTTCGTCAGGCGCGTCGCCGCGTCCCCGTAATACGCCTTGCGCCAGTTCCTCAGCGTCGGGTCCGTGTAGTTCTGGTAGGCGGCGCCCGAGGCGTACGGGGACATCGCGTTGTGGGCCGAGGTGAGCCAGGACTGTGCCGTCGTCCCCGTCGTGCCCGCCCGCCACGACACGATGTACTGGGCCAGCATCCTGGAGCGGCGGTGCACGAACGCCGTCGCCGTCGGTGAGACCCGGTTCACCGCGCCGCCCAGTGCCGTGAACGCGATGCTGCCCGAGCCGCCCCGCACCGAGGTCAGCTGGGTGAGGAGCGTCTGGATGCCCGCGGCCGACAGCGAGCGGTCGTAGAAGTCCGAGCGGGCCGCGTACGTCTCCCGGCCCAGGGCGCCCTGCGGGGAGCGGCCCGGGGTTGAGCCCGGGAGGTGGCACTGGGCGTCCGTCGCGAAGGACGAGCAGCCCGCGTACACCTCCATCGCCTCCTCGTACGAACGCCGCTTCAGCGAGACGCTCGTCGCCGGGGAACCGATTCTGTCCGCCAGGCGGTCCACCGCGTTCTGCAGTTCCGTGTATGTGCCCAGGGAGAACGCCGAGATCGAGATCGTCGGGGTGCCGCCCGCCGCGTTCGCCACGTGCAGGGCGGACCAGATCTCGTCCGGCTGGGTCGGGCCCCACTCCTGCCAGGCCTTCATCACCGCCGCCGCCTTCCGCCACGGCCACGACAGGTACGCCGCCACCGCCTGCGGGGCCGGGTGGGTGCGGAAGTGCAGTTCCGTGACGACGCCGAAGTTGCCGTTGCCCGCGCCCCGCAGGGCCCAGAAGAGGTCCTTGTTCGTGGTCGCGTTCGCCGTCAGTTGTCGGCCGTCCGCCGTGATCAGGGTCGCCTGGGTGAGGCTGTCGCAGGTCAGGCCGTACGCCCTCGACACCACGCCGTGGCCGCCGCCCAGCGTCAGGCCCGACACTCCGACCGTCGGGCACGAGCCCGCCGGGATCGTGACGCCCTTCGCCGTCAGGGCTCGGTAGACGTCGATCAGTTTTGAGCCCGCTCCGACCACCGTCGTGCCGCTTGATGTCCGGATTTTGTTCAGTTTCGATACGTCGATGATCAGGCGGCCGTTGCCCGAGGACCAGCCCGCGTACGAGTGGCCGCCGTTGCGGATCGCCACGGGGACCGAGTGGGCGCGGGCGTACGCGAGTGCCGTGCGGATGTCGTCCGGATGGGCCACGTACGCCACCGCGGCCGGTTTCAGGCCGTCGAAGCGGGTGTTGTAGAGCTGGCGGGCCGCCGGCCAGGAGGCGTCGCCCGGGCGGATCAGCGGGCCGTCCAGGTCGCGGCCCAGGGCCGTCCAGTTGGCGGGGGTCGAGGCGCTCGTGGTCGTCAGGGCGGTCGTCGACGCCGGGGCCGCGGAGTTCCCCTTCTTCGTGTCCGCGCCCGCGCCCGTGCACGCCGCCGTCGTCATCGTCGCCAGGGCGGCCATGCCGCCTTCCATGAACGTCCGCCGCCGCATGGTGCTCCTCCTCGGGTCCCGGGGGTCTCGATTCCTCCGTTTGAGCCCGCGTTGGCTCCCGTCGAACGAGACGGGTTCCATGGATCGTGGGTTCCATCGTCGGACGTGTTCGCGAGAGGGAGTGGAAGGATGGGTTCCGGTCCGTTTCCTGGTCCCTACCGCATCGGCCGAACCGCCGGGGGCGTTCCTCCGGTCGGGACCCACACGTGTTCTCCCCGTGAGCATTCCGTGACCTCACCGCACCGACCGCAGGGGTTCACCCTCCGTTTACCTGCGCCCGTAGGTGGCTTCACCTGATCTGCCTAATTTCGGCCCTACCCGGTGCTCGGTGTGCCTCCACGGACGCCTGAGCGCCACCCACTCTTCGTTACCTCGCACGCCGCCGGATTCAGGACGGCGGCTTCTGGAAGGAACTCCCGACAGTGAAGCTTCAGCGCATGAACCGGCGGGCCCTCACCCTCGGTGCTCTCGCCGTCTCCGGCGCCCTGGCCCTCACGGCGTGCGGCTCCGACGACACCGGCACGAGCACGAGCGCCAGCGACGGGGCCTCGACCGCCGCGAACAGCTCCATCAAGTGTGACGACGCCAAGGGCCAGCTGCTCGCCGACGGCTCCTCCGCGCAGAAGAACGCGATCGACGCGTGGGTCAAGAGCTTCACCGCGGCCTGCTCCGGCGTGCAGATCAACTACAAGGGCGGCGGCTCGGGCGCCGGCGTCACCGCGTTCACGCAGGGCACGGTCGCCTTCGCCGGTTCCGACTCCGCGCTGAAGCCCGACGAGGTCACCGCCTCCAAGTCGGTCTGCACCGGCGGCACCGCGATCGACCTCCCGGCCGTCGGCGGCGCCATCGCGCTCGCCTACAACCTCCCGGGTGTCGACAACCTGGTCCTGGACGCGCCCACCCTCGCCAAGATCTTCAACAGCAAGATCACGACCTGGGACGACGCCGCCATCAAGGCGCTGAACCCGGACGCGAAGCTCCCCAGCACCAAGATCCAGGCCTTCCACCGCTCCGAGGACTCCGGCACCACGGACAACCTCACCAAGTACCTGATCGCCACCGCTCCGTCGGACTGGCCCTACGAGGGCGGCAAGGCCTGGCAGGCCAAGGGCGGCCAGGCGGCCTCCGGCTCCGCGGGCATCGCCGCGCAGGTCAAGCAGACCGAGGGCGCGATCGGCTACATGGAGCAGTCGTACGCCAAGGACCTGACCTCGGTCGCCATCGACACCGGCGCCAGCGCCCCGGTCAAGCCGTCCTCCGACGGTGCCACCAAGGCCATCGCCGCCGCCCAGGTCGTCGGCACCGGCAACGACTACTCGCTCAAGCTCGACTACAAGACCACGGCCGACGGCGCCTACCCGATCACCCTGGTCACGTACGAGATCGTCTGCGACAAGGGCAACAAGTCGGACACCCTGCCCGCCACGAAGGCCTTCCTCCGCTACATCACCAGCGAAGAGGGCCAGGGCATCCTGAGCGGTATCGACTACGCCCCGATCCCGGCCGAGATCATCGCCAAGGTTCGTACGACCGTCGAGAGCCTGGCCTGACCTGAAGTGTGTGGCCGGGGTCCGGCGCCCAGCTCGTAGCCGCTGGGCCGGCCCCGGCCACACCGTCCGGTGCACCGCCGCCAGGAGCCGCATCCCCGGGTGCGGCCCCGCAGACCGGAGAACCCGATGGACATAACCACCAAGAACGCAGACACCCCGCCTCCCGCCCCCCAGCCGACCCAGGTCGAGCAGAAGCGCGCGGCCCGTGGCGCCACCCGACCCGGTGACCGGATCTTCCTCGGTCTCTCCCGCGGCTCGGGCATCCTGCTGCTGGCGATCATGGCAGCGATCGCGATCTTCCTGACCTATCGCGCGACCCTCGCGATCAGCAAGGACGACGGCAACTTCCTCACCACCTTCGAGTGGAACACCAACGTCACCCCGCCGAAGTTCGGCATCGCGGTCCTGGCCTTCGGCACGATCGTCTCCTCGATCGTCGCCATGGTCATCGCGGTCCCGGTCGCCGTCGCCATCGCGCTGTTCCTCACGCACTACGCCCCGCGCAAGCTGAGCGGCCCCATCGCGTACGTGATCGACCTGCTCGCCGCGGTGCCGTCCATCGTGTACGGCCTGTGGGGCGCGCTGATCCTCGTACCGAACATGAACGGCCTCTTCGGCTGGCTGAACGACTACCTCGGCTGGACCGGGGTCTTCTCCTGGGAAGAGGGCGCTCCGCGCTCGATGCTGACCGTGGGCATCCTGCTCGCGATCATGATCCTGCCGGTCATCACCAACGTCAGCCGTGAGGTCTTCCGGCAGACGCCGCGGATGAACGAGGAGGCCGCGCTGGCCCTCGGCGCCACCCGCTGGGAGGTCATCCGCATGTCGGTGCTGCCCTTCGGGCGCTCCGGGGTGATCTCCGCGTCGATGCTCGGCCTCGGCCGCGCGCTGGGCGAGACGATGGCCGTCGCCACCGTCCTCTCCCCGAGCTTCCTCATCGAGACCAGCCTGCTCGACCCGGGCGGCGGCACCTTCGCGCAGAACATCGCCGCCAAGTTCGGCGAGGCGAACGAGTTCGGCCGTGACGCGCTCATCGCCTCCGGTCTCGTCCTGTTCGTCATCACCTTGGTGGTCAACGGCGCCGCCCGCGCGATCATCGCCCGCCGCGCCGAGTACTCGGGGGCCAACGCATGAGCACCGTCGTAGCCCAGAAGCCCAAGGGCTCCCTCCAGGGCGCCCGCCTTCCCAAGTGGTTCCCGTACGCCCTCGCCGGCGGGTCGGTCGCCCTCGGGATCGGCATCAGCCTGGCCGCCGGTCTGGACAGCAACATCCAGTGGGGCCTGATCGCCGCGATCCTCTTCGTCGTCGGTACGTACGTCATCGCCACGCGCGTCGAGGGCAAGCGGCAGGCCAAGGACCGGATCGCGACCTCGCTGGTCTGGGTCGCCTTCCTGCTCGCCGTCGTACCGCTGGTCTCCCTGGTCTGGACGACCGTCGCGCGCGGTGTGAAGGTCCTCGACGGCTACTTCCTGTCCCACTCGATGGGTGTCGTCGCCGACAGCGAGCCGGGCGGTGGCATCTACCACGCCATCATCGGCAGCCTGGAGCAGGTCGGTCTGGCCACCGCGATGGGCGCGCCGATCGGCGTCCTCACCGCGATCTACCTGGTCGAGTACGGCCGCGGCAAGCTCGCCAAGGCGGTCACGTTCTTCGTGGACGTCATGACGGGCATCCCGTCGATCGTCGCGGGCCTCTTCATCCTCAGCATCATGCTGCAGTTCGAGATGCAGCCCTTCGGCTTCGCGGGCTCGCTGGCCCTGGCCATCCTGATGATGCCGGTGGTCGTCCGCTCGACGGAGGAGATGCTGAAGCTCGTACCGAACGAGCTGCGTGAGGCCTCCCTCGCGCTCGGCATCCCGAAGTGGCGCACCATCCTGAAGGTGGTCCTGCCGACCGCCATCGGCGGCATCACCACCGGCATCATGCTGGCGGTGGCCCGTATCGCCGGTGAGACGGCGCCGGTGCTGCTGCTGGTCTTCGGCAACCCTTTCATCAACAACAACCCCTTCGAGGGTGCGCAGGCCTCGCTTCCGCTGTACATCTATCAGCAGTACAGCGGCGGCACGGACGCTTCGTACGACCGGGCCTGGGCGGCGTCGCTCACGCTGATCGCCTTCGTGATGATCCTCAACCTCGGTGCCCGCGGTATCGCCCGCTGGAAGGCACCGAAGACAGGTCGCTGACGCGGCCATACGACAGCGACCTGTAGCCGGTCGCCCCGGCGGCCGGCTGACCCCTCGAAAGAAGCAGTGATATCCAATGGCCAAGCGAATCGACGTAAGCGGCCTCAGCGCCTACTACGGCTCCTTCCGCGCGATCGAGGACATCTCGATGACGGTCGAGCCGCGCTCGGTGACGGCCTTCATCGGCCCCTCCGGCTGCGGCAAGTCCACCTTCCTGCGCACCCTGAACCGCATGCACGAGGTCACCCCCGGCGGGCGGGTCGACGGCAAGGTCATGCTCGACGACGAGAACCTGTACGGCGCCGGGGTCGACCCGGTGGCGGTGCGGCGTGAGGTCGGCATGGTCTTCCAGCGGCCGAACCCCTTCCCGACGATGTCGGTGTACGACAACGTGGCGGCTGGGCTGCGGCTGAACGGCTCGTACAAGAAGTCCGAGCTGAGCGATGTCGTGGAGAAGTCGCTGAAGGGCGCGAACCTCTGGAACGAGGTCAAGGACCGTCTCAACAAGCCCGGTTCGGGTCTTTCGGGCGGTCAGCAGCAGCGGCTGTGCATCGCGCGGGCGATTGCCGTCGAGCCGAAGGTGCTGCTGATGGACGAGCCGTGCTCGGCCCTCGACCCGATCTCGACGCTCGCGATCGAGGACCTGATCGGTGAGCTGAAGGAACGGTTCACGATCGTCATCGTGACGCACAACATGCAGCAGGCGGCGCGTGTCTCGGACAAGACGGCGTTCTTCAACCTCGCGGCGGTCGGGCAGCCCGGCAAGCTGATCGAGATCGACGACACGGAGCGGATCTTCTCCAACCCGTCGGTGCAGGCGACCGAGGACTACATCTCGGGCCGCTTCGGCTAGACCGGCCGCGCCCGGGCTGTTCCCGGCTCGCTTCAAGACCCCTCGCGGTGCTGCATGGCGGTGCCACCGCGAGGTCGAATAGGGCCCGCCCCTGGATTCGCTCCGGGGCGGGCCCGTTCGTGTGCCCTGTGCGGGTGCCTCGCCTGGCTCGGCTCAGCGGTGGAGGTAGGCCCAGGTGTTCGTGCCCACGACGCCGTCCGCGCCGCCCGGGACACCCCAGTAGGCCTGGAAGTCCCTGACCGCGGTCTCGGTCAGCGGGCCGAACTCGCCGTCGACGGCGACGTACGGGTACCCCCAGTACTGCAGGAGGCACTGCAGATGCCGTACGGCGTTGCCTACGCTGCCCCTCCTCAGGGTGGGGTGGGAGCTGGAGTAGGGGCAGCCGTGTTCGTTCTGGATGGTCACCGGCGCCGTGGTGGCCTTGGTGGGGGTGGTCGCCGTACTGGTTGCGAAGGCGGCGGTACTGCCCGCTGTCACGAGCGAGGCCGCGAGGACGAGCGGGGTCATCGCCCGCAGTGTTCTACGCATGACGGTGCTCCTCGTTGTTGGCGTGATCAGCCGTTCCCGGTACGGATCCCGGCTGACCTGAACGAGTGTTCCGGTGCGCGGCGCGCTCTGTCACGCTCCTTTGAAGCAGGTGAAGAGTCGCAGATGGCAGGGCGAAGGGACGGGGATGGTCCGTTTCCATTTCACCGCCGAGGATCTCGCCAGGACCCGGGTGGTGGCAGTACCGCACTCCCTGTGGGAAATAGCCTCCAGCCTGCACAGATTCCAGACCAGGAAAGGGCGTTGGGCGTTCGCGGAGTGGCACCGTACGGCGTCCGCCCGGCTGCACGGGACCGAGCTGGGGCGGGCCGTCAGGAACGTGCTGCTGCCGCTCTTCCCCCGCGCGAGCTACTTCCCGGACTTCCTCACCCCCACGGAGGGGTCCGAGGGCCTCGGCCACGGCCTTGAGGCCGTCCTGGCCACCCCGCCGGCCCAGGTGACCCGGGAGATCACGCTGCTCTCCGCCGCGGCGGGCGCTCCGGACTGGGCCCCGCAGCTCGCCGGCGCCGAGCTGCGGGGCCAGGTCGTCGAGCTGCTCCGCGCGTACTACCAGGCGGTCATCACGCCGTACGAGGAGCGGATGCGGGAGTGCCTCGAAGCGGAGCGGGTCCGGCATGCGAGAACCCTGCTCGACCACGGGGTCGAGGGCCTGCTCGGCAGCCTGACGCCGGCCGTGCGCTGGAGACATCCCGTCCTGGAGTTCGACGGCGGCACCGAACGGGACGTCCAGCTGAACGGCCGCGGACTGCTCCTGGTCCCCTCCTACTTCTGCTGGGGCACACCGGTCGCCCTGGTCGACCCGGGCCTCCCGCCGGTCCTGATGTACCCCCTCCACCACGAACCGGCCACCGCGCACAACGTTGTCGAGGACCGCACCGGCCCACCGCTGGCGGCCCTCCTGGGCCACACCCGCTCGGTCATCCTGCGCGCCACGGCGACAGGCGCCACCACGACAGAGGCGGCCCGCTACGCCGGAGTCTCCGCCGGAACGGCCACCCACCACACGACGGTCCTACGGGACACGGGCCTGATCACCAGCCACCGCCGAGCCAACACCGTCCTGCACACCCTGACCCCGCTCGGGGCGTCCCTGCTGAGAAGGGAGCGGGGACGAAACACGTCGCCGTGAGCGCAGCGGACACGCGACGGTCAGCGCACGGCGCCCGCGGGCCACAGCACCCGTACGGGGACGCCGTTGCGCTCGGCGTAGGCGACGACGTCGGCTGTTCCGCCGTATCCCCGGGCCGGCTTCCCGTCCCAGACGGCGAGCAGCTCGTCGACCAGGCCGACAAGGATCTCGCTGCCCGCCTGATGCGCCTCCGAGGTGGACTCGACCAGACCGGTCTCGTGGACGTGGGAGGCCTTCGCCAGCAGGGTGTCGTACGTGGCGTGGTGCCACTCGGGGAGGTTCTCGCGGTATTCGGCGGCCGGGATGACGACCTCCAGGTGTCCTCCGTGCTCCAACACCACCTCCGCGAACCAGGCGTCGGGACCGTCGGCGACGCACGAGACGGCGAGCAGTTCCGCGACGTCGTAGGCGCGCACCGCCTCGCCCAGCATCGCCCGGACACGTTCCTCTGTCTCCGCGTCGAGCCCGCGGTGGCCTGTGATTCCGACCCGCACCCTGAACCTCCTACAGGTAGACGCCGTGCAACTGCTCGTCGAAGTGCCGCACCGGCTTGGGCGGCGCGGTGGTGGTGAGGGTACGGCGCAGGGTGCGCGCCCGCTCCACGATCCGCCCCGACCGGTACTTGAGCCCGGTCTCCAGCGCACGGGAGGCGAGGGCGAACGCCGCGTCCACCCGTCCTCCGGCGAGGTGGCCGGAGGCAATGTCGAGCACCAGGAGCGCACGCTGTTTTTCGTGGCCGGTGGCGAGTGCCCCGGTGTCCTCGGACAACACCCAGTCGGCGAGGCCGAGTTGTGCGCCGCACGCCACCCGGGCTGCGGCCACCTTCGTCTCGGTGAAGCTGAACACCCAGGGCCACGGCGGGGGTTCCTGTCCGTCCAGGGTGGCGACGGCGGCCCGCGACGCGGTCAGGGACCGGTCGGCCCGGCGCCGGTCCCCAGCCGCCGCGTGTGCCAGGGCCTCCACGCTGGACAGCCACGAATCCGCGACGGCGAGGCGCTGTTCGCCCAGCGCGCGACGTGCTCTCGCCGCGAGATTCAGCGCCTGGACGCCGTTGCCCGCGTGCGCCTCGAACTGGGCGAGGCTGCCGGTCTGATAGGCGGTCAGTAACGGGTTGCCTGCCGCTTGCGCGGCCCTGATGGCGGCGCCGTACCACGTGCGGGCGCTGCCGTTGTCGCCCATGTCCCACGCCAACCAGCCGGCCAGGCTCGCCGCCTCACTGCCGACGGCCGCCAGTCGGGGGCGCTGGTCGGCATGCGCGTCGCGGGTGATGGCCTGGATCAGGCGCATGTGCGCTTTGACGGACTCCTCCAGATCCCTGGCCGAGGTGGAGCCGTCGAGGCGCCGATACGCGGACGTACTCAGCCGAAGCGCCGCCGCCTGCTCGCCTGCCGTGTCGCCCGGGTCAGGGAGTGCGGCCAGTGCAGGGGTAGCGGCCACGGCCGCAGCCCCGCCGAGGAATCGGCGTCGGTCCACGTCAGACTCGTCTTTCGCGTGTGTCCGGTGGTGGCCGTCGGCAAGCCCGACAAGGTTCGGCGGGATCGCCAGATGCGCGGCAGCCGCCGCCAGAATGTCTGTGCTGTAGGCCGTGGTTCCCTTCGCTTCCAGACGGGACACAGCGGACTGGCTCATGCCGAGGGCCTGGCCCAAGGCCGCCTGCGTCATCCCTCGGTCGGAGCGGACGAGTTCGATCACCCGTCCGTAGTCCCCAGCCCGTGAAGCCTCCCGCACCGGCCCTGTCCGGAAGTCCACGGCTGCCCCCACGTTACGAGTCTCTGCGGCTCAGGGCTCCTACCCGTACCCGCCCAGCGCATAGTCGTATGCGGGTGCCGCATGGGCGATGGTCGCATGCCGCAGGTGATCGTTCACTGGGTGTCAGTACAACGTCCCCTCCCTTTACGGGAGTTCGGGCACATGTGCGACCGGTACGCCCCTGGATTCCTGTCAGAGGCGTACCGCACCCCCACCCGTCGGCGAGCGAAGGCCGCGATATGGCGATGACCCAGACCAGTACCGACAGGCGGCCCGCTCTCCTGCCCACCGCCTCCCACGATTCCACCAGACGGAGCGTCGGCCTGGGCGGGGCGTCGTGACCATGACGGCCGTACAACCTATCCCGGTCGGTGCGCCGGGCTACACCACTTCGTTGCTGTGCAAGCCGGAATCAGCAGGTACGGCCCGGCGGCTGGTGGTCGCGTCGCTGAGCACTTGGGGTCTCGGCGACCTGGCCGACGTGGGTCGGTTGGTCGTCTCCGAACTGGTCTCCAACTCCGTTCGGCACACGTCCTGCCGCCTCATCAAGGTCTCCGTCCGACGGATGGGAGTGGACCGCGTACGCATCGGCGTGACCGACAAGTCCTGTCGGCTACCGGAGTTGGGCGCAGGCAACAGCGGCCACGAGGGCGGCCGGGGGCTGCTCCTGGTCGAGGTGATGGCGGACCGGTGGGGGTACGACAAATACCGCTGGGGCAAGACCGTCTGGGCCGAGCTGGTCGTCGTGAAGGACGACGAGGTCACGTCATGAGGCAGCTCGGCGGCAGTCGATCCCCACCTGGCACGCCGAAGGGTGCGCGAGCGTCGCCGCCTGTGAGCTGGACGTAGATCCCTCGCGCCAGCTCCTGGGCGTGCTGCTGCCGGACGACTGCGCCCCTGTCAGATCCCCGGATTTCCGCCCGGCCTATCCATCAGCAAAACAACGAGTTCCCCGTCGACACCCTCAGCACACCATCCACACCTACGGAGGCACACATGTACGCCCACTCCGACCGGCTCCCCACCGGGACACCACTGCCCAATGGTGTCAGTACTCCCCTGCCGTGGGGACTGCGGCGCATGATCCCGTACCCGGCCATGGCCCCGTCGTACGCCCGCGTCGAACTGGACCCCGTCACCCAGACCGGCCGGTACTTCGACACGGCCGGGCAGCCGATGATGATGCCCGGCCACGGCACGAGCACCGGCACCAACCCCGCCACCAACACCGGTAACCCCTCCGACGGTTCAGGTGGTGGCGGAAACGGCGGCGGTGACCAGGACACGGGGAACGACAGCGACCAGTGACACACAAGGGTCCGGTTCTGGTCGTCACCAACATGGACGACCCCACGACCGACCTGGTGATCGAGGAACTGCACGGCCGGGGCGTCCCGGTCGTGCGGTTCGACTCCGGGGACTTCCCCGCCACCCTGTCGTTCGCGGCCACCATCACCGGCGAGGGCGTCGAAGGCACGCTGACCACGCCCACCCGCACAGCGGACCTGTCCCGCGTTCGCTCCCTCTACTACCGCCGCCCCTCCGGATTCACGTTCCCCCACCTGGACGAACAGACGGCCCGTTTCGCCGTCACGCAGGCCCGCTACGGCCTCGGCGTAGTCCTGGCGTCCCTGCCCGGATGCCTGTACGTGAACCACCCCCACCGCATCGGCGACGCCGAGTTCAAACCGGCCGGGCTCGACGTCGCCGTACGCGCCGGGTTCCGGGTCCCGCCCACCCTCATCACCTCCGACCCCGACGCGGCTCGCTCGTTCATCAAGGCCTGCGGACCCGTCGTCCACAAGCCGCTGTCGACTCCGCTGTACCGCAACGACGAAGGGGTCTCCTGCACGGTCGAGGTGCTGGAGGCCGCCGCCGAGGAAATCGACGATGCCGTGGCCGGTACCGCTCACCTCTTCCAGTCCCGCGTGGAGAAATCCGCGGACGTCCGGGTCACGGTCATGGGCGACCAGGTGTTCGCGGTCCGTATCGACTCCGGTCTCCTCGACTGGCGCACCGACTACAGCAGGCTCACCTACACCGTGGTCCAGCCGCCGCCCGGCACAACCGAGGCCCTTCACACCTACCTCGCCCACTTCGGGCTCGTGTTCGGCGCTTTCGACTTCGCAGTGGGCCGCGACGGGACATGGTGGTTCCTGGAATGCAACAGCTCCGGACAGTGGGCGTGGCTGGAGCCGGAGACCGGGTTGCCCATGACGGCGACGATGGCGGATCTCCTCGAAAGGAAGACGACGTGACCGACGACCAGGAGCTGAGGCATCGGCTGGCCCGGCAGCTCTCCCAGAGCCTCCACCTGCGTACCGGCCCATGGCTGGCGGCCGTCGAAGCCGTGCCCCGGCACGAGTTCCTGCGCGGCGGGTTCTTCGACCGGGTGGCGGGACCGGGCCCGACCGCGTGGCGGCCGGTCATGCCCGACTCCCCGCAGTGGCTGAGCCGTTGCTACGAAGACGAGTCCCTCGTGACCCAGATCGCCGGGACCATCGTGCCCACAGACATCCGGGGCGAGATCCTGCGGGCGCCCACGTCGTCCTCCACCATGCCCGGCCTGGTCGTGCGGATGTGGGAAGACCTCCAGGTCGACGACGCCCACCAGGTCCTCGAAATCGGCACGGGGACCGGCTACTCCACCGCCCTCGCCTGTCACCGTCTCGGGGACGACCGGGTGACCTCCGTCGAGGTCGACGAAGGAGTCTCGGGCCGGGCGCGCGCCGCCCTCGGCCGGCTCGGCCACCGTCCGAACCTGGTCGTGGGTGACGGGCTTCTCGGCCACAAGGACGGCGGCCCCTACGACCGGGTCATCGCCACGTGCGGGATCACCACCGTCCCCGCCGAGTGGCTCGCCCAGACCCGTCCCGGCGGCATCATCCTCGCCACGGTGAGCGGCTGGCTCTACTCCTCGGAACTCGCCCGGTTGATCGTGCACGACGACGGCACCGCCACAGGTCACTTCCTCAGCGGGCAGATCTCGTTCATGCTTGCCCGACCACAGAGCCCGCCGCCCCTCGGGACCCTGCCCGACCTGGACACGGGCAGCCAACGCCCCGCACGCCTTGGCGCTGACATCCTGGACGACTGGAACACCCGCTTCGTCGCCCAGCTCGCCGCACCCCGCGCCCAGCGCGTCACCCTTGACCGTGACGGCCGGGAGGAACATGTCCTGATCGACGTCGAGGCCGAAGCGTGGGCCGTCCTCCACCAGGACCGCGACGGCTGGGTGGTGCGTCAGGGCGGCCCCACCCTGCTGTGGGACGCCATCGAGGAGCACGTCACCCGTTGGCGCCGGGACGGATCCCCGTCGTTGGATCGCTTCGGCATCACCGTCACCCCCGAGGGGCAGACGGTCACCTGGCCCGGCACCTGACCCACTCCACCGAGGCCCCTGCCTGCCTCGCACACTGCTGGTGAATCCCGGCGTCCGTGACTACGCGGCCCGCACCACCCCGTCGGGGCTGTGCGGGCCGCGGTCGTGTTGCGGTGTGGGGGCGGGCGGGCCCTGCTGCTTCGTGTCCGTCCGCCCCCGTGCGGGTCAGGCGCCGATGTCGGAGTCCCGGGCCGCTCGGATCAGTTCGATCGCGTCTGCCGGGCGGATGAAGCCCGCGGCTGTGGACCGGGCCGTGCTGGTTGTCCACCTTGTGACGAACTCGGTGTGGGTGGGGTACAGAGCGGCCAGTTTCTCCGCGCTGAACGGGGTGGTCGTGCCGAAGAGGAAGCAGGCCGCTCCTCCGGACTGGCCCAGGCCGGAGAGGGTGGCCAGCGGGGTGTCCACCTGTGGGGTGCGGATGCCGCCCTCCACGTTGCCGTGGGTGTCCAGGACGAAGGCGGGGGTCGGGCCCGACGTGTCCACCTGGAGGCGGGGTGCTCGGGCAGGGGGGATGCCCGTGGTCGCCCAGCGGTTCAGGGCGTACTGGGCGGTGTCCAGGACGTAGTGCGCCGGACCGGCGTTGACCGGGGAGGCGCAGCCGGTTCGGGTCGGGGGAGTGAGCAGGGCGTTCAGGTTCTGGAGACCTGCGGCGCCGCTGCCGTCGTCGCGGGGGCCGATGGAGAGGTAGGCGTCGGCGTGCGAGGTGCCGGCCACCTCCCAGAGCCGCAGGCGGGGGGTGTCGTCCTGGCGGGCGGCCAGGGAGCCGAGCGCCAGTACGTCGGTCTCGGCCTGGACGACGAGTACCGGTGCGTCGAGGTCGGTGCGGAGGGGGACCACGGAGGGGGTCGGGACGTTCGGCTGGGGTGCCTGGGACAGGGGGGCGCCGGTGCCGCTGCGGCTGTGGACCAGGAAGCCGTCGTAGACGGAGACCAGGGGGTGGACGGCGTTGATGTACGTGGTGAGGCGGAACGCGGACTGCGACTCGCCGTTGGCCAGCACGGTGCGCGGGCGCAGCCCGTCGAGGACGGTGGCTGCGGAGTCCCGTACGGCCTGGCCGGCCTGTGAGTAGATGTCGTAGGAGTAACTGTCACCCGGGTGGGACATGGCCGTGTAGCGGACCGGGTCGGCGGCCTTGGTGGCGTTCGCCCCTGCGGCCTGCGCGGAGACGCCGACCCAGGCGAAGCCCTCCCGGATCAGTTCGTTGTGGGTGTAGATCCACTCCGGGGCCGCGTCCACCCCGGCGGTGACGTTCAGCCACTCCACCACGACGGTGCCGTTGAACCGGGCGGGGTCGGCGGGGCGGTTCACGACCACGCGGGTGGTGTACGGGGCCGTGCTCGCGGGGGCGACCTGCCAGCGGCCGTCGGGTGTGAGGGGGGCCTCGGGTGCGTAGGCGGCGGCGGTGCCCGAGACGAGGTACTCGGACTGGGTGTAGCCGACGGTGCCCAGGTCGAACGCCGTCGTTCCGTAGAGGACGGGGCTGCCGTTGCCGCCAGTCACCGGGCCGGTGACGGTGGGCGCGGCTGCCGTGGTTGCGGTGGAGGGCGGCTGCGCGGTGGCTGTGGGGGTGGCTGCGAGCAGGAAGAGGGGGGTCGACGCCGCCAGTGCGAGGCACCTGCGGACGGCTTTCACCCACCTTAACTTCATGTGCATGACATCTCCTGGGAGGAGTCCGGGAGCGGGGTTCCCGGACTGGGTGCCCAGACGGTAACGTTATTGGGCATCCCTGTAAATGACGTTCTCGTTTTTCGGTATCGGTATGTTGCGTACGGTCGGCGGACCTACAGGAACGCCAGCCGGACGACCCCGTACCCCGCCGCCGCCACCCCCGCCGCCGCCGGCATCGTGATGAACCAGCCCAGGACGATGTTCTTGGCGACCCCCCACCGCACGGCCTTCACCCGCTTCGTCGCGCCCACGCCCATGATCGCCGAGGTGATCACATGGGTCGTGGAGACCGGGGTCTTGAAGAGGTACGCCGTGATGAACATGATCGACGCGCCCGTCGTCTCCGCCGCGAAGCCCTGGGGCGGGTCCAGCTCGATGATCTTGCGGCCCATGGTGCGCATGATGCGCCAGCCGCCCGCGTACGTGCCCAGGGACAGGGTCACCGCGCAGGCGATCTTGACCCAGACCGGGATCGGGTCGCCGTAGTCCTCCACGTCCGCGATGACCAGGGCCATCACCACGATGCCCATCGTCTTCTGGGCGTCCTGGAGGCCGTGGCCGAGGGCCATGCCCGCCGCCGACACCGTCTGCGCGATGCGGAAGCCGCGCTTCGCCTTGCTCGGGTTCGCCCGGCGGAAGATCCACATGATCGCCGTCATCACCAGGTAGCCCGCCAGCAGGCCCACCAGCGGGGAGACGAACATCGGGATGACGACCTTGTCCAGGACGCCGGACCAGTAGACCTTCGTACCGCCCGCCAGGGCCGCGCCCACCATGCCGCCGAACAGCGCGTGCGAGGAGGAGGACGGGAGGCCGAAGTACCAGGTGACCAGGTTCCAGGTGATCGCGCCGACCAGCGCCGCGAACAGGATCGCCATGCCCGAGGAGCCCTTGGGCGTCTCGATCAGGCCCTCGCTCACCGTCTTCGCGACGCCGTTGCCCAGGAACGCGCCCAGCAGGTTCATCGCGGCGGCCATCGCCAGGGCCGCCCGGGGGGTCAGGGCGCGGGTGGAAACGGATGTGGCGATGGCGTTCGCCGAGTCGTGAAAGCCGTTCGTGTACGTGAATCCGAGCGCGACCCCGATGGTCACGATCAGTGCGAAGGTGTCCATGTAGAGGTCAGGACTCCTTGACCGCGATGGTCTCCACCGTGTTCGCCACGTGCTCGAAGGCGTCCGCCGCCTCCTCAAGCACATCCACGATCTGCTTGAGCTTCAGCACCTCGATCGCGTCGTACTTGCCGTTGAACAGGTGTGCAAGAAGCTTTCTGTGGATCTGGTCCGCCTGGTTCTCCAGCCGGTTCACCTCGATCCAGTACTCCGTGAGGTTGTCCATCGTGCGGAGGTTCGGCATGGCCTCCGCCGTCAGCTCCGCCGCCCGCGCCAGCACCTCGATCTGCTGCTCGACGCCCTTGGGCAGCTCCTCCACGTTGTAGAGGACGACCAGGTCGACGGCCTCCTCCATGAAGTCCATGATGTCGTCCAGGGACGATGCGAGCGCGTAGATGTCCTCGCGGTCGAAGGGCGTGATGAACGAGGAGTTCAGCTGGTGGAAGATCGCGTGTGTGGCGTCGTCACCGGCGTGTTCGGCGGCCCGCATACGCTCTGCGATCTCGGCCCGGCCGGAGGCGTCCGCCCCGAGCAGTTCCATGAGGAGCCGCGAGCCCGTGACGATGTTGTCCGCGGAGGCGGCGAACATGTCGTAGAAGCTCGTCTCCCTGGGGGTCAGACGAAATCGCACTTGGGGTCCTCGGAGTCCTTCGGGTTCGGTCAGGCTGATGCTAGGCGCAACATCCGGCCACGGCTAACGGGTCGACAACGGGTCGTCCCCCAGTGTCGCCCATCGGACCGCGGGGACTGCACAGTGGTCTATACCCAGCTGTGCACCCCTTCGTACACCTGGCCCTGTACCCAGCAAAGTTGGTTACCATATACCCGGCAGGGGTATATGGGCGCTTTTGTGTCCCAGGTGTGTCCAACGGGAGGATCACGCGATGACGACCGACGTCGTGCACGGGTACCACAAGCAGAAGGACGAGCACCTGAAGCGGCTGCGCCGGATCGAGGGGCAGATCCGCGGGCTCCAGCGGATGGTCGACGAGGACGTCTACTGCATCGACATACTCACCCAGGTCTCCGCGTCCACCAAGGCCCTGCAGTCCTTCGCGCTCCAGCTCCTGGAGGAGCACCTGCGCCACTGCGTCGCGGACGCGGCCCTCAAGGGCGGTACGGAGATCGACGCGAAGGTGGAGGAGGCGACCAAGGCGATCGGGCGCCTGCTGCGCACCTGACCCACCCCGCGCTGCCGTCCCGTCCGGCTCCGGCGGTTTTCAGCCAGCCGACGTGACCTTGCGCCCCTCGCGTTCCTCCGCCACCTTCAGCACCCGGTCGATGCTCTCCAGGCTGAGCCGCTCACCGGCAGCCGCCGAGGCCGCGATGATCAGTTCTCCGCACAGCTCGATCTCGGCGAGGGCCACGTGGTCCTGAACTGCCGTACCGCCGACCGGAGCCACGTGCATCACCTCTTCTCTGCTGTCCCGCTTCCTAGAGTAGGCAGCGGTCTACACAACGCGCATGGCACGGACGGGCTAGTCCTTGCGCTACGGCGGACGCAGCCGGGGCGGTCCGGGTTGCCCGCCCCGGCTCACCTTCCCCTATTTCCGGACGCCAGTCCCGCCGTTTCCCCAGTCCCGCAGTTTCCCCGGTCCGGCCGTCCCGCCGGTCTCACTCCTCGGCGATCCGGCCCGCGTAGATGTCCGCGGGCCTCGGCAGTCGTACGAGCACGGGGGCCCCGAAGTCGTAAAGCAGCGTCGTCGAGGCGACCGCGACGGTGCTCTTGTGCTGGCCGTTGACGAAGCTGAAGCGGTGCAGCAGCTTGCGGATACGGCCCTCGTCGTCGAGGTACGCCTCGAACGGGACCTCGGCCGTGGCGAACCCTTTCGCCGCCGCTCCCAGCGGGCCCCTGTTGCCCGGCGAGGCGTTCTTCGAGGCCTCGGCGAGGTCGGCGGTGCCCCGGTAGTGTCGTACCTCGGTGCCGGCGACCCGGGTCCGGCCGACGTAGGTCGCCTCGCGCGTCCCGCGCAGGACCTCGGCGGCGGCGAAGGGGTCGGTGGCGCCGCCCGTCACCAGGTTGCCGTCGGACAGGGTCGCCGTGTCCACCCGTACCCATTTGTCGGCGGGCACGCCCGCGCCCCGGTTCTTCATGAACAGGGCGCCGGGGGCGAGGAGTTCGGTGATCGGGCGGTGCGGACTGGCTCCCGCCGGGTCCTGCGGGAGCATCACCGTCAGGCGGCCGAGCTGCTTGCCGTAGTCGTAGACGCCCTCGCCCCGGATGGTGACCCGGGTGCCGCCGGTGGCCATCTCCATGGAGGTGGTGGTCCGGGAGGTGCCCGCGTCGACCAGGGTTCCGGCGGCGCGGTGCAGGACCCGTACCGCGTCGGTCCTCGGGCGGGCGTCCGCGGTGGCCGGGTCCCCGAGGGCCGCCTCGCCGCCGCCCGTGCAGCCGGTGGCGCAGATCAGGAGGCCTGTCGTCACGGCGGCCCTGCCGACCGCCCCGCCCGCTCGCCAGTGCCGCCGCCGGTCCATCGCCGCCCACCCCCATGCCGGGCCGCCGGTGCACGGCCCCTGTCGTTCCGCTTAACGAGGGGTGGGGGAGGTTGTCACGCGTATACCGGTCCTTTGCCTGGGGGTGGGTACCGTTGTTCGTGTGGCGCAGCAGGAACGAAGCGAACCCTCCCGGTTTCCCGAAGAACACTCCGTTTCCATGGTGGAGCACGGCCCTTTTTGCTTCGCCAGATGCGTCTGCGGCTGGCGCGGGCCGGCCCGGCGGGCCCGCAGCATGGCCCGTACGGACGGCAAGGGGCACCACCAGGCGGACCGGCCCTAGCTCTGGCCTGGCTCTGGCCTGGCTCTGGTTCTAGCTCTGGTTCTGGCGGCTTCGCAGGGTCAGGAGTTCGTCGATCAGGTCCCTGTCGCGGGGCTGGGTCAGGCGTTCGCGGGCCTCGGCCGGGGGGAGCCAGAGGATCAGGTCGACCTCGTCGTTCGGGGCGAAGGTGCCCGACACCGCCTCCGCCTCCCAGTAACTCACCTGCTTGGGGCGGCCGTTGACGTCGTAGTGGGTGGGGGTGAGGGGTGCGCCGGGGGCGGCCTCGTAGCCCGTCTCCTCCTCGACCTCGCGCAGCGCGGCGGCGAGGGTCTCCTCGTCGTGCTTCAGCCGGCCCTTGGGGTGCGACCAGTCGTCGTACTTCGGGCGGTGGACCAGGCAGATCTCCAGGCCGCCGTCCACCGGAGAGCGGCGCCACAGGACGCAGCCCGCCGCGAATACGGGGTGTTCGTCGGCCGAGGTCACCTCGTGCTCATCGCCTTCCGCTCCCAGGACTGCTGGAACGCGAACCTCGCCGCCTCGACCTCGTGGCGCTGGTCGGCGTGGAGCACGCCGAGGGCGTACGCCGTCGCGGGGGCGATGCGCGGGGTGCGGGCCGCCGCCGCTGCCGCCGCCGCGGCCTCGGAGGCGTCGCGGTGGCGGTTGAGCGCCGTGCCCGCCGTCAGCATGCGCAGGTCCACGCGGGCCTCGTCGCCGTCCAGGACCTCGTGCGCGTAACGGCGCAGGCGCAGGAGGAGGCGGACGTGGTGCCAGGGGGCGTCCTGGGGGTGCGGGGCGGGGTCCGGGGAGAGGCCGTGGATGAGGGCCTCGGCGTTGTAGGGGTGGCCGGCGGTGAGGAGGGGGAGGGCGTTGACGGCGTCGCAGAGGCGTTCGTCCGCTGCGGCGGCGAGGATGCGCAGGTCGAGGGTGGCGCCGGAAGCCGCGGGGGTCAGGGGGACCTCGCTGGCCAGCACCGCCACGTTGTCCGCCACGGCGTGGAAGCGGCTTGAGCCCAGGGCTTGCAGGGCCGCGGAGTGGGCTCGGGTGCGGGCGAGGGTGAGCTGCCGTTCGAGCAGGGCGCCTGCCTTCGCGGCGCCCACGGTGAGGTTGCCGCGGTCGGGGGTCGCGGGGTGGGCCGAGGGGCCGGTGGTGCCGGGTTCCCCTCGCTTCAGGACGGCATCCGCCCTGGCGGAACGACTCCCCACGGCGGGGCTGGTCCGGCTGCTTGAGGCGGAGGCGGCTCGGCTGCCCGGTGCGGAGCGGGTGCCCGTGTCGGAGCCGCCACGGCTGTCCGCGACGGAGCCAGGTCGGCTGCCGTCGCCGAACCCGGCCCTGCCGTCCGCTGCGGAGCCCAGTCGGCCGCCCGGGGCGGAGCCGGTCCGGCTGCCGTCGGCGGCCCTGGCCCGGTTGTCCGCTGGTGAGCCCGTTCGGTTGCCTTCGGCGGAACCGGCCTGGCTGCCACCTGCGGCCCCGGCCTGGCTGTCCCCTGCGGAGCCGGTCCGGCTGCCGTCGGCGAAGCCGGACCCGCTGTCCGAGGCGTACCCGCCCCGGGCGTCCGAGGCAGAGCCGCTCCGGCTGCCAGCACTGCCTCCGGCCCGGCTGTCTGCAGTGGACCCTGTCCTGCCGTCCGTACCGACTCCGGCCCGGTCGTCCGTAGCGGACCCTGTCCTGCCGTCCGCACTGCCTCCGGCCCGGCTGTCCGCAGCGGACCCGGCCTGGCGGTCCGTACCGACTCCGGCCCGGCTGTCCGCAGTGGACCCTGCCCTGCCGTCCGTACTGCCTCCGGCCCGGTCGTCTGCAGCGGACCCGGCCTTACGGTCCGTACCGCCTCCGGCCCGGCTGTCCGCAGCGGACCCTGCCCTGCCGGCCTTGCCGACGGCTGCCCGGCTGCCCGTACCGCCGCCCGCCCAGCCGTCCACGGCGAAGCCGGTTCTGCCGCTCACGGCCGAGCCCCCGCCGCCGCCCTGTGCCGGGAGCGGGACCGTGCCCGAGAGGCGTTGCAGGGCCAGTAGCAGGCGTTCCAGGCGGGAGGCGTAGGCGTGTTCCCTTGCCAAGGTGCCTGACAGCCAGGCCAGTTCGGGGTGCATCGTCTCCGACCATGTGGGGTCGAGGAGCGGGCGGAAGGTGTGGAGGGTGCCCGTGATGCGGCGGGCCGCGTGGCGCAGGGCGCGGGCCGCGTCCACGGGGTCCTCCCCGGCGCTCGTGCCGGTCTCCCTGTGCAGGCGCAGGGCGCGGAGGAACTCCGTCGCCTGCGCCTGCAGGTAGTCCGCCAGCGCGTCGGCGGTCACGGGTCCGGCCGTCGTGGGGTCGGTCGGGTCAAGGTGTTGCTGTGCCACGCCTGCGCCTCCGGGCGTCTATGAGCATCTCCTGGACGTTGCGCAGAGGGTGCCCCTCCGCGTCCGTCGCGTGCCGGGTCCACTCGCCGTCCGGGCCCAGGTGCCAGGACTGTGTGGTGTCGGACATACCGGTTTCGAGCATCCGGTTGATCGAGGCCCGGTGGGCCGGGTCGGTGACCCTGACCAGTGCCTCGATACGGCGGTCGAGGTTGCGGTGCATCATGTCGGCGCTGCCGAACCACACCTCGGGCTCGCCGCCGTTGCCGAAGACGAAGACCCGGGAGTGTTCGAGGAAGCGGCCGAGTACGGAACGGACTCGAATGTTCTCGGACAGGCCAGGGACCCCTGGGCGTACCGCGCAGATGCCGCGCACCCAGACGTCGCACGGGACGCCCGCCTGGGAGGCGCGGTACAGCGCGTCGATGATCGCCTCGTCCACCATCGAGTTGACCTTGATACGGACGTACGCGGGACGTCCGGCACGGTGGTGCTGGACCTCCTTGTTGATCCGTGAGATCAGGCCGTCGCGCAGCGACTTGGGGGCCACCAGGAGGCGGCGGTAGGTCTCGCGGCGGGAGTAGCCGGACAGCCGGTTGAAGAGGTCCGAGAGGTCCGCGCCGACCTGCTGGTCCGCCGTCAGGAGGCCCAGGTCCTCGTACAGGCGGGCCGTCTTCGGGTGGTAGTTGCCGGTGCCGACGTGGGAGTAGCGGCGCAGCGTGTCGCCCTCCTGGCGGACCACCAGGGACAGCTTGCAGTGGGTCTTGAGGCCGACGAGGCCGTACACGACATGGCAGCCGGACTCCTCCAGCTTGCGCGCCCACTTGATGTTCGCCTGCTCGTCGAAGCGGGCCTTGATCTCGACCAGGACGAGGACCTGCTTGCCCGCCTCCGCCGCCTCGATGAGCGCGTCCACGATCGGGGAGTCGCCGGAGGTGCGGTACAGGGTCTGCTTGATGGCGAGGACGTCGTCGTCGCCCGCCGCCTGCTCCAGGAACGCCTGGACCGAGGTCGAGAAGCTGTCGTACGGGTGGTGCAGGAGCACGTCCCGTTCGCGCAGGGCGGCGAAGATGTCCGGCGCGGACGACGACTCGACCTCGGCCAGATCGCGGTGGGTGCCCGCGATGAACTTGGGGAACTTCAGCTCGGGCCGGTCGAGGGAGGAGATGCCGAAGAGGCCGGTGAGGTCGAGGGGGCCGGGCAGCGGGTACACCTCCGCCTCGGTGATCTTCAGTTCGCGTACGAGCAGGTCGAGGACGTAACGGTCGATGGACTCCTCGACCTCCAGGCGCACCGGCGGGCCGAAGCGGCGCCGCATCAGTTCCTTCTCCAGGGCCTGGAGGAGGTTCTCGGCGTCGTCCTCCTCGACCTCCAGGTCCTCGTTGCGGGTGAGGCGGAAGGCGTGGTGCTCCAGCACCTCCATGCCGGGGAACAGCTCTTCGAGGTGCGCGGCGATGACGTCCTCGATGGGCACGTACCGGCTCGGCGAGGCCTCCAGGAAGCGGGAGAGCAGCGGCGGGACCTTGACGCGCGCGAAGTGGCGGTGTCCGCTCACCGGGTTCCGTACGACGACCGCGAGGTTCAGGGAGAGGCCCGAGATGTACGGGAAGGGGTGCGCGGGGTCGACGGCCAGCGGGGTCAGCACCGGGAAGATCTGGTGGCGGAAGAGGGTGAACAGGCGGGCCTGCTCCTTCTCCGTCAGCTCGGCCCAGCGGACCAGGTGCACGCCCTCCTCGGCGAGCGCCGGGGCGACGTCCTCCTGGTAGCAGGCGGCGTGCCGGGCCATCAGCTCGCGGGAGCGGGCCCAGATCATCTCCAGCACCTCGCGGGGCTGGAGGCCGGAGGCGGAGCGGGTGGCGACGCCGGTGGCTATGCGGCGCTTGAGGCCGGCCACCCGGACCATGAAGAACTCGTCCAGGTTGCTGGCGAAGATCGCGAGGAAATTAGCCCGTTCGAGGAGCGGGGTGTTCGGGTCCTCGGCCAGTTCGAGCACCCGCTCGTTGAACGCGAGCCAGCTGCGCTCCCGGTCGAGGAAGCGGCCCTGCGGCAGCAGTTCGCCGTCGTAGGGTGCCTCCTCGTACTCGTCGAGGTCGGCGTCGATGTCCGGCTCCAGGTCGGAGACCACGGCCGACACCGTGTGCGGGCGGTGGGAGGTCAGGGAACCGACGGACGGCTGCGCGTGCTGTACCTGCGACTGGGCGTTTGGCTGGCTCATGACCCCATTGTTCCGCGCCCGGCCCGGGACGGGCGCGTCGGAACGCGCGGGCGGGAGCGCGGCCGGGACCGGCTGGGCCGCTCCGGTCCCCTGGATGCCCTCTGGGGGCGGTGAAGGCTCAGGCACGGCGGGCGTCATTGGGTGAGCGTCGCAAGCCTGGCTGAATCACTGGTTACGGGGACATGACGTGCGGGATATCGGGGGGCGGCTCGCAGGTGTGACCGGTGGGGCGGGCGGGGGTACGGACGGGGTGCGCGTATGCCCCTTCTCCCCGGTGGAAGGGGCATACGCGAGCCTGTGTCGCCGCGTCCTCAGGCCGTGCGGCGGCGCAGCAGCCAGAAGGCGGCGGCCGTCGCGGCGGCGGTGACGGCGAGGACGATGCCGGTCTCCATGAGCTGGAGGGGCCAGAAGTGGGAGGAGGGGTGGTAGTCGCGGTAGTAGCCGACGACGTCACGGGCGGCGCGGCACTCGTCGTAGGCGCAGTACGGGTCCGGGACGCGGGACCCGCTGGAGGTGATGACACCGTCGCCGACGACCATGCCGGTCGACTGCTGCGGGTAGCCGGTCTTCCGGGTCAGGGTCTCGGCCGGCCACAGGTGCGGGCGCAGGCTGCTGATGACGCTCGCGAGGGTCAGCAGGGCCACGACGGCGATGCCGAGGGCGGGCAGCGAGCGCCGTGCGAGCAGGCCCGCGAGGGCGCCCACGGCCAGGCCGAGCAGGGCGTACGCGGTGGCGAGGGTGCCGTTGGCGACGAAGTAGCTGCTCTGGTTCCACTCCCAGGTGCCCGCCGACCCCCACAGCTCGCTGTGCCTGTCCCACATCAGGCGGTGCAGGAGGGTGAGGAGGACGGTTCCGGTGACGAGCAGCGCGGCCGGTACGGCGAGCTTGGCGGCGAGCCAGCGGGTCGGCGTCACCGACTGCGTCCAGGCCAGCTGAGCGGTGTCTCTCTCCAGTTCACGGCCGATCAGGGAGCCGCCCGCCCAGGCGGCGGCGAACAGGGGGACGAGACCGATCAGGCGTCTGGCGACGGACTCGGCGAAGCCGAGCTGGGCGCGTTCGGTCCCGGAGTAGTCGCAGGCCTGTTCCACGACCCTCTCGCGGCAGCCGGACCTGCTGAACGTGCCGAAGGCCGCGTCGAGCGCGAATCCATAGATCCACAGCAGCGCACAGGCGGCCACGGCGACGTACAGCAGCCAGAACCGGAGTGCCGGGCGATGCAGGCGGAGCGTGACCCGGACGAGACCCTGGAGGGCAAAGGCGCGCCCGGGTCTTTCGAGGGCCGCGGGTGCGGTCTTGACGGTCATGCGGCGGCTCCCGAACGGCGCTTGAGGAGGGCGAAGGCGACGAGTACGGCCGCTGCCGCGAGGGCGAGGAGGATGCCCGTCTCGACCAGCTGGAGGGGCCAGAAGTGCGAGGCCGGGTGGTAGTCGAGGTAGACACCGGCGACGTCGTTGCGGGCGACGCACGAGGCCTTGCCGTCGCAGAACAGGTCGGGGAGGCGGGCGCCGGTGGAGGTGTAGGAGCCCCTGCCGACCCACATGTTGCCGATGTCGTCGAACCCGGTGGCGCTCTTCCGGGTCTCGGCCGGCCACAGGTGCGGACGCAGGTTCTGGAAGAGCCGCAGGACGATGCCGGTGCCGACGAGGGCGATGCCCAGGGCGGGCAGCGAGCGGCGCACGATCATGCCCACGAGGGCACCGAGGGCCAGGCCCAGCAGGGCGTAGGCGGTGGCGAGGGTGCCGTGCAGCTCGAAGATCCCGGTGTCGTACCAGTTCCAGCTGTCCTGCCGCAGTTCGGGAGTGGCCGCCCACATCGCGCGGTGCAGCAGGGTGAGCGGGAGGATGCCCGCGACGATCAGTACGGCGGGTACGGCGAGCTTGGCGGCGAGCCAGCGGGCCGGGGTCACGGACTGGGTCCAGGCCAGCCGGGCGGTGCCGTCCTCCAGTTCGCGGCCGATGAGCGAGGCGCCCGCCCACGCGGCGATCAGGATCGGGGCGACGGTGAGGAGGGCGCTGCCGAGGCCGACGCCCGCATCCCAGCGGGCTCCGTGCGGGCCCAGCGTGTCGCAGCCGAGGTCGGGCATGACGCTGTCACGGCAGCCCGACCTGGCCAGCTCGTCCATGGCCGCGTTCGCGCCCGGCCCGTACGTCCACAGGATCACCCCGGCGGTCACGGCGACGTACAGCAGCCAGAACCAGAGGGCGGAGCGGTGGACGCGCAGCAGGGCCCAGGTGAGGCCACTGGGGCGGAGGGCGCCGCGTCTCGCGGGTGGCGCGAGTGCGGTCGTGGCGGTCATACGGCGGCCTCCACCGGCTCGGCCGGGTCGTCGGCGTCGTCGGAGTCCAGGTGCAGCGACGGCGCCTCCGGGGAGCGGAGGTGGGCCAGGACCAGTTCCTCCAGGGTGGGGGTCGTCCGCTGCCAGGTTCCGGCGAGGCGGCCCCCGGGGCGTATCAGGGCGGTGGTCTGACGGCCCGTCGTGCGGGACTCGATCACCGTGTGGCCGTCGAGGTCGGCGGCCGGGCCGGTGACCAGGGTGTGGGCGGTGAGCAGGTCGTCCAGCGGGCCTGCGAGGCGGACCCGGCCCGAGCCGATGAGCAGGACGTGGTCGCAGGAGCCCTCCAGCTCGGCCACGACGTGCGAGGACATGACAACCGTGGTGCCGTGCTCGGCGGCGTCGGCCATCAGCGTGCCCATCAGCTCGTGCCGGGCGAGCGGGTCCAGGTCGGCCATCGGCTCGTCCAGGAGCAGCAGTTCGGGCCGCTTGCCGAGGGCGAGGGCGAGCGCGACCCGGGTGCGCTGACCGCCCGAGAGGACGCGGATCTTGGCGTCGAGGTCGAGGGCGCCGTCGGCGACGACCCGCTCGGCGACGGCCCTGTCCCAGCGCCGGGGGTTCATCTCCCGGCCCCAGCGGAGGGTTTCGGCGACGGTGAGCTGAGGGTGCAGGGGCTTGTCCTGGGCGACGTACGCCATGCGCTCGCGCGCCGCCGCCGGGCTGGTGCCCAGGACGGTGAGCGTGCCCTCGGTGGGCCTGAGCAGACCGGCCGCGTGGGCCAGCAGCGTCGACTTGCCCGCGCCGTTGGGCCCGACGACCGCGCAGACGCGCCCGGCCGGCAGCCGGAACGCGCACTCGCGCAGCGCCCAGCCCTTCCGCCGGCCGAACCGCTTGCCCAGCCCGGCCGCCGCCATGGCGGTGTCGCTCATCCCTGGTCCCCCTTGAAATGCGTGTCGAGTACGGAGTTGAACAGCGCCGCCACGTCGTCCCGTTCGAGCCCGGCCGCGCGGGCCCGGTCGGCCCAGTCGGCCAGTTCGGCGCCGAACGGGGAGTCCGCCGGGGCCGCCCCCAGCGACTTCCGGACGAAGGTGCCGAGACCCCGCCGGGCCTCGACCAGGCCCTCGCGCTCCAGCTCGCGGTAGGCCTTCAGGACGGTGTTCGGGTTGATGGCGGTGGCCGCCACGACCTCGCGGGCCGTGGGCAGCTTGTCGCCGGGCTCCAACAGGCCCAGGCGCAGGGCCTGTTTGGTCTGCTGGACGATCTGGAGATAGGTGGCGACGCCGGTGCGCCTGTCGATGCGGTACTCGACCACGCGTACAACCACCCTTTCACTAATTGAGTAGTGAAAGGGTGAACCAAGAGAGGGGGCGGTGTCAAGATCACCGCCCCCTGGGATCAACAGGTGGACTTGTAGGGCGAGTCGAGGGTCAGGACTCGGTGCGGTACATGAGGTCCGTCTCGTGGGTCGCGAAGCCGAGCCGCTCGTACAGCTTCACCGCCGCCGTGTTGTCCGCGTCGACGTACAGCATCGCCGTGGGCAGCCCGCGTTCCGCGAGGTGGCGCAGGCCGATCGTCGTCAGCGCCCGGCCGAGGCCGCCGCCCTGGGACCCCGGGCGCAGGCCGATGACGTAGACCTCGCCGAGGCCCTCCGCCGCGTGCGTCTTCGTCCAGTGGAAGCCGATGAGTTCGCCCTCGCGGAAGGCCAGGAAGAAACCCTCCGGGTCGAACCAGTCCTCGCCCTTGCGGTCGTCGAGGTCGCGCTGGGTCAGCGAGCCCTGTTCGGGGTGGTGGGAGAACGCGGCGGCGTTCACCGCGAGCCAGGCCGCGTCGTCCGCGCTGGGGACGAAGGTCCGTACCGTCACGTCCGCCGGGAGCTTGGGCTCGGGCAGGTCCAGGTCGGTCAACGGGCGGCGCAGCTGGCGCAGTTCGCGGAAGAGGGCGAGGCCGAGGACCTGGGCGAGGTGCCGGGCGGCGGAGTGGCCGCCGTGCGCCCAGACGCGCAGCCGCTTGCCGGAGGCGGCCAACAGGGCCGAGCCCAGGGCCCGTCCGTGGCCGTGGCCGCGCTGCGCCGGGTGGACGACCAGTTCGGCGGCCGGGGCCTCGATCGGGTCGGTGTCCTCCAGCTGGGCGTAGCCCGCGAGTTCGCCGCCGACGGTGAGCAGGAAGTGCGACACACCCTCGCGGGCGCCCCCGCGCAGCTGCAGCCGCCCCTGCTCGGACACCGCCTGCTGGCCGTCGGTCCTGGCGGCGTCCGCGAGCAGCGCGAGTACGGCGTCGGCCTGCTCGGAGGTGAGTGCGGCCAGGGTGTCGATGGAACGAGACAGGCCGGAGGGGACGGGGGGCGCGGTGTCGTCGCTGGTCATGGCTACGAGGGTAAGGCCTGCCCGATTCATGGTGAATCTCCCGGGGAGGCAACCGTTCCGTAACCCTGAACCCCTGTCGCGCTACGCGCGTTGACCCTAGGCTGCGCCGGGACGGGACTGAATTCTCACGTTCTTCTTACGTCCGCTCGTGGACTTTCCTTCCTCTCCTCTTACGAACTTCAGGGGGGCACATGCCAGCCACACCCCAGCCGTACCACCGCCGCAGACGCCGTACGCGGGCCCTGCTCGCCGGCGCCGCCGGGCTCGTCACGGTCGGCGCCCTCGCCGCCGCGGCCCTTCCCGCCAACGCCGGTGACAGCTCGTCCAAGTCCGCAGGCAAGGGCCACAGCAAGCCGAGCCGCTACCAGGACGTGCAGCTGCTGTCCTTCAACGACCTGCACGGCAACCTGGAGCCGCCGTCCGGCTCCTCCGGCCGGGTCACCGAGCTCCAGGCCGACGGCACCACGAAGACGATCGACGCGGGCGGTGTCGAGTACCTCGCCACACACCTGCGCACGGCGCGCGGCGACAACCCGTACTCGATCACGGCGGCCGGCGGCGACATGGTCGGTGCCTCCCCGCTGATCTCGGGCCTCTTCCACGACGAGCCCACCATCGAGGCGCTCAACGGCCTCGACCTCGATGTCACCGCGGTCGGCAACCACGAGTTCGACGAGGGCGCCAAGGAACTGGGCCGTCTGCAGAACGGCGGCTGTCACCCGACCGACGGCTGCTACGTCAAGGGCAAGAAGTTCAAGGGTGCCGACTTCCCCTACCTCGCGGCGAACGTGCTCGACGAGAAGACCAAGAAGCCGATCCTCAAGCCCTACTGGGTGTGGAAGAACAACGGCGTCAAGATCGGCTTCATCGGCGTGACGCTTGAGGACACCCCCGGTGTCGTCTCCGCCGAGGGCGTGAAGGGCCTCAAGTTCAAGGACGAGGTCGAGACGATCAACAAGTACGCCAAGGAGCTGGAGAAGCAGGGCGTCAAGTCGGTCGTCGCGCTGATCCACGAGGGCGGGCTGCCCGCCTCGACGGCCTACAACTACAACTGTGACGCGGCGGGCGGCGGTTCCGGCATCTCCGGTCCGATCGTCGACATCGCGAAGAACATCACCCCGAAGGTCGACGCGCTGGTCACCGGCCACACGCACGCCGCGTACGCCTGCACGATCCCGGACCCGTCCGGCAAGCCGCGCACGGTCACCTCGGCCGCGTCCTTCGGCCGCCTCTACACGGACACCACGCTGACGTACGACCGCTGGACGGGTGACATTGCCCGTACGGCCGTCCGCTCGGCGAACCACGTGGTGACCCGGACCGTCGCCAAGGCCGCGGACATGACCGACCTGATCGCCCGCTGGAACACCCTCGCGGCGCCCATCGGCAACCGCGCGATCGGCTACATCTCCGGCGACGTCAACAGCACCGGCACCGAGTCCCCGATGGGCGACCTGATCGCCGACGCGCAGCTCGCGCACGGCAAGAAGCTCGACCCGGAGACCGACCTCGCGCTGATGAACCCGGGCGGTATCCGCGCGGGCCTGACGTACGCGGCCAAGGGCACGGAAGGGGACGGCGTCGTCACCTACGCCGAGGGCTTCACGGTCCAGCCGTTCTCCAACACGGTGAACCTGCAGAACTTCACCGGCGCCCAGCTGATCTCCGTACTCCAGGAGCAGGTCAGCGGCACCAACGCGGCTGCGCCGAAGGTGCTCCAGGTGTCCTCCGGGCTCACCTACACCCTCGACCTGACGAAGACGGGCGCGGCGCGGATCGTGCTCGACTCCGTCAAGCTCAACGGTGCGGCGATCGACCCGGCGGCCACCTACCGCGTCGCGACGAACAGCTTCCTCGCGGGCGGCGGCGACGGCTTCCCGACGCTGGGCCAGGGCACGAACGACCTCGTCGGCTCGGACGACCTGGCGGCACTGGCGGAGTACCTGACCGCCAACTCGACGGCCACGACGCCGATCGCGCCGCCGGCGGCGAACCGGATCACGGTCGTGCAGTAGCGGTTTCACCAGAGGGGCCCAAGGCTTTTCGCCTTGGGCCCCTCTGTCATGCCCGTAATAAGACCTGTGTGAATTGCGGTTCGGTTCCTTTCGGGCCCTGAAAATCGGTCTCAGCTGCAATTAATCGAGGTCTAAGCGGAATTGGCTCTTTTCTCCTGTCGGGCCCCGTAATGTTTTCCATGTCGAAAGCAAACGGCAACGACAGAAGGAGCAAACCATGAGCTTCAAGAAGATCGCCCCGGTCAAGCAGGTACGCAAGCCCGTCCCGGCGCCGAAGAAGGCCACGCCGAAGAAGGTCACTCCCAGGCGTCGGCCGGTCGCCCATAAGGACTGACACAGCCAAGAGCAAACCGCAAACAGCTTACTCACAACCCGGGAGGGAATTCCTATGAGCTTCCACAAGATCGCCCCCGTCAAGAAGGCCGCAAAGCCCGCCGCCCCCGCGCCGAAGAAGAAGGCTCCGGCGAAGCCGGCGCCCAAGAAGGTGCAGCGTCGCCCGGTCGGGCACCAGCGCTGAGACCTGCTGTGAGGCGGGGCCACCGGACAGGTGGCCCCGCCTCAGGCATGTGAGGAAAAGAAAAGGGGAGTTGATGATGAGGGAAGTCCGGGAGGCATTCCGCCGGTTCTGGCCGCTCACGCGCGGGGACCGGAAATGGCTGGTGGCGATCGTCGCGTGCGTCATCGTGTCCGCGCTGGCCGAGACCGCCGCCATTCTGCTGTTCGCGGAGCTGACGGACAACGCCCTTGAGGCCGGTTCGCTCTCCGCCTTCTGGGGCCCGGCCGGCGCCTGGCTGGCCGTCGCCGTGCTCGGCGCGCTCGTCGGTTACGCGGGCAACTCGCTCGCCACCTGGACCGCCGAGAGATTCGTACTGCGGCTCCGGGCCGGTGTCTTCCGCCACGTCCAGGATCTCCCTCCCGACTTCTTCCAGAAGCACCGCCAGGGCGACCTGGTGGAACGCCTCACCGGTGACGTCGAAGCCATCGAGCAGCTGGTCGTGTCCGGGGTCGTCGGCACCGTCTCCGCCGCCTTCTCGGCCCTCTTCTACTCCGCCGCCGCCCTCTGGCTGCGCTGGGACCTCGCCCTCGTCACCTTCTTCCTGGCCCCCCTCTTCCTCCTCGCCGCCCGCCGCTTCGCCGGCCGTATCCGCACGGCGAGCCAGGACGAACGGGTCGCCGACGGTGCGATCACCTCGGTGGTGGAGGAGTCCCTCGGCAACATCGTCCTCACCCAGGCCTACAACCGCCGCCGCGACGAGGAGAAGCGGCTCGACCGCGAGGCCCGCGCCTGGCTGCGGGCGAGTGTGCGCGGGGCGCGGCTGAGCGAGATGTACGAGCAGTTCGTCGAGGTCGTAGAGACGCTGTGCGTGCTGACCGTGATCGGCCTCGGTGTGTGGGAGATCTCCGCCGGGCGCATGTCCCTGGGCGCGCTGCTCGCCTTCGCCGCCTTCGTCGGCTACCTCTACCCGCCGATCCGCAGCCTCGGCCAGCTCGGCCTGACCCTGACGGCGGCGACCGCGGGCGCGGAACGCCTCGGCGAACTCCTCGACGCCGAACCGGCGGTCACCGACCCGGCCGAGCCGGTCGCGCAGTGGCCGGTACGCGGGTGGGTCAGCGTCCACGGCGCCTCCTTCACCTACCCCGGCACGGACCGCGAGTCGTTGCGCGAGGTGACCTTCACGGCCGCCCCCGGCGAGCTGGTCCTGATCACCGGGGCGAGCGGCGCCGGAAAATCGACCCTCTCGAAACTCCTCACCCGCTTCTACGACCCGACAGCGGGCGTGATCTGCCTGGACGGCGTCCCGCTGACCGACGTACCCCTCACCTTCCTGCGCGAGAACGTGGCCCTGCTGCCGCAGGAGACGCTGATCCTGCACGGCTCGATCCGCGAGAACATCGAGTGCGGGCGCCCCGGCGCGAGCGACGCGGAGATCGAGGCGGCGGCCCGGGCGGCAGACGCCCACGACTTCGTCACCGCGCTCCCCGAGGGGTACGGGACGCGGATCGCCCCCGGCACGGCCACGCTCTCCGGCGGGCAGTTGCAGCGGATCGCGATAGCGCGGGCGATGCTGCGCGCCGCACCCGTACTGGTCCTCGACGAACCGACCGCCGGCCTGGACTCGATCGCAGCCCGCCGCATCGTCCCGGCGCTGCGCCGGCTGATGACGGGCCGTACGACCATCATGATCACCCACGATCTGAGCCTGGCCCCGGACGCGGACCGCGTCCTGGTCGTCGACGGAGGCCGCCTCGCGGAGACGGGCACGCACGACGAACTGATGGCGCGGGGCGGGGTGTACGCACGGCTGGCGGCACCGTCGCCGGGGTCGCTGGGGGCCTCCTACCGTACGGAGGAGACGCTGACGTTGGCCCTGAGGGTGTAGCCCAACCCGCGCACGGTGTGGATGAGCCGGGGTTCGCCCCGGCTCTCCAGCTTGCGGCGCAGGTACATGACGTACACATCAAGGGTGTTGGAGGTGGGCTCGAAGTCGAAGCCCCAGACGTCCTTGAGGATCTGCACCCGGCCGAGGACCAGGCCCGGCCGCCGCAGCAGGTATTCGAGCAGGGCGAACTCGGTCTTGGTGAGGTCGAGTCGGCGGTCCGCGCGGGTCACCGTCCGGGTCCTCGGGTCCAGTCGGAGATCCTCGAAGCTGAGACCGGCGAGCGGCGAGGGCCGGGGCTCGCGTTGGGGGCTCCGGCGCAGTAACGCCCTTACCCGCGCGAGGAGTTCCTCGACGGCGAAGGGCTTCATCAGGTAGTCGTCGGCGCCGTTGTCGAGGGCGACGATTCGGTCGCCGACGGCGTTCCGCCCGGTGATCATCAGGATGGGGACCGTACACCCGGAGGCCCGCAGCCGCCGGGTCGCGGCCAGCCCGTCGAGACCGGGCATGGTGACGTCCATGAGCACGAGGTCGGGTGCGGTGTCGGGTTCGGCGACGAAGGCGAGGGCCGCGCGGCCGTCCCCGACGAGGACGGTCTCGTACCCCTCGAACCTGAGCACCCGGTCGAGCCCCTCACGTACGGCCGCGTCGTCATCGGCCAGCAGGATCTTCCGCGTCATCTCAATACGGTCTGACGACGCGCTGTGCTGTGGCTGGCAGGTGGTTATGCGTTGGCTACCGTTCGGGCGCAGCGCCAGTGGAGGAAGGCCGCGAGAAGGGCGAAGGCGGCCAGCGGGATCCACAGCAGCAGGAGGAGGATCGGTGGATCGTCCGTCGTGATCGCCAGTGCCAGGCAGAGCAGGAAGGTGCCCAGGAACACGAAGAGCGTGCCGACGGACGCCCGCTCCCAGGCCTTGCGGTGCCCGGTCCGCCGCAGGATGTGCGCCTCGGTCGCCGGGCGGGGCTCCCAGTCCGTGCCCCGGTACCGGGCGGCGACGGCTCGCAGATCGTCGACCTCGGCCGGTGGGTCGTCCAACTGCCAGTCGTCGACGTGCGGGAGGAGGAAACGCCGGCCCTCGGTGTCGTACAGGAAGACCAGCCACTTGCGCCCGTAGGCGGGCGCCTTGGGGACCGGCTGGGCCCGGAAGTCGTAGATGTCGGGCCAGGCCCAGCGGCGTTCGATCAGCGCCCCGCGCACCGAGACCCCGTGCGAGTCGACCAGCGTGTGCCCGCGGCGCGTGTACACGATCCACCGCGCGAGGACTGCCACGAGGATCGCCAGGAGCACGGCCCTCGCCCAGTCGAACCCGCTCGGCCGGACGAGCTGGGACAGACAGAACACCGTCATGCCGCCCAGGTAGAGGAGCTGCCCTCGGGGCGCCTTCCGGCGCTTCCGGTACTCCCGCTCGATCCCGCCACCGCCGTGACCGCCGTGACCGCCGACGTCCCCGCTCATCGACCCTCCCCAGAGCCTGCAATGGGGTGATCGTAGAGCGGGGACCTGTGCACGTCAGGAGGCGGACGGTGTCCAGTCGCCCAGCCAGTCCGCGACCTCCTGGCCGGTGGCCTGGGCGTCGGTCAGCTGGGGGCGGTCGGTGCTCGCGGCGCCCGCGCCCGCGCCGGTGTTCTTGTACTCGGCGAAGCGGTCGTCCTTCCAGGAGAAGCCGCCCATGTCGGACCAGGGGGTGGTTCTGATCGCCGCGCTCAGGGTCGTGTTGCGGACCGTGGTCTGCGGGTCGAGGGTCGCGTCGCCGCCCGCGTGCCAGTTGCGGCCGAGGTAGAAGCTGCGGTCCGAGACGTCGCCGTTCACCGTGGAGTTGGCGATCAGGATGCCCTTGCGGTTCGCGGCGGTGCTGGGGGCCGTGACATAGCCGGCCGAGGTGCCGTTCCAGCGCTTCTTCAGGGTGATGACCGACTTGTCGATCACGGCGGTGGCCCGGCCGAAGATGAAGTCGGTGTTGCCGACGACGTAGGAGTTGGTGATGTAGACGCGGCCCAGCTTCTCCTTGGCCGCGGTGTCCACCAGCAGGGTGTCCTGGTCGCCGCTGATGATGACGCTGTCGAGGAACACCTTGTCGGCGGAGGTGCGCAGGGCGACCGCCTGATTGGCGATGTCCTGGTGCGCGGCCTCGTCGAAGTCGTTGGAGATGGTCAGGTTGCGGGCCTGGAAGTCGTCCGCGTCGACGGCGACGGTGGCGCTGCCGCCGGTGCCGTACGTGCCGGAGCCGTCGGGCTTGGGCGTACCGGACGCGTTGTTGTAGACGATCGTGGTGTCCTTGCGACTGCCGCCGCTGCCCTGGATGGTGACGTGCGGTTTGTTCGACGGGACCTTCACCAACTCGCGGTACGTGCCCGGCTTGACGGAGATGACGACCCGGGAGGGGTTGTTCGCGGGTACGGCGTTCACGGCGGCCTGCACGGTCCGGTACTGGCCGGAGCCGTCGGCGGCGACGGTGAGGGTTGTGGCAGCGGCGGCGGTCGTCGTCGCCGTGCTCGCCTTTGCGACGGAACTCCGCGGCCCCACACCGGACTTGAGGAGCGCGGGCACGTCGGCGGCCTTGTCGAGGGTGTAGGCGTAGTACTTCTTGGGGTCCCAGGCGGCGCCGGACCCGCCGCTCTCGTTCTTGCCGGTCGTGCCCGAGAAGACGTTGCCGCGCTGGACGACGGTGGCGGTCGCGTCACGGACGACGGGGTTGGTCATGCCCTGGAAGTAGGAGTTCTCCAGCACCATGTTGGTCTTGCCTCGGGAGTAGTTCCCGTACGAGGACTTGATGGTGGTGCCCGCCTCGTCCTCCAGGTAGTTGTTGTAGAGGTGCGCGTGGGCCACGTTGTCGGTGGACGGGTTGCGCTGCTCGGTCTCGCGGATCCAGTTGTGGTGGATCGTGATGTCGGCGGTGGTGTTGTCCGTCCAGCCGATGCCGAAGGCCTTGTTCTCCTGGCTGAGCTTGTTCCAGGAGACGGTGAGGTAGGTGGTGTCCTTGCGGCTGTCGATGAGCCCGTCGGCCATGTGGCGCAGGTCGTTGTGATCGATCCAGACGTGGTGGGCACCGTCCATCTGGATGGCGTCGAAGTCGTGTTCCTTGTCGTTCCAGACACCCTGGTACGCGTCCCGGATGGTGAGATTCCGGATGATGACGTTGTGCACACCCTGCCCTAGGAAGAAGCCGCCGCCGACGATCTGCCCGGAGGTCCCGGCGCCGATGAGGGTCTTGTCGGACTGGACCTTGATCTCTTTCCCGACCGGGTTCATGTTGATGGTCGCGGCGACGACGATGATGTACGGCTCGGTGGCGGTGGCGTACTTCTCCAGGTCGGCGAGCGTCGTCACGGTGACCGTCTTGCCGTCCCGCCCGCCGTAAGTCCCGTTCTGACCAAGGGCGTTGACGGAGGCGAAGCCGTTCGCTACGTCGGTGACACCGGCCAGGGCGGAGGCTTTGGCGGTCGTGGTGGTCGCGGCGGCGGCCTTCGGCTGGGCGCCCGCGCCGAACACGCCGAGGACACCGCCGTAGGCCATGGCCCCGGCGGAGGCGAGGGCCAGGGGCACGCCGGTGACCAGGGCCGTTCTGCGCCGACGGTGACGGCTGCGGCTGCGGGGCGGCTTGCTGCGGGTTTCGCTCACGGCTGGGTCCGATCGGGGGAGGGGTTAACTGGAGGGAGGACGAGGTCACTTGGCTGTCGCAGCCGGGCGACGAAAGGTTGCCGTGACCGGTGGACCGGAAGGGAAGCGGAATGATCGGAACGGTGTTCCGTACGTCGGACGTGCCCGAGGCGGACAGGTTCGACTACTGGCAGGAACTGGTCGGCCGGACCCGCTCCAGCGCGCTCATCAGCGAGCACGCCGCCGACTTCTGGGCGCAGCAGCGGCTGATGCAGCTGGGGCCGATGACCGTGAGCCAGATGTCGTTCCGGCCGACGCGCTACTGGCGGACGCCGAAGATGGTGCGGCAGGCCGACCCCGAGCTGTACCACCTGACGCTGCTGACCGACGGCGGTCTGACCCTCGAACACGCGGGCCAGGAAGCCGCGTTCACCCCGCGCGACCTGCATCTGGCCGACAGCTCACAGGCGTACGACGTCAGGTCGGCGGACGACCGGCACGGCGGAGTCGTCACGGGCATGGCGGTCGACTTCCCCAAGGCGCTGCTGCCGCTGCCGCCGCACCGGGTAAGGGAGTTGCTGGGCCGGCGGCTGCCGGGTGAGGTGGGTGTCGGGGCACTGCTGGCGGACTTCCTCGAAGGGCTGAACCGCCAGGTGGGCACCCTCCAGCCGGCGGACGCGCCCCGGCTGGGCACGGTCGTCATCGACCTGATGTCGGCGTGGTTCGCCCAACTCCTCGACGCGGAGACGCTGTTGACGCCGGAGAGCAGGGGCCGGGTCACGGTGGAACGCGTCCAGGAGTTCATCCGCAGGCACCTGGACGACCCCGACCTGACCCCGCCGGTGATAGCCGCCGCCCACAACATCTCGCTCAGCTACCTCCACCGCGTCTTCCAGCAACAGGCGGGCGGCGAGACGGTCGCGGCGTGGATCCGCCGCCGACGCCTGGAGAACGCCCACCGGGACCTGGCGAACCCCTCGCTGCAGGGCACCCCGATCCACACGATCGCGGCCCGCTGGGGCTATCAGCGCCCGTCGGACTTCACCCGGGCGTTCCGGGCGGCGTACGGGATGTCACCGCGGGAACACCGCCACCAGGCACTGTCCTGGGGCAAGTAGACGGAGAGCCAAGAAAGTGTGCACCGTCTGCGAACGACAAGGGCACGACGCCCCGGCATTGTTGATTCCGCAACGGGGGAAATCTCGGTCGCGGAGCGGAACCTCTGCTCCGCTCCGCGACCGAGGAAACCCGACCCCTGGCACCTGACCCCGGCGCCTGCCCCCGGCATCACGACTCCGCCGGGATGCGCTCACCCCGACTGACGGCGATCCGCAGATCCTGGTGCACGAGGTCTTCTGGCAGGAAGCCGACCCGGTCGAGTTCCCTACACCGTCTCCGGCGGAGGCGTAGGCGCCCCCGGCAGCCGTACCGTAGCCACCGTCCCCCCGCCCTCCGCTCGTGCCAGCGTCACCTCGCCGCCCGCCTGTTGGACCGTGCGCGCCACGATCGACAGGCCCAGGCCCGAGCCCGGCAGGGCGCGTGCTGAAGGTGAGCGCCAGAAGCGGTCGAAGACGTGGGGGATCTCGTCGGCCGGGATGCCGGGGCCGTGGTCGCGGACCGTCAGGGTGCCTGCTGTCAGCTGGACCTCGATCGTGCCGCCCTCGGGGCTGAACTTCACCGCGTTGTCGAGGATGTTGACCACCGCCCGCTCCAGGGCGGAGGGTTCGGCGCGGACGTACCAGGGCTCTGTCGACGCCGTGATCGTCAGCTCCGGGCCGCGCAGGCGGGCTCGGCGCAGGGCCGACTCCACCGTGTCCTCCAGGGCGACCACCTGGACGCGTTCGCCGCGCTGGCCCTCCGAGCGGGACAGTTCCTGCAAGTCGCCGATCAGGGCCGCCAGTTCGGTCATCTGCGCCTTTACCGAGGCCAGGAGTGCCTTGCGGTCCGCCTCCGGGATCGGGCGGCCCGTCTCCTCGCTGCGGGTCAGCAACTCTATGTTCGTGCGCAACGAAGTGAGCGGCGTGCGTAGTTCGTGGCCCGCGTCCGCGATCAACTGCTGTTGCAGTTCGCGGGAGTTGGCCAGGGCCGAGGTCATCGAGTTGAAGGAGTGGGAGAGGCGGGCGATCTCGTCGTCGCTCTCCTCGTCCACGGGGATGCGGATGCTCAGGTCCTCGGTGCGGGCGACGTGTTCGACAGCTTCGGTGAGCTTGTCGACGGGGCGCAGACCCGCCCGAGCCACGGCCAGGCCCGCCGCGCCGGCGCCCACCACTCCGATGCCGGAGACGAACAGGAGGATCAGGGCGAGGTCGTTGAGGGTCGACTGGGTGTTCTTCAGGGGGAGGGCGACGAGGAGACCGGCGTTGGAGGTGGTGTTCGTGGTCGGGTCGGTGATCGTGAACATGGGCAGGACCAGGACCCGTACGTCGTTGCCCGACGCGTCGGTGCCGTTGCGGAACTTGCCCTCGTTGGTGTTCCCCTTCTTGACCACGTTCTTGTCGGACTGGGCGACCTTGACCGTGCCGGCGGAGTACGGCAGGACGCATGCCTTTCCGTCCTCCGTGATCACCTGGAAATAGGTGTTCCGGGGTCCGTTGCCAAGATCCTGCGAGACCTCCTGGGTGCAGTTGTTGACGGCCGACTCGGCCTGATCCCGCAGCCGCGGCACGCTCAGCGACTTCTGCACGTCCTGGTCGACCTGGTCGTACAACTTCCCCTGCACGATGAACCAGCACGTCACCGAAACCGCCGCCACCGCGAACGCCACAGCGGCAGCGACCAGCATCGACAGTCGTGCCCGGATCGGCAGGGTGCGGAACCGGCGTACGAGTCGGCTCATTCCGCGCCGCCCTGTCGCAGCACGTACCCCACGCCCCGCACCGTGTGGACGAGGCGCGGCTCGCCGCCCGCCTCCGTCTTGCGGCGGAGGTACATGACGTACACGTCGAGGGAGTTGGAGGAGGGCTCGAAGTCGAAGCCCCAGACCGCCTTCAGGATCTGTTCGCGGGTGAGGACCTGGCGCGGGTGGGCCAGGAACATCTCCAGGAGGGTGAACTCCGTGCGGGTCAGTTCCACCGCGCGGCCCGCTCGCGTCACCTCGCGGGTCGCGAGGTCCATACGCAGGTCGGCGAAGGTCAGGGCCTCGTCCTCGGGGAGGCTGCCCGCCACCGCCGCCGCCGCGTAGGAGCTGCGGCGCAGCAACGCCCTTACGCGGGCGAACAGTTCGTCCAGTTCGAAGGGCTTGACCAGGTAGTCGTCCGCGCCCGCGTCCAGGCCCGTCACGCGGTCGCCCACCGTGTCGCGGGCCGTCAGCATCAGGATCGGGGTCGTCGTGCCCGCGCCGCGCATTCGGCGGGCCGCCGTCAGGCCGTCCATCCTCGGCATCTGGATGTCCAGGACGACCAGGTCGGGCTGGTACGCGGTCGCCTTCTCCAGGGCGTCCGCGCCGTCGACCGCGACCTCCGTGTCGTACCCCTCGAAGGCGAGGCTGCGCTGGAGTGCTTCGCGCACGGCGGGCTCGTCGTCGACGATCAGGATGCGCTGGGTGTCACGGTCGCCTTCGGCGGGGCTCATGGTCGTGGATTCCTCGGGTGCGGTGGGACGTGCGGGGCGCCTTCAGCCTCGCATGTTTCCAGGCTGCTGCGGAGAAGAAGGATCAGCCGGCCGGCGGATCAGCTGAGTGCCGGGCGGCGGCTGCGTGTCGTCGCCCTGCGGGCCGCCGCCGTACGCGTGACCGTCGCGACCTCCGGGGCCCGCGTCGCCGCCGTCGGCGGGTGCAGGGCGTAGGCCACGCCGAGGGCGAGGTCCAGGGCGGCGGGCCCGGTGGCAGCCGTACCGGCGGTCAGCTTGTGCGAAACCTGCTTGATCATGACGTACCCCTCATCCATCCATCTGTTGCTGAGACGCTGTTGCCGAGATTTCAGGTGGTCGAGCCGGAGCGCAGCGTCGCCAGGTCGGACTTCACCGTGTTGATCGGGATCGCGAAGCCCAGGCCCGCGCTGCCCGCGTCCGACGAGGACGAACTCGCCGAGTACATCGCGGAGTTGATGCCGATGATGTTGCCGTTCATGTCGATGAGCGCGCCGCCGGAGTTGCCCGGGTTGAGGGACGCGTCCGTCTGGAGGGCCTTGTACGTCGTCGTGGACGTACCGGTGTCGCCGTTGAACTCCTGGCCGCCGAACTCGAACGGCCAGCCGCCGTTGCCGCCGCCCTGCTGTTGCTGCTGGTCCTGGCTCTGGCTCTCCTCGGTCGCGACGGTGACGTCACGGTTGAGGGCGGACACGATGCCGCTGGTGACCGTGCCGGTCAGGCCCTCGGGGGAGCCGATCGCCACGACCTCGTCGCCGACCTGGACACCGGCGGAGTCGCCGAGGGTCGCCGTCTTCAGGCCGGAGGCGTTCTCCAGCTTGATGAGGGCCAGGTCCTTCTTGCTGTCGGTGCCGACGACCTTCGCGGTGTACGTCTTGCCGTCGCTCGTCGACACCTTGATGGCGGAGGCGCCGGAGATGACGTGGTTGTTGGTGATGATCTCGCCGTCGGAGGTGATGATCACACCGGAACCGGTCGACGAACCCGCGTTCGAGGTCGCGTTGATCTCGACGATGCTCGGGCTGACCGCCGCGGCGACCCCGGAGACCGTGCCCTTCGCGCTCGACGGCACCACGTTGGTGCTGGTGCTGCTGGAGGTGACGGCGGAGTCCGAGTTGGTCAGCTCCTGGATGCCGTACGCCGTCCCGCCGCCTATCGCCGCCGCGACGATCGCGACGGCCGCCAGGAGGGCGAAGGGGCCCTTCGCGCGCTTCTTGCGCCCGGCGTGGGCGGCGGGGGGCTCGGCGAGGAGGGTGGCGGTGGCCGCGGGCTGCTCGTGCGCGGCCTGCTGGCCGTACGGAGCCTCAGGGGCCTGGGGCTGCTGCGCCTGCGCCGGCTCCTGGTAGGCGGGCTGCTGGACCGTCGGCGGTTCGTACGCCGGCGGGGGCGGCCACTCCGGGTTCACGGGGGAGGAAGCCTGGGGGGAGGAGGCGACGGGCTGCTGCTGGGGGTACGCGGACTGCGGCTCGTGGCCCTGGGGGGTCTCGTACTCGCCGCTGCGGCGGAAGCTCTCGGTCATGGAACAGAGCTTGTCCCCCGTGCATGAGAGCTGGCTGAGTGCTCCCTGAGAAGCCCGACAGAAGCTCGTATGCCCGATATAAAGACGCCTGGGACCTGCGAGGACAGCTCAGGGACGGCTGAAAGTACGGCTATTCGCAGCCGCAGGAACGGCGGGTCACCAGCCGGGAAGGGAACAGTTTCAGCCGCTCACGGCGTGAACCCGTCGCCCGGACGCCGTCGTCGAGGACCAGGTCGACGGCCGCGCGGGCCATCCCCGAGCGGTCGGAGGCGATGGTCGTGAGGGGCGGGTCCGCGAGGGCCGCCTCCTTGATGTCGTCGAAGCCGGCCACCGCCAGCTCGCCGGGTACGTCGATGCGCAGCTCGCGGGCCGCGCGCAGCAGGCCGATCGCCTGGTCGTCGGTGGAGCAGAAGATGGCCGGGGGGCGGGTCGCCGGGTCGGCGAGGATCTCCAGGGCGGCCTTGTAGGCGTCGTACCGGTTGTAGAGGACCTCGAACAGGCGGCCCTCCGTCGAGACACCCGCCTCGTCCATCGCGCGCCGCCAGCCCTGCACGTGGTCGGAGACCGGGTCGCCGACCGCCGGGGTCTCGGCGATGCCGCCGATGCAGGCGACGTAGTCGTAGCCGTGCTCCAGGAGGTGGCGGACGGCGAGGTGGGCGCCGCCGAGGTCGTCCGTGACGACGGCGACGTCGTCGATGGCCTCGGGGCGTTCATGTAGGAGGACGACCCGGGCGTCCCAGGCCTCGATCTCCGCCGCCGCGTTGTCGTTGAGGGCGTGGCTGACCAGGATCAGGCCGGAGACCCGCATCCCGAGGAAGGCCCGCAGATAGTGGACCTCGCGCTCGGCGATGTAGTCGGAGTTGCCGACCAGCACCATTTTTCCGCGCTCGGACGCGGCCTGTTCGACCGCGTGCGCCATCTCCCCGAAGAAGGGCTGGCGCGCGTCCGGCACGATCAGGCCTATTAGGTCCGTGCGCCGCGACGCCATCGCCTGGGCGACGCGGTCGGGCCGGTAGCTCAGTTCCTTGATCGCGGCGAGGACACGCTCGCGCGTGGCCGGGGCAACCGGCCGGGGTCCGTTGTTGATGACGTAGCTGACGACGGCGGTGGACGTACCCGCCAGTCGCGCCACATCGTCCCTAGTCACCTTGGCCACCCGCGGAGTCTACGCGGATGGACCCGCTCTGGGCAGGGCGTGAGTAAGTCGTTACCACCCGCCCGGAGCGCGGACCACGTCGTGCGCTGTCACCCGGGTGCCGTCGTGCGCTGTCACCCGGGTGTACCGCAGGTCACGCCTCGGCGGCTGCCTCGACGGCGTCCAGCGCCGCCGTGTCCGCGGTGTCCGCCGTGCCGCCCGCCTCCTCCGCCTTCGCGAGGGCCGCCGCCTTCGCCTTGGCCTCGTCGCTCGTGCGGTCGCCCTTCTCCGGCGTCACGAAGCGGTAGCCGACGTTGCGGACGGTCCCGATCAGCGACTCGTGCTCGGGGCCGAGCTTCGCGCGCAGCCGTCGTACATGGACGTCGACCGTCCGGGTGCCACCGAAGTAGTCGTAGCCCCAGACCTCCTGGAGGAGCTGAGCGCGCGTGAAGACGCGGCCCGGGTGCTGGGCGAGGTACTTCAGCAGCTCGAACTCCTTGAAGGTGAGGTCGAGGACCCGGCCCTTCAGCTTCGCGCTGTACGTCGCCTCGTCGACCGACAGGTCGCCGTTGCGGATCTCCATCGGGGAGTCGTCGTTGACGATCTGCTGGCGGCCCATGGCAAGGCGCAGCCGCGCCTCGACCTCGGCCGGACCGGCGGTGTCCAGCAGGACGTCGTCGATACCCCAGTCGGCGGTGACGGCCGCGAGGCCGCCCTCGGTGACGACGAGGATGAGCGGGCAGCCGGGCCCGGTGGAGCGGAGCAGCTGGCACAGGCTGCGCACCTGGGGCAGGTCACGGCGGCCGTCGATCAGGATGACGTCGGCACCAGGGGTGTCGACGAGAGCGGGTCCCTCGGCCGGAGCCACGCGCACGTTGTGCAGCAGCAGACCGAGTGCGGGCAGCACCTCGGTCGACGGCTGGAGGGCATTGGTCAGGAGCAGCAGAGAACTCATACGTCTGGTTCCTCCTCGGTCCCTGCGAGGACGTTTGCGGCACTGCGGCACTACGGAACTGCTTGCGCGATCCCGAGGCCCCGTACAACCCGCGGTCACCTGGAGTTTCCCGCTTCGTATACAACGCTTCCGAAAGCACAAAAGGACCCGGGGGCTTCGCTGCCCGAGTCCTCTGCCCAGCAGAATAGCCCACATGAGCACTGGTCCGGCAGGTCATGTGATGCGATCTTTCGCCGTCCCGAACTCTGAGACGGCCGATCCGACCCCGTTGCGGAGGTTTCTGACCACTGACGACGGGGTGACGATCGATGCCGTATACGAGCCGGGAGGCGTTGTATACGACGCCCGCGACGCCCCGTACGCCACTTCGGCGTCACGTTCCGATCACCTCGCGTTCGTCGTTGCCCATGGCTTCACCGGCGATGTGGACCGGCCGCATGTTCGACGGGTGGCAGAGGCATTCGCGCAGTACGGGGCCGTCCTGACCTTCTCCTTCCGGGGCCACGGCGCCTCGGGCGGACGGTCGACGGTGGGCGACCGCGAGGTCCTCGATCTGGCCGCCGCGGTCCGCTGGGCACGTGAACTCGGGCACACCCGGGTGGCCACGGTCGGCTTCTCGATGGGCGGCTCGGTGGTGCTCCGGCACGCGGCCCTCCACGGGACCTCCGATCGGACCCCCGGTCGGCAGGAGCACGAGGGGCGCACGGATGCGGCCTCGGACGCGGTGGTTTCGGTGAGTGCGCCGGCCCGTTGGTACTACCGGGGCACGGCCCCCATGCGCCGCCTGCACTGGCTGGTGACCCGTCCCGAGGGCCGCCTGGTGAGCCGCTACGGCCTGCGTACGCGCATCCACCACCAGGAGTGGGACCCCGTGCCTCTCTCCCCGGTGGAGGCGGTGCCCCGGATCGCGCCGACCCCGCTCCTCATCGTGCACGGCGACCAGGACGGCTACTTCCCGCTGGACCACCCCCGGATGCTCGCGGAGGCGGCGGGGGACGCGGGCGAGCTGTGGCTGGAGCCGGGGATGGGGCACGCGGAGCACGCGGCGGACGACGAACTGCTGCGGCGCATCGGGGACTGGGCTGTCGGCCGGGCGGGCTAGCCTGAGGGCTGTCACAGCCGATTGACTACAGCCGATTGACTGAGGAAGAGAAGATGGCGAAGGTCACGGTGCGCTACTGGGCCGCCGCGAAGGCCGCGGCCGGTGTCGCCGAGGAGCCGTACGACGCGGCCACCCTCGCGGAGGCGCTCGACGGGGTCCGCGAGCGGCACCCCGGCGAACTCGTGCGCGTCCTGCTCCGCTGCTCGTTCCTCGTCGATGGTGATCCCGTGGGCACCCGCGCACATGAGACGGTACGGCTGGCCGAGGGCGGCACGGTCGAGGTGCTCCCGCCGTTCGCAGGAGGGTGAACGCAGGGCTATGAGCGACCAGCAGCCATATGGGCAGCAGCAGTACGGGGACGGGCAGCAGTACGGGGAGGCGTACCCGAACCAGGGGTACGACCCGTACCAGCAGCAGTACGGGCAACAGCAGCAGGCCCAGCAGCAACAGCAGCCGCCGCCGCAGGCCCCGGCCTGGCCCGGGCAGCAGCAGGCGTACGACGACGGGCAGGCGCAGCAGTACACGCAGCAGTGGCAGGGGCAGACCTGGGAGACGCAGATGCACGCCCCGGTGAGCCAGGCCCCGGCCGCTCCGGCCGCCGTGGCCGAGGTGCCGGGGACCCCGTACCTGCCGCCGCAGGGAGCCGCTCCGGGCACCCCCGGTGCCACCGGGGACGCCGGTGCCGCCGGATACGGGCCAGCCACCGTCGCGGGCAACGCCCGGATCACCGACGCGCAGCGGGCCCGGCTCGAAGGGCGTTCGCCGATCATCGAGCCCGGGATGCAGCCCGCCGCGCTCACCGCCGTACTGGGGCTGCTGCTGTCCGGCACGGCGGCCGTCGGGTCGTACGCCCTGGTCGTGCCCCTCGTCGTCCTCCAGGCGGTGACGGCGGCGGGCTGGTTCCGGCTGAACGGCATGTGGCCCGCCCGGCAGGGCATCGCGCTCGCCTTCGCGGGCGGGGTCACCGCGGACATCGCGCTGCTGGCGGCGGGGCGCGAGAACGCGCCTGCCGCGATCCTCGGCACCCTCGGCGTCTGGGTCCTGCTGACCCTGGTGCTGCAACTCCGCTCCCACGCGGATCCGGACACCCGGATGTACGGCCTGATGGCGACGGTCGCCTCGGCGGCACTGGCGATCATCGCGGCCGGCCACCTCGCGGCGGAGCCGGACGCGGTGACGGTCGGGGCGGCTGCGGTCGCCGTCGCGGTACTCGCCCGTGCGCTGCCGCTGCCGACGCCCGCCTCGGTGGTGGTCGCCCTGCTGGCGGCTGCGGGGGCCGGGGTCGCGGTCGGCGGGATGACGGACCTGGGCAGCGAGGGCGCGTTCCTCGGGCTCGCGGCCGGGGTCTGCGCGCTGATCGGACACCGGGTGGCCAGCTACGACTACCCGTCGCGGTTCGTGCACTTCACGGCCGGGGTGGCACTGCCGTTGGCGGCGGCGGCTCCGGCGGTCTACCTGGTCGGGCGGGCGCTGGCCTGAGCACCTGAGGAGCCGACTGCCCCCGGCGGGGCTGATCGGAGGCGGATCCGGAGCGTTCGGCGCTCCGGGTCCGCCTTTTTGTTTGTCCAGGGTCGCTGGACCCGGCCTCCAACCCGCCCTTCGAGCACGGGCGTTGTGCAATGCGAAATTTTGTATTGCAGATGTAGTGCTCGGCCGTGCGCACCTCCTACGTTCCCCTCTCAACAGACCGGTCCTCACCCCCACTCACCCGTCATCCGGGCCCTTCGACGGGCCCGGGCACCCTTCGAGGGATTCGAGGAACTTCGATGAACGCACGTTCCGTACGCGGTGCGGTGGCGGTCGCCGCCACCCTCTGTGCGCTGGCCGGCGTCGCCGCGTGCAACGTCCAGTCCGACAGCGACACCGCCGCCGACCCGAGTGGCAGCGCGTCGTCGGCCCCGCAGGCCAAGGACCTCAAGGTCGGCTGGTCGACCATCTACCTCACCCCGTCCTGGATGCAGCAGACGCTGAAGATGCTGCAGGCCGATGTGGACAAGCTGAAGTCGAGCGGGAAGGTCTCGGCGTTCGAGACGTTCAACGCCAACGGCGACACCTCGCAGCAGATCGCGCAGATCCGCGCCATGATCCAGCAGAAGTACGACGTGATCCTCGTCGACGCGGGCTCGTCCACCGCGCTGAACCCGGCCCTTGAGCAGGCCGTCGCCGCCGGGATCACGGTCGTCGCCTTCGACTCACTCCCGACCAGCACCAAGGTCATCCGGGTCGGGACGGACCAGAAGGCCTGGGGCGCGATGATGGCCACCTGGCTGGCGAAGAAGCTGGACGGCAAGGGCAGCGTCATCGCCATGAACGGGCCCGCCGGGGTCGCGGTGAGCGAGGACCGCTGGTCGGGCGCCGAGGCGGTGTTCAAGAAGTACCCGGACATCAAGATCGTCAGCAATGTGCACAGCGAGTACAACCTCGCCCCGGCCGCCCAGGCCTTCGCCTCCGCCTACTCCGCCCACTCGGACATCGACGGCGTCTTCTCGCAGGGCGGGGCGCTGTCGGCGGCGGCGCTCCAGACGCTGGTCAAGCAGGACAAGAAGCTCGTCCCGATCACCGGCGAGAACTACAACGGCTTCCTCAAGCTGTGGCAGACCAAGCAGAAGGAAGGTTTCTCCTCGATCGCCACGGCCCAGCCCAACTACCTCTCCGTCATCGCCCTGGAGGCGGCGATAGCCAAGCGCGAGGGCGCGTCCGTCCCGCAGGACATCACCGTCCCGCTGCCCGAGATCACCGACGACAACCTCGCCCAGTACGCCAAGCCGGACCAGCCGGACGACTCCTACCCGATCGGCGACATCTCCCAGTCCGAGATCGACAAGCTCATCGGCAAGTGAGCGGGTGACGACCGTGGCGCTGCTGAGCGTGGAGAAGGTGTCGAAGTCGTTCGCGGGCAACCGGGTGCTCGCGGACGTGAGTTTCGAGGTCGGGCGCGGGGAGGTGCTGGCGCTGGTCGGGGAGAACGGCGCCGGCAAGTCCACCGTGCTCTCCCTCATCACCGGGCTCCTGACACCCGACTCGGGCCGCGTCGTCTTCGACGGCGCTCCGGTCGCCCGGGCGTGGTCTCCCCACCGCGCCCGGGCCGCCGGGATCGGCTCCGTGCACCAGGAGCTGAGCCTCAACCCGCACCAGAGCGTCGCGGAGAACGTCTTCCTCGGTTCCTGGCCCTCCCGGCGGGGCCTGGTCCGGGCCCGCGACCTCGCGGCCCGCGCCGAGCCGCTGCTCGCCCGGGTCGGCCTGGACGTCGACCCGCGCACCCCGGCCGGCCGACTCCCGCTGGGCCGACAGCAACTGGTCGAACTGGCAAAGGCGTTGGCGGGCGACCCACGCCTCCTGATCCTCGACGAGGCCACCTCGGCACTGGACGAGGACCAGGTGGCCGCCGTGTTCCGGGTGGTCCGAGAACTCCGTGAACAGGGCGGCGCGGCGATCTTCGTGAGCCACCGCATGGCCGAACTCTTCGCCATCAGCGACCGGTTGACGGTCCTGAAGGACGGCGCGGTGACGGCGACCCGGGCACGGGAGGACACGGATCACGACGACGTCGTACGGCTGATGGTGGGCCGGGAGCTGTCGGACCTCTTCCCGCCGAAGGCGCCACCCCCGTCCGGCGAGGACAGTCCCGAACCCCTACTCCGGGTACGCGGCCTCACCGTCCCCCGAGCCTGCTCCGGCATCGACCTCGACCTGGTCCCCGGGCGGATCACCGGACTCGGCGGCCTCCAGGGCCAGGGCCAACGCGAGGTGCTGCGCGCCCTGTTCGGCCTCGCCCGGCACGCCGGCGACCTCGCGCTGGACGGCCGCCCGGTGCGCCTGGCCAGCCCCCGGGACGCGATTCGCCACCGGATCGCCTACGTACCCGAGGACCGCAAGATCGAGGGCGTGCACACCGTGCGGAGCGTGCGCGACAACCTCGTACTGCCCAGCATGCGCCAACTCGCCCCGGCGCGGCGGCTCACGACCGTCTCGCGAGGTGAAGAGGCCGCGCTGGTGGAGGAGTTGATCGGGCGGCTGCGGGTGAAGGCGGCCTCGCCGGCCCAGGAGGTACGGCGGCTGTCGGGCGGCAACCAGCAGAAGGTCGCGCTGGCGAAATGGCTGCCGACCGGGCCCCGCGTCCTGCTGCTCGCCGAGCCGACCCGGGGTATCGACATCGGCACGAAGCGCGAGATCTACCACCTGCTGCGCCGCCTGGCCGACGACGGCCTCGCGGTGCTCGTCACCTCCGGAGACACCATGGAACTGGTCGGCCTGTGCGACGAGGTCGCCGTCCTGTACGAGGGGACGGTCGTCGACCGCCTCGGCGGCCCCGAGCTGACCGAGGAACGCCTGGTCAGGGCATCGGTCATGGGGACGACGTCCGACGCCGACGGCACCGGGAGCGTGGTCCGTGCGTGAGCGCGCCCTGGCCGCCGCGCGCGGCAACACCGACCTGCTCGCCCTCGCCGTACTCCTCCTCGTCCTGCTGATCGCGTACCAGCACTACGACTCCAGCCTCCTCACCCCGGCCTCGATCACCATCCTGTCCGCCCAGTTCCTGCCGCTGATCCTGGCGGCGGCCGGGCAGACGACGGTCATGCTGACGGGCGGGATCGACCTGTCGCTGGGCGCGGTACTCGCCCTCGCCATGGCCGTGTTCGCGACGTACGACGCTCAGGGCGCGGGCGGGGTGATCACAGCGGCCGTCCTCGCCCTGCTCGTCGCGGTCGGCGCCGGAGCCGTCAACGGCACGCTCGTCGCGTACGCCGGACTGCCCCCGATCGTCGTCACGCTCGCCGCGTCGTTCCTGTGGGGCGGGGTCACCCTCGTGGTGCTGCCGCAGCCGGGCGGGACGGTGCCCGGCGGCCTGGTCGACGCGTACAACAACGGCTGGAACGGGGTCGCGCTGCCCGCGGTCGCCGTAGCCGTCGTGCTCGTCGGCTGGAAACTGCTGCGCACGACCCGCCACGGTCTCGCGCTCTACGCCGTCGGCGGCAACGAGCACGGCGCCTACGCCAGCGGTCTGCACACCCGGGGAGTGAAGATCTCCGGGTACGCGCTGGCCGGCGTCTTCACCGGGCTCGCCGGGATCGGCCTGGCCGTCCAGACCGGGTCCGCCGACCCGACGATCGGCGCCCCCTACACCCTCAACTCGATCGCCGCCGCAGTGCTGGGCGGCATCAGCTTCTTCGGCGGGGTGGGCCGGATGCGCGGCACGGTGCTGGGCGCACTGGTGATCGGCTTGCTGACCAATCTCCTCCTCTTCACCGGCATCTCACCCTTCTACCAACTCGTCGCGCAGGGCGTGATCCTCGTCGTGGCGCTGGCCCTGAAGACGTACCTCACGAGGGAGGCGGCCGTATGAGCAGCAGTCTTGCGGTTTCGGTGGCCGGGCTGCGCGGGAGTCGCGCGGCCTGGGCGTTCGGGGTGCTCGGGGTCACCTGGGTGGCCGCCGTCCTGTTCGCGGACGGCTTCGACAGCCTCGCCAGCTTCCGCTACCTGGTCCAGACGGCGTCCTTCCTGGGCATCGTCGCCATCGGCCAGACGCTGGTGGTGATGATGAGCGGCATCGACCTGTCGGTGTCGGGCGTGGTCGCCCTGTCGGCGGTGGTGTGCGCCAAGGTCGCCTCCGGTACGGGTGGCGGCGGCGCCTCGGGCATCGCGGTGGCGCTCCTGCTGTGCGCGCTGGTCGGCGCGGTGAACGCCGCCGGGGTGGTGTGGCTGCGGGTGCCCCCGATGGTGATGACCCTGGCCAGCGGCACGATCCTGGCCGGCGCCCTGCTGGTGTACACGGACGGTTCGCCCAGCTCGGCCCAGGTCCCGCTGCTGAACTCGCTCGCCAACGACCGCGTCCTGGGCATCCCTTGGGCCTTCGTGCTGTGGCTGGCGCTCACGGCGGCTGCGTTCTGGCTGCTGCACCTCTCCCGCACGGGCCGCTACGCCTTCGCGCTCGGCGCCGGTGAGGACGCGGCGAGGGCGTCCGGGGTGCCGCCGGCGTCGACGGCGTTCATCGCGTACACGGCCTGCGCGGTGCTGGCGGGAGTGGCGGGGCTCGTCCTGCTCGGCTTCACCGGCACCAGCTCGCTGACCATGGGAAACCCGTACCAGCTCCTGTCGATCGCCTCGGTGGTGCTCGGCGGCACGTCCATCCTCGGCGGCCGGGGCCACCTCCTCGGCACGGTGGGCGGCGCCCTCCTCCTCACCCTGCTGACCGCCCTGCTGACCTCCTGGAACCTCTCGGAGGGCGTACGACAGGTGGTGCTGGGCCTGCTGATCATCGGCCTGCTGCTGGTGTACGCGAGGGAGCGCCGTACATGACGGGAGATACGACGGGAGCCACGGAAACCGAGGAACTGCTGCGGGACCTGGTGCGCATCCCGAGCGTCAATCCCCGTGGCGGGGCGGGCGACGGGGGCGAGACGGCCGTCGCGGAGTACGTCCGGGACTGGCTTCGACTGCGGGGTGTACAGGCCGAGTTGTACGAGGTCCTGCCCGGGCGGCACAACGTCGTGGCCGTCGTCCCGGGCCGCAGCGCGGAGGCGATCCTGCTGGAGTCGCACCTCGACACGGTCGAGACGGACGGCATGACCGTCGACCCGTACGCGGGGGAGATCAGGGACGGGCGGCTGTACGGGAGGGGCGCCTGCGACGCGAAGGGCCCGTTGGCGGCGTTCATGCTGGCCGTCGCCGAACTGGCCTCGGGGGAACCGCCGTCGCACACGGTCGTCCTCGCCGGTGTGTGCGACGAGGAGCACGCGTACCGGGGTGTCCTGCACCTCCTGGACACCCTGGTGGACCGCGAGTTCGTGGGCGCGATCGTCGGCGAACCGACGGGACTGGTCCCGGCGGTCGCGCACAAGGGCGTCGTCCGCTACACGGTACGGACGACGGGCCGGGCCGGGCACAGCTCACGCCCCGAGGAGGCGCTGAACGCGATCACCCTGATGGCCCCGGTCATCGCCCACCTCGCCACCCACCCCCCGACGGTCCCGCCGCACCCCCTCCTGGGCCCGGCGACCCGCACGGTCACCCGTGTCCGGGGCGGCACGGGCCCCAACACGATCCCGGGCACCTGCGAGGCGGATGTCGACCGCCGCACACTCCCGGGAGAGGACCTGGAGTCGGTATGGCGGGCCGACCGTACCGAACTGGCCGCACTGGGGGCGGAGTTGGACCCACCGTTCACGGTGGACCCGGCCCTGGAGACAGCCTCCGACGCGTCCATCGTCACCGCCCTGTGCGACGCCCTCCACGACCACGGCCACCCGTACGAGGTACAGGGCATGCCCTTCGGCACGGACGCCAGCAAGCTGGCGGTGGCCGGGATTCCAGCGGTGGTCTTCGGCCCGGGAAGAGTGGAGGACGCACACGCGGCGGAGGAGTCGGTGGGGCTGAGAGAGGTAGAACTGGCGGCCCGGATTGTGAAACAGGTGGCCCAAGGACGCGCCCCAAAGGGGCGCGGGGAACTGCGCGACCAGCCACAACCGGCCCGCACCCGCCCCCCAACGGAAAGGCCCCCCACATGCGCCTGACCCCTCACGTCACCTTGGTAGCCAGCGGAGCACACGGCTTCGACCTCACCGACCCCTTGGACTCCCACGCCTACCTGATCCAAGGCACCCACCACACCGCCCTCATCGACGCGGGCGCCGGAAACACCCCCCTCCCCCTGACCACCCGACCCGACCACCTGCTCCTCACCCACGCCCACGCGGACCACGCAGGCGGCGCAGCCGAACTGACCACCCGTTGGACGGAGTTGAACGTACGAGCCGGCGCAGCCGCCACGCACTGGATCGCCACCGGCGACGAACAGGGCATCAGCCTCGACAGGGGCAAGGCCGCCGGCTACTACCCGCCCGACTACACCTTCGCCCCCTGCCCCACGGTCGAGCCCATCGCCGACGACGAGGAGATCGACCTGGGCGGCGGGGTCGTACTACGCGCTGTCGCGACCCCGGGCCACGCCGACGGCCACACCTGCTACCACCTGCGCACCCCGGACTACACCGCCCTCTTCTCCGGGGACTGCGTCTTCACCGGCGGCAGGATCTCCCTCCAGAACCTGCACGACTGCCGGGTGCCCGAGTACGCGGCCAGCCTCACCCGGCTGGCGGCGCTCGACGTCGACGCCCTCTTCCCCGGCCACCACGAGATCTCGCTCGCCCGTGCCGGACGCCACCTGGCCGCCGCCCGCGACACCGTCGCCCGCGGACTGCTGCCGAGGAGCACGACATGACAGACACCCCGGGCTCACCGGCCCCGGCCCGCCGCAACCAGTCCTCGTCGCTGCGCCGCGCGCTCACCGTGCTGGAGCACGTGCGCGACCACGCGGGTCCCGGCCGGGGCATCTCACTCACCCGGCTCGCCGAGGATCTCGGCATCAACAAGAGCACGGTGCTGCGGCTGGCGGCGCCGCTGATCGACGCCGACCTGCTGGTCCGCGACCGCGAGACGGGCTGGTTCCGGCTCGGCCACGGCACACTGCGGCTCGGGCAGTCGTATCTCTCCTCCCTCGACCTGCGGACCGTCGCGACGGAACCGCTGCGGCTGCTCCAGCACGCGGTCGGGGAGACCTGCCATCTCGTGATGTACCAGTCACCGGACGTCGTCTACATCGACAAGGTGGAGAACGAGACCAACGTACGGATGGCGTCCCGGGTCGGCAGCAGGATCCCCGCGTACCGCACGGCTGTCGGCAAGGCGATCCTCGCGTGGCTGGGGGAGGAGGAGGTCCAGGCCGTGATCGCGGCCGGGATGCCCCCGGTCACCCCGCACACCACGACCGATCCGCAACGCCTGCGCGCCGAACTGGACCGGGTCCGCCGCGAGGGCTACGCCATCGACGACCGCGAGAACGAGCCCGAGGTGCGCTGTGTGGCCGCACCGGTCTTCGACCACACCGACGCGGCGATCGGCGCGGTCAGCGTCTCCGGCCTCACGACCCGGATGACGCCCACGAGGGTCCGCGAGGTGGGCCCGATGGTCGTCCGGACAGGCCTGGAGATCTCCCACGTGCTGGGCTCGTCCAGAGCCCGGGACAAGGACAACAAGGACAACTGAGCCCCGGAGCGGCCGAACCATGGAAACGCCCCCAGCGCCCCCCATGCCCACAGCGTCCACAACATCCACTGCGTCGGCGTACGTCTTCGTCGAGGACCTCCGCGCCGAGGGCACCGCCTCCGTCCTCGACCGGGTCATCGGCACCTACGGCTGTGACACCCTCACCGTCGCCGCCGCCTACCACCGCGCCCGCGACGTCACCCCGCACGGCCCGAGCCGGGTCACCCTGCGCCACGACGGCGTCCACTTCCTCCCGCCCGCCGATCTGTTCGGCGGGCTGCGGCTCACCCCGCCGGTACAGCGGGGAGCGGAGGACGAACCCCTCCGTGAGATACGCCGACTGACGGCCGAGCGGGGCGCCGCCCTGCACGGCTGGACCGTCTTCCTGCACAGCACCACCCTCGGCCTCGCCCACCCCGACGTCACCCAGCAGAACTGCTTCGGCGACCGGGCCGCCCCCGCCGATCTGTGCCCGGCCCACCCCGACGTACGGGCGTACGCCGTCGCCCTGGCCCGTGCGGTGGCCCGGCAGGGCGTGGACGCGGTGGTCGCCGAGTCCCTGCACTACGGCACCTTCGGCCACGGCTACCACCACGAACGCAGTTTCGTCCCGCTTGGCCCCCTGGAGGACTTCCTCCTGGGCCTCTGCTTCTGCGAGCACTGCGCCGGCCGCGCCCGTACCGCCGGAGCCGATCCGAAAGCGGCCCGCGCGGAGGCCGTACGGCTGGTCGGCCGCGTCCTGGACGGCGCGGAACCGCAGCCCACCGAGCCGCTGACGACCCCCGACGCGCTCCCCGTCCCCCTCGCCGCCTACGCCCGCGCCCGCCTCGCCACCGTCACCTCCCTCGCCGCGACCGTCGCCGAAGCCGTCGCCGACGAGGGCTCCCGGCTGGTCTTTCTCGATCTGACCGGCGCGGTCAAGGGCTACGCGGACGGTCGTCCGACAGGTGCCCTCGCCGTCGACGAGGCCTGGCGGATCGGGGTCGACCCGGCGGCGGTCGGCGCGGTGGTGCCGGGTTACGCGGTGCTCGCGTACGCGCACGACGTCGAGCGGGCCGCCGCCGACACCGCCGCCTACCGTGCCGTACTCCCCGACACCTGCGCCCTGCGCGCGGTACTGCGCCCGGGCGCCCCCGACACCACCTCCGCCGAGCACCTCGCGGCCAAGACCCTCGCGGTCACCGGGCCGACGGGCGGTGCGGACGCCGTGGACTTCTACCACTACGGGCTGGTGCCGTTCCCGGTACTGGACCGAGTGGCAGTGGCAGCGGCAGCGGCTCTGGCGGAACGTCACACCTGATCTACAACCCCGCTCGACCCGCCCCCCGCCGCCTCCGCCCCCGGTAACGTCGCGAACATGCGTGCATTCCGAATACTCCTCATCGTCGCCGTCGTCCTCGGCGGTCTCTTCGTGATCGCCGACCGCGTCGCCGTCGGATTCGCGGAGGACGAGGTCGCGGACCGGCTCAGAGCCAGTGAGGGGCTGGCGAGCACTCCGGACGTGTCGATCAAGGGCTTCCCCTTCCTCACCCAGGTCGCGGGCGGCGAGCTGGACGACGTCGAGGTCGGCATGAAGGACTACGAGGCCGCCACCGGCGTCTCCGGCCAGAAGATCCGGATCGACGACCTGAGCGCCCGGATGCGCGGCGTCGAGTTCACCGGCGACTACAGCGCCGCCACTGCGGCCACCGCCACCGGCAGCGCGACCGTCTCCTACGACCAGCTCCTCAAGGCCGCCAACGCGGAGACGACCCAGCTGCCGCTGGGCGTCACCGCGAAGGTCACCGGCCTCTCGGACGGCGGCAACGGCAAGATCAAGGTCGCCGTCGAGGTGAGCGCCCTCAAGGAGCCCGTGTACCTGCTGAGCAGTGTCACCGTCGTCGACGGGGACACCGTCCGGGTGCGTGCCGACTCGATACCCAGCTTCGACGACATCCAGCTGGCCGCCGCCGACGCCCACTCGGTCGCCGACTTCGAACAGAAGATCGAGGGTCTGCCGGGTGGCATCAAGCTGGACACGGTGCAGGCCGGGAAGAGCGGTGTGGACATCACGGTGAAGGGTTCGAACGTCAGCCTGGCGGGGTAGGACGCGTCACGCCGAACCCGTATCCGGCACCGAGGGCCGGGAAGTCCGGCACCGAGGACCGGGAAGTCAGTCCAACTGGCGAGACGGCGGCGTCCGTACAGCAGATGGAGTGAGGCGCGGACCCCCGTGCCTCCTGCCCGCACCCCCACCCCCGGGGCGCCCTGTCCCCACGCATCCCACATTGCGGACGATCGCATCTCACCATGCGACACCCCGGTGACATCCCCGGCAATCCGTCCCTACGATCGACACCATGCACCGACAGGCGGATCTCACGAAGCGGCGGGCAGTAGACCTGTGCCGCGTCGCCGCCATGCTCTGTCGCCCTTTCTGAGCGGAGCGGAAGTGCGTGGCTCAGCAGCCCCCACACCTCTTCCCTTCCGCACTCGGCGCCCTCGGCCAGGGGCCGTGCGCGATGCGCACCCTCTGCCCCTTCTGTCACATCTGCCCCATCTGCTACACCGCCCCCGCAACTGCCCCGGAGGAGAAACAGCATGAGCCGCAGCGACGTCCTGGTAGACGCCGACTGGGTCGAGGCCAACCTCGACAACGCCGACATCGCGATCGTGGAGGTGGACGAGGACACGTCCGCCTACGAGAAGAACCACATCCGCAACGCGATCCGAATCGACTGGACCAAGGACCTCCAGGACCCGGTCCGCCGTGACTTCATCGACCAGGAGGGCTTCGAGAAGCTCCTCTCGGCGAAGGGCATCGGCAACGACACCCTGGTCATCCTCTATGGCGGCAACAACAACTGGTTCGCCTCGTACGCCTACTGGTACTTCAAGCTGTACGGCCACGACAGCGTCAAGCTGCTCGACGGCGGTCGCAAGAAGTGGGAGCTGGACGCCCGCGAGCTGGTGGAAGAGGTCCCGGAGCGGACCGCCACCGCCTACAAGGCCAAGCCGCAGGACAAGTCCATCCGCGCCTTCCGTGACGACGTGGTCGCCGCGATCGGCTCGCAGAACCTGGTGGACGTCCGTTCGCCCGACGAGTTCAGCGGCAAGCTGCTCGCGCCCGCGCACCTCCCGCAGGAGCAGTCGCAGCGCCCGGGTCACGTCCCGTCCGCCCGCAACATCCCGTGGTCGAAGAACGCCAACGACGACGGCACCTTCAAGTCGGACGACGAGCTGAAGGAGCTGTACGCCGACGAGCAGGTCGACCTGGCCAAGGACACCATCGCGTACTGCCGTATCGGTGAGCGCTCGGCCCTGACCTGGTTCGTCCTGCACGAGCTGCTGGGTGTGGAGAACGTCAAGAACTACGACGGCTCCTGGACCGAGTACGGCAGCCTCGTCGGCGTCCCGATCGAGCTGGGCGCCAACAAGTAAGCGAACCCCTGTACACCCGACCGGCCTTCCCTGTCGTCCGGTCAGACCCCTATCTGTATCTGGAGTAAGACATGTGTGGAGCGAAGGCCGGCGGCCCGGACGCCTCGACGATCAAGCCCGGTGAGACCACGATCCAGGGTCAGGTGACCCGCGACGGCGAGCCGGTGGTCGGCTACGTCCGCCTGCTGGACTCGACCGGCGAATTCACGGCCGAGGTTCCGACCTCGGCGACGGGCCAGTTCCGCTTCTACGCGGCCGAGGGCACGTGGACCGTCCGCGCCCTCGTCCCCGGCGGCACGGCGGACCGTACGGTCGTCGCCCAGACGGGCGGCCTCGCGGAGGTCGCGATCGCCGTCTGACGAGGCACGGTTTCCCGAAGGGCCGCACTCCTGGTTTCGCACCAGGGGGGCGGCCTTTCGGCGTGCCCGGACCTACCCTGGACGTATGTACGCACGTCGTCGGCACGTGTACTTCGCCATGATGGGCACCTGCGTCACGCTCTTCGTCCTGGCCTGGTCGGTCGTGCGCCTGTGGTCGATGCCAGTGGCGGTCGGCATGTGCCTGGTGGCGATGGTGATCCCGCCGATCGCGGCGATGACCGCCAACCGCCGGGGCCCGGACGACCGCTGGTGGGACGCCCCGTCCGGCGACGCGAAGTCCGACGAGTGGTGGGACGAGCTGGACGGCAAGAGACGGCGACAGCCGTAGCCGGAGAGGACGCGCATGGGTCGTACGAGAGTGTCCACGGTCGTACTCGACGCGCTCGACGCACACGAGCTGGCCGGCTTCTACGCCCGCCTCCTCGGCTACGAGATCCGCCGCGAGGAACCCGACTGGGTCCTCATCGGCCCACCCCCGGGCGAGGAGGGCGTCTCCCTCTCCTTCGAGACCGAACGCGCGTACGTCCCCCCGGTCTGGCCGACCCGCGCGCCCGGCGACCAGCAGATGATGCTCCACCTGGACATCGAGGTCGACGACCTGGAGGGCGAGACGGCGAGAGCGGTGTCGGAGGGCGCCCGCCTGCACGAACATCAGCCGCAGGACGACGTACGGGTCCTGCTGGATCCGTCGGGGCACCCGTTCTGCCTGTGGGTGGACGAGACTCCGGGGTCCTCCGACGGTTCCATGACCGCGTAGTCCGCGAAGATCCGGCGGTAGCGCGTGTGCCGGGTCCGCTGAGTGTGCCCGCGCTGCCACTCCTCGGCGTACCGGAAGACCTGTCGGGTCACGCGCCGTGGTCCGCCCGGTGGTGCCTGCGCATCAGGACGTCGGCGTCGGTCACCGCGCTCGCGTCCGACTCCGCCCGCGCGTTCTGCCGCAGCCCGTCCACCTCGGCGCACGCCTCGCAGCCGGGCACCGGCAGGGGCGGGCGGCCCAACTCCGAGTAGCCCCAAGTGTCGCGCACGGCACGCTCGTTGGCGGCCCGCACGCCGGCACTCAGCCGCTGCTCGGGCGTGGCCGCCCGCAGCGACGCGGGCTGCGCCTGCCACTCACATCCACCGCCGAGGGGGCGCAGCAGCGCGTAGGGGCCGACGGTGTCGCGGTACTCGCCCGCTCTGTCCGTGTCGGGGTCGTAGACGAGGGTGCCGGGCTCGAAGGATGCGGTCGGTTCGGGGGCCATGGATGCCGTTCCTTTCATCCAACTTCTATACGGAATGCGGTGTTTGTACTACTCTGCGTATTCGGGTTCAGGGTGAGCATGGCCCATGCGTGCCGTCAAAACGCCGCTGGCGGGCGGTTGTTCGGTGCGTGGAGTCGTAAATTCCATAACTTCCACAGTTCCGCAGGAGGGGCGCGATGTCGTCGAGAAGGGTGATCACCGGGCGGAGCCAGGAGCCCAGGCGACGGTTCGCGGAGGAGCTGCGCTTACTCCGGGCCGAGCGGGGGGAGAGCCTGCGGCAGCTGGCGGAGGTGTTGGGGTGGGACGCGTCCCTCTTCGGCAAGCTGGAGAGTGGGGCGACGCTGGGGAGTCCTGAGGTGGCCCAGGCGTTGGATCAGCATTACGGGACGGGTGGGTTGGTACTCACCTTGTGGGAGCTGGCGGTCGCTGATCCGACGCAGTTCAGGGAGCGGTACCGGCGTTACATGGTGTTGGAGGCCGAGGCGGTCAGCCTGTGGCACTACGCTGCAGCCAACCTGCCCGGTGTTCTCCAAACCTCCGAATACGCGAGGGAGTTGCTCGCGGCGGGCGGGCTCGACGGGGACGAGCTGGAGGTGCAGGTCGAGGCGCGCGTGGGCCGTCGCGCGGTGCTGCTGGCCGAGGGCGCCCCACGGTTCCGCACGATCCTCTCCGAGTCCGTGCTGCGGACGCCGCTGCGGGATGCCGCCAAGTGGCGCGAGCAACTGGAGCACCTGCTGCTGATGGAGCAGCGCAACAACGTCACCATCCACGTGGTGCTGTTGAGCGCCGGACTCCACGGACTGACGAACACCAACACCATGTTCCTGCGAGGCACCGACGGCCGCGCCGTGGTGTGGGTCGAGACCGGATACTCGGGCGAACTGGTCCAGGAAACTGCAGACGTCGAACGGCTCCAGCTCCGATACGATCTGGTACGCGATTTGGCCCTATCGCCGGATGAATCGCGGAAGTTGATCAGGCGGATGTTGGAGGAAGCCTCATGCGAGCCATCGACCTGAACAGCTTGACCTGGCGCACGAGCAGCTACAGCAATCAGGACGGAGGCGAGTGCGTCGAAGTCTCCGACGACCTCCTCCGCGCCGCAGCCTGGCGCACGAGCAGCTACAGCAACCAGGACGGAGGCCAGTGCGTCGAAGTCGCCCCCAACCTCTCCTCCGTCGTACCCGTCCGGGACAGCAAGGACCCCGCCCGTGGCGCCCTCGTTCTCGCCGCCGGCGCCTGGGCCCACTTCGTCGGAGCTGTCAGGGACAACTCGCTCTAGCTAGTAGACGAGTGCCTGGGCGTCGTCCGCCATCGCCTCCTGGACGAACACCTGCGCCCCGGCGATCCGTACGCCCTTGATGACATCGCTCTCCGTGATGTCCCGCCGGGCCGCGCACTGCGTGCACAGCGTGAGGCGGCCTGCCGCGAGGACTGACTCGATCAGGTCGGGCAACGGCGCCGCGTGCGGCAACTCGAACTCGGCGGCCCGGCCCGGCAGGGCGAACCACGCCGACTCCCCGGTCAGCCAGAGCGACACCTCGACCCCGCTGGCCACGGCCACCGCCGCCACCGTGAACGCCTGCGAGCAGCGCTCGGGCGCATCGGCCCCTGCCGTCACCTTGATCACGAGCTTCTTCGCCATGGCCGCATGGTAGGCCGGACAGTAGTCCGAATCGTAATCAACGCACTTACAACTCTGGGCATCCGCCATGGGTCTCCTGTGCGCGCGGATAGGAAATCCGTGCTTCGCGTTGCATGGGGGATGTCTTGGAAGTGTCGGAAGTGATGGACGTGCCGGAAGCGCCGGAAAGACCCGCGCGCCGGCGTGGGCGCACCGCCGCGCTGATCACCACGGCGGCCGTACTGGGCCTCGTCGCCGGAACCTGCGCGGGCTACCTCGTCCAGGCCGACCGCGATCCCACCCCGCTGCCCCCGCTCTCGCAGGTGACGCTGGCGCAGGCGAAGGGGAAGGGGCCCGAGCCGCTGTCGGCGGCTCGGGACCGGCGGGTGCGGACGGACGGTGATCTGCGCAAGCTGCTGCTGAAGAAGCCCAAGGGGGCCGAGGAGCCCGAGTACCTGGCGGGCGAGGACGGCTGGCTCGACCTGGCCGACTACGCGGCCGAGTACGACGAGTCCGGCAGCATGTTCGGCAGCCTCCTCGGCTCCGAGTTCCGGCGGGCCGCCGTCACCGGCTGGATCGCCGGTGACGTCAGTGTGGAGATCCGGCTGGTCCAGTACCGGCAGGAGGAGACCCTCGCCGCCCCCGAGTCCGCCGAGAACGGCCACTACTGGGCGGAGGAGGAGGCCGGCACCAAGAGCTACCCGGTCCCCGGCACCGGGGACGGGAAGGCGTACGTCCACACGAAGCCGGCCGCCCAGCTGGAGGACGTGTCGGCCTACAGCGCCGAGGCGTACGCCTGGCGCGGTGACATCGCCATGGAGATCTGGGTCTACGACTCCAAGCCGGTCTCCAGACAGCTGATCGTGGACCTTGCCAAGCGCCAGATGGAGCGGCTGTGACCGAGTCCGTACCTGCACCTGAGTCCGAACCTGTGGCCGAGGCCGAGGCCGAGCCCGTATCCGGGGTCGAGCCTGTGTCCGAGGCCGATCCTGTGTCCGAGGTCGAGGTCGAGCTTGCCTCTGAGGCCGAGCCCGTATCCGAGGCCGAGCCTGTGTCCGAGGTCGAAGCCGAACCCGTACTCGTGCCTGAGTCCGAAGCCGTGTCGCCCGCGAAGCGATCGCGGCTGCGTCCGCGTCGGGTCGCCGTCGTTCTCGGGTCCGTCCTGCTGGCCGGGGCCGTCGTCGCCGGGGTCGGCTTCACGGTCGTCACCGTGGACGGGGCGGACCGGGACGCGGGTGCGCCCGTCTTCAAGTTCCCGAAGACCTCGGCCGACGACGAGGTCGAGGCGGCGGCCCCGTCCGGGCTCGCCGCGGTGCTCGTGCCGTACGGGGAGAGCGGCTGGTACCGGGGGCCCGACCTCGGTGAGTTCGGGTACGACGCCCAGCTCAGCGGCGCCCAGGCCACGGCGCTGCGCAAGGAGTCGCTGAGCGGGCTGCCCCGTTCGCAGCGCAAGCAGCTGGAGAAGCAGATCGACCGGCAGCGGATCAAGGGCATGGCGATGCGCAGTTACATCAACGCGGAGGTGAGCGACCTCAGCGACAACGAGGGCGTCTACTCCGTGAACCTCGTGCTGGCCCGGATGGGCAGTTCGGCGGCCGTACGGGACCTCGGGACCTACCAGCAGGAGTTCCTCGACGCCCTGGACATCTTCCGCCCGGGCCCGCAGATCAAGGGCCACAAGAACGCCAAGTGCTTCCTGCCGCCCAAGGACGACGAGGAGAACGAGGACGACGGCCCCGGCCTCGAAACCATGTACTGCTCCGCCTACCAGGGAGACGTCCTGGTCACCGCGACCGCCGACGGTCCCGCACCACTCGACACCAAGGGAGTCGCGATGCTCCTGAGCGAGCAGCTCGACCGCATCGCCGAGCCGGGGGTGGCGGTATGACCGAGCCCGCAACTACTGAGCCCGCGGTCGCCGAGTCCGCAGCTACAGAGCCCGCCGCTATCGAGCCTGCGGTCACCGAGTCCGTAGCCACCGAGCCCGTCGTCGACGCACCGCCCCCGGTGCGGAAGGACCGCCGGGCCCTGCGGGCAGCCCTGCGCTGGACCGCCGCCGTGGTCGTCTTCGCGGTCGTCGGGGCGTCGGCGGCGTACGGGATCACGCGGTTGGAGCGTACGGACGTACCGGGGCTGTCGACCGCGTCGGACGGGCGCTGGGTGTACCCGGAGATCACCCTGCCGCCGCTGCCGTCCGGCAGTCCCGGGCCGTTCGCCGACGGGAACACGGGCGGTGTCCACTACGCCGACCTGCGCGCCCTGGTCCTGCCCGCACCCGAGGGCGCGACGGAGGACAAGGCGCTGCGCGGCTCGGACGGGTGGCTCGCGCCCCGGGTCCTTCTGACGGAGTTCGCCGAGGCGGGGGAACGGGACACGTTCCGGCAGAAGCTCGTCGACGACGGCCTGCGCCACATCGCGGCGCGCGGCTGGACCACCGAGGACGGCACGCACACCCGTATCTACCTGCTCCGCTTCGAGAGCGCGGCCGTCGTGGACGACCTGTTCGCCGCCGACTTCGCCGCGTTCAGCAGCTCGGGACTCCAGATGCGCGGCACCGAACAGGCCGAGGTCGACGAGGACTTCCCCGAGCAGGCCGCCCGTACCGAGGACATCCAGCCGGCCGTGTACGTCGAGTCCGAGCCGTACGGCGCCGAGCAGGTCCGTTACGCCTACCTCGCGGCCGGGGACACCCTCGCGCTGATCATGCAGTCCCGGAAGGGCGAGGCCCTGGCCGTCCCCTTCCAGCAGACGGTCACCCTCCAGGGTCAGCTGCTCGGCTGACCGCACCTGGCCGAGAGAGCCGGGCCCCGGCCGCGTAAGCTTGGGCCCGGCTCTTGTGCACCCAACCGATCGTCCGAGGAGCACCCCGTGCTTGAGGCATTCTTCGAAGCCCTGCTGGTTCTGGTCGCCGTCGGCGTTCTCGCCTTCGCCGGTCTGACGGTCAAGAAGCTGTACCAGGGTCAGCGCTGACCCCCGTCTGACCCCCGTCACCACGAATCGCAGGAACTGCCGCTCATGATCGAGATCCCCTCCGACCTGCACAAGGACCTTGTGCCGCTCGTCTTCCTGCTCGGCAAGTGGGCCGGCGCGGGCGTGCACGACTTCCCCGGCTCCGAGAAGTGCAACTTCGGGCAGGAGGTCACCTTCACCCACGACGGCCGTGACTTCCTGGAGTACCACTCCCACACCTGGGTGCTGGACGCCGACGGCGAGAAGGTCAGGCCCCTGGAGTCCGAGTCCGGCTACTGGCGCATCGACGCCGACCGCAAGGTCGAGGTCGTCATGGTCCGCCAGGACGGCGTCGTCGAGGTCTGGTACGGCGAGCTGGCCGCCAAGAAGCCCCAGATCGACATCGTGACCGACGCGGTCGCGCGGACGGCGGCCTCGGGCCCGTACACGGGCGGCAAGCGGCTGTACGGGTACGTGCACAGCGACCTGATGTGGGTCGGCGAGAAGCAGACGCCGGACGTCGAGCTGCGCCCGTACATGTCGGCGCAGCTGAAGAAGGTCGTCACCCCGGAGGACGTCGAGCGCTGGGCGAAGGACCTGCCGGACGACATGCCGGACGACGGGATCGCTTTCTTCAAGTAGTCCTAGACTCTGTGGTGTGGTGAGCACCGATTGGCAGAGCGACCTCAGGCAGCGCGGTTACCGGCTGACGCCTCAGCGGCAGCTTGTGCTGGAGGCCGTGGACACCCTTGAGCACGCGAGCCCCGACGACATCCTCGTGGAAGTGCGGAAGACGGCGTCGGGGGTCAACATCTCCACGGTCTACCGCACCCTGGAGCTGCTGGAGGAACTGGGCCTGGTCAGCCATGCCCATCTCGGGCACGGTGCGCCGACCTACCACCTCGCCGACCGGCACCACCACATCCACCTGGTCTGCCGTGACTGCGACAACGTCATCGAGACGGATGTCTCCGTGGCCGCAGACTTCACCGCCAAGCTGCGCGAGACCTTCGGCTTCGAGACCGACATGAAGCACTTCGCGATCTTCGGCCGCTGCAAGGACTGCTCGCTCAAGGCTTCAACTACCGAGTCGTAGGCATCGTCGTAGGCTTGTGCCTATGAAGAGCCCTCTGCTGTCCCTGCCCGGCGCCGTTTCCGCCGAGGGCGTGGACGAAGGTGTCGCCGCGCACTACGGCGAACTGTTCCGCGAACAGCGTGCCCTCGCCGAGGGCACCGGATTCGTCGACCTCTCCCACCGGGGCGTCATCACCGTCACCGGCGACGACCGGCTGAGCTGGCTGCACCTGCTGCTCACCCAGCACGTCAGCGACCTGCCCGTGGGCGAGGCCACCGAGGCCCTGGTGCTGTCCGCGAACGGCCACATCGAGCACGCCCTGTATCTCGTCGACGACGGCACCACCACCTGGGCCCATGTCGAGCCCGGCACCCAGGAGGCGCTGATCGCCTACCTGGAGTCGATGAAGTTCTTCTACCGGGTCGAAGTCGCCGACCGGACAGGCGAGTTCGCGGTCGTGCACCTCCCCGCGGGCGCGATCTCCGAGGTCCCGGCCGGCGTCGCCGTACGCGAGACCCCGTACGGACGCGACCTCTTCCTCCCGCGTGCAGACCTGGAGTCGTACGCGGCCCAGGCCGGACCGGCGGCGGGGCTGCTGGCGTACGAGGCGCTGCGGGTCGAGCAGCACCGCCCGCGCCTCGGCTTCGAGACCGACCACCGCACCATCCCGCACGAGTTGGGCTGGATCGGTACGGCGGTGCATCTGCAGAAGGGCTGCTACCGGGGCCAGGAGACGGTCGCCCGCGTCCAGAACCTGGGCAAGCCGCCGCGCCGCCTGGTCTTCCTCCACCTCGACGGCAGCGAGGTCCACCTGCCACCGGCCGGCACCGAGATCCGCCTCGCGGACGACGGGCCCGAGGGCCGCAAGATCGGGTTCATCACGACGTCCGTACGCCACCACGAGCTGGGGCCGGTGGCGCTCGCGCTGGTGAAGCGGAACGTGGCGGTGGACGCGCGGCTGGTCGCCGATACGACGGCTGCGGCGCAGGAGGTCGTGGTCGAGCCGTAGCGGTCGTATGCGGTTGTACGGTCGCTACGGCTGCTGCTACATCTCGATCAGTACGGTGAACGGGCCGTCGTTCGTCAGGGTCACCCGCATCTGGGCGCCGAAGCGGCCCGTCGCCACCGTCGCGCCCAGGGCGCGGAGTTGGGCGACCACCTCGTCGACGAGGGGTTCGGCCACGTCGCCCGGGGCAGCCGCGTTCCAGGTGGGGCGGCGGCCCTTGCGGGCGTCGCCGTACAGGGTGAACTGGCTGATGACCAGCAGCGGTGCGTCGATGTCCGAGCAGGACCGCTCGTCCGCGAGCATGCGAACCGACCAGAGTTTGCGGGCCAGTTGGGCCGCCTTCTCCTTCGTGTCCTCGTGCGTGACCCCGACGAGGACGCACAGCCCCTCGCCGGTGATCTCGCCGGTCACCGCACCGTCCACGACGACGCTCGCGCCGTCCACTCTCTGCACCACCGCACGCATGCGTCCATCATGCCGTGCTCTTCGGACAGTCCGTGGACAGCCCGGGGACAGTCCGTCGCCGGATTCTAATTTGATCCTTAAGCCCCCATCTGGGGCCGTTCGGGGGCACTCGGTCACATAGCGGCCACTTGGGGTGGCACGATGCTCCCATTCGCCTGTCGAGGGGACGGTAGAGGCACATGAGCACACCGAGTACCGGGCGGCCTCATACGGCCGCCGCCGCCAGGCCGCCCGAGCAGCGCAAGGTCGGTTCGGTCGGTTCGGCCGCCGGTTCGGCAGTCGGCTCGCTGCTGGCCGTGGAGCCGCCCGAGTACGACCTGGCCGTGCTGCGGCTGTCCGAACTGCGCACCCTGCGCAAGGACGCCCAGCGGGACGAGGCGGACCTGAGTTACGTACGGCGGCTGCTGCAGGGCCGTATCGACATCCTGCGGGCGGAGTTGGCCCGGCGCGGGCCCACGTCCGTGGTGGCGGTGGGGGAGGGGTCGGTCGTCGAACGCCTGTCGGAGATCCTGACGGACGCACCTGCGCGGCAGCGGTCGTCGGCCCGGCACGTGACGCTGGGGACGCCGCACAGCGAGGAGTACGGGCGGCTGGCGGCGGAGATGCTGTCCGAGGTGGAGCTGTCGGATCTGGACGCGCGGACGGATGTGGAGCTGACGGCGGCGATGGGGAGGCTGGTGCGGTATGAGCAGCAGGTTTCTCGGCGTAGGCAGGGGTTGCAGCGGACGGCGGACGAGTGCAGTGGGGAGATCGCGCGGCGGTATCGGGAGGGGGAGGCTCAGGTGGAGGATCTGCTGATCTGAGGGAGGGGGGTGACTGCGGTCTTTTCCTCGCCCCCGCCGCCCCTACCCGTCCCATCCTTCGGGGGCTCCGCCCCCGAACCCCCGTATCGCGCTGGACG
>NZ_PJME01000042.1 GCF_002954775.1 Streptomyces geranii
CCCCAGACCCCCCTTTGTCCTCAAACGCCGGACGGGCTGACACCCCCAGCCCGTCCGGCGGTTGAGGACGAGCGCGTTCAGCGCGACAGGCGGGGGTCTGGGGGCGGCAGCCCCCGGGGATGGGACGGGTAGGGGCGGCGGGGGCGAGGAACAACGAATCGCCGCCCCGCCCCCGATCCGCGCAACGATTCCCTCACCGGCGCGCAACAGGTGCTCCTTGTCCCCCCGAGCCCCCCACCCGTACCGTCTACATGCCCCCGCCAAACCCTCCCGCACCACCGAGAAGGACCCCGCATGCGCACCGCCCTGCTCCAGAGCTCCGGCCGCCCCGGCTCCCTCCTCGGCAACCTCAAGGTGCTCGACGAGGCCGCCGCCCGGGCCGCCGCAGCGGGCGCCGCGCTGCTCACCGCACCGGAGATGTTCCTCACGGGGTACGCCATCGGTGACGACATCGCCCGCCTCGCCGAGCCCGCCGACGGCGACTCCGCCGACGCCGTCGCCGAGATCGCCACCCGGCACGGCCTCGCCCTCGCCTACGGCTACCCCGAGCGCGCCGGCGACCACGTCTTCAACTCCGCCCAGCTCATCTCCGCCGACGGCACCCGTCTCGCCAACTACCGCAAGACCCACCTCTTCGGCCGCTTCGAACGCGACCACTTCACCCCGGGCGAGCAGCCCGTCGTACAGGCCGAACTGGACGGTCTCCGGGTCGGCCTGATGATCTGTTACGACGTCGAGTTCCCGGAGAACGTCCGCGCCCACGCCCTCGCCGGCACCGACCTCCTCCTGGTCCCGACGGCGCAGATGCACCCGTTCCAGTTCGTCGCCGAGTCCGTCGTGCCGGTGCGGGCCTTCGAGAACCAGCTGTACGTCGCCTACGTCAACCGGGTAGGCCAGGAAGGGGAGTTCGACTTCGTCGGGCTCTCCACGCTCGCCGGACCCGACGGAGTCGCCCGCACCCGCGCCGGCCGCGCCGAGGAACTCCTCCTCGCCGACGTCGACCCCGTCCTCCTCGCCGCCTCCCGCGAGGCGAACCCGTATCTCCAGGACCGCCGCCCGGATCTTTACGGCTCCCTCGGCTGACACCTCTCCCTCTTCCCCCTGCACCTCATCTGCTTCACCCCGCAAGGAGTCCCCACCCCATGACGTCCACGGTGCCCACCGCCGTCCAGCACGCCGACGCGCAGCAGCCGCCGATCACCATGTTCGGGCCGGACTTCCCCTACGCCTACGACGACTTCCTCGCCCACCCGGCAGGGCTCGGGCAGATCCCCGCGACCGAGCACGGCACCGAGGTCGCCGTCATCGGTGGCGGACTCTCCGGGATCGTCGCCGCCTACGAGCTGATGAAGATGGGGCTCAAGCCCGTCGTGTACGAGGCCGACCGGATCGGCGGGCGGCTGCGTACCGTCGGGTTCGACGGGTGCGACCCCTCGCTCACCGCCGAGATGGGCGCGATGCGCTTCCCGCCCTCCTCCACCGCCCTCCAGCACTACATCGACCTGGTGGACCTGGAGACCCGGCCGTTCCCCAACCCCCTTGCGGAGTGCACCCCTTCGACCGTCGTCGACCTCAAGGGCGAGTCCCACTACGCCGAGACCGTCGACGAACTGCCCCAGGTCTACCGGGATGTCGCCGAGGCCTGGAGCAAGTGCCTCGAAGAAGGTGCCGACTTCTCCGACATGAACCGGGCCCTGCGCGAGCGCGACGTCCCGCGCATCCGGGAGATCTGGGCCCGGCTCGTCGAGAAGCTCGACAACCAGACCTTCTACGGCTTCCTCTGCGACTCCGAGGCCTTCAAGTCCTTCCGGCACCGCGAGATCTTCGGCCAGGTGGGGTTCGGGACGGGTGGCTGGGACACCGACTTCCCCAACTCGATCCTCGAAATCCTGCGGGTCGTCTACACCGAGGCCGACGACCATCACCGGGGGATCGTCGGCGGCTCGCAGCAACTGCCCTTGCGACTCTGGGAACGCGAGCCCGGGAAGATCGTCCACTGGTCGTACGGGACCTCCCTCGCCGCCCTGCACCTGAACGGCGTACCGCGCCCGGCCGTGACCCGGCTGCACCGCACGGCCGGCAACCGGATCACCGTCACCGACGCGGGCGGCGACATCCGCACCTACCCGGCGGTGGTCTTCACCGCCCAGTCCTGGATGCTGCTCTCGAAGATCGCCTGCGACGACGCGCTCTTCCCGATCGACCACTGGACCGCCATCGAGCGCACCCACTACATGGAGTCCAGCAAGCTCTTCGTGCCTGTCGATCGGCCCTTCTGGCTCGACAAGGACCCTGTCACCGGGCGGGACCTGATGTCCATGACCCTCACCGACCGTATGACGCGCGGGACTTATCTCCTCGACGACGGGCTCGACAGGCCCGCTGTCATCTGTCTCTCGTACACCTGGTGCGACGACAGCCTCAAGTGGCTGCCGCTGTCGGCGAACGAGCGGATGGAGGTCATGCTGAAGTCGCTCGGCGAGATCTATCCGAACGTCGACATCCGGGGGCACGTCATCGGCAACCCGGTGACCGTCTCCTGGGAGAACGAGCCCTACTTCATGGGCGCGTTCAAGGCCAACCTGCCCGGTCACTACCGTTACCAGCGGCGGCTGTTCACCCACTTCATGCAGGACCGGCTGCCCGCCGACAAGCGGGGCGTCTTCCTCGCGGGGGACGACATCTCCTGGACGGCGGGCTGGGCCGAGGGCGCTGTCCAGACCGCGCTGAACGCGGTCTGGGGCGTCATGCACCAACTCGGGGGGACGACCGATCCGACCAACCCCGGCCCCGGCGACCTGTTCGACGAGATCGCGCCCGTCGAACTCCCTGAGGACTGACCGGAATTCAGAAGAGGGCTGATCGGAAGAGGACTGATCAGATGCCGGCCGCCCGCGCCGCCTCGTACAACTCGGCTGCCACGTCCTTGAGTTCGGCGGCGTCCCGCGTGCTGTCGCCGAAGTCGAAGAAGAACTCCTCCAGGCCGGTCTCGGCGTGGGCCGCGAGGTCCGTCACCAACTGGTCGACGCTGCCCTGGAAGGGGCGGCGGTCGGCGCCGTCGTACGCCTTGCCCGTGTAGGTGGCGTTCACCCGGGCCACTGTCTCGATCGGCTTCGTGCGGCCCTTCTCGGCGGCGAAGTCCTGCACCTGCTGCCACTGGGCGGCGAGTTGCTCGGCGCCCATGGCCACCGGGTGCCAGCCGTCGCCGCGTTCGACGAGCCGGGACAGCGCCTTCTTGCTGTTGGCGGGAAGGAGGATCGGGATGGGGCGGGCGGGCTTGGGGCCGATCACCGACGGCGCGATCTTCGTCAGGCGGCCGTCGTACTGGACCGGGTCCGGGCCCCAGACCGCCCGGCACACGTCGAGGATCTCGTCCAGCACCTGGCCGCGCTCCGCGAACGGCGCCACCCCGGCGGCGGCGTACTCGTCGACGGACCAGCCGGTGCCGAAGCCGGCCACCACCCGGCCGCCGCTCGCCGCGTCCAACGTGCCGAGCGTGCGGGCCAGTTGGAAGGGGCCGTGCAGCGGGGCGACCAGCACGCTGGTGCCCAGCCGGGCGCGCTCGGTGGCCGCGGCGGCCAGCGTCAGCGTCACCAGCGGTTCGGCCAGATCGCGGTACGCCGAAGGCCAGGGGAGGCCCTCGATGCCGTACAGGCCCTGCGTCTGGGGCTCCGGGAACAGGGCGCGTTCGAGCACCCAGAGGCTCTCGTAACCGATCTGCTCAGCGGCACGTGCGACGTCCGGCACGTCCCGCCCGATGTCGTACTGGTGCGACTGCGGTAGACCCAGACCCAGGCGGATGGCCATGCCTCGTGCTCCTTCGCAAAGACGTGCGGGATGTTCCCGCCGTCGAACGTACAACGTTCACTTAGTTTCGGCGGGGACCGTGCGCAGGAGTGGCCGGATCAGTCCGGCAGTGGCGTGAGAAGCATGCGGCTCGCGAAGCCGACCGCCGCGTCGAGTCGGTCGGTGAACTCCTCGGCGACATCGGGCAGTCGGCGCAGCGCCCACAGTGCGCGGGCCGCCGACCAGGTGGCCGCCCTGGCCCGCTCCATGCTCCACGCGCCGAGCAGGTGGGTGAGCGGATCGGCGATCTGGAGGAGATCGGGGCCCGGCATCAGCTCTTCGCGGATGCGCTCCTCCAGCGAGACGAGTAGATCGCCCACGCGCTCGAACTCGTCCTCCAGATCGGCCGGTTCGCAGTCGAGCGTACGACAGGCGTCCACGACGGCGAGCGCCAGGTCGTGCCCGATGTGCGCATTGATGCCCGCCAGCGCGAACTGTAGTGGTCGTACCCCTGGATGGCGGCGGAACTGGAGCAGCGGGCGCCAGCAGGCGGGCGCGTGGTCGTCCTCGGCGACCCGCAGGTACCGCTCCGCGAACCGTACGTCCAGGGTGATCGCGGCCTCCGGATCGGGGAACGCGCCGGCCTTCAGACGGCGGTCGAAGGCCTCCGTGACGGCGAGGTAGACGCGGTTGAAGACGGCCAGTCCGTCGCGCGGCGGCAGCTGTTCCTCCAGTGCCCGCATCCGGTACACGACCTGATCGACCGGTGTATTGACAGGAGTGGTGAACTGTTCCAATTGCACCATGAGGGCAGGGTCCCAGTCCTAGGCTGGCGGACGTGCCGCCGGGCCGGACGCTTCCCCAGAACGGGGGAACGCGCCCGCCGGGGCAGAGGAGGGGGAACCGTACGTGTCAGGCTTGCGCGCCAAGCGACTGGCCGCGCGCCGGGTCGAACGCAGGCGTGCCGCCCGGCGCTCCGTCATGGTCGCCGCCGCCTCGGTCGTGGTCGCCGTCGGCACCGCGACCGGGCTGCTCTCGGCGTTCGACGCCGATCGCGACGGCTCCGACCAGGCCAGACCCGACGCGAGCAGCTCACCCCTGCTCGCCCCGCTCCCCGAGGTGCCGTCCGCCTCGCCCACCCCGAGCGCGGCCGAGTCGCCCTCGCCGTCCGCCCGTACGAAGGAAGCGCGGAAGCCGAGCCGCGCGCCCGCGCCGACGAGTGCCGAGCCGACGTCGGAACCTGCGGCGAAGCAGGCGCCCGCCCTCGCGTCCGCCCGCCTCTACCGCTATCCCCAGTCGCAGGTTCTCGACTGGGTCCGCGCGCACCGCGACGATCCGCGCCGGCCCGTCATCGAGTCGGAGATCGCCGACCGTCCGGCGGCCGTCTGGTTCGCCGATTTCACCCCCTCGACGATCACCGCCCGGGTCCGCGCGGTCACTGCGGGCGCGGCCGGTGCGGGCCGGGTCCCGGTGCTGGTGCCGTACGCCGTCCCGGACCGTGACTGCGGCGGCGCCTCCCAGGGCGGCGCACCCGACCTCGGCGCCTACGACGGCTGGATCGACGAGTTCGCGGCGGGCCTCGGCTCCGACGAGGTCATCGTCGTCCTGGAGCCCGACTCGATCGCCCTGGCCAACTGCCTCTCCACCGCCCAGCGCACCGCCCGCTTCGCCTCGCTGGCCCGCGCCGGCCGCGTCCTCAAGGCCGCCAACCCCAACGCCCGCGTCTACTACGACGCCGGCCACTCCGGCTGGAACGCCCCCGCCAAGCAGGCGTCTCTGCTCCGCCAGGCGGGCGCCGCCTCGGCCGCGTCCTCCGACGGGATATTCAGCAACGTCTCCAACTTCCACACGACGGCCGACGAGATCGCGTACGACCGCCGGATCCTGGACGCGCTCGGCGGCCCCGCCGGACTCGGCGCCGTCATCGACACCAGCCGCAACGGCAACGGCGCCCCGCCCGACGGCGAGTGGTGCGACCCGGACGGCCGCAAACTCGGCCGGGCGCCCACCACCAGCACCGGCGAGGCCCGGATAGACGCCTACCTGTGGGTCAAGCTGCCGGGCGAGTCGGACGGCTGCAAGGGCACCCCGGGCACGTTCACCGCGTCGTACGCCTACGACCTGGCCCGCTGAGCCGACCCGGGGGCAATGCTGAGCGTCCGCTTAGGATGAGGGTGCGCGAGTAACTGCATCCACCATTCATCCCGTACGCCCCAGGAGCCCCGCCCGTGACCGCCGAAGCGTCCGAAGCGCCCATACCCCCGGCCGTGCAGAACGGCTCCTACGGGCAGCTGATGCCCGTCACCGTCCACTTCGACGACCTCGACTCCCTCGGCATGCTCCACAACGCCCGCTATCCGCTGCTCGTGGAGCGCGCCTGGAACGAGCTGTGGCAGGGACACGGATTCGGCTTCGACGGCGACTGGGCGGCGGCCGGCGACTTCTGCAACGTCGTCCGGGAGCTGCAGATCAGTTACGAGGCGCCGGTCGGCCGGCCCGGCCCCTACGCCGTGCACCTCTGGCTGGAACGGCTCGGCACGACCGGTCTGACCTACGGCTTCCGGTTCTGCTCGGCCGACGGCGAGGTCACGTACGCGCGGGGCACCCGGGTGCTGGTCCGGCTGGACGCGGGCACCCTGCGGCCCACGCCGTGGAGCGAGCGGTTCAGGGCCTGCGGTCGGGAACTGCTGCGCTCGGCGGACTGACCTTGGCCCCGGGGCGGTCCCGGTCCCCGGCGCGCAGCACGCCCGCGAACCCGGTCAGCCCGCACGCCAGCACCGTGACCAGCCCGAACGACACCACCAGGCTCGTCGCCTGGGCCAGCGTCCCGATCGCGCTCGGCGCGACCAGGCCCGAGGTGTACGTGATGGTGGCGACGCCCGCGATGGCCTGACTGGGGTTGGGGCCGCTGCGGCCCGCCGCCGCGAAGCACAGCGGGACGACCACGGCGATGCCGAGACCGAGCAGTGCGAAGCCCGCCATGGCGGTGGCGGGAGCCTCCGCGATCACGATCAGTACCCCGCCGAGCACGGCGAGAGCGCCGCTGGCCCGGACCGTGCGTACCGCGCCGAAACGGTTCACCACCGCGTCGCCGACCAGTCGGGCGATCGCCATGGTCAGCATGAAGCCGGTCGTGGAGGCCGCCGCGAGACCGTCCGAGGTGCCCAGCTCGTCCCGCAGGTACACCGCCGACCAGTCCAGGCTCGCGCCCTCCGCGAACACCGCGCAGAAGCCGATCGCGCCGATCACCAGCGCCGACTTGGGCGGCAGCGCGAACCTCGGGGGCGGCTCCTCGTCCTCGGTCGGGCGCAGGTCGAGCACCCAGCGGCAGGCGACCAGGCCCAGGATCGTGAGGGTCGCCGCCGCGAGCGCGTGGTGCAGACGGGCGTCCGAGCCCAGATGCGCGGCGAGGGTGCCGCCCGCGGCGCCGATCAGGGCGCCCGCGCTCCACATGCCGTGCAGCCCGGACATGATCGACTTGCCGAGCCTGTTCTCGATCTCGACGCCCAGCGCGTTCATCGCCACGTCCGCCATGCCCGCCGAGGCGCCGTAGACGAACAGCGAGAGGCAGAGCGTGGGGAGGTTGGGGGAGAGGGCGGGCAGGACCAGCGACAGTGTCCAGAGCGAGATCAGCCCGCGCAGTGCCGTACGGGCGCCGAAGCGATGGCTGATCCGGCCCGCGAGCGGCATCGCGAGGGACGCGCCGAGCGCCGGGAACGCCAGTGCGAGCCCCAACTGGCCCGCGCTGACCGAGGCGTGGTCCTGGATCCACGGCACGCGGGTCGCGAACGAGCCGGTCACGGCGCCGTGCACGGCGAAGACAGCCGCCACGGCGTACCGGGCGCGCTTCACCGCCTGTCGTTCGTTCAGCACTGCACTCATTCTGCGGCCTCTCCCCGGATCGGCTCCCGGCGCGTGTTCCCGGCTGCGTCGCGGAGGGTTCGGCCGCGCGCCGCCGTAAACTATCAGGAACCCTGCCTGATAGATAGCGAGATTCCGGCCGTCCGCACCAGGAACGGCCCCGCCGATCTGGAAGGATCTCGGCATGCCCGCATCACCGAGCACCGCCCGGGCCATCAACGACCGGCTCGCCCTGCGTCTGCTCCAGCAGGAGGGCCCGCTGACGGCCGGCCGCCTGAAGCAGCTCACCGGCCTCTCCCGCCCGACGGTCGCCGACCTCGTCGGACGGCTGACCGTCGCCGGTCTGATCACGGTCGTGGGGGAGTCGGGCGAGCAGCGGCGCGGCCCGAACGCGAAGGTGTACGGGATCGTCGCCGGCCTCGCCCACCTGGCCGCCCTCGACGTCCGCACCGAAGGCGTCTCCGTCGTCGTCGCCGACCTGCTGGGCGAGGTGCTCGCCGAGGCGTCCGCGCCCATCGGCGACGGCACCGGCACCGGTCCCGCGGTCGAACAGGCGGTCGCCCTCGTCGAGTGGGTCGCCAAGGAGGCCGGGGTCACGGGGGCCGAGGGGGCCGGCGCCGACGGGGTTCCCGCGGGCGAGGGGAACCGTGTGTGGGGTCGGCTGCACACGGTCGGCATCGGCGCCCCCGGCCTGATCGACCCGGCGACCGGCGAACTCCGGGACTCCGGGGGCCTGCCCGAGTGGCACCGCAGACTGGTCGCCGCGCTGCAGGAACGGCTGCCCGAGGCCCGGGTGATCGTCGAGAACGAGACCAACCTCGCCGCCCTCGCCGAACAGCGCGAGGGTGCCGCCCGCGACCGGGACACCTTCGTCCTGCTCTGGCTCGGCCACGGCACCGGCGCCGCCGTCGTCCTCGACGGCACCCTGCGCCGGGGGGCCTCCGGCGGCACCGGCGAGATCGGCTTCCTGCCGGTGCCGGGCACGGAACGGCTGCCGTCGGCGACGGACTGCGCGGGCGGCTTCCACTCCCTCGCGGCGGCGGGGCCGATCGGCCTGCTGGCGAGCGCCGAGGGCGTGGTGGCCGACGCCGAAGGCCATGAGCCGCCTGCCGCCGCACTGGTCCGGGCGGCCGTGGCGACCCCGGCCGATCCGGCGCACGCCCGCTTCCTGGGCATCCTCGCCGACCGGGTCGCGATCGGCGCCGCGTCCGTCGTCGCCGTCCTCGACCCGGGGTGCGTGGTGCTGGGCGGCGAGATCGGCCGGGCGGGCGGCGAGGTGCTCGCCGGGCTCGTCGAGGAACGGCTGGTCCGGATGTCACCGCTCCCGGTGGAGGTGCGCGCGAGCGCGCTGGGCGGCGGGGCGGTGCTGCGCGGCGCGCTGCTGACGGCGCGGGAGGGCGCCCAGGACGAGCTGTTCGGCGCGTCGGTCAGATAGTCCGTGAAGGCCCGGCGGCGGGCAAGGGCCGTCGTCACCGCCGCCGGTCCGGCACCGACGCTAGGAGGTCATGACCATGACGGTCAATAGGTATGGACCAATTCCGTGGTGACTGTCCGCCCCTCCCGCGCCCGGCCGGCGCCCGGTCCGGGTTATTCCCGTCACGTCTTGTGAGTCAGTCCACACAACTCACCCGCATGGACCACCATCCGGCGTGGCACACTGGCCTGTAACAGAAGCAGCGCACTCCGGGGTCGGTGAAAGTCCGAACCGGCGGTTATAGTCCGCGACCCGTCCGCTCAGCGTTTTGGCGGCCGGTTGACCAGGTGGAATTCCTGGACCGACGGTTAAAGTCCGGATGGGAGGCAGTGCGCGGCGGGCGGGCATTCGTGCGCGCCGCCGTACCGCTCGGCCATGGGTCGAGCTCCGTCCGGCGTCGCTCCCGGTGTTCCCGCTCGTTCACAGCTGTCGTCATCGACAGGCCCCGGAGTCCGTGCCCCAAGAGGCAGGGAGGACCCGGGAAGTGTTCACCGGAATCGTCGAAGAGCTGGGCGAAGTCACGGCCGTCGAGAACCTCGGCGACTCCTCACGCTTCCGGCTCCGTGGCCCCGTAGTCACCGAAGGCGCTCGCCACGGCGACTCCATCGCCGTCAACGGCGTATGTCTGACCGTCGTCGAACACGAGGGCGACGAGTTCACCGCCGACGTCATGGCGGAGACCCTCGACCGCTCCAGCCTGGGCGTTCTCGCCGTCGGCTCCCGCGTCAACCTCGAACGCCCGATGGCCCTCGGTGCCCGCCTCGGCGGCCACATCGTGCAGGGCCACGTCGACGGCACGGGCACGGTCCTCGAACGCAAGCCGTCCGAGAACTGGGAGATCGTCAAGATCTCGCTCCCCGCGGAGATCACCCGTTACGTCGTCGAGAAGGGCTCCATCACCGTCGACGGCATCAGCCTCACCGTCGTCGACGCGGGCCCCGACTACTTCACCGTCAGCCTCATCCCCACCACCCTCGAACTGACCACGCTCGGCCGCAAGCAGCCCGGCGACCCGGTCAACCTCGAAGTGGACGTCATCGCCAAGTACGTCGAGAGACTGCTCGGCACGCAGGGGGCGACGAAGTGAACTGGCTGAACACCGAGGCGTTCACCCTCCTCGACCAGCACATCCTCTGGTCGGACATGATCGGCAACATCCTCGGCCTGGTCGCCCTGGCCCTCGGCTGGCGGCGCTCCCTGCTGAGCTGGCCGGTGCAGTTCCTCTCCGGGCTCATCCTCTTCGGGGCGTTCTACGGGCACCTCACCGGCAGCGCCGGCAAGCAGGTCGTCGTCATGCTCGTCGCGGGCTACGGCTGGTGGCAGTGGAACCGCCGCAAGGGCGAGGGCGGCGACGGCCACATCACCCCGCGGTTCGCCACCTGGCGCGAGCGCGGTGCGATGATCGGCGCCGCCGCCGTCGGCACGGTCGCCGTGGCGCTGCTCTTCAAGGCCTACCCGACCCTGTCCTGGGACCCCTGGCCGGACGCCTACATCTTCGTCGGCACCATCGTCGCGATGTACGCCCAGGCGCGCGGCATGGTCGAGTTCTGGTTCGCCTGGCTCCTCGTCGACGTCGTCGGCGTCCCCCTCAACTTCGCCAACGGCTACGCCTTCTCCGGCTTCGTCTACGTCATCTACGGCGCACTCGTCCTGTGGGGCATGCGCGACTGGTGGCTGCGTTCCCGCAAGGACACGCGGCCCGTCCTGGAAGGAGCGCACGCATGACCACGGCACCGATTCTCTACAGCACCGACAACATCGAGGACTGGTCGCTCGACCCGATCGAACAGGCCATCGCGGACATCGCGGCCGGTCGGCCGGTCGTGGTCGTCGACGACGAGGACCGGGAGAACGAGGGCGACCTCGTCCTCGCCGCCGAGAAGGCGACCCCCGAGATCATCGCGTTCATGATGAGCGAGTGCCGCGGGCTCATCTGCGCCCCCATGGAGGGCGACGAGCTGGACCGGCTGCGGCTGCCGCAGATGGTCGACGACAACACCGAATCGATGAAAACCGCGTTCACAGTCTCCGTCGACGCCTCCGGTGTTCACGGTGTGACCACCGGTATCTCGGCCTCCGACCGCGCCACCACGCTTCGGCTCCTCGCGGGCGGCGGCGGCGAGGTGGGCCCCGACGACTTCGTCCGCCCCGGCCACATCTTCCCGCTGCGCGCCAAGCCCGGCGGCGTGCTGGCCCGCAACGGCCACACCGAGGCCGCCGTCGACCTCGCCCGCCTCGCGGGACTGCGCCCGGCCGGAGCCATCGTCGAGATCGCCGGCGAGGACGGCCGTATGCTCCGGCTGCCCGAGCTGATCCCCTTCGCCCGCAAGCACGGCCTGACGATCATCTCCATCGAGGACCTGATCGCCTACCGCAAGAGCGCCGAGCCCACCGTCCGCCGCGAGGCCGAGACCCGCCTCCCCACCGCCTTCGGCACCTTCACCGCGTACGGCTACCGCTCCACCGTCGACGGCGTCGAGCACGTAGCCCTCGTCCACGGCGAGATCGGCGCCGACGACGGCAAGGACGTCCTCGTCCGCGTCCACTCCGAATGCCTCACCGGCGACGTCTTCCACTCCCTGCGCTGCGACTGCGGCCCCCAGCTGCAGACCTCCCTGGAACGCATCCGGGACGAGGGCAGGGGAGTCGTCGTCTACCTCCGCGGCCACGAGGGGCGCGGCATCGGCCTTCTCTCCAAGCTCCGGGCGTACGAGCTTCAGGAGCAGGGCCGCGACACCCTCGACGCCAACCTGGAGCTGGGCCTGCCCGCCGACGCCCGGGACTACGCCGCCGGCGCGCAGATACTGCAGGACCTCGGTGTCCGAAGCGTGCGCCTGATGACGAACAACCCCGACAAGACCGACGCGCTCGTCCGGCACGGCATCGAGGTCACCGACCGCGAGCCGATGCCCGTGCAGGCGGGCGAGCACAACCTCCGCTACCTGCGCACCAAGCGGGACCGGATGGGCCACGACCTGCCCTGGCTGGACGCGGCTCCCGTGTCCCCCTGCGGCAATCAGTAGGAAAAGCAAGAACAGCACGACGGGTTTTCCAGGTTCAAAGGCTCAAGGGTTCAGAGGAGAGACGTGAGCGGCAAGGGTGCACCGGAGCTGTCCGTAAGCAATGTGGGTGACTTCAGGGTCGCCGTCATCGCGGCACTGTGGCACGAGAAGGTGATGGACGGTCTGCTGGACGGAGCCCTGCGCGCCCTGCGCGACCTGGGCATCGACGAGCCGACCGTGCTGAGGGTCCCCGGCAGCTGGGAACTCCCGGTCGTCGCCAAGGTCCTGGCAGGGCGGGGCTACGACGCGATCGTGGCCCTCGGCGTCGTCATCCGGGGCGGCACCCCGCACTTCGAGTACGTGTGCCAGGGCGTCACCCAGGGCCTCACCCAGGTCTCGGTCGACACCGGAGTCCCCATCGGCATGGGCGTGCTGACGTGCGACACCGAGGAACAGGCCCTCGACCGCGCGGGCATCGAGGGCTCGAACGAGGACAAGGGGCACGAGGCGGTGACGGCGGCGGTGGCGACGGCGGCCACTCTCCGCTCAGTATCCGAACCTTGGCGTTAGGCCGGTCGGCGCACCGCGTAAAGTGGGCCGCACCATGTCCAATAAGACGTTCGAGGAGCTGTTCGCCGAGCTCCAGCACAAGGCCGCCACGGGCGATCCCGCCACCTCCCGCACCGCTGAACTGGTCGGCAAGGGCGTCCATGCCATCGGCAAGAAGGTCGTAGAAGAGGCCGCCGAGGTGTGGATGGCCGCCGAGTACGAAGGCAAGGAGGCAGCCGCCGAGGAGATCTCGCAGCTGCTCTACCACGTCCAGGTGATGATGGTCGCCCGCGGAATCTCGCTGGACGACGTGTACGCCCACCTGTAAGCAGTAGCCGCACACCGATCCGTACGAAACGAAGGAAGCTCGCCTCATGCTGCGCATCGCCGTCCCCAACAAGGGTTCCCTGTCAGGACCTGCGGCGGACATGCTGCATGAGGCCGGCTACCAGCAGCGCCGCGAGTCCAAGGAACTGCGCATCGTCGACCCGGAGAACGAGGTCGAGTTCTTCTACCTCCGCCCCCGCGACATCGCGATCTACGTCTCCTCCGGCCGCCTCGACATCGGCATCACCGGCCGCGACCTGCTCATCGACTCCGGGGCCAACGCGGAGGAGATCCTCCCGCTCGGCTTCGCCCGCTCCACCTTCCGCTTCGCCGGCAAGCCCGGCACCGCGAAGGGCATCGAGGACCTGGCCGGTCTGACCGTGGCCACCTCGTACGAGGGGATCGTCGCCAAGCACCTCGCCGACCACGGCGTCGACGCCTCCGTCGTCCACCTCGACGGCGCCGTCGAGACCGCCATCGAACTCGGCGTCGCCGGGGTCATCGCGGACGTCGTCGAGACCGGCACCTCGCTGCGCAACGCGGGCCTTGAGGTGTTCGGCGAGCCCATCATGAAGTCCGAGGCGATCGTCATCCGCCGGGTCGGCGCGGAGGCCGAGGAGACCGCCGAGACGAAGGTCCAGCAGTTCCTGCGCCGCCTCCAGGGCGTCCTGGTCGCCCGGACGTACGTGATGATGGACTACGACTGCCGCGTCGAGCAGCTGGAGAACGCGGTCGCCCTGACGCCCGGTCTGGAGTCCCCGACCGTCTCCCCGCTGCACAACGAGGGCTGGGTCGCCGTCCGCGCGATGGTCCCGTCCAAGGAGGCCCAGCGGATCATGGACGACCTGTACGACATCGGCGCCCGGGCCATCCTGACCACGGCCATCCACGCCTGCCGCCTCTGAGACACGGGAAGCGACCGACACCGTGAGCGACAGGGACCGTACGCCGATGCAGGATCCGCCCACCGCACCCGTTCCGCCCGCCCTGCCCGACCTCCCCGCGCTGCCCGTCACTTTCCGGCCGGGCCGCACGAGGGCCGTGCTGGTCTCGGCGAGCGCCGCGATGTTCGTCGTCATCACGACGATCTCGCTGCTCCTGGAGACCCTCAGCCCCGGCGAGCGCGTCAGTTTCGTCTTCACCGCCGCGCTGCTGTCCTCCGTACTCCTGCTCCTGTCCCGGCCGAAGGTGGTCGCCGACGAGGCCGGGGTCACGGTCGTCAACATCACCAACAAGAGGCGGCTGGACTGGGCGGAGATCCTCCGGGTGAACCTCCGGTCGGGCGACCCCTGGGTCTTCCTCGACCTCAGCGACGGTACGAGTCTGCCCGTGCTCGGCATCCAGCCCGGCATCTCCAGGCAGCGTGCCATCGAGGACGCGCGCACCCTGCGGGCGCTCACCGAGGCGCGGTCTCCGGGTGACCCCGAGCAAGATCAGGGCTGACTCAGGGCCGTCCACCCTGCCGCACAGACCCATGTCTTGATTAATCTGTTGGCGGAGGCGTTTTCACGCGCCTCCGCCACTGATGTTCCCCCCGGTCTTCAGAGGCCCCCTGCTACCCGAGGAGTGACTCCCTCCAGCGATGGACGGATCGTCCTGTAGTACCTGCGCCGCCCCCTCCCGACATATCGAGGCGGCGGCATCATGACCACCCCCTTGCTGCTCCTTGGCGCGGCATTCCTGCTGATCCTGGCCAACGGCTTCTTCGTGGCGGCCGAGTTCGGCCTCGTCACGGTCGAGCGGCCGGACGCCGAGAAGGCCGCCGCCGAGGGCGACCGACGGGCCCGTACGGTCGTCGCCTCCCTCAAGGAGCTGTCCTTCCAGCTCTCCGGCACCCAGCTCGGCATCACCATCACCTCCCTCGTCGTCGGCATGCTCGCCGAACCGGCGCTCGCGGAGCTGCTGCACGGCCCGTTCACCGCGATCGGCCTGCCCGAAGGGGCCGTTCCGAGCGTCTCGGTGATCGTCGGCATGCTGCTGGCCTCGGCCGTGCAGATGGTGATCGGCGAACTCGTGCCCAAGAACTGGGCGGTGTCCAAGCCGATGCAGGTCGCCCGCTTCGTGGCCGGCCCGCAGTACGCCTTCTCCCGACTCTTCCGCCCGGTCATCGCCGGGCTCAACTCGGTCGCCAACCGCCTGGTCCGCGCCTTCGGCGTCGAGCCCACGGCGGAACTGGCCTCGGCCCGCACCCCCGGCGAACTGGTCTCCCTGGCCCGGCACTCGGCCCAGGCCGGCACGCTGGAACAGGACACCGCGGACCTCTTCGTACGGACCCTGTCCCTCGGCGACCTGACCGCGCAGCACGTCATGACCCCGCGCGTGCGGGTCAGCTCACTGCAGTCCTCGGCCACCGCCGAGGACGTCGTCAACCTCACCCGGGCCACCGGCCTGTCCCGCTTCCCCGTCTACCGGGAGCGGATCGACGAGATCGTCGGCATGGTCCACCTCAAGGACGCCCTCGCGGTGCCCGCGGCGGACCGGCTGCGCACCCCCGTCGGCCGGATCGCCCAGTCCCCGCTCCTCGTCCCGGAGACACTCCCCGTGCAGCCGCTGCTCGAACTGCTGCGCAGCCAGCAGCCCATCGCCGTCGTCGTCGACGAGTACGGCGGTACGGCGGGTGTGGTCACCCTGGAGGACATCGTCGAGGAACTCGTCGGCGAGGTCCGCGACGAGCACGACGGCCAAGACGTCCCCGAACTCGCGGCGGCCCCGGCCGACGACGGCCGCCCCGCCTGGGACGCCGACGGCAGCTGCCGGGTCGACATCCTCCAGCGCATAGGCCTCGACGTGCCGGAGGGCCCGTACGAGACGGTCGCCGGCCTCGTCGCCGACCTGCTGGGCCGCATCCCGGTCCCCGGCGACCGGGCCGAACTGCCGGGCTGGCGCCTGTCGGTCCGCCAGGTCGGCCACTACCGCGCCGAGCGGGTACGCCTGATCAGGACAGAGGGCGGCAAGCAGCTGGCCGACCTCGCGGTGGAGGCGGCCCGATGAGCGTGCTCCAACTCCTCTTCGCCCTGCTCCTGGTCCTCGCTAACGGCTTCTTCGTCGGTGCCGAGTTCGCCCTGGTGTCGGTCCGCCGCAGCCAGATCGAACCGCTCGGCACGGCACGGGCCCGCCAGGTCCTGTACGGCCTGGAGCGGCTGCCGCAGATGATGGCGGCGGCCCAGTTCGGCATCACCGTCTGCTCGCTGACCCTGGGCGCGGTGGCCGAACCGACGGTGGCCCACCTGCTGGAACCGCTCTTCGAGGCGGCCCACCTCCCCGAGGGCATGATCCACCCGCTGGGCTACGTGATCGCGCTCGCGGTGGTGGTCTTCCTCCACCTGGTCATCGGGGAGATGCTCCCGAAGAACCTGGCGATGGCGGCACCCGAGAAGACCGCGCTGTGGCTGAGCCCGGGGCTGGTGGCCTTCGCCCGCCTGTGCCGCCCGGTCACGGTCGGCCTGGGCGCCTGCGCCCGCCTGGTCCTGAAACTCTTCCGAGTCGAACCGAAGGACGAGGTCGAGGCGGTCTTCACCAGCGAACAGCTCAACCGCCTGGTGGAGGACGCGGGCCAGGCGGGGTTGCTCGACCCCGGCGAGCAGGAGCGCCTGGAGGACGCCCTGGAACTGGGCTCCCGCCCGGTCACGGACGTCCTCCTCGACCGCGAGTCCCTGGTGACGGTGGGCCCGTCGGTCACCCCGGGCCAGGTGGTCGCCCTGACCGCCCGCACGGGCTACTCCCGCTTCCCGGTGGTGGCGGAGAACGGCGCCTTCATGGGCTATCTGCACGTGAAGGACGTCCTCGACCTGGAGGACTCGGAACGGGCGGTGCCGCAGCACGTATGGCGCTCGATGACGACGCTGCGGTCCGAACTCCCGCTGGACGACGCGCTGACGGTGATGCGCCGGGCGGCGACGCATCTGGCGCAGGTGGTGGATTCCGCGGGGCGGGTGATCGGGCTGGTGGCGATGGAGGACGTGCTGGAGCTGTTGGTGGGCGAGGTACGGGACCCGGCACACCGCCAACAACAGCCTCCGGCGGCGGTACGGAAGGTGACGGAGCCTCGGGCTGAGTCGCAGGAGGGGGTGCTGGCCGGCTAGGGGTTCGTGTTTGGGCGCGGGCCCGGTGGGGGTTTTCGCGCAGTTCCCCGCGCCCCTGAAAATCAGGTCGTCGTTTGGCTGCGGGCCCGGTGGGGGCTGGCCGCGCAGTTCCCCGCGCCCCTTAGGCCCGTTGCAGCTGCCGCAGTTCAGGGGCGCGAGGAACTGCGCGACCAGCTCCCACAGGCCCGCACCCAAGTGACGAGGGTCAGCCGGGCTTTTGAGGGGCGCGAGGAACTGCGCGCTCAGCCCCCACCGCCCCGCACCCAGGCGACGAGGGTCAGCCGGGCTTTTCAGGGGCGCGGGGAACTGCGCGACCAGCCCCACCGGGCCCGCACCCGACCAGCGACCCCCGCCTCCTCGCCCCCGCCCCCCGTCGCTCACATCGCCGACGGATCCTGAGGCCCCCGCCCCGACAGAACCTCCCCGTACGCCTGCATCAGATCCGGCAGACGCAACGTCGACAAGTCATCCCTCGTCAGCATCCCCGGATACACCGACAGCCGCAGATCCCGATACGCACAGCTCTTCTCGTACAGCGTCCGCAGGAACCGCCCGTTCCCCAGCTCGTCGATCCACCCCTGCTCCACCACATGCCCGGCGATCGAGCGCAGCTCGTCCAGCGCCTCCTCGTCCCACACATCCCCGTTCTCCGCCGCCAACACCTCCCCGATGGAGGTCAGTTCGAGCGGCCGGTACGAGGGGAAGTCGACGCGGGTGGTGAAGCGGGACGACAGTCCCGGGTTCGCGGCCAGCAGGCGGTCCATGCCCTCCGGGTAGCCCGCCAGGATCACCACCAGGTGGTCCCGGTTGTCCTCCGCCCGCTTCAGCAGCACCTGCAACGCCTCGTCCCCGTACGCATCCCCCTTGCCGTAACCGGAGTTGGACAGCGAATACGCCTCGTCGACGAACAACACGCCCCCGATCGCGGAGTCGATCAGCTCGTTCGCCTTCACCGCCGTCTGGCCGAGATACTCGCCCACCAGGTCCGCCCGCTGCGCCTCCACCAGGTGGTCGCCGCCGAGCAGCCCGAGCGCGTAGAACACCCGGCCCAGGATGCGTGCCACCGTCGTCTTGCCGGTGCCCGACGGGCCCGAGAAGACGAAGTGCCGCTTCGGCGGCTGGACCGGCAGCCCCTGCCCCGCCCGCAGTCGCGCCATGTTCAACTGGGCCGAGAGCGCCTTCACTTGGCGCTTCACCGGCTCCAGGCCCACCATCCGCTCCAGCTCCGCCAGAGCTTCCTCCAGCAGCGCCGGGTCGGTCGGGCCGGTCGGCAGCGGCTGTACCGGCAGCCCCGCCTTCTCCCGCACCGAGTCCGTCGCCGACGGCAACGGCGCTCCGGGCGGCGGGAGTTCGGGTTCCGACAGCTTCAGGTCGCGGCCCTCGCCGCCGAACAGGGGGTCGATGCCGTCCGGGCTCTCCAGCAGCTCCTGCCCGAGGCCGGTGAGCGTGATCGCCGCGAGGTCGGCCGCCTCGTCGTACCCGTCGCCCTCGGAGATCGCCGCGAGCCGCGCCGAGGTGTCCATGAACGCGGGGTCGACGCGGTGCACCGCCCGGTAGAGGGGGAGTGCCGCCGCCGAGCGGCCGGTGCCCTCGTGGGCCCGCGCCAGCCAGTACCGCAGCTCCTTGCGCTGCGGCTGCTCGCTGCGACAGCGCATCAGCGCCGCCGACAGCAAGGGCTCCGCCTGGCCGTACATCTCCAGGCGTACCCGGGCCATGCCGCCGAACAGGCCCGCCTCGATGCCCAGCATGGCGTCGTTGATCAACGGGTCGGTGTGCCGGACCAGTTGCTCCCAGTCCTTGACGAGATACGCGCGGCACGCGTGCAGGAAGCGGACCTGCGGGTCGGTGTCCACCGGCGGCAGCCCCGCCAACGCCCGGTCCAGCTCGGGCACATGGCGGCCGTCCAGCCAGTGCGAGGCGTGCGCGAGCAGCAGGTCGCGCGGGCTTTCGAGCACCGGCTGCACCCACCAGCCCAGCCAGTACCAGGAGTTGAGGGTCCGGCGGTGACGCGAGCGCTGCTCCCCGAAGCGCTCCCGGTGCCGGAACATCCGTAGCAGCGCGGTCGTCGTGTCGACGCGCAGCGCGTGCAGTCCGAGCCAGCCGTCGGCCATCCCGGGATCGATCCGCACCGCGGTGCGGAACTCCTCCTCCGCCTGCGGATAGGCGCCCATCGTGTAGGCGTCCACACCTCGCAGCCAGGCGAGGTCGGCCGGGGCCTCGGGGCCCTGCGTGCCGAAGTCCATCACGTCCCCCACAAACCGTGCCCCCGATTGCCTCTCCGACAGGCCGGTGCCCGTCGGCAGCTTGGTCGAACCGCTGTGCCGCGGACGGGAGTTGCAACGGTGCGCAGAGCAGCCGTCCGAGTCGCACCGAGGGCATCGTACCTGCGCCGAAGGTGCCCGCAGCAGGGTGCCGCACGGGACGTTTTACGAGGTGGGAGCAGATGGGGCGCACTCGGCGCGGTCACCGAGGGTGAGCGAATCGCGCCCAGTGACGGCCGGAAAACGGGGCGCGGGCAGAACGAAGCCCCCGATCACGGGGGAACAACCGGGGGCTTCGCGACTGCGGGCGGCTTCGAAACGGCCGCACATTGAGAACGTAAGACCTGTACGGCCAGTCGGTCAAGCCGAGTTGAGGCCCTCAAGCGAGTTGTGCGGCAAGGGTCTTCACAAGTTCAGCACACAGCCGACGGCCCGTCACGGTGCGTGAGAATCTGGTCTGATCCAACAGTCCCGGCAGGCCCCGGCAGCACCTTGTACCCCTCGCGGCACTGCCGTACCAGGAGGTCGGCGAACGGACGCGAGGGGTCCGCGGCGAAGTGCCGACGCTCCGCGCCGACCCACCCGGCCCAGAACTCGCTCTGGCCCGCCCCGTCCCGCGACCGCCCGCGCGTCCAGGCCTCCTCCTCGGCCAGTTCCATCCACAGCAGCCGCGCCAGGAACGGCCGCACCGCGTGCCGCCCGGCCCCGACGCCCTCCACCAGCACCACGGGCGCGGCGGGGAGCGTCCGGGGCGGGCCGAAGCGCCGGGACACCCAGTCGTAGGGGGCGTAGGAGGCGTTCTCGCCGCGCGACAGGGGTTCGGTCACCTGGCTGAGCAGGCGTTCCGTCCACTCGAACAGTTCTTCGTGGGTCGCGAGGTCGTCGAGGTGCAGCACCGGTGCCCCGCCGAGAGCAGTGGCCAGCCGCCCGGTGAACGTGGTCTTCCCGGACCCCGCGTGTCCGTCGACGGCGATCAGCCGGACGGGGCCGCAGGAGGGCGGCAGCCGGCGCAGGGTGCGTACGAGGTCGTGGATGGCGGGTCCCGGAGGGCGATCGGATTCGGACATATTGGCAGGGATCATTCTAGGGACCGGCCGGGTGCCGCTGCCGTCGGTGCCCCGGATCGCGCCAATGGTCGAGACCAATATTCCTGGGCGTGGCACGGCCTCGGGTGCTGGCAGGAGCAGGTCACCGGCGGTCATAGTGGGCCCAATCCGTGCACTGTCGTGCCCGTCTAGGACACCTGGGGGTCACCCGCCCATGAGCAGAGCCGAACAGCCGTCCCGCAGAACCGTGCTCACCGCGGCGGTGGCCGCGGCCGTCGCGGGCAGCGCGGGCCCGGCCACCGCCGACATCCCGGACGCGACCGGCCGCGACGCCGAGGCCGACCCCGTCCGCACAGTGGACAACCGCGCCTGGACCTCGTACGCGGACTGGTGCACCGGCACCCGCAAGGGTGCCCGTGCCGTCGCCGGTACGCGGCCCGGCGTCGTGATCGGCACGCCGGTAGGCAAGATTGACTACACCGACCCGCACACCGGGAGGACGGCGGCCTGGGAGTACGCGACCTGGACCTCCCTCACCCACCGCCTCGCGGTGCCCGCCACCGAGGTCATCGCCTCCTGGAACGCCCGCACCCCGGCCGGCACCTGGCTCCAGGTCGAGCTGACCGGCACGTACTCCGACGGCACCACGACGCCCTGGTACGTGCTCGGCCGCTGGGCCTCCGGCGACCAGGACATCAAGCGGACCTCCGTCGACGACCAGACCGACGGCAAGAGCACCGTCTGGACGGACACCCTCGCGATCGACGACCCGGCGACGGGCCTGCGTCTGGTCTCGTACCGGCTGCGCCTGACCCTCTACCGCAAGCCGGGCACCACGGCCACGCCCACCGTCTGGCGCGTCGGCGCGATGGGCTCCGACGTCCCGGACCGCTTCACCGTGCCCGCCTCGACGCCCGGCCCCGCCAGGGAGCTGCTGGTCCCGCGCTACTCGCAGGAGATCCACACCGGCCAGTACCCCGAGTACGACAACGGCGGCGAGGCCTGGTGCAGCCCCACCTCCTCGCAGATGATCATCGAGTACTGGGGCCGGAAGCCCACCGCGCAGCAACTCGCCTGGGTCGACCCGGCCTACGCCGACCCCCAGGTGTGCCACGCGGCCCGCTTCACCTACGACTTCCAGTACGGCGGCTGCGGCAACTGGCCGTTCAACGCGGCCTACGCGGCGACCTACCCGGACCTCCAGGGCGTGGTCACCCGGCTCGGCTCGCTCACCGACCTGGAGACGCTGATCGCGGCCGGTGTCCCGGCCATAACGTCCCAGTCGTTCCTCAAGACCGAGCTGACCGGGGCGGGTTACGGCACCTCCGGCCATCTGATGACGGTGATCGGCTTCACCGCCGACGGTGACGTGATCGCCAACGACCCGTTCTCGGCGAGCAACGAGGCCGTGCGCCGGGTCTACGCGCGGCGGGAGTTCGAGAACATCTGGCTGCGGACCAAGCGGTACAACGCGAGCGGCAAGGTCGTCTCCGGCACCGGCGGCGTCTGCTACCTGTACTTCCCGGCCCGCCCGATCGCCGCCCAGCTGGCCGCGCTCGCGGCGGTGGGCGTGCGCTGACCACCGGGAGCGTGCGGCGGCCCCCGGGAGACCGGGGGCCGTCCGTTTCCGGCCGGATGTGACCAAGGTCTCCGCCGGGAAACCCCCGATGAATGGCAAGGTGGACAGAACGGTGGGGGGAGTCCATCGCACACCGACCTCAGCGAGATGCCATGACCGCGAGCACTGCCGCAGCCCCCGTCCGCACCCGTACCGGCGGTCCCCAGGAGGACGGCCCGAAGATCTTCGAGCACGTCATGGGCTGGACCTTCGTGGTCGTGCTCGCCATGCTCGTCGCCCAGCTCGGCCTGCTCTGATCCGGTGCGGTCCGCCCCGGATCGGGTGCCGATGCCCTCGATCGGAGTCGAACGTGCAGCTGGCTCCGGTCTGCCATACTTCGGATGTCCCGCCCGCAGTTGGAGACCAGGGCCCCGAATTGAACAGTAGTAGACAGCCTGCCGCCGAACGCCCGCGGGCCCGCGGCACCGACCGTTCCCTGGCGCGTCGCGCCGAACTCATCGCCATCGGGCGGAAGTTGTTCGCCGACCGGTCGTACGACGCACTGTCGATGGACGACATCGCCCGCCAGGCACAGGTCGCCAAAGGGCTGATCTACTACTACTTCCAGTCGAAGCGCGGCTACTACCTGGCCATCGTCGAGGACTCGGTCGCCGATCTGGTCACCTTCGCGTCCAGCGGTCTCGACCACGCCCCCGTGGACCGGGTGCACCGCACCATGGACGCCTACCTCCGCTTCGCCGAGCACAACCAGGCCGCCTACCGCACCATCGTCAGCGGCGGCGTCGGCTTCGACGCCGAGGTGCACGCCATCCGGGACGGCGTGCGCGAGGCGATCGTCGCGACCATCGCCGAGGGCGCGTACGGCAGACAGGACATCGGCCCGCTGGCCCGCATGGGCCTGTTCGGCTGGGTGTGCAGCGTGGAGGGCGCCACCCTCGACTGGATCGACCGCCCCCAGCTCTCCCGCGACACCATGCGCGAACTCCTCGTGAAGATGCTGGGCGGCGCCCTGCGCGCCATCGAGGAACTCGACCCGGCCTACGTGACACCGGAACCGGCCCGCCGCGACAACTGACGCCAGCGCGAGGGCAGATCGACGCCGGACCGACGGCAGCGGGGGCGGAAGCTCGTGGCTCCCGCCCCCGACCACCCTCCGGGTGCGCCTACTTGATCGCCCTGATCAGCTCACCGTTAGAGGTGTCGCCGCTCAGTTCCCAGAAGAAGGTGCCGCCCAGCCCCTGCTGGTCCTTGTACGCCATCTTCGTGCGGATGGTCGCCGGGGTGTCGTAACTCCACCAGTCGCTCCCGCACTTGGCGTACGCCGTCCCGCCGACGGTGCCGGTCGCGGGGCACTTGGACTTCAGCACCTTGTAGTCCTCGAAGCCCGCCTCGTACGTGCCTGCCGCGGGCCCGGTCGCCGTGCCGCCGGGCGCCGACTGCGTGACGCCGGTCCAGCCGCGCCCGTAGAAGCCGATGCCGAGCAGCAGCTTCGAGGCCGGGATGCCGAGGCCCTTGAGCTTCGCGATGGTCGCCGAGGTGTGGTTGTAGGCCTCCGGGATACCGGGGTACGAGTTCAGCGCCGAGTGCGGTGCGGTCGGTCCCGTCGCCGCCCAGGCGCCGAAGAAGTCGTACGTCATCGGGTTGTACCAGTCGACGTACCGGGCAGCGCCCGCGTAGTCCGCCGCGTCGATCTTGCCGCCGGGGGTGGCGTCGGCCGTGATCGCCGCCGTGACCAGGTCACGGGGGCCGAACTTGGCCCGCAGCGCCGCCATCACGTCCTTGAAGGCCGCCCGGCCGCTGGTGTCACAGGTCAGACCGCAGGTGTTCGGGTACTCCCAGTCGATGTCGATGCCGTCGAAGACGTCGGCCCACCGGGAGTTCTCGACCAGGTCGTAGCAGGACTTGGCGAACGCGGCCGGGTTCCGCGCGGCCTCGCCGAAACCGCCCGACCAGGTCCAACCGCCGAACGACCAGAGGACCTTGAGGTTCGGGTGCTTCCGCTTCAGCTCGCGCAGCTGGTTGAAGTTGCCGCGCAACGGCTGGTTCGCGGTGTCGGCGACCCCGTCCACCGACTCGGCGGCGGTGTACGCCCGGCCGGTCGCCGCCTCGGCGTCGCCCATCACGCACTTGCCGCCGGTGACGTTGCCGAAGGCGTAGTTGATGTGGGTCAGTCGGGCGGCCGAACCGGACGTCTCGATGTTCTTGACGTAGTACTTGCGGTCGTACGTGCCCCAGTCGGTGAAGTAGCCGAGAACCTTGGAACCGGCGGCCTTGGGGACGTGTTTCGCGGTGGTCTTCGAGGCCGGCTGGGCCGTCTGCGCGGCGGTCGCGGTGCCGCCCGTGCCGGCCAGCAGTCCGGCGCCGAGAACGGCACAACACGCGGCGGACACAAGAGCCTTGAAACGGGTGCGGGGGAGCTGCGGTCGGTGCATCGAGCTGTCTCCTCGGAGGGGAGGGGAGCGTGGGGGAGGTGATGTCCGGAACTGCGGGCACAGTAGGTGGACTAGACCAGTACGGTCAATGGTTCGGACCAATTTCCGGTCAAGTCGACTGCCCCGGAATGTGATCGAATAAACGGTCGTTAACCGGTGACGCGGTGCCGCCGATCGGGCATACTCGCAGCTCCACAGCCGTTCGCCGACCGCTTCCGTGACCCGGAAGGGCCAGCATCGGCCGTGACCAGTGAGACCGGCGGACGCCCCCTACTCGGGCGCGCGTGTGCCGTCGCGCCCGACAGGGAGGAGAGCGTCGACATGCCCGACCACGCCCCGCAGCCGGTGGACCGTCAACTGCCCACGGACGAGGCCCGGGACCTGATCTCGCTCGTCCGGGACATCGCCCAGCGCGAGATCGCCCCGAAGGCGGCCGAGGAGGAGGACGCCGGACGCTTCCCGCGCGAAGTCTTCGCCCTGCTCTCGGAGTCGGGGCTGCTCGGCCTCCCGTACTCCGCCGAACACGGCGGCGGGGACCAGCCGTACGAGGTCTACCTCCAGGTCCTCGAAGAGCTGGCCGCGGCCCGTCTCACCGTCGGACTCGGCGCCAGCGTGCACACCCTGTCCTGCCATGCCCTGGCGAGCTACGGCACCAAGGAGCAGCAGGCCGAACACCTGCCCGCGATGCTCGGCGGCGGCCTCCTCGGCGCGTACTGCCTCTCCGAGCCCGCGTCCGGCTCCGACGCCGCCTCGCTCAGCACGAAGGCCGTCCGGGACGGCGAGGACTGGGTCCTCACTGGCACCAAGGCCTGGATCACGCACGGCGGCATCGCCGACTTCTACACGGTCATGGCGCGCACCGGCGAGGACGGCCCGCGCGGCATCACCGCGTTCCTGGCCCCCGGTGACGCGGCCGGGCTCAACGCCTCGGCGCCGGAACGGAAGATGGGCATGAAGGGCTCACCCACCGCCCAGGTCAACTTCGACGGGGTCCGGCTGGCGGCCGGCCGGCGCATCGGCGAGGAGGGGCAGGGCTTCGCGATCGCACTGTCCGCGCTCGACTCGGGGCGGCTCGGCATCGCGGCCTGCGCGATCGGCCTGGCCCAGGCGGCACTTGACGAGGCGGTGGCCTACGCGACCGGGCGCAGGCAGTTCGGCCGGCCGATCTCCGACTTCCAGGGGCTGCGCTTCCTGCTCGCGGACATGGCCACGCAGATCGAGGCGGGCCGCGCGCTGTACCTCGCGGCGGCACGGCTGCGGGACGCGGGCCAGCCGTTCGCCAAGCAGGCCGCGATGGCCAAACTCCTGTGCACCGACGCGGCGATGAAGGTCACCACGGACGCGGTCCAGGTGCTCGGGGGGTACGGCTACACTGCGGACTTCCCCGTGGAGCGCTACATGCGCGAGGCGAAGGTCCTGCAGATCGTCGAGGGCACCAACCAGATCCAGCGGATGGTCATCGCCCGTCACCTCGCGGGTCCGGAGACCCGCTGAACGGATCGACCACGATCCCGAGCCCGATCGGCGGCGCCGCGAGCCGGACCCACTCCGGGTCGTAGCGCCCCGGCAGGGTGCGGCCACGGTCGGCCCAAGTGCGCAGCAGGGCGCGGTAGATGGGCGGCTCGGGTGGCACGGGTGGAGCGATCGGGTTCGGCCGACGTCGCGGAACCGATTCTTCCGCGGCGGAGTCATAGTCGTAGGAGTGGCGCGGACGTCCCGGCGCCGCATACGTGGAGGTCGTCATGCCAGGGCAACGCGGTGACGGTCGTTCAGGTCACCGCGCCCCGGATTCGGCCCTGCGTTCGCGACGGGCCCCGCGAAGAGGCGCGCGCACTGAACCCGCACCACGGCGGCCTGCGAGCCAAGGTGCAGGGGCAGTCAGGAGAGACGAGCGGCTGCTCCCGGGCGGGAGCGGCGGCGCTCAGGCGGCGTCGCGCCGCATCACGGGGACCCGCATCGGGCGTGAGCCCGGGCCGCCGACGTGCGAGAAGGGCTGGGTCCGCCAGTCGAGTCCCTGCGGGAGCGTCAGCAGCAGGGCGGTGTGCTGCTCCTGGGGCTCCGCGGACTCGTCGTCCGCGGGCCGGGCGTCGGCCGCCGCTCGGCCCGTACCGGCGCAGACCGTGAGCCCGAACGGGTTCCACGGCGAGGCGCACAGCGCGTGCTCCGGGAGGACCTCCTCGTCGGCGAGCAGCGCGATTGGCTGCGCGCAGTCCGGGCAGACGACCCGGAACATCTCGAAGGTGTCGTAGTCGTCGAGTTCGTCGCCGTCGAGCGCGTCCGGTTCGACGCCCTCCGGCTCGGGTTCGATGACCAACTGGGGCCTCTTGGACGCGGTGCGACCAGGGCGCTTAAGACTCTGCATGGGTTACTCCCCCTCGGGCTGGGCCGACCAGGCACTGCGGCCTCGGCCACAGCAAGCACTTCCCGCCCGGTCTCGGCGGTAATCACGAGACCATCACAGAGCCTGTTCGAGGCCTGTGGCGTTCGTCACATGCCGCTCGCAGGTGCCGGTGGCGATGCTTTTGTCCCTCATCCGGTTCACAGGACACTCCCAGGCACATCACGAACAGGGTATGACCTGCACCGCTCAGGTATCGGATGAGATCAACCGCCCTGTAGGTTCTCCGCCATGGAGGAGCTGGACCGACAGATCGTGCAGCTGCTCGTCAAGGACGGGCGGATGAGCTACACCGACCTGGGCAAGGCCACGGGCCTGTCCACGTCTGCCGTGCACCAGCGGGTGCGCCGGCTGGAACAGCGTGGCGTCATCCGCGGTTACGCCGCGGTCGTCGACCCGGAGGCCGTGGGCCTGCCCATGACGGCCTTCATCTCGGTGAAACCCTTCGACCCCAGCGCCCCGGACGACATCGCGGAACGCCTCCGCGACGTCCCGGAACTGGAGGCGTGCCACAGCGTGGCGGGCGAGGAGAACTACATCCTCAAGGTCCGCGTGGCCACCCCGCACGAACTGGAGGAACTCCTGGCAAGGGTCCGCACCCTGGCAGGCGTCTCGACCCGCACGACGGTCGTTTTGTCGACACCGTACGAGGCGAGACCACCGAAGATCTGACACGGGGCCGGACGGGGCCGCCCCGACTGGCCGTGGGCAGAGGCCCGGCGCGAGCGAAACGTCTCACCTACCACGAGCCACGCCGCCGCAGGAGCCCGACGCAAGCGCTGCGCGGCGGCGGTTTTGGCCCCCCTCGGGCCTGATGCGGTCAGGCGCTCCGCGCACCGCTATGGGCAGCAGGCCCGCTCGGTGCCGGGCTGCCGCGAGCAGGTGTTTCGTGTGCGGCAGCGGGTAGCTGTCAGCCCCGCCCTGCTGCGACCTGGAGTCTTGCGCGTGTGCTGCGCGGTAGTCGCCTTGCCCCTGAGCCTGCTGTGGCCAGGCGTTTCGTGTGCGGCTACGGGTAGCTGCCCGCCCCCGCCCTGCTGCGACCGGGCGTCCCGCGCGCGGGACTGCGTGGCAACAGCCTTGCCCCGAGCCCGCTGTGGCCAGCCGCTCCGCCCGCCGCCCGTGGGCAGCCGCCCTGCCCCGCTTCGCCGTGGGCGGACGTTTCGTGTACCGCCACGGGCAACTGGCCCGCTCCCCGCTGCAGCCACCCCCCGCGAGCGCTGCGCGGCGACAACCACGCCCCGCCGCCCCCACCGCTGTGGCCAGACGCCCCGAGCAGCGGCACTGAGGTAGCCGCTCCGCCCGCCTCCGCTGCAGCCCGGCGCCCCCCTCGCGAGTGCTGCGCGGCGCCAGCCCCGCCGCCCCTCACCCCTGTGACCAGGCGCCCCGAGCAGCCGCACCGAGGTAGCCCCCACGCCCCGCCCGCCCCCGCTGTAGACAAACGTTCCGCAAGGCGGAACGGGTGGGCACAGTCAGCAGTGCCGGGCCCCGCCCAAACACGCCCCACGTGCAGCACAGGCACGCGTCCGCGAGAAACTGTTCCCCATGAGTGAACGCCCAGCCCAGCCCGACACCCTTCTCCTCCGCGGCGGCGAAGTGCACAGCCCCGCCGACCCCTTCGCGACCGCGATGGTCGTCGAGCGGGGCCGTATCGCCTGGGTCGGCTCGGAAGGCGCCGCTGACGCCTTCGCGGGTGCGGCGGACGAGGTGATCGACCTTGACGGCGCCCTCGTCACCCCGGCGTTCACCGACGCACATGTGCACACCACCGCCACCGGGCTCGCCCTCACCGGACTCGACCTCTCCGACGCCCCCACCCTCGACGCGGCCCTCACCCTCGTTCGGGAGTTCGCAGCCGCCCGCCCCATCGACCGCGTCCTCCTCGGGCACGGCTGGGACGCCGCCCGCTGGCCCGGAGGCCGCCCCCCGACCCGCGCCGAACTCGACGAGGCCACCGGTGGACGCCCGCTGTACCTCAGCCGGATCGACGTCCACTCGGCGGTCGTCACGACGGCACTGCTCGACCTGGTCAAGGGCGACACCGGCCGCCCAGACGCCCCGCTCACCGGCGACGCCCACCACAGGGTCAGGGCCGCCGCCCTGGGCGCCGTGACCCCGGCGCAGCGCACCGAGGCCCAGCGGGCCGCCCTCGCCCGCGCCGCCTCCCTCGGCATCGGCTCCGTACACGAATGCGCGGGCCCCGACATCTCCTCGGAGGACGACTTCACCGGGCTGCTCCGGCTCGCCGCCGAGGAGTCCGGTCCCCGTGTTGTCGGCTACTGGGCCGAACAGGATGTCGAGAAGGCCCGCGCCCTCGGCGCGATCGGCGCCGCCGGTGACCTGTTCGTCGACGGCGCCCTCGGCTCGCACACCGCCTGCCTGCACGAGCCGTACACCGACCAGGACGGCCACACAGGCACCGCCTACCTGGACACCGCCGCCGTCACCGCCCACGTCGTCGCCTGCACCGAGGCGGGCCTCCAGGCGGGCTTCCACGCCATCGGGGACGCCGCCGTGACCTCCGTGGTCGACGGCATCCGCGCCGCCGCCGAGAAGGTCGGCCTGGCCCGCGTCCGCGCCGCCCGGCACCGCGTCGAACACGCCGAGATGCTCACCCCCGAGACCATCGCCGCCTTCGCCGAACTGGGCCTCACCGCCTCCGTGCAGCCCGCCTTCGACGCCCTGTGGGGCGGCGAGGACGGCATGTACGCCCAGCGCCTCGGCACCGACCGTGCGCGCGCCCTGAACCCCTTCGCGGCCCTCCTGAAGGCCGGTGTCCCCCTCGCCCTGGGCTCGGACAGCCCCGTCACCCCGCTCGACCCCTGGGGCACGGTCCGCGCCGCCGCCTTCCACCGCACCCCCGAGCACCGCATCTCGGTCCGTGCCGCCTTCACCGCCCACACCCGGGGCGGCTGGCGGGCCGTCGGACGCGACGACGCCGGCGTCCTGGTCCCGGGCGCCCCCGCGGACTACGCCGTCTGGCGCACCGGTGCCCTCGTGGTCCAGGCCCCCGACGACCGCGTCGCCCGCTGGTCCACCGACCCCCGCTCCGGCACCCCGGGCCTGCCCGATCTCACCCCGGGCGCCGACCTTCCCGTATGCCTGCGCACGGTGGTGGGCGGACGAACGGTGTTCGTACGGCCGGGCGAGTGATCTCCCGGGGTGGCGCGGTACGGATCACCGGCCGACACGCCGGGGCGCGACCTGCGCATCCTCGGCGCTGACCTGGGGGTTGAGGAAAGAACCGCAGGCCACGCGGCTGTTGACAGCCGACGGCAGGTGGCCGGTAGGTTCGGCCGGGTCCACCACCGGACGCCCGACCGGGGAACCTCCGCGCAGTCGCCGCAGCGCCGCTGGGTCAGGGATGGTGTGCCGCACCGGCGCACCGTCACTGGCAGCCAGGCTCAGCGTCCGCGCCACGGCGACGGAACGTTCCATCGGGTCGGCAAGGTGTGACCCGGGTGGGGCCCGGACGTCCAGTAGACAACGGCTTTCGGTCGACCCGCAGCCAGCGGGTCCCAGGTCGGCCCGAAGGGCGCCGGGCCCCGATCCGCAGTGCGCACAGGTGACGAAGCGGACTCCTTACCCGGCTCTTTCCGAATAGACACCCCCGTACTCATGTGCTGACACGTCGGCGCAGGCTGCGGCCACTATGGTGGACCTCTGCGTACGGACTTGAAGGGGCAGCAGTGAACGACGGCGACGGGACCCTCGCGGCAGAAGCCCAGGGGAGGCGGTTCGGCCCGCTCGGCACGGCCTTGGTGATCATCCCGACCTACAACGAGGCGGAGAACATCAAGAAGATCGTCGGCCGGGTGCGCGAGGCCGTCCCCGACGCCCACGTGCTCGTGGCCGACGACAACAGCCCCGACGGCACCGGCAAGCTCGCCGACGAACTGGCCGTCGACGACGACCAGGTCCAGGTGCTGCACCGCAAGGGCAAGGAGGGCCTCGGCGCCGCCTACCTCGCGGGCTTCCAGTGGGGCATGGACAACGGCTACGGCGTCCTGATCGAGATGGACGCCGACGGCTCCCACCAGCCCGAGGAACTGCCCCGTCTGCTGACCGCCCTCAAGGGCGCCGACCTGGTCCTCGGCTCCCGCTGGGTGCCCGGCGGCCGGGTGGTCAACTGGCCCAAGTCCCGTGAGTTCATCTCCCGCGGCGGCAGCCTCTACTCCCGGATCGCCCTGGACCTCCCGCTCCGCGACATCACGGGCGGCTACCGCGCCTTCCGCACGGAGACCCTCCAGGGCCTCGGCCTCGAAGAGGTCGCCTCCCAGGGCTACTGCTTCCAGGTCGACCTCGCCCGCCGCGCGATCAGGGCCGGTTACCACGTGGTCGAGGTCCCCATCACCTTCGTGGAGCGCGAGCACGGCGACTCCAAGATGAGCCGCGACATCCTCGTCGAGGCGCTCTGGCGGGTCACGACGTGGGGCGTGGCGGAGCGGGTGAACAAGGCCCGGGGCAAGACTCCGAAGCAGCCGTAGCGGCCCGTAGCAGGCGTAGCGGGCTTCCCGGACCGGTCCGGACCTGTCGGTACGACCTCACAGGCACTGTTGATCATCCGCTTATCCCGTGCTGAGCCCGGCCCAGGCACACTGGATGCATGACGACTGGCGCACCGACCCCCACCTACCCCGCCCGGCCGCGGCGCTCCCGGCTGCGCACCTACCTGCCGCTGGGCATCGCCGCCTGGCTGGTGCTGGAGATCTGGCTGCTGACCGTGGTCGCCGGCGCGGCGAGCGGTTTCACCGTCTTCCTGCTGCTGGTCGCCGGTTTCGTGCTCGGCTCCGTGGTGATCAAGCGGGCCGGCCGCCGGGCCTTCCGCAACCTCACCGAGACGCTGCAACAGCAGCAGGGCGGTGCGCCGGCGGTCTCCGCGGCCCGGCCCGGCGGCAGCGAGGGCAACGGCCTGCTGATGCTCGGCGGCCTCCTGCTCATGATCCCCGGCCTGATCTCGGACGCGGTGGGCCTGCTCCTGCTGATCCCTCCGCTCCAGAAGGCGATCAGCCGCTACGCGGAGCGCATCTTCGAACGCAAGCTGAGTGAGGCGACCCAGGGCACCCTGGGCGACGCCTTCCAGCAGGCCCGTATGCACCGCCCGGACGGCAAGGTGGTCCAGGGCGAGGTCATCAAGGATGAGGGCACGGGCTCTTAGCCCGGGGAGCGGTTGGGGTGTCCGGGGCTGCGGCCCCGGACACCCCAACACCCACTCGCCGCCCGAAAGGCACAGAACTCACCGCCCGAAAAACGCAAAACCGCAGGCACCGTACGCAGACCTCACGTACGGCACCCGCGGTATCACGCGTGCGTTGTATGCCGCCCAGCCCCCTGAAAGGGCTACGCGGACTTGCGGCTGTCCCGCGGATGTACCGCGATGTTCATCGCTCCGGAGCGGAGTACGGCCAGTCGCTCCTCAAGGACCTCTTCGAGTTCCTCTCGGGTGCGCCGCTCCATCAGCATGTCCCAATGCGTACGCGCGGGCTTGGCCTTCTTCTCCTCAGGGCCGTCGCCGTCCACGAGGAGTGCCTGGGCCCCGCAGACCTTGCACTCCCACTCCGGCGGAATCTCCGCCTCGACCGAGAAGGGCATCTCAAAGCGATGTCCCTTCTCGCATGCGTACTCCACGGCCTGGCGCGGGGCCAGGTCGATGCCGCGGTCCGTCTCGTAGCTGGTCACCACGAGGCGCGTGCCGCGAAGAGCTCGCTCACTCATGAATCGTGCCTCCCGGGCTTGTCGCCCACAGGACAGGTGTCGCTGTCGTCGTCATCCGGTCAACGTCCGGTCGGCGGTAAAGATTCCCGTCCCGTGTCCCGTTTCGGGTAATGCGTCGCCGTCGTAGCCGCCCCTTGTTGTACCCACCAGCGCCCGGTTTGTCACATCTGAAAGCAGATGTCACCCAGCGTTTCGTCATCTTTGACGCGCAGTAACGGTCCGCCTGGCAGGCCAACGGCGTACACTACCGCTCTTTTGCCGCCGATGCTAAATCCTTTCGGGAACAGGATTTCCCGCGTCGCGGATCGCCCGCCCCACCGGAACCCGTGCGAGCAGCACGAATCCGATGACGAAGAAGGCCACGAGCGAGATGATCGCGTCCCGGTAGCTGCCCGTGAGCTGATAGGTGATCCCGAACAGCAGCGGGCCGAGCCAGCTCATACCCCGGTCGCTCATCTCGTACGCCGAGAAGTATTCGGCCTCCTTGCCGGGCGGCACCAGATGCGAGAACAAGGACCGGGACAGGGCCTGGCTGCCGCCGAGGACCAGGCCGATCCCGGAGGCCAGCACGAAGAACCACACCGGCGCTCCGGCCGGCAGGAAGTACCCCGCCGCCAGGGTCACCGTCCACGCCACCAGCGATCCGAGAATCGTCCGCTTGGCCCCGTACACCCGGGCCAGTCGGCCCATCCCCAGCGCCCCGGCCACCGCGAGCACCTGGACCAGCAGCACCGCCCCGATGAGGGTGGACTGGCCGAGCCCGAGTTCCTCCGAGCCGTACACCGAGGCCTGGGAGATCACCGTCTGGATGCCGTCGTTGTAGACGAGGTAGGCGAGCAGGAAGGAGAGGGTGAGCGGATGGCGGCGCATGTCCCGGATGGTCGCCGCGAGCTGCCGCAGCCCCGGGGAGGTGGCCTTCGCCTTCTTTCCCGCTTCGTCTCCCGTCTCCTCTTCGGCGGCCCTGCGGTCGCGGAGCCTGCGCAGGGGTACGAGGGTGAAGGCGCCCCACCACAGGCCCGCGGAGGCCAGACAGATCCGGACGGCCATGCCCTCGGAGAGGCCGAAGGAGTCGTGGGCCGTGTACAGCACCAGGTTGACGACGAGGACCAGCGAGCCAGCCGCGTAGCCGAACGCCCAGCCGCGCGAGGAGACCGCGTCGCGCTCCTCGACCGTGGCGATCTGGGGGAGGTAGGAGTTGTACAGCATCATCGACACGGACTGGGCCGCGTTGGCGACGATCAGCAGAAGTCCGCCCAGCAGATAGCGGTCGCCGTCGAGGAAGAACATGCCCGCGGTGGCCGTCGCGCCCACGTAGGCGGCGGCCCCCAGGAGCGGCTTCTTGCGGCCGGAGCGGTCGGCGGCGGCGCCCACCAGGGGCATGACCAGCACGGCGACGATGACCGACAGGGACACCGAGTACGCGAAGAACGAGCCCGCGCGGACCGGTATCCCCAGCGGATGCACGAACCCGTCCGCGTCGGCCGCCTCCTCGGCCACCGACGTCAGATAGGGGCCCAGGAACACGGTGAGCACGCTCGTCGAGTAGACGGAGCACGCCCAGTCGTAGAAGTACCAGCCGCGCTGCTCGCGCTTGCGCCCCGCGGCCTCGTCGGCCGTGTCGTCCCGCACGGTTTCGGTGCCCACCCGTGCCCCTCGCTTTCCCCGTGAAGGCGGTGCGCGCGGGGCGTCAGAACCAGGTGCCCCGGTCCTCCAGAACCTTGCGCAACGTGTCGATGTGATCGGTCATGATGCCATCGACTCCCAGGTCCAGGAGCCGGTGCATCCGATCGGGATCGTTGACCGTCCACACATGCACCTGCAGCCCGCGCGCGTGGGCGGTGCGCACGAACCTCCGGTCGACCACCGGGATGCCCGACTGCGACTCCGGAACCTGCGCGGCGACCGCCGACCTGCGCACCCCCACGGGCACACCCCAGGAGCGCAGCCGCAGATCGAGCACGCCCTTGGTGCCGTACGAGGTCGCCAGCCGCGGACCGGCCAGCCGCTGGGCGCGCACCACGCGTGCCTCGGAGAAGGAGCCGACGCAGATGCGGTCCCAGCAGCCGGTGCGCTCGATCAGCTCCAGGAGCGGGCCCAGCGCGGGCTCGGCCTTCACGTCCACGTTCCAGCGCGCCTCGGGGAAGGCTTCGAGCAGGTCCTCGAATAGGGGCACCGGCTCGCTGCCCGCCACGCGCGCGTGCTGTACGTCGGACCAGGGGAGGTCCGCGATCAGGCCGCCGCCGTCCGTCACCCGGTCGAGCGTCGAGTCGTGCAGGGCGACGAGTTTGCCGTCCGCCGTGCAGTGGACGTCGGTCTCCAGGTAGCGGTAGCCCGCGTCGACCGCCCGCCGGAACTGGAGCATCGTGTTCTCCAGCCCGTCCGCCGCTCCGCCCCGGTGGGCGAAGGGGATCGGGCCGGGATGGTCGAGGTAGGGATGGCGTATCCGCGGGGTCACGGTCGCAGTATCGCCTCTTCCGGTTGACCGGCGGCAACGACCGCGCTGCCGTCCGATGCCGCCGGGACGGCGAACACGCGCAGGAACAACTGGGCCAGCGGTCCGATCGCCACCGCGTACAGCACCGTACCGATACCAACCGTGCCGCCCAGGGCGAAGCCCGTCGCCACGACCGCGACCTCGATCGCCGTACGGACCAGCCGGATCGAGCGGCCGGTGCGCCGGTGCAGGCCGGTCATCAGGCCGTCGCGCGGGCCCGGGCCGAAGCTCGCCGCGATGTAGAGGCCGGTGGCCACGCCGTTGAGGACGATGCCGGCCAGCAGGAGCGGCACGCGGGCGGCGAGGGCGTGCGCGTCGGGGACCAGGGCGAGCGTGCCGTCCATCGCGAGGCCGACGACGAAGACGTTCGAGACCGTGCCGAGGCCCGGGCGCTGGCGGAGCGGTATCCACAGGAGCAGGACGGCCGCGCCCACGAAGATCGACACGACGCCGATCGTCAGCCCCGTCAGCTCGGCCAGCCCCTGGTGGAGCACGCCCCAGGGCTCCAGGCCGAGGCCCGACTCGACGAGCAGCGCCGAGCTGGCGCCGTACAGCGCGAGACCGGTGTAGAGCTGGATCAACCGCCGGCCGAGACGGCCTTGCGCCGGCAACGAACTCACGAGCTGCCCCCTGTGGTGGTAGTGGCCTGACACATGACACCCTGTGGCTTGGGATCGGATCGCATCCATGGCCAATTCGGGGAAGGTGGACTGATTCGTATGGTGCAGTGGACTTCGGCGGTGGGTACCGCACAGCTCGCCCGACTGCTCACCTCGCAGCAGGACCGCCCCGCCGGCCCCGGCACCCGTCGCCCGCCCGCGTACCGCTCCCTCGCCGACGGCATCCGCCTGCTGGTGCTGGAGGGCCGCGTGCCGGTGGCCGCCCGCCTCCCTGCCGAACGCGAACTGGCCCTCGCGCTCTCCGTCAGCCGCACCACGGTCGCCGCCGCCTACGAGGCGCTGCGCGCCGAGGGCTTCCTTGAGTCCCGGCGCGGCGCGGGCAGCTGGACGGCCGTACCCGCGGGTAACCCGCTTCCCGCGCGCGGGCTCGAACCCCTGCCCCCGGAGGCGCTCGGCTCGGTGATCGACCTCGGTACGGCGGCCCTCCCAGCGCCCGAGCCCTGGCTCACCCGCGCGGTCCAGGGCGCCCTGGAGGAGCTGCCGCCGTACGCGCATACCCACGGCGACTACCCGGCCGGGCTGCCCGCCCTGCGCGCGATGATCGCCGAGCGGTACTCCGCGCGCGGGATCCCCACCATGCCTGAGCAGATCATGGTGACGACCGGCGCGATGGGCGCCATAGACGCGATCTGTCATCTCTTCGCCGGCCGGGGCGAGCGCATCGCCGTGGAGTCGCCGTCGTACGCCAACATCCTCCAGCTGATGCGGGAGGCGGGCGCCCGGCTCGTGCCCGTCGCGATGGCCGAGGGGCTCGCGGGCTGGGACCTGGACCGCTGGCGCCAGGTGCTGCGCGAGGCCGCGCCCCGGATCGCCTACGTCGTCGCCGACTTCCACAACCCCACCGGCGCCCTCGCCGACGAGGACCAGCGCCGCCAGCTCGTGGACGCGGCCCGGTCTGCGGGAACCGTGCTCGTCGCCGACGAGACGATGACCGAGCTGTGGCTGGAGCCGGACGTGGAGATGCCGAGGCCGGTGTGCGGCTTCGACCCCGCCGGGTCCACGGTCATCACGGTGGGGTCGGCGAGCAAGGCCTTCTGGGCCGGGATGCGCATCGGCTGGGTCCGGGCGGCCCCGGACGTGATCCGCAGCCTGGTCGCCGCGCGGGCCTACGCGGACCTGGGCACGCCCGTGCTCGAACAGCTGGCCATCAACTGGCTGCTGAGCACGGGCGGCTGGGAACAGGCGGTCCAGATGCGCCGCGAACAGGCCCGCGACAACCGGGACGCGCTGGTCACGGCGGTACGACGCGAGCTGCCGGACTGGGAGTTCACGGTGCCCCGGGGCGGGCTCACCCTGTGGGTCCGCACGGGCGGGCTGTCGGGGTCACGGCTCGCGGAGGCGGGGGAGCGGGTGGGAGTACGGGTGCCGTCGGGGCCGCGTTTCGGGGTCGACGGGGCTTTCGAGGGGTATGTGCGGCTGCCGTTCACCGTGGGGGGAGCGGTGGCGGAGGAGGCGGCTTTGCGGTTGGCCGCGGCGGCGCGGATCGTGGTGAGCGGGGGGTCTGGGGGAGGCGAGTCGCCCCGTAGTTTCGTGGCGTAGCGAGCGCAGTCGCGGGCATGCCCGCCGCTGGGGCCGTGTCCGCAGGTCTCGCCCCAGAGGAAGTGCCCTCCAGTCCGGCGACGTCCGGCACGCTCCGTGACTCGCGGCTGCGCTCGAACGGGGGAGGACCCTCATGAGGCCGCCGGGCCCGCCCTCCAGGCGGACGACGGGACTTCTCGGACATGCCCCAGGGCTGCCCCGCAGGCTGCGGGGCAGCCCTGCCGCTGTTACGCGCCCTCCGCCACGGCTGCCTCCGCGGGCACCGGCTCCTTCTCCATGTCCAGTGGAGCCGTTCTCGGCGGCAACAGGCCCAGCACCGCCTGCCGCTGTGCGTCGCTCGTCGCGTCGTCGTGGGGGTCCGGGGTGGCCGGGACCTGGAGGCGGTGGACCGGGCCGGTGCCCAGGCGGGCGTAGCCGCGGCCCGGGGGCATCGCCTGGACCGGGGTCGTGTTCGGGGGAGCGCCCAGGACCGCCTCCAACTGGGCGGGGGACGCGGGGCCGAGGACGACACGCGCGCGTGTGTGCTGGCGTACGGCCTCGCTCAGGGTGTCCGTACCGTCGAACTGTTCCGCCACCACGACCGTGACGTTCGCCGCCCGGCCGTGCCGCAGGGGGACCTGGAGCAGGGACTGGGGGTCGGGGCGGCCGTCGGTGGCCGCCAGGTGCGCGAGGGTGCCAGGGCGGTCGAGGAGGAGCCAGAGGGGGCGGCGGGTGTCGTCGGGGAGCGGCTGGCCGGCCTGTCGGGCGTGGTTGGCCGTGATGAGGCGGCGTTCCGTCTCGTGGGAGGCCCATTCGAGGCTGGCCAGGGCGCCGGCGGGGGCGCACTCGACGGCAAGGACGCCGTCCCGGCCGGTCAGGCACGCGTACTCGCCGGTGCCGCTGCCGTCGACGATCAGGACGTCGCCGTACTGGAGGGCCTGGAGGGCGATCGAGCGCAGGAGTGTCGTCGTGCCGGTGCCGGGGTCGCCCATCACCAGGAGGTGCGGTTCGGTGGAGCGGGGGCCCGTGCGCCAGACGACCGGCGGGACGTCGCGCTGCTCCTCGCCGTGGCCGAGGGGGAGCGTGCGCTGCACCTGGGTGGGGTCGGTGAAGCCGAGCACCGTCTCGCCGGGGGACGTGACGAAACGCTGCGCGGCGATGTCGGTGGGGAGCGGCGGCAGGACCGTGACCGTGAGCTGGTTGCCCTCCTCGTCCCACGCGAAGTGGTACTCCCGGCCCCGGCCCGACTTGGCGTGCAGCAACTGCTCGATCCGCGCGCGGGAGCCCGCCTCGCCGTCGGTGAAGTACGCGGGGTAGCGCACCAGCAGGTGCGAGACGCGGCCGGTGCCGTCGAACTCGTACGCGGGGAAGGCCTTCTCCCAGTCGCCGCCGTGGGCGTAGAGGGGATCGGGGTCGTCGGGGGTGGAGAAGTAGGGGACCAGTGCCTCGTACAGGGACTGGAGGCGCTGGGTCTGGGACTCGTCGGGGCCCTCGGGCTCCACGGGGGCGCGGTCCCGGCCGTGCCAGGCCGCTGCCGCCATCACCGAGATGACGGCGAGCAGCGGGCCGTACGGCACGAGGGCCACGACCAGGACCATCGAGGCCACCATGAACAGCAGTGGCCCGCGCTTGTCCTTGGGCGTGTCGGCCCACTTGCGCCGGCCGGCCGCGGCCAGTCGGCGAAGACCCCGGCTGATCGTGATCAGCGGATGGAGGACGTCGGTCGCGCTGTCGGCCGCGGTCCGGGCCAGCTCCCGGCTCCGGGCGATCTGTGCGCTGCCGTTGCTCAGGATGCGGGGGAGGGGGCGCCGGGCCACTGCTGTCTCCTGGAGGTGCGTGCGGGCGGGAGGGACGTCAGAACTTGATTCCGCCGAGCAGGCTCGCCAGGCTCTCGCCGCCGGCCTTGATGCTCGGGGCGATGGCGGTGCTCGCCAGATAGAAGCCGAACAGCGCGGCGACGAAGGCGTGCGACGCCTTGAGCCCGTCCTTCTTGAAGAACAGGAAGACGATGATGCCGAGCAGAACGACGCCTGAGATGGAGAGGATCATGAGAGATCTCCTGGTGTGGTGGGGACAGTCACCATGAGTTCTTCCAGGATCACTGCATGTATCCATACGATAAAAGGTGCAATCGAGTGAATTTCGCCGGATTTCACCCGGCTGGCGGACCCGTCGGGTGTCATTCGCCGCGGTTCGGGCGCGCTGATCTTTGCCGCCGAGGTGTCGGGTCATGCGCCTGCCGAGCCAGTACTCTGACGATTCACCCGTACGGTTGTAACGAGAGGCGGTCCGGCCGATGAGCGAAGCCCCCGACCCGGAGGTCGTGGAGCTGGCGACCAAGGTCTTCGACCTGGCCCGGCAGGGGCAGACCGAGGCACTCGTGGCGTACGTCGACGCGGGCGTCCCGGCGGACCTCACCAACGACCGCGGCGACTCCCTGGTGATGCTCGCCGCCTACCACGGGCACGCGGACGCGGTCCGGGCGCTCCTCGCGCGCGGTGCCGACGGGGACCGGGTGAACGACCGGGGTCAGACCCCGCTCGCCGGGGCTGTTTTCAAGGGCGCGCAGGACGTCATCCAGGCCCTCCTGGAGGGTGGCGCCAACCCGGCCGCGGGCATGCCCTCGGCCGTCGACACCGCACGGATGTTCGGCAAGACAGAACTCCTTGAACTGTTCGGCGCACACTGAGCCGTACGCACTGACCAGCTGAGACACGGAAAACGGGGGAGGCGGAACGGGGCCGCCGGAAATACGGTCGCGGCAGCTTGAACAGCCGGGTCATCATGACGTCGTGATTCACGGACGCGATGGCTGGGCAGGTGTTGCCGCACCGCGCGGGCCGTGAGGCGGTCCGCATGGGCCCACCTACGAGAGGCAGAGGAAGATGGTCTACAGCAAGCAGGAAACGGCGGACGCTCCGACGTGTTGTCACGTGGCCAGGTAGAGCAAGATCCCGGTTGCGTCGACGCTTGATGTGAGGCTGTTTCCCATGTTCGATCCGGTCATAGCGCCCAGCGGTACGCTGCTCGGCCTGCTCCAGAGGGGCCGCGGCGACGGCACGCTGCACGCACTCACCGCACCGCGGACCGAGGCGCTCGCGGCACTGAACCAATGCGTGCTCCGCGACCCCCGCCACGACTGGCAGGTGGAGAACCGCTCCCTTTACTACGCCCGTCTCTATCTCGACCTCCATGGCGAGCTGGACGAGATCGAGGCCCATCTCTTCGACGCCGAGGACGTCCTCGACACCGACGAGTCACGCACCGGGCTCGCCCTCGCGGTCCTCGGCCACCTCGCCTCGTACGGCAGGCGCGACGCGCTCGTACTGCTGCGCAGGTACGCCGCCACGGGCACCAGCTGGGCCTGGGCGCTGGACGAGCTGGCGCTCAGGGACGACGACGCGGGGCTGCGCGCCCTCGCCGCCCCCGTGCTGGCCCGCTTCGGTACCGACGCGGAGGGCGAGGCCGAACTCGCCGCCGTCGTGCGGGACGCCTTCGAGCCACGGCCCTGGCGGCTGTGGGCCGACGATCCGCGCGAATCGGTCTCCACGCGCGTGCGTGCCGCCCAGGAGGCCGGCTGCTTCGACCGATGGCAACGCCAGATGCGACCGTCCGGGCCCCGCCCCGGCTGGAGCGTGCAGGCCGTCTTCGAATGGGCCCAGCAGGGCATCGACCGCGGCGCCGTGCTCCATGTGCCGGCCGCGCGCTGTCTGACGGCCGTGGCGGGCCCCGAGGACCGGCCGCAGATCCTGGAGGCGGCCCGCAGCGGCGGCGACGGCGCCCGCTGCACGGCGCTGCGCTATCTCGCGGACGGCAATGATCCCGACGCCCTCGGCCTGATCGAGGGCGCGGTCTCCGACGGCACGACGGCCGTCGTGGAAGCCGCCGTGGACGCATTCGAACGTATGCGCAGTATCGCCGCCGTCGACCACGCGCGCGGGTGGGTGCACCGGCCCGATCCCCTGGGCGCCGCCGCCGGACGGATGCTCGCCTGTCTGGGCGCCACCCGGGACAGCGACCTCGTCCTGGGAGCCCTCCGGGAGGCCGTACGGGGCGAAGGACCCGACGCGCCGACCCTGTGGACCCTGGTGGACGGCGCCGGACGGCTCGGGATCGTCTGCGCGGCCCCCGTCCTGCGCCATGTCTACCGCGAGACCGCCTCGTCCCATCTGCGCGGCCGGGCCGCCCGGGCCCTCGCCGCCACCGATCCCTCCTTCGCCGCGGGCTTCGCCGTCGAATGCCTGTGGGACTGCGAGGAGACCACCCGCGAGGTCGCCGCCCGGCACGCCGAGACCGGCGACGCCAGGGTCGTCGAACAGCTCCGCAGGCTCGCCGCCGACCCGGCCGAGGAGGCTGAGGTCCAGACCGCCGTAAGAAGCCGTATCGGGCCCGATTTCACCCGTCGTATGAACGGCGGATGACTCGGGGGTCAGGAGCGCGTGGACGCGCACCGACCCGCGAGGGGGCGGTGCGCAACGCTCATGGGACGTTTCCCGGCCGGAAAGATCGACGTTGACGCGAGCACGTCCAGTACGGCGACAACACCCCTATGCGTGTCGTCATCGTGACCGAATCCTTTCCCCCCGATGTGAACGGCGTGGCCCACTGCGCGCTCCAGACCGCCCGGCACCTCGTCGATCGCGGTCACGTTCCCCTCGTCGTCGCCCCGGCCACCGCCGCCGGGACCGGGCCCGACGCCTCGGCGCCGTGCCCCGTCGTCCGTGTCCCCTCCCTACCGCTCCCGGGCTACCCCCAGGTCCGCGTCGCCCTCCCCAGCCGACGCGTCGCCGCCGCGATCACCGAGCACCGCGCGGACATCGTCCACCTGGCGAGCCCCTTCATCCTCGGCGTGCGCGGCATGGCCGCCGCCGCCCGGCTCGGCATCCCCGCCGTGGCCGTCTACCAGACCGATCTGGCCGGATACGCTCGCACGTACGTTCATGCGGGTGAGGCGGCAGCCTGGCGCCGCATCCGCTCCGTCCACGCCGCCGCCGACCTGACCCTCGCGCCGTCCAGCGCGGCCCTGCACGACCTGGAGACGCACGGCGTGCCCCGGGTGAAGCTCTGGCAGCGCGGGGTGGACACCGTGCGCTTCCGCCCCGAACTGCGGGACGAGTCCATCCGCCGCGAACTCGCCCCGAACGGCGAGCTGATCGTCGGCTACGTCGGCCGGCTCGCCCCCGAGAAGCAGGTCGAACTCCTCGCCGGGGTCTGCGGCCTCGACGGCGTACGGGTCGTCGTCGTGGGCGACGGTCCCAGCGAGCCGGGACTGCGCGAGCAGCTGCCCGGGGCGGTCTTCCTGGGCCGCCGCACCGGCGACGAACTCGCCCGGATCTTCGCCTCGCTGGACGTCTTCGCGCACACCGGCCCCTTCGAGACCTTCTGCCAGACCGTGCAGGAGGCCATGGCGAGCGGCGTCCCGGTCGTCGCGCCCGCCGCCGGCGGACCGCTCGACCTGGTCGCCCACGGCCGCACCGGCTTGCTGGTCCCGCCGCGCGACGCGGCGGCCGTACGGGACGCGGTCTGGTCCCTGGCCGGTGACCCGGCGCTGCGGGCCGCGTACGGCGCCGCCGCGCGGGCGATGGTCGAGGGCCGCACCTGGGCGGCCGTCGGCGACCAGCTCGTCGGCCACTACGGCGACATCCTCACCGCGCGGACGGTGGTGGCGGCGTGAACGGCGAGCCCCCCTGCACCGCGACCGGCCCGCTGCGCATCGTCCGGCTGGCCAACTTCGTCGCCCCCGCCTCGGGCGGCCTGCGCACCGCGCTGCGCGAACTGGGCACCGGCTACCGGGCCGCCGGGCACGAACCCGTCCTCATCGTGCCCGGCGAGCGCGCGAGCGACCGCGACACCGAGCAGGGCCGTGTGATCACCCTGCCCGGCCCGCTGCTGCCCGGCACCGGCGGCTACCGCGTCCTCACCGACAAGCGGCGCGTCGCCGCCCTGCTCGAATCACTCGCGCCGGACCGCCTGGAGGTGTCCGACCGGACCACCCTCAGGTGGACCGGCCGGTGGGCGCGCAGGGCCCGCGTCCCCGCGGTGATGGTCTCCCACGAGACCGCCGACGGAGTCCTGCGCACCTGGGGCCTCTCGGAGAACCTCTCCCGGCGCGCAGCCGACGCCCTCAACGTCCGTACGGCACACACCTACGCGCGCGTGGTGTGCACCACCGAGTTCGCCGAGCGCGAGTTCGTCCGGATCGGCGCCCGCAATGTCGTACGGGCCCCGCTGGGCGTCGACCTGGTCCTGCGGCACCCGTCGCTGCGGGACCCGGAGCTGCGCGCCCTGCACGCGCGCGGGGACGAGACGCTCCTGGTGATGTGCTCCCGGCTGTCCGTCGAGAAGCGGCCGGGAACGGCCCTGGACGCCCTGGAGGCGCTCCTGCGGCGCGGGCACCGGACACGGCTCGTGGTGGCCGGGGACGGGCCGCTGCGGGCCCGCCTGGAGCAGCGGGCGCGCGAGCGCCGGTTGCCGGTCACCTTCCTCGGGCACGTCGCCGACCGGGCACTGTTGGGCGGACTCCAGGCGTCCGCCGACGTGTGCCTGGCCCCCGGGCCCGCCGAGACGTTCGGGCTCGCCGCGCTGGAGGCCATGGCCTGCGGTACGCCCGTGGTCGTCAGCGCGTCCTCCGCGTTGCCCGAGGTGATCGGCTCCGCCGGAGCCGTCGCGGCCGACGACGGTGAGGCCTTCGCGGACGCCGTACGGCTGCTGCTTGCACGGCCCGAGCGGGAGCGCCGGGAGACGGCACGCGCGCGTGCGGAGTGCTTCGGCTGGTCGGCCGCCGTGGAGGCGTTCCTCGCGGCGCACGACGCGCGGGTGCCGTCCGCCGGTGACGTGCCCGTGCGGCCCGTCGTGCCGGAGGGCGTCGCATGAGACCGCTGCGGTTCGTGGCGCTCGGCGACTCGCTGACCGAGGGCGTGGGCGATCGCGTGGACGACGGGTGGCGCGGCTGGGCCGCGCTGCTCGCCGGCGGGTTCGGCGACACGCCGGCCGAGTTCACCAACCTCGCGGTCAGCGGGGCCCAGACGCGTGACGTGCTGGAGAAGCAGACGCCGACGGGTCTCGGCCTCGAACCGGACGTCGTGTCCGTCGTCATCGGCGTGAACGACACCCTGCGCCGCACCTTCGACATCCACGCGGTGGCCGCCCGGCTCGACGAGGTCTACGCGGCCTTCACCGAGCGGGGCGCCCTCCTGCTCACGGCGTGCCTGCCCGACCCCGGGGCGATGCTGGGCCTGCCCGGCGTCCTGGCGAACCCGCTGGCCCGACGCCAACGGGCGGTCAACACGGTCGTCCACGCCCTCTCCGAGCGCTACGGCGCCGTGCATCTGCACGCCGCCGAGGGGGAGTGGCTCCGGGGGCGCGAGATGTGGAGCGCGGACCGGCTGCACCCCGGCGAGCAGGGCCATCGGCAGCTGGCGGTCCGCTTCCACATGCTGCTCACGGAGGCGGGCGTAGCGGACGGGGCGGGCCCGTCGGCCGCGCCGGAACGCCCCGCGCCCACCCGGTCGGCCAGTCTGCGCTGGCTGGCCACGGCGGGCACGGGCTGGGTGGCGCGGCGCTGCACCGACCTGCTGCCGCAACTGCTGCGGCTGGCCGCCCAGGAGGTCCGGCATCGCGCGCGGGGCACGAGCGCGCGTCTCGACCTGGGGGCGTCGCACGCCGTGGCGGCGGCCCTGGCCGCGTTGGCGGTCGGGGAGCACGGGGTCGGGCCGGACGTGGCGTAGAACTCGGGCGCCGGTCGGGACCGGAGGGGCCCGTGAAGCGAACGGCTGAGGCGAGCGGGGCGCACCCGGGTCCCCGCGTGGCGTGGTTGTCGTGGGGCTGGTTCGAGCGCGGGGGATGCTCTGGTGCACGGCGGCGGAGACGTCGTCCCGCCCTTCGCGGCGGGCGATGGGAGAGGGTCCGACCATGGCGCGGGGGAGCCCGCCCGGGCCCTTCGAGGCGACCTGGAACGCCCCGGGGCCGTCCCTCGCGCGAGGAACCCGAATCTGGGTGAGCCGAGCGAGGGGAGGCGAACGGGGCGAGGCGAGAGCGCGGAGCAGGCGCCCGACGGCCACGCGATCGGCAGGCATCGCGCCGCCCCCGGCTCCTTCTCCGGCGTGCGCCGCTGACAGGGCAGGCCCGCCCGGTCAGCGGCGGCGTACCGGCACGAACCTCACCGGGGTGCCCGGGGTCGCCTGACCTGCTGCGGGCAGGTCGGCTGTGCGGACGACGGCGATCACCGGGTAGCCCCCGGTGGTCGGGTGGTCGGCCAGGAAGACCACCGGTCTGCCGTCCGGGGGTACCTGGACCGCGCCCAGGACCATGCCCTCACTGGGGAGTTCGCCGGGAAAGGCCCTCTCCAGGGGTGGGCCTTCCGTACGCAGGCCAATGCGGTTGCTCGCCGAGGACACCCGGTACGTGGACGTCGTGAACGCGCGGAGGGCCGTCGGTGTGAACCAGTCGTCGCGGGGGCCGACCGTCACCCGGAGGACGAGTTCGGCCGGGGGCGCCGGTTGCGGCGCGACGTCCACGCGCGCGTGGACGCCGATCTCGTGGCCCAGGGGGAGCACCGCGCCGTGCGTCAGGGGCGGTGGGCCCAGGCCGGACAGCAGGTCGGTGGAGCGGCTGCCGAGGACGGGTTCGACGGTGACTCCGCCGGAGACGGCCACGTAGGTCCGTACGCCGGAGAGGGCCGTTCCGATGTCCAGCAGCGCGCCCGCCGACACCCGTACCGGAGCGCCCCAGGGCGCCGGGCGGCCGTCCACCGTGACCGGGCAGGGGGCGCCGCCGACCGCGACGGTGACCGCGCAGCGGGGGCGCAGGGAGCAGCCGTTGAGGGTGGTCTCCAGGACGGCTGCCCCGGGCGGGTTGCCGACCAGCCGGTTGACGAGCGCCGCCGCGGGCGCGTCCAGGGCGCCGGAGCGGGGCACCCCGAGATGGGCGTACCCGGGGCGTCCCAGATCCTGCACGGTGGTCAGCGCCCCGGCCCGTACGACGGCGAGGGCTCGGTCGGTCATCGGCATGCCACCCGCACGAAACGGACCCGGGTGCCCGGAGACAGCAGAGCGGCGGGCACGCGCGCGTGGTCCCACAGGACCGCGTCCGTCGTACCGATCAGCTGCCAGCCGCCCGGCGACGAACGCGGGTACACGCCCGTGTACGGGCCCGCCAGCGCCACCGAACCGGCTGGGACGGAGGTACGCGGGGTCGCGCGGCGCGGTACGTCGTAGCGGGACGGGAGGCCGGTGAGGTAGCCGAAGCCGGGTGCGAAACCGCAGAACGCGACCCGGAACTCGGTGTCCGCGTGGATGCCGGCCACCGCCTCCTCGGATACGCCCCACAGGGCGGCGACGTCGGCGAGGTCCGGGCCGTCGTAACGGACCCGGAGTTCGACGATCTCCTGGGTGAGGGGGAGCACCGGGGGCACCTCTGAGGCGGTCAGTTCGGCGGCCAGGCGGGCGGGGTCGGGGAGGCCGTCCAGGAGGACCGTACGGGCCGCGGGGACGATCTCCCGTACGGCCAGTGTGCCCTCCGCGCGGCGGCGCAGCAGTTCCGCGTGCAGGGCCTGGGCCTCCTCGCCGGAGGAGACCTCTACCAGCAGTGCGTCGTCGCCCAGGGGAAGCGCCCGCATGCCCTTCGTGCCGCTCATGCGAACGCCTCCACGCGGACGCCCGACGCCTCCAGCCGCTCCCGGACCCGGCGGGCCAGGTCCACCGCGCCCGGTGTGTCGCCGTGCACGCACAGGGAGCGGGCACGGACCGCGAGGGGCGTCCCCGAGCGCGCCGCGATCACTCCCGTCCGGGCGAGGGTCACGGAGCGGGCCACCACCGCCTCCGGGTCGGTCACCAGCGCCCCCTCCTGGCCGCGCGGCACGAGGGTGCCCTCGTCGGTGTACGCGCGGTCCGCGAACGCCTCCGTGACGGCCGGGAGGCCCGCCCCCTGGGCCAGTTCCAGCAGGCGCGAGCCCGGCAGCCCGAGCACGGGCAGGCTGCCGCCGGCCAGGAGCACACCGTCGATCACCGCCTTCGCCTGTTCCTCGTCGTGCACGGCACGGTTGTAGAGCGCGCCGTGCGGCTTGACGTACGACACGCGCGTGCCCGCCGCCCGTGCGAAGACCTCAAGGGCGCCGATCTGATAGGCCACCTCGGCCGTCAGCTCGTCGGACGGCACGTCCATCGCGCGCCGCCCGAACCCCGCGAGGTCGCGGTAGGAGACCTGGGCGCCGATCCGTACGCCGCGCCGGGCCGCCAGCTCGCACACCCGCCGCATGGTGACCGCGTCCCCCGCGTGGAAGCCGCAGGCCACGTTGGCGCTGGTGACGACGGACAGCAGCTGTTCGTCGTCGGTCAGCCGCCAGCGGCCGAAGCCCTCGCCGAGGTCGGCGTTCAGGTCGATCATTCCGGGACTCCTGTCACGCTTGTCGCGCTCCGGTCAGGCGACGCGGTACTGCTCGTCGCGGGTGTCGGTGAGGAACATCTGGCCCGGCGCGTGGGTGATGGCGAAGGGCGGGCGGGAGGCCATCACCGCGGCCTGCGGGGTCACTCCGCAGGCCCAGAACACCGGGATGTCGTCCGGCTGGAGCTCCACCGGATCGCCGAAGTCCGGACGGCCGAGGTCGTCGATGCCGAGCCCCGACGGATCGCCGCAGTGTACGGGGCTGCCGTGCACCGCCGGGAGCAGGCTGCTCTCCCGGATCGCCGCCGCCAGATGCTCGGGCGGCACCGGGCGCATGGACACGACCATGGGGCCGTGCAGCCGCCCCGCGGGCCGGCACTGACGGCCGGTCACGTACATCGGGACGTTGCGCCCCTGCTCGATGTGCCGGATCGGGACGCCCGCCTCCGCGAGCGCCCACTCGAAGGTGAAACTGCACCCGATGAGGAACGTCACCAGGTCCTCGCGCCAGTGCGCGAGCACGTCCGTGGGCTCCTCCACCAGTTCGCCGTCCCGCCAGACCCGGTAGCGCGGCAGATCGGTGCGCAGGTCCGCGCCCTCGGCGAGGACGGTCGTCCAGGAACCGGCGTCCGTGACGTCCAGGACCGGACAGGGCTTCGGGTTGCGCTGGCAGAACAGCAGCATGTCGTACGCCCAGTCCGCGGGCACCGAGATCAGGTTGGCCTGGGTGTGGCCTGCGGCGACGCCCGCGGTGGGGCCGGTCAGGCCCGTACGGAACCGGGCTCGCGCCGATTTCGGGCTCCACGCGTGCGCGTGCTCGTCGACGAGGGTCAAGGGGCGGTCTTCCGTACGGTTCACTGAAGTTCCTTCCCGCGGGTCTCCGGCAGCCCGAGCAGTGCCAGGGCGGCGATGCCGTATCCGATCGCGCCGAAGACCAGCGCGCCGCCCACACCCCAACTGTCGGCCAGGAAGCCGACCGTGGTGGGGAAGACGGCGCCGACGGCCCGGCCGGTGTTGTAGGTGAAGCCCTGCCCCGTGCCGCGTACGGCGGTCGGGTACAGCTCGCTCAGATAGGAGCCGAAGCCGCTGAAGATCGCAGACATACAGAACCCGAGCGGGAAACCGAGCACCAGGAGCAGGGTGTTGGCGCCGTTCGGGATGTTCGCGTAGGCCAGGATGCACAGCGCCGAGAGGACCGCGAAGAGCCAGATGTTGCGCCTGCGGCCGATCCGGTCGGTGAGATAACCGCCGGTCAGATAGCCGATGAAGGCCCCGGAGATCAGGAACGTGAGGTAGGAACCGGTGCCGACGACCGACAGCCCGCGTTCCGTCTTCAGGTAGGTGGGCACCCAGGTGGCGAGGGTGTAGTAGCCGCCCTGGACGCCGGTGGACAGCAGGACCGCGAAGAGTGTGACGCGGAGCAGCCCGGGCGATTCGGGCGTACCGCGCCGGAAGATCTCCTTGAACGAGCCCTTGTTGGGGTTCTTCTCGCGCTCGGCGACCGCCTTGGGCGCGTCCTGCACCGAGCGGCGCACCCAGACGACGAGCAGCGCGGGCAGCGCGCCGGTCCAGAACATCACGCGCCAGGCCAGGTCGTCGTCCAGGAACGTGAAGACCGTGGTGTAGACGATCACGGCCAGGCCCCAGCCCACGGCCCAGGAGCTCTGGATCGCGCCGAGCGTACGACCGCGGTGCTTCGGGCTCGCGTACTCGGCCACCAGGATCGCGCCGACGGCCCACTCGCCGCCGAAACCGAGGCCCTGGAGGGCGCGGAACACCAGCAGGGTCTCGTAGTTGGGCGCGAAGCCGCAGGCCACGGTGAAGACCGCGTACGTGATGACCGTGATCATCAGTGCCTTGACCCGGCCGATCCGGTCCGCGAGGACGCCCGCGCCGGCGCCGCCGATCGCCGAGACGACCAGGGTGACGGTGGTGAACAGCCCGGTCTGGCCGCTGTTCAGACCGAAGTACGCGGACAGCGCCACCATGCTGAGCGGCAGCGTGAAGTAGTCGTACGAGTCCAGGGCGTAGCCGCCGAACGCACCGCCGAAGGCTCGGCGACCGCGCGGGCCCAGCGCCCGCAGCCAGGCGAACGCGCCCTCGTCGACGGCGGGTTCACCCGCTCCGGGGAGCGTCTCGGCGGGCGGGGCCTGTGGTGGAGGGGTTGTGCTCATGGGCACCTCGCAGATGAGGGACGGAGGGTGCTTCAGGGATGAGCGGGCCGTGCGGGAGCGGTCGGCACCGGGTGGATACGACGGCGCCTGTCCAGCAAGGTAGAGGATCGTTGAACGATCCCTCAATACCTATGTTGTTTCGTTCTTGTATCTACGATTGAATTCCGGGCATGGCAGAGCAGTTGACGGGACTGGCCGACGACCGCGCGCTCCTCGGGCGCACCAGCACCGCCGAACGGGTGTCCGACATCCTCAGGAGCCGGATCGCCGACGGGTACTTCCCGCCCGGCACCCGGCTCTCCGAGGACAGCATCGGAGGCGCCCTCGGCGTCTCCCGCAACACCCTGCGCGAGGCGTTCCGGCTGCTCACGCACGAACGCCTGCTCGTCCACGAGCTGAACAGGGGCGTCTTCGTACGGGTCCTCACGGTCGAGGACGTCGAGGACATCTACCGCACCCGCGCCCTCGTCGAGTGCGCCGTCGTACGAGGGCTCGGGGAGCCGCCGTACGCCGTGGACAACCTCGCGGCGGCCGTCGACGAGGGGCAGCGGGCGGCGCGCGACGGTGACTGGAAAGTGGTGGGTACGGCCAATATCCACTTCCACGCCGAACTCGTCGCACTGGCCGGCAGCGCCCGCACCGACGAGCTGATGCGCAGCGTCTTCGCCGAACTGCGGCTCGCCTTCCACGTCGTGGACGATCCGCGCCGCCTGCACGAGCCCTATCTCGCACGCAACCAGCAGATACTGCGGGCCCTCCAGGCGGGCGACCGGGAGCGGGCCGAGGGGCTGCTTTCGGTCTATCTCGACGACTCCCTCGAACGGGTTGTCGAGGTCTACCGGCGGCGGGTCGGCGAGGACGGCTAGGAGAGCGGGCGGGACGGGCGATTTCCCGCTGACCTGCCCCGTGGCGCGGTGACGGCGGGTCGCTTCTGAGTCGTTTGGGTCGTTGTCAGACCGAGGACCTAGTCTGTGCAGCGTGACTTCGCCTGCATCGACGGACAGCGTTCCGCCCCAGCTCAGCGCGGGGCCGCGCCCCGCTCCGGGCCCGGCCGCCGACGAGGGACTGGCGCGTCGCCTGCGCGCGCTCGCCTGCACCGCACCGCTCCACGACCTGGACGCGCGCAAGGCGAACCTCGCGGGCGAGTACTCGGTGTACGGCATGGCGGAGGTGGCCCTCGCGGCCATCGACCTGGTCACCCTGAACATGGACTTCGACACCGGCGCCGACCACGACCAGATCGTCGCCCGCCTCATCCCGCGCATCGCCGCCCAGGCCCCGCAGCGCCCCGTCACCGAGCACGAGCGCGTGGCCCGCTGGGTCCTGGAGAACCTGATCAACGTCGGCAGCGTCGACCGCGGCTTCCGGGCCGTGTACGGCACGTTCGCACCGGACGGCACCTATGTACGCCGTGACTACGACTTCAAGCTGATCGAAGAGGTCCCCGGATACGGCGGAAGCGTCTACCTCCGTACGACGGACGAAGCGGTCAACGTGCTCGTCGGCGCCCTCGACACCGACGTCACCAGCGCCCAGATCGCCGCCGAGGTCAAGCTGGAGGTGCTCATCAGCCGGGGGCGACTGGCCGACGCCCAACTCGCCGCCGAGCAGGCCCGCTACCGCACCGTGCAGTACTCGGAGGTCCTGCGCCGGGCACTGGACGCGACCCGGCGGAACGTCCGCGCGGTGGACTGGCTCCAGACCGTCCCCGACATGATCGCCGAGGCGCTCGACCACGTCGCCGACCGGTACCGCCACGAGAACGCGATCCTGACCAACATCCGCAAGGCCCGGGACGAGTCCGAGGACGCCGAGCAGAAGCGGCGCGCGGCCGAACTCGTCGACATCGTCAAGGACTGCATCCGGCGGCACACCCAGCTCCAGTCCCGCCTCCTGGAGGCGGGCCCCCTGTTCCGCGCGGAACAGGACCGGCAGGCCTTCGCGACGCCGATGACGTCCTCGGGGATAGACCTGTACGGCCATCTGGTCGCCCCTGTCCTGCCGTTGCCCCTTGAGCGGGCGGTGCGGGTCACGGACGCGTTCTTCGCGCGCGGGACGGGGCTTCGGACGCCGGTGTCGGTCCGGGTCGGGGACCTCGTCGACATACTGCTGACCCCGCCGCTGGAGCGGGAGCATCTGGGTGCGGAGATGCCGGAGCCGGATCTGATCGCCAGGCCTGACGACAGCCGGTTCAGCGAGGAGCAGTTGGCGTCCGCGATGGAGTTGCTGGATCTGCCCGCGGACGCGCCCCGGCGGTTGTCTGGGTTGCTGGCGGAGGCGCGGCTCCGGGATGCGGAGCTTCCTTATCTGGTGGCGTTGTTGGCCGTTCACGCGGCCAGTCCGCCGGTGGGGACCGCTTATCGGCAGGGGGAGGAGAAGTTGTTGTTCGCTGTCGACGACGGGACGGAGTTGGACGATCCGGAGTTCGGTGGGGCCGATCTGATTGTGGGGATGGCCTTGCTGGACGCGGTGGGGATGGCTGCGGGCCGTTCTGAGGCGGCGTGATGGGGCTGAGGTTGTTGGTTGGCCGCGGATCCGTTGTGGCTGGTCGCGCAGTTCCCCGCGCCCCTAAAGGCAAACCTGCCTGCGCCCCCGTCAGCATGAACCGTAAGGAGTCTCACCCGTGAACGAGTCGGTCGACCGGAGTGAGCCGGAGGCTGTTGCCGCGCCGGCTGCCGCCGCTGCCGTCATCACTCCCGGCGATGCCGCCGACGCGGCGCGGCTGGTTGCCTTTGGGCTTCAGCCCAAGTTGCAGGCCGCTCGGGATCAGGAGTACGCCGAGTTGTTGCGGCGGTATCGCGAGGATCCGGCGTTCGCGCGGCTCGCCGACGCTGTTGCCGCCGGGCTCGGGCTGGTCGTGCTGGAGGTGTCCCCGCGCGCGGGGATGGCCGTCACCGCCGCCGAGGACTCCGTGTTCGCCGTGCGGATGGGCGACTACGCGCGTCGTACGTCCGCCGACGGCTCCGACCGGTTCCTGCACGGGCTCGCCCATCTCGCCGTCGCCGCCATGGCGTTTCCGCGACCCGAGGATCTCGCGGACGACGGGTACATCGGGCGCGTCACCGTCAACGGCGTCGAGGCCTTCGTCCGGCAGGCCTGTCGGCGGCTGGAGGAGCGGGCCGAGGAGCAGGGGGAGAACACCGACCCGGTGAGCGACGCTCCGGGGCTTGAGGCGGCCTGGCGGATCTGGATGAGACGCAGCGCGACCGGGGCCACCAAGGACGCGCGCAGACCGGCCAGTTCGACGACCGGCATCGTCGGCAAGGCCGTCGTCTTCCTCACCGACTCCGGCTTCCTCCAGCGGACCGGTGACGAAAACGGCGGTACGTATCGGACGACCGCCCGTTATCAGTTGCAGGTGCGGGACATGGCCGGGAACGCCGCCATGGCCGAACTGCTGGAGCTGGGCGTCGTACCGGTCACCGACGGCACGCCGACGCTGCTGCCCGCCGAGGACAGCGACGACCTGGAGCTGGTGGCCGACGCCGGACTGCCCTTCCACCACTCCTGACCGCCGCCCCGACGCCCGACCCACCGCCAACCCGACCCACCCCAACCCGACTACTCCCTTACGACTACGAGAGTCCGCCATGTACGAGCTGTCCCGGGTCCGCCTCTACTCCATCGGTCCTGCCGGTGCGCGCTACGCCGACACCGTGCTTGACCTGCGGGGTGTCGGCCAGCCGGTGCCCGACCCCGCGCCCACCCAGGCGGAGTTCTTCGCGGACGAGCCCGTCGGACCGCCGCGTCGGCCCGCGCCCGCGGGCGTGCTCTTCCTGGAGAACGGCGGCGGAAAGTCCGTACTCCTGAAGCTGATCTTCTCCGTGATGCTGCCCGGGCACCGCAACACCCTCGGTGGTGCCAGCTCCGGTGTGCTGCGGAAGTTCCTGCTCGCCGACGACTGCGGACATGTGGTCCTGGAGTGGCAGCACGTGCTCACCGGTGAGCTGGTGGTGGTCGGCAAGGCGAGTGAGTGGCGGGGGCGGCAGGTCTCCAACGATCCGCGGAAGTTCGCCGAGGCCTGGTACTCGTTCCGGCCGGGCCCGGGGCTGAGCCTCGACAACCTTCCCGTCGCCGAGTCCACCGCCGTACGGCCGCCGGTGGAGGGCGCCTCCGGGGCCCAGGGGCGGCGCCGGACGATGAAGGGCTTCCGGGACGCGATCACCGACGCGGGCAAGGCGTATCCGCATCTCGAAGTGCACTGGGAGGAGATCCACGACCGCTGGATCGAGCACCTCGGGGAGCTGGGCCTCGACCCCGAACTCTTCCGCTACCAGCGGGAGATGAACGCCGACGAGGGCGAGGCCGCAGGACTCTTCGCGGTCAAGAAGGACTCCGACTTCACCGACCTGCTGCTCCGAGCGGTCACCGACACGCGGGACACGGACGGGCTCGCCGACCTGGTCGGCGGCTTCGGCAACAAGCTGGGCCGACGGTCCGAACTGATTGCCGAACGGGACTTCACCGCCGGGTCCGTCGACCTGCTCGGACGGATCGTCGAGGCGGCGGAAACGCGGTCCCGCGCGCGGGACATCCACGCGGGCGCCGAACGGCGTACGCGCACACTCGCCCGGCGGCTGTCCGCGCGGGGCGTCCAGGAGCGCGTCCGGGCCGGCGACCTCGCCCAGCGGGTCACCGCCGCCGCGTACGCGGTCACGCACTCCGAGGGCGGGCGGGAGCGCAGCGCACTGATCGCCGCCGAACTCGCCTTCCGGCACGCCTCGCTGGCCCTCGCGGCGGCCGAGAAGACCGCAGCCGCGCAGAAGCGCGAACTCGCCGACGCGCGCACCATGCAATCCGCCTGGCAGGCCGCCGAGGTCTTCCTGCGGCACCGGGCCGCCGCCGACCGCTCCGCGCGCGTGGCCGTCGCGATCCGCGAGGCGGAGCTGGACGCGGCCCCGGCGCTCGCCGCCCGCGCCAAGGCCGCCGTGGACCTCGTACGGGCCCTGCACTCGGCGGCGGAGGGCGCGGAGGCGCTCGCCAACGAGGAGGAGGAGCGGTCCGCCGCCCTCCAGGAGATCGGCGAGGCCGCCCACCGGGACTCGACCGGCGCCGCCACCGAGGCACAGCGCGCCCGCAGCGAGGTCGGACACCTGCGGCAGCGGCTCAGCGAGGTCGAACAGGAGACCGCTGAGGCGGTGCGCGCGGGCTGGCTGGACGACAGCGCCCCCGACGCGGACCCCGCGCGGGCCGCGCTCGCCGCCAGCGACGCCGAGAAGTCGGCCGTCGAGGCCTGGGACACCGCTCGTGAGGCCTCCAGGCGGGCCTCCGAACACGCGCGTGAGGCTGCCTCCGCCGAGTCCCGCGCCGAGCTGACGGCCGCGCGGGCCGCGGACGCCGCCACGGCGGCCGAGCGCGCCTACGACGCCGAGCAGCGCACCGCCGAGGCCCTGGCGGCCGAGGAACGGCTCGCCGAGCTGCTGAACCTGCCCTCTGCGGGTGGTGCACGGCAGCGGGCCGCGCTGCCGCACCAGCACGGCGGGAGCGCGGGCGAGGGCAGCGGTACCGGTGCGGGCAGGAAGAGTGCGTCCGGGGCCCTCGACGAAGGTCACCTGACCCCCGAGGAACTCGACCGCTTCGCCGACGAACTCCGTGAGCTGCTCGACGACGGCGTCGCCTCCGCCGAGCGGCAGCTCTTCGAGCTGCGTACCACCGCCGCCGACGACGCCCGGATTCTCGGCGCCCTCGGTGACGGCGGGCTCCTGCCGCCCGGCCCCGACGTCCTGGCCACCGTCGAGTTCCTCGGCGAGCACGGCATCCCCGCGCTGCCCGGCTGGCGCTACCTCGCCCAGGCCGTCGACCCCGCCGACCACGCGCGCGTGCTGGCCGCCCGGCCCGAGCTGGTCGACGGCGTCATCATCACCGACCCCGGCACGCACGCGCGTGCCCGCGAGGCCCTCTCCGAGGCCGCCCTGCTGCCCCGGTCGGCCGTGGCCGTCGGTACGGCAGCCGCGCTGCTCGCGCCGACCCCGGCCCCCGGACCGGACGACGGCGACGTGTTCCTCGTACCGCCGAACCCGGCCATGCACGACGAGCACGCCGCCGACGAGGAGCGGCAGGCGCTGCGGGCCCGGGCGGGGGAGCGGGAGGAGGAGATCCGCACCCTCGCGGCGCGGCTCGGGAAGGACCGGGAGCTGGCCGCGCGGCTCGCCTCCTGGCGTACGGGCTGTCCGGCCGGGCGGCTCGTCGAACTGGCCCAGGCCGCGCACGACGCGCGTGCCTTCGCCGAGGAGGCCGAGGCCGAGCTGGCCGAGGCGCGGACCGTGCGGGCCGAGGCCGACGAGGTGGCCGGGGAGGCGTCCCGCGTCCGGGACGAGCGCCAGGAAGCCGCCCAGCGGGCCCGGCGCGCGGCCGACGCGCTCGCCGGACTGGCGTTCCGGCTGCGCGAACGCGCCGGCTGGCAGGTCAAGGTGCGTGAACTGGCCGACGAGGCCGTCGAGTCGGAGGCCCGCGCCCAGGTCTGTCTGGAGCGTGCCCGCTCCGCCGACGAGGACCGGCGGGCCGCCCAGCGCGCGGCCGACGACGCACGCCGCACGGCCCGCGCCCTGCGCGCCGAGCGCGCGGAGATCGCGGGCGCCCCCGACGACGTACCGGAAGCCGACGAGGAGGCCGCGAGGTCGTCGCTGCCCGCCCTCCGCGAGGCCTACCGGGCCGCCTCCCAGCTCTACGAGAAGGTCGGCGTCGGCGCCGACCTGCGGGCCGAGCAGGCGCGGGCCGAGAGCGACGAGAGCGCCGCGCGCGCGGAGCTGGACCGGCTCAGCAACAAGGTGCGTACGCGCGCCGAACAGATGCTTCTGTCGCCCGACGGGTCCGACGGGCCGTCCCGGCAGGCCGCCTCCGCGCGCGCGGAGGAGCTGGTGCAGCTCCTGGAGACCCGGGTGTCCACCGCCAGCGAGCAGCTCGGGCGGCTGCGCGGCGAGGCCGAGCGGCACGCGCCCGAGGACGGCGAGGCGCACACCGAGCTGGCCGAGGAACTCGTGCCGAGCGACGCCGAGCACGCCCAGACCCTGCTGCGCACCGCCACCGGCGAACTCGCCTCCCGTACCGAGGCGTTGACCCAGGCCCGTGAGGCGCACGCCGAACTGCTCGACTCCCACCGGGCGGCCGAGGACGCGGCGGGCGGGTTCGACGAGATCGCCGCCATGCTCCGCGACCTGCTGCGCGAGCACACCTCAGACGAGGACCAGGAGGCGCAGGAGCCCTACCCCGGCAGCCCCGAGGAGGCCCGCCACTCGGCCGCCGAGGCCCGCCGTTCCGTGCGCGGCTGCGCCGCAGACCTGTCCGCCGCCGAGGGCGCCGTGCGCGAGGCCAGCGACATCCTCGTACGGCATGCCAACTCCACGCGGTACGAGGCCGTACGCACCCCCGCCCGCCAGCAGATCCGCGAACTGCCCGCGTCCGCGCTGCCTGAGCACGCGCAGAAGTGGGCGGACGCCTTCGCGCCCCGACTGAGGGTGCTGACCGACGAGTTGGCGCAGCTGGAGCGGAACCGGGACTCGATCGTGGACCGGCTCCGCGGGCTCGTGGAGTCGGCGCTGGCCACCCTGCGGTCCGCGCAGCGGCTGTCCCGGCTGCCCGAGGGGCTCGGCGAGTGGTCAGGGCAGGAGTTCCTGCGCATCCGGTTCGAGGAGCCCGACCAGGCCACGCTCACCGAACGGCTCGGCGAGGTCATCGACGAGGCGACCAAGGCGGCCGTCAAGAAGAACTCCGACCTGCGCCGGGACGGCATGTCCCTGCTCCTGAGGGGAGTCGGCGCCGCCCTCCAGCCCAAGGGCATCGCCGTCGAGATCCTCAAGCCCGACGCCGTACTGCGCGCCGAGCGCGTGCCCGTCGGCCAGATGGGCGACGTCTTCTCGGGCGGCCAGCTGCTCACCGCGGCCATCGCCCTGTACTGCACGATGGCCGCCCTGCGCAGCAACGACCGGGGCCGCGACAAGCACCGCCACGCGGGCACGCTCTTCCTCGACAATCCGATCGGCCGCGCCAACGCGACCTACTTGCTGGAACTCCAGCGAGCGGTGTCGGACGCGCTCGGCGTCCAACTCCTCTACACCACCGGCCTGTTCGACACGACCGCCCTGGCGGAGTTCCCTCTGGTCATCCGCCTCCGCAACGACGCCGACCTACGCGCGGGCCTCAAATACATCAGCGTCGAGGAACACCTCCGCCCGGGCCTGCCGCAACAGGCCCAGGCGGGGGAGGGAGACGCCGTACACAGCGAGATCACGGCGACGCGCATGTTCAAACGCCCGACAACACAGCCAGCCCCCTCAGGGGCAACTCCCTAGGGGCGCGGGGAACTGCGCGACCAGCCACGATGGCGCAGCAGTTCCCCACCCACGCGCACCCCTAGACGTCCCCCTTCAAAAGGTCCGCACATTTCTCCCCGATCATCATCGTCGTAATACACGGGTTCACGGACACCAACTCCGGCATCACAGACCCGTCAGCAACCCGCAACCCGTCAACCCCCTTGACCCGCAACCGCGCGTCCAGCGGAGCCGACGCATCGTCATCCGCGCCCATCTTCACCGTGCAGGCAGGGTGATAAACGGTGTTGTGGGTCTTGTGGATGTAGTCCAGCAGCTCCGAGTCCGTCCGGACATCGGGCCCGGGCGCCAACTCCGCCCCCGCCCACCCGCTCAGCGCGGGCTGCGCGGCGATACGACGCGCCAGTTTCAGCCCGTACGTCATCACGCGCGCGTCGTGCTCGTGCGTGAAGTACCGCGGATCGACCATCGGCTTGTCCCGGTAGTCGCGGGTGCGCAGCCGCACCGTGCCGCGCGACTTCGCGCGGGTCACGTTGGGCGTGAGGCAGAACGCGTTCTCCGAGGTCGGATAGCCCCAGCGCGAGGTGTTCATGTCGAACGGCACCGAGCCGTAGTGGAACATCAGGTCGGGCCGGTCCAGGCCCGGTTCGGTGTCGTAGAAGATGCCCGCCTCCCACCACTGACTGGACGTCGTGGTCATCGGCTGCCTGGCGTCCCACATGATGACGCCCTCGGGGTGGTCCTGGAGGTTCTCGCCGACGCCCGCCGAGTCCACGACCACCTCGACGCCCACCTCGCGCAGCTGCTCGGCCGGTCCGATGCCGGACAGCATCAGCAGCTTCGGGGTGTCGATCGCCCCGCACGACACGACGACCTCGCGGCGCGCCCGTACGGTCCTGGTGTGGATGAGATCCGGGTCGAGGTACTCGGCGCCCACGCACCGCCGCCCGTCCAGCACGAGCCGCTTCGCCCGAACGCCCGTACGCACCTCAAGGTTCGGCCGCTTGTCCATGACCGGGTGGAGATAGGCGACGGAGGACGACTGACGGATGTTGTCCTCGTCGGAGTTGATCTGGAACCAGTTGGCGCCGCGGACCACGGTGGTGCCGGAGTTGAAGGGCGTGGTAGGGATGCCCGCCTGTGCGCACGCCTCCAGCAGGGCGTTGCCGCACGGGTCCTCGCTCTTCAGCGTACGGAGCTTCACCGGGCCGGTGCGGCCGTGGTGGTCGCCGGGGGCGTCGTTGGTCTCCAGGCGCCGGTAGAGCGGGAAGAGGTCGGCCGCGCTCCAGCCCGTACAGCCCGCCGCCGCCCAGTCGTCGAGGTCCTCGGCCGGGGCCCAGAAGGCGATGCAGGAGTTGTGGGACGAGCAGCCGCCGAGCACCTTCGCGCGGGCGTGCCGCATGAAGCTGTTGCCGCTGGACTGCGGTTCGACCGGGTAGTCCCAGTCGTAGCCGGACTCCAGCAGGCCCATCCAGCGCTCCAGCTTGAGGACGTCGTCGTCGCCGACGTCGCTCGGGCCCGCCTCCAGCACGCACACCGTGACGGACGGATCCTCCGAGAGCCGCGCGGCCACCACGTTGCCCGCGGTGCCGCCGCCGACCACGACATAGTCGAACTCATCGGTGTCCATGGGGGTGTTGTCCATGAGTGACTGACCTCCTTCAGTCGGCCGCCGGAGCGGAGAGGGGACCGGTCGACCCGGCCGAGGGATCCTCAAGACGGTGTCCGGCCAGCACACCTGTCCGGTGCCGCTGGATGAACCAGTAATAGGCGAAGCCGCCGCCCGCGATGATCGCGACGAACAGCACCGCGCCCCACTGGAGGTACCAGTGGAAGGGGGCGGTCGCGTTGTAGACCTCGGCGCGCGGCCAGATCAGGTTGGTCGTCATGGCGGCGCCCCAGACGACGGCGCCGATGTTGACGAGCAGGCCCCAGCGGCCCAGCGAGAACTTGCCGTCACCGGCGGGCTGCCACTTGCCGCGCAGCCGCGCCACCAGCATGGGCGCGGTCACGCCCAGATAGGCGAGGTAGATCATGATGATGCCGATGCTGGTCACGACGGTGAAGATCTGCGGCTGGCGGATGTTGACCACCAGGATTCCCAGCGCCAGGACACCGATGACCACGGCGGGCAGCACCGGCGTCTGGAAGCGCGGGCTGACCTTCGCGAGCAGCGAGGACGCGGGCAGGTTGTTGTCGCGGGCCATCGCGAACGCCAGCCGGATCGCCGCCGTGTGGACGGCGAGCGCGCAGACGGTGACCGCGATCAGCACGCACCACAGCATCGCCTTGCCGGCCGTGGACCCGAGGACGTCGAGCACGATGTACTGCAGCCCGTCCGTGGACAGCTTCTCGCCCTTCAGGCTGGAGACGCTCATCAGGGCGAGCAGCAGAATCAGGCCGCCGAGGACGAAGGAGGCGACGATCGCCCGGATGATCGCGCGCGGCGCGTTCCGGGACGGGTTCACCGACTCCTCGCCGAGCGAGGCGGCCGTGTCGAAGCCGTACATGACGTACGCCGACGCCAGCGAGGCCACCAGGAACGCGCCGAGGTAGCCGGCGCTGTGGTCCGCGCCCGTGCCGTTCGTCTCCATGACCACCTGCGGACCGCGTGTGATGTGCACGGCGAACAGGACGATCAGTACGACGGTGGCGACCAGCTCGATGAAGACACCCGCCGTGTTGATCGTGGCCATCAGCTTGACGCCGAAGGCGTTCACCACGGTGGTGAACAGGATCAACACCCCGGCCAGGATCACCGCGTTGGTCGCCACGTCGTACTTGCCGGTGCCGTCCCCGACGATCTGGAAGACGTGCGAGATCTGCGGCAGCGTCAGCTGGTAGGCGAGCGCCACCGCTGCGATGGACACGATCGAGGCGATCAGCATCATCCAGCCGGCCAGCCAGCCCAGATGCGGATTGCCGATCTTCTTCGACCAGTTGTAGACCGAGCCGGCCACGGGATAGCGGGCGGCCAGCTCCGCGAAGCAGAGGGCGACCATGAACTGGCCGACGAACACCATCGGCCACGACCACCAGTAGGCGGGGCCGCCGCTGCCGTAGCCGAAGTAGAACAGCTGGAAGGTGCCGGTCAGGATCGAGATGTAGCTGATCCCGGCCGCGAAGGTGTGGAAGTTGCCCAGGGTGCGCTTGAGTTCGGGCTTGTAACCGAACTCGGCGAGTTCGGCGTCGTCGGTGTGCCCTGGGCCTGTGGGTTTCTCGGTTGCGGACATGAGCGGACTCCTGGTGGGCCTGGGGGAGGGGAGGGTGACGTACCGGGAGCGATGTACAACAGGTGTGCTGGGTGAAGTGCGTGCCGGGCGAGGGGGGTTACGAGAACCAGCCCTGCGGCGAGGGATCGGTGTTCCGCCAGATGTGCTTGGCCTCGCGGTACTCGGCGAGTCCGGCGGGCCCGAGTTCGCGGCCGAAGCCGGACTGCTTGTAGCCGCCCCACTCCGCCTGGGGGACGTACGGGTGGTAGTCGTTGATCCACACCGTGCCGATGCGGAGGCCGGCCGCGACCCGCCGCGCCTTGGCCTCGTCGGTGGTGAAGACGCCGCCGGCGAGCCCGTACACGGTGTCGTTGGCGAGCCGCACGGCCTCCGCCTCGTCCGTGAACCGCTCCACGGTGAGCACCGGACCGAACGACTCCTCCTGTACGACGGTCATGCGGGCGTCGCACTCGTCGAGCACCGTCGGCGGGTAGTAGAAGCCGTCGTCGAGTCCCTCGGGGCGGGCCCCGCCGCAGCGCAGCACCGCGCCCTCGGCCAGGCCCTGTGCGACGTACGCCTCGACCTTCGCGCGGTGGGCCTCGGAGATCAGCGGGCCGGTCTGCGCCTGTTCGTCGAACGGGCCGCCGAGCCTGATCAGTTGGGCCCGCCGGACGACCTCGTCGACGAACCTGTCGTGCAGCGAGTCCTCGACCAGCAGCCGGGCCCCGGCCGAGCAGACCTGCCCGGAGTGCAGGAACACGGCGGTGAGCGTCATGTCGACGGCCGTGTCGAAGTCGGCGTCGGCGAACACGATGTTGGGGTTCTTGCCGCCGAGTTCGAGCGCGACCTTCTTCACCGTCCCGGCCGCGGCGGCCATCAGACGGCGGCCGGTCAGGAGGCCGCCGGTGAAGGAGAGGAGGTCGACGTCCGGATGGTCGCCGAGCGGTGCGCCCGCCTCCGGACCGGCGCCGAGGACGAGGTTGGCCACGCCCGCGGGCAGTCCGGCCTCGTCGAGCAGCCGCATCAGGTGGATCGCGGTGTGCGGGGTCAGCTCGCTCGGCTTGAGGACGAAGGTGTTGCCGGCCGCGAGCGCGGGGGCGACCTTCCACGCGGTCTGGAGGAGCGGATAGTTCCATGGGGTGATGAGCGCGCAGACGCCGACCGGCTCGTACACGACCCGGCTGTCCACGCTCGGCGAGCCGGTGTCGATGACCCGCCCGGTCTCGCCCGCCACGAGCCGGCCGAAGTAGCGGAAACAGTTGACGATGTCATCGATGTCGTACGCGCTCTCCACCAGGCGTTTCCCGGTGTCGAGGGACTCCGCGCGGGCCAGCTCGTCCTTGTCGCGGACCATCAGGTCGGCGACCCGCAGCAGGAGGTCGCCGCGCTCGCTCGCCGGCGTACCCGGCCAGGGGCCCTCGTCGAAGGCACGGCGGGCGGCGGCGATGGCCTCCACCGTGTCCTTGCCGCCCGCCTCGTCGACGACACCGACCAGTGAGCCGTCGGCGGGACAACGGATCTCCCGGGTGCGCTCGTCGAGCGCGGACCTCCACGCACCGCCGATGAAGAGTTCGGGCATGTTCTTGTTCCTCCTGGTCAGCGCCGTACGGAGGCGCCCTTGCGGCTGTGCGCCTCCCCGGCCGACAGGGATTCATGCCGAATGTGATCTTCGACACGTCGGCTGGGGTGCTCGTCCAGCACCAGCACACCACCGTTCGCGCGCCACCGCGATGCCGTGGCACCCGCCGGGCGTACGCGGCTCGACCAGAGGCCACAAGGGCCTCGGCGGCCTCAGGAGTGCGACAGCTGCCCGGAACCGCCGCCCTGCCTGCGTATCCGCTCCTGCGTCCTGGCCGCCGCGCGGACCTGCCGCCGGACCTTGCGGCGCTCACGGCGCAGTGCGCGCGCCGTGCTGCTCGGGGTCGACACCACGCCGTTGCGCTGGTTCCAGACCTGGCGGGTCACCCATACGTCGAGCGCGGCCCAGGTGGCCACCACCGTGCTCGCCACGCTGCTGATCACCATCGGGAAGGCCAGCCAAGACTCGGCCAGCGTGCACAGGAAGGCCACCATCGCCTGGATCAGCGTGACGGCGATGATCAGCACCGCCCACACGGCCGCCGTACGCACCGGATCCGGCAGCCTGCGCCGGCGCGCGGTCTCCTCCACCCACAGCTGCCGGTAGGCCGGCTGTGCCCTCGTGCCCCCGTCGGCCGCGAGGCCGTCATCCGGCGCCGCCGGACGGCCGACCGCCGCCAAGGGTGCCGCAACGTCGTTCCCGAGCGCTTCGCGTCGTTCCGCCGTGCCCATCACGTGTCACTCCCCACCGCCCAGCACACCGCCCGTCCCGGTGTCTGTGGACACCGGCTCCCCAGTGGTTGCCCGGCTTGCACTCTTCTACGCCGCCCGGAAGCGGGTTGCGGACCGCGCTGACCGGTTCCGCCGCCCATCTCCCATGTACAAAGACGAACGACGTGTCTCGAAGATTCCCGTCAAACGCAAAGTTCCGGCCAAACGGCCGAGTTGACCGAGGTTGCTGTCCTGTTCTCGATGCCTGATTCGTGGAGGCAATCTCCCGTAATGATCGGACAACTCGCCATCTCTCGCCAGGGGGACGGAAGTTCGGCCTCCGGACAGGTCTTCGAGTTCTCTGTGGGTCAGTAGTAGGCTCACGCCGATTATTGACGCACATGTGTACCCCCGCGCTGGCGGGGGCGAGCTGGGGGAGGCCATGCGCTTTCGCGGGAAGTCCATCCGCCGGAAGATCGTGGCGCTGCTTCTCGTGCCGCTGGTGTCCCTGACCGCGATCTGGGGCTTCGCCACCGTGCTCACGGGGCGTGAGGCGGCCGAGTTGTTCAACGTGTCGTCGGTCGTGGAGAACGTCAGCTACCCGACCGAGGACGCGGTGCGCGTGCTCCAGCAGGAGCGCCGGCAGACCCTCGTCTATCTCGCCGATCCCCGCGCCTCCGACGCGCTCGCGGCCCTGCGGCGCAGCCGCACCGCCACCGACGACGTCATCGGCAAGATCCGCGAGAACGCCGACAGTTCCGACGTGCGCAACTCGATCAGCGACAGCGACAGCGAGCGGCTCAGCGCCGTCCTGGAGGCCTTCGACGGCATCGACCCGCTGCGCCGCAGCGTCGAGGAGGGCACCGTCTCCCGGTCCCAGGCCCTCGACCTCTACAACCGCCTGGTCGACCCCTGTTACACCCTCCTGTCCAACCTGCACATCATCGACAACCTGGAGATGGACAAGCAGGCCCGCGCCCTCGTCAACACCGCCCGCGCCCGCGAACTCCTCTCCCGCGAGGACGCCCTGCTCGGCTCGGCCCTGGTCGTCGGCAAGCTCACCCGCGACGAGTCCCGCGACATCTCCGACCTCGTGGCGCAGCGCACCGTCATGTACGACGTCAGCCTCCCGCTGCTCCCGCTGTCGGACCGCGCACGCTACGACCGGTTCTGGAAGAACGCCTCCACCGCACCCCTCCGGGTGGCCGAACAGGCCGCCATCGGCGCCGAGAACGGCAAACCGCGCGGTGTCACGGCGAAGAGCTGGGACACCACCGCGGGCGACGTCCTCGACGAACTCCGCAAGCTCAACGACGAGTCGGGCGACCGCTACCAGGACCGGGTCCGCCCCGTCGTCATGGGCGTCATCGTCAAGGCCGTCGTCGCCGGCGTCCTCGGACTGCTCGCCCTGCTGCTCTCGCTCTTCCTGTCCGTACGCATCGGCCGCACCCTCATCCGCGACCTGCGCCAGCTCCGCCTGGAGGCCCACGAGGCGTCCGGCGTCCGGCTCCCCAGCGTCATGCGCAGACTGTCGGCCGGCGAACAGGTCGACGTGGAGACCGAGGTCCCGCGCCTGGAGTACGACAAGAACGAGATCGGCGAGGTCGGCCAGGCCCTCAACTCCCTGCAGCGCGCCGCCGTGGAGGCCGCCGTCAAGCAGGCCGAACTGCGCTCCGGGGTCTCCGAGGTCTTCGTCAACCTCGCCCGGCGCAGCCAGGTCCTGCTGCACAAGCAGCTCACCCTGCTCGACACCATGGAACGCCGGACCGAGGACACCGACGAACTCGCCGACCTGTTCCGCCTCGACCACCTCACCACCCGTATGCGCCGGCACGCCGAGGGCCTGGTGATCCTCTCCGGCGCGGCCCCCTCCCGGCAGTGGCGCAAGCCCGTCCAGCTGATGGACGTCGTCCGCGCGGCCGTCGCCGAGGTCGAGGACTACGAACGCATCGAGGTACGCAGGCTGCCGCGGATGGCCGTCACCGGCCCGGCCGTCGCCGACCTCACCCACCTGGTGGCCGAACTCCTGGAGAACGCCACGGTGTTCTCGCCCCCGCACACCGCCATCCAGGTACTCGGCGAACGGGTCGCCAACGGCTTCACCCTGGAGATCCACGACCGGGGCCTGGGCATGGCCGCAGAGGCGCTCCTCGACGCCAACCTGCGGCTCGCCGAGACACCCGAGTTCGAACTCTCCGACACGGACCGCCTCGGCCTCTTCGTGGTCAGCCGGCTCGCCCAGCGGCAGAACGTCCGTGTCTCCCTCCAGCCCTCCCCGTACGGCGGCACCACGGCCGTCGTCTTCGTCCCCGACGCGCTCCTCACGGACGACGTCCCGGACACCAACGGCATCGGCTTCCGCCTCGACCGCGCCACGCCCTCCAAGGAGGCCGAGTTCGAGGAGGGCCGCAAGGCCGCGCTCTCCTCCGGGCCCGTACGCCTCCCCAACCTGCCCCCCTCGCTCCTCGACGGGCCGGTCGAACTGGAGGCGCCCGTCGACCTGGACGCCCTCGACGACTTCCCCGGGGCCTACGCCCGCTCGCGCCGCTCGCTCTCCGGAGCGGCCGGTGAGGCGGGCGACCTCCCCAGGGACCCGCGCCTGCCGCTCTCCGACGGCCGGGGCGAGCCCCACGCCGACGACGCGGCCGGCCGGCCCGGTGACGCCGTGGCGCTGCCGCGCCGCCGTACTCCCAAGCTGGTCAGCTCGCACGGCCGGCCGGTCACGGAGCAGCCGTCCAGGCGCCTCCCGGCCCCGACGGACGACCAGCCGGAGACCGCGGGCACGCCGGACCCGGACACGCTGGCACCTCTCCCGGCCCGCCGCCGGGGCGAGACGCCCGCCCGCCGCAGCGGCGGCGGACCCGGCGACGGCTTCGGCGACCGCCCGGACACCCCCCTGCGCAGCTGGGAGAGCCGTACGGAGACCGCCGGCCGGGGCCTCGACAGCCGCGCGGACTCCACTGCCTCCAGGGCCTTCACCGACCGTATGGAACCTTCTGTCTCACGCTTCGGCGACCGGTCGGCCACCGCCGACCGTCCCGACGCGCCCGCCCGTGGCACCGGCGGACGTGCGGAGGCCGGCCGCAACGGCCTCGCCGATCTGTCGCCGGACGCCCCGGTACTCCCGCAGCGCGCCCGGCGCGGCGGCTCCGACGGCACCGCCGCCCGCCCCGGTGCGGCGGCCGACCCCGCGGCGTCCGGCACGGCGGGGCTGCCCCGCCGCGTCCGGCAGGCCAACCTGGCCCCGCAGCTGAGGGACGGCCCGGAGCGGCGCGCCGAGCGGACTAAGTCCCGCACCCAGGACGGAGCCGACCTCTTCGACCGCGACGCCGACCAGGTCCGCAGCCGCATGGCCTCGTTGCAGCGCGGTTGGCAGCGCGGCCGTGAGGAGAACGCCGAGGGCGACAGCGCCCAGGACGGCACAGCACAAGGAACGACTAAGGGGGACGGTCGATGACCGCACCGCAGGCGACCGGCCCGAGCGCGAACGACAAGGCGACCGGCGAACTCAACTGGCTCCTCGACGACCTCGTGGACCGGGTGGCCAGCATCCGCAGAGCACTCGTGCTCTCCGGCGACGGGCTGCCCACCGGGGTCTCCAAGGACCTCAGCCGGGAGGACAGCGAGCATCTGGCCGCCGTGGCGTCCGGCTTCCACAGCCTCGCCAAGGGCGTGGGGCGTCACTTCGACGCAGGCAACGTCCGCCAGACGGTCGTCGAACTCGACGACGCCTTTCTGTTCGTGACGGCCGCCGGGGACGGCAGCTGCCTCGCCGTGCTCTCCGACGCCGACTCGGACGTGGGCCAGGTCGCCTACGAGATGACCCTCCTGGTGAAGCGGGTCGGCGTACATCTGGGGGCCGCTCCGCGCACCGATCTGCCCGCGGGCGGGTAGTGGGATGACATGAGCGGAGACGGTCAGCCCAGAAGCCACTGGTTCGACGACGAGGCCGGACCGGTCGTCCGTCCGTACGCCATGACGCGGGGCCGCACCAGCCATGCGGCCCAGCACCGCCTGGACCTGATCGCGGTGGTCGTCACGGAGGCGCACGCGGACGATCCGGAAGCGGACCACATGCTGTCCCCGGAACACGTGGACATCGTCCAACTCTGCCGTGACGCCCCCCAGTCGGTCGCCGAACTCGCCGCCGAACTCAATCTCCCCATCGGCGTGGTACGGGTCCTCATCGGGGACCTCGTGGACGAGGAAATGGTCCATGTGACACGGCCCGTCCCCCCTGCCGAACTGGTGGACGAGAACATTCTGCGCGATGTGATCAGCGGCCTCCGGGCGCTCTGAGCCGCGCGGAGAAGACCCCGGTGGCGGGGGCCGCCGCCTACCGCCCACCGAACCCGAACAACAGCAGGAGAAGAGAACGATGATCTTCGGGCGTTCTGAGCGCGGCAAGCCGCCGGTCGAGCCCGTCACGCTCAAGATCCTCGTGGCGGGCGGTTTCGGCGCGGGCAAGACGACCCTCGTCGGCGCGGTCAGCGAGATCAAGCCGCTGCGCACCGAGGAGCTGCTCACCGAGGCGGGCCGCCCGGTCGACGACACCAGCGGCGTGGAGGGCAAGAACACCACCACCGTGGCCATGGACTTCGGCCGCATCACCCTCCGCGAGGACCTGGTCCTGTACCTCTTCGGTACGCCCGGCCAGGACCGCTTCTGGTTCCTGTGGGACGAGCTGGCCACCGGCGCCCTGGGCGCGGTCGTCCTCGCCGACACCCGCCGGCTGGAGGACAGCTTCGCCGCCGTCGACTACTTCGAGCGGCGGTCCATCCCCTTCCTGGTGGGCGTCAACTGCTTCGACGGAGCGGCCCGTTACCCCTCGCAGTCCGTCCGCGCGGCCCTCGACCTGGACCCCAGCGTGCCGCTCGTGCTGTGCGACGCGCGCGACCGGGAGTCGGTCAAGGAGGTCCTCATCGGCGTGGTCCAGCACGCGATGGCGTACGCGGCCGACCGCCGCGCGGCCGTCACGACCTGACGGCTGCGCACCACCCCGAACGAGCACGGCCCGTACCCCCGCCGACCGGGGTACGGGCCGTGGTCCGAAGGGCACGCGCGCGCGTGGACCGCTTTTTTCCGCGTTCCCGCTTTCGCGTTCCCAGGTTCGAGAGGCGGCTAGCTCCGGCCCTCGTCCTCCCAGCCGAAGCTCTTCTCCACGGCCTTGCGCCAGTTGTGGTACTCACGGTCGCGCACCGACGCCTCCATGGCGGGCGTCCACTCGACGTCCTTCTGCCAGTGCGACTTCAGCTCGTCGAGGTCGTTCCACACTCCGGTCGCGAGCCCGGCCGCGTACGCCGCTCCCAGGCAGGTCGTCTCGGAGACCTTCGGCCGGATGACCGGCACCCCGAGGACGTCCGCCTGGTGCTGCATCAGCAGGTTGTTCTTCGTCATGCCGCCGTCCACCTTCAGGGTCGTGATGTGCACCCCGGAGTCCTGGAACATGGCGTCCACGACCTCCCGCGTCTGCCAGCTCGTCGCCTCCAGCACCGCCCGCGCGAGATGCCCCTTGGTGACGTACCGCGTGAGACCGGTGATCACCCCGCGCGCGTCCGAGCGCCAATAGGGTGCGAACAGACCGGAGAAGGCGGGCACGATGTACGCGCCCCCGTTGTCGTCGACGCTCTCCGCGAGGGTCTCGATCTCGTCGGCGGTACGGATGATGCCGAGCTGGTCGCGGAACCACTGGACCAGCGCTCCGGTGATCGCGATGGACCCTTCGAGGCAGTAGACGGGCGCCTCGCCGCCGATCTTGTAGCCCATCGTCGTCAACAGGCCGTTCTTCGAGGGAACGGGCCGCGTACCGGTGTTGAGCAGCAGGAAACTGCCCGTGCCGTACGTGTTCTTCGCCGTCCCCACGTCGTAGCAGGCCTGGCCGAACACCGCGGCCTGTTGGTCGCCCAGCGCGGAGGCCACGGGGACGCCCGCGAGCTGGCCCACCGCGGTGCCGTACACCTCGGACGAGGACCTGATCTCGGGGAGGATGCCCTCGGGGACGTTCATCGCGGAGAGGATGGACGCGTCCCACTGGAGGGTCTCCAGGTTCATCAGCATGGTGCGGCCCGCGTTGGTCACGTCGGTGACGTGCCGCCCGCCGTCGGTGCCGCCCGTCAGATTCCAGATGAGCCAGGAGTCGATGGTGCCGAAGGCGATCTCACCGTGCTCTGCGCGGGCCCGCAGCCCCGGCACGTTGTCGAGCAGCCAGGCCGCCTTGGGGCCGGAGAAGTAGCTGGCCAGGGGCAGTCCGGTCTGCTCGCGGAAACGGTCCTGCCCGTCGGTGCCGCCGAGTTCGTTGCAGAGCGCGGCCGTACGCGTGTCCTGCCAGACGATCGCGTTGTGCACCGGCTTGCCCGTGGCGCGGTCCCACAGGACGGTCGTCTCGCGCTGGTTGGTGATGCCGAGCGCGCTGAGCTGGTCGGCGCGCAGCCCGGCCTTGGCGAGCGCGCCCGCGACCACCGCCTGCACCTTCGACCAGATCTCGGTGGCGTCGTGTTCGACCCAACCGGGCTTGGGGAAGATCTGGCGGTGCTCGCGCTGGTCGACGGCGACGATCGCGCCGTCCTGGTTGAAGACGATGCAGCGGCTTGACGTGGTGCCCTGGTCGATCGCGGCGACGAACTTGTCCGTCATGACGTCCCCTTCGTGGGAAGCTCCGGAAGTCTGCGGCCCGGCAGGCGCGTGCGTGCGTGTGGCGTGCGTGTCGGCGGGTCAGAAGGCCGCGTTGAAGACGATCCCCGCCAGCACGGCGCCGATCAGCGGCCCCACCACCGGGATCCACGCGTAACTCCAGTCCGAGGTGCCCTTGTTGGGTATCGGGAGCAGGGCGTGGGCGATACGCGGGCCCAGGTCACGGGCCGGGTTGATGGCGTACCCCGTGGGTCCGCCGAGCGACAGACCGATGCCGACCACCAGGAAGGAGACGATCAGGATCGATGTGCCGGACTCGCCGAGCCCCTTGGTCAGCCCGAAGGCCAGGATCGGCAGCACCAGCGCCATGGTCGCGATGATCTCGGTGACCAGGTTCGCGACGGGATTGCGGATCGCGGGCGTGGTGGAGAAGATCCCGAGCGTCGGCTGGGCGATCTCGTCCTCCGCGTTGGCCTGGAACTGGGCGAAGTACACCAGCCAGCACAGGACCGCGCCGAGGAAGGCGCCGACCATCTGCCCGGCGATGTACACGGGCACCTTGTCCCAGTCCCCGGTGTCGACCGCGATCCCGATCGTCACCGCGGGATTGAGATGCCCGCCGGACAGTGGCGCGGCGGTGTACGCCCCGGCGAGCACGCCGAAACCCCACCCGAACGTGATGACGATCCAGCCGGCGTCCTTCGCCTTGGAGTAGTTCAGTACGACGGCGGCGACCACGCCGGCGCCGAAGAGGATCAGGATCGCCGTACCGATGATCTCGCCGACAAAGATGTCCCCATTGCTCATGGCGGCTCCTAGGTCATCGCCCGGGGCGGTCCGGCCCCGGTCGACCTTGCAGGGTGCGTTCCCATGGCTGCTTCAGCCGAGGGCAGGCAGTACCCGCGCCCCGCCCGGCGTCCGCGACGAGCGTGCCGGATCGCTCGCGGTGAGGCCCGTGGCGCAGCTGGGGCCCACACGGCGCATTGCCTGATTACGCCGAGAATGTGCGGCGATGCCGACTGACACCGGAAGTGTTCTCCGACGCCCTGTGAGCGTCAAGGTCGCCGACGACACTGGTTGAGCGACCCCTGCCGGACCCCACGACACCCCTCCTGGTACGACCGCTCCGCCACCCTCACTCCGCCTGCACGGGTGCCGCGGACCCTGCGACGCCGGGCACGCTGCCCCAGAGGGGACCTCAGGACACCACCCGTACTGCCGCCGGGCCCACCCTCCGGGCGGATGACGGGCCTCCGCGGACACGGTTTGGCGTACGGGGCGCGGCCCTCCCTTGGAACGGCCTGCCCGCCGCTGTTTCCCCGCGTGCGCGGGTGTCCCGAGTTCCGCGACGGCTGGAAGGCTCTTTCAGAGGGGGCCCTCATGCCGCCGACGGATGGCCCCCCGGGCGAATGACGGGCCTCCGCGGACATGGCTTGGCGGGATGCGAGGCGGCTTCCCTCGGGGTGGCCTCCCGCCGCTGTTATCGCGCCTCCGCGGGTACCCCCGCCCCCGCGACGCCTGGCGGGCTCCTCCAGAGGGGCCCTTCTGCCGCCGACGGATGGCCCTCCGGGCAGGCGCGACGGGACTGCGCGCACATGGCCCCCTGGCGGATGCCATGCACCTCCCTCGGAGCGGCCTCCCCCTCAGCCCGCCTGTGCCGGGGCCGCCACCGACCCCCGCCGGATCTCGTAACCGGGCCGCCCTGCCCGGCCGAGCACCCAGCTCGCCCCGTCCAGGGCCTTCGCCGCCTGCTTCAGGGGCGCCAGGCATGCGGCGGCCTGTCTGTGGTCCGTGACGCTGCCCGGGGTGCACAGGACCGTCGCCAGGGACAGGGTGACGGCATGTCCGCCCGCATACCAGGGCGTGTCCAGCACCGCCGACGCCAGCGGATCGAGGCCTTCCGGGTCCGCCAGCACCAGGAAGTCGTCCCCGCCGATGTGCCCCACGCGCGTGCTGCCGGACGCCGACTGCGCCAACGCCCGCGCCACCGACCGGATCAGCTCGTCCCCGGCCGCGAACCCGGCACCGTCGTTGACCCGCTTGAAGTGGTCGACGTCCAGCCGGCTCAGCGCGAACACCCGCCCGTCCGCGATCCGCCGGTCCACCTCCGCGGTGATCGCGTCCGAACCCGGCAGCCGCGTCAGCGGGTTGAGCGCCGCTGCCTCCTCGACCCGGCTCTCGGCGAGCGCCCGTACGAGATCCGCCAGCCGTACGACGCCCACGCACCGCCCGTAGCGGTCGACCACCGCCACGTCGTCCGACGTACGGTCCCGGTCGCCGTCCGCGACCACGTCCAGGACCTCCCAGGCGGTCGCGTCGACGCCGACGGTGCGCGGAGGGTCGCCCAGCTTGGCGGCGGGCCGGTCGGCGTACAGGGCGTGCCCGTAGCGGCCCGACATCGACAGCAGGAAGCGGGAGCGGTGCACCGAACGGATGGGCACCCCGGTCTCGTCCACCAGCACCACCCCGGAGACCTCGGGCGAACCGGTGAGCAGCGCCCGTACCCGGTCCGCGGACGCGGTCGCCGGCAACAGCGCGGCCGGGCGCACGAACTGCCGTACCGACGGCCCCGAAGGGGGCGTGGCGGCCATCCCGGGGGAGAGCGGCGGAACGTATACCTCCGCCGTGGGCAGCCGGGTCGGCGGGGCGAACAGCTCGCCCTGGGCAAGCTGGGCCCCGGCCGACACCGCGGCGGTGCACTGCAGTTCGGTCTCCACGCCCTCCACCGAGAGGAGCGCGCCCAGTTGCTCGCACAGCGTCCGCATCGCCCGCACCGGCGCCGACCGGCCCAGCAGGGACGTGTCCAGCTTCACCAGGTCGGGCGCCAGGTCCGTGAGCAGCCGCAGGGGTACGTCCCCGTCGCCGACGCCGTCCGCGCAGATCCGGAAGCCCTGGCCGCGCAGCACTTCCACCGCCTCCAGCAGCGCCCGCTGCGGCACGTGCGTGTACGGCGGGACCACGTCGACCGTGACCTCCCACGGCAGCCGTCCCGCCTCGCGCACGGCGTCGTGCAGGGCGGCCAGCCCGCCGAGGTCGGCGAGGGTGCCGGCGAACACGTTGACGTGCAGCGGCAGCAGCGTCTCCCGGCCGGCCGCCGTCCGGACCGCCAACGCGGCCAGCCGGCCGTCGAGTTCGGGGTCACGGCGGGCCCGGGCGAGGATGTCGCCGCTCTCCGGTCGGGCCAGGATCTCCAGCGCCGCGACGCCGCCCGTCGTCAGATTGACGACCGGCTGGAAGGCGAAACGGAGAGCGTCCGTCCAGGAGGGCACGGCAGCATCTTCGCGCTCCGGGCGTACGCCCGGGCGCAGTTCACGAGGTGTTCACGCACGATTCCGGGCCGATCACAGAGCGTGGAAAATCCCAGCTGGACGCACACCGCACGCGCACCACAGGCCCCTCCAGTCCCACACCACGCTCACCGCACCGCGATCACCGACGACCCGTGCCCGAACAGGCCCTGGTTGGCCGTGATGCCCGCACGGGCGCCCGCGACCTGCCGGTCACCGGCGGCACCCCGCAACTGCCAGGTCAACTCGCACACCTGGGCGATGGCCTGCGCGGGCACGGCCTCCCCGAAAGAGGCGAGACCGCCGCTGGTGTTGACGGGTATTCGGCCCCCGGGGGCCGTCGCACCCTCCCGCAACAGCTTCACCGCCTCGCCCTCGCCGCACAGCCCCAGATCCTCGTACCACTGCAACTCCAGGGCCGTGGACAGGTCGTAGACCTCGGCCAGGGACAGATCCTCGGGGCCGATGCCCGCCTCCTCGTAGGCGGCCCGCGCGATCGACGCCCGGAAGGTCCCGCCCGCCGGCTCGACGGCCACCGCGGAGTCCGTGGCGATGTCCGGCAGGTCCAGCACGGTGGTGGGGTACCGCGGTGTCACCGTCGACACCGCCCGGATCCGCACCGGCTCCGCCACCCCGTGTCGGCGCGCGAACTCCATGCCGGTCAGCACCAGCGCGGCCCCGCCGTCCGAGGTGGCGCAGATGTCGAGCAGCCGGAGCGGATCGGCGACCACCGCGGACGCGGCGACCTCGTCGGCCGTGACCCGCTTGCGGTAGCGCGCGTTCGGATTGAGCGCCCCCAGGGCGGCGTTCTTCACCTTGACCTGCGCGAAGTCCTCCAGGGTGTCGCCGTGCAGCGCCATCCGCCGCCGCGCGTACAGCCCGAAGTACGTCGGGTTCGTCGCCCCCAGGACCCGGAACCGCAGCCAGTCCGGGTCGTCCGGCCGGTCCCCTCCCGCCGGCCGGAAGAACCCCTTCGGTGCCGAGTCCGCCCCGACGACGAGCACCACCTCCGCGAGCCCGGCGAGGATCTGCGCGCGGGCCACCGCGACCGCCTGCGCCCCGGACGCGCACGCCGCGTACACGCTGGTCACCCGGGCGCCCTGCCAGCCCAGCGCCTTGGCGAACGTCGCCCCCGCCACATACCCGGGATAACCGCCACGCACGGTGTCCGCGCCGACGACCGAGTCGACGTCCCGCCAGTCGACCCCCGCGTCGGCGAGCGCCGCGCGCGCAGCCACCGCGCCGTACTCGGCGAAGCCGCGCCCCCACTTGCCCCAGGGGTGCATGCCCACACCGAGCACCGCCACCTCTCCCGTCATTTCACCGCCCCCGTAGGCCGCCAGTTCCAGGTCGTCCAGGTCGTCTCCGCGTCCTCGTGGAGCACCCCCTGGACGACCTCCACCTCCATGCCCACCGTCAGATCGGCGACGGTGACCCCGGGAGCCGCCTGTCCCAGCACCACCATCCGCTCGGACTCCAGCTCCACAGCGATCAACGTGTACGGCTCCCACGGAAGTTCCGGATCGGTCACATAGGGTGACGGAGGCCGGTACCGGCCGTCGGTGTACGACCAGACGCGTCCGCGCCGGGACAGCGGCACCTCGGCCAGCTCACCGCCCGGGCACCCCGGATTGCGGCAGTGGACGTCCTCCCGGGGGAAGAACACCGAGGCGCAGGCCGAGCAGCGGGTGCCGAGGAGCCGGAAGCCGTCCCCGGCCCCGGCGAACCACCCGGCGACCACAGGTGTGCGGGTACGTGTCACATCCCCTCCAGCGAACCGGATCTGACGGAACGTCAGAAGTGTGGCACGGTCCCTCCGGATTGGGCAGCCGTCGCACAGAACCGGACACGCCCCGCGTGCGTCGTCGTATCGGTAGAGGCGGCCGGGGCCCACGGGGGTGGATCCGGCCGCCCCTGTCACGTGCCGGTGCCCGGGGCGCCCCCGGAAGGCCCCCGTCCGCATGATCGGATACAGTCCGCGGCGTGTCCGTAAATCAACTATCAACCGACAACTCCGCCCCGGACTCCCACTGTTCGAGCTGCGGAGCGCCCTACGGAGAGGGCATCTCCGGCTGGCCCCGCACCTGCCCCGCCTGCGGCAACGTGGCCTACCGCAACCCGCTGCCCGTCGCGGTGGCACTCCAGCCCGTGTACGACACCAAGGGCACCGCCCTGGTCGTCATCACCCGGACCATCGCCCCCGCGCGCGGAGGCATCGCCCTGCCCGGCGGCTACGTCGACCACCGCGAGGACTGGCGCCAGGCCCTGGTCCGCGAACTCCGGGAGGAGACGGGCATCGAGGCGGCGAGCCGTGACGTCCGGCTCGTCGACGCGCTCAGCTCGCCGGACGGGCACCTGCTGCTCTTCGGCGTCCTGCCGGAACGCCCCGCCGACCACCTCCCGGAGTCCGCCGCCACCGATGAGACGGACGGCTGGCACCTGCTGCGCAGGCCGGAGGAGCTGGCCTTCCCGCTGCACACGGTGGCCGCACGCGCGTGGTTCGAGGGCCGCTACTGAGCCCGCTCAGTACCCGTCGAGTCCGCGCACCCGCACGGGGCGGGACGGCTCGCTCACGCCGTCCTCCCCGTACAGCTCGACGACCACCCGCCGCCCCTCCCAGCGCGTGACGTACCGCTCGATGTCCGCCTCCTCCCACCCGTCACCCTCGTCCGGCACCACCAGCCCGCCCCCGGTACGCCCGAGGGCGGGCGCCCACACCTCCAGCACCAGACCGCCGTCGTCACCCCGCACCGGCACGACGGCACCCGCGCGCGCGAGAACCGGGATCCGCGACAAGGGCGCGTCGATCAGCACCTGACCGGGCCCCTCGTACGCCTGCTCCGTCACCGTGTCGTACCAGCGCCCGCGCGGCAGCTGCACCGCACGCCGGTCCGCACCCGGGTCCAGCACCGGCGCCACCAGCAGACAGTCACCCAGCAGAAAGGCGTCCTCGCAGTCCCGCAGAGCCCGCTCCTCGGGCGCCCCCCACCACAACGGCCGCACATAGGGCGCCCCCGTGCGCCGCGCCAGATGCGCCAGCGTCATGAAGTACGGCAGCAGCCGCCGCCGTTCGACGAGCGCCACGCGCGCGTGCTCCAGGACGTCCGCACCGAACTCCCAGGGCTCCCGGCGCCCCGCCCGCAGACTCGCGTGCGTACGGAACAGCGGCAGCCAGGCGCCCAGCTGGAACCACCGCAGATACAGCTCGGGCGACGGGCTCCCGTCGAAACCGCCCACGTCCGGGCCCGAGTAGGGCACCCCGCTCAGCCCGAGGCCCATGACCAGCGACAGCGACGCCCGCAGCCCCGGCCAGCCCGTCGCCACGTCCCCGGACCACGTCCCGCCGTAGCGCTGCATACCGGCCCACCCGGAGCGGGAGAATATGAACGGCCGCTCCTCGGGCGCCAGTTCGCACAGCCCCTCGTAGGCGGCCCGGGCCATGCACAGGGCGTACACGTTGTGCGCCTCGCGATGGTCGCCGCCACGCCCCTCCAACGCGTGCCCGGCCGAACGCGGCAGGGTCGACTCCCCGAACGCGGCGAAGGACGTGGGCTCGTTCATGTCGTGCCAGAAACCCGCGAACCCCTGCCCGAGCCGCTCCTCGTACAACCGTCCCCACCAGGCACGCACACGCGCGTGCGTGAAGTCGGGGAAGACCGACTCCCCGGGCCACACGACTCCCCGTACGACCTGCCCCGACGCGTCCCGCACGAATGCGTCCTCGGCGCTGCCGCCGTCGTACACGGCGTTGCCCGGCTCGGCCTTGACCGCCGGGTCGACGATCGACACCAGCCTGATCCCGTCGCGCCGCAGCTCCTCGGCGAGGGCCGGCAGCTTGGGGAACCGGTCCTGGTCGACCGTGAACACCTGGTGCCCGTCGAAGTGGTCGATGTCGAGATGGACCGCGTCGAGCGGCAGACCGTGCTCCCGGTAGCCCGCGACGATCCGCCGCACCTCCTGCTCGTCACCGAAGCCCCAGCGCGCGTGATGGTGGCCCAGCGCCCAGGAAGGCGGCAGCGCGGGCACACCCGTGAGCACGGCCCAGGTGTGCAGCACGCGCGCGGGAGTACCCACAATCATCCAGCAGCGCAGCGGCCCGCCGTCCATCCGCAGCTCGCACATGCCGGCCCGGTCGTGCCCGGAACCCGCGCCCTCCTCACCCTCCCGCAGGGTCACCGTGCCGTCCCAGGAGGTGTCCTGGAACACCAGGTGGGTCGCCGCGTCGGCCACCACCAGCTGCACCGGCATGGTGATGTACAGCGGATCGTCGCCGGGCCCGAAGGCCCGACCGGGATCCGTGTTCCAAAGGCGGTACGTCCCGTCACGCAGCCTCAGCCCCGAAGCGCGTCCGCCGAGTCCGAAGAACCGCGCGTCCGCAGCCACTTCGGAGCGCTGTGTCCAGCGGCTCGGACCACCGCCCACGGGCTCCCACCAGCGGGGCGGCAGCTCCCGGCGCAGGCTCACCCCGCCGGGGGTGAGCACCTCCACCGAACCGTGCCGCGAGACCACGACCGTCACCCGCTCGGCCACGACCCGCCAGCCACCGTCCTTGTCCGGCTCCAGCCGCGTGCGCGGATCCGGCTCGGGACAACGGCCCGAGAGCGCGTACGACGGCTCCGGACCGGCCCCGTCCCAGCCCCAGAAGACCGCCCCGTTGACGGCCACGACGATCCGCAGCTCCGCCCGCGCGAACCGGACGACACCACCACCGGCCCCCGGCCGCACGTCCCGCACGGGTCCCGGCACCCGCGCGCGCTCGGTGCCCCGGGGCGGCAGCCCGGCGGCGTCGGCACGCCGCCTGCGCCATGCGGCCCGTACGGTGCGCAGCCCCTGGGCCGCACCCGCCGAACCGACCGCCTTCACCGAACGCACCAGGTCACGACCGTCCATGCTGCTCAGCCTGCCACTGACTTCGCCCGATGTGCGTACCGTTCAACAGCCGTTCACCCCGGTAGGGAGCACATCTTCATCTCCGTGACACGACACCCGCGAGGCGCACCCTGGTGTGGCAGTCGATCAGATGGCATGGTCCGTGTCAGCCGTGTCACGCGCACCGTCCGGGAGCCGCCCCATGACCACCACGAACCCCCCACCTCTCTGGCAGCCCGACCGAGAACGCGTCGCCCGGGCGCGGATCACCAAGTTCCAGGCCTGGGCGGCGGAACGGCACGGAGCCCCCGCCGACGGCGGCTACGCGGCACTGCACCGCTGGTCCGTGGACAGGCTCGACACCTTCTGGCAGGCCGTCACCGAGTGGTTCGACGTGGGCTTTTCGACCCCCTACGCGCGCGTGCTCGGCGACCGCTCGATGCCCGGCGCCGAATGGTTCCCCGGGGCGACCCTCAACTACGCCCAACACGCCCTGCGCGCCGCGGACACCCGCGCGGACGAACCGGCCCTCCTGCACGTCGACGAGACCCACGAACCCCGCCCGGTGACATGGTCCGAGCTGCGCCGCCAGGTCGGCTCCCTCGCCACCGAGCTGCGTGCCCTCGGAGTACGCCCGGGAGACCGCGTGAGCGGCTATCTCCCGAACGTTCCGCAAGCGGTGGTCGCCCTGCTCGCCACGGCCGCCGTGGGCGGCGTATGGACCTCCTGCGCCCCCGACTTCGGCGCCCGCAGCGTCCTCGACCGCTTCCAGCAGGTCGAACCGGTCGTGCTGTTCACCGTCGACGGCTACCGCTACGGCGGCAAGGAGCACGACCGCCGTGACACGGTCGCCGAACTCCGCCGCGAACTGCCCACCCTGCGCGCCGTCGTCCACATCCCGCTGCTGGGCACCGAGGCACCCGAAGGCGCCCTGGACTGGTCCGCCCTCACCTCCGCGGACGTGCCCCCCGTCTACGAGCAGGTCGCCTTCGACCACCCCCTGTGGGTGCTCTACTCCTCGGGCACGACCGGCCTCCCCAAGGCCATCGTCCAGTCCCAGGGCGGCATCCTCGTCGAGCACCTCAAACAACTGGGCCTGCACTGCGACCTGGGCCCCGAGGACCGCTTCTTCTGGTACACGTCCACCGGCTGGATGATGTGGAACTTCCTCGTCTCCGGCCTCCTGACCGGAACGACGATCGTCCTGTACGACGGCAGCCCCGGCTACCCCGACACAGGCGCCCAGTGGCGGATCGCCGAACGCACCGGGGCGACCCTCTTCGGCACCTCGGCCGCATACGTCATGGCCTGCCGCAAGGCCGACGTGCACCCGGCCCGCGACTTCGACCTCTCCAAGGTGCAGTGCGTCGCCACCACCGGATCACCGCTGCCCCCCGACGGATTCCGCTGGCTGCACGACGAGTTCGCCGCGAACGGCCCCGAGCGGTGGATCGCCTCGGTCAGCGGCGGCACGGACGTGTGCTCCTGCTTCGCAGGAGCCGTACCGACCCTCCCGGTGCACATCGGCGAACTCCAGGCACCCGGCCTGGGCACCGACCTCCAGTCCTGGGACCCGAGCGGAAACCCCCTCGTGGACGAGGTCGGCGAACTCGTGGTCACCAACCCGATGCCGTCCATGCCCATCCGCTTCTGGAACGACCCCGACGGCAGCCGCTACCACGACAGCTACTTCGACACCTATCCCGGAGTCTGGCGCCACGGCGACTGGATCACCGTCACCTCGCGCGGCTCCGTGATCATCCACGGCCGCTCCGACTCCACGCTCAACCGCCAGGGCGTACGCATGGGATCCGCCGACATCTACGAAGCGGTCGAACGCCTCCCCGAGATCAGGGAATCCCTGGTCATCGGCGTCGAACAGCCCGACGGCGGCTACTGGATGCCGCTCTTCGTCCACCTGACGCCCGGAGCCGTTCTCGACGAGGCCCTCCTGAAGCGCATCAAACAGACCATCCGCGAACAGCTCTCCCCGCGCCACGTCCCCGACGAGGTCATCGAGGTCCCCGGAGTCCCGCACACCCTCACGGGCAAACGCATCGAGGTCCCGGTGAAACGCCTCCTCCAGGGCAGCCCCTTGGAGAAGGCCGTCAACCCCGGCTCCATCGACAACCTCGACCTGCTGAGCTTCTACGAGGAACTGGCCCGCAAACGCGCCTGACCCGCACCCCGGGACACCGGCCAACCACCCTAGGCGGCCTCGGACTCGACCAGTACGGCGACGAAGTCCGAGGCCGACCGCGCCGCGCCGGCCGACTGGGCACGACGGGATCGGGACGCCCGCCGGCCTGGTCCCGCAGCCCGTCCGGGACCAGGAAAGACGTTTTGCTCGCAGTGGCGACGGAAGCCGATCATTCGCCCATGAGACCCGAAGTGCAGACGTTCGTCGCCGACGGCCCGCTTCCCGACTGGGACGCGAGCGAAGAAGAGATCGACAGACGCGTCCAACAGCTCAACGCGATCCCGAAGCCGGTCACCGAAGAGGAAGCCCGAGCGCTGGCCTCCTGCTTCGGCCCGGACGACTGCTACGGCGTCGCCTGGACCCTCCTCCACCTCATCGAGACCGGCCCCGACCCCGTGCTCACCACCCAGCCCGCACCCCAAACCAACGAGTGGCACCAACGGCTCTACGACCGCGCCGTGTTCGGCGGACTCATCCCGAAAACTTGACGGCACAGCAACGTGAGGTGCCTGGGAGGCCACCCCGCCGACCGCTTCCCCCCTGGCCCGCCTCGGCGCCACAGCGGCCCCCTCGACTGGACCTGCTTCGGCGCCGACATCGCTGTGACCTGCGCGATCCAGCACCGCCCGGCCCGCGACCGCCCGACCCGAACCCGATTGTCAGTGCCCCCGGTTACTGTGAGTGAGCATTGATCGACCGCACACAGGGGGAACCATGGCGAACACCGGCTACTCGACCATGCGGCGCGTTCTGCGCCGCGAGATCGCGGGCACCATCGGCCTGCTCACCGACGAGCACGACTTCCGTGCGATGCGGCGCTACCGCACCTTCACCTTCGACAACCACAAGGCCTACCTCCGCGAGGTGGAAGCCCTCCTCAAGAGCCTCGCCGCCCAGGGCAACCACACCACCGTCGCCCTCTTCGACCCCGAGGAGTACGCCGAGTTCTGCACCGCCGCCGACCTCGACCCGGACGCCCCGTCGAGCCGCACCCGCTTCACAGCGGAACTGGCGACCACAGGCCCCACCGTTCCGTACGACGGCCAACCCCTCGCGGAACTCGTCCCGGACCTGGTCGACGAGGCCGTCCGACAGGCGACCTGGGAGTACGCCGCCACACTCCTGGCCCGCATCGGAGCCTGCGCGTCCTGCGGCGAGGACATCGGACGCGCGGCCTTCGCCCGCGCCTCGAACCTCCTCGTCCGCATCATCGACACCGCCCCGCCGGGCAACAGGCACCTCGTCTGCAGCGTCACGACACCGGCCGAAACACTGGTCGCCGTCCTCCACGCGGACGACGACAGCGAGGGCGCCACGGAACTCGACGAGGCCGAAGCCCTCGAATTCACCACGGTCCTGGCGCTCGGCCTCGCCTCCCAGAGCCCCGGCGGCCTCGTCATGCGCACCACCGCCCCCGACACCACCGACCGCATCTACGGCTGGCGCCTGCGCGGAAACGGCGTAGAACCCCTGACCGCCGGCGAGGTCTTCGACGCCTACTGCACCGACGCCGAATCAGGCGACCTCATCGCCCCGGAATCGGACGTCGACTACTCCACACCCCCCGACCTGGTGGGAGAGGAACCGACAACAGGACACGCTCACTGAACGAGCAACGGGCGAGGGGCGCCCCACAAGAAGTGGGACGCCCCTCGATGAACGGAGATCGACACCGAACCCGAACCCGCCCTACGCGCTCTACTCGCCCGACAGCACTGCCTGCGCGGCGTCGCGCGCCTCCTCGGCGCTGTCCGTGGCCCGGGCCGCGGCGGCGGCCCGCTCGCACTGCGCCAGCGTGTACTTGGCCAGGGACGCCCGCACATACGGAATCGAAGCCGCACCCATGGAAAGAGAGGTGACACCCAGACCGGTCAGCACACAGGCGAGCAACGGATCGGCCGCCGCCTCCCCACAGACACCACAGCTCTTGCCCTCGGCCCGCGCCGCCTCGGCGGACAGCGCGACCAGGTCGAGCAGCGCGGGCTGCCACGGATCCTGCAAACGAGAGACCGCACCCACCTGCCGGTCGGCGGCGAAGGTGTACTGCGCGAGGTCATTGGTCCCCAGGGAAAGGAACTCGACCTCCTGCAGAATCGACCGCGCCCGCAGCGCGGCCGACGGGATCTCCACCATGGCACCGAACTTGGCCCGCAGCCCGGCCGCACGACAGGCGTCCGCGAACGCCTTGGCGTCGGTCCGGTCCGCGACCATCGGAGCCATGACCTCAAGGTAGACGGGCAGTCCCTCCGCGGCCTTGGCAAGCGCCGTCAACTGCGTACGCAGCACATCGGGGTGGTCGAGCAGACTCCGCAGCCCGCGCACACCCAGAGCCGGGTTCGGCTCGTCGGCAGGCGTCAGGAAGTCCAGCGGCTTGTCCGCACCGGCATCCAGCACCCGGACGACGACCCGCCCCTCGGGGAAGGCCTCCAGAACCTGCCGGTACGCCTCGATCTGCTTCTCCTCGGACGGCGCGTTCTTGCTGTCGTCCAGGAACAGGAACTCGGTACGGAACAGACCGACACCCTCGGCCCCGGCCGCGACGGCAGCCGGTACGTCCGCAGGGCCGCCGACATTCGCCAGCAGCGGCACCTTGTGACCGTCGGAGGTGGCCCCCGGCCCGGTCGAGGCGGACAGCGACGCCTTGCGCCGGGCAGCAGCCGCCTCCAGCTCCGTCTTCTTCTCCGCACTGGGTTCCACGAAGATCTCGCCGGTGCTGCCGTCCACGGCGATCACCGTGCCCTCGGCAAGCTCGCTCGCCCCGGGCAACGCCACCACGGCGGGGACACCGAGGGCCCGCGCCAGAATCGCGCTGTGGCTGGTCGGCCCACCTTCCTCGGTGACGAAGCCGAGGACCAGCGTGGGATCCAGCAGCGCGGTATCGGCAGGCGCGAGATCGCGGGCGATAAGTACGTACGGCTCGTCACTGTCGGGAACACCGGGCATCGGCACCCCGAGCAGCCGGGCGACGATACGATTCCGCACGTCGTCCAGGTCGGCCACGCGACCGGCGAGGTACTCACCGGCACCGGCCAGCAGGGCGCGGTACGCGGCGAAGGCGTCGTACACAGCGCGCTCGGCCGTACTGCCGACCGCTATTCGCCGCTCCACGTCCGCCATCAGCTCGGGGTCCTGAGCCATCATGGCCTGCGCTTCGAGCACCGCCTGGGCCTCGCCGCCGGCCAGATTGCCGCGCGCATTCAGATCGGCCGCCACAGCGTCCACGGCCTGGCGAGCACGCCCCTGTTCGCGCTCCGCGTCCTCGGACGGAATCTGCTTGGCCGGCGGCTCCAGCACCGCCGTTCCCATGTGCCGTACCTCGCCGATCGCCACACCGTGGCTCACACCGACGCCTCGCAGCGTTGTCTCCATCTCACCTGTTCTCCGTTAGTGCGGCGGGTCCCGCCGCCGCGGTGGTTTTCCTACCTGCCGTCATGAGCCGGCGCAGAAGTCACTGCCAGCCGAAGAGGCTGTCGCCGGCCTTCACGGCGCCGTCCTCGACGAGATCGGAGAGGGAATCGGCGGTGGCTTCGAGGGCCACGATCGGGCACACCGGAGACTTCCCGGCGGCTTCGACGGCGGCGGGGTTCCAGCGCACCACGCTCTGACCGCGCGTCACGGTGTCGCCCTTGTTGACGAGCAGCTCGAAGCCTTCGCCGTTGAGCTGCACGGTGTCGATACCGAGGTGGGTGAGCACACCGTGGCCCTCGTCGTCCACGACGACGAAGGCGTGTGAGTGGAGGGAGACGATGACCCCGGAGACGGGGGCGACGGCCTCCGAAGGTTCACGCACGGGGTCGATCGCGGTGCCGGGGCCGACCATGGCTCCGGAGAAGACCGGATCCGGCACGGCGGCCAGTCCGATGGCACGCCCTGCAAGAGGGGACGTCACGGTGGTCAAGGGAAGCCTCCCGGGGGTGGAGATTCATACGGGCCGTCACTGCCTGTCCCGGACGGCACACTGTTGAGCAGCGTATGTCATATGAAGTGCCGGTTCCGTGCGAGAGACGCCGGTTGACGTCCGCGGAGCACCACGCAATCGATTTGCGCGTGCTCTGAGCGCCCGTGTAGAGTCTTACTCCTGCCTGGGGCCGAGTGACGCGAACAAGCGTCCTTGGTCGGCAGCATCCAACTTGTCAGATCCTATCCCGGGGTCTCGTTCTGCATGCCTGCTGAACGGTGGTCAGGGAGACGGAAAAACACTGATAGAGTTTGGAACACCGAAGGGAAGCGCCCAGAGGAAAACCTGAGAGAGATTCTCGGGTGAGTACGAAGGAAGCGTCCGTTCCTTGAGAACTCAACAGCGTGCCAAAAATCAACGCCAGATATGTTGATACCCCGTCCACCGCATTGTGTGGTGGTCGAGGTTCCTTTGATGCAGTAAACACAGCGAGGACGCTGTGAACGGTCGGGCTTATTCCGCTTGACTGTTCCGCTCTCGTGGTGTGCACCCGATTACGGGTAATCATTCACGGAGAGTTTGATCCTGGCTCAGGACGAACGCTGGCGGCGTGCTTAACACATGCAAGTCGAACGATGAACCCGCTTCGG
>NZ_KZ672955.1:0-13407 GCF_002954775.1 Streptomyces geranii
CAGGCCCCCCAGCCCGTCCGGCGCTTGAGGACAAAGCGGGGGTCCGGGGGCGGCAGCCCCCGGGGACGGGACGGGTAGGGGCGGCGGGGGCGATATACCGTTCACCCCCATGCGCACCATCCTCGTAACCGGCCCAGGCGGCTCGGGCCGTACCACCCTTGCCGCGGCCACCGGCCTCGCCGCGGCGCGCGACGGTACCCCCACCCTCGTACTCAGCACCGACCGCACCGACACCCTCGGCGCCGCCCTCGGCGTCAAGACGGGCCCCAACCCCGTCTCCGTGCCCGACACCCCGCACCTCACCGCCTGGCGCCCCGACGCCGCCGACCGCTTCCGCGCCGACCTCACCGCCTTCCAGGACCGCGCCTCGGGAGCCCTCGACTTCCTCGGCGCCTCCCGGCTCGACCCCGAGGAACTCACCCCCCTCCCCGGCGCCGAGGAACTCGCCCTCCTGCGCGCCCTGCGCGACGCCGCGCTCTCCGAGGCGTACGGCCTGCTCGTCGTCGACCTCCCGCCCACCCCGCAGGCCCTCGCCCTCCTCGCCCTCCCCGAGGAACTCCGCCGCTATCTGCGCCGCCTCCTCCCGGCCGAACGCCAGGCCGCCCGCGCGCTGCGCCCCGTACTCGGCCGTCTCGCCGGCGTCCCGATGCCCGCGGAGTGGCTGTACGAGACCGCCGCCCGCTGGGACGTGGAGCTGGCCGCCGTCACCGCGGTCGTCGCCGACCCGGGGACCGTTGTACGGCTGGTCGCCGAACCCGGCCCGGCCGGCACCGACGCCGTGCGCGCCGCCACCACCGGACTCTCCCTGCACGGCCTGCGCACGGACGCGCTGCTCGCCAACCGCGTGCTGCCCGAACCCTCCATCGACCCCTGGCTCGCCTCCGTCACCGCCCAGCAGCGCAAGGCGCTGGAGGAGTGGCAGGAGACGTACGGCCGCCGCCTCCACCAGGTCCCGCACCTCGGCCACGACCCGCGCGGCACCGACGACCTCGCCGCCCTGCGCGCCCCCGCCGTCAACGCGGCCCCCGCCCCCGTCGAGTGGCCCGTCACCGACCAGCTCGCCGACGACGGTGTGCTCGTCTGGCACATCCCGCTGCCCGGCGCGATACGCGAGGACCTCGACCTGGTCCGGCGCGGCGACGATCTCGTCCTCACCGTCGGCCCGTTCCGCCGTATCGTCCCGCTGCCCTCGGCCCTGCGCCGCTGCACGGTCGCCGGAGCCGCCCTGCGCGACGGCGAACTGAGCATCCGTTTCGCGCCGGACCCCGACCTGTGGCCGCAGACCCGGTGAACCGCCCGCGTCCGTTCGGGTACCGTCGGAGGGACGAACCGTAGTCAGGAGTCCGCCATGAGCGAAGAGCGCCCCCCGTCCGACGCCGCTCAGGGGGACGCGGCCGGCAAGGCACCGCACGACGCGCCGTACGAGGCACCCGCCTCCGACGCCGACGCCTGGGCCAAGGCCTGCGCCGAGGACCTCGAAGCCGAGAAGGCCCGCCGCCGGGCCCGGTACGGCCCGCCCCCCGGCTCCGCCGCCGAGGAACTGCGCAAGCTCGTCGACGCCGTCTCGGACAAGCTGTCGTCCCTCCAGTCGCCGCTGCTCGGCGCGGTCGCCCAGGGCACCGCCCAGCAGGTGGTGCAGCAGGTCGTCCAGCAGGCCAAGGCCGCCGTCGAACCGGTGATCGAACGCAACCCGGACGTCTTCGACCACCTCGCCGCCGCGGGCAACGAACTGCTCGCCGCCTACCGCTCGGCCGTCGAGTCCCAGGAGCGTCGCTGGACGACCCGGGAGAACGACCGCCGCGACCGCGGGGACGAGGGCACCGGCTCCGGCGAGCGCATCGACCTGGACTGACAACCCCCTCGAATCGTTCGCGCCGGGCCTGCCCACCGTGCGGACGACGGGAACCCGGCGACAGGGGCTCGGGTACCGTTGGCCGTAGCGGGGCTCCACCGAAACTGAGGGATTCATGGGACTCACCATCGGCGTCGACATCGGCGGCACGAAGATCGCGGCCGGCGTGGTCGACGAGGAAGGCAACATCCTCTCGACCCACAAGGTGCCGACCCCGGGCACGCCCGAGGGCATCGTGGACGCCATCGCCGCCGCAGTCGAGGGCGCGCGCGCCGGGCACGAGATCGTGGGCGTCGGCATCGGCGCCGCCGGATACGTGAACCGCCAGCGTTCCACGGTGTACTTCGCGCCCAACATCGACTGGCGCGAGGAACCGCTGAAGGACAAGGTCGAGGCACGCGTGGGCCTGCCGGTCGTCGTCGAGAACGACGCCAACGCGGCGGCCTGGGGCGAGTACAAGTTCGGCGCAGGCAAGGGCCACCGCAACGTCATCTGCATCACCCTGGGCACCGGCCTCGGCGGCGGCATCATCATCGGCAACAAGCTGCGCCGCGGCCACTTCGGCGTGGCCGCCGAGTTCGGCCACATCCGCGTCGTCCCGGACGGCCTGCTGTGCGGCTGCGGCTCGCAGGGCTGCTGGGAGCAGTACGCGTCCGGCCGCGCCCTCGTCCGGTACGCCAAGCAGCGCGCCAACGCGACCCCCGAGAACGCGGAGTTGCTGCTCTCCCTCGGCGACGGCACCCCCGAGGGCATCGAGGGCAAGCACATCTCGATGGCCGCGAGACAGGGCGACGCGGTCGCCGTCGACTCGTACCGCGAACTGGCCCGCTGGGCAGGCTCCGGCCTCGCCGACCTGGCCTCCCTCTTCGACCCCTCCGCCTTCATCGTCGGCGGCGGCCTCTCGGACGAGGGCGAACTGGTCCTCGACCCCATCCGTAGGTCCTACAAGCGCTGGCTGGTGGGCGGCAACTGGCGCCCGGTCGCCGACGTCATCGCCGCCCAACTGGGCAACAAGGCAGGCATGGTGGGCGCGGCGGACCTGGCGAGAGAACCAGACCCGATCATGTAGAACACGCCCTGACCGCAGCTGGCCCGCCGTACCTCGGGAAGAGGAACGGCGGGCTTCGTCATGCCGTCAGGGGCAGCGAACCCAGGGGCGCGAGGAACTGCGCGAGAAGCCCCACCCACCGTCACACGGCCAACTACCGCACAATCCACGGCGAGTTCCCGATCACCCCACCAACCCCCCACCCGTATCTTGACCCGCATGGCGACGAACCCCCCGCTCCCCACCCCCCACACAAACCCAGACGGTTCCGCCGTCATCCGAGTCCTCAGTTACAACATCCGCTCGATGCGAGACGACACCACCGCCCTCGCCCGGGTAATCACCGCCTGCGCCCCCGACCTGGTCCTCGTCCAAGAAGCCCCCCGCTTCTTCCGCTGGCGCAAAAAACTGGCCCGCCTCGCAGCCGCCTCCGGCCAGGTGGTCCTCACCGGCGGCGCCACAGCCGCGGGCCCCGCCCTCCTCTGCTCCCTGCGCGCGACAGTCGAACGCACCGAGGACGTACTCCTCCCCCTCACCCCGGGCCAGCACCGCCGAGGCTTCGCCACGGCCGTCGTCCGCTTCGGGGGCGCCCGGCTAGGCGTACTGAGCTGTCACCTCAGCCTGCAGAAGGACGAGCGGTACGAGCAGTCGGGCCTGCTCCTCGACCGCCTCGCCGCACTGGACGTCCCGCACGCGGTCGCGGGCGGCGACCTCAACGAACGCCCCGCGGGGCGCAGTTTCCGCCGCCTGTCCACCGGGCTCCAGGACTGCTGGGCAACCGCCCCCTGGGGGACGGAGTACACGTCGACGCCGACCGACCCGCACCAGCGGATCGACGCGATCCTGGCGACACCGGGCATCGAGGTGCTCGGCTGCGGGGTCCCGACGGGCCTGCCGGGCGTGACGGAGACAGACCTGAGGGCGGCCACGGATCACCTGCCCGTGCTGGCGGCACTGCGCGTACCGGCAGCCTGAGCCCGGTCCGCCGGGCGGAGTCCGGCGCGGCCGTCCGAAGCCTGTGCGGCCCCCTGGGGCCGAGCGGTGCGAGGGCGGCGTCGAGAGGTTCTGCCCGTCTCCCGGTCCTGGCCGCCCTCGGAATCCCAGCGTCCCGGAGCGCTTCCGGAACCGCCGGACAGCGCTCTGGCCGAGGTCAGACGACAGCTCCCCGCCCCGGATCCTCCTCGTCGTCCTCGTCCCCCTTCATCCGCACCACCAGCGTCGCGAACCCGCCCAGGAACCCGCCGATGCCCAGCGTCGTCAGCCACCAGGTCATGTCCCAGCCCAGCAGTACGGCGAGCAGCAGCAGGATCGGGCCGCCCAGCACCGCCAACCAGGCGAACCGGGCCGTCGTGTCGGAGGCCGGCAGCGGCGGCGGTTCCGGCGGGACGAAGTGGCCCTCGTCGTCATCGTCGAAGTCGTCCTCCGACGCTTCCTGCATCGAGTAGTCGCGCGGGCCGCCCCCGCCGACGCCCGGGGCGAACGCGACGGAGCTGCCCAGCGGCTTCGGGGGCGGCCCGTCGCCCTTGGCGACCTTGTCGGCGTTGCCCTTCGGGTCGGGGTCGGTGGTGTCGCCGGTCTCGTCGTTCGTGTCGGGTTCGAGCAGCGCGAGATCCTCGATCGACTTGAACGGCTTGGCGCCTGGCGGGTCCGGCGGCTCGTCGCCGTACGCCTCCACGATCGCGGCCCACGCCGCGGCCTCGTCGAAGGGCACACCCTTCTCCTCCGGCTCGCGGTCGGAGTCGTGCTCAGCCACCCGTGGCCGTCCCTTCCTGCTGCCCCACTTGGTCTCCCTGTCGGCTCTGCCCCGGCACCTGGATCTCGCCCGAGTCCGTGGCCTCCTTGCCGGCCGCGGGTGCGAGCCGGAGGACGAACGCGTGGCTCTCCTCGAAGATCCGGTCCGCATCATGGTCCAACGTCGCGACGTGGTAGCTCTGTTCCAGCAGGATCTCCGTCACGTCCGTCGACGAAACGCGGCTGAGGATGCGGGCCGAGTCGACCGGCGGCACCACATGGTCCTGCGGGCTGTGCAGGAGCAGTACCGGCTGTGTGACCTGAGGCAGGTCACCGTCCACCACCTGGTAGAACCGGCGCATCGAGTGCGCCGCGTGCAGCGGGATCCTCGGGTAGCCGACCTCCTCGACGCCCTCCTTCTTTATGTCGCTCACGATGCCGGGCACCGAGGGCACGACATGGCGCAGTACCGGAAGGGCGTACGCGGCGAGGCCGTGCACCTTGTTCGCCGGGTTGACGATCACGATGCCGCTGATCCGGTCGCCGTACCGCTCGGCGAGCCGCAGGGTCAGGGCGCCGCCCATCGACAGGCCGAAGACGAACACCTGGGCACACCGCTCCAGCAGGGCGCGCAGCTCGCGGTCCACCTCCGCGTACCAGTCCTGCCAGCCGGTGAGCTGCATGTCCTCCCAGCGCGTGCCGTGCCCGGGCAGCAGCGGCAGCGAGACGGTCAGTCCGCGCTCGGCGAGGTACTCCGCCCAGGGGCGCAGCGACTGCGGGGAACCGGTGAAACCGTGACAGAGGAGGACGCCGACCTCCCCGCCCTCATGGCGGTACGGCTCGGCTCCAGGAAGGACCGGCACCATCGGTCTCCTGTTCATGGGGTGGTGTGAGGACTTCACGGTACGCGACCGCACTGACACCGACCAGGGCCGTCGGGCTCATTGACAGTGCCGCGGGTTAAGGTCTGACCGACAGACACGGGAGGCACTCGGTTGTTGTACGGCGCGATGAAGGTTTCCGTCGGGGTACCGCTGAAGCTTGCCTTCAGGCCCTGGGTGGAGGGCCTGGAGAACGTCCCGGCCGACGGCCCGGCGATCCTGGCGAGCAACCACCTGTCGTTCTCCGACTCCTTCTTCCTCCCCGCGGTCCTCGACCGCAAGGTCACCTTCATCGCGAAGGCCGAGTACTTCACGACGCCCGGCGTCAAGGGCCGGATGACCGCCGCCTTCTTCAAGGGCGTCGGCCAGCTCCCGGTGGACCGCTCCGGCGCGCGCGGCGCGGGCGAGGCCGCGATCCGCAGCGGGGTCGAAGTCCTTGAGCGCGGTGAGCTGTTCGGCATCTACCCGGAGGGCACCCGCTCGCCCGACGGCCGCCTCTACCGGGGCAAACCCGGCGGCCTCGCGCGCGTGGCGCTCGCCACCGGGGCACCGGTGATCCCGGTCGCGATGATCGACACCGAGAAGATCCAGCCGCCGGGCAAGGTGATGCCCAAGCTGATGCGCCCGGGCATCCGGATCGGCGAGCCGCTCGACTTCAGCCGCTACCAGGGCATGGAACACGACCGTTTCGTGCTCCGGGCCGTGACCGACGAGGTCATGTACGAAATCATGAAGCTCTCCGGCCAGGAGTACGTCGACATCTACGCGTCGGCCGCCAAGCGGCGGATCGCGGAGGCGGCGAAGGCGGAGAGACAGGCACAGAAGGCGCGCGAGAAGGAACACTCGGGCGCCAAGTAGCGGCACCACGGGGCGGGTTCGGGGGATGGTGGGGGAGATGGCCGTACGCGAGAAGGCCGTAGCGGTACGAGGCAAGGCCGGGCCGCCGAAGGTCATGCGCATGTCGGTCGAGCAGCCGCTGTGGCGTGCCCTCACCGGCTACCGCATCCTGACGATGCTGTACGCGATCGGCCTCTTCGCCAACTCCTACGAGGGCTTCGCCCGGCCCTGGGTCGCCGTCGCCTACTTCTGCGTCCTGTTCGTCTGGACCCTCGCGACCCTCCCCAAGGTGGCGAGCGCGGCCAACTGCACCAAGCGCTTCCTCACCGCCGACCTCACCATCGCCCTCGCCGGCATCCTCCTCACGCCCGTCGCCGACACCCACGAGCGGATCGCCTCGGGCGCTGCCACGATGCCGTCGATATGGACGGCCGGTTCCGTGCTGGCCTTCGCCATCAAGGGCGGCTGGCGCTGGGCGGCCTTCGCCTCGACGCTGGTCGCCGTCGCGAACCTGGTCGAGCGCGGCAGCCCGGCCCGCGACACCGTCCACAACGTGGTCCTGGTGTGGGTCGCCTCCATCGCCATCGGATACGTCGTCGAGGTCGCCCGCGCCTCCGAGCGCACCCTCGCCCGCGCCCTGGAGATCGAGGCCGCGACCCGCGAACGGGAGCGGCTCGCCCGGGACATCCACGACAGCGTCCTCCAGGTACTGGCGATGGTGCAGCGGCGCGGCGCCGTGCTCGGCGGCGAGGCCGGGGAACTGGGCCGGATGGCCGGCGAGCAGGAGATCGCCCTGCGCGCCCTGGTCTCCGGCGGCCTGGCCTCGGGCCCACGGACGCCGGGACACGTGGGAGCAGGGGTGCCAGGCACCCTCGTAGACCCGGCGGGGGAGCCGGACTCGGACCCCGACTCGCCGGACCCCGTCGACCTGCGCACCCTGCTGGTGCCGTACGCCACCTCGACGGTCACCCTCTCCGATCCCGGTGCCCCCGTGCCGCTCGCCCGGGCCGCCGCGAAGGAGCTGGCCGCGGCGGTCGGGGCCGCGCTGGACAACGTACGGAAGCACGCGGGGGAGGGCGCCCGGGCCTGGATCCTGGTCGAGGACGAGCCGGACTCGGTCGTCGTGACCGTGCGGGACGACGGGCCCGGCATCCCGGAGGGACGGCTCGCGCAGGCCGAGGGCGAGGGGCGGCTCGGGGTGGCCCAGTCGATCCGCGGCAGGCTGCGCGACCTCGGCGGCGGCGCCGAGCTGATCTCGGTGCCGGGGCAGGGCACGGAGGTCGAACTGACGGTACCGAAGGCCGGCCAGACGGCACGGGGTAAGGCGGAGAAGCGATGACGGACACAGGCGACGAGGGCGGGCACGTGAACGGGGAAGAGCCGCGGGGAACGCTCCGCGTGATGGTGGTCGACGACCACCCCATGTGGCGCGACGCGGTCGCCCGCGACCTCGCCGAGTCCGGGTTCGACGTGGTCGCCACGGCGGGCGACGGCGAGCAGGCGGTACGCCGGGCCAGGGCCGTCGCGCCGGACGTCCTGGTGCTCGACCTGAACCTGCCAGGCAAACCCGGCGTCCAGGTCTGCAAGGAGGTGGTCGGCTCCAACCCCGCCCTGCGCGTCCTGGTCCTCTCGGCGAGCGGCGAGCACGCGGACGTACTGGAGGCGGTGAAGTCGGGCGCCACCGGCTATCTGCTGAAGTCGGCCTCGACGGAGGAACTGCTCGACGCGGTACGCCGTACGGCGGTCGGCGACCCGGTCTTCACGCCGGGCCTGGCCGGTCTGGTCCTCGGCGAGTACCGCCGCCTCGCCTCCGAACCGGCCCCGGCGGCGGGCGCCGACGAGCCCAGGGCCCCGGAGCTGACCGACCGCGAGACGGAGGTGCTGCGGCTGGTGGCCAAGGGCCTCAGCTACAAGCAGATCGCCGAACGCCTGGTGATCTCGCACCGCACGGTCCAGAACCACGTCCAGAACACCCTCGGCAAGCTCCAACTGCACAACAGGGTGGAACTGGTGCGGTACGCGATACAGCGCGGCCTCGACGACGAGTGACTCGACGACGGGTGACTTGGCGGAGAGTGGCTTGGCAGCGAGTCAGGAGCCTCGACGTCGCGTGAGACGCACGTCACACTGATCCTTCGTCACGTATCCGCGGCGAAGGGACACTTCCATGCGCGTCGGAGTACTGACCGGAGGCGGCGACTGCCCCGGGCTCAACGCCGTCATCCGGGCCATCGTCCGCAAGGGCGTACAGGAGTACGACTACGACTTCGTCGGCTTCCGGGACGGCTGGCGAGGTCCACTGGAGGGCGTCAGCATGCGCCTGGACATCCCGGCCGTACGCGGCATCCTCCCGCGCGGCGGCACCATCCTCGGCTCCTCCCGCACCAACCCGCTCAAGCAGGAGAACGGCATCGCCCGCATCCGGGAGAACCTCGCCGCGCAGGGGGTCGACGCGCTCATCGCGATCGGCGGCGAGGACACCCTGGGAGTGGCGGCCCGCCTCACCGACGAGCACGGGGTACCGGTCGTCGCCGTACCGAAAACGATCGACAACGACCTCTCCGCCACCGACTACACCTTCGGCTTCGACACCGCGGTCGGCATCGCGACGGAGGCGATCGACCGGCTGCACACCACCGCCGAGTCCCATATGCGCGTCCTCGTCTGCGAGGTGATGGGCCGCCACGCGGGCTGGATAGCGATCCACTCCGGCCTCGCGGGCGGCGCCAACGTCATCCTCATCCCCGAACACCGTTTCGACGTCGACCAGGTGTGCGCCTGGGTGACCTCGCGCTTCAAGGCCTCGTACGCCCCGATCGTGGTCGTCTCCGAGGGCGCGATGCCGAAGGACGGCGACATGGTCCTCAAGGACGAGTCCCTCGACGCCTTCGGACACGTCCGCCTCTCCGGCGTCGGGGAATGGCTGGCCAAGGAGATCGAGAAACGGACGGGCAAGGAGGCCCGCACCACGGTCCTGGGCCACATCCAGCGCGGCGGCACCCCCAGCGCCTTCGACCGCTGGCTCGCCACCCGCTTCGGCCTGCACGCCATCGAGGCGGTCCGGGATGGCGACTTCGGCAAGATGGTCGCTCTGCGGGGCACGGATATCGTCCGCGTTCCGATCGCGGACGCGACGGCGAGGCTGAAGACGGTCGACATGAAGCTGTACGAGGAGGTCGGTGTGTTCTTCGGCTGACGGTGGGTGGGGGCTGGTCGCGCAGTTCCCCGCGCCCCTGAAAAGCGGGGGCTGCGCCCCTGCTTTTCAGGCCCGCAGGGCCGGGTCTTCTGCTTTTAGGGGCGCGGGGAACTGCGCGACCAGCCACGACGGCGCCGCAGTCGAGAACTACCGCGCCCGCAAGGACTGCACCCCCGCCACCAACTCCCGTACGACACTCGCCCCGTCCAGCGTCAGCACCGACTCCGGATGGAACTGAACGCCCGCGAAACCAGGCCCCCGAAGCGCGTGCACCTCCCCACCCCCACTCCTGCTGACCTCGATCCCATGCGCCGCCAACTCGCCGAGGGCCTCCTCACCGCAGTGCGCCACAAAGCTGTTGTAGAACCCGACGGTCTCCGTCCGCCCGAACAGATCGATCTCCGTCTGAGCCCCCTGGTACGGCACTTCCTTCCGTACGATCTCCAGCCCCAGCTCCGCCGCGATCAGCTCGTGCCCGAGGCAGACACCCAGCACCCCGTGCCGATGATCGCGAAGCACCTCGGCGGTCAGCTCGCGCAGGAACCGCATCTTCGGGTCGGCCGGATCACCCGGGTCACCCGGGCCGGGCCCGAGCACCAACAACCCCTCGTGCCGTACGACGGCCTCCCGCAACCCCGGTTCGTCGTAGCGTCGCACGGTCACGTCGAGCCCCGACGAGCGCAGGACGTGCGCCAGCATCGCCGTGAAGGTGTCCTCGGCGTCGACGACCAGCGCATGCCCGGTCAGCTCCGCTGTCGGCGACTGCATCCGCAGCCAGAACGGCGCCAGCGACGCCCGCCGCCCGTCTAGCGCCGCCCGCACCCGGGGATCGTCCGCGAGCCGCGGCCGTACGCCCGTCTCCCGGGCCCGTCCCGGTACGACACCCAGCGCCGCCAGCACCCCGGCCGCCTTGGCGTGGGTCTCGGCGACCTCGCCCGCCGGGTCCGAGCCACGGACGAGCGTGGCACCGACCGGCACCCGCAGCCGTCCGTCCGGCGCGATGTCGGCGGTCCGGATGAGGATCGGCGAGTCCAGGGTCTGGGCCCCGCCGGCGTCCCGCCCGAGCAGCGCCAACGCCCCCGCGTAGTAGCCGCGCCCAACACCGTCCCGCCCGAGGGGCTCATACCGTTCGATGACCCGGCAGGCGTTCTGCACGGGCGACCCGGTGACGGTCGCCGCGAACATGGTCTCCTTCAGCACCTCGCGCACATCCAGCGAGGACCGGCCCCGCAACTCGTACTCCGTGTGCGCGAGATGGGCCATCTCCTTCAGCCGGGGCCCGACCACCACCCCGCCCATGTCGCCGACGGTGCACATCATCTTGAGCTCCTCGTCGACGACCATCGACAGCTCCTCGATCTCCTTGCCGTCGGCGAGGAACGAGAGCAGGTGCTCGGGGGTCGGCCCCTCGGCGGGATAGCGGTACGTCCCGCTGATCGGGTTCATGACCACGGTCCCGCCGGTCATCCGCACGTGCACCTCGGGACTGGCGCCGACGAGTGTCCGCTCGCCCGTGTGCACGACGAACGTCCAGTACGCACCCCGCTCGCCCTCCAGCAACCGCCGGAACAGCGCGAGGGCGTCGGCGCGTCCGAACCCCGGGATCTCACCCTCGTACGTCCGCCGGATGACGAAGTTGGCCCCCTCGCCGCTCCCGATCTCCTCCCGCAGCACCCGCCCGACGATCTCCGCGTACTCCTCGTCGCCGACGTCGAAGCCGCCGCCCTCGACCCGCACGTCGTGCGCGGGGAGCTGCTCCAGCACCGCCGCCAGCGGGAGTTCGTACGACTCCTCGGGGGTGAGCACCGCGAGTGGTGTGCCGTCGTCACGGACGTCGAAGCCGCGTTCGCGGATCTGGCGGTAGGGGATCAGGGCGAGGCCCTCGTCGGGGATGTCGGCGAGCCGGTCGTACGTGGTCACCGGGCCGAGCAGCAGTTCGACCACCGAGTGGTCGTGGCCGGGGGTGCGGCGGTGGATCAGGGCGAACGGGCGGGGGTCGTGCGGGAGTTGGTCGAGTCGCATGGTTCCTCTTCCATCGATCGATGACTGAATCAGTGATCGGATCAGTGATCTGGAGGAACGGCCGGTGCGGAAGTCCGCGGAAACACCGAAGGCCGCCCCTCGGGCGGCCTTCGCGAAGACTTGCGTTCGTACGCAGTCAGTGGGCCGCCGGGTGAGCGGTCCACCACCAGTTCTGGAGCTGGGTCGAGTGCGCGAACATGCGACGGACCATACACCACAGCCGTCCCGCGAGGAGCTGAAGAGACACGAACCGGCGCACGGACCGGTCGCTCCGCCCACCGGACCCGAACGAGCGAACCCCGTCTCACTTGATGAGCAGGCGGATGGACGCCCGACACGACCCCGTAATGTTGAGGCTGTGACCGTGAACGCTAAGACCAGCGCAAGCGCTGGCAACACCTGGCGAGACCTGCCCGCGGCGCAGCAGCCCGAGTACCCCGACACCGAGGCTCTGCGCGCAGTCGTTGCGGAGCTGGAGTCGTATCCCCCGCTCGTTTTCGCGGGGGAGTGCGACCAGCTGCGCGCCCGGATGGCGGCCGTCGCCAAGGGAGAGGCGTTCCTGCTGCAGGGCGGCGACTGCGCCGAGTCCTTCGAGGCCGTCGGCGCCGAGCACATCCGCGCCAAGCTCAAGACCCTCCTCCAGATGGGCGCCGTCCTCACCTACGCGGCCTCCGTGCCGGTCGTGAAGGTCGGCCGGATCGCCGGCCAGTACTCGAAGCCGCGCTCCAAGGGCACCGAGACCCGCGACGGCGTGACCCTGCCGACGTACCGGGGCGACTCGGTCAACGGCTTCGACTTCGACGAGAAGTCCCGGATCCCGGACCCCGAGCGCCTGAAGCGGATGTACAACGCGTCCGCCTCCACGCTCAACCTGGTCCGCGCCTTCACCACCGGCGGTTACGCCGACCTGCGCCAGGTGCACGCCTGGAACCAGGACTTCGTGAAGTCGTCCCCGTCCGGCCAGCGGTACGAGCAGCTGGCCCGCGAGATCGACAACGCGCTGAACTTCATGCGCGCCTGCGGGACGGACCCGGCCGAGTTCCAGACGGTCGAGTTCTACTCCTCGCACGAGGCCCTGCTCCTGGACTACGAGTCGGCGCTGACCCGCGTCGACTCCCGCACCGGACGCCTGTACGACGTCTCGGCGCACATGGTGTGGATCGGTGAGCGCACCCGGCAACTGGACGGCGCGCACATCGAGTTCGCCTCCCAGGTCCGCAACCCGATCGGCATCAAGCTCGGCCCGACGACCACGGCCGAGGAGGCGCTGCAGTACATCGAGCGCCTCGACCCGGACCGTGAGCCGGGCCGGCTGACCTTCATCGTCCGCATGGGCGCCGACAAGGTCCGGGACAAGCTGCCCGAGCTGGTCGAGAAGGTCACGGCGTCCGGCGCGACGGTGGCCTGGGTGACCGACCCGATGCACGGCAACACCTTCGAGGCGGCCTCCGGTCACAAGACCCGCCGCTTCGACGACGTGCTCGACGAGGTCAAGGGCTTCTTCGAGGTCCACAAGGAGCTGGGCACGCACCCCGGCGGCATCCACGTGGAGCTGACCGGCGACGACGTCACCGAGTGCGTGGGCGGCGGCGACGAGATCTTCGTCGACGACCTCCACCACCGCTACGAGACGGCCTGCGACCCCCGGCTGAACCGCAGCCAGTCCCTCGACCTGGCGTTCCTCGTCGCGGAGATGTACCGCGACCAGTAGGGGATCGGTAGTAGGCGAGTAGTAGATCACCAGGCTTTCCGCCTGTTACAGCAGAGTGGCGTGGGGGGGGGGGGGGGGGGGGACCCCCCCCCCCCCCCCCCCCAAAAAAAACAGAATAAGAAAGGAGGG
>NZ_KZ672955.1:13417-81943 GCF_002954775.1 Streptomyces geranii
ACACCCCCGGGCCCGCCCCTTTTCCCCCCGGGGGGGGGGGGGGGGCCCCGCCCCCCCCCCCCCCCCCCCACGCCACTTTTAAGCCTTCTATGAGCCGGGTAAGGTTAGGTTAGCCTCACCGATCATCGGGACGGCACGGCCTTTGGATTCCCGTCGGGAGGTGGACCCGCGTGTACGTCTGCAACTGCTTCGGAGTGACCGAGGCGCAAGTGAAGAAGCACGCGGCGGACGGCGCCTGCACACCCCGCCAGATCGCCTCGGCCTGCAAGGCGGGCACGGACTGCGGCTCGTGCGTACGGCGGATCCAGGCGCTGCTGGGCAGGGGTGCGTACCCGACCCGTGGGCTCGTGGACGAGGCACAGTCGGTCCTGGCCGAACGGCTCGACGAAGCCGCCTGAGTCCTGAAGCGGGCTCTCAGCTCTCCGGCTGCTCGATCAGCTGGGCGATGTACAGCGCCTCGCCGAGCTTCTCCACCAGCTCCAGCTGGGTGTCCAGGTAGTCGATGTGGTGCTCCTCGTCCGCGAGGATCGACTCGAAGATGTTCGCGGACGTGACGTCGCCCTTGCCGCGCATGACATCGATGCCGCGCTTCAGTCGGTCGATCGCCTCGACCTCGACCTGACGGTCGGCCTGGAACATCTCCGTGAGGGTCTGGCCGACCCGCACGTGGAAGAGCCGCTGGTAGTTCGGCAGGCCCTCCAGGAACAGGATCCGGTCGGTGAGGATCTCCGCGTGCTTCATCTCGTCGATCGACTCGTGCCGCGTGTACTTCGCGAGCTTCGTCCAACCGAAGTTCTCCTGCATCTTCGCGTGCAGGAAGTACTGGTTGATCGCCGTGAGTTCGGCGGTCAGCTGCTCGTTGAGGAATTCAAGGACCTCGGGGTCGCCCTGCATCGCAGAGGCTCCTTCCAAGCGGGGGAACTAGGGAGGTTGCCGCCGAATAATTGCATCGCCGCCGAAGATCGTCCAGTAAGTGCGTACTTAGTAAGTAAGGGCATGCTTAGTCCAAGTTATCCAGACTTGTTGGAATGTGTATGTGTCTGGACAGGCCTGGTCATGCGTACTCTGCCCGGTCTGTCAGGATGGAGTCATGGGTCAGCCGGTGGAACGTGGATCGGGAGAGCGCGATTCAGGAGGTGCGGCGCAGCCCGAATTGCCGCCGGGGCAGCGGGTGCAGCGCGGCTGGCCGGTCACCCATTACGGTCCGGTACCCAAATTCCGCTCCGAACGCTGGGAGTTCAGGGTTTTCGGCGCCACCGCCGACGGTGAGAAGCGCTGCTGGAACCACGAGGAGTTCACGGCCCTGCCGCACGCCTCCGTCGTGGCCGACCTGCACTGCGTCACGAAGTTCAGCATGCTCGGCGCCGAGTGGGGCGGTATTCCGGCGCGGACGATTCTCGAAGCGGCGCCGCCCGCCGCCGAGGTCACGCATGTGATGGTCTGGGCGGAATACGGCTTCAGTTCGAACCTCCGACTGGCCGATTTCGCGTCCGACGGCACGATCTTCGCCACCCACAAGGACGGCGAACTCCTCACCGCCGAACACGGCTTCCCGCTCCGCCTGGTGGTGCCCCACCTGTACGCCTGGAAGGGCCCCAAGTGGGTGCGCGGGGTCGAGTACATGACCGCCGACCGCCGTGGCTTCTGGGAGGAGCGCGGCTATCACAACGTCGGCGACCCCTGGCGCGAGCAGCGCTACTCGTACCAGGAGGAGCCGGGGGACGGCCCCGAGCTGTAGCGGTCGTCGGCGGGGTCAGTGGTGGTACTGGTGCACGACCGCGTGGCCCTTGCCGCGGCCGATCGTCCACTTGTTGACCGGCGTGGTGATCACGAAGGCGACGGCCAGCGAGATCGCCAGTGCGCCCCAGAACAGCGGATCGTCCAGCTGGGCGTCCATCGCGCCCGGCCACAGCGTGATCACGCCGTTGTCGACCAGTTCCATCACGGCGATGGAGAGGGTGTCGGCGGCGAGTGCGACCCGCACGGCCGTACGGAAGCCGACGCCCGCCTTCAGGACACCGCGCAGGGTGAGCGCGTACCCGAAGAAGAAGGCGAGGGTGATCGCCAGGATCAGTGTCGGTACGTTGCCCCAGCCGAGGGCCGTCCCGATGACCATGCCGAGCACCTCGCCGATGGCGCAGCCGGTGAGGCAGTGCAGGGTGGCCTGGACGGCCACGGGCCAGGTGGCGGCCGGTGTGTGGTGGTGTGCGTGGGTCTCGTGCTCGTGCTCCATGGGTGCCCCCGGTGTCACGGTCTCGTGGTGTCCTGCACCCGCCAACCGTATACCCCCTAGGGGTATTCCCGGAGCTTCTTCAGCCGCTCCACGTCCGCCGCGTGTCCCTCCTTCCCGCCGGGCGTCTCGATGATCAGGGGTACGCCCTCGGTCGCGGGGTGGGTCATCAGCGCGCGGAACGGGTCCTCACCGATGTGGCCTGCGCCGATGTTCGCGTGCCGGTCCTTGTGGGCGCCGACGACGTCCTTGGAGTCGTTGGCGTGGATCAGCTTCAGGCGTCCCTCGCCGACCGTGTCGACGAGCAGGTCGAGGGTCTGGTGCATCCCGCTGGGCCCGGTCAGATCGTGCCCTGCGGCGAAGATGTGGCAGGTGTCGAGACAGACGCCGAGCTTCGGATGGGCGTCCAGCGCTTCGAAGTACGGCCCGAAGTCCCAGGTGCGCGAGCAGAGCGAGGAGCCCTGCCCGGCGGTCGACTCCAGGAGCAGGAACGGGTCGTCGTCGTGGGTCAGCTCGTCGAGCAGCGGCAGCATGTGCTCCCGTACCTGCTTGAGGGCCACGGACCGGTCCCGGCCGCCGGTGGCGCTCCCGGTGTGCACCACGACACCCAGCGCGCCGATCTCGCGCCCGCGCCGCAGCGAGTGGCGCAGTGACTCCACCGACCGCTCGACGGTCGCCTCGGTGTGCGAGCCGAAGTTGATCAGGTAAGGGGCGTGGACGTACGCCGGGATCGACCCTTCGGCGCAGGCCGCGCGGAACTCCTCGTCCTGGCGGGGGTTCCCGGTGGGCGTCGCCCAGCCACGCGGGTTGGCGACGAAGACCTGGACGGTCTCGGCGAGGAGGTCGCGGGCGTAGGACAGGCCGACGGAGTGGAGGCCGCCGGCCACGGGAACATGGCCGCCGACGGGGTTGCGGAGCTGCGTGCTGGTCACCCGGCCAGGGTGTCACGCGCGGCGCCTTCTCCCGTCGGCGGATGCCTGCCACCGACCTCTCGAGGGTGCTCACCACCGCGGCCTCGCTCGCCGGGTTCGCCACGACGGCTGCCGCGATGGCAGTGGCGATCGGCGCCGTCGTCGTCAGGACCAGGCCCGCGTCGGCCGGGAACCTCCACCGGGGCGAGATCGTCCGGCGGACCGGGACACGCCTACCGCGAGAGGGATGCCCCACCCGCGCGCGGGTGGGGCAAAGCCCTGAGGTCAGCGGATCGTGATGGTGATGGTCGAGCCCTTGGCGGCGGTGTCGCCGCCGTCCACGGACTGCTTCTTCACGGTGTCGCCGAAGAGCCCGAGCAGTCCGCGGTCCTCGTCGACCTTGAACCCGGCGCCTTCCAGGGCCTCCCTGGCGTCGGCGACGCTGTCGCCCACGACATCCGGGACCTCGATCATCTCGGGGCCCTTGGAGACCGTCAGCGTGACGATGTCGCCCAGCTCGGCCTCGGCGCCGCCCTCCGGTGACTGGACGGCGATCTGACCCTGCTCGAACTCGTCCGAGTTGACGCTCTCCGTGGAGACCCTGACCTTCAGCCCGGCCTGCTCCAGCTCGGCCTTCGCGTCGGCGAGGGTCGCACCGGTGACGTCGGCGACCTCCACGGGGCTGCCCTTGCTGACGAGGAGGGCCACCGCGGACCCCGCACGCCGCTCGGTGCCGGGCTCCGGGGTGGTGCTGATGACGGCCCCCCGGGGCACGTCCTCGCTGAACTCCCGGGTGACCTGGCCGGCCTCCAGGCCGACGCGCTTGAGCTGCGCCCTGGCCTTGTCGAGCTGGTAGCCGGCGAGCTGGGGCACGGGCGCGGTCTGCGGCCCCCGGGAGATGACGAGGTCCACGGAGTCGTGCTTCCGTATGCGGGCGCCGACGTCGGGGTCCGTGCTGATGACGGTCCCGCGCGCGACGGTGTCGCTGTAGGCCGTGTCGACCTTGCCGACTTCGAGCCCGGCCTCCGCCAGCCGGTCCCCGGCCTGCGCCCGGGTCTGCGACAGCACCCCCGGGACCTGCGTGAACTGCCCGGAGTTGATGTACCAGACGCCCGCGCCGACCCCGAGGACCAGCAGCAGGGCGACGAGAATGGCGATGGGCGTACGCCGATTGCGCGACCGAGGTGCCCGCCGGGAGACAGGAGCGGCCTCGGGAGCGGCGACGGCACCGAGCCGACTGGTCCGATGGGTCCGGGGGGCCCGATCGGACCGTTCGAAGTCCTGTCCCTGTTCCTGTTGCTGATGCCGCTGTCGCTGCTCCGCGCGCGGGGGCTCGTCCCCGTCGACGGGCAGGGCCCGCTGCGCGGCCAGTGCGCGCGGGATGACGCTCGTCAGGTCCTCGGCGTTGTCGTGCCCGGAGGCGACGGCCTGCGGCGGTACGGCGTCCAACTGCTCGGCGTCGAGCGAGCCACGCGTCTCCAGGACCTGGGCGAGCAGCGCCACGGCGTCGTACGGGCGGATGTCCGCGTTGCGCGCGGTCGCGAGGGCGACCAGCTCGTCCAGCTCGAAGGCGAGCCCCGGTACGAGGGCCGACGGCGGCGGCACGTCCTCGTGCAGGTGCTTGTAGAGCACCAGCGCGGGGGAGTCGCCGTAGTGCGGCTGGTCGCCGGTGAGCATCTCGTACAGGACGATGCCGCAGGCGTACACGTCGACCCGGGGGTCGGTGGTGCCGCTCTCGATCTGCTCGGGGGCGAGATAGGAGACGGTGCCGAGGACGGACCCGGTGGTGTTCGTCACCGAGTCGACGGCGCGCACAAGCCCGAAGTCGGCGACCTTGACCCGCCCGTCGTCCCCTATCAACACGTTCTCTGGCTTCATGTCCCGGTGCACGAACCCGGCCCGGTGCGCGGCGCCGAGCGCGGCGAGCACGGGCTCCAGGATGTCCAGCGCGGCCCTCGGCTGGAGCGCGCCGCGCTCGCGCAGGACGTCGCGCAGGGTGCACCCGGCGATGTACTCCATGGCGAGGTAGACGTACGACCCGTCGGTGCCCTGATCGAACACCTGCACGACATTCGGGTGTGCGAGCCGCGCGACGGACTTCGCCTCCCGGATGAACCGCTCGACGAAGGACACGTCCGTCGCCAGCGACGGATGCATCACCTTGAGGGCGAGCACGCGGTCGAGACGGGTGTCCACGGCCCGATAGACCGTGGCCATCCCGCCGACCGCGATCCGCGCGTCCACGCGATAGCGGCCGTCGAGCACCTGCCCGACGAGAGGGTCCTGAAGGGTCGTATCCACGCAGGTGAGTGTACGAGCCGCCGCTGACAACCCCACGGTTCCGCCCGGGAAAGCAGCGGGACTGAAGCCGACCTGTGACGCGGACGGCAAGGGAGAGCCGCCGACGGCGAGACCCCCCACAGGCGACCTGAACAGGTAAACAGGCTTGAAACGCGTGGTGCGCGGGTGGGAGAAAAAACGGAAGGGATAGAGCGCAGGGCGCCTAGAAAGCAGGCCGCTCAGGATCCAACGAAGCGAGCCCGTCCGCGGGCGACGAAGCCGCAGCGAAGTGCCGCCGAGGGATCCGCCCCGCCAGGTACGCCAACCGCCCCGCGGAAACCCCGTACCGCATCCCCTCCGCCATCAGCACCGGAGACTGCGCCCGGGTAACCGCAGAGGCCAGCATCACCCCCGCACACCCCAACTCCATTGCCAGTGCCACATCGGACGCCGTACCTGCCCCCGCGTCCAGAATCACCGGCACACGCGCGTGCTCCACGATCAGCTGGAAGTTGTGCGGGTTGCGGATCCCCAGCCCGGACCCGATGGGCGACCCGAGCGGCATCACAGCCGCACACCCCACGTCCTCCAGCTTCCGGGCCAGCACAGGATCGTCGTTCGTGTAGGGCAGCACGGTGAACCCGTCCTCCACCAACACCTCCGCCGCGTCCAGCAGTTCGACCGGATCAGGAAGCAACGTCCGCTCGTCGGCGATGACCTCCAGCTTCACCAGCGACGTACCGAGCGCCTCCCGGGCCAGCCGAGCCGTCAGCACCGCCTCCCCGGCGGTGAAGCACCCCGCCGTGTTGGGCAGCACCTGGATACCGAGCCGTTCCAGCACCGACAGCACCGAGCCGTGCACCGAGGGATCGACCCGCCGCATCGCGACCGTCGTCAGCTCCGTGCCGGAGGCGACCAGTGCCCGCTCCAGCACATCGAGGCTGGGCGCACCTCCCGTACCCATGATCAGCCGGGACGAGAAGGACGTACCGCCGAGGACAAAGGGATCGTCGGCCATGGGTCAGCCTCCTTGGACGGCGGTGAGGACCTCGACGCGGTCTCCCTCGGAGAGGCGGGTCGACGACCACCGCGCGCGTGGGACGACGGTTTCGTTGAGCGCGGCGGCCACTCCGGAGGGCGCCGTGGTGAGGGACCCGACCAGGACGTCGAGCGCGGTACCGGCGGAGACCTCCCGCGGCCGGCCGTTGACCAGGACATTCATACGAGCTGCTCCGTACGTACGGCGTCGAACCGGCGGGGCGTGAAGGCCCGCGCCTCGTCCGGTAGTTCACCGGTGGCCAGGACGGCCGCCATGGCATCTCCCGTGACCGGCGTCAGCAGCACCCCGTTCCGGTAGTGCCCGGTCGCCAGCAACAGCCCCTCCAGTGCGGTCGGGCCGAGCAGCGGCGCGTTGTCCGGGGACCCGGGGCGCAGGCCCGCGCGCGTCTCCGTGAGCGGCAACTCGGTGATCCCGGGGACGAGTTCATGGGCGTCGCGCAGCAGCTCGTACACCCCTCCCGCGGTGACCGTCGTGTCCCAGCCCAGCTCCTCGCTGGTCGCACCGACGACCAGCTCGCCGTTCTCGCGCGGCACCAGATAGACCTGGCTGCCGCGCACCACGGCCCGCACGGTGCGGCTCAGGAACGGCGCGTACGGGCCTGGCACGGTCAGCCGCAGCACCTGCCCCTTCACGGGCCGTACGGGCGGCAGAACGGCCTCTGGGACCCCTGCGAGCCGCCCGCTGAGGCTGCCCCCGGCCAGCACGACCGACCCGGCGGCCAGTTCGTCGCCGGCCGAGTCCAGGACCCCCACGGCCCGCCCCCGCCGTACGTCGAGCCGCTCGGCCCAGGTCCGGCGCAGCACCACCCCGGCCCGCTCGCACGCCGCCACCAGCGCCCCGGCCAGCCGCCGGGGGTCGATCTGGTGGTCGCCGTCCACCCGCAGCCCGCCGCGCACGCCCGGCGCGAGCATCGGCTCCAGGCGCCGGCACTCGCGCCCCGAGAGCCACTCCGACGCCAGGCCCGAGCGCTCCTGCAAGGCGTGCAGTTCGCGCAGTTCGGCGCGGTCGTCGGCGTCGAGGGCGACGGCGAGGGTGCCGCAGCGGCGGTAGCCGAGGTCGTGGCCGGTCAGCTCGGTGAGTTCGGCGACGAAGTCCGGGTAGCGGCGGGCCGACTCCAGGTTCAGCCCCAGCAGGGTCTGCTCGCCGTGGTGCAGCTCCGTGACGGCGGCCAGCATCCCGGCGGCCACCTGGGCCGCCCCGCCGCCCGGCACGGGGTCCACGACGGTCGTGGCGAGCCCGCGCTGGGCGGCCCGCCAGGCCGTCACCAGCCCGATGATCCCGCCCCCGACGACCACGACGTCCGAGGTGTGTGTACGCGACATGGGCGTCCAGCCCCTCCCTTCGCCGGCATGACCCGGATCAGGTTCGTACGGTCGGAGGCCGCCAGCCTCCCTCTCAGCCCGGTGCGTCCGGGCTCCCGCGAGTGCTTACGCTGGCCACCCTAGGCCCTGTCGTCAAGTTCCCGCCTGCCGCGCGGCGCCATGCACGAACTCTCGCCGCACCGGGCCCTGACCCGAGTACGTCCAGTACACGAGTCAGGGCCCGGCACGCCGAGAGCACGCACCTGACGCCGCGCGGCCCGCCCTCCGGGCGGACGACGGGAACTTGACGACAGGACCTAGCCCTCGGCCCACCGCACGTGTAAGGGAGCCTCCGCCCATGCCCCGCTCGCTCGACGGTCTCGTCCTCGCCCCGGTCGAAGACCAGGCCCCGGGCCAGGTCGGCACCAGCACCCGGTTCGCCTACCACGAGAAGGACGGCGAGATCTGGGCCGAGTACGCGGGCGGCGACGTCGTCCGCGGACATCTCGTGGGTACGCGGGAGGGTGACCGGCTCGACTTCCGGTACGTGCAGTTGAAGCGGGACGGCACGACGTCCTCGGGCCACTGCGTCTCCGAGGTGACCGAACTGCCCGACGGGCGGCTGCGGTTGGCGGAGACCTGGGAGTGGGAGTCGCAGCCGGGCAGCGGCACGAGCGTGGTGGAGCAGGTCGGGCAGCGGGTGTGCAACAGGTCACGGACCGCGCCCACTGACTGACAATTTGTCAGTTGTCTATGGTGATCGGGTGAGCGAGCAGACGCAGGCGCAGGACACGCGCGGTGTGCCGCAGCCGCGGCGCGTGGTCGTCGTGGGCGCGGGCATGGCCGGGGTGCAGACCGCGGTCGCCCTCCGCGAGCAGGGGTTCACCGGCTCCGTCACCCTGATCGGCGCCGAACCCCATCAGCCGTACGACCGCCCCCCGTTGTCCAAGGCCGTGCTGCTCGGCAAGGCGGAGGGCTCCGCCTTCGACGTCGACTTCGAGGCCCTCGGCATCGAACTGCTGCTCGGACGCGAGGTGTTGGGCGTCCACCCCGGCCGGCACGAGCTGGACACCGCCGAGGGGCCCGTCCCGTACGACGCCCTGGTCCTCGCCACCGGCGCCGAACCGGTCCGGCTGCCCGGCACCGACGGCGTACCCGGGGTGCATCTGCTGCGCACCCTGGACGACGCCGAACGGCTGCGGCCCGTCCTCGCCCGCCAGCACGACATCGTGGTCGTCGGGGCCGGCTGGATCGGCGCCGAGTTCGCCACCGCCGCGCGCGAGGCGGGCTGCGCGGTCACCGTCGTCGAGGCCGCCGACCGGCCGCTCGCGGGCGCCCTGCCCGCCGAGGTGGCCGCGCCGATGGCCGCCTGGTACGCCGACAGCGGCGCCTCCCTGCGCACCCACGCGCGCGTGGCCCGCGTCGAGCCCGGCGCCGTGGTGCTCGACGACGGCACCCGGCTGCCCGCGGGCGCCGTCGTCGTCGGCATCGGGGCCCGCCCGGCCACCGCCTGGCTCACGGGCTCGGGGATCACCCTGGGCGAGTACCGGGAGGTCGTCGCCGACGACCACCTGCGCAGCACCGCCGAGGACGTGTACGCGGTCGGCGACTGCGCCTCCTTCCCTTCGGGAAGGTACGGCCGGCGCCTGCTGGTCCACCACTGGGACAACGCCCTCCAGGGGCCCCGCACGGTCGCCGCGAACATCATCGGGGAGTCCCCGGCGGTCTACGACCCGGTCCCGTACTTCTGGTCGGAGCAGTTCGGCCGCTTCGTCCAGTACGTCGGCCACCACGGCTCGGCCGACACCACCCTGTGGCGCGGCGACCCGTCAGGACCCGCCTGGACGGTCTGCTGGCTGCGCGAGGGCCGCCTGATCGCCCTGCTGGCCGTGGGCCGCCCCCGGGACCTGGCACAGGGCCGCAGGCTGATCGAGGCGGGCACTCTCATGGACGCCGAGGGGCTGACGGACCCCTCCCGGCCGATGAAAGCGGCCACCGCCTAGCCGGACAGGCCCCGGCGCCACCGCGACACCGCAGGTCGGAGGGGTCCGGCTTCCGACTGTCAGTGCGGGATGGCAGGCTTGTCCCGTGACCGAGATTGACGCAAAGATCGATGCTCTCGTCCCTGCCTGGCTCACGCTGCCCGACATCGCGGAAATCCTCGACATCGAGGTGACACGCGTCCGGCAGCTGGTCAAGGAGGGCCAAGTGATCGCCGTACGCCGTGGTGAGAACCGCGCGCTGCACGTCCCCGCCGCCTTCCTCGACGGGGTCGAGAAGAAGGTCGTCAAGGGCCTCACCGGCACCCTGACGCTCCTGCGGGACGACGGCTTCTCCGACGAGGAGATGCTGGAGTGGCTCTTCACTCCCGACCCCAGCCTGCCCGGCACCCCCGCGCAGGCCCTCAGCGAGAATCGCGGCACGGAGGTGAAGCGCCGCGCCCAGGCGCTCGCCGTCTGACCCTGACCAGCCGTTCGGCACGCGGACGCGGTCCGCGTGCCGCCACACAGAGGCGCGCCCGGGGGAGGAAGACCCCGGGGCGCGTCCATGGGGGGACACCCGTATGCCCGAGACGACCGACACCGTGCCCGGCGCGACCGCCGACCCCGGCACCGCCGCCAGGGCCCGGCTGGCCGACGCCCGGGTGTACCTCTGCACCGACGCCCGCCGGCGCCAGGGCGACCTCGCCGAGTTCCTGGACACCGTCCTGGCCGCCGGGGTCGACATCGTGCAACTGCGCGACAAGGGCATGGAGGCCGCCGAGGAACTGGACCACCTCCAGGTCTTCGCCGACGCCTGCGCCCGGCACGGCAGGCTCCTCGCGGTGAACGACCGCGCGGACGTCGCCCACGCCGCGCGTGCCGGCGTACTGCACCTCGGCCAGGGCGACCTGCCCGTCCCGGCGGCCCGCGCGATCCTCGGCGAGGACGTCCTCATCGGGCGCTCCACGCACGCCGAGTCCGAGGCCGCCGCAGCCGCCGTCCAGGAGGGCGTCGACTACTTCTGCACGGGCCCCTGCTGGCCCACCCCCACCAAGCCGGGCCGCCACGCCCCCGGCCTCGGCCTGGTCCGGTACACCGCCGGGCTCGCCACCGGCCGCCCCTGGTTCGCCATCGGCGGCATCGACCTGGGCAACCTCGACGAGGTGCTGGACGCGGGCGCCCGCCGGGTCGTCGTCGTACGGGCGATCACCGAGGCGGACGACCCGGGCGCGGCGGCGAAGGAGTTCGCCGAGCGGCTGCGTTCGGCGTAGGGGTTCGTCGCGCGGGTGTCCGAGGCGTGGACAACAAGCCGACAATCCGGGGCAAATTCTCGCCATCCGGTTGGGGTGACCGGCGGCCCCTGACTAACCTGCGGGTATGGCCCTCGGAACCGCGTCCACCAGAACCGATCACGCGCGCACTGTGCGTGACATGCTCGCCTCCGGCAAGACCGTGTACTCCTTCGAGTTCTCGGCGCCCAGAACCCCCAAGGGCGAGCGGAACCTGTGGAACGCGCTCAGGAGGGTCGAGGCGGTCGCCCCGGACTTCGTGTCCGTGACGTACGGCGCGGGCGGGTCCACGCGCGCGGGGACCGTCAAGGAGACCCAGCAGATCGTCTCCGACACGACCCTCACCCCGGTCGCCCACCTCACCGCGGTCGACCACTCCATCGCCGAACTGCGCAACATCATCGGCCAGTACGCCGACGCGGGCATCCGCAACATCCTGGCCGTGCGCGGCGACCCGCCCGGCGACCCGATGGGTGAGTGGGTACCGCACCCGAGCGGTCTGACGTACGCGGCCGAACTGGTGCGCCTCATCAAGGAGTCGGGCGACTTCTGCGTAGGCGTCGCGGCCTTCCCGGAGACCCACCCGCGCTCCCCGGACCGCGAGACGGACGTCACGCACTTCGTCGACAAGTGCCGGGCCGGCGCGGACTACGCGATCACCCAGATGTTCTTCCACCCGGAGTCCTATCTGCGGCTGCGTGACGCGGTCGCGGCGGCGGGTTGTCCGACCCCCGTCATCCCCGAGGTCATGCCCGTGACCAGCGTGCGGATGCTGGAGCGATTGCCGCAGCTCAGCAACGCGGCCATCCCCCCGGCGCTGAAAGAGCGCATCCTCACAGCCAAAGACGACGCGGCGGCTGTACGCTCCATTGGCATCGAGTTCGCCACGGAGTTCTGCGCGCGGCTGCTGGCCGAGGGAATCCCCGGCCTGCACTTCATTACGCTGAACAACTCCACGGCATCGCTGGAAATCTACGAGAACCTGGGTCTGCACCACCCACAGCGGGCCTAGACCGGCCGCACCGGCGTACGACACACTGCGTAGCGGTCACTGGGAGAGGGGCGTACATGGGCTGGACGGTCCTCTACATCGCGTTCGGCGTCGTCGCGCTGTGGCTGCTCGGCGAAGTGCTGCTGCAGTACAAGGCGCGGCTGCGCTGGCGGCTGCTGGCCTTCGTCGGCTTCCTCGGCGTCGTCCTCGGCGTGCTCATCCCGAACGTGTTGGTCATCGGCCTGGGCGCTGCGGCCTTCGCGGTCGGCCAGACCTACGTCACCCTGTCGTTCCGCAGCGGGTTCTCGTCCGGCTGGGCCGTCGCCGGCCGCTCGGGCTTCCTCGCGCGCTTCGGCAGAGGCCGTGACGAGGCCGAGTACAAGGACCCGAGCCTTGAGGTCTCCGGCCTCGAAGCGTCCGAGGGCGCGTACGGCCAGAGCACCGGCACCGGCACGGACTTCGTGGGCACCCCCGCCGACGGCTTCGGGCACGACGCCTACGACACCGGCGCCGGAACGTACCGGCAGGCCGAGGAGTTCGACCGCGACTACGACCGGGACGACGTCTTCACCCCGTCCCGCTCCGCCCGGCCCATGGCGGCCGACAGCACGGCCGTCTACGAACCGCAGCCCCTGCCCGACGACACCGGCTCCTACGGCGTGTACAGCGACGCCGCCTACGCCGCGGCGACCGGCCAGGACCAGTCCTATGCGGGCGCGGGCCAGGACCAGTCGTACGCGACGGCGGCCCAGGGCGCCGACCAGAACTACGGCTACGACGGCTACACCGGCTACGACCAGCAGCAGTACGGCTACGACACCTCGGGCCAGCAGCAGTACGCCGCCTACTCCGACCCGTACATCGGCCAGGGCTACGGCGGCACCTCCTACGACGCCGGTTACGACCAGCAGCAGTACGGCCAGCAGACCTACGGCCAGGACCAGTACGGCAACGGCGGCTACGGCGAGACCCCCGCGAGCGGTGTCTGGGTCCCGCAGCAGCGCAACACCGACGACCCGCTGTACGGCGGCGAACTCCCGCCGGAGCAGCAGTACTACCAGGACAATGGCAACGGCCAGGGCAACGGCAACGGCCAGACGCACGGGAACGGCTACGACGAGCAGCAGTACCGCTTCTAGTACCGCTTCCGCCCGGTGTCATGGGCTCACCGCGAGCCCATGAAGTCCGGCCCCTCCACGATCAGTCCCGCCACCAGCGCGCCCGACATGCCCGCGTGCGGCAGCCCGCCCCCGGGGTGGGACCAGCCGCCCACGCGGTACAGCCCCGGCAGTCTGGTGCTGTTGGCGGGATGCAGGAAGCCGCCGTCACCGCCGGCGAGGGACGGCGCAGGAACGCCTCCCAGGAAGGCCCCCGTCTCGTCCCCGCTCCTGCCGGGCGTCCGTATCTCCCGCCACAGGACGCGTTCGCGCAGCCCGGGGACGGCCGCACCGGCCGCGTCGGTCATCAGGTCCGCGAAGCGCTCCGGCGAGCCGTCCGCCGTCCAGTCGCCCTTGGGCGGTGCTGCCGCCGTCAGGACCACGGACTCGTGCTCCCGGTCGAGCCGAGCCGGATCGTCGGGCCGCAGCACGGTGACCGTGGGGGGCACCGGCCCGGGCCCCGCTCCGCTCACCCAGTCCAGCTCGGCCTCCCGGTCCGGAGTGTGCACGACAGTGCGATGCGCGGTACCCGCCTCGCAGCCCCCGCGCAGGGCCAGCAGCACGGTGAACCGGCCCGGCGACGGCGTCGAGGAGTCCGGCAGCACATCGCCCTCCCCGTCGAGCACGTGCTCCGTCAGCCCCTTCAGCCGTACGGGGTCCACGCCCGCGACGACATGGTCCGCCTCGGCCACCGTGCCGTCGGCCAGTTCCACCCCCGCCGCCCGGCCGTCCTTCTCGACGATGCCCGTGACCTCGGCGCCGAAGACGAACTCGACCCGCCGGTCCACGCACCGCTCGTACACCGCGCGTGCCAACTCCCGGATGCCGCCCCGGACGTACCAGGTGCCGAAGGCGTGCTCCATGTAGGGCAGCACGGCCGCGCTCGCCGGGGTGTCCCGGGGATCGAGGCCGAACTCCAGGGCGTGGCTCTCCAGGATGGCCGTGAGGCGCGGGTCGCGCAGCTCCCAGGCGCCGATCTCGGCGAGCGTGCCGGCCCTGCGGGTGCTGCGCAGCAGCCGCTTCCGGGGCACCGCCGGGTAAGGCTCGCGTCCGCCCAGCACATGCCACTCGTCCCACAGGGGCTCCTCCAGGAGCGGTCTGCGGGTGCGGTCCCAGGCCTCGCGGGCCCGGACCAGGAAGTCGCCCCAGCGGTCGCCCGCCCCGGCCCCGAGAGCCGCGTCCAGGGCCTGGACGACGCCCGCGCGGGACGCGTTCGGCAACGAGACCGCCGTACCGTCCGGGAAGACGTGCCGCGAGGACGGGTCGACCTGGACCAGTTCGACGCACTCCTCCAGGGGCTGCTTGCCGGTCTTGACGAACAGGTCGCGGTAGACCGCGGGCAGGGTGAACAGTCCCGGACCCGTGTCGAAGGAGAAGCCGTCCCGCTCGAAGCGGCGCACCGCCCCGCCGTACGTCTCCGCACGCTCGTACACCGCTACCCGGTGGCCCGCGACGGCCAGCCGGGCAGCGGCTGCCATCGCGCCCATCCCGGCGCCGATCACCACCACCTGTGCCATGCGAGGGACTTTATCCGCCCCCACTGACAAGCCGTCTCTCCTCGCGCCGCTGGGCCCGCCGGCGCAGGAACCGCCTGATCCGGGAGACCAGGAAGAACAGCAGGACGAGCCCGGCGATCAGCAGCGCGCCCGCGATCGCCGCCGCGGCCTCCGGGTGGAACATCGCGAACGTCACGAGCCCGGCGACCCCGAGATCCTCGGCGAAGCTCACGATCACGTTGCTGAAGGGCTCGGGCGAGGTGTTGACCGCCATCCGCGTCCCGGCCTTGACCGCGTGGCTGGCCAGCGCCGTCGAACCGCCGATCGCGCCCGCCGCCAGATCGGACAGCGAACCGCTCTGCCCGGCCAGCAGCGCCCCGACGACGGCCCCGGAGACCGGCCGGATCACGGTGTGTACCGCGTCCCACGCCGAGTCCACGTACGGGATCTTGTCGGCGACCGCCTCGCACAGGAACAGCACGCCCGCCGTGATGAGGACCTCGGGGCGCTGCAGCGACTCGGGGACCTCGTCCGTCAGCCCGGTCGCGCCGAAGACGCCGAGGAGGAGCACCACCGCGTACGCGTTGATGCCGCTGGCCCAGCCGCTGGTGAAGACAAGGGGGAGTACGGACACGGAGGCGATGGTAACCAGTCGGCAACGACGCGTCCTGGGGGTGAGTGCGCAGTGCTGAGTACACGTACCTAGGGCGAGAGATGAGTACGCGCACGGATGGGCCGCGACCTGCGGGAACGAGAGAGTAGGGGCACGGAAAAGGGCACGGCTCCGGTACCGCCGACACGGGGCGGCGGAACGGTGCCGGTGCCCTGGACCGCTCCTTCCGCCGATCCGTCGGCGGGAGCGAGGCACCGGGGGACCCGGGGAAGCGACCGCACGGGGGTCAACGGGGGAACACGGGGGGATACGGGGGAACGGGGAAAAGGGGGAAAACGGGGGAGCAGGAAGGAAGCGCCGGTTCGAGGTGGCCCGCGGGGGACGCGGCCACAGCGGACCGGCGCTTTCCTGTGTGCCCCGGTCGTCCGCTGTGCCCCCCTGCCCCGCTCCGCTCGTTCAGCGGTTGCCGCCGACCCGCCCCTGGAGCAGCCGGGACAGGGCCGAGTGGACGTCGTCCAGGGAGCGTTCCGGCTGGAAGGCCTGCCAGTCCAGGGCGGCGACCAGGACCATGCCGACCAGGGCCGCCGCGGTCAGCGGGATGTCGATCTCGTCGCTCAGTTCGCCGCCCGCCACGCCCTCGCGCAGGACGCCCTCGACGACCGCCACCGCCTGCTGCCTGACCACCATCAGGGTGGACTGCCAGGTCCGGTTGGTGCGCCACAGCTCGGCCACGTAGAGCTGGGTGAAGGCCGGGTAGCGGCTGATGAACTCCAGCCCGGCCCGGATCATCGCGTCCAGGGCGTCGACCTTGGTGCCGCCGTCCCGTTCGGTCTTCTCCGCTGCCTCCCGAAGGGAGGCGGCGAGGAGTTCCACGCCGTGCCGCAGCAACTCCTCGAAGAGGACGGACTTGCTGGCGAAGTTGTAGTAGACCGTGCCCTTGGCGACCCCGGCCCGCTCGGCGATCTCGTCCACCGTGGTGGCGGAGAAGCCCTGTTCCGCGATGAGCGTGACGGCGGCCTCGTAGAGCTTCTGCCGGGTGGCCTCGCGGCGTGTACTGCCGCCCGACGGGGTGCTGCTGCGTTCCATGGGCCTGATTCTCACAGGAACACGGGCCCCATGCTGACGAGTTGTCACAGGCTCAGCTCCGGGTGCAGCCGGTCCAGGGTCCACACCTGCCTGCGCCGGGCCGACACGGCGGTCAGCGCCAGGGCGCCGACCGTGAACGCGGCCAGCACGGCACACGCCTGCCACACCGGGCCGAGCCCACCGCCCGTGATGAGCCTGCGCAGGGCCTCGACGACGTAACTCATCGGCATGAAGGGGTGGATCGCGTTGAAGAAGCCCGGACTGGTCTGCACGGGATAGGTGCCGCCCGCGGACGTCAACTGGAGCATCAGGAAGGCGAGTACGAGGATCCGGCCCGCCGCGCCGAAGCGCGCGTTCAGCCATTGGACGATCGCCGCGAAGCAGGCCGTGACCAGGAAGAGGAAGCCCACGGTCCCGGCCGCCCGTGCCATCTCCAGGCCGATCGCCCAGTGCAGTACGGACATCAGGGCCGCGGTCTGCAGCACGCCCAGGGCGGCGACCGGCAGCCAGCCCGCCAGGGTGATGCGCCACGCCGGGGAACCCGCCGCGAGGGCCCGCCTGTTGAGCGGCGGGATCAGCATGTAGGCGACCATCGCGCCCACCCACAGGGACAGCGGGATGAAGTACGGGGCGAATCCGGTGCCGTAGTTGGGCGCCTTGTGGACATCGCTTGAGGCGAGCTGGACCGGGTCGGACATCACCTCGGTGCGGGTGTCGCGGGCCTGGCGGTCGTAGTCGGGGATCTGGGCGGCGCCGTCGTGCAGTCCGCCGGCGAGCTTCCCGGAGCCGTCGACGAGCTTGAACATGCCTCCGGTGAGGTCGTCCGCGCCCGTCTTGAGGTCACCGACGCCCGTGTCCAGGGCGGTCGCGCCGGACTTGGCGGTGGCGAGCCCGGTGTGCAGTTTCCTCGCTCCTGCGGCGACCTGGGCGGCCCCCTCGTTCAGCTGGTTGACCTTGCGGACGGCGTCGGCGAGGTCCTCGGAGAGACGCGGGGCGCGGTCGGCGAGCGACTGGGCCTGCTTCTGGAGCGCGGCGAGGTGCTGGTCAAGTTTGTCCAGATCGCCGTTCTGGTCGGCGACCAGCGTGTTGACGTCGTCGGCGACCGTCGCCACGTCCGCGGCGGCCTGGCGGGCCTTCTTCAGGTCGGCGCACGCGGCGTCGGGCAGCACCGCGGTCACGCAGCGCGCCCTGTAGACGCCGTCCAGGGTCTCGGCGGCCGTGTGGGCGCCCTTGGCAGCGGCCGGGGCGGCCTTCACCAGGGTGCCCAGGTTGCGCCGGACCGTACCGGCCGAGTCGGCGACGAGCTGAGCGGTGTCCCCAATGGTCTTCTCGTTGTCCCTGAGGAAGGGCCCCAGCCGGTCCGAGACCCCGTTGACCTTGTCGGCGAGCGTCTGCGTGCCCGCCGCGACCTGCCGCGAACCGTCGGCCAGATCGCCCGCCCCGGTGTCGAGCTTCCGCAGCCCCGTGACGAGCTTGCCGCTGCCCGTCCTGGCGTCCGTCAGCCCGTCGGCGAGATCCTTGGACCCCTTCTCGGCCTTGCCGATACCGCCGTTGAGCGTGTCGGCGCCCTTCGCGGCCTTCACGGTCTCCCCGTGGATGTCGGAGAACGAGACGAAGATCTTGTCGAGGAACGACCGCGAGGCCTTCGTGGAGGCGGCGGTGCGCACCTCGCCGAACACCGTCCGGGAGATCTGCCCGACGATGTAGTTGTTGGCGTCGTTGGTCCGCACCTGGAGCGCGCCCGTCTCCGGGGAGTCGCCGGAACTGGACGCGATCCGCGCGCTGAAGTCGGCCGGCATGGTCAGCGACAGGTAGTACGTGCCGTCCTCGACACCCTTCCGTGCCTGGGCCGCGCTCACCTCGTGCCACTCGAAGGTGTCACTGTCGCGCAGCCCCTTGACGATGTCGGCACCGGCCGAGAGCTTCTTCCCGGCGACGCTCGCGCCCTTGTCGTCGTTCACGAGCGCCACGGGGACGCGGTCGAGCCTGCCGTAGGGGTCCCAGAAGGACCACAGGTACAGGGCGCCGTAGAGCAGCGGCAGGAGCAGCAGCGAGGCGAGGGCGGCGCGAGGGAGCCGGCCCCGGCCGAACCGCCTCAACTCAAGCGCGGCCAGGCGTGGGGAGCGCATCTGCCGTCTCCTTTTCGGGGGTCTTGGGGGTCTTGGGGGTCGTCTCGGGGGTGTCGTGGGGTTCGGAGGTCTCAGAGGCGTCGGCGGTCTCGTCGAGCCCGGGGGTCTCCTGCTCGTGCGGTGCCGTCGACACGATCACCGCCCCTTCGGGGGCCTCGCTGCACACCGCCACGACGGTCGTTCCGGTCTCGGTGAGCGACCTCAACAGGGCCCACACCTCGGTCCGTTCGGCGTCCGACAGCTTCAGGTCGGTGTCGTCGACCCCCAGGAGCCTCGGCCGGCCGACCAGCGCCAGCGCCACGGACAGCCGTAGCGCCTCCAGCCGCTCCAGATCGCGTACGGCGGTCCTGGCGCCCTTGGGCAGTGCCGCGAGGTCGAGACCGGCGGCCGTCAGCGCGGCGTCGACGCGCGCCTTCGCCCCGGCCACCCGTTCCGCCCGGGGCCGCAGCAGTCCGCGCAGGGAACCGCCGAACCGGCGCTCCAGGAGCGCCCGTTCCCGCAGGTGCTCCCCGACGGTCAGGGCGGGTTCCAGGTCGGTGACACCCGGGACGTGCGCGAGTGCGCTCGCGCCGCGCACCGCCGCGAGTTGCCCGGGCAGGCCCCACTCGCCGACCGTGGCCGCCCCCTCGGTGGCCTTCATCCGGCCCGCGAGCGCGAGCAGCAGGCAGGTGCGGCCCGATCCGGACGGCCCCTGCACCGCGATCAGCGAACCGGGCTCCGCGTCGAAGGACACCTCGCGGAACGCCCAGCCGCGAGGCCCCTTGAGCCCGAAGGCCCGGGCGGTCACCCCGAGCCCGTACGGACCGTCCACGATCCCCACCCCACCTTTTTGCACTGACTGGTCAGTGCAAAAGTTAACCCGAACCTTCGATCGAAGCAAAAGACCAGGTCAGAACGGATTGTCAGTGGCATACCTCACGATGGGCACATACGGCGCCTCCCGTCGGGACGTGCCGTCACACAGACGACAGGAGGTTCGTCATGGCCAGCTCGAACGCAGCCGCCGCCCGTCGGCGCCGCGCCCCCGGCCCTGCCCCCTCACCGACCGGCCCGGCGAGCGACGTGCACCCCGTGCTCCGCCGGGCCACTGCGCCGCCCGCCGCCCTCGACCTGCTCGCCCAGGCCCGCGCCGGCCTCGACGAGGCCGCCGTCCTGGAGACCGCCAACGAGCGGTACGCCACCGCGCACCTCGCCGCCCTGCGCACCGCCGCCGCGGTACTCGCCGCCCGGAGCCTCCCCGAACCCACGTCGAGGCGCCGCCCGCGGATCCGCAGCGCCTGGGAGGTGCTCCCCGAGATAGCACCCGAACTCGCCGAGTGGAGCGTGCTCTTCGCCTCCGGCGCCCGCCGCCGCGCCCGCGCCGAGGCCGGCATCCAGGGCGCCGCCACCAACCGCGACGCCGACGACCTGATCCGCGACGTGGCGATGTTCCTCCGCCTCGTGGAACGGATGCTCGTCCTCCAGCCGGTACTACCACAGCCCCGCCAGGACCCGGAGACGCCTCCGGGCCCGCGAGAGGGAGGTGGCCGGGGCGTCCCGGATGCGAGCTGAGCGGGACGACCGGGTCCGCCGGAGTCGCTGCCGAGCGGACACCCGGGCCTGCCGGGGCCCGGAGCCGCCCCGGCGCCGGGACTCCCGCAGTCCCGCCCCAGCCGCGCCGAGCTTCCGTACACCCCCGCCGCCAGGCCCCGTACACGCACGCGGCCGGGGCGTCCCCGGCGTGGGCCGAGACGGTTGGCCGGGTAGGTGACCGGAGGCAATAGGGTGGGGAAGTCGCAGTCTTTCCGCAGCCCACCGGGGCTCGGGAGGCGTTCCGTTCGTTCCGCCGCGTCAGTGGTGGTGCCGCGCCGAGGAGTCAACTGTCGTGTCGGACCCGATGCGCCCCCGCGCTTCTCTCCGTACAGCCGTCGTCTGGGACGTCCTTCAGGACGCTCTGGAGCGGCAGGTCAAGACCACGGGGCGGGAGTCGCTGGACGTCCTCGACACCGGGGGCGGCAGCGGCAACTTCGCGGTGCCCGTCGCCCGGCTCGGGCACCGGGTCACCGTCGTCGACCCCAGCCCCAACGCGCTGTTCGCGCTGGAGCGCCGGGCCGCCGAGGCCGGTGTCGCCGAGCGGGTCCGGGGTGTCCAGGGCGACGCGCACGGCCTCTTCGACGTCGTCGAGCGCGGTGGCTACGACGCGGTGCTCTGCCACGGCGTCCTGGAGTACGTGGACGACCCCGCCGAGGGCGTCCGCAACGTGGTGGCCGCCCTGCGCTCCGAGGGCGTTCTCAGCCTGCTCGCCGCAGGACTCGGCGGCGCCGTGCTCGCGCGGGCCCTCGCCGGCCACTTCAAGGAGGCCAGGCAGGCGCTCGACGACCCGAACGGCCGCTGGGGCGAGAGTGACCCCGTACCGCACCGCTTCACCGCCGAACAGCTCACCGCGCTCGTCGAGGGAGCGGGCCTGCGGGTGGGTGCCGTGCACGGTGTGCGGATCTTCGCCGACCTGGTGCCCGGCGTCCTCGTGGACACCGAGCCCGGCGCGCTGGACGCCCTGCTCAAGCTGGAGGCCGCGGCTGCCGAGCAGGCCGCCTTCCACTCCGTGGCCACCCAGCTTCACGTGCTCGGCGAGACGCCGGGTGCCGACGAGGCCTGAGTCACCTCCGGCGGCGGACCGCTGATCAGCGGCTCGGCCGCAGATGGAGTACGCCACAGGCCCCCCGATCGGGCGCCCGGAGCCGTATGATCGAGGGAGACCGCTCTGCATGACGGGCCGGTTGCTGGGGAATGAACGCTTCAGCGAACCGGGACGGCCATGGCGGATTCCGGTTGCCAATTGGCGTAGAGGGGCGGGTTTCACGGGGGCGATTCCCTGCCTATCCTGAAGGGGACCCCCGGTCGCCCCGGCGACTGCACGATGAGGAGGACTCCGTGCCGCTCTCGGAGCACGAGCAGCGAATGCTCGAGCAGATGGAGCGAGCGCTGTACGCCGAAGATCCCAAGTTCGCGACAGCGCTTGAAGGAAGCGGGCTGCGCACGTACACCCGGCGACGGGTCTACCAGGCGGTCGCGGGCTTCCTCGTAGGTATCGCGCTCCTCATGGCCGGAATGGTCGCACAGCAGATTTGGGTCAGCGTGGTGGGGTTCCTCGTCATGCTGGGCTGTGCGGTCCTGGCCGTGACAGGTTGGCGCAAGGCCCCCAAGCCGGGTGAACAACCCGCCGCGGGTGCCGCTCCCGGAGCCCCGCAGGCCCGCCGACAGGGTCGGCAGCGGCGCTCCATGATGGATCGCATCGAGGAGCGCTGGCAGCGGCGCCGTGACGAACAGCAGGGTGGCCAGTAGCCCCCAGGGCGGCTGAACCCGGCGTCGTGACCGAACGCGAGACGTGAAACGGCCGGTGGCCCGAACCCTCAGGGGGTTCGGGCCACCGGCCGTTTCCGGACCTTGCGGCGCCGACGGTGTCCCGTCGGCCGTGTCCCGTCAGCTGTGCTGGCCCCACGGCCTGCGCAGGGTCGGCCTGGCTGCCAGTACCCGCTCGCCGAGCGCCGACCAGCGGGCCGCCAGCGCCCATCCCACTCGTACGGTCGAACGCGGGGCGAATGTCGCCCGCAGTCGCGTGCCCCGGCTCGCCGTGCCGCGCAGGGCCGCCGTCACCTGGCGTACGTCCTCCGCGAGGCCGGCCGTCGGACGGGGCGTCGGCGCGTACAGGACCTGCTCCACGGCATCCGCGACCCGGCGCACGGCATCCGCCGCCGACTGGTCGAGACCGCCGAGGCGCACGATCCGGGCCGCCGCCTTGCGGGGCGTCTGCGACTCCTCCGGACCGATACCGAAGTCCCAGGCGCTGTCGGTCAGTTCCTGCCAGGCCGACAGTGTGTGGACCGCCACGTCGCCGTCCGCGCGGCCGTGCGCCCCGAGCCGTACGGACCGGATCCGCAGCCGCCACAGCAACGGCGACAACAGGATCGCCAGCCAGATGAGCACACCGAGCGCCCAGAGCAGGGCGGCGGACCACCAGCTGTCCCCGTCGTCCTGCCCCAGCGCCACCTGCGCCGACTCGCTCGCGCACCCGCCGTCCAGCCGCCGCTGCACCGCAGCGCAGCTCTCGCTCGCCGACGCGGAGTCGGAGGGCGCCACGGAGGCGTTCTGCGAGGGCAGCTCCGGGTTCGGGATGTCGCTGTTCGGCGCCTGGGACTGCGTGTACTCGGGCACCGAGCCACGGGTCGGGGTCGGCTCGAAACGGGTCCAGCCGACGCCCTCGAAGTACAGCTCAGGCCAGGCGTGCGCGTCGCGCAGCCCCACCGACACCGTGCCGTCCGGCTGCGGGGTGCCCGGCGCGAAGCCCACCGCGACCCGGGCCGGGATGCCCAGCGTGCGGGCCATCGAGGCCATCGCGAAGGAGAAGTGGACGCAGAAGCCCTCCTTGTCCTTCAGGAAGCGGGCGATCGCGTTCGAGCCGCTGCCGACCTGCACCTGGGTGTCGTAGCGGAAACCGCCGCTCACCGAGAACCAGTCCTGGAGCTTGACCGCCTGCTCGTAGGCGTTCGTCGAACCGGCGGTCACCTCGCGCGCGGTGCGTGCCACTATCTCCGGCAGCGACTCCGGGACCTGGGTGAACTCGCGCACCAGCGCCGGGTCCGGCTCCGGGGCGTCCGCGAGCTGCGCCGCGGTCGGCTGCACGTCCAGGCTCGTCACCGTGTACCGCGCACCGCGGGTGTTCTGGCCGTGGTCGCCGACGAGCGTGCGGCCCACCGGCTCGAAGCGCCAGCTGCCGTCGATCTTCACCCCGGTCGCGGGGTACGGCATCGGCAGCCAGTCCTGGGCATACCAGTCCGCCGCCGAGATGGTCGTCGTGATCTCGGTGCGCCGCACGTCCGCGCTGAGGCCGAGCGGGGTTGGGAACGTCTTCGGCACGTCCTGGATGTGCCGCTGGGACGGCTTCCAGGCGGTGCCGTCGAAGGAGTCCAGCGAGACGATCCGCAGATACAGGTCCTGGGTGTCGTCGGTGCTGTTGCGCACGGACATGACCTGGCGGTCCTCGTCCACGTTCAGGCTGTCGCGCAGCGACACCAGCGGGTTCACGGCGGAGATAGTGCCGCCGCCCCCGCTGCCCGAGCCCACGCCCGTACCGGCGGCGTCCAGCAGCCCGCCGTCGAGCGAGGGCAGCGCGAGCGGCACCACCAGGGCGACGCCCAGCGCGACCGCGCCGATCCGGCGTCCCGTGCGCACGGGGGCGACCACTCCGCCGGACGACTGCTCGCCCGGGGTGCGTGGTGCGCCGCCGAAGACCCGGCCCCACTGGGAGAGCCGGTCCCGGCCCTCGGCCAGCAGCAGCATCAGATAGCCCGCCGCGGCCAGCAGGAACCACAGCCAGGCACCGCCGCCGTCGGACAGCCCGGCGGCGACCGAGTACAGCGCGAGCAGCGGCAGCCCGGCCGGGGCCGCGGCCCGGAAGGTCACCGCGAGGGTGTCCACCGCGAGCCCGATCAGCAGCACACCGCCGACCAGCATCAGACGTATGCCGTCGGACAGCGGCGCCGGGATGGCGTACCGCCCGACGTCGTCCGCGCCGGTCTGCAGCAGTGTGCCGAACTCCTGGAAGGCGTCGGGGCCGGGGATCAGGCCGAAGAACGCCTGCTCCCGGACGAAGACCAGGGTCATCAGGACCAGCGTGACGAGCAGCTGCGAGGCCACCGTCAGCGGCCAGGCCAGCGGCACCCGCCGGGCCCCCGCACCGACGGCCGACTGTATGCCCAGCAGGATGACCACCTGGACCAGCCAGCTCACGTTCTCCACCAGCGGCAGCAGGGCGAACGCCGCCAGCATGGTGGCCACCCAGGCGCACAGCGCCAGTCGTGCGCGCCCGCTCATGACCGCCCCTCCCCGCCACCGGCCACGCCGAGACCGGACCGCTCGCGGTCCGCCTGGCGCCACACCTCGCTCATCGCGGCCCCGCGCGGCACGCGCACGGCCGTCCAGCCCGCCTCGCGCAGCATCCGCAGCGACTCCTCGCCCGGGTCCTCGGGACCCGGTACATCGTTCGGTTCCCGCACCCAGGTCTCGCTGTCCAGCACGAAGGCGACCGCCCCGCCGCTGCGCTGCCGCATCTTCGCGGCCACCTGGGCCTGCTCCTCGTCGAGGTCGCCGAAGAACGCCATCAGCAGTCCCTCACCGCCGCCGCGCAGCACGTCGTACGCGCGCGAGATGTCCACGCCGTCCGAGTGGTCGATCACCGCGAGCGTGTCCATCATCAGTCCGGCCGCGTCCGCCGACTCCTGGCTGGCGCCCGCGAAACCCTCACCGCCCTCGCCGGGCACGGAGTTGCCCGTGTCCGTCAACAGGCGTACCGAGAAGCCCCGTTCGAGCATGTGGACCAGGACGGAGGCGGCGCCCGAGACCGCCCACTCGAAGGCCGAGTCGGGGCCCGCGCCCAGATAGGCGATGCCCCGGGTGTCGAGCAGCACCGTGCAGCGGGCCCGCTGCGGCTGCTCCTCGCGGCGCACCATCAGCTCGCCGTAGCGGGCGGTGGAGCGCCAGTGCACGCGGCGCAGGTCGTCGCCGTAGCGGTACCCGCGCGGGATCACGTCGTCCTCGCCGGCCAGTGCCAGCGAGCGCTGCCGTCCCTCGCCGTACCCCTTGGCCTCGCCGGTCAGCCGCACCGGGGGCAGGGCCTCCACGCGCGGGATGACCGTCAGGGTGTCGTACGTCGAGAAGGAGCGGGTCAGTTCGCACATGCCGAAGGGGTCGGTCAGCCGCAGCTGGAGCGGGCCCAGCGGATAGCGGCCCCGCAGGTCGGAGCGGACCCGGTAGGACACCTCGCGGCGCCCGCCCGCCTCGACCCGGTCCAGGACGAACCGGGGGCGCGGACCGAGGACGTACGGCACCCGGTCCTGGAGCATCAGCAGGCCCGTGGGGAGCCGCGAGACGTTGTCCATGCGGAGATGGACCCTCGCCTCCTCGGCGGCCGGCACGCGCGCGGGGGAGAGCCTGCGGCTGCCCGCCACCCGGTAGCGCGTGCGGTACAGGACGGTCGCGCAGACCAGCGGCAGTACGGACAGCAGCAGGCCCACCCGGAGCAGATCGCTCTGCCCCAGGACGTACGCGCAGATGGCGGCGGCGACTCCGGCGGCCAGGAAGGAGCGACCGCGGGTGGTGAGACCGGCCAGCGCCGTCCGCACCCCGCCCTTCTCGCCCTGGTCGTCGTCCTCCGGATGCCCGGGCGCCCCTGCGCTCATCCAAGCCTCCGGGGCGGCTGCTGCCCGAAGTCGGGCGCCGAGCGGCCCATGCCGAAGCCGCTCTGCTGCTGGGGCGCCGCGGGCACCGCGGTGCGCTGGAGGATCTCCTGGACGACCTGCTCGGAGGTCCGGCGGTTGAGCTGGGCCTGGGCGGTGGGCAGCAGACGGTGGGACAGGACGGCCACGGCGAGGGCCTGGACGTCGTCCGGCAGCGCGTACTCCCGGCCGCTCAGGGCGGCGGACGCCTTCGCGGCGCGCAGCAGATGGAGCGTCGCGCGCGGCGAGGCGCCGAGTCTGAGGTCGGGGTGGTTGCGCGTGGCGCCGACCAGGTCGACGGCGTACCGCCGGACCGAGTCCGCGACATGGACGTTGCGGACGGCCTCGACGAGCTTGACGATGTCGTGCGCGTGGGCCACCGGCTGGAGGTCGTCCAGCGGCGAGACCCCGCCGTGCACGTCCAGCATCTGCAGTTCGGCCTCCGGGCTCGGGTAGCCGATGGAGACGCGGGCCATGAAGCGGTCGCGCTGTGCCTCGGGGAGCGGGTAGGTGCCCTCCATCTCGACCGGGTTCTGGGTGGCCACCACCATGAAGGGGCTGGGCAGTTCGTAGGTCGTCCCGTCGATGGTGACCTGGCGCTCCTCCATGGACTCCAGCAGCGCGGACTGGGTCTTCGGCGACGCACGGTTGATCTCGTCGCCGATCACGATCTGCGCGAAGATCGCCCCCGGTTTGAACTCGAAGTCGCGGCGCTGCTGGTCCCAGATGGACACACCCGTGATGTCCGAGGGCAGCAGGTCCGGCGTGAACTGAATGCGCCGCACGGAACAGTCGATGGACTTGGCCAGCGTCTTCGCCAGCATGGTCTTGCCGACGCCCGGGACATCCTCGATCAGAAGATGCCCCTCGGCGAGCAGCACGGTCAGCGAAAGCCGTACGACCTCAGGCTTGCCCTCGATCACTCCCTCCACCGAACTGCGGACTCGCTCCACAGTGGCGGTCAGATCAGTGAGGCTCGCTCGATCGTCATAGGTCGTCACACGGCCCTCCTAGGCCCGTTCAATCTCCGGGCCGACCCTCTGCGATGCGGACCGGCCCACCCCGAAACACGGACGGCACGCGGGAGAAGTTCCGCGTGACGCCACACCCGCATTCTTGTTGCCGTTACCGGTTCGTGTCACTCGCCTGTGGATAACTGGCAGGGCTATGTCTGGTTTTCAGGCCTTTTCGGCATGGAAGTGCAGGGTAAATTTCGTAGAGACATACGTAAGGATCCGCGTTCCGGTTCGGTTACGCGGGGTCGATCTCACGCAGCAGGCCCGACTTCACGTCGAACACGAAGCCGCGGACGTCGTCGGTGTGCACCAGGAAGGGGTTGGTGCGCACCCGCTGCATCGACTGGCGTACGTCCTGGTCGACGTCCCGGAACGCCTCCACGGCCCACGCGGGGCGCTGGCCGACCTCGGCCTCCAGCTCCTGCCGGAAGTCCTCGGTGAGGGACTCCAGACCGCAGCCGGTGTGGTGGATGAGGACGACGCTGCGGGTGCCGAGCGCCCGCTGGCTGATGGTCAGGGAGCGGATCACGTCGTCGGTCACCGCGCCGCCCGCGTTGCGGATGGTGTGGCAGTCGCCCAGCTCCAGACCGAGCGCCGCGTGCAGGTCGAGACGGGCGTCCATGCAGGCCACGACCGCCACCCGGAGCACCGGGCGGGCGTCCATCCCCGGGTCGGTGAAGGCGGCGGCATACCGCTCGTTGGCCGTGACGAGCCGGTCGATGACGGCGCCCTCGGGGGATATGGCGCCTTCGGGCCCGGTGGGAAGTGATGCAGAAGTCGTCATAAGCATGACGGTACTGGTCACGGGGGTACCGGGCCCGTTGTGAGAGGGGACAAAGAACATCAATGAGTGTTGTTGTGAGGTAACCCACACGGGTGGTGCGAGTGTACCCGTACGGGTGATTGATGGCGATTTACGGCTTGCCGTACCAGGGTGCCGCGACGCGCAGGGCGGTTGATTGACCGGGCGACACCGTGGACTAAAGTGACGCGAAAGTTGATCCCCCGCGTGCGCGGCGCGTACGTACGGCCCGGCGGTGCGTACGGCACCGTGCCGGACCTGAGAGGGCCCCTTGAGCAATAGTCGACACGTCCCGGTGATGCTCCAGCGGTGCCTGGACCTGTTGGCGCCCGCGCTGGAGCGGCCCGGCGCTGTCGTCGTCGACTGCACCCTCGGCCTCGGCGGCCACAGCGAGGCGCTCCTCGCCCGCTTCCCCGAGGCCCGGCTGGTCGCCCTCGACCGCGACAAGGAGGCCCTGCGCCTCTCCGGCGAGCGGCTCGCCCCCTTCGGCGAGCGGGCCGAGCTGGTGCACGCGGTGTACGACGAACTGCCCGACGTACTCGACCGGCTGGGCCTGCCCAGGGTCGACGGCGTCCTGTTCGACCTGGGCGTCTCCTCCATGCAACTCGACGAGGCCGACCGGGGGTTCGCCTACGCCCAGGACGCGCCGCTCGACATGCGCATGGACCAGACGACCGGGATCGGCGCCGCCGAGGTCCTCAACACCTACCCGCCCGGTGAACTCGTCCGGATCCTGCGGGCGTACGGCGAGGAGAAGCAGGCCAAGCGGATCGTCTCCGCGGTCGTGCGCGAGCGCGACAAGGAGCCCTTCAGCAACAGCGCCCGGCTCGTCGAACTGATCCGCGACTCGCTGCCGCAGGCCGCCAAGCGCACCGGCGGCAACCCCGCCAAGCGCACCTTCCAGGCGCTGCGCATCGAGGTCAACGGCGAACTGACCGTCCTGGAGCGGGCGATCCCGGCCGCGGTGAAGGCCCTCGCGGTCGGCGGGCGGATCGCCGTGCTGTCGTACCACTCGCTCGAAGACCGCCTGGTGAAGCAGGTGTTCGCGGCCGGCGCCGCCAACACGGCGCCCCCCGGACTGCCGGTCGTGCCCGAGCGTTACCAGCCCAGGCTCAAGCTGCTCACCCGTGGTGCCGAACTTCCCACCGAGGAAGAGATCGCCGAGAACCGGCGGGCCGCCCCGGCGCGACTGCGCGGGGCCGAGCGCATCAGGGAGGACGCCGAGTGAGGCGTACGAAGGGGACTGCCGATGGCCGCATGCTCCCGGGGGCCGACCCCCGGACCACCGGCGGAAAAGCAGGTCAGCCGGTATGACCGGCGTGAAACGCGGCGAGGCGGACCCGAGTGACTAGGAACCCCGAACTCAAGGGCCGGGCCGCCCGGCTCGCCCGGCTCTTCCCCGCAGGCCCGGGCCAGGCCGCCCGTACCCCCTTCGTGCTGCTCGTCGTCTTCCTGCTGGGCGGCGGGCTCATCGGGCTCCTGGTGCTGAACTCCGCGCTCAGCGAAGGCGGGTTCCGCCTCGACGACCTCCAGCGGGACACCAAGAGCCTCACCGACGAGGAACAGGCCCTCCAGCGCGACGTGGACGCCTACGCCGCCCCTGACGCCCTCCAGCGCCGGGCCGGGGAACTCGGCATGGTGCCCGGCGGCGACCCTGCCTTCCTGAACCCCGACGGCACCGTCAAGGGCGTCCCCGGGCCCGCCGAGCCGGCGGCCCTGCGGCTCCCGGCGGTGGTCCCGCCCGAGGCGATCGTGCCCGAACCGGCGCCCACCCCGACGGCCACACCCACGCCCACACCTACGCCTGTGCCGACCCCGGCACCCACTGCCACGCCGGTGCCGACGGCCACGCCGACGCCCTCCGCGTCGGTGCCCCCGGCGGGGGTACCCGCAGCCACGCCCACCCTCCCCTCCACGACCCCCGGCAGGTGACGGAAGTGTCCGACAGGGAACCGCCGCGCCGCCGCGTGCCCGCACCGGCCAGATCCGCCCGCCCCGGCGCCCCCCGGCGCCCGGGCCCCGGCGCCCGCCCCGCCCGCCGCCCGGCCGCACCCCGCGCGGGCGGGCCCAAGGTCCTGCGGCTCGGCAGCCCCCGGCCCCGGCTGCGCATGGTCAGCCTCGCGCTGGCCCTGGTGCTGACCGCCTTCGTCGTACGGCTGCTCCAGGTACAGGCCGTCGACGCGAGCGTGTACGCCGCCAAGGCCGAGCAGAACCGGTACGTCGGCCGCACCCTGGCCGCCGAGCGCGGCGAGATCACCGACCGCAACGGTGTCGAACTGGCGACCAGCGTGGACGCGTACGACATCACCGCCGACCCGACGATGTTCACGCCGAAGAGCACGAAGCTGGCCGACGCCCCCGAGCAGGCCGCCGCCCTGCTCGCGCCGATCCTCGGGCAGGACGCGGAGGTCATCGCGAACAAGCTCAAGACGCCGAACACCCGCTACACGCTGCTCGCGCACCGCCAGACCCCCCAGGTGTGGACGCAGATCAAGGACCTGAAGTCGACCCTGGCCGCGAAGTCCGGAACCGATCCGGACACCGTCAACGTCCTCGCCGGTGTGCTGGCCGTGCCCGCGAGCAAGCGCGTCTATCCGAACGGCGGACTCGCCGCCGGACTGCTGGGCTGGGTCAGCGCCGACGGCAAGGGCGGCGGCGGTCTCGAACAGCAGCTGAACGGCGAACTGGCCGGGCAGGACGGCAAGATCCGGTACGCACAGTCAGGGGGACGGCAGGTGCCCACCGCCGATTCCACCGAGACGCCCGCGGTGCCCGGGTCCGACATCGAGCTGACCATCGACCGCGACATCCAGTGGGCCGCGCAGAACGCCATCACCGAGCAGGTGAAGGAGTCGAAGGCGGACCGCGGGTACGTGATAGTGCAGGACACCCGGACCGGACAGATCCTGGCCATGGCCAACTCGCCCGGCTTCGACCCCAACGACCTGACGAAGGCGAACCCGGACGCGCTCGGCAACGCGGCCCTCCAGGACGCCTACGAGCCCGGCTCCACCGCCAAGGTCATGTCGATGGCCGCCGTACTCGAGGAGAACGTCGCCACGCCCGCGACGCATGTCGTCGTGCCCAACCGGCTGCACCGGGGCGACCGGCTCTTCAAGGACGACATCGACCACCCGACCTGGTACCTCACGCTCAACGGCGTGCTCGCCAAGTCCAGCAACATCGGCACGATTCTCGCCACCGGGCAGCTCGGCAAGACGCAGGCGCGGTCCAACGAGGTCCTCTACTCCTATCTGCGCAAGTTCGGCCTCGGCAGCTACAGCGGGCTCGACTTCCCCGGCGAGACCAAGGGCATCCTCGCGGCGCCCGGCGACTGGTCGACCTCGCAGCAGTTCACGATTCCTTTCGGCCAGGGCGTCTCCCTCAACGCGATGCAGGCGGCCTCCGTCTACTCGACGATCGCCAACGGCGGCGTCCGCGTGGAGCCGACGCTGATCCGGGGCACCAAGGGCGCCGACGGCCGGTTCACGCCCGCCGCCGACCCGAAGAAGACCCGCGTGATCAGCGCGAAGACGGCGAAGACCCTCGCCAAGATGCTGGAGTCCGTCGTGGACGACGAAGAGGGCACCGGCACCAAGGCCCGCATCCCCGGTTACCGGGTCGCGGGCAAGACCGGTACCGCCAACCGCGTGGATCCGGCCACCGGCCGCTACCACGGCTACACCTCGTCGTTCGCCGGGTTCGCCCCCGCCGACAGCCCCCGCATCACCGTCTACTGCGCCATCCAGAACGCCACCAAGGGCAGTTACTTCGGCGGCCAGATCTGCGGCCCCATCTACAAGGAGGTCATGGAGTTCGCCCTGAAGACCCTTCAGGTACCGCCCACCGGGGCCAAGGCCGCGAATCTCCCCGTGACCTTCACACCCTGATCAGCACGGAAACCAGCCAGGAAACAGCTCGTGACCACAGACTCTCCCGACCAGGGGAACGGCGTCCCGTCGCACGCCCCGTCCGCGCCCTCGCTTCGCCCCCTCGGGGGTGCGCCCGGTACGCTCACCGCCGTGCCAAACGCCGATCAGTACCAATCCACCCAGAAGGGCGTTCCCGTGACATATCCGGGACCGCCGAGGCCGGTTCACGTCTCCGCCACACCCCTCGCGGAACTGGCCGGACAGCTGGGTGCCCCACAGCCCCCGGCCACGGCGGACGGAGCCGTCGCGGTCACGGGCATCACCCATGACTCGCGCGCCGTCCGCCCCGGCGACCTGTACGCCGCCCTCCCGGGCGCCCGGCTGCACGGCGCCGACTTCGTGACGCAGGCGGCCGGCCTCGGCGCAGCCGCCGTGCTGACCGACCCGACCGGCGCCGAACGCGCCGCCGCCACCGGGCTCCCGGTGCTGGTGGCCGACGACCCGCGCGCGCGGATGGGCGAACTGGCGGCCACGATCTACGGCCGTCCGGGGCGCGACCTGCTCCAGATCGGCATCACCGGCACCTCCGGCAAGACCACCACCGCGTACCTCGTCGAGGGCGGTCTGAAGACGGACCGGGCCACCGGACTGATCGGCACGGTCGAGACGCGCATCGGCGACGAGCGCATCAAGTCCGAGCGCACCACGCCCGAGGCCACCGACCTCCAGGCCCTGTTCGCGGTGATGCGCGAACGCGGGGTCGAGGCGGTCGCCATGGAGGTCTCCAGCCACGCCCTGGTCCTCGGCCGGGTCGACGGCTGCGTCTTCGACATCGCGGTGTTCAACAACCTCAGCCCGGAACACATGGAGTTCCACTCCGGCATGGAGGACTACTTCCAGGCCAAGGCTGGGCTGTTCACTCCGGAACGCAGCAAACTCGGCATCGTCAACCACGACGACGCCTACGGCCGGCGGCTCGCCCGCGAGGCCACCGTGCCGGTCGTCACCTTCTCCGCCGAGGGGCACCCGGACGCCGACTGGCGTGCCGCCGACGTCCGGATCGGCCCGATGGACTCGACGTTCACCGTGGTCGGCCCCAAGGACCAGCGGATCGCCGCCCGTTCGCCGCTCGCGGGCACCTTCAACGTCGCCAACACCCTCGCCGCGATCGTCGCCCTCGCGGAGGCCGGGCTCGACCCGCAGACCGCCGCCGACGGCATCGCCGGCGTGCCCGGGGTGCCGGGCCGCCTGGAGCGGGTGGACGTGGGCCAGCCGTATCTCGCGGTGGTCGACTACGCCCACAAGACGGACGCCGTCGAATCGGTCCTCAAGGCGCTCCGCAAGGTCACCGAGGGCAAGTTGCACGTCGTGCTCGGCTGCGGCGGCGACCGGGACACCACCAAGCGCATGCCGATGGGCGCCGCCGTGGCCCGGCTCGCCGACACCGCCGTACTGACCTCCGACAACCCCCGCTCCGAGGACCCCCTCGCGATCCTCGCGACCATGCTCGAAGGCGCCGCCTCCGTGCCGGCCCACGAGCGCGCCGAGGTCCAGGTGTTCGAGGACCGGGCCGAGGCCGTCGCCGCAGCCGTGGCCCGCGCCCGGCCCGGGGACACCGTGCTGGTCGCGGGCAAGGGCCATGAGCAGGGCCAGGACATCGCCGGGGTGGTCCGTCCGTTCGACGACCGCCAGGTGCTTCGAGAAGCCATCCAGAAGACCCAGGGATGAACTTGTGATCGCCCTCTCCCTCGCCGAGATCGCAGCAGTCGTCGGCGGGCAGACGTACGACATACCGGATCCGTCGGTCCGGGTCACCGGACAGGTCGTCAGGGACTCCCGTGAGGTGGAGCCCGGCAGCCTCTTCGTCGCCTTCGCCGGCGAGCGCGTCGACGGCCACGACTTCGCCGCCCAGGTCGTCGAGGCGGGCGCGGTCGCCGTACTGGCCTCCCGGCCCGTCGGGGTGCCCGCGGTCGTCGTGGACGACGTCCAGCGGGCGCTGGGCGCCCTCGCCCGGCACGTGGTCCAGAAGCTCGGCGCGACCCTCGTGGCCCTCACCGGCTCCGCGGGCAAGACCAGCACCAAGGACCTGATCGCCCAGGTGCTCCGGCACAAGGCGCCGACCGTCTTCACGCCCGGCTCCCTCAACAACGAGATCGGGCTGCCGCTGACCGCGCTCAGCGCCACCGAGGAGACCAGGTTCCTGGTCCTGGAGATGGGCGCCCGCGGCATCGGTCACATCCGCTACCTCACGGAACTGACGCCCCCGAAGATCGGCCTCGTCATCAACGTCGGCACCGCCCACATCGGCGAGTTCGGCGGACGCGAGCAGATCGCACAAGCGAAGGGCGAACTCGTCGAGGCACTGCCCCCGGCGGCAGAGGGCGGCACCGCGGTCCTCAACGCCGACGATCCCCTCGTACGCGCGATGGCGGCTCGAACACAGGCGAAGGTGATCTTCTTCGGAGAGTCCGGCGAAGCGGACGTACGCGCCGAGAACGTACGACTCACGGACAGGGGACAGCCCGCCTTCAGGCTCCGCACACCCTCCGGTGCAAGCGACGTGACCATGCGCCTGTACGGTGAGCACCACGTGTCGAACGCGCTCGCCGCCGCCGCCGTCGCCCATGAGCTGGGCATGTCCGCAGACGAGATCGCCACCGCGCTCTCCGAGGCGGGCTCCCTCTCCCGCTGGCGGATGGAGGTCACCGAGCGCCCGGACGGCGTGACGATCGTCAACGACGCCTACAACGCGAACCCCGAGTCCATGCGAGCGGCTTTGCGCGCGCTCGCTGCCATGGGCTCAGCCTCAAAGGCGAAGGGGGGCCGTACGTGGGCGGTGCTCGGCAAGATGGCCGAGCTGGGGGACGAGGCGCTCGCCGAGCACGACGCGGTCGGACGGCTCGCCGTCCGGCTCAATGTCGGCAAGCTCGTCGCGGTCGGGGGCAGGGAAGCGTCCTGGCTCCAACTGGGCGCATATAACGAGGGTTCGTGGGGTGAGGAGTCGGTGCACGTGTCCGACGCACAGGCGGCTGTCGACCTGTTGCGCAGCGAGCTGCGCCCGGGGGATGTCGTGCTCGTGAAGGCGTCCCGGTCGGTCGGGCTCGAACGGGTGGCGCAGGCGCTGCTCGTCGGCGGCGTCGAGGGTGAGGTCGCCGCCCGATGATGAACCAGATCCTTTTCTCGGGCGTCATCGGAATGTTCCTGACGCTGATCGGCACCCCGCTGCTGATCAAGCTGCTGGCGCGCAAGGGCTACGGCCAGTACATCCGTGACGACGGCCCGCGCGAGCACCACGCCAAGCGCGGTACGCCGACCATGGGCGGTATCGCCTTCATCCTGGCGACGTTCGCCGCGTACTTCCTGTCCAAGGTGATCACCGGCAAGCCGCCGACCTTCTCCGGGCTGCTCGTGCTCGGTCTGATGGGCGGCATGGGCCTGGTCGGCTTCCTGGACGACTACATCAAGATCGTCAAGCGGCGCTCGCTCGGTCTGCGGGCCAAGGCGAAGATGGCCGGCCAGCTGACCGTCGGTATCGCCTTCGCGGTGCTCTCGCTCCAGTTCAAGGACAGCCTCGGCAACACGCCGGCCTCCACGAAGCTCTCCTTCGTGCAGGACTTCGGCTGGACGATCGGTCCGGTGCTGTTCGTCGTCTGGGCACTCTTCATGATCCTCGCGATGTCGAACGGCGTGAACCTGACGGACGGTCTGGACGGCCTCGCCACCGGCGCCTCCGTCCTCGTCTTCGGCGCGTACACGTTCATCGGCGTCTGGCAGTTCCAGGAGTCCTGCGCCAACGCGGTGACCCTGACCAACCCGGCCGCGTGCTACGAGGTACGAGATCCACTGGACCTCGCCGTCGTCGCCTCGGCCCTGATGGGTGCCTGCCTCGGCTTCCTGTGGTGGAACACGTCGCCCGCCAAGATCTTCATGGGCGACACCGGTTCACTGGCCCTGGGCGGCGCGCTCGCCGGCCTCGCGATCTGCTCCCGTACGGAGCTGCTGCTGGCGCTCCTCGGCGGCCTGTTCGTGCTGATCACCATGTCGGTGGTCATCCAGGTCGGCTCCTTCAAGCTCACCGGCAAGCGCGTGTTCCGAATGGCCCCGCTCCAGCACCACTTCGAGCTCAAGGGCTGGTCCGAGGTCCTTGTCGTGGTCCGCTTCTGGATCATCCAGGGCATCTGCGTGATCGTCGGACTGGGCATCTTCTACGCGGGATGGGCGGCCGACAAGTGACATCCGGTCAGGGCAGCGAGTGGAAGGGCCTGCGCGTCACCGTCGCGGGCCTCGGCGTGAGCGGCATCAGCGCCGCCCGCGCCCTGACCGCCCTCGGCGCAGTCGTCACCGTCGTGGACGGCGGCGACTCCGAGGCCCACCGGGAACGCGCCGCCGCCCTGGAGGGCGTCGAGGTCCGCCTCGGCGACGCGGAGACGCTGCCCGAGGGGACCGGACTCGTCGTCACCTCGCCCGGCTGGAAGCCGAGTTCACCGCTGTTCGCGGCGGCGGCCGAGGCGGGCGTGGATGTCGTGGGTGATGTGGAGATCGCGTGGCGGTTGCGCGGCCGGGACGGTCGAGAACCAGCCCCCTGGCTGGCGATCACCGGCACCAACGGCAAGACGACCACCACCCAGATGCTCGCCTCGATCCTCCGCGCGGCGGGCCTGCGTACGGCCGCGGTCGGCAACATCGGCACCCCGATCATCGACGTGGTCCTCGGCGAGGAGACCCACGACGTCCTGGCCGTCGAACTGTCCAGCTACCAGCTCCACTGGGCGCCCTCCCTGCGTGCCCACTCCGCCGCAGTCCTGAACCTCGCCCCCGACCACCTCGACTGGCACGGCTCCATGGAGGCGTACGCCGCCGACAAGGGCCGTATCTACGAGGGCAATCGGGTCGCCTGTGTCTACAACACCGCCGACAAGGCCACCGAGGACCTGGTGCGCGGCGCGGACGTCGAGGAGGGGTGCCGGGCGATCGGGTTCACCCTCGGGGCGCCCGGACCGTCCCAACTCGGCGTCGTGGACGGCATCCTGGTCGACCGGGCCTTCGTCGAGAACCGGCAGCGGAACGCGCAGGAGCTGGCGGAGGTCGCGGACGTCAACCCGCCGGCCCCACACAACATCGCCAACGCCCTTGCCGCGGCTGCCCTCGCGCGTGCCTACGGGGTGCCCGCGAAGGCCGTACGGGACGGCCTGCGGGCCTTCACCCCGGACGCCCATCGCATCGCACACGTGGCCGATGTGGACGGGGTCGCGTACATCGACGACTCCAAGGCGACCAACACCCATGCGGCCGAGGCCTCCTTGGCGGCGTACGAGTCGATCGTGTGGATCGCGGGCGGGCTCGCCAAGGGCGCGACCTTCGACGAGCTGGTCGCCAAGTCGGCAAAGCGACTGCGCGGGGTGGTCCTGATCGGCGCCGACCGGGCGCTCATCGGCGAAGCCCTCGCGCGACACGCGCCGGAGGTACCCGTCGTCGACCTCGACCGGACCGACACTGGGGCGATGCTCGCGGCGGTCCGCTCGGCGCGGGGCCTGGCCGGTGCCGGGGACACGGTGCTGTTGGCGCCTGCCTGTGCGTCGATGGACATGTTCGCCAACTACAACAAACGCGGTGACGCGTTCGCGCAGGCGGTTCGCGAACTCGGTACGGGGACCTGACGGTCGGTCCTTGGCCGCGGTGCCTTCGGGAGCCCTTGGAGGGACGCGTGACGGGGATTCGGCGGTTTGTTCGCTGCGGGCCGGTGGGGGCTGGTCGCGCAGTTCCCCGCGCCCCTTTGGGGCGCGGCTGTGCGGGGGGTTGCGATGCCCAGTAGCCGTACCGGTCGTGCGCCTGTTCAGCGGGCCGTTCGGGTTCGGCGGCCCGCCGCTCCCCGGCCGCCCCGTGACAATCCCGTACGCGCCCTCCACCGGCGTATCCAGCGCGCCTGGGACCGCCCCCTGACCGCCTACTACGTGATCCTCGGTGGGTCGCTGCTGATCACCGTGCTCGGGCTGGTGATGGTCTACTCGGCCTCCCAGATCACCGCGCTGCAGCTCTCCAAGCCGGGGACCTTCTTCTTCCGCAAACAGTTGCTCGCCGCCACGATCGGCGGGGTGCTGCTGTTCTCCGCCTCGCGGATGCCGGTCAAACTGCACCGGGCGCTCGCCTATCCGATCCTCGCCGGGTCCGTCTTCATGATGATCCTCGTGCAGGTGCCGGGGATAGGGGTGTCGATCAACGGCAACCAGAACTGGATCTCCCTGGGCGGTTCTTTCCTCATCCAGCCCAGCGAGTTCGGCAAGCTCGCGCTGGTGCTGTGGGGCGCCGATCTGATCGCCCGGAAAGAGGACAAGCGGCTGCTCACGCAGTGGAAGCACATGCTGGTGCCGCTCGTCCCCGTGACGTTCATGCTGCTCGGGCTGATCATGCTCGGCGGCGACATGGGGACGGCGATCATCCTCACCGCCGTACTGTTCGGGCTGCTCTGGCTGGCCGGGGCGCCCACGCGGCTGTTCGTCGGCGTGCTGTCCGTCGCCGCGTTCATCGGGATGGTCCTCATCAAGACCAGCCCCAACCGCATGGCCCGCTTCCAGTGCATCGGCGCCACCGAACCCGGCACCGGGGCCAACTCCTGCTGGCAGGCCGTGCACGGGATCTACGCGCTCGCCTCCGGTGGCCTGTTCGGGTCGGGGCTCGGCGCGAGTGTGGAAAAATGGGGGCAACTCCCCGAAGCGCACACCGACTTCATCTTCGCCGTCACCGGTGAGGAACTGGGCCTGGCGGGGACGCTGTCGGTGCTCGCCCTCTTCGCGGCCCTAGGCTATGCGGGTATCCGCGTGGCCGGACGCACGGAGGACCCCTTCGTGAGGTATGCCGCGGGAGGCGTGACGACCTGGATCACCGCTCAGGCGGTGGTCAACATCGGTGCGGTGCTCGGCCTGCTGCCGATCGCCGGTGTCCCGCTCCCGCTGTTCTCCTACGGGGGCTCCGCCCTGCTGCCGACCATGTTCGCCGTCGGACTGCTGATCGCCTTCGCCCGCGACGAACCGGGTGCGCGGGCGGCGCTTTCGTTGCGGCAACCCCGCTTTGGTAGAAAACGGGGGGCCGGGGGTCCGGTGTCCGATCGGAGCCCCCGGAGATGGAACACGATGCGACGGCGTGCCTCGGCGGCGCGTACGTCCGGAGAGCGGTGAATTTCGGTGCATGTCGTACTCGCCGGTGGGGGGACCGCCGGCCACATCGAGCCCGCGCTCGCCCTCGCGGACGCCCTGCGCAGGCAGGATCCCACCGTGGGGATCACGGCCCTGGGCACGGAACGCGGTCTGGAGACCCGGCTCGTGCCCGAACGGGGCTATGACCTGGCGCTGATCCCGGCGGTCCCGCTGCCGCGCAAGCCCACCCCCGAACTGATCACCGTCCCCGGGCGGCTGCGCGGCACCATCAAGGCCGCCGAGCAGATCCTGGAGCGCACCAAGGCGGACTGCGTCGTCGGCTTCGGCGGCTACGTGGCCCTGCCCGGCTACCTCGCCGCCAAGCGCCTCGGTGTGCCGATCGTCGTCCACGAGGCCAACGCCCGCCCCGGCCTCGCCAACAAGATCGGCTCCCGGTACGCCGCCCAGGTCGCCGTCTCCACGCCCGACAGCAAGCTCCGGGACGCCCGCTACATCGGCATCCCGCTGCGCCGCTCCATCGCCACCCTGGACCGCGCCGCCGTACGCCCGCAGGCGCGCGCCGCGTTCGGGCTCGACCCGAGTCTGCCGACGCTGCTGGTCTCGGGCGGCTCGCAGGGCGCCCGGCACCTCAACGAGGTGGTCGAGCGGGTCGCGCCGTACCTCCAGCAGGCCGGGATCCAGGTGCTGCACGCGGTCGGCCCGAAGAACGAACTGCCGCAGGTCCACCAGATGCCGGGGATGCCCCCCTACATCCCGGTACCGTACGTGGACCGGATGGACCTCGCGTACGCCGCTGCCGACATGATGCTCTGCCGCGCGGGCGCGATGACCGTCGCCGAACTCTCCGCCGTCGGGCTCCCCGCCGCCTACGTCCCGCTGCCCATCGGCAACGGCGAACAGCGGCTGAACGCCCAGCCGGTGGTCAAGGCCGGCGGCGGACTCCTGGTCGACGACGCGGACCTGACGCCCGAGTGGGTGCAGCGACACGTCCTGCCCGTCCTCGCCGACCCCCACCGGCTGTACGAGATGTCCCGCGCCGCCAGCGAGTTCGGCCGCCGGGACGCCGACGACCTGCTCGTCGGCATGGTGTACGAGGCGATCGCCTCGCGCCACCGATAGGCGACGACGAGGGAAGGCGGGCAGGGGCCAGTGGCCGGAGCGACGACTGCCGAACGTGGCGAACGACAGCAGGGCACCTCCTCCGGCCCGCCCCGCCTGCCGGGCCTCCTGCGGCGGTTGGGGCCGCGCAGGCTTCGTACGATCGTCATCCTGGCCCTCGCCCTGCTCGTCCTCCTCGGAGGCGTCCTCTGGGTGCTCTACGGCTCCCGGTGGACGCGCGTGGAGCGCGTGTCGGTGTCGGGGACCGGGGTGCTGACGCAGGCACAGGTGCGCGAGGCCGCCGACGTTCCGGTCGGGGATCCGCTCGTTTCCGTCGACACCGGAGCCATTGAGTCCCGACTGCTCAGGAAATTGCCCCGAATTGACTCGGTTGAGGTCACTCGATCCTGGCCGCACGGAATCGGCCTGAAAGTGGTCGAACGTACCCCGGTTCTGATTGTCGAAAGCAGCGGGAATGGGGGCAAGTATGTCGAAGTGGACGCTAAAGGCGTGCGATTCGCGACGGTTTCCCGCGCCCCGGAAGGCGTACCCGCATTGGAATTGACGCTGTCCCGGACCGGTTCACAGGGCGCGAGTGTGCGCCGCTTCGGCAGCGACCGGCTGGTGCGCGAGGCGGTGCGGGTGGCGGGCGATCTGCCGAGTGCCGTCGCGCGGCTCACCAAAGCCGTCAAGGTCCGTTCGTACGACTCCATCTCGCTGGAGTTGGGCGGCGGCCGGACCGTCGCATGGGGGAGCGGCGAGCAGGGCGCGGCGAAGGCCCGTGCGCTCACCGCCCTCATGAAAGCAGCTCCAGGGGCGCGGCACTTCGACGTGAGCGTTCCCACCGCCCCTGCGTCAGCGGGGAGTTGACGCCTGTCCGTGCAGGCCAGCACCCTGGTTGGGCATCGCTATGGCTGATCACATAGGGTGAAAAGAAAAACGGGAGGTTCGGCGTGTTCGTTGAACGTGCGCCACTTGTCGACTTAGTGTCCTGTTCGGAAGAGTCCAAGGAACAGACACACTGGTAACCCTAAACTTCAACGTTAGGGTTCGGGTCGGCGTTCGGACCGTCCCACTTCGGCATGAGTTGTCGGTTCGCGGCACCGCGAGGCGGCGACACGTAACTCGAGGCGAGAGGCCTTCGACGTGGCAGCACCGCAGAACTACCTCGCAGTCATCAAAGTCATCGGTGTCGGCGGCGGTGGTGTCAATGCCATCAACCGGATGATCGAGGTCGGTCTGAAGGGCGTCGAGTTCATCGCCATCAACACCGACGCGCAGGCGCTGTTGATGAGCGACGCCGACGTCAAGCTCGACGTCGGCCGCGAACTCACCCGCGGACTCGGCGCCGGTGCCAACCCGGCCGTCGGCCGCAAGGCGGCCGAGGACCACCGCGAGGAGATCGAGGAGGTCCTCAAGGGGGCCGACATGGTCTTCGTGACGGCCGGCGAGGGCGGCGGCACCGGCACCGGTGGCGCACCCGTGGTGGCCAACATCGCCCGCTCCCTGGGCGCCCTCACGATCGGCGTGGTCACCCGTCCCTTCACCTTCGAAGGACGGCGCCGGGCCAACCAGGCCGAGGACGGCATCGCGGAACTCCGCGAAGAGGTCGACACCCTCATCGTCATCCCCAACGACCGCCTGCTGTCCATCTCGGACCGCCAGGTCTCGGTCCTCGACGCCTTCAAGTCGGCGGACCAGGTCCTGCTCTCCGGCGTTCAGGGCATCACCGACCTGATCACCACCCCCGGTCTGATCAACCTCGACTTCGCGGACGTCAAGTCCGTGATGTCCGAGGCGGGTTCGGCCCTCATGGGCATCGGTTCGGCCCGTGGCGACGACCGCGCGGTGGCGGCTGCCGAGATGGCGATCTCCTCGCCGCTCCTCGAAGCCTCCATCGACGGCGCCCGGGGCGTCCTGCTCTCCATCTCCGGCGGCTCCGACCTCGGCCTGTTCGAGATCAACGAGGCCGCCCAACTGGTCAGCGAGGCCGCGCACCCCGAGGCCAACATCATCTTCGGCGCCGTCATCGACGACGCCCTCGGTGACGAGGTCCGGGTCACGGTCATCGCGGCCGGCTTCGACGGGGGCCAGCCGCCGCCGAAGCGCGACAACATCCTCGGCTCGGCCGGCGCCAAGCGCGACGAACCGACGCCGGTACGGTCCGCCGACAGCCGTCCGTCCTTCGGCTCGCTCGGCAGCGTCACGCCGAGGGAGACGCAGGCATCCGCCCCGGAGCCGGTCAGCGAACTCCCGGTCTCCCCGCCGGTCCCGCCGTCCCGGTCCTACTCGGACAGCGCGGCCGAGGAGCTGGACGTGCCGGACTTCCTGAAGTGATAGGACAGCGCTCGGCAACGAGCGACGCGAGCGGCGCGCACTTCGCCTTCACCGACCGGTGGGGCGGGGTGAGCGCCGTTCCGTTCGCGGAGCTGAACCTCGGCGGAGCGGTCGGCGACGACCCGGACGCCGTAGGCACGAACCGTGAACTGGCCGCCAAGTCCCTGGGTCTCGACCCGGAGCGGGTGGTCTGGATGAACCAGGTGCACGGCAACGACGTCGCAGAGGTCGACGGCCCGTGGACCACCCCGGTCACCCCGCCGGTGGACGGCCTCGTCACCGCCGTCAGGGGCCTCGCGCTCGCCGTCCTCACCGCCGACTGCGTCCCCGTCCTGCTGGCCGACCCGGTCGCCGGAGTGGTCGCCGCGGCCCACGCGGGCCGGCCCGGCATGATCGCCGGAATCGTCCCCGCCGCCGTGGACGCCATGGAATCGCTCGGCGCCGACCCCACCCGGATCGTCGCCCGCACCGGCCCCGCCGTCTGCGGACGCTGCTACGAGGTCCCGGAGGAGATGCGCGCCGACGTCGCCGCCGTCGAACCCGCCGCGTACGCCGAGACGAGCTGGGGCACCCCGGCGGTCGACGTGGTCGCGGGAGTGCACGCGCAGTTGGAGCGGCTCGGGGTGCGCGACCGGGAGCGGTCGCCGGTGTGCACCCGGGAGTCCGCCGACCACTTCTCGTACCGCCGCGACCGGACGACCGGGCGGCTCGCAGGCTATGTCTGGCTGGACTGATAGGACATGACGGACCGTAGAGGCGAACTCACCGCGAATCTGGCGGTGGTGGAGGAGCGGATCGCGACGGCCTGCTCGGCGGCTGGCCGTAAGCGCGAGGAGGTGACGCTGGTCGTCGTCACCAAGACCTACCCGGCGAGCGATGTGCGGATCCTGTGCGAGCTGGGTGTGCGCCACGTGGCCGAGAACCGGGACCAGGACGCGGCCCCCAAGGCCGAGGCCTGCGCGGATCTGCCGCTCACCTGGCACTTCGTGGGCCAGCTGCAGACCAACAAGGTGCGTTCCGTGGTCGGTTACTCCGGTGTCGTGCAGTCCGTGGACCGGGACCGGCTGGTCTCGGCGCTGTCCAAAGAGGCGGTACGGACCGGCCGCGAGGTGGGCTGTCTGATCCAGGTCGCGCTCGACGCGCAGGAGAGCGGGCGCGGTGCGCGAGGGGGTGTGGGGCCGGGCGGGATCGGGGAGTTGGCCGACCTCGTGGCCGGGGCCGAGGGGCTCAGGCTGGACGGACTGATGACCGTCGCACCACTGACCGGACCGTACGCCGGACGTGAACTTGCGGCGTTCGAGCGGCTGATGGATTTGTCGACTGCTATGCGCCGCACGCATCCGGCTGCGAACATGGTGTCCGCAGGGATGAGTGCGGACCTCGAACAGGCCGTGGCGGCCGGGGCGACACATGTGCGCGTCGGCAGTGCGGTACTCGGAGTCCGTCCCAGGCTCGGGTAACGTCGCCAGGAAGTCGGACCACAGCAGAAAATATGGTCATTACCGCCGATGGGCGGTCATAACGACCTCGTGGATCGCGGGCACTCGGCATTCGTCAGTCGATCCACCACAGAGCGGAGGACTCGGAGCATGGCCGGCGCGATGCGCAAGATGGCGGTCTACCTCGGCCTCGTGGAGGACGATGGGTACGACGGCCGGGGTTTCGACCCCGATGACGACTTCGAACCCGAACTGGACCCCGAGCCCGAGCGCGACCTGCGGCGGCGTGAGCCCTCGCACCAGCAGCACGGTTCGCACCAGTCCCACCAACCGCACCAGTCGCATCAGTCCCAAAGGGACGAATCGGTACGAGTGGTGCAGCCGTCGGCACCACGTGATCCGGTGCCTCATTCCGCTTCGCTGGGCGCGGAATCCGGGCGTCCGGCGCGGATCGCGCCCGTGGCGTCCATCACACAAGAACGTCAAAGCCTGGAGAAGAACGCACCGGTGATCATGCCCAAGGTCGTGTCGGAACGAGAGCCTTACCGGATCACCACGCTCCACCCCCGGACCTACAACGAGGCCCGTACCATCGGGGAACACTTCCGTGAGGGCACTCCTGTGATCATGAATCTCACTGAGATGGATGACACAGATGCGAAGCGACTTGTCGACTTCGCGGCCGGTTTGGTGTTTGGTCTTCACGGCAGCATCGAGCGGGTGACGCAGAAGGTGTTCCTGTTGTCGCCTGCTAACGTCGATGTCACGGCGGAGGACAAGGCCCGCATCGCAGAGGGCGGGTTCTTCAACCAGAGCTGATAGCAGGGCCAGGCAGCAGTAACGAACAGGGGAGAGGGAAGCACGGATCATGAGCGTGGTTCTACAAGTGCTCTACGTCGCGCTGATGTGTTTCCTCATCGTGCTGATCTTCCGGTTGGTCATGGATTACGTCTTCCAGTTCGCCCGCTCGTGGCAACCCGGCAAGGCGATGGTGGTCGTTCTGGAGGCCACTTACACTGTCACTGATCCACCGCTCAAGCTTCTGCGGCGGTTCATCCCGCCGTTGCGTCTCGGGGGCGTGGCACTTGACCTGTCCTTCTTCGTTCTGATGATCATCGTCTACATCCTGATCACCGTCGTGACCAATCTCGCGAGGTGACTGTGGACGATACGGTCTTGCCGACTGCCGATGACTACGTTGAGGTGAAGAGATGCCGTTGACCCCTGAGGATGTGCGGAACAAGCAGTTCACGACCGTCCGCCTCCGAGAAGGCTATGACGAGGACGAGGTCGATGCCTTCCTCGACGAGGTCGAAGCCGAACTGACCCGCCTGCTCCGCGAGAACGAGGATCTGCGCGCCAAGCTGGCCGCCGCCACCCGTGCCGCCGCGCAGAACCAGCAGCAGGGCATGCGCAAGCCTCCCGAACAGGATCAGCAGCAGGGTATGCAGCAACAGGGCATGCCCCAGCAAGGCATGCCTCAGCAGGGAATGCCCCAGCAGGGCATGCGAGGACCGGGCGGCCCGGTGCCCGCCGGCATATCGGGCCCGCCGCAGCAGCAGATGGGCGGCCCCATGGGCGGCCCGCCCCAGCTGCCCAGCGGCGCGCCGCAGTTGCCCCCCGGCCCCGGTGGCCAGGGTGGTCCGCAGGGTCCCGGCCCGATGGGTCAGGGCCCCATGGGTCAGAACCCGATGCAGGGTCAGATGGGTGGCCCCATGGGTCAGGGCCCGATGCAGGGTCAGATGGGCCAGGGCGGCATGCCCGGCCAGATGCAGCAGATGCCCGGTCAGCAGATGCAGGGTCAGATGCAGCAGATGGGCGGCCCGATGGGCGGTCCCATGGGTGGCCCGATGGGCGGCCCCGGTCAGGGTCCCGGCGGCGACAGCGCCGCGCGTGTTCTCTCGCTGGCCCAGCAGACGGCCGACCAGGCCATCGCGGAGGCCCGTTCCGAGGCCAACAAGATCGTCGGCGAGGCTCGCAGCCGCGCCGAGGGCCTGGAGCGCGACGCCCGTGCCAAGGCCGACGCTCTGGAGCGGGACGCGCAGGAGAAGCACCGCGTCGCGATGGGCTCCCTGGAGTCCGCCCGTGCCACGCTGGAGCGCAAGGTCGAGGATCTGCGCGGCTTCGAGCGCGAGTACCGCACCCGTCTGAAGTCCTACCTGGAGTCGCAGCTGCGTCAGCTGGAGACCCAGGCCGACGACTCGCTGGCCCCGCCGCGTGCTCCGGCCGCGGCCTCCCTGCCGCCGTCCCCGGCGCCCTCGATGGCCCCGGCAGGCGCCGGTGCGCCGTCGTACGGCGGGGGTCAGGGCATGGGCGGTGGCATGGGTCCCGGCCCGGCCGCCCCGTCCTACGGCGGTCAGCAGCAGATGTCTCCGGCCATGACCCAGCCCATGGCTCCGGTCCGGCCCCAGGGTCCGTCCCCGATGGGCCAGGCTCCCTCGCCGATGCGCGGCTTCCTGATCGACGAGGACGACAACTGACGGCCTTTAGTACGCCTTAGGCGTCGGCGGCGTTCAGGGCGGGGCCCCGGATTTTCATCCGGGGCCCCGCCCTTTTGCGTTGCGTTGCGCTCCGCGGGGTGGGCGGGTTTTTGGCTGCGGGCCCGGTGGGGGCTGGTCGCGCAGTTCCCCGCGCCCCTTACGGGGCGCTGTACTACGGCGGTTTTAGTAGCACCGAAGGCCCGGTCCCGACGAACAGCTCGGGGACCGGGCCTTCTTGGTACTGCCAACTGCTATGCCTTGCGCAGGCGGAACGTCAGGGACAGGCCCTCGTCGGCGAACGGGTCGCCGTATGTGTCGTCCGCCTCGTCGGCGGCGAAGTCCGTTGCCAGGACCTCGTCGGCGATCAGGGCCGAGTGCTCGGTCAGGGCCGCCGTCACCGCCGGGTCCGTGGACGTCCAGCGCAGGGCGATGCGGTCGGCCACGTCGAGGCCGCTGTTCTTGCGGGCCTCCTGGATCAGGCGGATCGCGTCACGGGCCAGGCCCGCCTGGCGCAGCTCCTCGGTGATCTCCAGGTCGAGGGCGACCGTCGCACCCGAGTCGGACGCCACCGACCAGCCCTCGCGCGGGGTCTCCGTGATGATGACCTCGTCCGGCGCGAGCGTGACCGTCTCGCCGTCGACCTCCACCGACGCCGTGCCCTCGCGCAGGGCCAGGGACAGCGCCGCCGCGTCCGCGTTCGCCACGGCCTTCGCCACGTCCTGGACGCGCTTGCCGAACCGCTTGCCCAGGGCGCGGAAGTTGGCCTTGGCGGTGGTGTCGACCAGCGAGCCGCCGACCTCCGAGAGGGAGGCCAGGGCGCTGACGTTCAGCTCCTCCGTGATCTGCGCGTGCAGTTCGCGGTCCAGGGTGTCGAAGCCGGTCGCCGCGACCAGCGCGCGGGACAGCGGCTGGCGCGTCTTCACGCCGGACTCCGCGCGCGTGGCACGGCCCAGTTCGACCAGCCGCCGTACGAGCACCATCTGCTTCGACAGCTCCGGGTCGATCGCGGACAGGTCCGCCTCGGGCCAGGAGGCCAGGTGAACGGACTCGGGGGCGTCCGGGGTCACCGGGACCACCAGGTCCTGCCAGACCCGCTCGGTGATGAACGGGGTCAGCGGGGCCATCAGCTTGGTGACCGTCTCGACCACCTCGTGCAGGGTGCGCAGCGCGGCCTTGTCGCCCTGCCAGAAGCGGCGCCGGGACCGGCGGACGTACCAGTTGGACAGGTCGTCGACGAACGCCGACAGGAGCTTGCCGGCGCGCTGGGTGTCGTACGACTCCAGAGCCTGCGTCACCTGGTCGGTGAGCGCGTGGAGTTCGGACAGCAGCCAGCGGTCCAGGACCGGACGGTCGGCCGGGGCCGGGTCGGCCGCGGACGGGGCCCAGTTCGACGTACGCGCGTACAGGGCCTGGAAGGCGACCGTGTTCCAGTAGGTGAGGAGCGTCTTGCGGACGACCTCCTGGATCGTGCCGTGGCCGACGCGGCGGGCCGCCCAGGGGGAGCCACCGGCCGCCATGAACCAGCGGACGGCGTCGGCGCCGTGGCGGTCCATCAGCGGGATCGGGTCCAGGGTGTTGCCCAGGTGCTTGGACATCTTGCGGCCGTCCTCGGCGAGGATGTGGCCGAGGCACACCACGTTCTCGTAGGACGACTTGTCGAAGACCAGGGTGCCGACCGCCATCAGCGTGTAGAACCAGCCGCGGGTCTGGTCGATGGCCTCGCTGATGAACTGCGCCGGGTAGCGGGACTCGAACAGCTCCTTGTTCTTGTACGGGTAGCCCCACTGCGCGAACGGCATCGAACCCGAGTCGTACCAGGCGTCGATGACCTCCGGCACGCGCGTGGCCGTCGTGCCGCAGCCGTCCTGGGGGCAGGCGAAGGTGACCGCGTCGATGAACGGGCGGTGCGGGTCCAGCTCCGACTGGTCGGTGCCCGTGAGGCCGGTCAGCTCCGCGCGGGAGCCGACGACCGTGAGGTGGTCCTCCTCGCAGCGCCAGATCGGGAGCGGGGTGCCCCAGTAGCGGTTGCGGGACAGCGCCCAGTCGATGTTGTTGTTCAGCCAGTCGCCGTACCGGCCGTTCTTGACCGTGTCCGGGTACCAGTTGGTCTTCTCGTTCTCCTGGAGGAGACGGTCCTTGACGGCGGTGGTGCGGATGTACCAGGACGGCTGCGCGTAGTAGAGGAGCGCGGTGTGGCAGCGCCAGCAGTGCGGGTAGCTGTGCTCGTACGGGATGTGCTTGAAGAGCAGCCCGCGCGCGTGGAGGTCCTCGGTGAGCTTTTCGTCCGCCTTCTTGAAGAAGACACCGCCCACGAGGGAGACCTCGGCCTCGAAGGTGCCGTCCGGGCGGACCGGGTTGACGACCGGGAGGCCGTACGCGCGGCACACCTTGAGGTCTTCCTCGCCGAAGGCGGGGGACTGGTGGACCAGACCCGTGCCGTCCTCGGTCGTCACGTACTCCGCGTTCACCACGTAGTGCGTGGGGACGTCCGCCGGGAACTCGACCAGCTCGAACGGTCGTTGATAGGACCAGCGCTCCATCTCGGCGCCGGTGAAGGACTGGCCGGTGGCCTGCCACTCCTCGCCGAGCGCCTTGGTGAGCAGTGGCTCGGCGACGACCAGCTTCTCGGTGCGGTCGGTCGCCACCACGTAGGTGACGTCCGGGTGCGCGGCGACCGCCGTGTTGGAGACCAGCGTCCAGGGCGTCGTCGTCCAGACGACGAGGGCGGCCTCGCCGGCCAGCGGACCGGAGGTGAGCGGGAAACGGACGTACACGGAGGGGTCGACGACCGTCTCGTAGCCCTGTGCCAGCTCGTGGTCCGACAGGCCCGTGCCGCAGCGGGGGCACCAGGGGGCGACGCGGTGGTCCTGGGTCAGCAGGCCCTTGTTGAAGATCTCCTTCAGCGACCACCAGACCGACTCGATGTACCCGGGGTCCATCGTGCGGTAGGGGTCCTGGAGGTCCGTCCAGTACCCCATGCGGGTCGTCAGCGCCTCGAAGGCGTCCGTGTGCCGGGTCACCGACTCGCGGCACTTGGCGTTGAACTCGGCGATGCCGTACGCCTCGATGTCCTGCTTGCCGGAGAAGCCCAGCTCCTTCTCGACCGCCAGCTCCACGGGGAGGCCGTGGCAGTCCCAGCCGGCCTTGCGGGCCACGTGGTAGCCGCGCATGGTGCGGAAGCGCGGGAACACGTCCTTGAAGACGCGGGCCTCGATGTGGTGGGCGCCCGGCATGCCGTTCGCGGTGGGCGGGCCCTCGTAGAACACCCATTCGGGGCGGCCCTCGGACTGCTCAAGGCTCTTGGCGAAGATCTTCTGCTCGCGCCAGAGGTCGAGCACGGCGTGCTCAAGGGCGGGCAGGTCGACCTGGGCGGGCACCTGGCGGTACGTCGGCGTTGTCATCAGCGAGCTTCCTCCGGCGGACTTTCTGCCTTCCGTCGGAGGGACGAGAGCCGGAATTCTCCGGACGCCGTGTACGGCGTACTCCCGCGGTACCACCCTCCTTGGCCCTCCGGCGCCTGTCTGGGCACCGATGAGCCCCCTCATTGGGGTCGCGATACCGGGTCTACTCGCCTTGGCTGTCCTGCACGCCTCGCTGCGGCTTTCTTCCGGCGGCTCCGGGGTGATCTTCGCGTCGCGCTCGCCCCCGGGCTTCCACCGTCCCCGGGTCGCTCTGGGCTGCGTACGCCGCTACTCGTCCCCATCCACGCTTCTCGCTGCGCCCAGTGTACGGCGACCCACGGACAGCGGCCGACCGGGTTTCCGAGCCACCCGAATGGCGAGGGTCGGGTGTCCGCATTCCGGGACGCCCGGCTCGGCGGATTACCGGGCGGGGAGCTGGGCACAACGCTTGAAGGCTTGCCCCGCGGGACCGGCGGGGCGGGCGGATCGGGCGGCGTGCCCCGTTGCCGCGGGACTCAAGTCGATTTATCGTCCCAGCACGATTCGCGAGCAAGATCACGATATGTGAAGGGGCCGCGGCCATGGTGGCGAAAAAGACCGCCGTACAGCAGTCGGCGTCCGGCAGGTCCACTGGATCCGCGGCTGCGGGGGCCTCCGGCGCTGGCAAGGGGGCGGACGCCAAGAAGAGCGTCCGCGGAGGTGTGTCGGGGGCGAAGCGGGCCGGTGCGAAGGAGACGGTCCCCGAGGGGACCGCTCCGCAGGAGAGCGCGCCGAGGAAGAGTGCCGTGAGGAAGGCGGCGGCCAAGGAGGCGGTGGCTTCCGAGGCTTCCGAAACGGCGGTCGGGAAGACGGCGGTGGCCGGAAAAGGCGTGGCCGGGAAGGCCGCCGGGAAGAAAGCCGTGGGGAAGAAGGCCGCCGCCTCCGAGAGCGCCGCGGGCACACGCACGGCCAGGAAGAGCACGGCCAAGAAGGCGGGCGCGGCGCGGGCCGCGAAGACGACGGGAGCCACGACGGTGGTTGCGAAGAAGACTCCGGGCACGGCCACGGCGCCGAAGAAGCCCAGCGCGGTACCCAAGGCGCGGATCGTCGCGGCGGTGGAGCCCGGTGAACTCGCCGTACGCCCCGGTGAGGATCCATGGACCTCCGAGGAGGTCGCGGAGGCACGCACCGAGCTGCAGACCGAGGTGCTGCGGCTGCGTGCCGAGCTAACGACATCCGAGCGGTCGCTCGTGGGTCTCATGCGGGACTCGGGCGACGGCGCGGGCGACGACCAGGCGGACACCGGCACCAAGAACATCACGCGCGAGGGCGAGATGGCGCTGGCCGCCAACGCGCGCGAGATGCTCGTCCAGGACGAGCGGGCCCTGGAGCGGCTGGACTCGGGCACCTACGGCCTGTGCGAGAACTGCGGCAACGCGATCGGCAAGGCGCGTATGCAGGCCTTTCCGCGCGCGACGCTGTGCGTCGAGTGCAAGCAGAAGCAGGAGCGGCGCTACTAGCCCCCACTAGCCCCCGCCGGTCGGTACGCAGTCGGTGCGGATCCGCCGCCGTGTGCCTCCTGCGCTCCTGTGTGCCAGGAGGCGTGTCGTACTCTCGTCCTCAGTCAGGAACCTAGGTTGAGGGACTCACGTGGCAGAGGCGGAGCGCATCATCGGTACGCCGGACATCCCAGACGCGGCGGGGGACGGGCCGGAGACCCCGGACGAGCGGCCCCGGGGCAAGCGCCGGATCTTCGTGCTGTTCACGGTCGCCGCGCTGGCGTACGCGCTGGACCTCGTCAGCAAGATGATCGTGGTCGCCAAGCTGGAGCACCACGCGCCGATCGAGATCATCGGGGACTGGCTGAAGTTCGAGGCGATCCGCAACGCGGGCGCCGCCTTCGGCATGGGCGAGGCCTTCACCGTGATCTTCACGGTCATCGCCGCCTCCGTGATCGTCGTGATCGCCCGCCTCGCCCGCAAGCTCTACAGCCTGCCCTGGGCGATCGCCCTCGGGCTGCTGCTCGGCGGCGCCCTGGGCAATCTGACCGACCGGATCTTCCGCTCGCCGGGCGTCTTCGAGGGCGCGGTCGTCGACTTCATCGCGCCCAAGCACTTCGCGGTCTTCAACCTGGCCGACTCGGCGATCGTCTGCGGCGGCATCCTGATCGTCCTGCTGTCCTTCAAGGGGCTCGACCCGGACGGCACCGTCCACAAGGACTGAGAGGGCCGAAGGGCTGAGAAGGACCGAAGGGCCGCAAGGGCTGAAGGTCGTAGGACTGTCTTACCGGGTGAGGGTTTGTCCACAGGCCCGGTCGGGGGTGCCGGGCCCGTCCGGCATACTCGACGGGTGAGCACCGTTCCCGAGATCCGTAACCTGCCCGTGCCCGACGGCCTGGAGGGCGAGCGTGTCGACGCCGCCATCTCCCGTATGTTCGGCTTCTCCCGTACCAAGGCGGCCGAGCTGGCCGCCGCGGGGAAGGTCATGGTCGACGGATCGGTGGTCGGGAAGTCCGAGCGGGTGCACGGCGGTGCCTGGCTCGAAGTGGAGATGCCGCAGGCACCCGCGCCCGTGCAGATCGTCGCCGAGCCGGTCGAGGGCATGGAGATCGTGCACGACGACGACGACATCGTCGTGATCGTCAAGCCCGTCGGCGTGGCCGCGCACCCGTCGCCCGGCTGGACCGGCACGACCGTCATCGGCGGGCTCGCCGCCGCCGGCTACCGCATCTCCACCTCCGGTGCCGCCGAGCGCCAGGGCATCGTGCACCGGCTCGACGTCGGCACCTCGGGGCTGATGGTGGTCGCCAAGTCGGAGCGCGCGTACACGTCACTGAAGCGCCAGTTCAAGGAGCGCACGGTCGACAAGCGCTACCACACGCTCGTCCAGGGCCACCCCGACCCGATGAGCGGCACGATCGACGCGCCCATCGGCCGGCACCCCAACCACGACTACAAGTGGGCGGTCACCGCCGAGGGCAAGCCGTCCGTCACGCACTACGACCTCATCGAGGCGTTCCGCTCGGCCTCCCTGCTCGACGTGAAGCTGGAGACCGGCCGCACCCACCAGATCCGCGTCCACATGGCCGCCCACCGGCACCCCTGCGTCGGCGACCTGACGTACGGGGCCGACCCGACGCTCGCCAAGCGGCTCGGCCTGACCCGCCAGTGGCTGCACGCCGTGCGGCTCGGCTTCGAGCACCCGGGCGACGGCACCTGGGCCGAGTTCGCGAGCGTCTACCCGGACGACCTCGCCGACGCCCTGGCGAAGGTGCGCGAGGAGACCTACGCATGAGCCCGCCGACGCCGTACGCCGTGCGTGTCGCCGAGGACCCCGCCGACCGCGAGGCATGCTTCGCGGTGCGCAAGGAGGTCTTCGTCGTGGAGCAGCGGGTGCCGGAGGACCTGGAGTACGACGAGTACGACGCCGGTGCGCTGCATGTGCTGGCCGTCCGGGAGGACGGGGTGGCGCTCGGTACGGGGCGGTTGCTTTCCGGGGAGGCCGCGGTCGGGCGGACCGGGGGTGACCTGACCGTCGGGTCGCTGGGGCGGCTCGCCGTGCGGAAGGAAGCGCGAGGGCTCGGTGTCGGGGTCGCGCTCGTGCGGGGCATCGAGGAGGCGGCCCGGGAGTTGGGGCTTGCCGCCGTCGATCTGCATGCGCAGACCTCGGCGCTGGGGTTCTACGAGCGGCTCGGGTATGTGGGGTACGGGGGCGAGTTCTACGAGGCCGGTATCGCGCATCTTGCGATGCGGCGCTCTCTTTAGGTTTTTTCTCCCGCCCGCGCACCGCCCGTTTCCAGTCTCCTGGTGATTCGTCAGGGTCTCCTGTGGGGGGTTCCGCTCGTTGGCGGCTGTTCGGTCGTGCGTTTTTTACGTTCTGCCTGCCGTCCTCGGCGGCTCGTGGGCCCTTCGGGGCTGCCGGGTGGGTGGTTCCTCCGTGCCCGGGGGTAGGGCCGCGTCCGCCGTGTTCACCCGGGGGAGGGCGTACGGGTGGTGTTCGGTCAGCCAGCGGATCATGCCCTCGCGGATCTGGACCCGGACCTTCCAGACGTCGTCCGCGTCCTTCGCCGTCACCAGCGCGCGTACCTCGATGGTGCTCGGGGTGGCGTCCGTGACACACAGGTCGCAGGCGCGGCCGTCCCAGGCCGGGCAGTCGCGCAGCAGGTCACGGAGCTTCTCGCGCATCGCCTCCAGGGGCGCGGTGTGGTCGAGGTGCCAGTAGACGATGCCGGTCATCTGGGCGCCGCCCCGCGACCAGTTCTCGAAGGGCTTCGACGTGAAGTAGGACACCGGCATCGTGATCCGGCGCTCGTCCCAGGTGCGCACCGACAGGAACGTCAGCGTGATCTCGTCGACCGTGCCCCACTCGCCGTCCACCACAACCGTGTCGCCCATGCGCACCATGTCGCCGAAGGCGATCTGGAACCCCGCGAACATGTTGGCCAGCGTCGACTGGGCCGCCACACCGGCGACGATGCCCAGCACCCCGGCCGAGGCCAGCAGCGAGGCACCGGCCGCGCGCATCGCCGGAAAGGTCAGCAGCATCGCTGCCACCGCCACGACACCCACGACCGCCGCGACCACCCGCTGGATCAGCGACACCTGCGTACGGACCCGGCGGACCCGGGCCGGGTCGCGGTGGGCGCGGGCGTAGCGCGAGTACGAGGTGTCCACGATCGCCACCGCGATACGCACGATCAGCCAGGCCGTCGCGCCGATCAGCACCAGCGTCAGGATCCGGCCGACGGCGACCCGCTGCTCCCGCAGCAGATCGGCCTGGTCGTAGGAGCCTCTGAGCAGCGCCGCGCACAGGACGAGTTGATAGGGCACACGGCCCTGGCGCAGTAGGCCCCACAGGGGCGTCTCGGTCTGCCGTTCGTCCGCCTTCCGCAGCAAGCGGTCCGTGGCCCAGCCGATGAGCAGCGTGAGCACGACCGAGCCACCGACGACGATCAGCGGGCGCAGTACGTTCTCCATGCCGGAGAACGTAACCGGAGATGGGGGGTCATGAACATGTGACTTCGTCGGCCGCCGTGCGGCCCGGTCGTTCCCGGGCGACTTGGGGCGTTGTCAGTGGTGGCTGGCACGATGTCCCCATGAACGTCATGCTCTTCCACTCGACCTACGGTCTCCGCCCCGCCGTGCACGCCGCCGCGGACCGGCTGCGCGCGGCCGGACACGAGGTGTGGACCCCCGACCTGTTCGACGGGCACACCTTCGAGAGCGTCGAGGAGGGCCGCAACCACAAGGACGCCATAGGCAAGGACGAGCTGCTCAAGCGGGCCATCCTGGCCGCCGCGCCCTACTCGGGGCGGGGACTGGTGTACGCCGGGTTCTCCCTCGGCGCCGCGACCGCGCAGACGCTCGCGCTCGGCGACGAGAAGGCACGCGGGCTGTTGCTGCTGCACGGCACGTCGGACATCGCCGAGACCGCGTCGGTGGACGAACTGCCGGTCCAGCTGCACGTGGCCGAGCCGGACGCCTTCGAGCCCGACGACTGGCTGAGTTCCTGGTATCTCCAGATGGGCAAGGCGGGCGCCGACGTGGAGATCTACCGGTACCGCGGGGCCGGTCACCTCTACACCGACCCCGGCCTGCCGGACTACGACGAGGAGGCGGCCGAGGCCACCTGGCGGGTGGCCCTCGGCTTCCTCGACAGCCTGTAGGGGCCGGTAAGGGCCCGTGGGGCGGCTAGACCGGGTCGTACGTCCGTTGCACCTTCTGCGTGCCGCTGGGGGTGCGGTATGAGCGCCACCAGGTCGAGGTCGCGTTCGCCTTCGTGCGGTCGGACAGCACGTAGTAGTCCATCTGCGCCCGGTCGGCCGTGATGTCCAGTACGCCGTAGCCGTGGCGGTCGGTGTCGACCCACTGGACGTGCCGGTTGGCCGCGCGGATGATCGGCGCGGCGAGCGCGGTCACGGTGCCCTCGGGGACCTTGAGGAGGTCGTCGAGGTTGTCGGAGGTGACCGACGTGACCACGAACTCCGTGGCGGCGGAGGCGGACAGCGGATAGGTGCCGGCGTCCACGGGCACGTCGTTGGCCCAGGCCATGTGGATGTCGCCGGTCAGGAAGACGGTGTTGCGGATCGCGTTCGAGCGCAGGTGGGCGAGGAGTTCACGGCGGTCGTCCGTGTAGCCGTCCCACTGGTCGGTGTTGAGGGCGAGGCCCTCCTTGGGCAGGCCGAGCAGCTCGGCGAGCGGTTTCAGGAGGTCGGCGGTGAGGGAGCCGATGGCGAACGGCGAGATCATCACCGAGTTCCCGACCAGCCGCCAGGTGGTGTCGCTCGCCTTCAGTCCCGCCTTCAGCCAGTCCAGCTGGGCCCGGCCGGTGATCGTACGCTCCGGGTCGTCGACCGAGCCGTTGCCCACGGCCACCTGCTGGGAGCGGAAGGAGCGCAGGTCGAGGAGGGAGAGGTCGGCGAGCTTGCCGAAGCGGAGGCGGCGGTAGGTCGTGCCGGTGATCGCCGGGCGGACCGGCATCCACTCGAAGTACGCCTGCTTCGCGACGGCCTGCCGGGCCGTCCAGGTGCCCTCCGTGCCCTCGGTGTGGTTCTCGGCGCCGCCCGACCAGGCGTCGTTGGCGAACTCGTGGTCGTCCCAGATCGCGACGACCGGGGCCGCCGCGTGCAGGGCCTGGAGGTCGGCGTCGGTCTTGTAACGGCCGTGCCGTTCGCGGTAGTCGGCGAGGGTGATGATCTCGTGCGTGGGGGCGTGCGGGCGTACGACGGTGTCGCGGGTGCCGTACTCGCCGGTGCCGTACTCGTAGATGTAGTCGCCCAGGTGCAGCCAGGCGTCCAGGTCGCCGCGCGCCGCGAGATGGCGGTACGAGGAGAAGTAGCCGGCCTCCCAGTTGGCGCAGGAGACCACGCCGAAGCGGAGGCCCGCCACGGCCGCGTCCGCCGCGGGCGCCGTGCGGGTGCGGGCGGCGGGGGAGTCCGTGCCGCCCGCCGAGAAGCGGAACCAGTAGTCGGTGGCGGGCGCGAGGCCCCGGATGTCCGCCTTGACGGTGTGGTCGGTGCCGGCCGTGGCGGTGGTCGAGCCCTTGGACACGATGTTCGTGAACGCCTTGTCGAGGGCGACGCTCCAGCTCACCTCCGTGTCGGGACCGAGCCCGGAACCGGGGGTCGCCTCGGCGGTGGGCGTCACCCGCGTCCACAGCAGGACGCCGTCCGGCAGCGGATCGCCGGAGGCGACGCCGTGCAGGAAGGCGGGGGCCTCGGCGGCGGCGCCGGCGGGCTGCGCGGCGGCCAGTGGGCCGACCAGTACGGCGGTGGCCGCGGCGGCCTTGACGACCGTACGACGGCGTGGGGCGAGGGAGTTGACCCGGGCGCCCGTGGACTCGGAGGAACTTCTTCGGCTCGTCACGGGCGCTGAGATTACTGATCAGTAGGGCAGTGGAGCGGGCGAAACGGCAAAAGTTCGCCCGCTCTTCGGCTGATCGTCCACCGGGGCCGGGCGGCGGACCGTACGGCAGCCGCTCCGCCCGCCCCGGAACCCGCTGCTCAGGCCTTCAGCGCCGCCGTGATCGCCGTGGTGAAGTCGGCGACCGTCATGGGCGCGTTCTCGCTGTTCGGGGCCGTGAGCTTCTTGCCGTCCATCACCAGGCTCGGCGTGCCGTTCACGCCGTCCTTGTTGGTGTTGAACGTCTGGGACATCGCCAGCGCCCAGGCGTCGTACTTGCCGTCCTTCACGGCGGCCTGGAACGCCTTGTTGTTCTTCAGCGCGGGGATCGTGTCCGCCACCTTGATCAGGTAGTCGTCGCTCTTGAACTTGTCGTCGCTCTCGTCGGGGTGGTACTTCGTCGAGTAGAGCGCGGTCTTGTACTCCAGGAACGCCTCCGGGCTCACGTTCAGCGCGGCGCCCATGGCGCTCATCGCGTTCTTGGAGCCCTCGCCGCGCGAACCGATCTCGATCTTGCCGTCGCTGTCGGTGTCGCCGTCGAGGAAGGTGCCGCCGATGTACTGGATCTTGAACTTGCCCGCGTCGAAGTCCGCCTTGAGGGTCGGGCCGACCGTCTCCTCGAACTGGGCGCAGATCGGGCAGCGCGGGTCCTCGTACAGCTTGAGGGTCTTCTTCGCGGTGCTCTTGCCCAGGATCACCGTCGTGCCGTTCGTGCCCGTGGTGTTGGCCGGGGCGACGACCTTCGCGTCCTTCGCCTCGTCCCAGTAGCCCGGCTTGTTGCCCTGGACGACCGCGTAGCCGATGCCGCCGGCTATCGCGAGGACGCCGACGACGGCGCCGGCCACGACGAGCTGCCGCCTGACCTTGGCGCGCTTGGCCTGGCGCTCGCGCTCCTCGCGCAGCCGCTCACGTGCCGCGTTCTTGGAGGCCTGACTGTTCCGCTTGCTCATGCTGGTGTTCTCCCTGGGGAACGCGTACGCGCGACAGGTGGGCGTCGTACGCGGATACGAATATGAGGACTCGTGCGAGGACTTCAGGCGGAGGCGAACGGCCTCGGCGGTCCTCGGAGTCCCAGGGAGTGCACGAGCAGACGCGTGCGGGGGGCGGCCACGCGCTGGGCCGGTCGCGGCAGCCTGCGGACCGCCGGGACGGTCCGGACGGCCACCGCGGCGACGGCCAGCAGCAGGGGGCGGAAGGTGGAGGCGGCGAGCGCGTCGAGGAGCTGGGCCAGGGCCCGCTCGCCCCGGCGCAGCCAGGCCGCGGCCAGCAGGCCGACGCCGACGTGCGCGGCCAGCAGCAGCCAGGCCGTCGACGGGCTCGCGTGGGCGAGCAGCGCCGAGACCCGGTCGGTGTCGGCCACCCGGGCCAGCGGGGTGCCGACGTTGTCGCCGGCGCACAGCACGTCGAAGCCGACCGAGCGCAGCGGGCCGGCGACCGGGCCGCCCGCCCGGCCGTAACACACCGTCTGGCCGGTGGTGAAGACCGTGTCGGCGGCCAGCTCCAGCGGGATCAGCAGGGCGGCGATCCGGCCGAAGCCGCGCTCCCGGCCGGCCAGCAGGTACGCGACGACGAAGACGGCGGCGGCGATCACGGCCACCGTCCCCATCGGCAGCGGGACCCGGGACAGCAGCACGTGCGACGCGCTGCTGAGCGTCACGACGAGTGCCGTGAACAGTGCCGCGCGTACGGCTCTGAGGTGGGTCCCGGATATGGCCATGGCGGGGGCAGTCTGACACGGACTCCCGTAAGAGGCCCCTAAAAGGTCCCTGTGAGGTCGTGCACGCTCCACAGGGGGCAGGAAGGGGCCTCCGGGGGCCGGGCTAGAGGCCCGGGATCCGGCCGTTGCGGAACAGGTCCACGAAGATCTGGTGGTCGGTACGCGCGCGTGCGCCGTACTCGTGGGCGAAGTCCACCAGGACGTCCGCGAAGCCCGCCTCGTCGGCCGCGATGGCCGCGTCGATGGCCCGCTCCGTGGAGAACGGCACCAGGGACTCGCCGGACTGGTCGTCCGCCGCCGCGTGCATCGTGGCCGTCGCCCGGCCCAGGTCGGCGACCACGGCCGCGATCTCCTCGGTGTCGTCGATGTCACCCCAGTCCAGGTCCACGGCGTACGGCGACACCTCGGCGACCAGCTGTCCCCGGCCGTCCAGCTCGGTCCAGCCCAGCCACGGGTCGGCGTGGTCCTGGAGGGCGCGCTGCGAGATCACCGTGCGGTGGCCCTCGTGCTGGAAGTAGCCACGGATCGCCTGGTCGGTGATGTGCCGGGAGACGGCCGGGGTCTGGGCCTGCTTGATGTAGATCACCACATCGTTCTCCAGGGCGTCCGTCGCGCCCTCCAGCAGGATGTTGTACGAGGGCAGCCCGGCCGAGCCGATACCGATGCCGCGCCTGCCGACGACGTCCTTGACCCGGTACGAGTCCGGGCGGGTCAGGGACGACTCCGGGAGCGTCTCCAGGTAGCCGTCGAAGGCCGCCAGCACCTTGTAACGCGTGGCCGCGTCCAGCTCGATGGAGCCGCCGCCCGGCGCGAAGCGGCGCTCGAAGTCACGGATCTCCGTCATCGAGTCGAGCAGCCCGAACCGGGTCAGCGAGCGCGCGTCGCGCAGCGCGTCCAGCAGCGGTCCCTCGGCGGTGTCCAGCGTGAACGGCGGCACCTCGTCGCTCTTCGCTCCGGTCGCCAGGGCGTGGATCCGCTCGCGGTACGCGCCCGCGTAGGTCCGCACGAGGTGGCTGATCTGCTCGTCGGAGAGGGCCTTCGCGTACCCGATGAGGGCCAGGGAGGCGGCGAGGCGCTTGAGGTCCCAGGTGAAGGGGCCGACGTACGCCTCGTCGAAGTCGTTGACGTTGAAGATCAGCCGGCCCTGGGAGTCCATGTACGTGCCGAAGTTCTCCGCGTGCAGGTCGCCGTGGATCCACACGCGCGCGGTGCGGTCGTCCAGGTAAGGACCGCCCCGCTTCTCTTCGTCCAGGTCGTGGTAGAAGAGCGCAGCCGTGCCCCGGTAGAACGCGAACGCCGAAGCCGCCATCTTGCGGAACTTCACCCGGAACGCGGCCGGGTCGGCGGCCAGGAGCTCGCCGAAGGCGGTGTCGAAGACGGCGAGGATCTCCTCGCCGCGGTGCTCGGCGCTGAGCTGCGGGACCGACATCGCTTGGTGCCTCCTGGTGCAGGTGGTGCATGACGAATGGGGCCGGGCTGGCCGCCCGGCGGGACGGACGACTCCGTGCCCCCTCCAACGTTCGAAGGTACGCCGGAGTGCCCGCGACCCACCCACGAAGGTACGGGGGAGAGGCCTCCCGCTGTCAGTGCCGAGGCTTAGACTTCGTCGCTGTCCCCCCAGACTGCCCGCAGCCTGTCGCCGAGCGTTTTCCATGGAGGCCACGCCGTGTCAAAGCCGCCGTTCACGCACCTGCACGTCCACACCCAGTACTCGCTGCTGGACGGTGCCGCGCGGCTCAAGGACATGTTCGAGGCGTGCAACGAGATGGGCATGACCCACATCGCCATGTCCGACCACGGCAACCTCCACGGGGCGTACGACTTCTTCCACACCGCCAAGAAGGCGGGGGTCACGCCGATCATCGGCATCGAGGCGTATGTGGCGCCCGAGTCGCGGCGCAACAAGCGGAAGATCCAGTGGGGCCAGCCGCACCAGAAGCGCGACGACGTGTCCGGTTCCGGCGGTTACACCCACAAGACGATCTGGGCGGCCAACGCGACGGGCCTGCACAACCTCTTCCGGCTGTCCTCGGACGCGTACGCGGAGGGCTGGCTGCAGAAGTGGCCCCGCATGGACAAGGAGACCATCTCCCAGTGGTCCGAGGGGCTCATCGCCTCCACCGGCTGCCCCTCGGGAGAGCTCCAGACCCGACTGCGCCTCGGCCAGAAGGAGGAGGCGCTCAAGGCCGCCGCCGAGTACCAGGACATCTTCGGCAAGGACCGCTACTTCCTGGAACTTATGGACCACGGCATCGAGATCGAGAGCCGGGTCCGTGACGGCCTCCTGGAGATCGGCAAGAAACTCGGCATCCCGCCCCTGGTGACGAACGACTCGCACTACACGTACGCGCACGAGTCGACCGCGCACGACGCCCTGCTGTGCATCCAGACCGGCAAGAACATCTCCGACCCGGACCGCTTCAAGTTCGACGGCACCGGCTACTACCTGAAGTCCACCGACGAGATGTACGCCATCGACTCCTCGGACGCCTGGCAGGAGGGCTGCGCCAACACCCTCCTGGTCGCCGAACAGATCGACACCTCCGGCATGTTCGAGGCCAAGAACCTCATGCCGAAGTTCGACATCCCGGACGGCTTCACCGAGGTCACCTGGTTCCAGGAGGAGGTCCGGCTCGGGATGAACCGCCGTTTCAACGGCAACGTCCCCGACGACCGCCAGAAGCAGGCCGAGTACGAGATGGACGTCATCATCCAGATGGGGTTCCCGGGGTACTTCCTCGTCGTCGCCGACTTCATCATGTGGGCCAAGAAGCAGGGCATCGCGGTCGGCCCCGGCCGTGGCTCCGCCGCCGGTTCGATCGTCGCGTACGCCATGGGGATCACCGACCTCGACCCGATCCCGCACGGCCTGATCTTCGAGCGGTTCCTCAACCCCGAGCGTGTTTCCATGCCCGACGTCGACATCGACTTCGACGAACGTCGGCGCGTCGAGGTCATCAGGTACGTGACGGAGAAGTACGGCGCCGACAAGGTCGCCATGATCGGCACCTACGGCAAGATCAAGGCGAAGAACGCCATCAAGGACTCCGCGCGCGTGCTGGGTTATCCGTACGCGATGGGCGACCGCCTCACCAAGGCCATGCCCGCGGACGTCCTCGGCAAGGGCATCGACCTCAACGGCATCACCGACCCCTCGCACCCGCGCTACAGCGAGGCCGGCGAGATCCGGTCGATGTACGAGAACGAGCCCGACGTGAAGAAGGTCATCGACACCGCCAAGGGCGTCGAGGGCCTGGTCCGGCAGATGGGCGTGCACGCGGCCGGCGTCATCATGTCCAGCGAGCCCATCGTCGACCACGCGCCGATCTGGGTGCGGCACACCGACGGTGTGACCATCACACAGTGGGACTACCCGCAGTGCGAGTCGCTCGGCCTGCTCAAGATGGACTTCCTGGGCCTGCGCAACCTCACGATCATGGACGACGCCGTCAAGATGGTGAAGGCCAACAAGGGGATCGACCTCGACCTCCTCGCCCTCCCGCTCGACGACCCGGCCACCTTCGAACTGCTCCAGCGCGGCGACACCCTGGGCGTCTTCCAGTTCGACGGCGGACCCATGCGCTCCCTGCTGCGCCTGATGAAGCCCGACAACTTCGAGGACATCTCCGCCGTCTCCGCGCTCTACCGTCCCGGCCCGATGGGCATGGACTCGCACACCAACTACGCCCTGCGCAAGAACAAGCTCCAGGAGATCACCCCGATCCACAAGGAGCTGGAGGCGCCTCTGGAGGAGGTCCTCGCGGTCACCTACGGGCTGATCGTCTATCAGGAGCAGGTGCAGAAGGCCGCCCAGATCATCGCCGGTTACTCCCTCGGCGAGGCCGACATCCTGCGCCGCGTGATGGGCAAGAAGAAGCCCGACGAACTGGCCAAGAACTTCACCATCTTCCAGGCCGGCGCCAAGAAGAACGGCTACAGCGACGAGGCGATCCAGGGCCTGTGGGACGTCCTGGTCCCCTTCGCGGGCTACGCCTTCAACAAGGCCCACTCGGCCGCGTACGGACTGGTCTCCTACTGGACCGCCTACCTCAAGGCCAACTTCCCGGCCGAATACATGGCCGGACTGCTCACCTCGGTCAAGGACGACAAGGACAAGTCCGCGATCTATCTCAACGAGTGCCGGCGCATGAAGATCAAGGTGCTCCCGCCCAACGTCAACGAGTCGGTGCACAACTTCGCCGCGCAGGGCGACGACGTGATCCTCTTCGGCCTCGAAGCGGTGCGCAACGTCGGTACGAACGTGGTCGAGTCGATCATCAGGAGCCGTAACGCCAAGGGGAAGTACGGCTCCTTCCCCGACTACCTCGACAAGGTCGAGGCGGTCGCGTGCAACAAGCGGACCACGGAATCGCTGATCAAGGCCGGCGCCTTCGACACCATGGGGCACACCCGCAAGGGCCTCACCGCGCACTTCGACACGATGATCGACAACGTGGTCGCGGTGAAGCGGAAGGAGGCCGAGGGCCAGTTCGACCTCTTCGGGGGCGGCGAGGAGAGCAGCGAGCCCGGCTTCGGGCTCGACGTGGAGTTCACCACCGACGAGTGGGAGAAGGGCTATCTGCTCGCCCAGGAGCGGGAGATGCTCGGTCTGTACGTCTCCGACCACCCCCTCTTCGGGCTTGAGCACGTCCTCTCCGACAAGGCCGACGCGGGTATCTCCCAGCTCACCGGAGGTGAGCACGCGGACGGCGCGGTCGTCACCATCGGCGGCATCATCTCCGGCCTCCAGCGCAAGATGACCAAGCAGGGCAACGCCTGGGCCATCGCCACCGTCGAGGACCTCGCCGGTTCCATCGAGTGCATGTTCTTCCCGGCCACCTACCAGCTGGTGTCGACCCAACTCGTCGAGGACGCCGTCGTGTTCGTCAAGGGCCGCCTCGACAAGCGCGAGGACGTGCCCCGGCTGGTCGCGATGGAACTCCAGGTCCCCGACCTGTCCAACGCGGGCACCAACGCCCCCGTGATCCTCACCATCCCCGCCCTGAAGATCACCCCGCCGATGATCAGCAGGCTCGGCGAGATCCTCAGCCACCACAAGGGCGAGAGCGAGGTCCGCATCAGACTCCAGGGACCGAGCAAGACGACAGTGCTGCGGCTCGACCGGCACCGCGTGAAGCCCGACCCGGCGCTCTTCGGCGACCTGAAGGTGCTGCTCGGCCCGTCCTGCCTGGCCGGTTGATCAACTGACGTGCGCGAGGGGCGCACCCTCAACGGGTGCGCCCCTCGCGGTGCTTGAGCTTCAACAATGGTTCAGTTGTGGCCGAAGCGCTTCTGCCGGCCCTTGCGCGCCATGTCACCGGGAGTCACCTGGGTGGCGCGCTGCTCGGCCTGCGACTCCATCGAGGAGGACTTCGCCTGCTCGGCACCGCGCTCGGCCTGGGAACCCTGCTGCTGGCGACTCTGCTTCTTGTTCTTGGCCATGGTGATCTGCCTCCTGAGGGGGATCTAGGGACCAGAGCCGCCTTCAGACTCACACGCCCCGACAAAGCGTGCATGTCGGAGAATTACCCTGCGTAATAAGGTCTTGTCGTGCGGTGGAACGCTCCGTCGGCGGCCGATCGGCGGCCGAAACGCCACGCCGAAGATCGAGTTCGGGCCGTTAACCTCCGCGCGGTCGGGCAGACTCGAAGGAAGCCCGAAGCAAACCTCCCGGAAAGAGGGTGGAACGCGTGGACCGCTGCATCGTCCTGGTGGATGCCGGGTATCTGCTCGGGGCCGCGGCGAGTCTCCTCGCCGGAGAGCCCTCGCGGTCCCGCATCACCGTCGATCACACCGCCCTCATCCAGGGCCTCCGCGAACGCGCCGAGTCGGACACCGAACGCCCCCTGCTGCGCATCTACTGGTTCGACGGCGCCCCCGACCGGGTTCCGCAGCCCGAGCACCGCCGGCTGCGCGTGATGCCCCGTGTCACCGTCCGGCTCGGCGCCCTGACCCGCAGCGACGGACGATGGGCCCAGAAGGGCGTCGACGCCGCCATGCACGCCGAGCTGACCGAGCTGGCCCGCAACCGCGCCTGCTCCGACATCGTCCTCGTCACCGGCGACGGCGACCTGCTGCCGGGCATGATGGCCGCCAAGGAGCACGGAGTCGCCGTACACCTGTGGGCCGTGCAGGCCGCCGACGGCGACTACAACCAGTCGGAGGACCTGGTCGCGGAGGCCGACGAGCGGCGCGTCCTCGACCGGGCGTGGATCACCAAGGCCGTACGGGCCAAGGATCTCGGCGGGGTCTGCGCGCCGCAGCCCGTGCCCCGGCCGGAGATCGCCGCGATCCTGTCCGCGCCGCTGCCCGAGCCGACGCACGCGCAGGCCGCCGAGCGGGCCGCCGACGAGCAGCAGGAGCACGCGCAGGCGCCCGCCGCGCAGAACGGCGCGCAGGAGCGTGTGCCCGCCGCCAAGGGCGTACCGACCCCCAAGGACCTGGCCGCGCTGAAGGCCCCCGGCGCCCAGCCCGTCCAGCAGCCCGCGAGCGCGACCCTGCGCTGGTCCTCCGACAAGGGCTGGGTCGACCGCCCCGGCGTGGCCGCCGAGCCGCCCGAGGTCGCCGCCATGCCGACGCTGGCCCAGCTCACCTCGGCCGAGCAGCGCTGGGCGGACCGCGAGGAGGACATCACGACGGTCGGCGGAGATCCGTACGAGGTCGGACAGGTGTTCGCACGCCGCTGGATGGAACGCCTCCCCGAACCCGCCAACCTGCAGAAACTCTCCACCATGTACCCCCGCATCCCGCACCGCATCGACGGCGAGCTGCTGCGCTACGCCGCCCGCTTCGGCCTGCTCGCCCACAAGGACGACCAGATCGACGAGCACGACCGGTACGCGATCAGGGCCGGGTTCTGGCGCGAGATCGACGTCCGTACGGCCGCGGAGCACGCGCCCGCCGCGGAGTGAGCCGGGGCCTGTCGTTTGGATCACGTCGGCTTCGATCGGCGGTGCTGTCGTGTGCCGGTGTGCGTGCCACACCCCGTGGCCCAGGCGTGATCCAAACGACAGGCCCCTCGGGCCCTGTGACCGGGGGTTGGATTTCAGGCGGAGTCGGGCACCCCGTACTCTCGCTTGCGTGAGTACGCGCACGGCACACGCAGCCCGACACGGTGACGATGTCGTGTGCGCGGTGCGCGATCTCAGCAAGACCTACTCCGCGGTGCGCGGTCGGCGCGGTTCGCCAGGAACACCCGAGGTGAAGGCCACCGACGGCGTCGATCTGGACATCCGGCGCGGTGAGATCTTCGGACTGCTCGGGCCCAACGGCGCCGGCAAGTCGACCCTCGTCCGGCAGCTCACCGGCCTGATGCGTCCCGACCGGGGCAGCGTCGAGATTCTGGGCCACGACATCGTCTGCCACCCCGAGCGGGCCGCCCGCATCCTCGCCTACCTCGGCCAGGAGTCCAGCGCCCTCGACGAACTCACCGTCTCGCTCGCCGCCGAGACCACCGCACGGCTGCGCGGCCTTGAGGTACGGCGGGCGCGCGCCGAGCGGGACGCCGTCCTGGAGGAGTTGGGGCTCACCGCGCTGGCCTCCCGGCCCATCCGCAAGCTCTCCGGCGGCCAGCGCCGCCTCGCCTGCTTCGCCACCGCGCTGGTCGGGGAACGGCCGCTGCTCGTCCTCGACGAGCCGACCACCGGCATGGACCCGGTGGCCCGGCGCGCGGTGTGGTCGGCGGTCGACCGGCGACGCGCGGAGCGCGGTACGACGGTGCTGCTGGTCACCCACAACGTGATCGAGGCCGAGACGGTCCTGGACCGGGTCGCCGTCCTCGACCGGGGACGGGTGATCGCCTGCGACACCCCCGCCGGGCTGAAGGAGCAGGTGGCGGGCGAGGTGCGGGTCGAGCTGGTCTGGCGGGAGTCCGCGCCGCTGCACGTCCCCGAGGTCGCCGCGCTGCGCGACCGGGCCGTCGAGTCCGGACGCAAGTGGACGCTCCGGCTGGCCCCCGAGGAGGCCCGCGCGGCCGTCGCCACCGTCACCGGCGGGGCGGCGTTCACCGCGCTGGACGACTTCACGCTGGCCACGCCGAGTCTGGAGGACGTGTATCTGGCGCTCGGGGGGAACGTGACGGGGCTGGTGAAGGCATGACGGGGACGGCCGGTGTGAGTGCCGGGGGCTTCCGATCCGTACGTGTATGCGTACGGATGCCAGAAAGGGCACGGGTGCGGGTGCCGGCGGGGGAAAGGGCGGCTGTCGTGACCGGGACGAAGAGGAGCAGCTCGACGTGAGTGTCGTACCCGCAGAGGTGCTGCCGAGCAGCGCACGGGCCCTGGAGAAGGCGCCCGCGCGCCGCGCGTCGGCCGAGCTGGGACCACGTGCCCGGCTGTGGCCCGCGCTGGTCGCGGTGTACCGGGCCCAGCTGTCCCGGGCCCGGGTCGCGCGGATCCCGCTGCTGTTCGTGGCGACCTTCCAGTCCGTCGGGATCATGATCCTGATGCGGGGGGTCGTGGACGGGGGCGGGGAGGCCCGGGCCGTGGTGGCCGGGGCTTCGGTATTGGTTGTTGCTTTTGTCGCCTTGAACCTGCTCGCTCAGTACTTCGGGCAGCTGCGGGCCAGTGGCGGGCTCGACCACTACGCCACGCTGCCGGTGCCGCCCGCCGCCGTGGTGCTGGGCGCGGCAGGGGCGTACGCGTCCTTCACCGTCCCGGGAACCCTCGTGACGGCGGTGTTCGGCTGCCTGCTGTACGGGCTGCCGCTGGCGCACCTGTGGGTGCTCGCCCTGGTCATCCCGCTCGCCGGGGCCGCGCTCGCCGGACTCGGCGCCGCCTTCGGGCTGCTCGCGCCGAGGCCCGAACTGGCCACGCTGCTCGGGCAGCTGGGCATGTCGGCGGCGCTGCTGCTGGGGGTGCTGCCGGCCGACCGGATGCCGGGTGTGGTGCGGTTCGCGCGCGATCTGCTGCCCTCGACGTACGGCGTGGAGGCCTTCGCCCGTACCTTCGGGCCCGACCCCGACTGGGCCTTCGTCTTCGGTGACCTGGCCGTGTGCGCGGGCGTCGGGGTGGTCTCGCTGGCCGTGGCGACCTGGGCGTACCGCCGGGCGGCCGTCCGGTGACGCGCCGCACAGACGCGCCTGGCACGATGTCAGGGTGACCGCACCACTGACTCCGCCTCCGCCGCCGCACCAAGAGCCCTCGCGCGAACGCGAAGAGGCCGCGCGTGAAGGGGCCCCGCAGCCCCAGCAGCCTCTGCAGCAGCAGCCCTCGCTCCAGGCGGCTGCGGACAGCCGGTCCTGGCAGGACTGGCCCGCGCCGTCCGGGGCCGCGGGGGGCGGGTTCGCGGCTGCGTACGGACAGGACGGCCCCGGCATGAAGACCGAACTGCGGGAGGCCGCCGTCGTGACGGTGGCGGTGGCACTCGGCGGGGCGCTGCTCGGACTGCTGTGGTGGTGGCTGGCGCCGAGCGTGCCGCTGGTCGGGGACGTCGTCGACAACAGTTGGGTCGTGTACGTCAAGGACAGCGAGGGCGAGCAGGCGATCGGGGTGGACGGAACGTTCACTCTGCTGGCGTTGGCGCTGGGCGCGGTGAGTGCGCTGGGGGTGTTTCTCTTTCGGCGGCGTGGGGGTGTGCCGCTGGTGGTGGGGCTGACGGTCGGGGGGTTGCTCGGGTCGGTGCTGGCGTGGCGGCTCGGGGTGTGGCTGGGGCCCGCCCAGGACGTCATCGCCGCGGCGAAGTCCGCGGGCAAGGGGGTTACGTTCTCGGCGCCGTTGAAGTTGGGGGCGAAGGGGGCGTTGCTGGCGTGGTCGGTGTCGGCGCTGGTGGTGCATCTGGGGTTGACGGGGTTGTTCGGACCTCGGGAAGCGGAGGGCGGGGCTCCGCCGGTGTAGGGGAGTTTTCTCGCCCCCGCCGCCCCTACCCGTTCCCATCCTTCTGGGGGCTGCGCCCCCAGAACCCCGCTAGTCGCGCTGAACGCGCTCGTCCTCAAACGCCGGACGGGCTGAAATGCCAAGCGCCGGCCGGCACCCTCAGCCCGTCCGGCGTTTGAGGACGAGGCCGTCCAGGCCGATTTTCCCCCCCCCCCCCCCCCCGCCGAACCCCCCCCCCCCCCCCCCC
>NZ_PJME01000045.1 GCF_002954775.1 Streptomyces geranii
CTGTTGGGGCGTGGGCGAGATGTGCGGGGTGCACGCGGTTCGCAACGAGGGGGCGGAGTGGTGGCTGCGATGAGGTGCGGTGGGAGGGGTTGAGCGGGCAGGGGTGAGGGGCCGGTGGACGGCTCGCGGATGGTGCCGGGTGGGGCAGGTTGGTGGCGGGCGACTCGCGGGCGGAGCCGGGCGGAGACAGACGAGATCCGTCGAGGCAGGCGGAGGCAGACGGAGGCAGGCGGCTGACGAACGATGCCGGGTGGGGACAGACGAGATCGGGCGGGGCCGGGCGCGGTTCACTGGTGGCTCGCGGATGTTGCCGAGCGAGGCAGGTTGCCTGCGCGAAGCTCGTGGGCGGGGCTGGCGGGATCGGGCTTCGACGGGCAGCTCACGAGCGGCGCCAGGAGGAGCAGGCGAGGTTGGGCGGGCGCAGGCCGCCTACGGACGACGCCAGGCACGGACAGCGACATCGGACGAAGTCGGGCAGCTGACGGACGGTACCGAGCGGGGCCAGGCAGGATCCAGCGGGATCGGGCCGCCGACAGGCGACGCCAGGCACGGACAGTCACATCAGACGAAGTGGGGCAGCTGGCGGACGGTACCGAGCGGGGCCGGGCAGGATCCAGCGGAATCGGGCCGCCGACAGGCGAGGCCAGGCACGGACAGCGACATCGAGCGAAGTCGGGCAGCTGACCGACGACCCACGGCCGGCGCCGGGCGGGCGGACGTCGAGGTCCGGCAAGGTCGGGCAGGTTCAGGCCGCCGACGGCCGGCGCCGGGCACGGGCAGCAGCACCGGACGAAGCCGGGCAGCTGACGGCCCACCCACAGACGGCGCCGGACTGGGGGCCGGCGAGGTCCGGCGACGACAACGGCCCGTGTTCACGTTTTCGTGGACACGGGCCGTGGTTGATCCGGTGGGCGATACTGGGTTCGAACCAGTGACCTCTTCGGTGTGAACGAAGCGCTCTCCCACTGAGCTAATCGCCCGGACGCAGGGAGAACATTACCCCATGTCAGCGGGTGCGCCGGACACCTGTCTGCTCACTGATCCTTGATCTTCCAGGGCATTTCCAGCCCGAACTTCCATACGTAGATTCCGACAAGAACCGCGATGATCACCAGGCCGACCGTCGTCAGGATGATGTTGCGGCGCCGCACCTTGGGGTCGAGCGCGCGCTGTGCCGCCACCGTGACCTTGTGCTTCGTCCAGCGCAGCACCAGCTGGGCCCAGACGAACTCGGTCGCCCAGATCGCCATACCGCCGAAGATCACCAGCCAGCCCGGCCCGGGCAGCGGCAGCATGACGATGCCGGCCCCCACCACGGCGAGGCCCACCACGAACACACCGACCTGCCAGCTCATGTGCAGCATGCGGCGCGCTTTGACGAATTCCGGTGCTCGCGACCCCAGCTCCCGCTCACCCGCGGCCTCACCGGCCCCGGCCTCATCTGCTGCCACGGCGGCCTCGCCGGACTTGTCACTCCCCGTATTCATACGACCAAACCCTACCCGACGGAAACCGGTCACCGGAATGGTCGTAAGCGACGAACCAGACCTCGGCCGGAAGAGTTACGTAAAGACACGCAAAACACTCAGAGGGGTTTACAACGACACCGTAGGTGGCATGTCGATTTCGCCGACGTGCGAATCCCCGAGCGCACACTGAGCGAAAGGCCTTGGCGCTTATGAACACCACGGTCAGCTGCGAGCTGCACCTGCGCCTCGTTGTGTCGAGCGAGTCCTCACTGCCCGTTCCCGCAGGACTGCGGTATGACACGGCCGATCCCTACGCCGTGCACGCCACCTTCCACACCGGAGCCGAGGAAACCGTCGAGTGGGTGTTCGCCCGCGACCTGCTCGCGGAGGGCCTCCACCGGCCCACCGGCACCGGTGACGTCCGAGTCTGGCCGTCCCGGAGCCACGGTCAGGGCGTTGTCTGCATCGCCCTCAGCTCCCCGGAGGGCGAGGCCCTGCTCGAAGCACCCGCACGAGCCCTGGAGTCCTTCTTGAAGCGAACGGACGCCGCTGTGCCACCCGGCACGGAACACCGCCACTTCGACCTTGACCAGGAGCTGTCCCACATCCTGGCGGAGAGCTAGGACGAGGCCCCCACAGAGCCGCCCGGCGCCGTCCACTCGGGGAGACGGCTCGGGTCAGGACAACCTCATATGCCACACCTCCGCCGCCCCGCGGGTCCTCCACGGGGCGGCGGAGGTGCGTCCGGGCGCCTTTCAGCGGCGCCCGCTCCCCTCCTCCCCCAAGGCCCGGGCCCCCTCCGTCGCTGTGAGCCACTACCATCGGCCAGCATCGGCGGGCGGGTGCCCGCCGACCGCCCAGGCAGGTCAGGGAGAGCAACGTGCTGATCACCCACGACACCCGGTGCGCCCTCGACGCCGTGGTCGATCTGGTGAACACCGCGCCGGACGACGACACGGCGGACGGACTGCCCGATGTCGACGCGCTCGGAAAGTTTGTACGAAAGCACGACATAAGCGATATCGGTGCGCTCTCGGAGTTCGATCTCGCCGCCGTGCGCAGGATCCGCGGCCGGTTCGCCGGGATCTTCGCGGCCCAGGACGCCCGGACCGCCGCCACGCTCATCAACGAGCTGGTCGCCGCCGCCGGCACCACGCCCCGGCTCACCGACCACGACGGCTACGACTGGCATGTGCACTACTTCGCCCCCGGCGCGTCCATCGCCGACCATCTCGCGGCCGACTGCGGGATGGCCCTCGCCTTCTTCGTGGTCGCCGGCGAGCAGGAGCGGCTGCGGCGCTGCGAGGCCCCGGACTGCCGACACGCCTTCGTCGACGTCTCCCGCAACCGGTCCCGGCGCTACTGCGACAGCCGCACCTGCGGAAACCGGCTCCATGTCGCGGCCTACCGGGCGCGCCGGAAGGAGTCGGCGGGCTGACCGGGCGGGAGGGGACGGGGGGTAGGGGAAGAGCATGGGGTGGTGCTGACGCAGTCCCCGGCGGGTGGCGCCGGGGACTGGCGTGTACAGCTCACAGCAACAGCAGATCGTGCAACGAAGCCATGAGCAGCAGACACCCGATCACCGCAAGGAAGATCATCAGCGGTGGCTGGGAAAGGGCGAAGAGGCACCCGCGCGGCTCGTCCTTCGGCGGCACGGCCTCGCTCTGTGTTGTGTCCAGCATCTCGTCGCGATGATGACGCAGCCGAGACCCTCGACGCGATCAACACACCCGGAATGTGCGGTAGTTCGCCGAATTCCGTAATGTCCGCAGCGAGTCATGATCGCTTCCGAGCGACCTCCGTCGCCTCCCGGCCGATTGTGTCGTTTCAGTCAGCACACCCGGCTCGGTCGGTACGCCCGGTGCGCCCGGCACGCCCTCGCTCCAGCGCCACGCCCGCCGCCGCGCCGCTTCAAACGCCCCTGCCCCGCCTCTTCATATGCCGTGCTTCTTCAGGATCGCCTCGATGTCGCTGAAGTCGTCCCCGGCGCCGCCGCCGCGCGGCTTGGCCGTGGGCTGGGCGGCCGGGCGGGAGGCCTTGCCGCGTCCCTGCCCCAGGGAGGGCGCCGAGGCCGCCGGAGCCACCGCCTGGCGCTGCGCCGCCTGTATTTCCGCCCGCTCCTTACGGCCGCCGCCCCTGCGGCGCTCCACCGCGCGTGTGGCCGTGAAGAGCAGCCAGGCGCCGCCGAGCACGCCGAAGCCGGCCCAGGCGGTGGGACTGAAGGCGGTGTCGGCCAGCCAGCCGACCACCCCGGTCATCACCAGGCCGACGGGAACCAGCGAATACGCGGCGATACGGGCAGCCGCGAGAAACCGCTTGCGGTACGCCGTGACCACCGCGATGCCCAGGCCGGCCGCGGAGACGGCGGAACAGACTGTCTCGGCAATCATCCGGTCCTCCAGGCAGGGTTCGGTCGCACGGTTGCGCGGTTCGGTCGCACACGTGCGCTTCGTCCCTTCCATCCTGCACCGCCCTGACCCCCGGATGCCATGCCTCGGCCCGACATCAGGGACATCTCCGGGTCGGCTCCTCCGCAGGTCCAGGTCCCCTCGTACGACGGTCGTGGTCGCGGCTGGGAAACTGGTGCCCATGAGTGACTCCTCCCCCGTGTCCGCCGGTGCCTCCGTCCCGGTCCCCGTCCCCGTACTGGAGGTCTGGTGCGAGCTGCAGTGTCCGGACTGCCGCAGTGCCCTGGACGACGTACACGCCCTGCGGGCCCGCTACGGCGACCGGCTGGAGGTGCGGCTGCGGCACTTCCCGCTGGAGCGGCACAAGCACGCCTTCGCCGCCGCGCAGGCCGCCGAGGAGGCGGTGGAGCAGGGGCGGGGGTGGCCGTACGTCGAGGCGGTGCTCGGGCGGGTCGAGGAGCTGGACCGTAGGGGTGAACCCTTCCTGGTCGAGGTGGCCGGTGAACTCGGTCTCGACGCCGAGGAGTTCGACACCGCGCTGATCGACGGCCGGCACATCCTGATCGTCGACGCCGACCAGGCCGAGGGCAAGGCCATCGGCGTGACGGGCACGCCGACGTATGTCATCGACGGTGAGCGGCTCGACGGCGGCAAGAGCCAGGAGGGGCTGCGGGAGCGGATCGAGGAGATCGTGGACCGGCTGCTGCTGCCGGCCGGTGGCCAGGAGGCCTGAGACCCGTCACACGTCCGACTGCCCCCTCCCCGGCACGCGGGGGAGGACGGGTCTACAGCAGGTCCTTGTACATGTGGTGGGTCACCGTCTCGTATCCCAGCGACTCGTAGAGCCGTTCCGCCGGGGTGTTGCCCGCGAAGACGTTCAGGGAGATCTCCGGGTGGCCCGCCGCGATCGACTGGGCCTCCGCCAGGAGCATCAGGGTGCGGCCGTGGCCTCTGCCCCGGTGCTCCGCGTCGGCCTCGACCTTGTAGACGAAGGCGCGGCCGTCGCGGGAGCCCATCCACAGGGTGCCGACCCGCGTGCCCTCGTGTTCCAGGACGCTGAGGGTCACGCCCTCGCTGGCCACACCCCGCGACAGCATCCGCTCATGATCCCGCTTCGCCTTGGCGTGCGCCTCCGCCGCCGGCACTCCCCGCGCGATCCAGCTCTCCGCGTAGTCCAGCCTGCCCGCCGCGTCCCACACCACGAACTCGGCCTCCGTCATGGGCCGGCCACGGCTCCCGGCGGGCAGTTCGGGCGCGGTGGTGCCGAGGGCCTTGTCCATACGGCGGTTGCGCAGCACGTAGCCGAGCGCGGTCGCGAGCCGCAGCGCCGCCGGTACGTCGGCCGGGACGGACACCTCGATACGCCGGCAGCCCCAGCCTCGTACCACCTCCTCGGCCGCGAGCGCGGCCACCGTGCCCCGGCCGCGCCGACGGTCGGGCTCGTCGATCCGCAGATCCAGGATCTTGGCCACCGAGTCCCCGAAGACGGGGTCGGTGCCGAGGTGTACCGCGCCGACGGGACGGCTGTTCACGCACACCTGGTATCGACGCGAACGCGATCCGTCGGCCTCGCGCTGGAGCGGCTCGGTCGGCCGCAGAGTGGTGGTCATCAGGCTTTTTCTACCCGCTCGCGACGCCTGCGTCAGCCTGTTTTAGCCAGGCGTTCTTCGATCTTGCGCCTCGCTCAGGGGTCCAGGTCGTCAGCCGCGTGTTCGTCGAACACCCGCATCGCCTTGGCGGTCACCGGGCCCGGTGCGCCCGGGAGTTGGCGGTCGTCGACACGCGACACGGCCTGTACGTCCCTCAGCGTGGATGTCAGGAAGATCTCGTCGGCGTGCTGCAGGACGTCCAGCGGCAGGTCGGTCTCCCGGGCGCCCGTCCACTCGACGACGAGCGCGCGCGTGACGCCCGCGAGGCAGCCGGAGGCGAGCGGCGGGGTGTGGATCTCGCCGTCCAGGACCACGAAGACGTTCGACCCTGTCCCCTCGCACAGTTGGCCGACGGTGTTGCCGAACAGGGCCTCGGACGCGCCCTGTTCGCGTGCCCTGGCGAGGGCGACGACGTTCTCGGCGTACGAGGTGGTCTTGAGGCCGGTGACGGCGCCGCGTTCGTTGCGTGTCCAGGGGACCGTGATCACGGCGGTCGTGTCGGGGCGGCGGCCGGACTCGCCGAGGGCGACGACCAGGGTCGGGCCGTGCTCGCCCCGGTCGGAGCCCAGGGGGCCGTGGCCGCCGGTGTACGTGATGCGCAGGCGGCCGAGCGGCATCGGGTTGGCATCGAGTACGGCCGTACAGGCGCGGCGGACCTCGTCGAGGTCGGGGTCGGGCAGGCCGAGGCCGCGGGCCGAGCGGGTCAGGCGGTCCAGGTGGCGGGTGAGGGCGAAGGGGCGGCCGTGGACCGCCTTCACGGTCTCGAAGATGCCGTCGCCCACGGTGAGTCCGTGGTCGAACACGGAGACGCGGGCGGTCCCGATGTCCTGCAGTCCGCCGTCGAGCCAGAGCTTCACGTCAACGTTCCCTCTCCACTGGACCCATACGTCCCCGACGCTATCGCGAGCAGCCGGGACGCCTTCAGTTCGGTCTCGCGCCACTCCGCCTCGGGGTCCGAACCCCAGGTGATGCCCGCGCCGGTGCCGAAGCGCAGCATGCCCGCGGCCCGGTCGATCCAGAACGTGCGGATGCCGACGGCCAGTTCGCCCGTGCCCCGGTCCGCGTCGACCCAGCCGACGCCGCCGCAGTACGGGCCCCGGGGGGCCGTCTCCAGGGCGTCGATGATCCGCAGGGCGCTCGACTTGGGGGCGCCGGTGACCGAGCCGGGCGGGAAGGCCGCCGCCAGCAGCTCCGGCCAGCCGGTCTGCGGGCGCAGCTCGCCCCGTACCGTCGAGACGAGGTGGACCAGGCCCGGGTGCTTCTCGACGACGCACAGTTCGGGGACGGTCACCGAACCGGTGGCGCAGACGCGCCCGATGTCGTTGCGGACCAGGTCCACGATCATCACGTTCTCGGCGTAGTCCTTCTCCAGGAGGTCCGCCTCGGTGTGTCCGGTGCCCTTGATCGGGCCCGATTCGACGGTACGGCCGACGCGGCGGAGGAAGAGTTCGGGGGACGCGGTGGCGATCTCGACGCCGTGGCCGGGCAGGCGGATCGTTCCTGCGTACGGTGCGGGGTTGCCGTGGGCGAGAAGTGCGGTGAGGGCGTCGACGTCGGCGTCCGGGGCGACGGGGGCGGACAGTACGCGGCAGAGGTTCGCCTGGTAGACCTCGCCGGCGGCGATGTGCTCGCGGATGCGGCGTACGCCCTCGGTGTACGCGGTGCGGTCGAGGGACGACGTCCAGTCACCGGCGGCCGGGCCGCGCCACTCCCCCGGTCCCGAGGCCGGTGCGGGGACCGCCTCCTCTCGTACGTCCTGGAAGCGGGCGCAGGTCAGGCGGCCCTCGTAGTCCGCGGACACGGCCCAGAAACCGGTGGAGTCGAGGGCCTCGGGATCGCCGGTGACGTCGAGGAGACCGGTGGCGACGAGGCCGCCGAAGCGGGCGAGCGGAGCGAGATCGGACACACCGCCGAGTCTATGGCGGGTGTCCTGCGGGTGCCCTGACCATGTCTTCGAGCAGGCACAGCGCAGCACGCTGCACAAACGCGTTTTTGTGCTGGCCCCGGAATCCGCTAGAGTTCAACTCGTCGCCGGGACGCGAGAGCGCACCGAAACGACACGCGGACGTAGCTCAGTTGGTAGAGCGCAACCTTGCCAAGGTTGAGGTCGCCAGTTCGAACCTGGTCGTCCGCTCGCAGGAAGAGGGGGATCTTCCCGAACCCCCGCACTCCTGGTGGAGTGGCCGAGAGGCGAGGCAACGGCCTGCAAAGCCGTCTACACGGGTTCAAATCCCGTCTCCACCTCCAAGGACGATTAGCTCAGCGGGAGAGCGCTTCCCTGACACGGAAGAGGTCACTGGTTCAATCCCAGTATCGTCCACTGGTCCGCAAGGACCTTGATCCGCAAGGGTCTTCGCGCGATTAGCTCAGCGGGAGAGCGCTTCCCTGACACGGAAGAGGTCACTGGTTCAATCCCAGTATCGCGCACGCAGTGCATGCGGTGAGTTTCACGCAGTGAGTAGTGAATAAGGACGATTAGCTCAGCGGGAGAGCGCTTCCCTGACACGGAAGAGGTCACTGGTTCAATCCCAGTATCGTCCACATACCGGAAGCCCCCGGCCGTCTTGATACGGTCGGGGGCTTCTTCGTGGTTCCGGTCAGCTGGAGAACAGCATGTGGCCGAAGCTCTTGTGGCGCTTGCCGCCGTAGTGGCCGCCATGGCCGCCACCGTGGTGGCCGCCGTGCGGGGCGCCCCAGGCGGGGGCGGGCGGGGCGGGGTAGGCCTGCGGGGCCTGGGGCGGGGCGGCGGGGCCCGACCACTGGGACTCCACGCGGGTCAGCGCCTCCAGCTCGCCGTAGTCGAGGAAGATCCCCCGGCAGCCGCTGCACTGCTCGATCTGGACTCCGTTGCGGTTGTACGTGTGCATCGGGGCGTGGCACTTCGGACACTGCATGCTCGGCTCAACTCCTGCCGGTCGGTGCTGCTTCGTGGTTCTGCTTCGTGGTTCTGCTTGATCTTCATTCGCTTCTCGCCAGGACAGACTCTGTCCGGCTCCGTGCGGTTGCACCCTACTTCGCGTATTCGTGCGCCAACTCGGGCGGTACGGAACCCATTCGGGCACACGCGTCGACAACAGCCTGCTGTACGTCGTCCAGTGGGCGGTCCGCCGCTGTCGCCTTGACGATCGCCAGGGCCGCCGTCTGCACGGTGAGGGCGCGGGCGGCGACGTCCAGAGCGGGCCAGGGGTCGCCGTCGGGGGGTACGGCCGGGCCGCCCGCCGTGCGGTAGGCGGTGAGGAAGCGGGTCCATTCGTCGGGCGGGAGGAGTCCGCAGGCGTACCAGGCGGCCGGGCGGGCCAGGTCCCAGGTGGGGGTGCCGATGCCGAGGTCGTCCACGTCGATCAGCAGCCAGGGGCCGTCGGGGGCGGGGTGGCGTACGAGCTGGCCCAGGTGGAGGTCGCCGTGGCAGAGGGTTGTTGTTGTGGGGTGGGTGTGGGTGTGGGTGGCGGTGGCGGTGGCGGTGGCGGTGTGAGTGTGGGTGTGGCCTGGGAGGGGGTGCACGCCGGGGGCTTCCCGCATCGGGGCCTCGGCCCGGGCCCAGGGCGGCAGGGTCGCCCAGGCCGCGAGGACGGGGGTTGTGGCCGGCTGTGGGGTGGTGGCCCGGAGGCGGGTGATGGCCTGCGCCGCCTTGGCCGGGCCTCGCATGGGCGGTAGTCCGGGTGGGGCGGGGGTGCGGTGGAGGCGGGCGAGGAGGGTGGCCGCGTCCTCCCAGGGGGCCGCGTCCGGATCCTCCGGGTCCACCGGGGTGCCGTACGGCCAGAACGTGACGAGCCTGCCGTGGAGGTCCGTGGGCGTGGGGGTGAGCGGGGGCAGGAGTATGCCGGGGAGGTGGGTGGCTGTGGTGAGGCGGGCGGTCAGTTCGGCGGGGGTGGTGTCGGGGGCGTGGGCCTTCGCGACGGTGTCGGCGTGGCGGACGACTGTGGCGTCGGGGCGGTCGGTGAGGGTTTCCGCTCCGCAGGGGCAGGGGGTTGGGGTGGTGGTGCGGGTGTGGGTGTGGGCCTTGGCCCTCGCTCGGGCGGTGAGGGCGGAGAGCAAGGGGGTGGCTGTCACGGGGCTCCCTGGGCGGTGCGGGTGTGGGGGTGAGGGTACGGGGCCGGGGGTGGTGGGGTGAGGTCGGGTGTTTTCGCCCCCGCCGCCCCTACCCGTTCCCATCCCCAGGGGCTCCGCCCCTTCGACCCCGCCAGGGGCGCTGCCCCTGGACCCCCGGCGGGGACTGCGTCCCCTGCACCCCGCCCGGGGCTTCGCCCCTGGCCCCCATCGGCCTCAACGGCCTCAACGGCCTCGTCCTCAAACGCCGGACGGGCTGGAGGGCAAAGCAATGCCCGCGCAGCTCCCCAGCTGCGCGGGCATTTTTTGCCGTCCGCCGCACCCCCGTCCCCACGGGGTTTCATGGGTGGATGTCCCCGCCCGGACCGCTCTTCCGGGCCTGGGGTCGCCGCTCAGCGCCCCAGCATCACTCCCACGGACGACGCTTGTGTGACCACTGCTTCCCAGCCGCCGAAGACGACCACGAGCAGGGCTGCCAGGGGGAGGACCATCGCCGTCGCCACCAGTGGGTGACGCTGGCCCTGTCGGCGCGGGCGGAACGCTGCGGCGTATGCCTTGCGTCCCTGGGTGCGGAGCGCCGTCCGCGATGCCGTGTGGGCCATGGTCCCTCTCCTGACCGTTCTCTTGTTGGTTGGCAGCGGCGGGTGTCTGACCTCGGGGGACGAGTGCTGCACCCGCCGCTTGACCTCAAATCTAGGCTGCCGACGACGACCGGTCGTCATGCCCTCGTACCGAATGACGGGCCTCCCGGAGGATGACCCGTGACCTGCGGAGTACTCCCCTGGGTGGAGACGGGGTCCTAGGTCTCAGGGTCTTCCCGGAGGGGGTGCCCGGTGTGTCCCTACTGTTCCGGGCTGTCGTCCCTCGGCACCGGCTGTTCGACCAGGGCCAGGACCCGGGTCGCCATGAAGCGGGCCGTGCGCACCACCGAGCCGTTCCGGGTGACTTCGCTCACTTCCACCACTCCCCTGCGCACCGCCGTCTCCACCCTGCGGCCCGCCCTGCTGGCCACCACCTCATATGTACGAGTTGTGTCCCCGGCATCCACGACTATCTCCACGCGGTCACCCTTCACGGGTCCAATCCCCCTTCTGTGACGGGTGGTTGGGATCACACGCGCCGTCAAGCCGCCCTGTTCGCGCGCTCCCTGACCACCTCTCAAGTCTCCCACCCGGCACTGACAATCCATCGGGACGAGAGGGCGCGGCCTCTGCGCGCACCCGGCCGGGGAAACGTAAGCTGTCGCTCGTCAAACGGACCGGGCAGCGGGGATGAACATGGCGATGATGCGCCTGAGGCGCGAGGACCCGCGCGTCGTCGGCTCGTTCAGGCTTCACAGACGGCTCGGCGCGGGCGGGATGGGCGTCGTCTACCTGGGTTCCGACAAGCGGGGGCAGCGGGTTGCCCTGAAGGTGATCCGGCCCGATCTTGCCGAGGATCAGGAGTTCCGGTCCCGGTTCGCGCGTGAAGTGTCCGCCGCGCGGCGGATTCGGGGCGGGTGTACGGCACGGCTCGTCGCCGCCGATCTTGATGCCGATCGGCCCTGGTTCGCCACTCAGTACGTGCCCGGGCCCTCGCTGCACGACAAGGTCGTCGACGAGGGACCGCTCACCGCCGCCGACGTCGCCTCCATCGGTGCCGCCCTCTCCGAGGGGCTCGTCGCCGTGCACGAGGCCGGGGTCGTGCACCGGGATCTCAAGCCGTCCAACATCCTGTTGTCCCCCAAGGGGCCCCGGATCATCGACTTCGGTATCGCCTGGGCGACCGGGGCGTCCACACTCACCCATGTCGGTACCGCGGTCGGGTCGCCCGGTTTCCTCGCTCCCGAACAGGTGCGCGGGGCCGCTGTCACTCCGGCCACCGACGTGTTCTCGCTCGGGGCGACTCTCGCGTACGCCTCGATGGCCGACTCGCCCTTCGGGCACGGCAGTTCCGAGGTCATGCTCTACCGGGTGGTCCATGAGGAGGCCCACCTCCAGGGTGTTCCTGACGCCCTGGCACCCCTCGTACGGGCCTGCCTCGCGAAGGATCCCGAAGAGCGGCCCAGCACGCTCCAACTGTCCTTGCGGCTCAAGGAGATCGCCGCGCGCGAGGCGCAGGGCATGGCCGACGTCCGGCCGCCCGCGCCCCGTTCCGCCGAGGCGGAGCGGCCCACCGGGCGGCTCACCGAGAGCTATCCGGATCAGCGGCCTCCGTATCACCATCAGACTCAGCCGCAGTCACACTCGCAATCCCAGTCGCAGGCTCCCTCGCAGCCTCAGCGGCGTCCGCAGGGGCCAGCCTCGGGAGCCCGTGGGGGTGTGCCGTCGCGGGGTGGGAGCGGTGTTCCTCGGGGGGACAGTCCCTCGCGAGGTGGCACCGGCTCACGTAGTGGTGGCCCCTCGTCCTCGTCCCGTTCCGGGGCCCGGCCTGTTCCCGGCTCCCGGAACGCGGGCCGGCCCGGGCCGCGCAGTGGTGCCGGGCGGCCGGCGCCGCGTGGTACGGGGACCGGGCGGCGGCCCGCCAATCCCCGACTGTTGCGGCAGCGGTTGTTCGTGTTCGTCGTCGTCACGCTGCTGGTTGCGCTGGGGATCGCTGCGGCTCAGGGGTGTCAGGGGCCCAGTCGTGGGCTCGGGGACGACAGTTGGCGTGGTGGCAACGGGCAGCAGCAGCAACAGGAGGAGCAGCAGGTGCAGCCTCGCCCTGCCGGGTAGGGGTATGGGTGGGTGGTTCTTTGGCTGCGGGGTCGTGGGGGCTTGTCGCGCAGTTCCCCGCGCCCCTTAAGGGCGCGTCCACCTCAAGGGTCGTCGGCTCAGGGTTGGGGGCGGCCCGTCGCCACCGCGTAGAAGGCCACCGCCGCTGCCGCGCCCACGTTGAGGGAGTCGACTCCGTGGGCCATCGGGATGCGGACCCATTCGTCGGCCGCCACCAGGGCCTGGGTGGAGAGGCCGTCGCCCTCCGCGCCCAGCATCAGGGCGACCCGGTCCATCTTGTGGGGGGCCGTCTCGTCCAGGGTTTTGGCCTTCTCGTCCGGGGTGAGGGCGAGGAGGGTGAAGCCCGCCTCGCGGACCGAGTCCAGGCTCTTGGGCCAGGTGTCCAGGCGGGCGTACGGGACCGAGAAGACCGCGCCCATCGAGACCTTGACGCTGCGTCGGTACAGGGGGTCCGCGCAGTCGGGAGACAGCAGGACCGCGTCCATGCCCAGAGCAGCCGCGCTGCGGAAGATCGCGCCGATGTTGGTGTGGTCGTTGACCGACTCCATGACCACCACCCGGCGTGCCGTTTGGAGGAGTTCGTCGGCCGTGGGGAGCGGCTTGCGCTGCATGGAGGCCAGGGCGCCCCTGTGCACGTGGTAGCCGGTGACGCGTTCCGCCAGTTCCGGGCTGACCGCGTAGACGGGGGCCGGGAGTTCGTCTATGACGTCGCGCATGACGTCGACCCACTTCGCGGACAGGAGCATCGAGCGCATCTCGTAACCGGCGTCCTTGGCCCGTCTGATGACCTTTTCGCCCTCGGCGATGAAAAGACCCTCCGCGGGCTCGCGCTTGCGGCGCAGTTCGACGTCGGTCAAGCCCGTGTAGTCGTGCAGGCGCGGGTCGTCGGGGTCCTCGACGGTGATGAGATCGGCCACAGGGGTGATACTGCCTTGTCCTGGGTGCGGTGCCAACGGCTGGGAACGGGTTGTGTTACCGGGGGTTACGTCAACTCCGCGGGGCCCACGTTCACCACCGCGCCGATCACGATCACCGCGGGCGGCTTCACGTCCTGCGTACGGACCGTCTCGGCGACCGTGGCCAGGGTCGCGTCGACCCGGCGCTGGGCCGCTGTCGTGCCCTCCTGGACCAGGGCGACCGGGGTGTCCGGGGACTTGCCGTGCGCGACCAGGGTCTCCGCGATCCGGCCGATCTTGTCGACGCCCATGAGGACGACGAGCGTGCCGGTCAGCTTCGCGAGGGACGGCCAGTCGACGAGGGAGCGTTCGTCGTCGGGGGCGACATGGCCGCTGACCACCGTGAACTCGTGCGCCACCCCTCGGTGCGTGACCGGGATACCGGCCGCGCTCGGTACCGAGATCGAGCTGGAGATGCCCGGGACGACCGTGCAGGCGATGCCCGCCTCGGCCAGCGCCTGGACCTCCTCCATGCCCCGGCCGTAGACGTAGGGGTCGCCGCCCTTCAGCCGTACGACCCTCTTGCCCAGCTTGGCGTGTTCGATCAGCGCGTTGTTGATGGCCTCCTGGGCCATGAAACGGCCGTACGGGATCTTCGCGGCGTCGATCACCTCGACGTGGGGCGGGAGTTCGGCGAGGAGGTCGCGCGGGCCCAGGCGGTCCGCGATGACCACGTCCGCCTCGGCGAGGAGGCGGCGGCCCCTGACCGTGATCAGGTCCGGGTCGCCGGGGCCGCCGCCGACCAGGGCGACTCCGGGGGCGCGGGTGCGGTGGTGGGGGGCGACGAGCGTGCCGTCGCGCAGGCCCTCGACGACCGCGTCGCGGATGGCGGCGGTGTGGCGGGGGTCGCGGCCCTTGGCGTCCGTGGTGAGCACCGCGACCGTGACGCCCTCGCTGTGGCCGGTCGCCGGGGTCCAGGCGGTCGCCTCGTCGGCGTCGTCGGAGCGGACGCACCAGATGCGGCGCCGTTCGGCCTCGGCGGAGGCCCGGGTGTTGGCCTGGGCGTCGCCGGTCGCGATCAGGACGTACCAGGCGTCCGTCAGGTCGCCGTCCTCGTAGTGGCGGCGCTCCCAGGTGAGTTCGCCCGCGTCCGCCATCGCCTCCACCGAGGGGGTGGCGGACGGCGATACGAGGAGGATGTCCGCGCCTGCCCTGATGAGGGCGGGGAGGCGGCGCTGGGCCACCTGGCCGGCGCCCAGGACGACCACTCGGCGGCCGGTGAGGCGGAGGCCTACGGGGTAGGCGGGGTGTTCGGCCATGGGGGTGCGGCTCCCTCTTGCGGGTCGTTCTGATCGGGGGCCTGGGGTTTTGGGGTGGGCCCTGACGTGCACATTTTACGGTGCGGGTGGGTGGGGGCTGGGGTGGGGTTTTCTCTTCCCCAAGCCCGCCCCTTCCCGGCTGTATCAATTGTGCGGCTCCGCCGCGGGGGGCTTCGCCCCCAGACCCCCTTGTGCGTGCCGGTTCGTGGGCGGCAGCCGGAAAGTGGGCCTACTTCTCCGTTACCCCTGCCGAGTCGAACGTCGCCACCTCGTGCATCGCCCTCGCCGTGCTCTGCACCAGCGGCAGGGCCAGCAGCGCGCCCGTGCCCTCGCCGAGGCGGAGGTCCAGGTCGACCAGGGGGCGCAGGCCCAGTTTGTTCAGGGCCGCCACGTGGCCCGGTTCCGCGCTGCGGTGGCCCGCGATGCAGGCGGCCAGGACCTCGGGGGCGATCGCGCGGGCCACCAGGGCGGCGGCGCCGGCGCTGACGCCGTCCAGGATCACCGGCGTACGCAGTGACGCGCCGCCGAGGAGCAGGCCGACCATGGCCGCGTGTTCGAAGCCGCCGATGGCCGCCAGGACGCCGATCGGGTCGGCCGGGTCGGGCTGGTGGAAGTCGATGGCGCGGCGGACGACCTCGGTCTTGCGGGCGAGGGTCTCGTCGTTGATGCCGGTGCCCCGGCCCGTGACCTCGGCGGGGTCCGTGTCCGTGAAGACGGAGATCAGGGCCGCCGACGCCGTGGTGTTGGCGATGCCCATCTCGCCCGTGAGCAGGGCCTTGTTGCCCGCCGCGACCAGATCGCGGGCCGTCTCGATGCCGACCTCGATGGCCGCCTTGGCCTCCTCGCGGGTCATCGCGGGGCCGGTCGTCATGTCGGACGTGCCCGCGCGGATCTTGCGGGGCAGCAGGCCGGGGGTGGCGGGCAGGTCCGAGGCCACGCCCACGTCGATGACGCAGACCTCGGCGCCGACCTGGTTCGCGAAGGCGTTGCAGACCGCGCCGCCGCCGAGGAAGTTGGCGACCATCTGGGCCGTCACCTCCTGCGGCCAGGGGGTGACGCCCTGGGCGTGTACGCCATGGTCACCCGCGAAGATCGCTACCGCGGCCGGCTCCGGGATCGGGGGCGGGCACATGCGGGACAGGCCCGACAGCTGCGCGGAGATGATCTCCAGCATGCCGAGCGCGCCCGCCGGTTTCGTCATGCGCTTCTGGCGTTCCCACGCCTCGCCGAGCGCCTTGGCGTCCAGCGGGCGGATGTTGGCGACGGTCTCGGAGAGCAGGTCGTGCGGCTCCTCGCCGGGCAGCGCGCGACGGCCGTACGTCTCCTCGTGCACGACCCACGACAGCGGGCGGCGCTTGGACCAGCCCGCCTGCGCCAGCTCGGGCTCCTCCGGGAACTCGTCCACGTAGCCGACGCAGAGGTACGCCACGACCTCCAGGTGTTCGGGGAGGCCCAGCGCGCGGACCATCTCGCGCTCGTCGAAGAAGCTGACCCAGCCGACACCGATGCCCTCGGCGCGAGCCGCGAGCCACAGGTTCTCGACCGCGAGCGCGGAGGAGTACGGGGCCATCTGCGGCTGCGTGTGACGGCCGAGCGTGTGCCTGCCGCCCCGGGTCGGGTCGGCGGTGACGACGATGTTCACCGGAGTGTCGAGGATGGCCTCGATCTTCAGTTCCTTGAACTGCTTCGCCCGGCCCTTGGGGAGCGACTTCGCGTACGCCTCGCGCTGCCGCGCCGCCAGTTCGTGCATCGTGGCGCGGGTCTCCGCCGAGCGGATCACGACGAAGTCCCAGGGCTGCGAGTGGCCGACGGAGGGCGCCGTGTGGGCCGCCTCCAGGATGCGCAGCAGGACGTCGTGCGGGATCGGGTCGCTGCGGAAGCCGTTGCGGATGTCGCGGCGTTCGCGCATCACCTTGAGCACGGCCTCGCGCTCGGCGTCGTCGTAGGCGGGAGCGGCCGGGCCCGTGGACTCGCGGGCCTCCTCCACCACGGCCGCGCCCTCCTCAGGCTCGGCCTGGTGCTCCAGTTCCTCCGGCTGCTCCTGGTCGGCGGCCCTGGTGTCCAGGTCCGCCGCCTGCTGCACGAACTCGATCTCCGCCTCCGCCTCTACGGCGTCGAGGTCGAGCGTCGGCGGCTCCGGCTCGGGGGCCGGTACCGGTGCGGGTTCGTTCTCCTGCGGGAGGACGAGCGCGTGCGGGGGTGTCGGGGCCAGGTGCGGGGCGGTGGGGACCGTGCCGTCCACCGCGACGAACTGGCCCACCTGCTCGACCGCCGACGGGGGCTGCTCGGCCGGCTCCTCCGGGAGGGCGAGGGCGGGCAGCGGTTCCGGTGCGGGGGGCGTCGGCTCGGTCGGAGTGGGGAGCTGGTCGCTCGCGACTGCCACCTCCTCGGGGGCGGTCAGGACGGCCACCTCCTCCTCCGGTACGGCTGCTGCCGCCTGCGCCTCCGCGACCTCGGTCACGAAAGGCTGCGGCTCGACCAAGAGGTGCTCCGCGTGCTCCAGCACAGGCTCCGGCGCCTCCGCCGGTACGGCCTCCTGCTGGAGTTCCTCCGGTACGGCGACCTCGGCCACCTGGGCCACACCGTCCGCCTGTTGGAACGCCGGGTCCACAGGGTGGACGACGGCCTGGGGCTCCTCCACCACGGCGGGCGGGGTCGCGAACTGCTCCACCGGGACGCCCTGGGCCTCGACGGGGACACCGGGGTCCACCGCCTGCGGCTCCTGCGGCTCGCCCTCGGGAACGAACTGCACCTCGGGCACTAGCTGCGCGTCCGGGACGACCTGCGTGTCCGGCACGCCCGATACCGGCTCCGCCTGCGGTACGACGATCAGCTCGGCGTCCTGGGCGTCATGAGCCTCCTGGGCCTCCGGCTGCGGTACGGCGCCCTCCGGCTCCTGCGGGGCCTGGAACACCTCGGGGGCGGCGGGGGGCGCCGGGAAGACCGCGTCGGGCTCGGGGGCCTCGGCGGCGGGGTGCGGTGTCGCCGGGTCCGGAAGCGGGGGGACCTCGAAGGCGTACGCGGCCTCGGCGGGCGGCACGGCGGGCTCGTAGGCCTCGGGGCCCTGGTCGGCGTACGCGCCCTCCGGTGTGTGGGCCGGGTGTACGGGCTCGGGCGGCTCGGGGGCGGTCTCCGGTACTCCGTACGCGGCCTCGGGAGCCGTCTCCTGGGCCGCCGGGGCGGCCTCCGGGGGCTCGGGGGCCGGGACCACCGGTGCCGGGGACTCCGCCAGGAGTGGAGCAACCGTTTCCGCAGGGTGCGCCTCCGTGCCGAGCAGGGGGGCGGGCGGGGCCTGTACCGCCGTATGAGCCTGGGTGTCGGCCTGGGTGCCCCAAGGGGACGCGCCCTGTGGGGCCGTGTCGGCGAGCAGGGGGGGTGCGTCGAGGTATTCCGGGCTGGAGGTCGGTGCGGGCGTGCCGAACTGGCGTCCGGGTGCGGGCATGCCTGCCGGGCCTCGGTCGGCGAGGGAGCGGACCGGGCTCGCGGAGGCGTCGGGGGTCGGCGGGCCGAGGTGCAGCGGGCGGCGGGGCGGGATCGGGGCCGTCGCCTGGGCGGTGGCGGTCTGGGTCGCGAGGCGGACGGCGCTCAGGTCGACGGAGCCGCTGTCGCGACCGCCGGTCTCGTGCGGGCCGGGCTCGTGCACGGCCTCGACAACGGGCGCCGGGGCGGGTGGGGCGACCTCGTTGCCCCACGCGCTCTGGGCGCCCGGGAGCAGCAGCAGGTCCTCGTCCTCGGCGGTGGTCTCGGAGAGGTAGGTGTACGCACCGTGCGCGGGAACGCCCGGCTGTTCCACCATGCCTGCGCTCTCCGGCAGTCCCTCGGCCGGGACCTGGCCGGTGTCGGTCATGCGAACCCCTCGCCCATCGGTTAGTGCTTCTAAGACCAGCTCACCCGGAACGGCGCACCGACCGCCCCGTAGTGAAGAACGAGCATGCGTGCCCAGCGGCACGAACGACCCGCCCCAGAAAGGCGACAAAGCCATTAACTGGCATTGTCGTCATCAACAGGCATTCTTGCGGTCGTTCCGCCGTAACGGCAGCTTGATCCGCCACGGCCCGCTGTGGACTGCGCCACGTTGCGCGCCCTACCGGCTCCGCCGTACCACACTCACCCCAAAACGGGCGCGCTTTCCGGACATTGGGCTACGAAGTGCCGGTCGGCCGAGTGCGGTGCAACGGTCGGCCAGCCTACCGCGCGCAGTACGACAACAGGATCACGGGACAACATTCGGGATCAGGGCGCGCGGTCGGGCAGGACTCCGCTGAGCAGGAACGCGACGCTCCGTTCCGTCTCCGTCCAGGCCCTGGTGTCCAGTTCCACGGACTGGAGGAGGGCGCACTCGACGACGTAGCCGTGTTCGGTCAGGTCGCGGCCGATGAGTTCGGCGGCGTCGCGGGTCGCCGCGTGCGTGACGATGCGCTCCGGGCGCCGGTCGGCGACGGCGGAGACCACGGCCGCTCCCCCGCCGCCGACGCGGACGACGTCGGGCTCGGGGAGGTTCTCCAGGATGTGCGGGGCGTTGCCGCGCACCACCTGGATCTGGTGCCCGAAGGCACGGGCGTTGGCCCCGGTGCGTTCGCAGGCCCGCGGGTCGCGGTCGACGGCGATGACGGCGGCGCCCGCGCGGGCCGCGTCGGTGGCGAAGGCTCCGCTGCCGCAGCCGATGTCCCACACGAGGTCGCCGACGCGCGGGCCCAGGCGGGCGAGTTGGGCCGAGCGGAGCGGTTCGAGTTCGCCCTCGCCCATGAGACCGCCGTAGGACTCGGCGGGCAGTGTCCAGCCGCGCGGACCGGCCGCCGGGTCGCGGCCCGCGATCCAGCCGCCGTCGCCGCTCGCGGCCTGGCCGCCGATGACGATGACGACGTTCGGGTTCCGCCAGGCGCGGTCGGCGGCCTTGTCGGAGGTGAGGACGGTGATCTGTTCGCGTTCGGTGCCGAGTTCCTCGCAGATGACGAAGGTGCGGTGCACCCCGTCGAGGAGCAGGCCGAGTTCGGCGGGTCCGGCACCGGGTGAGGTGAGGACGGCGACCTTGGTGTGGGCGCGGCAGACGTTGACCGCGCGGCGCAGGGTGCGGCGGTGGGCGACGACGACCTCGGCGTCGTCCCAGGGCATGCCCGCGCGGGCGAAGGCGGCGGCCACGGACGACACGGCGGGGACGACCTCGACCTCCAGGCCGAACTCGGGGTCGCGCAGGGTCCGTACGACGCCGAAGAAGCCGGGGTCGCCGTCGGCGAGGACGACGGCGGAGCCGCGGTGGCCGGTGATGCGGCGGGCGGCGAGGGCGACGCTGCCGAGGCGGATGCGTTCGGCGGCCGGGGGGATCTCGGGGAGCGCGAGATGGTGGGCCGCGCCGGCGACCAGTGTGGCGGCGCCGAGGGCGGAACGTGCCGTGGCGGTCAGGGGCGAGCCGTCCCAGCCGATCACCGTGACCCGGTCGGCCATCGTCGTCAGTCTCCAGAGGGTTGGCGCGCGTCTTCGGGGAACACGGGGCTCCGTGAGGGTACCTGGTACGCCCGGCGTGTCCGGCGGCGTGCCCCTTTGTTAAGTCTGTTCAGTTACCGTCAGTTCCAGTCAGTTCCAGTCGGTGTACGACGTGAAACCGCTGTTGTCGGCCAGTTCCTCGCCCGCTCCTTCGAGGTCCTCGGGCAGCAGGCTCCACACGATGAAGTCGGTGCGTACGTCGGTCCAGGTGCCGTCCTCGGTGCGGACGTGCGCTATGCAGGCGCCCCGCAGGACGCCCTCGCTGATGCAGCCGATCTTCTGCGCGACCTGCTGGGAGGCGGTGTTGTCGGCGGCCGTGCGCAGCTCGACGCGCTCGAACTTCTGGTCGCCGAGCACCCATTGGGAGGTGGCGAGCGCGGCCTCGGAGGCGTAGCCCTCGCCGCGTGCCCAGGGGGCGATGATGTACGACAGCTCGGTGGACCGGATGTGCCAGTCGGTTCTGGTGAGCTGGACGAGGCCGACCAGGCGTTGCGTGAGGAACTCGGTGACGGCGAAGTCGAGGCCGCGGCCCGAGGTGCGTTCGGCGGGGGCGTACTCGGTGACCCAGTTGTGGGCCGCGTCCTCGGTGAAGGGCTGCGGGACGTCGGTCCAGGCGGCGACCTGTTCGTCGTTCATCATCTCGGCCAGGGCGGGGATGTCGTCCTCGTCGAGTGGGCGGAGTACCAGCCGGTCCGTGCTGATGGAGATGTTGGGGAAGGTGCTCGTCATGCGCCGCTCCGTAGCCTTCGAACCTTCGAACCTGCAAACCTGCACGGCCTGTTGAACTGCCCAGCATGCAGCATGCGGCCCCGGAACCGCATCACGGGGTCCACTCCGGGTGAGGGAGCGGACCCCGTACGTGTCGGTAAGTACCGGCAGGGAACGGCCTCAGGGACCGTGGGGGGAGAATCAGAAGGACGCGATGACGGAGCCCTCGTACTTGTCCTCGATGAACTTCTTCACCTCGGGCGAGGTGAGCAGCTTCGCGAGCTTGGCGACCCGGGGATCGTCCTCGTTGCCCTCCTTGACCGCGAGGAAGTTGCCGTACGGGTTGTCCTTGGGGGCCTCCGAGACGAGGGCGTCCTTCGCGGGCGAGAGGTCGGCCTCCAGGGCGTAGTTGCCGTTGATCACCGCGGCGTCGACGTCGTCCAGGGCGCGCGGGGTCTGGGCCGCCTCCAGCTCCTTGAACTTGAGGTTCTTCGGGTTCTCGGTGATGTCGGCGGGGGTCGCCTCGTTGCCGACGCCGTCCTTGAGGGTGATGATCCCGTTGGCGTCGAGGAGCTTGAGGGCGCGGGCCTCGTTGACGCTGTCGTTCGGGACGGCGATCGTGGCGCCGCTCTTCAGGGCGTCGGCGCTCTTCACCTTGTTCGAGTAGAGGCCGAGCGGCTCCAGGTGGACCGTGACGACGGGCACGATGTGGGTGCCGTTCTTCTTGTTGAAGTCGTCGAGATACGGCTGGTTCTGGAAGTAGTTGGCGCCCACCGAGCCGTCCTCGGTCGCCGTGTTCGGCGTCACGTAGTCGGTGAACTCCTTGACCTCCAGGTCGAGGCCCGCCTTCTCCGCCAGGTTGTCCTTCACATAGGTGAGGATCTCGGCGTGCGGGGTGGGGCTCGCGGCGACGATCAGCGGGCCGCTGGTGTCGGAGGCGGCGTCCTTGTCCGAACCGCAGGCGGTGAGGCCCAGGGTGAGGGCTCCGGCGGCGAGGACGGCGGTGGTGAACTTTGTGGCGTTACGCACGAAAAGTGCCTTTCCATGTGGGTGTGGCTGTCCCCGTGATGGGTGGTACGGGGAAATCCGCGGGTGGGTGTGGGGGTGAAGGGAGGAGTGCGGACTGACCCTCAGGCGGCCTTGCCGAGCTTCGGGCCGGCCTTCAGGAGGCGGAGTCTGGGCGCCGCCCCGGAGCCGCCGCCGCGCCGGTGCAGCCTGCGGGCCGCGTAGTCGCCGGCGAACTGGATGACCGAGATGACGACCGCGAGAACGGCCACGGTGATCCACATCAGGCCGGTCTCGAAGCGCTGGTAGCCGTAGCGGATGGCGATGTCGCCGAGGCCGCCCGCGCCGACCGTGCCGGCCATCGCGGAGTAGCCGATGAGGGCGACGACGGTCGTGGTGGCCGACGAGATCAGCGAGGGCAGCGATTCGGGTACGAGGACCCGGCGCACGACGGTCCAGGTGTTGCCGCCCATGGCCTGCACGGCCTCGACGAGCCCGTGGTCCACTTCGCGGACGGCCGTCTCGACCAGGCGGGCGAAGAACGGGATGGCGCCGATGGCGAGCGGCACGATGGCGGCCTCACGGCCGATCGTCGTACCGGTGATGGTCCGGGTGAAGCTCATCAGCGCGACCATCAGGATGATGAACGGCATCGAGCGGGCGATGTTCACGACCTGGCCGATCACCTTGTTGGCCACGACGTTCTGGAGGAGTCCGCCGCGGTCGGTCAGGACCAGCAGGATGCCGAGCGGCAGCCCGCCGACGACGGCGATCAGCGTGGACCAGCCGACCATGTAGAGGGTGTCCCAACACGCCTGCTCCAGCAGGGGCTGCATTTCGGACCAGGTCACTTGGCACCGTCCTTGACCAGTTCGCGCTCACCGACGACATCGATCTGCAGTCCCTGTTCGCGCAGGAAGCCGATCGGTACGACGTTCTCCTCGTAGACGCCCGGGAGTTCGATGCGCATCCGGCCGACCTGCCTGCCCGCGACGGTGTCCATCGCGGCGCCCAGGATCGAGATGTCGATGTTGTAGGTGCGGGAGAGCTGCGAGATGACGGGCCGGGTGGCCGCGTCGCCCTGGAAGGTGACGTCGATGACCGTGCGGTCGTCCCCGGAGGCGTCGCCGCCGACCGGGAAGAGCGCGGCGGCCAGTTCGGAGCCGGGGGTCGCGAGCAGCTCGCTGACGGTGCCGGACTCGACGATCCGGCCGTTCTCCATGAGGGCGGCCGAGTCGCAGATGGACTTGACGACGTCCATCTCGTGCGTGATCAGCAGCACGGTGAGCCCCAGTTGGCGGTTCAGGTCGCGCAGGAGCTGCAGGATCGAGCGGGTGGTCTCCGGGTCGAGGGCGCTGGTGGCCTCGTCGGAGAGCAGCACCTTGGGGTCGCCCGCGAGGGCGCGCGCGATGCCGACGCGCTGCTTCTGGCCGCCGGAGAGCTGGGCCGGGTAGGCCTTGGCCTTGTCGGAGAGACCGACGAGGTCGAGCAGCTCAAGTGCCTTGCGGGACCGTTCCTTCCCCGACGTGCCGAGGATTTCGAGCGGCAGCTCGACGTTGTCCTGGACGGTGCGGGACGACAGCAGGTTGAAGTGCTGGAAGACCATGCCGATCCGGCTGCGCGCCCGGCGCAGTTCCCGGCCCGCCCGCGGTCCCCGCCCCGCCAGCGCGGTGAGGTCGTGGCCGTCGACGCTCACGGTGCCCGCGGTGGGGCGTTCCAGGAGGTTGACGCAGCGGATGAGCGAGGACTTGCCGGCGCCGGACTGGCCGATGACGCCGTACACCTCGCCTTCGCGGACGTGCAGGTCGACGCCGTCTAGGGCGGTGACTTCACGACCGCGTGAGCGGTAGACCTTCGTGAGGCCGGACGTGGTGATCACAGGGGTTTCCGTCACTGTCGAGTGCGCGGGCGTGGGTGTGCCCGGGACACGGGGAGAGGCTGTGCGCGGCTCGGGGCGTCGCGCACGTGCACTCGCGTGAACTCGGGGAGTCACACGGCTGCGGCGTGCGGACATGCCACGGCGGCTCGCTTCGGGGCGCGAGGCTCAGGGGGTGGTGCTGGGGCCCTCTAGAAGGCGCACATTCGACACATACAACGAGCACCGGGCGTCAGGGTCGCCTCGGTCGCAAGGGTGCGGCTGCTCGTAGTGGTCATGCGATCAGTAAAGCAGACGTATGGTCACGGCCAAGAACGCCCGTCCACGCCTGTCCGGAATGTGGACAGGCGTGGACGTGTATCAGCCACGTACATGGACCTCGATACCGTCGCCGCTGACCAGCGCCGACAGGGCGGAGAGATCGGCGACGACCAGATCGGCGGTCAGTTCACCGGCTTCGTGGGTTGTGGCCAACGCCACGGTGGTCATCCCGGCCGCGCGGCCCGCGCTCAGTCCGGCGGGGGCGTCCTCGAAGACGACGCAGCGGGCGGGGTCGACGCCCAGTTCGCGGGCGGCGAGGAGGTAGGGCTCGGGGTCGGGCTTGCCGCGCGTGACGTCGTCGGCGGTGACCAGCGTCTTCGGCAGGATCCCGACGGCTGCGAGCCTCGCCTCGGCCAGCCGCCGGGTCGCGGAGGTGACGACGGCCCACCGGTCGGCGGGCAGCGAGCCGAGGAACTCGGCCGTCCCCGGCAGCAGCACCGCGCCACCGTTCGGTACGTCGTCCACTTCGAGCTGCTCGATGCGGGCGAGGGCGCCGGGCACCAGCTCGGCGGGCAGCAGGTCGGCGGCTATCTCGACGGCCGGCCGCCCGTGCAGTCCGACCCGGGCGAACGCCTCGGCGGTGATCCCGTACTCCTCGCGCCACTGGTTCCAGCAGCGCTCGACCGAGGCGAGCGAGGAGAGGAGGGTGCCGTCGTTGCCGAACAGAAGGGCGTCAGCGTGGATCGTCATGACCTCGACCCTACGGGGCCGATCGCACCTGCCCTTTTGGGCCGTAATAGGGTCGGCGGCATGCTTGATGCCCTGACGGTCGCCACGTCCGTCGCCGCTCTCGCGCTCGCCGCCTGGTGCGGCTGGGCCGCGTACCGCGATCAGCCCACCAAGGACTGGCACTTCATCGGCATGGGCGTGGTCACCCTGCTCACCGTGGTCCAGCTGGTGGTCGGCGTCGTCCAGCTCGCGCGCGGCGAGAAGCCGGAGCAGGGTACGACGATCTTCGTGGCGTATCTGCTGGGCGCGCTGGCGTGTGTGCCGGTGACGGGGTTCATGTCGCTGACGGAGCGCACACGGTGGGGCTCGGTGACGGTCGCCGCCGGCGGGGTGGTGCTGGCTGTGCTGGAGGTGCGGCTGTATGACATCTGGGGAGGTTGAGATGGCCACGACGGAGAGGTCGCGGCTGATCAGCGGGCCGGGCACGCTGCTCGTGTGGCTCTACGGCGTGATGGTGGTCGGGGCGGTGTCGCGGTCGGCGGTGCAGATCTCCACCGAGTTCGAGCACGCGCCGCTGGCGTACTCGCTCTCGGCTGTCGCCGGGGTCGTGTACGGGTTCATCACGTACTCGCTGGTGCGGGGTGGGGAGACAGCGCGACGCGCTGCGCTGGCCTGTTGCGTCGGGGAGCTTGCCGGGGTGTTGATCGTGGGCACGTGGACGTTGGTCGAGCCGTCCGCTTTTCCCGACTCGACCGTGTGGTCCGACTACGGGGTGGGGTATCTGTTCATCCCTGTGCTGCTGCCCGTCTCCGCCATTTACTGGTTGCGCAAGGCTCGTTCGCCCAAGAGGGATGCGGGCTGAGGTTGTTGCGCGACCGCAGGCCGTATGTGGCTGGTCGCGCAGTTCCCCGCGCCCCTTTGGGGCGCCCCTCTGAACGCCCGCTAAGCCGTGGCCGCGTACGTTTCCGCCGGCTTTTCCAGGACGATCATCGGTACGCCGTCGTTGCCCTTGTCGGTGCCTACCGTCTCGTAGCCGACCCGGCGGTAGAGGCGCAGGCCCTTGTCGCTCCGGTGGCCCGTGCTGAGGCGGAACCTCTTCGCGCCGCGCTCCTCCGCGAGGGCCGACTCCGCCGCGCGCAGGAGTCGGGCGCCGATGCCGTGGCCCTGGAGGCGGGGGTGGACGCAGAGCTTGCCGATGGACGCCGTGCCGTCAGGGTTCGGGGTGCCGCGCACCGAGCCGACCACCTCCTCGCCCAGCCGCGCCACGAAGACGCAGTCCGCGCCGACTTCCTCCCGGACCGAGTCCAGGGTCTGGACCAGCGGATCGATCCGGTAGTTGCCGTACAGAGCGGCCTCGCTCTGGAAGCACAGGTACTGCAGCCGGAAGATCTGCTCCGCGTCCTTCTCGGTCGCCACAGAGATGGTCACGCTCATGCCCATGTGTGCACGCCTCCCGCTCACCTGCTCAGTCGTATGTCCCCACTCCTATCCCCGCGCTTCGCGGGCCGCAACCTCCGGCGTCAGCAATCGGCGGAGACATCCCAGGCATCTGGAACGTTCCGGACCAAGACTTCCCTGTGAGATACCCAACTCCCCCGCGATTTCCCGGTAGGTGAGGTCCTTCGGCGACAGCAGGGCCTCCAGCAGACCCGGGCAGCGGCCGGGCAGCCGGCGGACCGCTTCACGCAGGGCGCGGTGCCTGGCGGCGGAGAGGGCGAGTTGCTCGGGGCCGGGCCGGTCGTCGGCCGCGGGCTCGTCGCCGTACGGCCGTTCGATGCGGGCGGTACGGCGGTTGCGGCGGGCCTCGGAGCGGACGGCTCGGCGGAGCCAGTTCTGCGGGTCGGTCGGCGGGCCGTCGGAGTCGAGGCGTTCCAGGAGGCGCAGCCAGACGGCCTGTTCCAGGTCGCTCGGCTCGGCGCCGTAGGCATATGCCTCCGCCGAGGCCTCGGCGGCGAGCAGCGGGCGCAGGGCGGAAACCATGTCGTGGGTCATATGCGCCACGACGCGACCGCTCCGGCGGGAGGTTGCCGGAGCGGCCGGTTGTCACCCCAATCGGGGCCGGGCGCTCAGTCGTTGACGGCTCACTCGTCAACTGTTCAGGAAGTCAGCTGTTCAGGAAGTCCTTGCGGGCCAGTACTCCCGTGTCCGGGTTGTCCGTGAAGACGCCGTCGATACCCGTCGCGAAGTACGTCCGGTAGGCGCCGAAGGCGTCTCCGTAGGCGTCCGCGTCCGTGCCCTTGCGGAAGTTCGCCGGCAGGAAGGGGTTCTCGTTGCGCATGGTGTAGGGGTGCAGGATCAGGCCCGCCGCGTGCGCGTCCGCGACCAGGGTGGTCGGTGAGGTGAGCGCGCCGTTCGAGTCCTTCGGGATGACCAGGTCGAGGGTCGGGCCGATGCCCTGGGCGTACGAGGCGATCTCCCGGAGGCCGGCCGGCTTGATCAGGTCGGCGACGGTGCGCGGGTCGCCGGTCGTGATGAAGTCCCAGGGGCGGGTGTTCGCGGCCGAGAGCAGCACCACGAGCGGGTTGTCCACCAGGCGGTTCAGGCGCTGGATGCTGGTCGGTTCGAAGGACTGGAGGACGACCGGCGAGTTCTTCCTGTCCTTGCCGTGCTTCTTCAGCAGCTTCGCGACCCGCTCCTCCAGGCCCAGGCCGAGCGCCCGGAAGTAGGTGGGGTGCTTGGTCTCGGGGTAGATCCAGACCTGCTTGCCGCGCTTGCGGGTCTGCTCGTCCTGCCAGCGGAGCACCTCTTCGAAGGTGGGGATCTCCCAGCGGCCGTTGTAGAGGGTGTTGTGCGGGCGGTTGGCCGGAATGCGCTCGATCGCGCGCAGCGTCTTCAGCTCGGCGAGCGTGAAGTCCTCGGTGAACCAGCCGGTGACGGAGACACCGTCCAGCACCTTGGTCACCTTGCGGCTCGCGAACTCCGGGTGGTCGGCGACGTCCGTCGTCCCGCCGATCTCCGGCTCGTGACGGCAGACGATGTGACCGTCCTTGGTGGGGACCAGGTCACCGGCCTCCACGATGTCCGCACCCAGGTCGAGGGCCAGTTGGTACGAGCCGAGGGTGTGCTCGGGGCGGTAGCCGCTGGCACCCCGGTGGCCGATGATCGTCGGTACGGGCAGGCCCTTCAAGCCACCGCCTCCGTGCTTCGCACTCTGCCCCGCGTTCCGCTCGGCGTCCTGTGCGTCTGCTCTCGCCGCGCCGGGCAGCCCGAGGACCGCGCCGCCCGCACCCAGCATCGCGGCTCCGAGCAGCGTCCGCCGCCCTGTCCCCGTCGACTCCCCCTGCGCATATCCGTTCGACTCCAGCGTGCCCATGAGCGCCCCTCCTGCCGCACCATCACCTGACCAAACGGACCGATCGTAGGTGCGTGTACATGGCGAGAGGGAGGCCTCGGGCGGAACACGCGGGTGACTCCGGATGTCGGCATCGGTCCGCATCGGTCCACATCGGTCCGCATCGACGGGGGCGCGGTGGGTACGCGCTGATTGTGTTCCGTACGCGTTCGCGCGATCTCCGTCACATTCGTGGCGGTCTGTCACATGCCCGCAACAGGGCGCCACCGCAGGTAAACGCGGGTCAACAGTGCGTAAGTACTCGGTGAACCCGATGTGCACTACCCCCCGAGGCGCGAGTATCGTCCTCACCTGCACAGACTTATACCGATCCCTTGACACCGGAGGGCCCGTTGTCCCGCTTCGCGCTCATCAAGGCACTGCTCGGACCGATCATGCGCCTGATGTTCCGCCCACGGGTGGAAGGCGTGGAGCACATCCCGGGGGACGGTCCCGTGATCCTCGCCGGCAACCACCTCACGTTCATCGACTCGATGATCCTGCCGCTGGTCTGCGACCGGCAGGTCGTCTTCATCGGCAAGGACGAGTACGTCACCGGCAAGGGCTTCAAGGGCCGCCTCATGGCCTGGTTCTTCACCGGCGTCGGCATGATCCCGGTGGACCGGGACGGGGCCAACGGCGGTGTGGCCGCGCTGATGACGGGGCGCCGGGTGCTGGAGGAGGGGCGCATGTTCGGGATCTACCCCGAGGGCACCCGCTCCCCCGACGGGCGGCTGTACCGGGGGCGTACCGGTATCGCCCGGCTGACTCTGATGACCGGGGCGCCTGTTGTGCCGTTCGCGATGATCGGCACGGACAAGTTGCAGCCGGGCGGGGCGGGGATGCCCCGGCCGGGGCGGGTCACTGTGCGGTTCGGTGAGGCGATGGAGTTCTCTCGGTACGAGGGGATGGATCGGGACCGGTATGTGCTGCGGGCCGTGACCGACTCGGTGATGACCGAGGTCATGCGGTTGTCCGGGCAGGAGTACGTGGATATGTACGCGACCAAGGCGAAGGCTGCGTAGGGGTTTGCGGGTTGTACGTCGGGTGCGGGTGCGTTGTGGCTGGTCGCACAGTTCCCCGCGCCCCTAAAGGCTGAAAGCACTCCGCACCCGGCGCCGTCAACGTCCCGCCAGCTTTTGTCCCCTCAGCAGTACCCAGGCCGCGCCGGACGCTGCCAGTAGCACCACGGCGCCCGCGCCCGCTGCCAACGCGATGCCGTCGGTGAACGCCTCGCGGGCCGCTGTCAGTAGCGCCTCGCCCGTATGGGTCGGCAAGCCCGCTGCCGATTCGACCGCGCCGCCCAGGGATTCGTGGGCCGCGGCCGGAGTGCCCGCCGGGCCCTGGAAGTTCCTGTAGACGCCCGTGACGATCGAGCCGAGCAGGGCGATGCCCAGGGCCGCGCCCAACTCGTAGGCCGTTTCCGATACGGCGGCTGCCGCGCCCGCCTGTTCCTTGGGGACGCTCGCCAGGATCACGTCGGACGTCACGGTGAACGAGAGTCCCGCGCCCACGCCGACCACCAGCAGGGCGCTGCCCAGCAGCGGGTAGCCCGTGGACTGGTCGACGACGGTGAGCGCGGCCAGGGCCAGGCCTATCGCCGCGAGGCCGCCCGAGACCACGGCCCGTACCGAGTAGCGGCGGGCCGCCGCACCGGCGAGCAGGCCTGCCACCACCGCACCGATCGCCGCCGGGAGTTCGGCGAGACCTGCCTCCAACGGGCCCCGGCCCTGCACCAGTTGCAGGTACTGGGAGAGGAAGAACACCACCCCGGAGAGGCCGAGGATGGTCAGGAGGTCGGCGAGCACCGCTCCGCTGAAGCCCCGGTCGCGGAAGAGCCGCATGTCCAACAGGGGCACGGGGAGAGTGAGTTGGCGGCGGACGAAGCCGTAGAGCGCTGCGGCTCCGAGAGCTGCCGTCCCCAGTGCCGTCCACGAGAAGCCGTGGGACGCCGCTTCCTTGATGCCGTAGACGATGCCGACCATGCCGACGAGCGACAGGACGACACTGCGCAGGTCCCAGGGGCCCGGTGCCGGGTTGCGGGACTCGGGGAGCAGCTTGATGCCGACGAGGACCAGGACCACCATCACGGGCAGGTTGATCAGGAAGACCGAGCCCCACCAGAAGTGTTCGAGCAGGAAACCGCCGACCACCGGGCCGACTGCCGTACCTGCGGAGGCGGTTGCGCCCCAGATGCCGATGGCGAGGCTGCGCTCGCGCGGGTCGTGGAAGAGGTTGCGGATCAGGGCGAGCGTGGCGGGCATCAGGGTCGCGCCCGCGACACCGAGCAGCGCCCGCGCGAGGATCATCAACTCCGGTGTCGTGGCATAGGCGTTGAGGATCGACACCAGGCCGAACGCGGTCGCGCCGACGAGCAGCAGCCGCTTGCGGCCGATGCGGTCGCCGAGGCTGCCCATGGAGACGAGCAGGCCCGCGATGACGAACGAGTAGACGTCGCCGATCCACAGGAGCTGGTTGCCGGACGGCTTCAGGTCCTCGCTGATGTAGGGGGTCGCGAGACCGAGGACGGTCGCGTCGACTGCCACCAGCAGCACGGCCAGCACAAGGACGGAGAGCGCGAGCCAACGGCCCGGACGCCTCCCTTCCTCGATCGCGTGGGCCGGCTGCAGGGTGCTGGTCATGATTCCTCTCTCCGTAGCGCGCCGCCGAGCAGCAGCTCGACGATCATGTGGTTGAAGTCCTTGGCCGCGACCCGGCCCTCGCTCACGGCCCAGGCGCCCGAGGCCATCAGGCCGTAGAGCGCCTCGGTGAGCCAGGCCGGGGTGAGGTCGATGCGGAACTCGCCGTCCTGCTGGCCGCGCCGGAACAGGGCGGCGATCCCGGCGTCGATCCGGGCCCAGCCCTCGTTCTGCTCCTCGCCCTCGAACAGCTGGTTCTCGGTGTAGAGGAACGCGAGCAGTCCGGCGGCGGGTTCGAGTTCCCTGACCAGGCGGCGGACGGCATCCTGCGCGGTTCCGTCGTCGAGCCGGGCGGCGCTCAAGGCCGCCTCGCACTCCTCGATACCCAGCTCTTCGAGCGCCCTGACGAGGACGTCCCGCCCGGCGAAGTGGCGGTGCAGCGTCGCCCGGCTGATCCCGGCCGCCTTGGCGACCTCGTCCATCGTGGACGTGGATTTTCGGGTCAGCAGGGCGGCTGCGCTGCGCAGCACGTGTTCACGGTCGACGGCCATGAGACAACCATACGCCACTTGAGACATTCTTGTCTCATGTGAAGCGTGCATGTATCAGGAGTAGTGGTCGAGCAGGGGCTTTCTCAGTGCCAGGGCAGCCGGCCTCGTCGCTCCCAGTACAGGTGCGGTTCCTCCACCAGCGCGGCCAGGCGCGACAGCTGGTCCTCGTCCAGGTCCACGACCGCTGCATGCAGGTTCGACGCGAGCTGGGCCGCCGTGGCCGCGCCGGACAGGACGACCCCGGCCCACGGCTGCCGCAGTACCAGCGCCAGGGCTACGGCGTCCGCGCCCAGGCCCGTCTCCTCGGCGATGGTCCGTACGGTGTCCGGTGCCTGGGCTGCGGCGAGGCGGCCGTTGGCCATGCCCTCCTTGACGATCACCGTCAGGCCGGCGTCGTGGGCCTCGGCGAGGGCGGGACCGGCGGAGGTCTCCAGGACGTTGTACGTCGACTGGACGGTACGGAAGAGGGGCTCGCCGTCGACCGTCACCGCGAGGGCGGCGCGGATGGTGGCCGCCTGGGCGGGGCCGCTGGTGGAGAAGCCGACGGTCAGGCCCTCGGCGGCGGCCTCCGCGAGACGGGCGTGGAGGGCCTTGTCCGACAGGGCCGGGCTCTCGGGGGTCAGCGAGTGGATCTGGTAGAGGTCCAGGTGGGCGCCGAGGAGGTGGGCGGTCTCGGCGCGCTGACGGTCGTACGTCGGGAGGGTGTGGTCCTTGACCTCGTGCCGCTCGGCGTCCGTGGTCCAGTCGGCGGTGTAGGTGTAGCCCCATTTGCTGCCGACGACCACGTCGTCCCGGGCAGGGGTCTTGTTCAGCCAGTCCGCGAGGAACTCCTCCGAGCGGCCGTAGGAGCGGGCCGCGTCGAAGTAGCGGACGCCTTGGGCGTAGGCGGCGTCGAGGAGTTCGTGGGTTCGGGTGCGGAGGGCTTCTGGCGTGCGGTGCTCTGCGAGGCCTAGGTCGTGGTTCCGGTTCAGGGTGATGTAGCCGGGGCGGGCGACTGCGGCTAGGCCCAGGCCGAGGTGGGAGGTGGGGGTGGTGACGTTGGCGAGTTGGGCGAAGGGCATGCCTTCAACGTAGCGTGGGATGCCCTTCGCCTCAGGGGGTGGGTTGTGCGGATTCGTTGGCGGGTGCGGCGCCGTTGTGGCTGGTCGCGCAGTTCCCCGCGCCCCTAAAGACTCTTCGCCTGCGCCCATTCGTGTTGTGCTGCCACGTTCTGCTTGATCTCTGCCAGCTGTACCGCCACCGCGCTCGGGGCCGTGCCGCCCCTGCCGTTGCGGGAGGCCAGGGCGCCGGGGACGTTCAGGACTGACCGGACCTCGGGGGTCAGGTGGGCGCTGATCTTGGCGAACTGGTCGTCGGTGAGGCCGTCCAGTTCCACGCCGTCCGCCTCCGCCGCCTTCACGCACTCGCCCGCGACCTCGTGGGCCACCCGGAAGGGGACGCCCTTCTTGACCAGCCACTCCGCGATGTCCGTGGCGAGGGAGAAGCCGGCCGGGGCCAGTTCCTCCATGCGGTCGCGGTGGATCGTGAGGGTGGCCATCATGCCCGTGAAGGCCGGGAGCAGGACTTCCAGTTGGTCGCAGGAGTCGAAGACCGGCTCCTTGTCCTCCTGGAGGTCTCGGTTGTAGGCCAGGGGGAGGGCCTTGAGCGTGGCCAGTAGGCCCGTCAGGTTGCCGATCAGGCGGCCGGACTTTCCTCGGGCCAGCTCCGCGATGTCCGGGTTCTTCTTCTGCGGCATGATCGACGAGCCCGTCGAGAACGCGTCGTGGAGGGTCACGAAGGAGAACTCCTTCGTGTTCCAGATGATGACCTCCTCGGCGATCCGGGAGAGGTTGATCCCGATCATCGCCGTGATGAACGCGAACTCCGCCACGAAGTCGCGCGAGGCCGTGCCGTCGATCGAGTTCGCCACGCTGCCGTGCTCGAAGCCCAGGTCCTTCGCCACCGACTCCGGGTCCAGTCCGAGGGAGGAGCCCGCCAGGGCGCCCGAGCCGTAGGGGGACACCGCTGTGCGTTCGTCCCACTGGCGCAGGCGCTCCGCGTCCCTCGACAGGGGCTGGACGTGGGCCAGGACGTGGTGGGCGAACAGGACCGGCTGGGCGTGCTGGAGGTGGGTGCGGCCGGGCATCGCCACGTCCGGGTGGGCCTCCGCGAGGCCGATCAGCGCGTCCTGGAGGTCGGCGATCAGACCGCCGAGCACGCGGGCGTGGTCCCGCAGGTACATGCGGAAGAGGGTGGCGACCTGGTCGTTGCGCGAGCGGCCGGCGCGGAGCTTGCCGCCGAGGTCGGGGCCGAGGATCTCCAACAGGCCGCGTTCCAGGGCCGTATGGACGTCCTCGTCGGCGATCGTGCCGACCAGGGTGCCGTCGGCGACGTTCGCCGCGAGCTGGTCGAGGCCCGCGAGCATGCGGGTCAGCTCGTCGTCGGTGAGCAGGCCCGCCTTGTGCAGCACGCGCGCGTGGGCACGCGAACCGGCGATGTCGTAGGGCGCGAGCCGCCAGTCGAAGTGGACGGACGCGGACAGCTTCGCCAGGGCCTCGGCGGGACCGTCGGCGAAACGGCCGCCCCAGAGCCGTACGTCACCGCTGTTGCTGCTCACTTGTGTTGCTCCTAGCAGAAAGGCAGAAAGAAGGCAGGGGGTGGAAGTGCGACCGCCTCCCCACCCGTACGGAGGGGAGGCGGTCGCGAACAACCGTATCGGTTACGGCACTACGCCTGGTCGCGCTTGGCCGCGATCTTCGACGACAGGCTGTAGATGTCGATGAAGCCCTTGGCCGCGGCCTGGTCGAACGTGTCGCCCGTGTCGTACGTGGCGAGGTTGAAGTCGTAGAGGGAGGTGTCCGAGCGCCGGCCCGTGACCACCGCGCGACCGCCGTGCAGGGTCATCCGGACATCGCCGTTGACGTGCTGGTTGGCCTCGTTGATGAAGCCGTCCAGGGCGCGCTTGAGCGGGGAGAACCACTGGCCGTCGTAGACCAGCTCGCCCCAGCGCTGCTCGACCTGCCGCTTGTAGCGGGCCAGTTCGCGCTCGACCGTGACGTTCTCCAGCTCCTGGTGGGCCGTGATCAGGGCGATCGCGCCCGGAGCCTCGTACACCTCACGGGACTTGATGCCGACGAGGCGGTCCTCGACCATGTCGATCCGGCCGATGCCCTGGGCGCCGGCCCGCTCGTTGAGCTGCTGGATCGCCTGGAGGACGGAGACGGGCTTGCCGTCGATCGCGACCGGGACGCCCTCCTGGAAGGTCACGACGACCTCGTCGGCCTCGCGCTGCTCGGCCGGGTTCGAGGTGTACTCGTAGATGTCCTCGATCGGGGCGTTCCAGATGTCCTCCAGGAAGCCCGTCTCGACCGCGCGCCCGAAGACGTTCTGGTCGATGGAGTACGGGGACTTCTTGGTGGTGGCGATCGGGAGCTGCTTCTCCTCGCAGAAGGCGATCGCCTTGTCGCGGGTCATCGCGTAGTCACGGACCGGGGCGATGCACTTGAGGTCGGGGGCGAGGGCGACGATGCCGGCCTCGAACCGCACCTGGTCGTTGCCCTTGCCGGTGCAGCCGTGGGCGACCGTGGTCGCGCCGTGCTTCTGGGCGGCGGCGACGAGGTGCTTGACGATCGTCGGCCGGGAGAGGGCGGAGACCAGCGGGTAGCGGTCCATGTAGAGGGCGTTGGCCTTGATCGCGGGGAGGCAGTACTCCTCGGCGAACTCGTCCCGGGCGTCGGCCACTTCGGCCTCGACCGCGCCGCACGCGAGGGCGCGCTTGCGGATGACGTCCAGGTCCTCGCCGCCCTGGCCGACATCGACCGCGACCGCGATGACCTCGGCGCCCGTCTCCTCGGCGATCCAGCCGATGGCGACGGAGGTGTCCAGACCGCCTGAGTAGGCGAGTACGACGCGCTCGGTCACGGGTTTTCTCCTCACAGTGCATTCGCTGACATGCATGAGTATGCAGCACTCTGCATGGTTCGTCAATCTCGGAAAATTTTCCTGTGGATGTTTGACGAGCGCTTGAACACTCGAAACCGCTTACCCGTACCTGTGATCGACGCAGGCGCCGCGTCCGTAAAGCGAGTGGAACCACGCAGCCACCCCCTGACCCGAGTGAGGCATCCGCATGTCCAGGGCTCTTCCGAAGTACAACAAGCGTCGTGTGGGCATCATCGGCGGCGCCGCCGCAGTGGCTCTGTCCGGTGCGATCGTCGCCGGCTCCGCCCTTGCCGGGGAAACGTCCAAGAGCAACACCACGGCGCAGGCGACCACCAAGGCCGCCGTCCCGACGGTGAACTGCCCGGCGGTCGCGAACAGACTGCCCGCGATCCCCGCGTCCGCGAAGGCCGAGGTCGACCGCAACCTCGCCCTCCTCAACACGCAGATCGCCGAGGCGAACAAGCGCATCGTCGACACCCAGGGCCAGGGCGGCCCCAACTTCATCGCGAACGCGATCACCGGTCCGCTCAAGGACAAGCGCGTGGCGACCATCAACCGCATCGCCACCGCCATCGGCCGCACGGCCGCCAAGCCGGTCGGTCTCGACGCGCTGGCCCCCTGCACCCTCAACAACGCGGCCGGCGGCGCGGCTGCCGCGACTCCGGCCGCGACGCCGACCCAGGCGGCCGGGAACACCGGCAACGCGGGGAACACCGGCAACGCCGGGAACACGGGCAACGCAGGCGTCGGCACCTTCAGCTGCCCGGACGTGGCCTCGCGTCTGCCCGCGATCCCGGCGTCGGCGAAGGCCGAGGTCGACCGCAACCTGGCCCTGCTGAACACGCAGATCCAGGAGGCCAACGCCCGGCTCGTGAGCACCCAGGGCCAGGGCGGCCCCAACTTCGTCCAGAACGCGATCGCCGGCCCGCTCAAGGACAAGCGCGTGGCCACCATCAACCGCATCGCCACCGCCATCGGCCGCACGGCCGCCAAGCCGACCGGCCTGGACTCCCTGGCTGCCTGCACGCTCACCAAGTGACGTGACAGGCACCGTGGCCGCCCCGATGCAAGCGCCGGCCGGGGCGGCCATGGTTCCTGTTCAGCCACTGGCACAGGGACACAGGCGCGTAAAAGCTTAGACAGGTGAACGACTTTCCCCGACAATAGTTAGTCATGGGAAAGACCTACGACCGCATCGACGGCCGCCTCCGTACGTTCATCGAGGCGCAGCCCCTCTTCTTCACCGCGACCGCCCCGCTCTCCGGCGACGGCACGGTCAACCTCTCCCCCAAGGGGCTCAAGGGCTCCTTCGTGATCCTCGACGAGCGAGCCGTCGCCTATCTCGACTTCGCGGGCAGCAACGCCGAGACCGTCGCGCATCTGCGCGAGAACGGCCGGATCACCCTGATGTGGTGCGCCTTCGAGGGCCCGCCGAACATCGTCCGGCTGCACGGCCGCGGTGAGCCGGTCTTCCGTGACGACCCGCGCTTCCCCGAACTCCTCGCCCGCTTCCCGGACATCGACGCCGGCGATCACGGGCTGCGGGCGATCATCGTCGTACGGGCCGAGGCCGTCCGGGACAGCTGTGGCTACGCGGTGCCCCTCATGTCGTACGACGGCGACCGCGACCTGCACGGCAGGCGCTTCGCGCGTGAGGACGACGCCTCGCTGAGCGCCTACTTCGAGAAGAAGGACCACATCGCGACGAGCCTGGACGGCCTACCCGGGCTGCCGTTGCCGCTCCCGCCCAGTACGGTCTGAGCCATGCGCCCCGGAGCCGCCGTCGTCCTCGCGTCCGCGTCCCTTCTCGTCCTCGCCGCCGGGGTCCCTCCCACGGCCGCGCCCCCGCTGCCCGCCCGGCTGGCCGACACGGGCGGCGGCACCCAGCTGATCACCGCTCAGGCGCCGGACGCCAAGGCGACCTCGGGGACGCTCACCTGGTGGGACCTGCGCGACGGACGGTGGACGAAGGCCGGTTCCGCGCCCGCCCGCTTCGGGGCGAACGGGCTCGTCGAGGGCGCCGCCCGCAAGCAGGGCACGAACACCACTCCGACCGGGCTGTACGACCTCCCGTACGCCTTCGGCATCAAGTCGGCGCCGGCCGGTACCGAAGTCACCTACCGGCCTGTGCGGCAGAACTCCTGGTGGTGTCAGGACAACGACTCGCGCTCCTACAACCGCTGGACCGAGCCCCGCCCCGCCGACTGCCGGGCCGCCGAGTCCGAGCACCTGATCTCGTACACCGAGCAGTACGCGCACGCGTACGTCATCGGTTTCAACTACGCCCAGCCGGTGCGCAAGCGCGGTGCGGGGATTTTCCTGCACGTCAACGGGCGTGCGGCGACCGCCGGTTGTGTGTCCGTGTCCGCGGCGGCGATGCGGGCGGTCCTGGCCTGGGCGGAGCCGGACCGACGGCCGCACATCGCGATCGGTACGACGGGCGGGCCGACGGCGATCACCCGTTACTGAACACGCTGCCGAGCACGCTCCTGAGCGTCACGCGGCTCCTCTGAGCGCGCGTTACCGACCGTCACACCTGTTGTCTGTGGACTCCGTGCGGCACTGAACACTCAGCGGCCGTGGCACGTATGGAAGGGCCAAGGGGCCAAGCCTCTCGACTAGACCCCGTCCCACGGAGGAACCCGTGACCACCACGATCCAAGGCGGACGTGCCGCGCGGCGCCAGACGATGCGCAGCATCCGGCCCAAACGCTCCCCCGCCGTCCCGCTGCTGCTCGCCGTGGCGGCGGGCGCGGCCGGGGTGATCTGGCTCTGGTGGAGCAACACCCCGTCCCTCGCCGACACCACCGCCCAGATCATCGCGGCGGGCCGGATCACCGGTCTGCTCGGCGGCTACCTGATGGCACTGGTCGTACTCCAGATGGCACGGGTGCCCGCGCTGGAGCGCCGGGTCGGCTCGGACCGGGTGGCGCGCTGGCACGCGATGAGCGGCCGGTACACGCTCTGCCTGGTCGTGGCACATGTCGTCCTGATCATGTACGGGTACGCGCTCCAGGCCGGGAACACCTTCGGCGACATCGTCCAGCAGACGGTCGACTCGGTGAACCAGCTGCCCGACATGGGCAAGGCGGCGATCGGCACGGGCATCCTGGTGTTCATCGGGCTCATCTCGATCGGCCCGGTGCGGCGGATGATCCCGTACGACCTCTGGTACCACGTGCACCTGCTGACGTACGCGGCGACCTTCCTCACCTTCTGGCACCAGCTCTCCACGGGCAACGAGTTCGTCGTCGAACCGGCCGCGAAGACCGCCTGGTACGCGCTGTACGGCTCGGTGACCGCGCTGGTCATCTGGTACCGCATCCTCACGCCGATCCGGCTGAACATGCGGCACCGGCTGAAGGTCGAGGCGGTCATCGAGGAGACCCCGGGCATCGTGTCCGTGCTGATGAGCGGCAAGAAGCTGCACCGCATGGGCGCGGAGGCGGGCCAGTTCTTCCGCTGGCGCTTCCTGGCCCCGGGTATGCGGTTCAGCTCGCACCCGTACTCCCTGTCGGCGGCCCCCCGCCCCAACATGCTGCGCATCACCGTGAAGGCGATCGGCGACCACAGCTCGGCCCTGCGCGAACTGGAGCCCGGCACCCGGGTGTGGGCCGAGGGCCCGTACGGCGCCCTGACCGCCGCCAAGCGCAGCAAGGGCAAGGTGCTGCTGGTCGCGGGCGGTGTCGGTATCACCCCGATGCGCGCCCTGTTCGAGACCCTGCCCGGCGCGGCGGGCGACCTCACCCTTCTCTACCGGGCCAACAGCACCCAGGACCTGGCCCTCTGGGACGAACTGGCGGGTATCGCCAATGAGCGCGGCGCCCGCCTGATGTACGCGGTCAACAGCCCCGACGGAGAGCGCCCGGACATCTCGCCGGAGTCGCTGCGCCGGAAGCTGCCGGACATCGACGAGCACGACGTCTTCATGTGCGGGCCGCCCGGCTTCGCGCAGGGCGTCTACGAGGCATTGCGCGGCGCGGGTGTTCCGGCGCGTCGTATCCACCACGAGTCGTTCGAGATGTGAGCGACAGGAGCCAGGAGCGATGAAGAAGAGTCACCCCTTTCGGCGTGTGATGCTCGCGAGCGCCGCCACAGTCTCCGGAATCGTGCTGCTGCTGACGCTGAAGCCGTCGTCGGACCCAGGGTCCGCCCAGGCGGCCGGCGCACTGCCCCAGCAGACGTCGGCGGCCCAGGAGTCGGCCCAGGGCGGTGCGACCGCCAAGGACGGCACGTTCACCGGCGACGCGGTCGACACGCAGTACGGTCAGGTCCAGGTCCGCATCACGGTGGCCGGCGGGAAGATCACCAAGGCGGAGGCCGTCAAGGCTCCCAGCGGCGGCCAGAGCACCGCGATCTCCGGCAACGCCATCCCCAAGCTCAACGCCGAGGCCGTCGCCGCGAGCACCGCGGACATCGACGCGATCTCCGGCGCCTCCTACACCAGCGCGGGCTACGGCAAGTCGCTGCAGTCCGCCCTGGACAAGGCCAGCGCGGGCACGGGCGCAGCCGCGGGCGGTGGCACGGCGCAGGCCGCCACGGTCACCGGCGACGCGGTGGACACGCAGTACGGCCAGGTCCAGGTTCGTATCACCGTGGCCGGCGGCAAGATCACCAAGGCGGAGGCCGTCAAGGCCCCCAGCGGCGGCCAGAGCACGACGATCTCCGGCAACGCGATCCCGAAGCTCAACGCGGCGGCGGTGGCGGCCGGTACCGCCGACATCGACGCGATCTCGGGCGCCAGCTACACCAGCGCCGGGTACAAGACGTCCCTGCAGTCCGCCCTGGACAAGGTCCCGGCCGCGGAGTCGGACCCGAGCACGGGTACGGGCGCGGAGGCAGGTGCGGCGGAGAGCGCCGCTCCGGCGACCAGTGCACCGGCGGCGGGAGGGGCGGTCTCCAACGGCGGTGGCACCTTCACCGGCAGCGTCGTCCAGACCGAGTACGGCCCGGTCCAGGTGCGGGTCACGCTGACCGACGGCCGGATCACCTCGGCGTCGGCGGTGCAGGCACCCAGCGGTGGCCGCAGCGACCAGATCTCCGGCGACGCGATCCCCAAGCTCAACGAGCAGGCGATCACGGTGGGCGACGGCGACATCGACGCGGTGTCGGGCGCCAGCTACACCAGCGCGGGCTACAAGGAGTCCCTCCAGTCGGCCCTGGACCAGGCCGGTGGTTGATCCCGCCGAAGCTCCCGTCGCGGTGCGTCATGCGGAGGAGGTCATGGGGACCGTCTTCTCTTTTGACGTCCGCGGCGGGGACCCGAGTGCGGTCGAGGCGGCTCTCGCCTCGGCCGTGGCCGGGCTGCACAAGGTCAACGAGGTGTTCAGCACCTACCGGGAGAACAGCCAGATCTCCCGCCTCGCCCGCGGTGAGATCACCGTCGCCGACTGCGATCCGGAGGTCGCCGAGGTCCTCGACCTGTGCGCCGAGGCGGAGCGGGTGAGCGAGGGCTGGTTCAGCCACACCTACCAGGGCCAGATCGACCCGACGGGCCTGGTCAAGGGCTGGTCGGCGGAGCGCGCGGCCAGAACCCTGATGGCGGCGGGCGCGAGCGGAGTCAGCGTCAACGGCGCGGGCGACGTCCAGCTGTGCGGCGCCCCCGGCCCCCAACGCCCTTGGCGCGTAGGCGTGTCGGACCCGCTCCGCCCCGGCGGCCTGGCAGCGGTGGTCTCGGCGGCGGGCGCGGACGAGCTGGCGGTGGCCACCTCCGGCACAGCGGAACGCGGCGCCCACATCGTCGACCCCCGCACCGGCAAGTCAGCGGTGACGGACCTGGTGGCGGTGACGGTCGTGGCCCCGAAGCTGACCTGGGCGGACGCCTGGGCGACGGCGGCCTTCGCGATGGGTTCGAGACAGGCGCTCAGCTGGCTGGAGTCCCTACCGGACGTGGAAGCACTGCTGATAACAGCGGGCGACGAGGTCCGATGCACAGGCGGCCTAGCAAGACGACTGGGCTAAGGGGTCTTGCCTAGGGGCGCGGGGAACTGCGCGACAAGCCACAGCGAACCCGCACCCGACAACGCAACCGTCAGTGGCTTTTCTGCGCCAACGCCAACAAGTGATCAGCCAGCGCCTGTCCCCCCAAGGGATCCCGACTGATCAACAGCAACGTGTCGTCCCCCGCGATGGTCCCCAAAATATCGTGCAGCTCAGCCTGATCGATCGACGACGCCAGGAACTGCGCGGCCCCCGGAGGGGTCCGCAGCACCACCAGATTCGCAGAGGCCTCCGCGGAGATCAGCAACTCGGAGGACAGCCTCCGCATCCGCTCCTCCTTCGCCGACTCCCCCAGCGGAGCGCGCGGCGTACGGAACCCACCCTCACTCGGCACCGCGTAGATCAGGTCGCCGTCGGTGTTACGGATCTTCACCGCGTTCAGTTCGTCCAGGTCCCTGGAGAGCGTCGCCTGAGTGACGGTCAGCCCGTCATCGGCGAGCAGCTTCGCCAACTGACTCTGCGACCGCACCGGTTGCCGGTTGAGGATGTCCACGATCCGGCGGTGCCGTGCGGTACGGGTCTGCGGTACCGCAGGCCCCGCGTGGTCGTGTTCCTGGGCCTGCGTCATCGTCGTCGTCTCATTCCCCGACTAGTCCTTCCCGGCAACGTCAACCGCGTCGAGAACCCCGGGAAGTGCCTGGAGGAACGCGTCCACGTCGGCGTCGGCGATGTTCAACGGCGGCATGAGCCGTACGACATCGGGAGCGGGCGCGTTCACCAGGAACCCGGCGTCCTGAGCCGCCTGCTGCACCTGGGGCGCGAGGGGCTTCGTGAGCACGATACCCAGGAGGAGCCCCGCTCCCCGGACACAATCGATCAACGAGTGGCCCGCACCCTCGATTCCGTCCCGCAACTTCTCGCTCTGCCGTTTGACGTTCTCCAGCAACCCGTCGTTCGCGATGGTGTCGAGTACGGCGAGTCCGGCGGCGCAGGCGACCGGGTTGCCGCCGAACGTCGTGCCGTGGTGGCCGGGCTGGAGCAGGTCGGCGGCGCGGCCGAAGGCGACGGTGGCGCCGAGGGGCAGTCCGCCGCCGAGGCCCTTCGCGAGGGTCACGACGTCGGGCAGGACGCCCTCGTGGGCCTGGTACTCGAACCAGTGCCCGGTACGGCCGACGCCGGTCTGCACCTCGTCGAGGACGAGCAGGGCGCCGGTGGCGGCGGTGATGGCCCGCGCGGCCTTGAGATAGCCGACGGGCGGGACCACGACGCCGTTCTCGCCCTGGACGGGCTCGATGATGACGAGGGCGGTGTCCTCGGTGACGGCGGCGGCCAGCGCCTGTGCGTCGCCGTACGGGACGTACGTGACGTCACCGGGCAGCGGCACGAAGGGCTCCCGCTTTCCGGGCTGGCCCGTGAGTGCGAGGGCGCCCATGGTCCGCCCGTGGAAGCCGCCCTCGGTGGACACCATGTGCCCCCGGCCGGTCAGCCGGCCGATCTTGAAGGCGCCCTCGTTGGCCTCGGCGCCGGAGTTGCAGAAGAACACCTTGCCGTCCCGGCCGAAGCGCTGGAGCAGCTGCTCGGCGAGCGCGACGGGCGGTTCGGCGACGAAGAGGTTGGAGACATGGCCGAGGGAGGCGATCTGGGTGGAGACGGCCTCGACGATCGCCGGGTGGGCGTGGCCGAGCGCGTTGACGGCGATACCGCCCACGAAGTCGGTGTACGCCTTGCCGTCGGCGTCCCACACGGTGCTGCCGGCGCCACGGACGAGGGGCAGCCGGGGAGTGCCGTAGTTGTTCATGAGCGCGCCCTGCCAGCGGGCGGTCAGCTCCTGGTTGGCGCTCGGTTCCTGACTGGCACCCAGCTCCTGGCCGGCGTTCATTCGGCTTCCCCTTCTTCCGCGTCTTCTTCCGCGTCGGGCACGACCATCGTGCCGATGCCTTCGTCCGTGAAGATCTCCAGCAGGATCGAGTGCTGGACCCGGCCGTCGATGACACGGGCGGTGGTGACGCCGTTGCGCACGGCGTGCAGACACCCCTCCATCTTGGGCACCATGCCGGCGCTCAACTCCGGGAGCAGCTTCTCCAGTTGGGAGGCGGTGAGGCGGCTGATCACCTCGTCGGAGTTGGGCCAGTCCTCGTAGAGACCTTCGACGTCCGTGAGGACCATGAGGGTTTCGGCGCCAAGAGCAGCAGCGAGTGCCGCAGCCGCCGTATCAGCATTGACGTTGTAGACATGTCCGTCGTCCTGGCTGCGGGCGATCGACGAGACGACCGGGATACGGCCGTCGGCGAGCAGTGCCTCGATCGCGCCCGTGTCGATCGCGGTGATCTCGCCCACCCGCCCGATGTCGACCAACTCCCCGTCGATCTCGGGCTGGTGCTTGGTGGCGGTGATGGTGTGCGCGTCCTCGCCGGTCAACCCGATGGCGAGCGGCCCGTGTTGGTTGAGCAGCCCGACCAGCTCCCGCTGGACCTGCCCGGCCAACACCATGCGTACGACGTCCATGGCGTCCTCGGTGGTGACCCGGAGACCGGCCTTGAACTCACTCACGATGCCGTGCTTGTCGAGGGCGGCGCTGATCTGGGGGCCGCCGCCGTGCACGACGACGGGTTTGAGGCCGGCCTGGTGCAGGAAGACGACGTCCTGGGCGAACGCCTCCTTCAACTCCTCGTCCACCATGGCGTTTCCGCCGAACTTGATGACGACGACCTTGCCGTTGTGGCGGGTCAGCCACGGCAGCGCTTCGATGAGGATCCTCGCCTTGGGGAGGGCGGTGTGCTTCCGCGTGGTGCTCATGAAGAATATGCGCTGTTCTCGTGGACGTAGTCCGCGGTCAGGTCGTTGGTCCAGATGGTGGCGGTCTCGGTGCCGGCGGCGAGGTCGGCGACGATGTGGACCTCGCGGTACCGCATGTCGACCTTGTCCCGGTCCTCCCCGACCCCGCCGTTCTTGCAGACCCAGACGCCGTTGATGGCGACGTTCAACTGGTCTGGTTCGAAAGCGGCTTGGGTGGTGCCGATGGCGGAGAGGACCCGGCCCCAGTTGGGGTCCTCGCCGTGGATGGCGCACTTGAGGAGGTTGTTGCGGGCGATGGAGCGGCCCACCTCGACGGCGTCCTCCTCGCTGGCCGCGCCGACGACCTCGACCTTGATGTCCTTGCTGGCGCCCTCGGCGTCCCGGATGAGCTGCTGCCCGAGGTCGTCACAGACGGCCCGTACGGCCTCCGCGAACTCCTCGTGCTCCGGGGTGACTTGGGAGGCGCCGGAGGCGAGCAGCAGCACGGTGTCGTTGGTGGACATGCAGCCGTCGGAGTCGACGCGGTCGAAGGTGGTGCGGGTGGCGGCCCGAAGTGCCTTGTCCAGTACGTCACTTTCGACGTCCGCGTCGGTGGTGAGGACGACGAGCATGGTGGCGAGGCCGGGGGCGAGCATGCCCGCACCCTTGGCCATGCCGCCCACGGTCCAGTCGCCCTTGCTGACGACGGCCGTCTTGTGGACGGAGTCGGTGGTCTTGATGGCGATGGCGGCCTTCTCGCCGCCGTGCTCGGAGAGTTGACCGGCGGCGGTCTCGACTCCGGGGAGCAGCTTGTCCATCGGCAGAAGCAGCCCGATGAGCCCGGTGGAGGCGACGGCGACCTCTCCGGCGTTCAGCCCGAGCGTCTCGGCGACCTTCTCGGCGGTGGCGTGCGTGTCCTGGAACCCCTTGGGACCCGTACAGGCGTTGGCACCACCGGAGTTGAGGACGACGGCGGAGACGATGCCGCCCTTCAGGACCTGCTCGGACCACAGCACCGGCGCGGCCTTGACGCGGTTGGAGGTGAAGACGCCGGCGGCGGCGAGGCGGGGCCCGTTGTTGACCACGAGGGCCAGGTCCGGGTTGCCGTTCTCCTTGATCCCGGCGGCGATCCCCGCCGCCGTGAATCCCTTTGCTGCCGTGACACTCACGGTGCGACTCCGATCGTGGAAAGCCCGGTGGTCTCGTCGAGCCCGAGGGCGATGTTCATGCTCTGGACGGCACCGCCCGCGGTGCCCTTGGTCAGGTTGTCGATGGCGCTGATCGCGATGATCCGGTGCACGGCGGCGTCGTACGCGACCTGTACCTGAACGGCGTTGGAACCGTAGACGGACGCCGTGGCGGGCCACTGCCCCTCGGGGAGCAGGTGCACGAACGGTTCGTCGGCGAACGCCTTCTCGTAGGCGGCGCGCACGGACTCGGCGGTGACACCGGGCTTGGCGGCGGCGGAGCAGGTGGCGAGGATGCCACGCGACATGGGAGCGAGGGTGGGTGTGAACGAGACGGCGACGGCCTCGCCCGCAGCGCCCGTGAGGTTCTGGACGATCTCGGGAGTGTGCCGATGCCCGCCCCCGACGCCGTACGGCGACATGGACCCCATGACCTCGCTGCCCAGCAGGTGCGTCTTGGCGGCCTTGCCGGCGCCGGAGGTCCCGGAGGAGGCGACGATCACGGCCTCGGGCTCGGCGAGACCGGCGGCGTAGGCCGGGAAGAGGGCGAGGGAGACGGCGGTCGGATAGCAACCGGGCACCGCGACGCGCTTGGACCCCTCCAGCGCGGCGCGGGCACCCGGCAGTTCGGGCAGGCCGTAGGGCCAGGTCCCGGCATGCACGGAACCGTAGAACCTCTCCCAGTCGGCCGCGTCCTGGAGCCGGAAGTCGGCACCCATGTCGACGACGAGGACATCCGGCCCGAGCTGCTCGGCGACGGCGGCGGACTGCCCGTGCGGCAGCGCGAGGAAGACGACCTCGTGCCCGGCGAGCACCTCGGGTGTGGTCTCCTGGAGTACACGGTCGGCCAGCGGCAGCAGGTGCGGTTGCAGCGCGCCGAGTCGTTGCCCGGCGTTGGAGTTGCCGGTCAGGGCACCGATCTCCACCTCGGGGTGGACGAGGAGCAGACGCAGCAGTTCCCCGCCCGCGTACCCACTCGCACCGGCCACCGCCACACGTACCGCCATGGAACCCTCCTCCTAGATGGCATGACTATACGTTTCGATGCACGTTTATGCAATACAAGCCGAATCGGCTACGGGCGGTCCAGGCACCCTCCGGCACCCGAACCGCCCGCACGATCAGCCCCTGCTCCAGCTCTTCCCCGTCACCCCTTCTTGATCCGCAGGAAGGTGACCGAGTTCGCCGGGAACGTGTACGTGAACTTGCTCGCGACGCCCTTGAACGTCGACCGCACCGGCGCGACCGGTGTCGCCGTCTCGCTGTTCACGGCGTCCGGCGCGGCGGCCAGCGTGGTCACCGTCGCCTTGGACCCCACCTTCGTACGGCCGAGGTCGATCGTCGTACGGGCCTGCGCCGCCTGGGCGTTGACGACCTTGACGATCAGGTCGCCCGTCTTGGCGTCCTTGGTGACGATCTGGCGGAACGGCTCGGCCGGCTTGTCGTCGGTGAAGCTGCCCCACTCCTGGCCGTCGAGGTAGAGGGTCACCTGGCGGCCTCGCACCTTGACGTCGATGTCGTAGGCACGGCCCGTCTCGATCGAGCCCGCCTTGGACACCAGCGTGGACTTTCCGCCGTCCGAGGCCTGCTCCACCGCGCTCAGGGTGTTGTTCCAGCCGCCCAGGTTCCACCAGTAGTAGTTGCCGGTGTCCTTGACGCCGAAGGCAACGAGGAAGCCCTCTTTTCCGGACTTCTTGGTGGCCTTCACATGGAGGTCGTAGTCGTGCCAGGCCGGGTCACCGGCCGAGACCATGGTGTTCTCGGCGGCCACATCCGTCTGGACGTACTGCCCGTCCTGGACCGTCCAGCTCCCGCCACCCGTGTGGGTCCACTGGGCGGCGTCGGTCGAGAAGTCGTCGCTGAGCAGGGCCGCGCCGTCCGCACCCGTCACCTTCACGTCGTCGTACGCCGCCGTGGTCGCCCACGTCGACAGGCCGACGGCGCCCGAGATCGGGCCGCTCACCGAGGGCGTGCCGGTCGCCGTGGTGGGCACCACGCGGTCGCCGACGTTCGTCATGAACAGCTTCTGGACCTCGTACGAGGCCGAGCCCCAGGAGGCGTGGTTGTTGAACCAGATCATGTCCGGGCGCCACTGCACCGCGTCCTCGTTGGCGAGCAGCGGGGCGTACGAGGCGAGCTTGACGACGTCCGCGTTGCGCTCCAGGCCCGTCATGAACGCGGCCTCGGAGAGGGCGTTCTTGAAGGTGTTGCCGCCGGAGGCGTACTCGCCGAGGAAGACCTTGGGGCCGTTCCTGTCGTAGGAGTCGTAGCGGTCGTTGTTCTGGAGGAACCAGTTGGTGCTGTTGTAGTAGTGCTCGTCGACCATGTCGACGTTCGCGTCCCGGTTGAGCTTCCAGGCGGTGTCGAAGGTCGAACCGCTGTCGTCCGGGCCGGAGTTGGAGATGATCGTGATGTCCGGGTACTTGGCCTCGATGGCGGTCCGGAACTCGGTGAAGCGGGCGAAGAACTCGTTGGGCAGGTTCTCCTCGTTGCCCACCTCGATGTGGGTAAGGTGGAAGGGCTTCGGGTGGCCCAACTGCGCCCGTTTCCGGCCCCATTCACTGGTCACCGGCCCGTTGGCGAACTCGATGAGGTCGAGGGTGTCCTGGATGTGCCGCTTGAGCAGCGCCTCGTCGACGACGGCCTTGTTCTGCCCGCAGCCGGTGACCAGGGCCGGGACGACGGGCAGCGGCATCGCGCCCATGTCCTCCGAGAACTGGAAGTACTCGTAGTAGCCGAGCCCGTAACTCTGGTTGTAGCCCCAGAAGTTGGAGTTGGTCGCGCGCTGCTCGACCGGCCCGATGGTGTCCTTCCACTGGTACGAGCGCTTGCGCTCCCAGTTCGACGCCTCGCTGTAGTCCTGCATGGAACCGGTGTTGACCAGGCAGCCGCCCGGGAAGCGGACGAAACCGGGGTCCAGCGCGGCGATCTTCGTGGCGAGATCCTTGCGCAGGCCGTGCCCCTTGTACGTGTCCCGGGGCAGCAGCGAAATCATGTCCAGGGCAACGGAGTTGTCCGTCGCGACCGTCAGCCGCCCGGTCGTGCTGGAGCGGCTCGCCGTGAACCGCGCCTTGTACTTGGCCCAGCCGCCCTTCACCTCGACCTGGTGGGCCTCGGCGAGCACGCCCCCGGCGTCGGTGAGGGACACGGTGAGTGTGCCGGCCTGGTCGGCTCGGGCCCAGACGGAGAAGTCGTACTTCTTGCCGTCCTCGACCCTGATCCCGGTGTTGTAGCCGGAGTTGGTGACGGAGGAGGCGGCGCCCAGGGAGAGGTAGGTGCGGTTACGGGCGTTCAGGCGCCCGTCGTCGTTCAGTGCCGTCGCCGTACCGCCGACCGCCCAGGAGGTGAGGGGCGTGTACGAGCGGTTGTCGGCGGTGGAGTACTCGAAGGACCGGTTCTGCACGAGTTCGGCGTACAGACCGCCGTCGGCGGCGCGGTTGATGTCCTCGAAGAAGACGCCGTACATCGTGTCGTCGATCTTGGCGCCCTTGGTCGCCGGGTCCACGGTGATGGCGTAGTCGGTGACGTCCTCGGCATTGGCCGGGGCGGGGACGACCGCCGAGACCACCATGAGTGCGGTGGCCGTGAGACCTAGTCTCCAGCGGGTGCGTGTGCGTGACATGGATACTCCGCGGCTCTGTCGATACAGTTCGGGATATCGGACAACGATCAGCACTTCGAACGGCAAGATAGGTATGTGACTGAAGTGCGTCAATGGATCGCACGGAACTCGGCGTTCGGGGGGCGGGTGGTGGCGTGGGCGAGTTCCGGCCAGTAGCCGATGCGCTGCTCTATCTGGCGGGGAGCTGGCGGGTGGAGCGGACGGTGCGGGACCTCGTGGGCGCGGACGAGGGTGCCTTCACCGGCATCACGACGTTCAGCCCGCTGGACGGCAGGGGTCTGCTGCAGGAGGAGTCCGGCACGTTCGTCTGGCAGGGTGTCGCCCGCCCCGCCGAGCGGACCCTCCGCTTCCTCCGGGGCGCCGCCCCCGGCACCGCGGACGTGCGTTTCGCGGACGGCCGCCCGTTCCACGACCTGGACCTGACCTCGGGCCACTGGACGACCGACCACCCCTGCGCAGCCGACCTCTATCGCGGCGAGTTCACGGTCCTGGACGCGGACCACTGGCGGACGGTGTGGCGGGTGGCGGGCCCGGCAAAGGACCTGGTCCTTACGACCGCCTACGCCCGCGCCGACTGAGGAAACTCGAAGCGGAGGTTCCAGCGGCCCGCACGGCCCGTGACGACCGTCGTCGACAGTGGGCGGACGTCGAGGTTCCAGTAGGTCGAGGGCGGCGCCTTCAGGGCGTAGACGAGGGCCGCCCGGACGACCGCGGGCTCCGCCACGGCGACGATCCGGCCGCCGTCCTCGATCGGCCGGGTGTCGAGCCAGTCGCCGACGCGTGAGATGAAGTCGAGCAGCGACTCGCCGCCGTGGGGTGTGGCGCGCGGGTCGGCGAGCCAGGTGTCCACCGACTCGGGCTCCCGGGCCATCGCCTCGCCGAGGGTGAGCCCGCGCCAGCGGCCCATGTCGCAGTCGCGCAGGGCGAGTTGGACGAGCGGCCCGTAGCCGAGTGCGTCCCCGGTGGCCCGGCTGCGGGGCGTCGGCGAGCAGTAGCGCAGCTCGGCCGCCGCCAGCGGCACCAGCTCGGGGGCGGCGCGCTGCACCTCCTCCCATCCGGCCTGGTCGAGCGGCCGGTCGTCGTCGAAGCGCTCGGCGAGCAGCGAGGAGCTGCGAGCGGCGGCGACGAAGGTGACCCGAAGTGGCATGCGGCGATGGTGGGCCGGGAGAGTAGGCAGGTCAAGGGGTGTTACTCAGGAGTTATCGAGGGTCCGCGAGTGCTTCGGGCGAAATAGAGCGCCATCCACTGGTCGGGCTTCTCCAGCGGCCGGAAACCGATCTTCTCGTAGACACCGTGCGCGTCCTTCGTGGCGAGCAGGATGCGGTGCACCCCGAGCCCCCCGAGGTGATCACGGACCTCACGCACCATCGCCGTACCCACCCCCGTGCCCCGCGCCGACCGGTCGACGTACACATCGCACAGCCAGGCGAACAGCGCGTGATCGGTGACGACGCGCGCGTAGGCCACCTGATCCCCCGAAGCCGTGTCGTACACCCCGAAGTTGAGGGAGTGCGCCACCGCGTCCTCGAATCTCTCCCGGGGCCGCTCCAGCGCCCAGTAGGCATCGGTCGCCAGCCACCGGTGGACCCGCTCGACATCGACCCGGGCGGGGTCGACGGAGATCTCGTAGCCCTCGGGGAGGGCGGGTACGTCGTCGCTCATGGCGGGAGGTTCACAGCCCCGGGCGGACGCTGTCCAGCCGTTTTCCGGGGCCGCGCGCCCTCAGAGCACCTCGTCGCAGGCGGTACGCAGCCTCCGTACGCCCTCCGCGATCTCCCCAGTCCCCGCGACCGCCGCGAAGCTCAACCGGACGTGTGGTGCCGGGGGTTCGGCGCTGAAGTAGGGGCGGCCGGGGGTGATCGCGACGCCCGCGCGCAGGGCGGCTGCGACCAGGGCCGCCTCGTCGGTGCCGTCGGGCAGGCGCAGCCAGAGGTGGTAGCCGCCCGACGGGATGTGCGGCAGGGCGAGTTGGGGGAGGCCGGCGAGGAGGGCTGAGGTCATGGCGTCCCTGCGGACCCTCAACTCCGTTGACACCGACCGCAGATGGCGGGGCCAGGCCGGGGAGCCGACCAGTTCCAGGGCCGCCTCCTGGAGCGGGCGCGGCACGAAGAAGGTGTCGACGATCTGGATGGCGCGCAGCCTTTCCAGTACCGGGCCACGGGCCGCCAGGGCGCTCACCCGGAAGCTCGGTGAGGTCGCCTTGGTGAGGGAGCCGACGTGGACGACGACGCCGTCGGGGTCCTCCGCCGCGAGCGGGCGGGGCAGCGGCGGCGCGTCCTCGTGCACCAGGCGCCGTACGAAGTCGTCCTCGATCACGAAGGCGCCGGCCTCGCGGGCGATCCGCAGTACCTCGCCGCGCCGTTCGGGGGCGAGGACGGCGCCGGTCGGGTTCTGGAAGAGGGGCTGGCAGACGAACACCCGGGCGCCGGTCGCCCGGAACGCGTCGGCGAGCAGCGGCGGGCGTACCCCGTCCGCGTCCACCGGGACCGGGACCGGGCGCAGTCCGGCCGCGCGGGCGATGGCGAGCATGCCGGGGTAGGTGGGCGACTCGACCAGGACCGGGGCGCCGGGCGGGGCGAGGGCGCGCAGGGCTGTCGTGAGCGCTGCCTGGCCGCCCGCCGTGATCAGTACCTCGGCTGCCGAGACGGCTCCGCCGATGCCCCGCGCGAACCATTCGCGCAGCTCCGGCAGTCCGTCCAGGGGCGGTCGGCCCCAGGCCCCGGGTCGGCGTCCGGCGCGCGAGAGGGCCGCCGCCATGGCTCGCTCGGGCTGGAGGGAGGGGTGCAGATAGCCGCCGTTGAACTCGATCACGCCGGGCGGCGGCGCGGCGAGCGTGACGACGACCCCGGAGGCGTTCACCGTGCGCGGTACGAGGTCGGCGGCGCCGTCCGCGCTCAGCGCGACCTCCTGCCAGGAGGTGTCCCCGGCGGGGTCGGCCGAGGGGCGGGGCTCGGCGCGGTAGGCGCCCGCGCCCGGGCGGGTCACCACCAGGCCCTCGGCGGCCAGCTGTGCGAGGGCCCGGGAGACGGTCACCGGGCTGACCCGGTAGCGGTCCACCAGCGCCCGACTGGACGGCAGCTTTCCACCTGGAGAGTAGCGGTTCAGCTCCTCTCGCAGCCTGTTCGCCAGTTCGCCCACACTGCTACGCTCGTGCATGAGAGCACAGGATAGCGCTACCGCACCGACTCCGATAGCGGTCGACGGACACCCCGGCCAGCCGCCGAAGCTCCCGGAGGCCCCTGAGGCCCCTGAGGCCCCGCACACGGACAACGGTCGTCCCCGGTCCGAGAAGTCCGCCGCCCGCCGCCTCGGCACCGTCCAGGCCGCCCTCGGCGTGACCGCCTTCTCGCTCACCTTCCCGGCCACCGCCTGGGGCCTGGAGGGCTTCGGCCCGTGGTCCCTGGTGGCCGTACGAACTGTGCTCGCCGCACTGATCGCGGGCGGCTGCCTGCTGGCCCTGCGGGTGCCGCTGCCCGCCCGCCGACACTGGGCGGGACTGGCGGTCGTCGCGGCGGGGGTCGTCCTCGGCTTCCCTCTCCTCACCACGCTCGCGCTCCAGACCTCGACCACCTCGCACGCCGCCGTCGTGGTCGGCCTGCTGCCGCTGACGACGGCGCTCTTCTCGGCGCTGCGCATGGGCTCCCGCCCCTCGCGCGCCTTCTGGGCGGCGGCCTTCGCGGGTGCGGCGGCCGTCCTCGCGTTCACCGTCCAGCAGAGCGGCGGCGCCCTGACCAGCGCCGACGCCTATCTCTTCGGCGCTCTGCTGGTCTGCGCGGCCGGTTACACCGAGGGCGGCAGGCTGGCCCGGGTGATGCCGGGCTGGCAGGTCATCGGCTGGGCGCTGGTGCTGATGCTGCCGCTCACGGCGCCCGCCGCCGCGCTGGCACTGACGTACGAGCCCGTGCGTCTCACCACCCACAGCGTGATCGGGCTGCTGTGGGTGGCGGCGGGGTCGCAGTTCGTCGGCCTGGTCGTCTGGTACCGGGGCATGGCGGCGATCGGCATTCCCAAGGCCAGCCAGTTGCAGTTGGCCCAGCCCCTGCTCACACTGGTGTGGTCGGTCCTGCTGCTGGGCGAGCAGCTGACGCCGGCCGCTCCGCTGACGGCGGCGGCCGTGCTGGTCTGCATCGCCGTCACCCAGCGGGCACGCGGCTGAGATGAGGAGGCCTGCAGATGCGCGCAACGGTGGGCGACCAGCTTGTCCAGCACGGCAGGGTGGTAGGTCAGCACGACCAGATCTCGGAGGTCGTCGAGGTCATGGGCCAGGAGGGCACTCCCCCGTACCGCGTCCGTTTCCCGGACGGGCACGAGGCAGTGATGTCCCCCGGCCCGGACTGCGAGGTCCGCCACAAGGACGCCGACCGCTAGGCGCTCCGCTCTGCGTGGAGTGCCGCGATGTGTCGTCAGTCGTCTGCGGCGGCATCGTGGCTGGTCGCGCAGTTCCCCGCGCCCCTTTGGGGCGCCGGTGGTCAGCGCGGTGGCATCGCCGACCCCTGGTAGTGGTCGGCGACCACCCGGGCCATGGCGCCGATCTTGTCGACGCCGACCTCCTTCGCCGAGAAGAAGACATGCCCGCGCGCCTCGGGGTAGCCCGCGGCGAGGGTCAGGTGTTTCGACAGCTCGGCCGGGTCCTGCCAGGCCGCGGGCTGCGCCGGGTCGCCCGCCTTGTACAGCGCCTCGCCGACGTACAGCTTCGTGCCCGTGCCCTTCGCGGTCGCCGCCCACCAGGGCAGCAGCTTCGCGTAGTCGGCGGCGGCGAAGCCGATGTTCCAGTAGATCTGCGGGCAGATGTAGTCGATCCAGTTCTGCCGCACCCATTTCCTGGTGTCCGCGAACAGGTCGTCGTACGTCTGCACACCCGCCTTCGTGTCCGAACCGAGCGGGTCGGTCGCCACGTTGCGCCACACACCGAAGGGGCTGATCCCGAAGTCGGCGCCGGGGCGTACGGCCTTGATGCGGGCGGCCGTCTCCAGGACCAGCTTGTCGATGTTGTCGCGCCGCCAGGAGGCCCGGTCGGGGAAGGCGCCGCCGTACTTCGCGTACTCGGCGTCGTCGTCGAAGGTCTGGCCCGCGACCGGGTACGGGTAGAAGTAGTCGTCCCAGTGGACGCCGTCGATGTCGTACTTCGCCACCGCGTCGAGCATCGCGTCCTGGACGAAGCGGCGGACCTCCGGCAGACCCGGGTTGTAGTACAGCTTGCCGCCGTACGGCACCACCCAGTCCGGGTTCTTTCGCGCCGGGTGGGAGGCGACGAGCTTGGTGGGGTCGGTGTGGTTGGCGATGCGGTACGGGTTGAACCAGGCGTGCAGTTCGAGGCCGCGGGCGTGCGCCTCCGTGACCGCCGTGCCCAGCGGGTCCCAGCCGGGGTCCTTGCCCTGGGTGCCGGTGAGGACCTGCGACCAGGGCTCGTAGGGCGAGGGCCACAGGGCGTCGGCGGTCGGGCGGACCTGGAAGAACACCGCGTTCAGGCGCCGGTTGACCGCCGTGTCGAGGTGGGCGACCAGCTCGGCGCGCTGCTGCGACGCGGTGAGTCCCTGCTTCGACGGCCAGTCACGGTTGGCGACCGTGGCCAGCCACATGCCCCGCAGCTCGCCCGTCGCCCGCTTGCCCTTGCCGTTGCCGTTGCCCTTCGGCTCGCTCGGCTCCGCACCGGCCAGCGCGGCTCCCGCCACCGCGCCGCCCGCCACGAGTGTCGACAGGGCCGTCACCGCGAACGCCCGCCGTGACATGCGCGCGTGCCGCGCCTTCCCGCTCATTTCCGTACCTCCGCTGTGCGCTGTGTCGGACAAGTCACAGACCGTCCGCACCCGTCCCGGGCCACACTCCCATGGGAGGCCCGGACAATTGCGCAATGGCCGCCGAAGGTAACGTGCGGGTTTGGCGCAGGCCTGACGGCAGTGCGGATGATCAGTGAAAGGGACGATGTGACCGACATCGAGCGGGTCGGAGTTGTGGGCTGCGGCCAGATGGGGGCGGGCATCGCCGAGGTGTGCGCCCGTTCCGGCCTGGACGTGAAGGTCGCCGAGACCACCGGCGAGGCCCTGGAGTTCGGCCGCACCCGGCTGTTCAACTCCCTCTCCAAGGCGGCCGAACGCGGCAAGATCTCCGAGCAGGAACGGGACGAGACGCTGGCGCGGCTCAGCTTCACCACCGACCTCGGCGAGTTCGCGGACCGCGACCTGGTCGTCGAGGCCGTCGTCGAGAACGAGCAGGTGAAGACGGAGATCTTCCAGGTCCTCGACCAGGTGGTGACCCGCCCGGACGCGATCCTCGCCTCGAACACCTCCTCGATCCCCCTGGTGAAGCTGGCCGTCGCGACCTCCCGGCCGGACCAGGTCGTCGGCATCCACTTCTTCAACCCGGCCCCGGTGCAGAAGCTCGTCGAGCTGATCCCGGCGCTCACCACCTCCGAGGGAACCCTCGCCCGCGCCCAGTCGTTCGCCGAGAAGACTCTCGGCAAGCACGCGATCCGCGCCCAGGACCGCTCCGGCTTCGTGGTCAACGCCCTGCTGATCCCGTATCTGCTCTCCGCGATCCGGATGTTCGAGTCGGGCATGGCCAGCCGCGAGGACATCGACAACGGCATGGAGATGGGCTGCGCCCACCCGATGGGCCCCCTGAAGCTCTCCGACCTGATCGGCCTGGACACGGTCGCCTCGGTCGCGTTCAGCATGTACGAGGAGTACAAGGAGCCGCTGTACGCCGCTCCCCCGCTGCTCCAGCGCATGGTCGACGCGGGCCGGCTGGGCCGGAAGTCCGGCTCGGGCTTCTACACCTACGCCTAGCGACCTCACCCAGCGTCACACTGGGGCGTTACACGGGCCCGGCACCCTTCGGAGTGCCGGGCCCGCCGCATTCACACACCGTGTGCGCGCCGGACACGCATATGCCGCTCGCACACTCTCCCCACGCGCCCACCAGGCGAGTTGACTCATGGTGCGCAATCGAGGGATGTGACGACTACGGAAAGGAGCGGACACGTGACCGCCGACCCCGAGCATCCCGTGGCCCATGGAGAACTCGCAGAGTTACGCCGCCGACTCGATGTCGCGTACGCGCGCGTCGAGGGAGGGCTGGCCCTGCTCAGTCATCGCACTAAGGAGACGGACAAGGAACTCGACGACCTGAGCACACGCGTCGTCCACCTGGAACACGGCCGATGGCCCCTGCCGGCCGTCGCGGCCCTCACGGCCCTGGGGGCCCTGGCCGTGACGGTCTGGCAGGCACTCGGCCGCTGAGCAGTGCGCCTCAGGTGTCCTGGCCGAGCCTGAGATGGTGCAACAGCAGTAGCGCCGCCGCCATGTTGGCGGCCGGGACCTCCCCGCGGGCGACCAGGTCGGGGACGAGTTTGAGGGGGATCCACTCCCTGCGGTCCGACTCGAAGTCGTCCACGGGATGCCCGATGTACTCACCCTCCTCCGCCCAGTAGATGTGGTGCCGGGCGTCGGTGAGCCCGTTGGACGGCTCCACGCTCATCAGATGCCGCAGGGGTCCCGGCCGCCAGCCCGTCTCCTCCTCCAACTCCCTGGCGGCGGCGAGGGCGATGTCCTCGCCGTCCTCCACGACCCCGGCCGCGAGTTCCCACCCCCAGCTGTCGGTGATGAACCGGTGCCGCCACAGCAGGAGTACCTCGTTGGCCTCGTTCACCACCGTGGCCACGGCGACGGGCCTCAGCCGTATCAGGAAGTGGTCGAGATGCCGCCCGTCCGGCAGTTCGACATCTGCGAGATTGACCTGGAACCAGCGATTTTCATACACAGTTTGTTCGTTCTGTTTCGTCCACTGCACGGTTCTGCCACCTTCCGCCGAGTAGATGGCAATATGGCAGCAGGAGCGCGCTGACAGCAGGCGCACAGAACCCGTCTAGAGCGGTACGCGCAGTGCCCCGTCGATCAGTTCGGCCGCCTCGGCGGTGCCCGCGCAGCCGTTTCGCACCAGGTGTTCGCGTACGGCGCGGAGTCTGTCACGCAGGCGCTGGGACTCCATTCCGCGCGCCTGTTCGGCCATCTGCACCGCGGTGGCCACGGCCTTGTCGGCATTGCCCCGGCGCAGTTCGATCTGGCTGAGCATGGCGAGCCGGTGCACTCTGCCCCGGTCGTGCGCCGGGTTGTCCACCGCCGCCAACGCGTGCTCCCCCGCCGCCGCCAGGTCCCCGAGGCTCAGCAGCGCCTCCGCCACCTGGACATTGACCAGCCCCGGCTGGACATAGCCGGTCTCATCGGGTTCGTAACCGCGCCGGATGCGTTCGGCGGCCTGCTCGGCCCGCCGGATGCAGGAGAGGGCGCTGCTGCCGTCGCCCAGGTGCGCGTACGCCTTGGCCTGCATCGCGTACAGGTCGGAGGCGAGCGCCGGCGTGATGTGCCGGCCCGCCGCCCGCAGCGCGGCCTCCGCGAAGGCGACGGCCTGCCGGAACTCCCGCATGAACAGCGCCTGGTTGACGAGCAGCGCGATGACGTACGCGCCAAGTCCCCGGTCCCCGCTGGCCTTGGCGAGCCGCAGCGCCTGGTGGAAGTACCGCTGGGCGAGCCCGTGGGCGTCGGAGTCGTACGCGCAGATACCGGCGACGGCCACCAAGCCGCCCGTGGCACGGTGCAGTTGGCGTCCGGTGGCGTCGGTGTAGCTGCCGCGCAGCAGGGGCGCGGTCTCGGAGTTCAGGAAGCCGACGATCCGGGCACGGGTCGCTATGCCACCGGCCTTGCGGTACATCTGCTCGTAGTGGGCGCGGGCGGAACGCAGCATCTCGATGTCGGCCATGCTGACCCGATGCCGCCCGCCACGCGACACGTCGACGTCCTCGGGCGGGTTCTCCCACTCCCACACCGGCATCACGGCGGGCGTGCCGGTGACGGCGGGAGCGCCGAGGATGTGCGGGCGCTGCTGCTCGTCGGAGCGCCACAGGGCGGTCGCCCGCTCGACGAACCCGGACAGCGAGGTACCGGCCGTGCCGAGCGGTCCCGCGCTGTCGCCGGACACCCCGAGGCCGATGTCGTCCAGCCGGACCGGGCGGTGCAGCCGGGCGGCGAGCACCTCGCAGATCAGGTCGGGCACCTGCCCCCTGGGCCGCTGCCCCTTCAACCACCGGGCCACGGCGGTGTGTTCGTACCGCAGCGCGAGGCCACGGGCCCGGCCGGCCTGGTTGACGTGGGCGGCGAGTCCCGCGTGCGAGATGCCGGCCTCGTCGAGGATGGCGTCGAGCAAGGTGTTGGGCTGCATGGATGCCCTCCGGTGGCTCTCGGTGCCTGCCGTGTGCGTCAGCGTAATGTGTTCGCCTTCACACGGGGTGTGATCGGAGTACGTGAACTCGTAGCGTGTGCACGCTGTCGCGGAGAGTGGCTGTCCGGTTGAATGAAATGCCTCGCGTGAGGCTGCCGGGCCGTCGGCTCCCCCTCGTACAGTGCGGCGGCTCGGCCCAGTGCGGTTGTTTGTCGGCTGCGGGTGCGTGGGGGCTGGTCGCGCCCGCGCGGCGGAGCCGCAAATCCAATACAGCCTCACGCCCCTAAAAGCTTGCAGCTCACGTGACTTGATGGGCCACCGGGTGTTCCTGCTGCTGTCTCGGCACCTGGCTGCGGTCGTTTCTCAGCACCAGCACAGCCACGTCGTCCGTCGGAGGGCCGCCGGTGTGTCGCAACAGGCGGGTGAAGATGGCCCGTAGCACCGCCTGCGGGGAGATCGGTTGGGTGCGAACCGCCTCCGCCAGTACCGCCGGTAAGGGAAAGAAGCGGCCGTGGGCATCCCGGGCGTCCTCAACGCCGTCCGTGTGGAGCAACAGGGACTCGCCGGGAAGGAGTTGGCCGTAGTGTTCGGCGACCAGTTCGGGTGGCAGGGGGAACGGGCCGAGCGGGGGCAGGGTTTCGGTGGCCGTGAGTACGTCGACCCGGCCGCCGCTGAGCAGATACGGCGCCGGATGCCCGCAGTTGAAGGCCCGCACCTCGCCGTCCCCACCGATCTCCAGGAGCAGTACGGTGACGAACTCCTCGGAGACCGGGCTGTCGGGGTCCAGCACGGCCGAGGGCCCCGCCGAGGGGTGTTCGGCACGGGCCCGCTCGCGCAGATGCCGGGCCAGCGCCCGCTCCAACCGCCGCAGTACGCTGCCGAGTTCGGCCTCGTCGTGCACGGCCTCGCGAAAGCTGCCGAGGACGGCGGCGACGGTCCCGATGGCGGCGATGCCGTGTCCGCGTACGTCGCCCATGACCACCCGTACGCCGTGCTCGGTGGCGATGACCTCGTACAGGTCGCCGCCGATCACGGCACCCCGGTCGGCGGACAACTGGGCGGCGGCGACCCGGAGTCCGTCGATGCGCTGCGGCAACGGACGCAGCAGCACGCCCTGTGCGGCCCCGGCGACCTGCCTGGCGATCCTCAACTCCCGCAGGAGCGCCCGGCGGACGTGGAATATGAGCCCGGTCCCGACGGCGAAGAAGACGGCACTGGTGACGATCCGCGCCCCCATCCCCTCCTGCTGGGCGAGCGGACAGGCCAGCTTGTACGTGATCGCGGTGGCCCCCCACACCGTGGGCAACGCGAGCGAGACCACCCGCCGACGCCGCGCACCAGCCTTGATACGGATCACGACGGCCCCCCAGTCAGGCCCTGCGAACACAGATCGGACCGGCCCCGAAAGACCGGTCCGATTCTGTCGACCACATGCCCCGAAGGGACCAGATCGCCCGAACTTGTCACTCAAACGAGTGAGGTGACTAACGGAGAGTATTGGGGGGTGTGGGGGGGGCTACGCCCCCCACTAGGGGCGCGGGGAACTGCGCGACCAGCCACAACGGCGCAGCAGCCGAAAACCCCGCAGCGAACCTAGCTCCTCAACACAGCCCCAGTCCGCTCCCCCGCGAGAGCAACAGCCGCATCCCGAGCAGCAGAAGCCTCATCAACGGTCAACGTCCGATCAGCGGCCCGGAAGCGGAGCGCGTACGCGAGAGACTTCCGCCCCTCCCCCAACTGCTCACCGCTCTCGTACACATCGAACAACCGAAGCGACTCCAGCAGCACCCCCGCCCCCTCACGCAACGCCGCCTCGACCGCCGCATGCGGCACCTCACGCGCGACGACCAGAGCGACATCCTGCGTGGCGACCGGGAACGTAGAGATCTTCGGCCCCTTGGGCACCCCGGAACTCGCCGCCTCCAGCTTGTCCAGGTTCAGCTCCATCGCCGAGGTACGTGCGGGCAGCCCGAGCGCCTTCAGCACTCGCGGGTGCAGCTCACCGGCGTACCCGATGACCTTCTCGGCGCCGTCGATCACGACGACCAGCGACGCGCAGCGGCCGGGGTGCCAGGGCCCGTACTGTCCCGCGCGGACGACGAGTTCGGTGCCCGCCTCCGCCGCCAGGCTCCGGGCGGCCTGGATCGCGTCGGCCCAGTCGGCCGGACGGCCCTTGCCCCACCAGCCGGCCTGCTCGCGGGCGCCCGCGAGGACGACGGCGGCGTGCCGGGGCTGGACGGGGAGTGCGGCCGTCAACGACGCGATCTCCTCGTCCGTGGGGCGGCGATCGACCGGGAGACGCCCGGCGACGAGCAGCTCGTCCTGCGGGTGGAAGACCAACCCCGTCTCGAACAGGGCCAGATCATGACTGCCCCGCCCATCGTTACGGCGCAGCGCACCGAGCAAGCCCGGCAGCAGCGTCGTACGGAGTGCGGGCTCCTCGTCCGACAGCGGGTTGGCCAGCTTGACGACCTTGCGCTTCGGGTCGTCGGCGGCCAGGCCCAGCTGGTCGAAGACGTGCTCGCCGATGAACGGGTAGTTCAGCGCCTCGACGTAACCCGCCCCGGCCAGTGCGCGGCCGACACGGCGGTGCAGTCGCTGCCGGTCGGTCAGGCCGCGGCCCGCCGGGGGCTTGGGCAGGGTGGAGGGCACGTTCTCGTAGCCCTCCAGGCGGATGACCTCTTCGGCGAGGTCGTTCGGGTCCGTCATGTCCGGGCGCCAGGACGGGACGGTGACGATCAGCTCGTCCTGCCCGTACACGTCGCAGCCGACCTCCTGGAGGCGGCGTACGACGGTCTCGCGGCCGTACACGACACCCGCGACCCGGTCGGGGTGGTCCGCCGGGATGGAGATCGTGCGCGGCGCGGACGGCGCGACGACCTCGGTGACGCCCGCGTCGGCGGTGCCGCCGGCGAGGAGGACCAGGAGGTCGACCGTGCGCTGGGCGGCAGCCGCGGCAGCCTGCGGGTCGACCCCGCGCTCGAAGCGCTTGGACGCCTCGGAGGCCAGCTTGTGACGGCGGGCCGTACGCGCGATGGTGATCGCGTCGAAGTGGGCGGCCTCGATGACGACCTCGGTGGTGGTGCCCTCGGTGTCGTCGATCTCGGTGTTGGCGCCGCCCATGACACCCGCGAGGCCGATGGCACCCCGGTCGTCGGTGATGAGCAGGTCCTCGGGGTCCAGCGTGCGCGTGACGCCGTCGAGGGTGGTGAGCTTCTCGCCCGGCTCGGCCCGGCGCACGCCGATCGCACCCTGGACGCGGGAGCGGTCGTACGCGTGCAGGGGCTGGCCCAGCTCAAGCATCACGTAGTTGGTGATGTCGACGGCGAGCGAGATCGGGCGCATGCCCGCCTTCTGCAGACGCCGCTTGAGCCAGATCGGGGACTGCGCGTCCGGGTCGAGCCCGGTCACCGTGCGGGCGGTGAAGCGGTCGCAGGCGAACGGGTCGGAGACCTCGACCGGGTAGCCGTACGCGTTCGGCGCCGGTACGTCGAGGAGGGCCGGGTCGCGCAGCGGGAGGCCGTAGGCGATGGCCGTCTCGCGGGCGATGCCGCGCAGGGACAGGGCGTACCCCCGGTCCGGGGTCACGGCGATGTCGAGAACCTCGTCGACGAGCTGGAGCAGCTCGATCGCATCCGTACCGACCTCGTGCTCCGGCGTCAGGACGATGATGCCGCCGCTGCCGTCGTCGCCCATGCCCAGCTCGTCGCCGGAGCAGATCATGCCGTGGGAGGTGTGGCCGTACGTCTTGCGCGCGGCGATCGCGAAGTCGCCGGGCAGGACGGCGCCCGGGAGGACCACGACGACCTTGTCGCCGACGGCGAAGTTGCGCGCGCCGCAGACGATCTCCTGGGGCTCACCGGTGCCGTTGGCGGTGCCGACGTCGACCGTGCAGAAGCGGATCGGCTTCTTGAAGCCCTCCAGCTCCTCGATCGTGAGCACCTGGCCGACGACCAGCGGGCCCTTGAGGCCGGCGCCGACCTGCTCGACGGTCTCGACCTCAAGGCCGACCGTGATCAGCTTCTCCTGGACGTCCCGGCCGGTCTGAGTCGCCGGCAGGTCGACGTACTCCCGCAGCCAAGAAAGCGGGACCCGCATCAGATCTCCATCCCGAACGGCCGGGTGAACCGGACGTCGCCCTCGACCATGTCTCGCATGTCCTCGACGTTGTGGCGGAACATCAGCATCCGCTCGATGCCGAACCCGAAGGCGAATCCGCTGTACTTCTCGGGGTCGACACCGCACGCGACGAGTACGCGCGGGTTGACCATGCCGCAGCCGCCCAGCTCGATCCAGCCCTCGCTGGAGCAGGTCCGGCAGGGGCGGTCGGGGTTGCCGACGGAGGTGCCCTTGCAGACGTAGCAGAGCATGTCCATCTCGGCGGACGGCTCGGTGAAGGGGAAGTAGTTGGGCCGCAGCCGCGTCTTCATGTCCGAGCCGAAGAGCGACTGGACCATGTGGTCCATGGTGCCCTTGAGGTCGGCCATGGTCAGGCCCTCGTCGATGGCGAGCAGCTCGATCTGGTGGAAGACCGGGGTGTGCGTGGCGTCCAGCTCGTCGGTCCGGTACACGCGGCCGGGACAGACGATGTAGACGGGCGGCTCGCGGTCGAGCATGGAGCGCGCCTGCACGGGCGAGGTGTGCGTGCGGAGGACCACCCCGGACTCGTCGCCCGTCGTCCCCTTCGGACCCTCGACGAAGAAGGTGTCCTGCATCTGCCGGGCCGGGTGGTCCGGGGTGAAGTTGAGGGCGTCGAAGTTGAACCACTCCGCCTCGACCTCGGGGCCCTCGGCGACCTCGTATCCCATGGAGACGAAGACGTCCGCGACGCGCTCCATGAACGTGGTCAGCGGGTGGCGGGCGCCTGCCTGCACGCGGTCGTACGGCAGGGTGACGTCCACCGCCTCCTCGACCAGCACGCGGGCGTCCCGGTCGGCCTCCAGCTCGGTCTGGCGGGCGGCGAGCGCCTTGCTGGTGGCGCCCCGGGCCTGGCCGACGAGCTTGCCCGCGGCGGCCTTGGCCTGCGGGGGCAGCGCGCCGATCTCGCGGTTGGCGAGGGCCAGCGGCGAGGTGCCGCCGGTGTGGGCGACCTTGGCCTCCTGGAGGGCGTCGAGCGAGTCCGCGGCGGCGAAGGCGGCGAGCGCCTCGTCCCGCATGCGCTCGATCTCTTCCGGTTTCAAGGCCTCGACCTCTACAGGGTCGTACGACTTATTCGGTGCCGACATCTCTTCCCGTGCTTCCGGTTGGCTGGCGGATGGTCCCCGTCGTTCACGGCTCGGAGACGAATCGTCCACAGAGAGGGACGCAAAGGTGCCAAAGGCCGAGTCTAACGGGGGTGAGGTGTGCGAACGCGCCCGTGGGCCCTCGTCGGCGTTACTGCGCCACTACAGCAGATACGCCGGGGTGCTCACGGGCAACATAAATCGGAACTCGGCGCCGCCGCCGGGGGCCCGGCCGACGGTGATGGAGCCGCCGTGGGCTTCGACGATGCCCTTGACGATGTACAGCCCGAGGCCGGTGCCGCCGCGCTTGCTGCCCCGCCAGAAGCGGGTGAAGACGCGGTTCATGGACTCCTCCGGGATGCCGGGCCCCTCGTCGCTCACCGTGACCGACGTGGCCGTGTTCTGGTCGGCGTCCCCCTCACGCGGGGACAGCGCGGCCGTGACCTCGATGGTGACGGTTCCCTCGCCGTGGCGCACGGCATTTTCCAGCAGGTTGCTGAGCACCTGGTCGACCTTGTCGGGGTCCGCCCACAGCGCGGGCAGGGGCTGCTCTATCCGGAGCAGGAACCGGTCGGCGGGCTGCCCGGCAGCCACGTACGCCTGGATGTGCCTGCCCACGGCGGCGCCCATGTCGACGGGCTGGCGGCGCAGTTCGAGCCGGCCGGAGTCGATGCGGGAGATGTCGAGCAGCTCGGCGATGAGCCGGGTGACGCGGTTGGCGTCGGCGTCGACGGTCTCCAGCATGAGTTTCTTCTGGTCGTCGGTGAAGCGTTCCCACTTCGCGAGCAGGGTCGCGGTGAAGCCCTTGACGGAGGTCAGCGGCGAGCGCAGTTCGTGCGCGACGGTGGCGATCAGCTCGGCGTGACTGCGCTCGGTGCGGCGGCGGGCCTCGGTGTCGCGGAGAGAGACGACGACGCGGCGGATCGGTCCGGTGGGACGCGTACGGAGATAGCGCGCCGAGACGAGTACCTCGCGCCCGCCGGGCAGCAGCAGGTTCCGCTCGGGCTGGCCGTTGCGGATCGCGAGCCCGCCGTAGGGGTCGGTCAGCTGCCACCAGCGGCGGCCTTCGAGGTCCTCTAACGGAAGGGCTCGGTCGAGCCGGAGGCCAAGGGCGTCGGCGGCTCGGACGGCGGTGATGCGGGCGGCGGCGGCGTTGAAGCAGATCACCCGGCCGTGCTCGTCGGCGACGACCAGACCGTCGGGCAGGTCGTCGGGGTCGATGCCCAGCTCGGCTCCGAAACCCGCTCCGGCTCCGAATCCCGCTCCGGTTCCGGGTCCCGGCCCGGCGGGATCACCGTGCCGGGAGGCGGGCTCACTCCGCAATTCCCGTGCCCCCAGTGTTCCGCTCGTGCCGACAGTCATCCCCGATACCCCACCTCTCGGACAGGCGCAGTGGGCCCCCGAGCCCGTCACCCTACTAGCTCTCGGTGACGGAGCGGCACCCTCCGGAGGCGCGCTGTGCACGGGCGGACGCGTAGAGACATACGGCGGCGGCGGTCGCCAGGTTCAGGCTTTCCGCCTTTCCGTGAATGGGAACCCGAACGACGGCGTCGGCGAGCGCCCGCGTCTCCTCCGGGAGCCCCCAGGCCTCGTTGCCGAACACCCAGGCGGTGGGCCCGCCCATGGTCCCCTTGTCCAGTTCGTCGTCGAGGTCGTCGGCGCCCACGCCGTCGGCGGCGAGAATCCGTACGCCGACGCCCTTGAGCCCGGCCACGGCCTCCTCGACGGGCACCCCGACGGCCACCGGCAGATGGAACAGGGAGCCCACGGACGCCCGTACGGCCTTCGGGTTGTAGAGGTCCACCGAAGCGTCGGTGAGTACGACGGCCTCGGCACCGGCGGCGTCCGCGCAGCGCAGGACGGTGCCGGCGTTGCCGGGGTCACGGACGTTCGCGAGGACGGCGACCAGCCTGGGCCGGGCCTTGAGGATGTCCTCGAACGGGGTGTCGATGAACCGGCAGACCCCGACGAGGCCCTGCGGGGTGACGGTGGTGGAGATGTCGGCGATGACGTCGTCGTCCGCGAGGTGCAGGCGGGCGCCGCTGTTCTCGGCCTCCCCGAGGATGTCGGCGTACCGCTCGGCGGCGTCGACGGTCGCGAACAGCTCGACGAGCGTGCCGTTCCCGTACCCGGCCGCCTCCCGCACGGCCTGCGGCCCCTCCGCGAGGAACAGCCGGTCCTTGCCCCGGAAGTTCCGCCGGGCGAGGCGGCGGGCGGCGGCGACGCGGGCGGAGCGGGGGGAGATCAACTCGGGGGCGGGGGGCATGTGCGGCACCTTTCGAGGGGGCGGTTCGTTGTCGGGTGCGGGCCCGGTGGGGGCTGGTCGCGCAGTTCCCCGCGCCCCTGAAAGGCGGGGGCTACGCCCCTCGCCTTTCAGTCCGCAGCGCCGGGGCTTTGCTTTTAGGGGCGCGAGGAACTGCGCGAGAAGCCCACCGGACCCGCACCCGACAACGCACCCCAAAAACCCCCGGGCCCGCAGGCGGCGATCGCCTACGGACCCGGGGTCACCTCACACGCTGCTCAAGGCAAGCGCCAGCGTCACGCGGCCTTCGGCGCGTTGACGTCCGCCGGCAGAGCCTTCTGCGCGACCTCGACGAGCGCGGCGAACGCACCCGCGTCGTTGACGGCCAGCTCGGCCAGGATCTTGCGGTCGACCTCGATGTTGGCCGCGTTCAGACCCTGGATGAAGCGGTTGTACGTGATGCCGTTGGCGCGGGCAGCGGCGTTGATGCGCTGGATCCAGAGCCGACGGAAGTCGCCCTTGCGCTTCTTGCGGTCGTTGTAGTTGTAGACCAGCGAGTGGGTGACCTGCTCCTTGGCCTTGCGGTACAGGCGCGAACGCTGACCGCGGTAGCCGGAGGCGGCTTCGAGGATCGCCCGGCGCTTCTTGTGGGCGTTGACTGCCCGCTTGACGCGTGCCACTTTTTAACTCCTTGTAGCGGGGCCGTGGTTGTCGTCACACGGCCCGGGTTCGATGGGGTCCCGGTCTTCAGACGTACTTACGGCGCTCACGCGCCGGTACGTCACTTGCCGAGAAGCTTCTTGATCTTCGCGGCGTCGCCCGGGGCCATCTCCGCGGTGCCGGTGAGGCGACGCGTCACGCGGGACGACTTGTGCTCGAGCAGGTGGCGCTTGCCGGCACGCTCACGGAGCACCTTGCCGGAGCCGGTGATCTTGAAGCGCTTGCTGGCACCGCTGTGCGACTTGTTCTTCGGCATAGCGCCGTTCTCTCCTCGTCAGTGGCGTTCCGGTGCCCGGTCGTGAAACCGGGCACGGTGGAACGTCATTCGTATGGGTTGGCATCCCAGGGCGTGAGCCCGGGGATCAGACCTCGGCGGATGCCGGGGCCGGAGCCTCGGCGGTCTCCTCGGCAATGTCCACGTCGTCGGCGTCGGCGTCGGCGTCGGCCACGTCATCGACGAGGTCCCCGTCGACTCCGTCGCTCTCCGCGGCGTTCTGCGACTTGCCCGGGTTGGCCTTCGCTTCCGCCTTGCGAGCCGCCTGGGCCTCACGGGCCTCGGCCATCGCCTCGGTCTTCTTCTTGTGCGGACCGAGAACCATGATCATGTTTCGGCCGTCCTGCTTCGGGTTCGACTCGATGAACCCGAGGTCCTCGACGTCCGAGGCGAGCCGCTGCAGCAGTCGGTAGCCCAGCTCGGGCCGGGACTGCTCGCGACCACGGAACATGATCGTGATCTTGACCTTGTCGCCCTGCTTGAGGAACCGTACGACGTGACCCTTTTTGGTGTCGTAGTCGTGCGGGTCGATCTTCGGCCGGAGCTTCATTTCCTTGATGACCGTGTGCGCCTGGTTCTTGCGCGCCTCACGGGCCTTCATGGCCGACTCGTACTTGAACTTCCCGTAGTCCATGAGCTTGCAGACCGGCGGGCGAGCGCTCGCCGCCACCTCGACCAGGTCGAGGTCGTACTCCTGCGCAAGCTCCAGGGCCTTGGCAAGCGGAACAATCCCGACCTGCTCGCCGCTGGGACCGACAAGTCGCACTTCGGGAACGCGAATCCGGTCGTTGATGCGGGGCTCGGTGCTGATGGATCCTCCTCGGTAGCACCACACGGCGGTCTGGCGGACAGCCGCGTATGTCTCTGATGACGTTGGGACCAACCACCGGAGCACATGAAAAATGCCCCGACGGGACACAGGCGGGGCTCCAAAGGAATACCGGAGCACCGCCGCGGTCAACCGCGGGGCGCACATCGGGCGACTCCATCGTCCGTACGGAACGATGGTGGCCGCCTGACCGGGTGACCCGCCGTCCGTGAGGACAGCCGGGTGGGAGATCGGAGCCTCCACTTGTGGGCCGGGCACGTGAATGTCCAGCCGGTCGTTACAAAAGGTTAGCACCAAGTAGGGGCAGGTGCTAACCGGCAGGTACCGGGCGCCCGCACGGAGGCGTCCGGGGCCAGGGGCCTATCGTGTGGGCCATGAGTGAGACCCCTCCCCAGAGTGCCGAGAGTACCGAGAGTGCCGTGCGTCAAGAGAACGCCGACTTCGACGCCATGACCCGCGACATCGCCGAGGTCCCGGCGGTCGAGGTGATCGTCACGGTCGCCGTGAACCTGATGAGCGCCGCCGCCGTGAAGCTCGGGCTGACCGACGAGGGCAACAAGTACAAGGACCTGGACGAGGCCCGCAAGCTCGTGCACGCCCTCGCCGGTCTGCTCGACGCGTCCACCACGGAGATCAGCTCCTTCCACGCGGCCCCGCTGCGCGACGGCCTGAAGTCGCTCCAGCTGGCGTTCCGCGAGGCGTCCCTGGTCCCGGACGAGCCGGGCCAGGGCCCCGGCGAGAAGTACACGGGCCCGATCTACGGCTAGGAACGTGTGTAAAGGGGCTCGCCAGGAGGCACGGCACCGGCCGGCAGCAGTGCCAGGTCGAGGCCGCGCACCAGCCGGGCCCTGAGCGTCTCGTCGGCGGCGAGGCGACCGGCGACCGCGCGGGCGGCGTCGGCCGGGGGTGTGCCCGGGTCCAGTACGAGGGCGAGGGTGCCGTCGGCCTGCCCCGGCCCCAGGTGGGCGCGGAGCACGCCGGGCTCGGCGGCCACGACGGCCCGTACGGCGTCGACCACGGCGGGATCGGCGAGCGGATCGGCGGTCGTACGCCCCTCGGCGACCGCTCGCAGCGCCGGCCCGGTCAGCTCGTACGGCACCGGACCGGCCAGGTCGAGCACGATCGTGTCCGCCTTCTCGTGCACGGCGGCCTGGATGGCCTGGTGCAGGGGTACGGCGACGGGTCGGGCGGCCGGGTCCCAGCGGGCGAGCGACTCGGTGGACGTGAAGGCGGGCAGCGCGGTCCGGTCGCCGGCCTTGAGGGTCGGTACGGCCATGTCGCTGGTCTTCTCGTGGCGCAGCCCGTTCGCGTCCACCTCGACCTCGCCGAGCACGGCGACGACGGGGACGAGCAGCCGGGCGCCCTTGAGCGCCGCGAGCACCGGTCCGACGGCGGTACGGTCCTCGGCCCAGGCGGCCAGCGCGGCGCTCAGCCGGGGGTCGGCGGTGCCGTCGTCGTCGGGGAAACCGGAGTCGGGAATGTTCTTGTTCGCCACGGTGACCGACCCTATCGGGGGATCGCTCCCGCCCTTCCGCCGCCCCGGAAACCCAGTGTTCACAGGACTCACGAGATTCTCAGTCAGAGCTGACGCACATCTAACATTCGCCTAATCCACCGCACAGTCAGGGCCGCCAGCATCGCGGCATGGCCTCTGAGAGAGCTCCCCGACGCCGGTCGCTCATCAATGTCGTCCTCGCCGCCGCGGTCGTCATGGGCGGTACGGGGGCGGGTACCGCGTATGTGAAGGCGCAGGCGCACGCGGGCCGCGTATCGTCGGCGTCGCCGGCCGCTTCGTCTTCCTCCCCCTCCGCGTCGGCGTCGAGTTCGGCTTCGGCTTCGGCTTCGGTGAGCGAGGAGGCGTCGGTGGAACCCCAGGCGGAGCCCACGGTGGATCCGGACACGCTGCTGTCCCAGGCGCTGAAGCCGGTGACGGCGGCGGCCGAGGACGGGGCGAAGGTGTCCGTGGCCGTGCTGGACGTCGAGTCCGGCGACAGCGCGACGTACGGGAACGGCGCCTTCGACACCGCGAGCATCGTCAAGGTGGACATCCTGGCAACGCTGCTGCTCCAGGCCCAGGACGAGGACCGGCGCCTCACCGCGCAGGAGAAGCAGTACGCCACGTCGATGATCGAGGTCAGCGACAACACCGCGGCGTCGGCGCTGTGGACGGCGATCGGGAAGGCGTCGGGGCTGGCCGCCGCGAACAAGCGCTTCGGGCTGACGGACACCGAGGGCGGCACGGGCATGCTGTGGGGCCTGACCCAGACCACGGCGGCCGATCAACTCACCCTGCTCCGGCAGGTGTTCGCGACGGACGGGGCGGCGTCACAGCTGAGCGAGGCGTCCCGGACGTATCTCCAGGGCCTGATGGGGTCCATATCCGTGGACCAGGACTGGGGCGTGTCGGCCGCGGCCACGACGGCCACGGCCACGAGTACGGGTACGGGTACGGCGGGAGCCCGATTCGCCCTGAAGAACGGGTGGTTGCCGCGTACGGCGACCGGGCTGTGGGACATCAACAGCATCGGGCGGGTGACTGGGGCGGACGGCCGGGAGTACCTGGTCGCGGTGGTGTCGAACGGCAACACGACGCAGGCGAAGGGGATTTCGCTGGTGGAGTCGGCGGCGCGGGCGGCGGTGTCGGTGTTCGAGGACACGAGCACGAGCACGAACAGCACGAGCGCGAGCAGCACAAGTACGAGCACGAGTACGAGTACGAGTACGGGTGTTGATCAGAAGTCGTCGTCGTAGGAGTCGAAGGCGGGTGGGACGACCGTCCGGCGGCGACCGCGCCACAGCGGGACGGCCGCGAGCAGGAGTACGACGCCGAGCCCGCCGGCGACCGGGCCGGCCCAGCCGACGCTGTCGTCCTTCTCGGGGACCGCGTCCGGACCCGTACCGAAGTACTTCTTGCCGTACGCCGCCGAGGCCAGTTCTTCCGGCTTGAGCTTGGCCGCCGCCTTGATGGCCGCCGCGGGGTCGATGAAGCCGTAGCCCCTGGAGTCGTCCCGGCCGCCGTCCGGCGAGTTGCGGGCGGTGACCTCCAGGAGCTTCTTGATCTGCGCCGGGGTCAGTCCGGGGTGGGCGGCCTTGATGAGGGCGACGGCGCCGGAGACGAACGCGGCGGCGGCGCTGGTGCCCCAGCCCTCGTAGTAGCGCTCGTCGGGGGCGGCGATGACGACATCGACGCCGGGGGCGCTGACCGTGGCGTACCAGCGGCGGGTGGAGAAGGAGGCGCGGGTGCCGTACTTGTCGACGGCGGTCGCGGCGATGACGCCGGGGTAGGCGGCCGGGTAGGAGATGTGGTCGCCCTTCTCGCCGCCGTTGCCGGCCGAGGCGACGACGACGGCGCCCTTCTCCAGGGCGTACTGCACGGCCTCGTCCTCGGCGGGTTCGGGGTGCGCGGACTTGGAGTCGTCGCCGAGGGAGAGGTTGATGACGTCGGCGCCCTGGTCGGCGGCCCAGCGGATGCCTTCGGCGAGGGCGTTGCCGCGGGTGTTGCGGGCCTTGCCGCGGGCCGAGTCGCCGTCTTCGAGGATGACGCGGACGGGGAGGATCTTCGCCTCGGGGGCGATACCCATGACGCCGTCGTCGTTGTCGTAGCCATGGCCGTGACCGGCGATGATGCCGGCCATGGCGGTGCCGTGCTTGGCCCAGGCCGCGTCGCCCCTGCCGGCCCCGAAGCCGACCATGTCCTTGCCTTCGAGGACGTTGCCGACGAGGTCGGGGTGGTCGGCCTCGACGCCGGTGTCGAGCACGGCGACGGTGATGCCCTTGCCCTTGGTCGTGCGCCAGGCCTCCTGGGCGTGCATGGCGTCCAGGGCCCACTGCTGGGCGCGGATGCCGTCGGCGTACGCGGTGGTGGCGGGCAGGAGGGAGAGCGAGCCGGCGAGGAGGAGGACGAGGAGACCGCTGCGGGCGGTGCGGGTACGGGTACGGGTCATGACGGCTGCTTCGCTGCCGAGCCGACGGTCTTGCGCAGGGCCCGTTCGACGCGGTCGGCCAGGCCCTTCGCCTCGTGGCCGAGGCCCGCCTGGGCGGGGGCGGTGGTCGCGCCGGCGACCATGGCGGCCTCGGCGGGCTGCGGGGAGTCGACCTTCCGGCCGTCGGCCCAGCCGGAGACGGCGTAGGCGACGACGGGGGCGTCGGTGAGGACGGAGATGGTCCAGGAGGCGCGCTGGGCGTCGGTGAAGCCGGCGGCGAGGGTGTTCTTGGCGGCGTAGGGCCGGGGCATGAGGTCGGCGCGCTGGTCGAGGTTCTCGTTGTCGAAGCGGGTGCTCAGGGCGCGCATCGCGGTGGGGTCGGCCTTGGTGAAGAGGAGGCCGACGGTGGTGACGTAGCTCTGGGTCTCGTCGGTGTAGGTGGCCCGCAGGAGCCGCTGGCAGCCGACGGGAGCAAGAGCCTTTTGGAGCAGCGGGTCGAAAGCGCCGGCGCAACCGGCGTCCGGGGCGACGGCGATCCGGGTCCAGGTCCGGTCGGCACCGCCGGGCCCGGCGCCGTCGCCGTCGACGGTGGGCGGGAACAGCTCGTCCACGGGCACGCTGTGCCAGAGCCCGGCGGCGGTGGTGAAGGCGGTACGCGCACCGGCGTCCCCCGAGTTGTCCCCGGTCAGCCAACTCCCGGTGAGCGCACCCCCGATGAGCCCGAGCCCGACGACGGCACAAGCGGCGGCGAGCAGCACGCGCCCGCCGAAGCCACGGGGCCGGACGGCAGCCCCGTACACATCGGGCTGCGCGAGCGACACGACAGGCCGCCCGCCGGCCCCGACGGCGCTGGCATCACCGTAAGGGGCGTTCCAGGAGAGCGCGGGGTCGGGCATGCCGGGGGAGTTCGGGGGGCGCGGGGGGTCGGTGGGAGCTGGGGGGACCTGGGTGGCCGGGCGTGACTCGGCGGTGCCTGGGCGGCTGTTGGACGCCTGGGCCGGGTCGGCCACGGGGGCGTTCGGGAGGTAGGAACGGCCTGCGGGGGCGGAGGGTCCGCTCGCGGGGGCCGGGTCGGCGACGCCCGGACGGGTGGCTGACGCCTGGGAGGCGCTGGACGCGGACGGGTCGGAGGGGTACGAGGGGGCTGAAGGGGTGCGCGTCGAGGGCACCTCGGTGGTACCTGGGCGGCCGTTCGACACCTGGGAGGAACGGGGCACAGACGGGTTCGAGGGGTACGACCGACCCGCCGAGGGCGTACTCGCCGGAGGCATCTCGGCAGCGCCCGGGCGACCGTTCGACGCCTGGGGCGACTCAGGCACCGGCGTGCTCGGGAGATACGGACGACCGGCCGGGGCCGAGGGGCTGCCCGGCGGCGGTGGCTCGGCAGCACCCTGACGGCTACTCGGCGTCTGAGGCGGGCCGGATACGAACGCATCCGAGGGGTACGACCGACCCGCCGAGGGCGTGCTCGCCGGAGGCATCTCGGTAGCGCCCGGGCGACCGTTCGACGCCTGGGAGGGGCGGGGCACAGACGGGTTCGAGGGGTACGACCGACCCGCCGAGGGCGTACTCGCCGGAGGCATCTCGGCAGCGCCCGGGCGACCGTTCGACGCCTGGGGCGACTCAGGCACCGGCGTGTTCGAGAGATACGGGCGACCGGCCGGGGCCGAGGGGGCGCCCGGCGGCGGTGGCTCGGTGGTGGCCGAGCGGTTGGCGGACGGCGCGGGCTGGTCCGAGAGGTATGGACGGCCGGCCGGGGTCGAAGGCCCGCTCGTCGAGGGGGTCTCGGTGGTGCTCTGGCGGCTGCCCGGCGCCTGGGGCTGGTCCGCCGTGAGGTACGGGCGGCCGGTCGGGGGCGAGGGCGGACGTGGCGGGTCTGCCGGTGCCGGTGACTCGGGTACGGGTGCGCCCGGGAGGTACGGGCGGCCTGCCGGGGTCGGTGGTGCGTTCGGCGGGCGGGGCGGGTCCGTGGGCGCCGGGGGCGTGTCGGCGGTGCTCGGTGTCCGGGGGTGGTGGTTGGTTCCGGACGGGGCCGAGGGGTATCTGCGGTCGGCCCGGGCGAAGGGCGCGCTCGGGGCTGTCCGGGGTGCTCCGGTGGGGGGCGCCCAATGGGCGGCGGGGGGCGTTTCGCCGGTGCGGTGTTGGTCGGTCGGCCGGGGCGGCGGGGCCTTGCGCAGGCGGCGGGTCGTCTCCGACTCGGGCTCGGGCTCGGTGAAGGCGGTCGGGCGCCAGGGGGCCACGGGCGGCTGGTGGGCCGGGAGCGGCGGCAGGTCGGGGCGGGGGCGGGGTGCCGCCGGGGGGCGGCCTGCCTGCGGTGCGTCCGGGAACCTGGCCGAGGAGGGCGGCGGCGGGGTTATGGGGTCGGTGCCGTCGTGGGAGGGGGCGCGCAGGTGCGGGAAGCGGGGCGGGGGCGTGTCTTTGGGGGCGTCCGGTGTGCCGGTGGGTTTCGTGCCGGGGGTGGTCGAACGCGGCGTCGACATTCCGGGAGCAGTTGCACGAGGTGTCGTCGTACCGAAACCCGTGGCGGGCGTGCGCGTGCCGCTGTCGCCGCCCGGGCGGGTGCCCGACGTGGGCGACGGCACGCGGGGGGTGCCCGACGGGCCGTTCGCGCGCCCCGGCGCACTCGGCGCGTCACCCGTCATGCCGGGCCGGTCGCCGATACTGCCGCTGCCGTTCCTGCCTGCGTGCGGCGTACGTGACGCATCACCGTCGCCGCCCGACCAATCACCTGCGTTCCCCACACCGTTCCTACCGACACCCGGCACACTCTGCTCATCGTCGGCCGTGCCGGACCGGTCGCCCGCTGTCTCCCTGCCGTCCCCACCGTGCACGCCGTTCCTGTCGGCTCCCGCCGTCCCAGGCCGGTCACCCGTGTTGACCGTGTTCCCCGTACCGTTCCCGTTCCTTCCGCCACCCGGCGCATCTCCCGTCGCCCCGCCGGTCTCGTCCGTCCCGGTCGGGTCGCCCGTGGGCGGCGGAGTCGACGGGCGGGGAGGGATGGAGGCGTGGCGCGCTTCCGTGCTCATGCCACCCCCCGTTTCCTCGTACCGACGGCAGGGCCGGCGGAGTCCGTGCGGCGCGGGACGCGGCCGTCCCGGGCACGCATACCCACGCGGGCGTGCTGCCATCCGGGCGCGTACCTCCGCGCGCGCGGTGGCTCCTCCCTGCGTGAAGCGTCACTCTACGGGTTGACACCCACCGAACGGGAACCAGTCCGCGGCGCCGTGGCTTCTGCCCGGATCGTCCCCCTACCCTGCGGTAATCGTGTCTGCCAGGCTTCCGTCATGACCGCTCGCGCCGCTGACCGGGCCCGATACGACCGGGCCACCGCCCACCTCGACGCCCCGCTCGCGATCGTCGACCTGGAGGCCTTCGACGCCAACGCCGACGACCTCGTACGGCGGGCCGCGGGCAAGCCGATCCGCGTCGCCAGCAAGTCCGTACGCTGCCGGGCCCTCCTCGAACGCGTGCTGGCCCGGGAGGGCTTCGCGGGCGTCATGTCGTTCACCCTCCGTGAGTCCCTGTGGCTCGCCCGGTCCGGGTTCGAGGACGTCCTGCTCGCCTATCCGTCCGCCGACCGCGAGGCCTTCGCCGAGCTGACCTCCGACCCGAAACTCGCCGCCGCCGTCACCGTGATGGTCGACGACCCGGCCCAACTCCGGTTCATCGACGACGCCCGGGGCGGTGGACGCGAAGTCGTGCGCGTCTGCCTGGAGTTGGACACCTCGCTCCAGCTCCTCGGCGGCCGGGTGCGCGTCGGGGCCCGGCGGTCGCCGCTCCGCTCCCCCGCCCAACTCGCCGATCTGGCCCAGACGGTGGCCCGGCGGCCCGGTTTCCGGCTCGTGGGGATCATGGCGTACGAGGGGCACATCGCCGGCGTCGGCGACGCGATCCCCGGGCGGCCGGTGCGGTCGCGGGCGATCCGGCTGATGCAGGCCACCGCCCGGCGGGAACTCGTCGAGCGGCGCGCTGCCGTCGTGCGCGCGGTGCGGGCCGTCGTGCCGGATCTGGAGTTCGTCAACGGCGGCGGTACGGGCAGCGTGCGGACGACCGCCGTCGAGGACGCGGTCACCGAGATCGGCGCCGGGTCCGGGCTCTACGTACCGCGCCTCTTCGACAACTACACGTCGTTCAGGGGGCGTCCGGCCGCGCTGTTCGCGCTGCCCGTCGTACGGCGGCCGGGTGTCGGGGTCGTCACGGTGCTGGGCGGCGGCTATCCGGCCTCGGGTGCGGCTGGGGCGGACCGGCTGCCGGTGCCGTATCTGCCGGAGGGGCTGCGGTACGACGCCCAGGAGGGCCCGGGTGAGGTGCAGACGCCGTTGCTCGGGGCGCCGGCCGACGATCTGCTCGTCGGCGACAAGGTGTGGTTCCGGCACGCGAAGGCCGGTGAGCTGTGCGAGCGCTTCGAGGCGCTGCGGCTGGTCGCGGGCGACAAGGTGACGGCGACCGTACCGACGTACCGGGGCGAGGGGCACACCTTCCTGTAGGGCGCCGAAGGATTCCTGTAGGTCGCCGGAGGACGTGGGCCGGTGCCGGGTACGGGGGCTCTGCGCTCAACTCCCGCACCCGGCACGACTGTTGCCCAACTCGACTCCGCTACTGGGGCGTTACGTACGCGCCCGCGATGCCGCCGTCCACCAGGAAGTCGGTGGCGTTGACGAAGGACGAGTCGTCGCTGGCCAGGAAGGCGACGGCGGCGGCGATCTCGTCGGCCTCGGCGAAGCGGCCGACCGGGATGTGGACGAGCCTGCGGGCGGCGCGCTCGGGGTCCTTGGCGAACAGCTCCTGGAGAAGGGGGGTGTTGACCGGGCCCGGGCAGAGGGCGTTGACGCGGATGCCCTCGCGGGCGAACTGCACGCCCAGTTCACGGGACATGGCGAGGACGCCGCCCTTGGAGGCCGTGTACGAGATCTGCGAGGTCGCCGCGCCCATCCTCGCCACGAACGAAGCCGTGTTGATGATCGAGCCCTTGCCCTGGCGCCGCATGTAGGGGATCGCGGCCTTGCAGCACAGGAAGACGGAGGTGAGGTTGACCTCCTGGACGCGCTTCCACGCCTCCAGCCCGGTGTCCAGGATGGAGTCGTCGTCGGGCGGCGAGATACCGGCGTTGTTGAACGCGATGTCGACGCTGCCGAAGGTGTCGTACGCCGTCTTGAAGAGCGCCTCGACCTGCTCGGCGTCGGTGACGTCGACCTTGACGAAGGTCCCGCCCACCTCGTCGGCGGCGGCCTTGCCGCGCGTCTCGTCGACGTCACCGAGGACGACGTTCGCGCCCTCGGAGGCGAGCCTGCGCGCGGTGGCGAGGCCGATGCCGCTGCCGGCACCGGTGATGACGGCGGTACGGCCGACGAGGCGGCGGCAGACGGAGGCTTCGGTCGATTCGGTCACTGTGCGGGGCCTTCCGGGCTCGTGTCGCTGACGGTACTGACGGTGCTGATGAAGACGTTCTTGGTCTCGGTGAAGGCGGTGAGGGCGTCCGGGCCCAGCTCGCGGCCGATCCCGGACTGCTTGAAGCCGCCGAAGGGGGTCCAATAGCGCACGCTGGAGTGCGAGTTGACGGACAGGTTGCCTGCCCGGACGGCCTGCGAGACGCGCAGGGCGCGGCCGACGTCCCGGGTCCAGATGGAGCCGGAGAGGCCGTAGTCGGTGCCGTTGGCCAGCCGGATCGCGTCCGCCTCGTCCTCGAAGGGGAGGACGACGGCGACCGGGCCGAAGACCTCCTCGACGGCCACGCGCGCGTGCGGGTCGACGCCGGTGAGGACGGTCGGCGGGAACCAGAAGCCCGGGCCCGCCGGAGCCTCGCCCCGGATGCCGGCCAGGTCGTCGGTGACGTACCCGCGTACGCGGTCCAGTTGGGCCCTGGAGATCAGCGGGCCCATCTCGGTCTTCTCGTCCGCCGGGTCGCCGACGAGGACGGATTCGACGGCGGGGGTGAGGAGTTCGAGGAAGCGGTCGTACACGGAGCGCTGGACGAGGATGCGGGTGCGGGCGCAGCAGTCCTGGCCGGAGTTGTCCAGGAAGGACATGGGTGTCGCCGCTGCGGCGGCCTCGATGTCCGAGTCGGCGAAGACGATGTTGGGGCTCTTGCCGCCGAGTTCGAGGGTGACGCGCTTGAGGAGTTCGGACCCCTTCGCCAGCACCTGCTTGCCCACGCCGGTCGACCCGGTGAAGACGATCTTCGCGACGCCCGGGTGCTCGACGAGCGCGTTGCCGGTGACGGGACCGTGCCCGGGCAGCACCTGGAACAGCCCCTCGGGAAGGCCTGCCTCCAGGGCGAGTTCGGCGAGCCGGAGGGCGGTCAGGGGGGTCGTCTCGGCGGGCTTGAGGATGACCGCGTTGCCGGCGGCCAGCGCGGGCGCGGTGCCCCAAGCGGCAATGGGCATGGGGAAGTTCCAGGGCGCGATGACGCCGACGACACCGAGCGGTTCGAGGATGGTGATGTCGAGGCCACCGGCGACCGGGATCTGACGCCCCGTCAGCCGCTCGACACCCCCCGCCGCGTAGTCGAGCAGATCGCGGACGTTACCGGCCTCCCAGCGGGCGTTGCCGATGACGTGCCCGGCCTCCCGCACCTCCAACTGGGCCAGTTCTTCGAGGCGTTCGTCGACGGTCGCGGCGAAGCGGCGCAGGAGCCGGGCGCGGTCGGCGGGCGCGAGGGCGGCCCAGCGGGCCTGGGCGTGCGTGGCCCGTACGACGGCCGCGTCGACGTCCTCGCGGGTGGCGGCGGGGACGGTGGCGACGACGTCCTCGGTGGCGGGATTGAGAACGCGCAGCTCATGCCCGTACTCATGATCGTGCTCGTACGACAAGGAAGAACCTCTCACAGGCGGGTGGAGCACAGACGGGTGGATCACAGGCGTTCGAAGGAGCGGCGAAGCTCCCAGTCGGTCACCGCGGCGTCGAAGGCGTCGAGTTCGACGCGGGCCATGTTGCGGTAGTGGGCGACCACCTCGTCACCGAAGGCGGCCTTGGCGATGGGGCTGTTCTCCCACAGCTCGGCGGCCTCGCGCAGGGTGGTGGGAACGTGGGCGTACTCGCCGGCGTAGGCGTTTCCGGTGCACGCCTCGGGGAGTTCGAGCTTCTGCTCGATGCCGTACAGCCCGGCGGCGACCAGTCCGGCGACGGCGAGGTACGGGTTGACGTCACCGCCGGGGAGCCGGTTCTCGAACCGCATGGACCGGCCGTGGCCGACGATCCGGAGGGCGCAGGTGCGGTTGTCGTAGCCCCAGGCGACTGCGGTCGGGGCGAACGACCCCGGCTGGAATCTCTTGTACGAGTTGATGTTGGGCGCGTAGAGGAGCGAGAAGTCGCGCAGGGCGGCGAGCTGCCCGGCGAGGAAGTACCGCATGACCTCGGACATGCCACCGGGATCAGCGGCCGTACCGGCCATGACGTTGGCCCCGTCCGAGTCGGCCAGCGAGAGGTGGATATGACAGGAGTTGCCCTCACGCTCGTTGTACTTGGCCATGAAGGTGAGGGAGTAGCCCTCCTGGCTGGCGATCTCCTTGGCGCCGGTCTTGTAGACGGCGTGCTGGTCGCAGGTGACGAGGGCGTCGTCGTACTTGAAGGCGATCTCGTGCTGGCCCGGGTTGCACTCGCCCTTGGCGGACTCGACGATCAGCCCCGCGCCCGTCATCTCGTTGCGGATGCGGCGCAGCAGGGGCTCGATGCGGCCGGTGCCGAGGACGGAGTAGTCGATGTTGTACTGGTTGGCCGGGGTCAGCCCGCGATAGTTCGCGTCCCAGGCCTGCTCATAGGTGTCCTTGAAGACGATGAACTCCAGCTCGGTGCCGACCTTGGCGGTGAAGCCGTGTTCGGCGAGCCGGTCGAGCTGGCGGCGGAGGATCTGGCGGGGGGCGGCGACGACCGGGGAGCCGTCGTTCCAGGCGAGGTCGGCGACGAGGAAGGCGGTGCCGGTGTTCCAGGGCAGCCGCCGGAGCGTGGAGAGATCCGGGTGCATGGCGAAGTCGCCGTAGCCACGCTCCCAGGAGGACATCTCATACCCGTCGACGGTGTTCATCTCGGTGTCGACGGCGAGGAGGTAGTTGCAGCCTTCGGTGCCGTGTTCCAGGACGTCGTCGAGGAAGAAGCGGGCGGCGAACCGCTTGCCCTGGAGGCGCCCTTGCATGTCGGGGAAGGCCAGGACGACAGTGTCGATCTCACCACTGGCGACGAGGGCGTGCAGCTCCTCGACGCCGAGCGGGGGTGTGCGGTCTGCCACGGGAAAGCTCCTTCGGCTTCTGCGCGTTTTTTCAGCCGGGCCGGAAGCCATAAGGTATTGCGGAGAACCATTGCTTGGGAAGGGGGCACGGCCAGATGTCGCTGGACACCGAGGGCGGCTTGGAGGACCGGTTGACGCCGGTACTGCGGCCGGTGCGGGCGGGCAACGGCTTCGAGGAGGCGCTGGAACAGATTCTGCAGGTGGTACGGCTGGGCCTGGTACCCGGGGGCGAGCGGCTGCCGGCCGAGCGGGAACTCGCGGAACGGCTCGGGATCAGCCGGGTGACGCTGCGCGAGGTGCTGAAGGTGCTCCAGGACCAGGGGCTGGTGGAATCGCGGCGCGGCCGGTACGGCGGAACGTTCGTCCTGCCGCGCGGCGAGGCGGGCGCGGGCGGCGAGGACGAGCTACGGCGGCGGATCAGCGCGGTGGACATCGAGGACGTACTGCGGTTCCGGGAGGTGCTGGAGGTGGGGGCGACGGGCCTGTGCGCGCAGCACGGCCTGTCGGAGGAACAGGCGGACCGGTTGAGGGAGGCACTGGCGCGCACGCAGGACGCCCCGCTGGCGGACTACCGCCGCCTGGACACCCTCCTCCACCTGACCTTGGCCGAGCTGTGCGGCTCCCCGACGCTGACGTCGCAGTACGCGGCGGTACGGGCGACGGTGAACGACCTGCTGGACTGCATCCCGCTGCTGGTACGCAACCTGGAGCACTCCCAGCGGCAGCACGCGGCACTGGTGGACGCGGTCCTGGACGGGGACGCGGACGGGGCGCGGGAGATGATGCGGGAGCACTGTTCGGGGACGGCGGCGTTGTTGCGGGGGTTCTTGGCCTAGGGGTGGCTGCGTTGTTG
>NZ_PJME01000046.1 GCF_002954775.1 Streptomyces geranii
AATGGCTCGCCTCCGGCAAACCCGTCTCCCTCGTCTGCCACGGACCCGCCGCACTCCTCGCCACCATCGGCCCCGACGGAACCTCCCCCTACACCGGCTACCGCCTGACCGGCCTCTCCAACGCCGAAGAGAAGCAGAACGGCCTCGCCGACCGCGCAAAATGGCTCCTCCAGGACCGCCTCGTCAACGAACTCGGCGCCCACTACCAGGAGACCGAGCCCTTCACCCCGCACATCGAAGTCGACCGCACGCTCTTCACCGGCCAGAACCCGGGCTCGGCGGTCCCGTTGGCCAGGGAACTCGTAAAGGCGCTCGGCTGACATTCCGGGTCACAGAGCCGCGCAGCGGCCCGGTACCCGCTCACAGCCCACCGGGCCGCCAGGTCGCCCCAACCCCAAAAAGAAGCAGATACCCCGTGCGAGGCCGTAGACCATGCAGCGCAACCCGCAGCTCAACGAGCTGGGTGAGTTCCTCAAGGCCCGCCGGGCCGAGCTCAGTCCCTCCGATGTCGGCCTCCGAGGGGGACAACGACGACGGGTTTCCGGCCTGCGCCGAGAGGAAGTAGCCCTCCTCGCAGCCATCAGCACCGAGTACTACACGCGCATCGAACAAGGCCGTCTCCAGGCCTCAGCGCCCCTCCTCGACGAAATCGCCCAGGTTCTGCGCCTCAACGACGACCAGCGCACCTACCTCTTCGAGCTCGCCGCGAAACAGAGCGCACGACCCTCCACACCCGACCAACGCCAGCGCCTGGATCCACAACTCCAGCACCTGCTCGACGACCTCACCACCTCCCCCGCCTTCGTCATCGGCCGACGCACCGACATCCTCGGCTGGAACCAACTCGCCGCCGCCCTCTGGACCGACTTCGGCACCTACCCCGAACCCGAACGCGTCTTCGTCCGCCTGCTCTTCACCGAGCCCTGGATGCGCGAACTGTACGCCGACTGGGAAGAAGTCACCCGCCTGGCCATCGCCCAGCTACGCATGGAAAGCGCCCGCTACCCCGGCGACCAGAAACTCACCGCGCTGGTCCACGAACTCTCCGCCCGGGACACACAATTCCGCCAGCGGTGGACCGAACACGACGTCGCCGCACGCCTCCGAGGCACCAAGAAGCTGTGCCACACCGCCGTCGGCGACCTCACCCTCGACTGGGACACCCTCACCTGCGCCGTAGATCCCGACCAGCACATGATCGTCTGGACCGCCCCACCCGGCACCCCCACCCACGACGGACTCCGCCTCCTCGCCTCCTGGGTCGCCGACAGGAAACCGACGGCGTCGGGCACGGTCGGGTGACGAAGGGCCGTACCGACGTGTGGACGCTGGGACCCCTGCGACATCGACATCGACATCGGCGTCCGTGCACCGGATGACGGTGTCACAGGGGGAAGGATTCATCCCCCCACTGCGCGGATCCCGGCCAACAACCTTCCCCTTTTCCCGGTGCGCCCGAGGCGGGAGCGTCGGAGACCTCAAACGACGGTTTGCCGAGCAACAAGGGAAAACACCCATGAGAGCTGTAGGTTTCACGGAATTCGGTGGGCCGGAGGTACTCCAGGTCCTGGAGCTGCCGGTCCCCGAGACAGGCCCGGGCCAGATTCGCATCCGGGTGCACGCCGCCACTGTCAACGCGGTGGACGCTCTCCAGCGCGGCGGCTTCGCCGGGCGCCCCGACACCCCGATGCCCTTCGTTCCCGGTATGGAGGCCGCGGGCGTGGTCGACGAGATCGGCCCGGACACGGACACCGATCTGGACGTCGGCGACCGGGTGACGGCGATCGTGCTCGCGAGCGGAGCCGGCGGCGCCTATGCCGAGCAGGTCGTGGTCCCGACTGAATCCGTCGTCCGCGCTCCCGAAGGCACGACCGACGCACAGGCCGCGTCCCTCCCGATGAACGGTCTGACCGCCCGTCTGGCCCTGGACACCCTCGGCCTGGAACCCGGCCAGACCGTCGCGATCACCGGAGCGGCCGGCGCGGTGGGCGGCTACGCCGTTCAGCTCGCCAAGGCGGACGGGCTGAGGGTGGTGGCCGACGCCGCCGGGCAGGACGAGGCCTTGATCAAGGAACTGGGCGCCGACCTCGTGCTCCGTCGCGGTGCCGAGTATCCGGACCGGGTGCGCGGGGAGGTCCCGGAAGGGGTCGACGGTCTCATCGACGGAGCCGGGTTCGGTGCGCTCACCGCCCGGGCTGTCCGCGACGGCGGCCGGGTGGTCAGTCTGCGCGGATTCGACGGCCCCGGCGAACGGGAGGTCGTCTTCGAGCCGATCGTCGTGTTCACCTACGCCCGGGAGCAGGCCAAGCTCGACCGTCTCCGTCGCCAGGTCGAGGCAGGGGAGATCACTCTCAGGGTGGCGAGGACTCTTCCGGTGGAGCAGGCCGCCGAGGCGCATCGGCTGCTGGCCGCGGGCGGCCTCCGAGGCCGGGTGGTCCTCACTTTCTGAGCATTCCTGTGACGGCCGGTCGAGCGCGGCGGCCGGCCGCCATCCGGACCGAGGGGGGACCAGAGAACGATCCGGTGTACTGCGCGATGCGCTCGCGGCTCATGGGGTACGGGGTTCCGACATCGGCGGCCCGGATCGTCGGCCGCTGTACAGGATCGGCCTGTTGGAGCCCGCTCACGGCCGACGGTCGGTCGTTTCGCCGCAGGCCGCCGGTAGCCGTCCCACCAGTCGGCACCTGCACATCGCGGCGACCGTGTTCGACCGCCCACACGACCGCCGCTCAAGGAGACGATGCTTTCGGCACTGAGGCGGCGGGGCAGCGCGGCGCCGTAGGAGCCAGTGCACTCCCTTCCGGCTCGTCGCAACATGCCGAACGAGCGGACTCAGGCGGCGAGTTGGCGATAGCTCTCGGTGGCAGCTGGAAAGGTGCGGCCGTCCAGGATGACGCCGAGGACGGTGAATACGGCTGCGGCGTGGACGTCCTTGTGGGGGTCCACGCCGAGCAGGATCTCCTCCGCGGCGTCGGCCTGGACTGGTGCCACTCCGGGCGGTGGTCGACAGATCAACACTCAGGGCACGAGGCCAGTCGTAGCGCGTCAGGCCACCGCTCGAAGCGGCACCTGATCATCCTCACAGTCGTAGCGGACCTTGCCCGTCGGGACGCCGCCCAGCACGCATAGAGCCTGGACGTGGCCCTCCAGGAACGCCTCCTGACCGCAGGAGGCGAAGACGCGGTGCACCGCCTTGCCCGACCAGCACAGGCGCATCGCGAACAGGTAGCAGGTGACCAGCTCGCCGGCCAGGCGTACCTTCATGTCCCCGAAGTCGACCTCCGCCTCCGCCCCGGGCCGGTGGGTCTGCGGAATGAACGCGTTCACCGGTCCGCGGCCCGCCTCGGCTTTGGTCTGCGGACGCCTCTCGGCGACATAGGCCCGGACCCTCGGATAGGTGACCCCCTCCGCCGCGTGCTCGTCGACCAGCCGGTCGAAGATCCGCTTGACGGTGTGCCGCTGCTTGCGCGGGGCGTCCAGGTCAACCCGCAGCATCTGGTCGATCAACGGCTTGTAGGCATCCAGCCGTGTCCCCGGGGCCACGGTCACTTCCAGAGCTCCGGCCACAAGCCCCCGGGCGTTGCCAGAACTCAGCAACAATGCCCTCCGGGGAAACCGGGCGTTCCCCGCTCTGAGCAACAAGCGGTGTCAGCTCCCCCGTACAAAAGGCTGTCCGTCCCCCCGGACTCATCGACGCCCACGTCCACCTCGCGTTCGACGCGGGACCGGACCCGGTGGAAACGCTGAAGAGGTCGGACGACTCCGAACTCCTCTCCGCGATGACCGACCGGGCTCATCAACTGCTGCGCACGGGGGTCACGACGGTCCGCGATCTCGGGGACCGCGGTGGGCTCGCCGTACGGCTGCGTGACTCCATCGCGGCCGGGGACGTCGCGGGCCCGCGCATGCTCACCGCCACCGCTCCGCTCACCCTTCCGGGCGGGCACTGCTGGTTCTTCGGCGGCCAGGTGGGAGGCGAGCAGGCCATCCGGGACCTGGTCAGGCACAACGTCCGGCAGGGCGCGGACCTCATCAAGGTCATGGTCACCGGTGGCCATCTCACGCCGGGTGGATCCGCCATGTGGGAGTCCCAGTTCACCGAGGCGGAACTCGGCGCGGCGATCGACGAGGCCCGGCGCGCGGGCAAGGCAGTGGCCGCGCATGCCCACGGCACCGCGGGCATCGAGGCGTCGGTGGCCGCCGGGGTGGACACCATTGAGCACTGCACCTGGGCGAACGGCCGCGGTTTCGACGAGCCGGTCGAAACCGCCCGCACGATGGCCCAGCAGGGCGTCCACGTATGCGCGGCCATCAGCGCGGACTGGCGCAACTACGCCACCAAGTACGGCGAGAGGATCGCCGGCCGCCTCCTCGGTCGCGTCCGTTGGCTCGACGAGCAGGGTGTCCGGCTGATCACAGGCACCGACGCTGGCATCCCCGATGCCCCGTTCGACGATTTCGCCGGGAGTCTGGAACTGTTCGAACACCTCGGGTTCTCCCGGGACCGGATCCTGGCTCTCGCCACGGCGGACACCGCGAGCGCGATCGGCCTGCGCGAACGCACCGGCCGCCTGGCACCCGGGCTCGATGCCGACGTCGTGGTCGTCGGCGACGACCCGCTGGAGAGCGTCGCGGCTCTGCGCGCCGTCGAGCTGGTCGCGGCCCGAGGCCGGCTGCACCACGCCGTCGGGGACCGGCAGACCCGAACCGGTACCTGAGGAAATCCGCGACTCCGCCGGCGCCATCACCGACACGGGTCATGGCTGGGAGGAGCGGGCCCCGTTCGGCAACACCCTTACACCTGTTCGTCGATGGTGAGTCGGCGAGCAGCGCGGATGTCCCGAGCACGTCCGTGTGTGCGTGATCAAACGTCTGCTTCAGCGCCCTCCCCGCCAGGAGCAGGCTCGCACCCCCCTGACCGGTACGGAGACAGTGAGCACCGCGCCGGAAGCCGCGGTCGGGGACCTCACCCCGTACCTGGCCGTGGTGACGAAGAGGCGGCCGTAGTCAGGGTGCAGGCACACCGACGTGGGGTGCGGGGCCGGCACAGTCAGGGTTTGCAGTAGGCGGCCGTCGGGGTGGTACCGGCGCACCGCGCCCGTGCCCCACATCGCGACCCACAGGCAGCCCTCGTCGTCGACGGTCATTCCGTCGGGGCTGCCGTCCTCGTCGCGTAGTCGGGCGAAGGTCTCCAGATCGCTGGAGAGGTCGCCCGAGACGAGGTCTACCCGGCAGCGGAAAATGGTGCCGGCGGCCGTGTCGGCGAAATACATCGTCGTGCCGTCGGGGGTGAACGCCGGGCCGTTGGCGATGGTCAGGCCGTCGAGGACGCGTACGACCGTGCCATCGGCGTCCGTTCGGTAAAGCGAGCCCGCGCCAGCAGTGCCGTCGTACGCCATGCTGCCCGCCCAGAAGCGGCCGGCGGGATCGGCGACGCCGTCGTTCATCCGGCTGGGAACCGGCGTACGGTCCTCGGGGCGGTCCAGCCACTCCAGTGTGCCGTCGGCGGCGATCAGCACAATGCCGGTGCCCGCGGCGGCGATCCATGCGCCCGGCTGATCGGCCACCGGTGCGACGGCGCCCAACGGCACGTCCAGTCGGGCCAGTTCGCGCAGTACCCCGCCGGTGTCTTCGCGCAGTTCGAAGAGCCGGCCGCTGAGGATGTCGACGTACACATAGCGGCCGTCGAACCAGCGGCCTCCCTCGGCGAGTTCGTACCCTCCGTCCACGACGACGCGCGTCGCCGCTGCCGTTGGTGTCATGTTCCGTCTCCTGAGTCAGCGGATGGTCGTGCCCTCGGGCCGGTCGAGCAGGCCGAGTTCGTCCCGGGTCGGCAGGCCCTCCCAGTCGCCCCGGGTCGCGACGGCGAAAGCCGCCGTCGTGACGGCCCGGTGCAGTCGGGCGGGGACGTCCGCGCCGTCGAGGAGTCCGGACAGGTATCCGGCCACGAAGGCGTCGCCCGCCCCGACCAGATCTACCGCGTCAACTTCTCGCGCGGCGCGGTCGGTTGGTCCGTCGGCGGTGAAGACGGTCGCGCCCCGAGCGCCCCGCTTGACGACGACCTCCGCAACGCCTGCCGCCAGCAAGCTCCGCACGGTCTCGGACTCGCCCCCACCGGGCGCTGCTTCCTGCACCAGCGGCAGCTCGTCCTCGGAGGCGATGAGCAGGTCGATGTGCGCCAGCAGCGGGCGGAGGGCCTCGCGCGCCTGGTCCGAAGTCCACAGCCGGGAGCGGTGGTTGACGTCGAGGCATACGGTGATGCCTGCCGCGCGGGCTGCCGTGGCGGCGGCCAGGACTGATTCGGCGGCCGACCCGCCGAGTGCCGGGGTGATGCCGGTCAGGTGCAGGATGCGGGTCCCGGGAGTCAGTGCGGGCAGGACGTCGGCCGGGGTGAGGGCCGAACCCGCCGAACCGGTGCGGTAGTAGTTGACGCGGGTGAGGGTGCCCAGGCGCGGTTCGGTCAGGAGCAGTCCCGTGGGTCGGCCGGTGTCGTCGGTGACGGCGTATTCCGTGTCGACTCCCTCGGCGCGCAGCGTGCGCAGGACCAGTGCGCCGAGTTCGTCCGCACCGACGCGGCCAGCCCAGCGCACCCGGTGCCCCAGCCGGGCCAGTCCGATCGCGACGTTGGACTCGGCCCCGGCGACGGACAGTCCGAGGTCGCCGCCGAGCCGCAGTGCGCCCCGGGCCCGTAGCGCCGCCATCGTCTCCCCGAAGGTCACCACGTCCGGCGCGGGCGGTGCCGTCACTGCGACTCCTCCGCCGCCACCTTGCGGAACTCGGCCGCGCGAACGCGCAGTTGCTCCAGGTCGCCGCCGTCCGCCGCGTCCCCGATCAGGGGTGAGCCGACGCCGACGGCGAGGGCGCCCCGGTCCAGATAGTCGCGGGCCGCCCGCGCGTCGACCCCGCCGACCGGCACGAAGGGCACCTCGGGGAACGGGTCGCGCAGCGCCCGTAGATAGCCGGGGCCGCCCAGCGAACCGGGGAAGAGCTTGATGGCGTCAGCGCCCTGGGCGAGGGCGGTCTCGATCTCGGTCGGGGTCAGGGCACCCATCAGCACCGGGACGCCGAACGCCGTGAGGCCCTCGACCACGGCGGGAGTGACCAGGTACGACACACCGGCCTCCACGGCGCGTTCGGCGTCTGCGGCCGAGCGGACGGTGCCGGCGCCGAGGAGTGCGTCGGGGCCGAGTTCGGCGCGGGCCCGCCGGATGACGGTCAGGGCGTCCGTGGTGGTCAGCGAGACCTCGACGGCCGCGATGCCCTCCTCGGCGAGGGTGCGTACGGTGTTCAGGGCCGCGTCGGGGTCCTTGCCCCGGACGATCGCCAGCAGGCGGTGGGCGCGGAGCGATTCCACCAGGTTCACAGGAGCGGGCCTTCCTTGGGTGTTCGGTTCACGGGCGGCGGTCACCATTCGGTGAACGCCCCGTCGGCGCCCCGCCAGACAGGGTTGCGCCAGCGGTGTCCGACCTCGGCGGCGCGGCGTACCGCCTTCTCGTCGATGTCGACGCCGAGCCCGGGAGCGGTGCTCGCGACGGCGTAGCCGTCCCGGAAGCGGAAGGGTTCGGGGTCCATCACGTACTCCAGCAGGTCGGCCCGCTGGTTGTAGTGGATGCCCATGCTCTGTTCCTGGATGAGGAAGTTCGGTACGGAGAAGGCGATCTGGAGGCTCGCGGCGAGGGCGATCGGGCCGAGGGGGCAGTGCGGGGCCATGGTGACGTCGTACGTCTCGGCCATGGCCGAGATGCGGCGGACCTCGGAGATGCCGCCGGCGTGCGACAGGTCGGGCTGGGCGACGGCGATGCCGCTGGCCAGTACCTCGCGGAAGTCCCAGCGGGAGTAGAGGCGTTCGCCAGTGGCGAGGGGGATGCTGGTGGACTCCACCAGGCCGCGCAGGTTGGCCGAGTGCTCCGGCGCTACGGGTTCCTCGACGAACAGCGGGTGCAGCGGCTCCAGTCGGGACAGCAGGCGGCGTGCCATGGCGGTGGAGGCGCGGCCGTGGAAGTCGACGGCGATGTCCCGTTCGTCGCCGAGCACTTCGCGGACGGCCGCGACGCGTTCGACGACCTCGGCGGTGCGGGCGGGGGTGTCGATCGGGGCGAGTTCGGCCGAGGCGTTCATCTTGACTGCGGTGAAGCCCGCCTTCATCTGTTCCTCGGCCAACTCCGCGACGTCACTGGGGCGGTCGCCGCCGATCCAGGCGTACATGCGGACGCGGTCGCGTACCGGGCCGCCGAGGAGGCGGTGGACGGGGACGCCGTAGGTCTTGCCCGCGATGTCCCAGAGGGCCTGGTCGATGCCGGCGACCGCGCTGGAGAGGATGGGGCCGCCCCGGTAGAAGCCGCCCTTGGTGAGTACCTGCCAGTGGTCCTCGATGCGCAGCGGGTCCCGGCCCACCAGGTAGTCGGCGAGTTCGTGGACCGCGGCGCGTACGGTCTCGGCGCGGCCCTCGACGACGGGTTCGCCCCAGCCGGTGATCCCCTCGTCGGTGGCGACGCGCAGGAACAGCCAGCGCGGGGCCACCAGGAACGTCTCAAGTCCGGTTATCTTCAAGGAACTTCCTTCGGAAGCGGGTCGTTCGCGGTTTCGTCGCGGTCCGCCCGTACGGCCGCCAGGTCGTCGGACGCCTGGGCCAGGAGCGACTCGACGGCGGCGACGGCGGCGTCCGGGTCGCCCGCTTCCACCGCGTCCAGCAGGTCCTGGTGCACGGGGATGGAGTCGGAGAAGTGCTGGGCGCCGTGCACGATGCGGTCGCGTACGCGCAGGCCGGCCTCGATGACGACCTCCATGCGGCTGAGCAGTTCGTTGTGCGCGGCGTCCAACAGGGCGCGGTGGAAGGCGAGATCGGCCTCGACCATGGCGTCGGCATCGGTCCCGGCGGCTGCCATCGCTTCGAGCGCCTGCCGCATGGCGTCCAGGTCGGCGGGCGTACGGCGGGTCGCGGCGAACCGGGCTCCGGCGGGCTCGACGATGGCGCGGACCTCGGCGAGATCCTCCAGGAAGCCCTCGGTCGGAGCGCTGCTGCCCTGCCAGCGCAGCAGGTCGCTGTCGAGCAGGTTCCAGTCGGCGCGCGGCCGGATGGTCGTACCGCGTTTCTGCCTCGACTCGAGCAGCCCCTTGGAGGCCAGCACGCGCAGCGCCTCGCGCACGACGGTCTTGCTGACGCCGAGTTCCGTCTCGAATCCGACCGGGTCCACCACGGAGCCCGGAGGGTAGTCGCCGCGGATGATGCGTCTGCCCAGCTCCTCCACTGCCTGACCGTGCAGCCCTCTGGGGGGTTGGGTCACCACGTGCTCCGTTTCCGCTCGGTCCCCGCGGCGCTGTGCGCGCCGTTCACGAGGACTCCTTCATGACGCTCCATCCGCCGTCCACGACCAGGCTCGCCCCGGTCACGTAGGCGGCGTCCGCCGATGCCAGGAAAGCGACGGCGGCAGCCACCTCCTCCGGGCGACCGAACCGCTTCGCCGCCGTGGCCGCCACGCTGCGGGCCCGGTCGGACTCCGGGATGCCGTCCCACGCGGCGGTGAGGATGGGGCCGGGCAACACCGTGTTGACCCGGATGTCAGGACCGTACTCGACGGCGAGTTGTCGTCCCAGCGAGCACAGCGCGCCCTTCGCGGCGGCGTACGCGGCATGGCCCGGCAGGCCGATGACCGCGTGCACCGAGGAGGTGAGGACGACGGAGCCGCCGGCCTCGCGCAGCATGCCCGCGAAGGTCTTCATGGCCCGCCAGGCCGGCTTGAGCAGTACGGCCATCTGACCGTCCCACTCGGCCTCGCTCAACTCGTGGGCGGGCTTGTTGACCTGGGCGAAGGCGTTGCTGTGCAGCACGTCGAGGCGGCCGTGGCGCTCGGCGACGTGCCGGGCCAGGTTCTCCCAGTCGGCGGCCGAGGTCACGTCGCACCGCACGTACTCCGCGTGTCCCCCGCTGTCCGCGATGGCGTCGGCGACCGCCTTGCCCGCAGCGTCGTCGACGTCGGTGACCACGACGGTCGCGCCCTCGTCCGCGAGCCTGCGGGCCGTGGCGGCGCCGATTCCGTGCGCGGCGCCGGTGATCAGCGCCACCCGCCCCGTCATCCTGCGGCACTCCGTCATCGCGTGCGTCTCCCCTCTTGGTGCCTGCTGGCTGCTGCCCTGCCTGCTGTCTGCACTCACCATAGCTGTTTCAATTAATTATGAATATATCTTGACGGCATGGCGGCGCCGCTCCGACACTGACCCGCATGCACCAGGCACCTCCAGTACGAAGCTAGGAAGGACCTCCTCCCATGAGCCGCACCACACCCCGCCGCAGAAGCCGGGGCGCACTCGTAGCCACCCTTGCCGCCGCGTCCCTGCTGATCTCCGCCTGCGGGGGTTCGACCGATTCGAAGGATCCCGCGGTCCAGCAACCGGCCAAGCCCGGCCAGAAGGTCGACCTGCGCTTCTGGTCGTGGGTTCCCGGCGTCGACAAGGCTGTCGACAAGTGGAACGCCACGCACCCGGACATCCGCGTCAAGCTGGAGAAGATCCCGGCGGGCAGCAGCGGCGGCTACGCCAAGATGCGCGCCGCCCTCAAGAGCGGCAACGCGCCCGACCTGGCCCAGGTGGAGTACCAGGAGATCCCCTCGTTCCTGCTGGAGAACGGCCTGGTGAACCTGTCCGAGTACGGCGCGGACAAGGACCGCTCGAAGTTCGTGGACTGGCAGTGGCAGCAGGGGGTCTTCGACTCGAAGGTCTACGCGATCCCCCAGGCGTCCGGCCCGATGGGCCTGTTCTACCGCGCCGACCTGTTCAAGAAGTGGGGCATCACGCCGCCCGCCACCTGGGCGGAGTTCGCCCAGGCCGCGCAGAAGATCAACGACGCCGACCCGAAGGCCTACATCAGCACCTTCCCGGCCGGCAACTCCGCCTGGTTCACCGCCCTCGCCTGGCAGGCCGGCGCCAAGTGGTTCGGCGTGAACGGCGACACCTGGACGGTGGACATCGACTCCCCGGAGACCCTCAAGGTCGCCGCCTTCTGGGACGACCTGCGCACCAAGAAGGTCATCAAGACCGAACCCGACTTCGCCAACGGCTGGTACAAGGACCTGCAGACCGGTGGCATCACGTCGTGGGTCAGCGCCCAGTGGGGTGACGCCATCATCAGCGGCAACGCCCCCCAGACCACCGGCAAATGGGCGGTCGCGCCCATGCCGCAGTGGACGAAGGGCGCCAACGTGTCCGCGAACTGGGGCGGTTCCTCCACCGCCGTCCTCAAGGGTGCCAAGCACATCCCCGAGGCCCTGAAGTTCGCCGAGTGGCTCAACACCGACCCCGCGAGCGTCGACCTGCTGCTGCAGGGCGGCTACGGCTGGCCGGCTTCGGCCGACGGGTACAAGGGCTCCTCGCTGGACAAGCCGTCGCCGTTCTTCGGCGGCCAGAAGTACAACGAGGTCTTCGCCCAGGCGGACAAGAGCATCGACAACTCGTGGAAGTGGATTCCCACGATCGACGCCACCTACCAGCACCTCAACGACGGCTTCCAGGCCGCCCTGGCCGGCAAGGGCACGTTCGTCTCCGCGGTCAAGCAGGCCCAGAAGCAGACCGTCGAGGACCTGCAGAAGAAGGGTCTGAAGGTTTCCACCGGCCAGTGACCGTCTCCGGAGGGCGCGACACAGCCGTTGCCGATCTCCCCTCCGGGCTCCAGAAAGAACCCTGATGGCTACCCGAGCACCCCGCCGCCGCAGAAACCTGGCGCCGTTCGCCTTTGTCGCGCCCTTCCTCCTGCTGTTCCTGCTGACCTTCGCCCTCCCCATCGGCTACGCCGTCTACCAGAGCGTCATGGACGTCGAGCACACCGGCTCTCTCGGCCTCGGCGGCAGCCACACCGTCTTCGCGGGGCTGCGCAACTACTCCGACGCCCTGTCCGACCACGCCTTCGTCCGCAGCGTCGGCCGCGTACTGCTGTTCGCGGCCGTCCAGGTGCCGGTGATGGTCGTGCTGGCCGCCGGTCTCGCACTGCTCCTTGACAGCGCGTCGGCCAGGGGCGTGCGGTTCTTCCGCGCCTCCTTCTTCCTGCCCTACGGCGTTCCGGGCGTCATCGCGTCCATCCTGTGGGGCTTCCTGTACGTACCGGGCGTCAGCCCTCTCGTGGACGGCATGCGCCACCTGGGGGTGTCGGTCGACCTGCTGGGCGGAAGCACGGTCCTGTGGTCCATCGCGAACATCGTCACCTGGGAGTTCGCCGGCTACAACGTCCTTGTTCTCGTCGCCCAGTTGCGCACCATCCCCGCCGAGTTGTACGAGGCCGCCCGCATCGACGGCGCCAGCGCGTGGCAGACGGTCCGGCACGTCAAACTGCCGATGCTGCGCCCGGCGCTGATCCTCACCACGGTCTTCACCATCATCGGCACGCTGCAACTCTTCGCGGAACCGCTGGTGCTCAAGCCCGTCTCGTCGAGTATCGACAGCTCCTACACGCCCAACCTCAGCGCCTACAACGAGGCGTTCACCAACGACAACTACCACCTCGCCGCCGCCGAGGCGGTGCTGCTCGCCCTCGCCGCGTTCGTGCTGTCCTTCGGATTCCTGCGGCTGATCAACAGGAAAGGCGGGAACACGTGAGTCTCCAGACACCGGCCCGCGAGATCCGGCCGAGGGAAGAGACACCGCCCTCCGCCAGCAGCTCAACGCCGCGCGGCGGCATCACCGGGGTCACCACCCGCAGTCGTATCGTCGTCACCGGCCTGCTGGTGGCAGCCGCCGGGTACTTCCTGCTCCCGGTGTACTGGCTGGCCGTGGCGTCGACCAAGTCCACCGGTGACCTGTTCGGCAGTTTCGGGCTGTGGTTCTCCAATCCCCAGTTCCTGAGCAACATCCGCCAGGTGGTCACCTACGACGACGCGATCTACCTGCGCTGGGCCGCCAACAGCCTGCTGTACGCGGGCGTCGGCGCGGCCGTGGCGACGCTGCTGGCCGCGATGTCCGGCTACGCGCTGGCCAAGTTCTCCTTCGCCGGCCGCGACACGATCTTCAACATCGTGCTGGGTGGCGTCCTGATCCCCGCCACGGCACTGGCCCTGCCCATGTACCTGCTGTTCAGCCAGGCCGGCCTCGCCAACACCTACTGGGCCGTACTGCTGCCGAGCTTCGTCAGCCCCTTCGGCGTGTACCTGTGCCGGATCTACGCCGCGGCGTCCATCCCGGACGAACTGCTGGAGGCGGCCCGCATCGACGGCGCGAGCGAGGTCCGCATCTTCAGGGCCGTCGCTCTGCGCATCATGACCCCCGCGCTGGTGACGATCTTCCTGTTCCAGTTCGTCGGCATCTGGAACAACTACTTCCTGCCGCTGGTCATGCTGTCCGACTCCAAGCTGTACCCCATCACCCTCGGCCTGACGTCGTGGCAGTCCTTCGCCGACCGCCAGCCACAGCTCTACCAGCTGACCGTCGGCGGTGCCTTCGTCTCCGTCGTGCCTCTGATGATCGCGATGGTCGCCCTGCAGCGCTTCTGGCGCAGCGGTCTGACCGAGGGCAGCGTCAAGGGCTGAGAGTTCAAAGGCTGAAGGGGGGAGGGGCAAAATGCCCCTCCCCCCTTCAGCCTTTCAGCGCTTCAGCCGTTGCCGCTCACCTGCCGCCCGGCAGGGCCGCCTTCCGGAAGACGTCGTAGACCACCTTGGGCCGCTCCTCCGCGAACGTCACCAGACCCATCACGGAGATCCCGTTGTAGTCCTGGTTGTACCCGGCGCGCTCCTTGTAGTCCTTGAGCACCCAGTAGGTGAACCCGGCGACGAACGCGCTGCGCGCGGTCACCTGCGCCCAGTGGGCGCTGAAGCTCGCCGCCTGCCACTCCTCCGTACCCTGCGTGGTGTCGGGGCCGTGGGTGCCGGCCACGGACCAGGTGCCGTTCTCGGTGATCAGGATCGGCTTGTCGGGGTACTTCGCGTGCACCGCGTCGAGCGTGGGGCCGAGGTCGGCGTCCTTGCCGTAGAAGTAGCCGAAGTACTCGTTGAACCCGATCACGTCGGCGAGGTCGAAGGCGGGGTCGTTGCTGGTGTTGGACGCCCACGTCACCGGACGGGCGGTGAGGTCGACCGACTTCACGGCCGCCTTGAGATCGGCGAGCCAGGCCCGGTAGACCGGAGCGCCGGCGGCGTCGATCTCCGACTCGTTCTGCAGCCCCCAGAGGATCACCGAGGGGTGGTTGTGCTGGTTCCACGCCATCGTCAGGGCCAGGGCGCGGGCGAGGCCGTAGCGCTCGGTCTGGAGCTTCTCCTGGGCGGTGTTGAGCCACATCGTGTCGATGTCGTCCATCACCAGTACGCCGTGCTCGTCCGCCCAGTCGTAGACGTACGGGTGGCGGTTGTAGACGCAGTTGCGGACGAAGTTGGCGCCGAGTTTCGTGAGGTGGCCGAGTTCCCGGTCGTACTCGGCGGGTTTCATCGCCCTGCCGTGCGCGGCCGTCTCCTCGTGCCAGTTGAGGCCCTTGAGGAACAGCGGCTTGCCGTTGAGCCGCAACTGCGCGTTGCTGATGGCCAGTTCACGTACGCCGTACACGGTGGACAGCGTGTCCACCCGCGGGCCCGCCTGCCTCCCGGCGGTCAGGGTGGCGCGGGCGGTGAGCGTGCGCGGCGAGGCCGGGCTCCAGCGCGGGGCGTGCGGGATCGGGACCGAGACGCGTACGACGCCTGCCGAGCGGGCCGCGATCCGGGCCGTGACCACCACGGGCTTACCGCCACTCTCCCGGCCGGGGTCCAGCGTGAGCCGGCCCTCGAAGTCGGAGGCACTGTGGTTCTCGACGACCGCGCGTGCCTCGAGTCGCCCGTTCGCGCCGACGGCGAGCAGTTTGGCGATGGTGACCTGAGGGACGGCCTCGATCCAGGCCGAGCGGGTCAGCCCGGCGTAGGGCCAGTAGTCGACGGGCTTGTACGGGAGTTCGTGGTCGTCGGTGACCGGCGTCGGGGTGGCGGCCAGGTAGTCGGTGTAGCTCGCGCGGCGGAAGACCCGTACGGCGAGCGTCTGGCGCCTTCCGGGCCGGAGCGCGCCCGCCACCGGAAGGGCGAAGGGCGAGTTGGCGCCCTCGTGCTTGCCGAGGTGTGTGCCGTCGAGCCAGACCTCGGCGCTGTAGCCGACGGCCAGGAAGGCGATGCGGACGTGCCTGGCCCGCCAGGACGCGGGCACGTCGATGGTGGTGCGGTACCAGGCGTAGCCGTCGGCGAACGCCGTGCCCTTGCCGAAGGGGGTGCTCTCCGAGCCGAAGCCGGGGGTGTCCAGCAGGTCCCAGGCCGACGGCACGTCGATGTGGCCCCATGACCGGTCGTCATGGTGCGGGGACTGCCACCCCTTGTCGAGCCCCTGGTCGGCGGGATCGAAACGGAAGCGCCACCGCTTGTCCAGGGACAGGTAGTCGCGGGTGCGCTCTTGGGTGCGCCAGCCGTCGAAGGCGGGGAGCACCGCGCCGTACTGGAAGACGACGTTGGTGCCGCCTACGGCGCGCACATGGGTGCCGGAGGGCTCGGTGGCGGGGTGGGTGTCGAGCACCGGGCCGTTCGCGGCGGCAGCGGCGGTGCCGTCTGCGGCCCGCGCGGTCGCCGGCCAGGCAGGCAGGGCGACGAAGGCCGCCGCGCCGAGTGCCGTGACGACGGTGCGTCGGGACGGGTGGCTGGATTCGGTCATGGCACCTGAGCCTGAGCAGTCCCGCCACACCTGTCAAGCATTATTCATAATTAATGAATTGAGCTACCGTGCCCCTATGACGACACAGCAGCCGACGACACAGCAGCAGGCGATGGCCATCACCCTCTGGGACTTCAGCTGGTACACCCAGGCGGGACCCGGTGAGCCGTTTGCCGACATCGACCGCGCCTTCGCCGAGGCGGTGGACCGAGGCTTCAACACCGTGCGCATCTGCGCCATGCCCTTCCTGCTGTTCTCGGGACGCGTCCCCGACCCCGACTCCATCGAGGTCCGCGGCCTGGGCGCGGAGTTCGGCCAGCGCACCCGCTGGTACGACGTCCACGGCGGCTACCTCCTGGACGGCCGCCGACGACTCGTGGAACTGTTCGAGGCCGCCGCCCGCCACGACTGCAAGGTGATCGTCTCCTCCTGGGAGTACCAGCAGTCCCCCAGCTTCGCCGACACCGACGCCTGGCACCGCGCCCTGGCCGAGGTCCCGGGGCCCGAGCGCGCCGAGGCGGTGGCCGAGTCGCTCGCCGCACTGCTGGACTTCCTCGCCGAACGCGGACTGACCGGCCAGGTCGCCTACGTCGAGGTGCACAACGAGGTCGACAACTGCTCCCTGGTGCCACGCGACGGCGTCACCCACTACGCCTACCTGCACGGCCCTCTCGATCGCGCGGTGAAGCTGCTGCAGGCCCGCCACCCCGACATCCCCGCCACCTACTCGCTGGGCGAGCCCTGGCCGAGCGAGATCGACGACCTGCCCGAGGGTGCGCAGATCGCGCACTTCCACTTCTACGTGTACGGCGTCCTCGGCGCCCTCTACGAGGCGGCGGGACTCGGCCACGGCACCGAGGCGGCGCCCGAGACGGCAGCCTGGCCCACCCCCGTGCTGGCCGCCATGCTGCTCCCCGACGCGCCCGACTTCGCCGACTACCAGCCGGACGAACCCTGGCGGCTGGCCGCCACGGGCATTCCGCGCGAGCTGTTCTACGCCCTCGACTGGGTGGACCCCGACCGCTGGGACCTGTGGCTCTACGAGAACTATCCGGCGCACCGGCAGAGCATGCGGGACACGCTGGCCGGGTGGGTCGACGCCGTCGCCGAGTTCGCCAAGCGCCGCGGCATCCCCGCCGTCCTCGGCGAGGGCGTCGTCGGCTACACCCCCCTCTTCACCCGCTTCGAGGAGGACGCGGTCGGCAAGGACATCGCGGAGTTCGTGGTCGACCGCTGCCTCGCCGCCGGCTTCCGGGGCGTCGTCCTGACCTCCAACGCGGCCCCGCACCACCCCATGTGGCACACCGACCGGGACTGGATGCGGCGGGTCAACTCCCGCGTCACCTCGGCCTGAAGTCAACCCCCAACTCACTTGCCCCAGAAGGGACTTGACAACGACTCACTTCCCGGAACCCACAGCGGACCCACAGATTCCGTTATATTGTCGCGTACATGACAGACACTTCAGAGCCCTCCCAGGCAACCTCGATCGGCCGCCGCGGCGTCCTGATCGCCTCCGGCGCCACAGCCGCCGCCCTGGCCGTGGGCGCCACCGTCACATCTGAAGCCCCCACAGCCGACACGGCCACCGGGAACACCGTCCCGGTGGCCGCCGCGGCCGTCTGCACCCTCACAAGGGAGATGACCGAAGGCCCCTACTACCTCGACGGGCAGTACGTCTGCGCCGACATCCGGGAGAACAAGACCGGCATCCCGTTCCAGCTGACCCTCACCGTCGTCGACGACGACACCTGCGCCCCGCTGAACAACGCCCTGGTGGAGGTCTGGCACGCCGACGTGCTCGGCGAGTACTCCGGATTCGTCGGCGAGAACGGCCACAACGAACCCGACAACGGCACCTTCCTGCGCGGCGGCGTCCTCACCGACACCAACGGCGTCGCACGGATCACCACCGTCTACCCGGGCTGGTACCGGGGCCGGTGCATCCACATCCACCTCAAGGTCCACGTCAACGTCCGCCTCACCCCCGACGGCTCGTTCACCGGCGGCCGGGAACTCTTCACCGGCCAGCTCTACTTCGCCGAGTCCGTCACACGGGCGGTCGCGGCGATCGCCCCCTACCGCAGCAACACGGTCACCCGCACCACGCTCACCCAGGACTCCATCTACGACGGCGGCGGCGCCGCGTCCGGTCTGCTCACCCTGACCGCCCTGGGCAGCTCGCCCTCGGCCGGATACGCCGGGGCGCTGACGGTGGGGGTGGAGTCGAGCTGACGTAGCCCACCCCGGATCCACCCCGGATCCGTCACGGCTCAGGCGCAGCCGCAGGCCGCCTCGGAACCGCCGTTGTCCACCGCCCCGGTAGCGCCGGGCGCGGCTCATGACGGGAGGAGGCGTTCGTCGGCGACGGGAGACCGGGTGGGCGTCACCGGCGTCCGTGGCGGATCCAGGTGCTCGCGTAAGGTCCGGAGGCGTGCACGACGCGTCCGCCCGTCAGAGTCAGGACGGACTCCAGCGCGGAGATCTCGTCCTCGGGGACGCTGAAGTAGTCCTCGGACAGCACGGCGAGGTAGGCGAACCGGCCGGGTTCCAGCGAGCCCTTCGTGTCCTACTCGTGCGAGAACCACGTGCGAGAACCACGCCCCGCCCACGGTGTAGCGGCGCAGAGCCTCCACGCGGTCGAGACGCCTCCCCTCGCCCAGGATCCGCGTGCCGCCGCCGACCGTCCTGCCGGTGACCATCCAGCTCAGGGAGACCCAGGGGTTGTAGTTCGCCAGCCGGGTGCCGTCCGTACCGGTCGATGTTGCGGGGCGTGATGTCCTCGGCGTGGTCGAGGACCCAGCGCAGTCCGTCGAAGGAGATCTCCCGGTCGACCTGTTCCAGGACGGGGAGGATACGGCTGATGAACGTGTCGTAGGTGGCGTATCGGAACGGATGGCCCTCGCCGAACAGTCCGCCCCCGCCCCCGGACAGCCCGCCCAGCGTGGCCGCCGCGCCGACTCCGAGCGCGATCGCGCCGCGATCATGGAGGCGGCCGGCACCGTCTTCGCCGAGTACGGCGGCGCCGCCGACGTCCGTGAGATCGCCCGGCGCAGCGGCGAACTGCCGGGTTCACGGCTTCGCCGTACGCCGGACGCGCTTCGTGATCGGTCCTGCGTTTGCCGAGCGCTCACTTCAGCCGGGCGGTCACGCGGTACCGGCCGGAAGTCAACCGACAGGTGTACACGCCGTCGGCGTGACCGACGGCGCTCACGCCCTCGGCACGCGCCAACGGGGCACGTCCTTCGCGGACCGAATCGGCCGACACGGCCGGAATGCGCAGGGTCGCCTCGCTGTTCGCCGGTACCACCACGTCGTAGACGAGGAACCTGCCCGCGTCCTCGACCCGCCACTCGCTCCTGATCTCCCCGAACGGCGACTCGTACGCCGCCGAGACCCGGGTGATCCCGCCCGTGGGATCGAGGTGGGGCTGGAGCAGGAAGTGCTTGAAGCCGGGGCTCTCCGGGTCGCGGGCGATGCCGCCCATGTAGGCGTACATCCACTCCATGATCGCGCCGTAGGCGTAGTGGTTGAACGAGTTCATGCCGACCGGCCCGAACCCGTCCTCCTCCGAGTACGAGTTCCAGCGCTCCCAGACCGTCGTCGCGCCGTTCCTCACCGAGAACAGCCAGGACGGCAGCGCGTCCTGGTGCAGCAGCTTGTACGCCAGGTCCGCGCGGCCCTCGTCGGTGAGCAGGGGGGCGAGGACGTTGACGCCGAGGAAGCCGACGGACAGGGTGTTCTCGGCGTACCGGACCCGGATGCTGTCCGGGTGCGCGGCCTTGTAGGCGTCGTCGTTGCCGATGTTGTCGGCGAGATGACCGACGAGTGCCCGGCGCTGTGCCTGCGTCTCGTAGAAGCCGAGTTTGAGGACCCAGAGCAGCGCTGTCTGGCTGTTGTCCTCCGTCTTCTGGTTCGGGTCGGATCCCGGTTCGATCGGGGAGGCGTCGCCGAGGCTGGACCTGACGGTGACCGTGTTGTTCTCCGTGCTCAGGTACTTGGTGATGAACGCCTGCCTGATGCGTGCGAAGAGCCGCTCGTACGCCGCTGCCTCCGCCGCCTTGCCAGTCGCGCGGGCCATCTGTGCCATCAGGCGGGTGCTGTAGCCGTAGTAGACGTCGCTCATCAGCTGGGCGCTGGTCTTCTGCGGTCCCAGCCAGTCACCGGTGAGGGAGCCCTGGCCGGCACAGGTGTCGCCGGTCTGGTCCTGAATCCAGTCCAAGTAGCGGTTCATCGCTGGCCAGTTGTCCTCGACGACGGTCGCGTCCCCGGTCATCTGCCACACGGTCCACGGCACGATGACCCCGGCGTCGGCCCAACCGCTGCCGCCGCCGGGGAAGTTGTACCGTCCCGTCGGGGCGACGCCGGTGAACTGCGCCTTGTCCGTCCCGTAGATGGTCTGGGAGCCGACGACGGTGTCCTGGAAGTGGCTGAGGAAGACACCGGCGTCCGCGTTGTAGAGGCCGGTCGTGGCGAAGACCTGGGTGTCGCCGGTCCAGCCGAGGCGTTCGTCGCGCTGGGGGCAGTCGGTGGGCACCCAGAAGTAGTTGCCTCGCTGGCCCCAACGGATGTTGCTCGCCAGCTGGTTGATGTCGGGATCGTCGGTGGTGACGGTCCCGGTCTCGCGGATCGCGGACGTGGCGACCCTGCCCGTGAGCCGGGTGATGGTGACGGTCTCCGACGCGGTGACGGAGACGTACCGGAAGCCGTAGAAAGTGAGGGAGTCCTGGTGGGTCTCCCCCTGCGGGTCGCCCTTGAGGAGGTAGGCGCTGGTGGCCTTGGCGCTGCGGAGGTTGGCCCGGTAGAGGGAGCCCTCGGGGCCGTCCGCGCCGGCGCTGTCGTCGTTGAGCATCTCGCCGAACCGGAACTCGACCCTGGCTCCGGCCGGGCCGCGCAGGCTGTAGCGGGCCACGCCGACCATGTTCTGGCCCAGGTCGAAGACGGCGGTCTCGCCCACGCCGATCGTGACCGGGGCGGTGGCCGCCTTCGCCGGGTCGGTCACCGTCCGGGCGGGGTCCACGACGATGCGTCCCCTGCCGTGGGGGCTGCCGTCCTGTCCGGTCACTCCCGTGGCGACCGTGATCGACTGCGGTTGCCGGTCCCAGCGGTGCATGAAGCGCGCGGTCTCGCCCGGGTAGGCGAGAAGCCGGGCCTCCGGGAACCGTTCGTCGAAGGCGACGCGCTCCACGTCCGACCAGCCGGAGTCGTCGAATCCGGGTGCCGTCCAGCCCGGCAGTTCCCGGCGGGCGTCGTAGGTCTGGCCGTCGTAGATGTCGTCGGCGCGGTAGGGACCGGTGTCCGTTGCCTTCCAGCCGCCGTCCGGGCTGGTGACGACCGTCTTCGACGTGCCGTCGGCGTACCGGATCAGCAGCTTGGCCTTGACCGCCAGGGCGTTGCCGTCCGCCGAATAGTACGTACTGCCCTCGGAGATACGGCCGTTGTACCAGCCGTTGCCCAGGACGACCGCGAGGGTGACGTCCGGCTTCCGCGTGACCAGGTCGGTGACGTCGTACGTCATGTAGTTGACGCGCGCGTCGTAGTTCGTCGAGCCCGGGGGCAGCAGTTCGGTCGTGGTCCCGCCGTCCTGGGGCACGGTCACCCGACGGCCGCTGACGAAGGCCTCGTACACGCCGAGGGCCGAGACGTACAGCCGGGCCTCGCTGACCCGCTTCCTCAGAGTCGCCTGCTTGCGAAGCATCGGTGCACCGGCCGAGTCGGGCGTCTTTCCCTTCATCCCGATCCACTGGGCCCCGTCCCACCCGGTCACACCGTCGGTGCTCAGGAGGCCGGTCTCGAAGTGCGCGGCGGGAGCGGTACCCGCGATGTGCCCCTCGGCGTCCCACACGGTGACAGTCCAGTAGTAACGGGTCGACGGGGCAAGGGACTTGCCCGCACAGCGCACCGCCACCGAGTCGGCGGAGCGGACACGCCCGCTGTTCCAGACGTCCGCGCGGGCGCCCGTCAGTCGGTCCGGGGAACTCGCGACGAGGATCTGGTACGCCCCCTGGCTCCAGCCCCGGGTGGCGGACCTGGTCCGCCACCCGAAGCGCGGGCGGGCCGCGTCCACGCCGAGGGGATCGGTGCGGTGCTCCACGGTCAGCCCGCCCACGGGGGCTCCGTGCGGGCGGGGAGATCCTGCCGCCGCCGCGCTCGTTCCGTCTGCCATGGCACTTGCTCCTGTCGACAAGGCGACGGCTGTTGCCGCCAGCACGGTCCGGCGGCGAAATGGTGTTCCATGTCCGGGGGGTGGGGTTTCCCCGCTGACGTCGCGGTCGGCATCGTCCGCGTTGTGCACCTCGTGGCTCACGCCTCGGTCCCTTCGGTTCGTCGGGCGGTCAGGGGATCGTGCGTGGTGAACGTGTGCTGCCCGGAGCCCACGACATGGGTGGCACCGCCGCCGGTGGGCAGCCGGATCTCCGCCGTGGTGTTGGCGGGAAGCTCCACGCGCAGCCGGAACCTGCCGTCGGCCCGGGTCCACCGCGCACGGACCACGCCGTACGGTGTGCGGTAACTGCCCTCGGCACGGGTGAGGTCGCCGACCGGGCGGGGGTCGATCACCAGCTCGCGGTAGCCGGCCTTGCCGCGTGCCTGGCGGATGCCGACCAGGCCGCTGTGGAACCACTCCTCGATCTGCAGCAGGATCATGTGGTTCTTGGAGTTGCCCATGTCCCACTGTTCGGGGATGGTCGTCAGGCCGCCGGGATTGGCGGTGGTGGGTGCCATGAAGTAGCCGTAGCTCGGGCGGGTGTCCTCCTGGAGGACCTCCCACAGGACGTCGTCACGGCCGCCCTCGTGCAGGGCCCGGACGATCGGGGCGAGGCCGATGGTGCCGCCGCTGAAGTGCGGGCCGCCCCCGAACGGCCGGTGGGCGTGGACGAGTTCGACGAGCGCGTCGACGACCTCCCCCCGTTCGCCGTCCGGGACCAGGCCCTCGTCCAGCGCGAGCGCCTGCGCGGCCTGGGTCGCCCCGGCCGTGCCCCGGTCGCCCTCGGCGGTGTAGCGGGCGAGCGCCGTGTTGTAGAAGGCGTCGTTGAACGCGTCCTTGATGTTGGCCGCGAGGCTCCGGTACTCCGCCGCGTCGGCGTCGCGGCCGAGCAGGGCCGCCATCCTCGCCATGCGGTCGGCGATCTGGTGGTAGCCCCAGGTTCCGGTGATGCGGCCCGAGGTGTTCTCGCTGGCGATCCAGTCGGCGAGGGCCGCGTTGACGAGGTAGGCGTCCGCGCCGGTGCCGGCCTTCCGCGTTCGTATGTAGGTGAGGAAGGCCTGCATCTGCGGGTAGTAGCGGCTCATCGTCTGGGTGTCGCCGTACGTCTCGTACAGCAGCCAGGGCACGAGGACGATGCCGTTTCCCCAGTTGATCTCGTCGCCGAACCGGCCGGTGTACCCCCAGTCGTACACCGGGGCCTTGAGCGCCACGTTGCCGATGTCCGCGCCGGCCCTGGACTGGCCCTCGGCCAGGTGGCGTTGCATGGTCCGCAGGTAGGCCGCGTAGCCGAAGGTGCGGTGGATGGAGCCGAAGGGCTGGACGTAGTCGGCGGGGTAGGCGAGCTTCTCGCGGCCTGGGCAGTCCGTGAAGGTCGACATGACGTTGCTCATGGTCGAGTAACGGGCCATGCGGTGAACGCGGTTGATCCGCTCGTCGGAGGTGCGCACGGAGCCTGCGTCCGGCACGTCGGCGTGGATCTGGAGACCCGTCACCGTGTCCCGGCTCACGGCGTAGCCCTCGGGCAGGCCGGTGACCTGGACCCACTGCATGCCGAAGTAGTGGAACTGCGGGTGCCAGCGCTCGCCCTTCCGGTCGCCGTAGGTCGTGTACGAGGCGAACACGTCGGTGCCGCGTGCCGCGCCACCGCCCATGATCGACGCCTGGTTGACGGTGCCGTCGGCGTTCAGCGACTCGGCGGGAGTCAGTCTGACGGTGGTGCCGGCCGGGAGCGGGCCGTCGAGTTCGAGCTGTGGCCAGCCGGCGAAGTTCTGGCCGAAGTCGAAGACCCACACGCCGGGTCGGGGCTGTGTGATGCCGACCGGGCGGAGCCTGTCGACGACCTTGAGCGGCTCGGCCACGCGCCAGACCAGCTCGGTGGTCAGGTTGGGCGGCGGCGCGATCCCCGCTCCGGCCCAGCCCATGGCCGTACCGTCGCGCCGTTTCGCCGACGCGCCGAGGTCCGCGCCGGGGGCGGTCCAGGCGGACTGTTCGCGCCGGGCGTCGTAGTCGGAGCCCGAGTACCAGTTGGCGGTGGTGGTCGGGCCGAGCGCCGTGCGCCACGAGCGGTCGCTGACGACCGTCTCGACCGTACCGTCGGCCTTGGTCAGTTCCAGGCGGGCGATGAGCCGTGGGGTCACGGCGGCGCCCGCGCTCGGATCGGTGCTCGCGAGGGAGTTGCCGGAGCCGGTGACGGCGGCGCCGCTCTCGTGCCTGTGGGAGAGCCCGGGTTCGAAGGTGATGCCGGTGCCGTCGGCGCCCGAGGTGCCGATCGAGGTGATGGCGCGGGACTCCAGCCGCCCGCCGCCGTCGCCTGTGTCGATGTTGACGGTGCCGCCGACGTGGTAGTTCGCCACGCTGCTCACCTTGACGACGGTGGCACCCTGGGCGGCGGGCGCGGCGAGGGCGCCGGTGCCCTTGAACTGGCTCTGCCACCAGCTGTACGGAGCCGTGCGGCCGGTCGCGGGATTCGTGACGGACCGGGTCACGAGGGCCGTGCCGTGGCCCAGTTCGACTCCCAGGGTGTTGTCGCCGGGGCGGACGAGGTGGGTGACGTCGTAGGCCCGGTACTCGGTGGAGAGCTGGTAGTTGGAGTTGCCCGGGGCGAGCACCTCGCCGGTGACGGGCTCGCCGTTGAGCCGGGCCACATGGAGTCCCACGCCCGACAGGTACAGCCTCGCCCTGGCGACCTTTCCGCCGCGCCCGTCCACCCGAAAAGCTCTGGCGAACACGGGCAACGGCTGGTCGACGGTGCGGCCCGGGTGCTCGATCCAGCGGGCCTCGCCCCATTCGGAGGGCTTGAGGAGACCCATCTCCCAGGAGGCCGGGCAGCTCCAGGGGGTCGCGTCGCCGTCGCTGCTCCACGCCCGCACCTGCCAGACCACCCGGTCGCGCGAGGCCGGTGCGGGACCGTGCCATGCGATGTCGGTCTGGGCCGAGGAATGAACCTTGCCGCTGTCCCAGAGCAGTCGGCGGCCCCGCTCGACATCGTCCTCGGTGCGCGCGGCGCGAATCCGGTAGGCGGCCTGGATCCAGCCCGGGTCCGCTCCCGTCACCCGCCAACTCAGTCGCGGGGCGGGGTCGTCGACGCCGAGCGGGCTGTCCTCCCGGCCGTCGACGGCCAGTCCGGTGACCCTCGCCGTCCATCCGCCGCTCGCCTCGCCGGCGTGGGCGGCCTGCGCAGGGAGCACGGGCACGGCCAGGCCCGCCGCCGATGCGGCCACGGTGCCGACCACCTGTCTCCGGCTGAGCGCCCCGCTCGGGATGTCGGACATGCCATTCCTCCGATTCGTACGGCCTTGCTTTGAACGTTTCAAACACGGGCCGGAAATTGCCGCCGTCCGCTGATGGCGGCCGGCGGCGATCCGGGGCGCGTCGGTCAGTTCCCCGACTTGTACTCGGCGTCCATCTCGTCGAGGAGCTTCCCGGGCGTGGACTGCCCGCTGAAGATCTCCTGGAGACCGCTGAGCATGGTCGCCTGGACCTTCGGGTTGGGCCAGAGCTGGTCCATGAACGGCACCGTGCGGTCCGACCCGATGAACTTGGTCAGTTCGGCGAGCGACGGGTCGGCCGCCAGGCCCGTGTCGGACAGGGTGGGCAGGCTTCCCTGCTTCTTCACGAAGGTGTTCATGCCCTCGGGCGACATCACGAAGTTCACGAACTTCAGGGCCAGTTCCGGGTTCTTCGCCTTGGCGTTGACGGCGTAGCCGGCGCCCGCCGCGGCCGGGATGAGGGTCTTGGCCGGGTCGTCGGTGGCGGGCAGTGCCTTGAGCGTGAACGTGCCCTTCGGGTTCTTCTCCTTGAGCAGGGCGATCACCCAGTTGCCCTGCACGATGCCGAGGGTCTTGCCGGTGGCGGCGAGTGTCTGGCTCGCCTCGTAGCTGGTGCCCAGAGGGTTCTTCTGGAAGCAGCCGGTCTTCTCCATCGTCAGGTACTTGTCCAGGGCCGTGGTCCACGGCGACTTCGCGAAGGTGGCCTGGCCGGCCTGCATCTGCTTGTCGAAGTCGGGGTCGTCGCCGTAGACGGTCGTGGCGACCAGCGAGTAGAGCACCAGCTGGGTGACCCAGTTGTCCTGGTTGCCGAGCGCGAAGGCCGGGGTTCCCTTGGCCTTCGCGGCCTTGCAGAAGTCCAGCAGCTGCGTCCAGGTGTCCGGCGGGGTGAGGCCGGCCTTCGTCAGGGCCTCCTGGTTGTAGACGGCGCCGATGCCGTTGAGTCCGAACAGCGCCGTGTAGGACTTGCCGTCGTACTCGGTCAGGCTCTTGACCGAGGCGGGCAGCTTGTTCACCCAGGGCTGGTCCGAGAGGTCGCGCAGATAGCCGGGCTTCGCGAGCACGTAGGTGGCCGCCGGGTTGCCGTTGCCGGGCCAGACCGACATCACGTCGGGTGCCGTGCCCGAGGCGAGCTGGGTGCGGATCTGCGGCTGGTACTGGTCGGCGCCGCTGACGGTGTACTTGACCTTGACGCCCGGGTTGGCCTTCTCGAACGCCTTGACGACGTCCTCGATGGAGCCCTGGTCCTGCGACGCGAGCGTCAGTGTCTGCGAACCACCACCGCCGCCGCCCGGGCTGTCGGAGCCCGCGTTGGTGCCGCCGCTGCACGCGGCGAGCACGGCCACGGAGGTCGCCGCCGCGATCAGGACCGGGAGTGTACGTGTCTTCATGATGCCCCCCTCGGGGAAAGTGCCACGGTGTGTGAGGGTCGGTCGGGTGTTGTCGGCCTTCATCCGCGCAGCCCTCCCGCGAAGCCGTTGATGATGCTGCGCTGCAGCAGGAAGTAGACGAGCAGGACGGGCAGGATGCTGATCACCAGTGCGGCGAAGATGAGGTTCCAGTCGGTGACGTACTGGCCGACGAAGCCCGAGATCGCGACCGGCAGGGTCTGCCGGTCGCTGCCGCTGAGGTACAGCAGTGGGGTGAAGAAGTCGTTCCAGATGGCGACCGCGTTGAGGACCAGGACGGTCACCGTGACCGGCTTGAGCATGGGCAGGACCACGTACCGGAAACCCTGCAGCGGGGTGCAGCCGTCGATCATCGCGGCGTCCTCGAAGTCACGCGGCAGGGCACGCAGGAAACCGACATAGAGGAAGACGGTGAACGGCACCTGCAGGCCCGAGTAGAACAGGACCAGCGCCCAGGGGGTGCCGAGCAGGTCCAGGTCGCGCAGGGTCTGGTACAGAGGAAGGGAGGCGAGCTGGAAGGGCAGGACCAGGCCGAGGAGGAAGGTCAGATACGCCCTCCGGGACCAGTTGGTCGCGACGCGGGCCAGCGGGTACGCCGCGAGCGACGACACGGTGAGTACGACGACGACACTGCACACCGTCACCAGCACGCTGTTGCCCAGTGCCCCGCCGAGGCCGCCCTTCTGCCAGGCCTGCGTGAAGTTGTCCAGCGTGGGCGAACTCGTCGGGCTGAGCGGCGAGGAGGTGTCCGACGGTGGCCGCACCGCCAGGTTGACCAGGACGTACACCGGGAAGGCCATGAACAGGGCGGCGGCGATCATCGCCAGTTCCAGCGCGAGGGTGCGGGGGCGGTAGCGGTTCATGACGATGCTCTCTCGTTGCGGGACAGCGCCAGGTACTGTCCGGTCGAGACGACGGCCACGATGATCGTGAGGACGACCGCGAGCGCGATGCTGTAGCCGAACTCGCCGAGGGTGAAGGCGTCCTTGTAGATCAGCGTCGAGATGGTGTCGGTGGCGTGTCCGGGCCCGCCGCCGGTCAGCGCGAACACCTGGTCGAAGAGTTTGATCCCGCCGATGATCGACAGCATCAGGTTGATGGTGAGGGCGGGGGCGAGCAGCGGCCGGGTCACCGACCAGAAGCGCCGTACGGGGCCTGCGCCGTCCATGGACGCCGCCTCGTGGACCTCCTTGGGGACCGACTGCAGTCCGGCGAGGAAGATCACCATGGAGTAGCCGGCGAACTGCCACACGATCACCCCGACCACCGACCACAGGGCCAGATCCGGATCGCCCAGCCAGTCCTGCTGCAGGCCCTTCAGCCCCACCGCGCCGAGCAGGCTGTTGACCGCTCCGTCCGGGCCCAGGAGATTCCGCCAGAGGTAGGCGGTGACGATCGGGGTGATCACGGCCGGGGCGAACAGGAAGACCCGCAGCACGTTGCGGGACTTGATGGCCGAGTTGACGCCCAGGGCCAGCAGCAGCCCCACCGCGTTCTGTACGACCGTGATGGAGACGGCGATCAGCAGGGTGTGCCAGACGGCCTGCCTCGCGTCCTCGTCGCGGAACATCTCGGAGAAGTTGTCCAGACCGACGAAGGAGAAGTCGGGCGACAGACCGTCCCAGTCCGTGAAGGCGTAGTACACACCCCGCACGCTCGGCACCAGGACGACAAAGGCGAACAGCAGCATCGCGGGAAGGGCGAACCACCACGGCGGGGTGGTCCGCTCGCGCCGACCTCGCGGAGCCGGTTCCGCGCCGGGAGGCCGGTCGACGTCCGGAAGTTGCTTGTGCGGGGTGACGGTCACCTGCGAACCTCCTCTCTTGAAACGATTCAATACGTCTGTCGGAGCGGACCTCGGATTCCGCCTCCCGACAGGGGAGCCGCCGTGGCTCCGCATCCCGTTCCGCCCCGGAACGGCGCCGAGTCCGGCACCGGACAGGAAGCCCGAGATGTCTTGAGTAACGTTTCCTAAAGGGCGTGGCCAGACCATAGGGAGCCCTCCCGCATGACGTCAAGACGTTGCGCACACACTGCGGGCGCGTTACGGGAAAGACACCTCGCCCGCTCCGGACCGCCCCCTGAGCTGCGGAATCCGCCCTACACTCGGCTGCCCAACGACTCCCCGAAAGGCAAGGACCGGATGGAGCCGCCAGCAACACGCCGCAGGATCACCATCGTCGACGTCGCGCGGCACGCTCAGGTGTCCGTCACCTCCGTGTCCAAGGTGCTGCGCAACGCCTACGGGGCAAGCCCGGAAATGCAGGAAAAGGTGCGCCGCGCGATCGACGAGCTGGGTTTCCGGCCGCACGCGGGGGCCCGGGGGCTGCGCGGGCAGACGTACACCATCGGCGTGATGCTGCCCGACATCCGCAACCCGTTCTTCCCCGAGATCCTCGACGGCATCACCGCCTCGCTGAAGGACACCGAGTACCAGGTTCTCCTGGGGCCCGGCTGCAACGGGGAGAAGGAGGAGGCCCGCGTCACCGAGGCGATGCTCGACCGCGGGATGGACGGCCTCGTCCTGGTCGCCCCCGTGTCACCGCGCGCCCACCTGGACCATGTCGGCACCGCGGTGCCGACCGTCGTCGTCGGCAGACACGGGACCTCCCCCGCGTACGACACGGTGACCGACGACGACATGGCGGGAGCCGCCCAGGTCGTCGCCCACCTCGCCGGTCTCGGGCATCGCCGGATCGCCCACATCGACCACCACGAGACGGACCCCACACGCCTCATGGAGATGCCCAACGCCCACCGCGCCAACGGCTATCGGCTGGCCATGCGGGCCCACGGGCTGGAGGAGTGGATCAACGTGGTCGCCACCAGCTATACCCAGCAGGGCGGTTACGAGGGAACGCGGCAGTTGCTGGCCCTCCCCGCCGCCGATCGCCCCACGGCGGTCTTCGCCGGAGCGGACGTCGTCGCCATGGGCGTGCTCGAAGCGGTCGCCGAAGCCGGACTGTCCGTTCCCGACGACCTCTCGGTGGCCGGCTACGACAACACGACGTTCGCCGCGTTCGGCCCCGTCTCCCTCACCAGCGTCGACCAGGCCGGCCGCGAGATGGGCAGGAACGCCGTACGACTGCTGCTGGAACGGATAGCCGACCGGGGCCGCCCGTCGACCAAGGTCACCCTCTCCCCCACGCTCGTGCCGCGCCGGTCCACGACGCGACCTGCGGAATGAGCAGGGGCACCGAACGACGTAGGAGGCATTCAACCGTTCGATTGAACATCGGATCGAGGCCTTGAGAAACGTTGCCTATTCCTCGCCTGCCGGGCAATGATGAGGGCGCCCGACGGACCATGGCCGAGCCAGGCACCGGGCTTCATCACTCCCCCCAGAGAGGTCGCCTCACCGTGCCCATTCTCAGCAGACGCCATGTTCTGGCCACCGGTGCCGCCCTCGGCATCGGCGCGTCCGCCGCCTCGGCGGTTCCGGCCGCGGCCGTGCCGGCGGGTTCCCGCCACTCGGGCGGGCGCGAGGAGACCCGTACGCTCGACGAGTTGTACCGGGCCGCGCTCGCGGAGGGCGGCAAGCTCGTCGTCTACGCCGGCGGCGACACCCCCACCCAGCAGGACGGGACGAAGGCGGCCTTCAAGGCCCGCTTCCCGGACATCGACCTGACGCTGATCGTCGACTACAGCAAGTACCACGACGTCCGCGTCGACAACCAGTTCGCCACCGACACCCTCGTCCCGGACGTCGTCCAGTTCCAGACCCTGCACGACTTCGACCGCTGGAAGGACCAGGGCCGCCTGCTGCACTACAAGCCCGCCGGGTTCTCCAAGGTCTACGACAGGTTCAAGGATCCGCAGGGCGCGTGGGTGGCCACCGGCGCCATCGCCTTCAGCTTCATGTACGACACCGCGACGGTCGGCGCGAAGACGCCGCTCACCCCGCGCGACCTGGTCGACCCGAAGTGGAAGGGCAAGATCGCCTCGGCCTACCCGCACGACGACGACGCGGTCCTCTTCCTCTACACCCTGTACGCCCGGAAGTACGGCTGGGAGTGGGTGGCCAAGTTCGCCGCCCAGGACGTGCAGTTCGCGCGGGGCAGCAACTCCCCGGGCGACGCGGTCTTCGGCGGGCAGAAGACGATCGGCGTCGGTACCGCGGGGTCCGCGGTCAGCACGACACCGGTGACGTTCGCGATCGGCGCCGGACACCCGTTCATGGCCTGGGGCCAGCGGACGGCCGTCCTCAAGGAGGCGAAGAACTCCACGGCCGCCAAACTCTTCCTCAACTGGCAGTTGTCGAAGGAGATGCAGAACGGCTCCTTCAACGGCTGGTCCGTCCGCACCGACGTCACTCCGCCGGCCGGCCTGAAGCCGATCTGGGAGTACCCGAACGCCAACGTGGACGGCTTCCCCCGCTTCATGGCCGACCGAGCCGCGGTCGAGCGCTGGAAGCAGACCTTCGCCCTGTACTTCGGCGAGGTCAAGGGCGACCCGACCCCCGGCTGGCTCGGCCTGCACCCCGGCGCGTAACAACCCCGCAAACGGTCGCGTCACCCCTTCGGGCAAGATCGGTACGGTGGCATCCGGACGACTTGAGGGGCGGCGCGACCGTGGGCGAGCAGACGGAGATCACGACGGCGAAGCAGGCCGCGGACCACGAACTCATCCTGGCGTTCGGCCGGCTGCAGGGGGCGGCGAACCGGCTGGAGTACATCCTGGGCCGGGCGCTGGAGGTGGAGTGCGGCATCAGTCATCTGATGTTCGAGGTGCTGCTGATCCTCGGGCGGGCGGGCGAGCCGGGACTCTCCATGCGGGCCGTCGCCCAGGAGCAGGTCCTGACGACGGGCGGGGCAACCCGGCTGGTGGACCGCATGGCGGCGGCCGGGCTGGTCGAGCGCGCGGAGGACCCGGACGACCGGCGCGGACGGCTGGTCCGCCTGACCGCACAGGGCGAGGAGACGGTCGTACGGGCGTCCCGGGTCCATCTGGAGAACATCAAGCGGTATCTCGTGGACCCCTTGCCCGCAGCCGACCGGAAGCGGTTCGCGGAGGATCTCCGCATCCTCAGCCACACGGCCCGGGATCTGCTGCCCCGCCTGCCCTGACCTGCGGGCCGACGGCAACGCTGATGTAATGACGCCGACCGCGCCGGTGTGTCCCAGCTCACAAGCGACCAGAAATATCTGACACGTCAGTTACTGTTCTGTCAGATGAACCGCTCGCAGTCGGCGAGCGCCACCCCTCTGCCGAGGTTTTCGATGAAGCTCGTCTACGTCTTCGACGCCTACTGCGGCTGGTCGCACGGATTCTCCGGAGCCCTGGCCGAGATCGTCTCCCGCCACCCTGACGTTCCGGTCGAGGTGGTCTCCGGCGGATTGTTCACCGGGTCGCGCCGGGTGCCGATCGGTGAGTTCGGGTACGTCCAGGGCGCGAACGCCCAGATCGCCGAGCTGACCGGCGCCGAGTTCGGCGAGGCGTACGACCGGCTGATAGCCGACGGCTCGTTCGTCATGGACTCGAAGGCCGCCGCGCGCGGTGTCGCCGCCCTGCGCGAGGCCGCGCCGTCCCGCGCGGCGGAACTGGCCGTCGCCCTGCAGCACGCCTTCTACGTCGACGGCCTCAGCCTCTCCGACCGCACCACCTACCGGAAGGTCGCCGAGCGGGCCGGGCTGGACGCCGACGCCGTGGTCGCCGCGTTCGAAGGACCCGAGGCCCGGGTGGCGGCCGAAGCCGACTTCCGCCGGACGGCCTCACTGGGCGTCACCGGATTCCCCACCCTTCTCGCAGTCGACGGCGACCAAGTCATCGTCCTGGCCCGGGGCCACGCCACCGCCGACGAGGTCGACCGGCGGCTCACGGCCCTCCGCACCCCCTGAACCTCCCCGTCCCCGCCCCTCCCCCGCGCTCAGCTCACCCCCAAGGAGTCTTCGATGAGCACCCTCTCCTTCAAGATCCTCGACCTGGACTTCCCGGCCGGCAGCAAGAACAAGACCGCCACCCTGGTCACCGGCGAGACCGAAGCCCTGCTGGTCGACGCCGCCTTCACCCGCGCCGACGGCCACCGCCTCGCCGCCGAGATCCTCGACTCCGGCAAGACGCTCACCACCGTCTTCGTCAGCCACGCCGACCCCGACTTCTACTTCGGCGCCGAAGTCCTCGCCGACGCGTTCCCCGACGCGACCTTCGTCGCCACCCCGCTCGTCATCGACCACATCGCGCACTCCTACGAGGGCAAGCTCAAGGCGTGGGCCGCGCTCGGCGCCAACCTCCCCACCCGCCTGGTCGACCTCACGCCCCTCACCGGCGACCTCACCCTGGAGGGCCACCGCTTCGAGCTGAAGGGCGGCCCGGCCGCACTGCCCGACCGCCACTACCTGTGGCAGGCCGAGAGCCGGGCCCTCCTCGGCGGCGTCCTCCTCTTCCAGCAGGAGCACGTCTGGGTCGCCGACACCCCCACCCCCGGCGACCGCGCCGCCTGGATCGACCTCCTCGACGAAATGGCCGCCCTGCAGCCGGAGCTGGTCGTCCCCGGCCACCGGCTGCCCGACACGGCCGCCGACGCGACCGCCATCTCCGCCACCCGCGAATACCTCCTCACCTTCGAGGCGGAGCTGGGCAAGGCGGCCGACGGCGCCGCGCTCACCGAGGCACTGGTCAAGCGCTACCCGGACAACGGCATGCTGATCGCCGCCCAGATCGGCGCGAAGGTCGCCAAGGGCGAGATGAAGTGGGGCTGACCATGGCCGAGTTCGACTACGCCACTTCCACCGCGCCCGCCGACGTCGTACGCCGCCAGTACCTGGCCTCAGCGGCAGGTGACCTGGAGGCCCTGCGGGCCACCCTCGCCCCCGACGTGGAGTGGACGGAGATGGCCGGCTTCCCGCTGGCCGGCACCTACCGCACCCCCGACGGCGTCACCGCCAACGTCATGGAGAAGCTCGGCCAGGACTGGGACGGCTGGACCGCCCACGACGACACCTACGTCGTCGACGGTGAGAACGTCGTCGTCCTGGCCCGCTACACCGCGACCAACAAAGCGACCGGGAAGCCGATCGCCGTCCGTGTCGCGCACCACTTCGTCGTACGCGGCGGACTCATCGTCCGCTTCGAACAGTTCGTCGACACAGCCCTCGTACGCGACGCCATGACCGGCTGACGGGGTTAGATCCGGGCGTCGGCGATCCAGGACGCGAGTGACTCGACCGCATCCGGCACAGGCCGGATGCGGTCGAGTCGTTCCACCACCTCGTCGTACAACCGCACGGACAGCACGACAGGGGTGTCCGTGCGGTTGCAGGCCACCGCAGACGTCTGCGGTGGCCTGCCGAAGTTCATCGTCCCGAGGTCGGTCGCAACCCGCGCGGCAAGTACCTCCACGACCTGGTGGGCGAGCTGTCCACCCTCAGCGACGCCTTCCGGATCCGCTGGGGCTCCCACAACGTCCGCTGCCACGGCACCGGCGTAAAACCGGTTCCACCACCTGATCGTGGGCGACCTACCCCTCGCCTGGCACGGCTCAAGCACGGGCGACGAACCCGGTCTCACTCTGCTCGTCCACACCGCCGAACCCGGCTCGCCCTCCGAAGAAACCCTGCGCCTCTTCGTCTCCTGGACCGCCGCCCAGGACGGCGTCTGCCCCGCCGACCGTCGCTAGCGAAGGCCGAACGTGACCTCAGCCGGGATGTCCACGCACACCTTGCCCGGTCGGCCCTCACCAGGTGGACCGTTCGTCAACGTGTACTGCGCGTCCGGTGCCTCATGACGTCGCTTCCAGTTCGAGTCGCCTTTGTCGGCGGCTGCGTTGGAGGACTGGGTCGGGTACAGGGGCGGACGCCACCAGTCGCTGGGTGTACTCGTGCTTGGGCCGGTCGCAGACGTCGGTGCTGCTTCCCTCTTCCACGATCCGCCCGTGCTGCAGCACCAGGGTGCGCGCGGCGAACTCCTTGACGACGGCGAGGTCGTGCGTGATGAACAGGTACGCGCAGCCGAGGGACTGCTGGAGTTCGGAGAGCAGGTCGAGGGCGGCGGCCTGGGTGGTGACGTCGAGGGCGCTGGTCGGTTCGTCGCAGATGATCAGCCGGGGTTGTCTGGCGACGGCCCGGGCGATGGCGATGCGCTGGCGCTGGCCTCCGCTGAACTGGGCCGGGTACCGGTCGGCCGCGTCCTCGGGCAGGCCGACGCGGCGGAGCAGGTCGGCGATGTGGTCGCGGACCTCGCTGCGCGCGCGGGTCGAGTCGGCGAGCAGGGGCTCGGCCAGGGTTCGGCCCACGGGGAGGGCCGGGTTGAGGGAGCCGTACGGGTTCTGGAAGATCGCCTGGATGTCGGTGGACAGGGCCCGGCGGGCGCGGCCCGTGAGGTGGGTGATATCCCGCCCGTCGAGCAGTACGCGCCCGCCGCTCACCGGGGTCAGTCCCAGGACGGCTCTGCCGATGGTCGTCTTGCCCGAGCCGGACTCGCCCACGAGGGCGACCGTCTCGGCCTGGCCGACCTCGAACGACACGTCCTCGATGACCGTGATGGGGGGCTTGCGCAGGCCGCGGGACGGATAGCGGACCGCGAGGCCGTCGACCTGGAGTACGGGGGTGCCGGTCACGCGATCCTGCCCTCGGTCGTGGCGATGCTGGGTGTGCTGGCGATGAGTTTCTTCGTGTACGGGTGCCGGGGCCGGTAGAAGATGTCCTCGACCGGGCCTTCCTCCACGATCCGGCCCTTCTCCATCACGATCGCCCGGTCGCAGACGTCGGCCACCACGCCCAGGTCGTGGGTGATCAGGACGATCGCCATGCCGCGTTCGTCGCGAAGTGACCTGAGCAGGTCGAGGATTCCGGCCTGCACGGTGACGTCGAGTGCCGTGGTGGGTTCGTCGGCGATCAGCACCTTCGGGGAGCCGGCCAGTGCCATGGCGATGACGACGCGCTGCACCATGCCGCCGGACAGCTCGTGCGGGTACCTACGGGCAACGTCGTCCGGGTCGCGCAGGTGGACGCTGGTCAGCAGCTCCCGTACGCGTTGCCGTACGGCGTCCTTACCGCCTGTCACCCCGCCGGTGCGGCGGACGACCTCGCCGAGTTGGGAGCCGATGGTGAAGTACGGGTCGAGGGCCACCATGGGTTCCTGGGAGACCAGGGCGATCTCCTTGCCGCGGATGCGCTGGAGTTCGCGCTCGGGCAGTCCGGTGATCCGGGTCCCGGCCAGCCAGGCCGAGCCGCCCGTCACCGTCCCGCCGGGGGCGAGGAGTCCGAGCAGCGACAGGCCGGTCACCGTCTTGCCGCTGCCCGACTCGCCCACGAGCCCGAAGATCTCACCGGGGTGCACCGTGAAGCCGACGGAGTCGACGACCGTACGCGGGCCCTGGGCGGTGGCGAAGGCGATGGAGTAGTCGCGTACGGCGAGCACGCCCGTGTCCGGCGCCGTGTCCGGGGTTTCGGCGGTCTCCTTGGCGATCGGCACGCGACCCGGTTTCCGCGCCCCGGCGCTGATCCCTCGCCGCCGGTCCTGGTCGAGGTCGCGCAGCCCGTCGCCGAGCAGGCCGAAGGAGAGGGACATGAGGCCGATCAGGCCGCCGGTGACGACCAGCAGGCCGGGGCTCTGCTGGATGACCTGTGAGGCCTCTCCGACCATGCCGCCCCAGCTGGGGGCGGGCGGCGGGGTGGCCAGGCCGAGGAAGCCGAGGCCGGTCTGCACCATGAGGGCGATACCGGAGAAGAGGCACACCTGGACCAGCAACTGCCCCACCAGGCCGGGGAAGATGTGCCGCGCCATGATCCGTACCGGGCCGAGCCCGGAGACCTTGGCGGCGTCCACGAAGAGTTCCTCCCGCAGGCCGATGCACGCGCTGCGGATGATCCGCGCCAGGCCCGCGGACGAGAGGACGCCGAGGGTGAGCATGGCGGCCACGTTGCTCTGACTGAAGATCGCCAGGACCGCGAGCATGAGGATGACGATGGGGACGGAGAGCATGACGTCCATCACGGCCACGATGACCCGGTCGGTCCAGCCGCGCAGATAGCCGGCGAGGATGCCGAGCGTCATGCCCAGGACGATGTAGACGCCCACGGCCACAGCCGTCCCCAGGAGGGCCGGCCGGCCGCCGTAGAGGAGCCGGCTCAGCACGTCGCGGCCGAGGTCGTCGGTGCCCAGCGGGTGGCTTCCCGACGGACCGGAGCGCGCGTGGAGCAGGTCCTGCGCCAAGGGTGGGTGCGGTGCCAGCAGCGGGGCGAGGATCACGGCGACGGTGACCGTCAGGACCACGGCGAGCGCCACCGCGGTGAGCGGGCGGCGCCAGATGCCCGCGAGGGGGTTGGCCCGCTTCCGTGGGCGCACGCTCACGAGCGGATCTGTAGCGGTCATGCCGCACGCACCTTCGGGTTCAGGAGGCTGTAGACGACGTCGACGAGCAGGTTCACCGCGATCACCAGCACCGTGAAGGTGATCGCCGCCCCCTGAACGACCGGCAGATCGTGCTGGTTGGTCGCGTCCACGACCGTCGTGCCCAGACCGGGCAGGGTGAAGACGTTCTCGACGAGGATCGAGCCGGGGATGAACGCGATCGCCGAGAGGCCCACCGCGGTCGCCACCGGCATTCCGCAGCCGCGCAGGGCGTGCTTCCAGATGATCGACGCGGGCCGGACACCGGAGGCCCGCAGGGTCCTGATGTGGTCGCGGGCCAGCGTGGACAGCATCGCGTCGCGGGTGACCTTGGAGATCAGGGCCACTCCCCCGATGGACAGCGAGACCACGGGCAGTACGAGCCCGGCCGCCCACTGCCCCGGTGACTGGGCGAAGGGCGTGTATCCGGTGGCGGGGAAGAGCTGGAACCTGACGGCGAACAGGGACATGAGCATCAGCGCGAGCCAGAAGTTGGGCAGGGCGCTGCCCAGCAGGGACACCACGTCGATCAGCCGGCGGCTGAACCGGCCCCGCGTGGCGCTGTACACGCCGAGCAGTACGCCGACCAGGGTCGACAGCAGGGTGGCCCCGATCACCAGCGTCAGCGTGACCGGCAGCCGCTGCCCGATCACCGCCAGGACGGATTCGCCGCTGAACAGCGAGTTGCCGAAGTCGCCGTGCAGGATGCCGGTCAGATACAGCCAGTACTGCTCGACGAACGGCTTGTCGAGATGGAGTGCGGCTCGCAGCGCTTCGTACTGCTCCGGTGTCGCGTTGATCCCCAGGAGCGTTCGTGCCGGGTCACCCGGCACGAACGACTCCAGGAGCGAGGTGATCGCCGAGACGACCACCAGGAGCGGGACGGACAGCGCCAGCCTGCGGAGAATGATGGAAGACATCGGTCCTCGTCAGCGGGTGGTCCACGTGGTGTTCGGGGTCAGCTGGGCGGTGCCCACTCCGAACCGAACCCCGTGCAGCTTGGTGTTGTACATGGCGATCGTGTCGATGCCGGACACCGGCAGCGCGAGGGCGTTGCGCACGATCACGTCGGTGAGGGCCTTCGCCGCCGCGCCGCTGGACGCGGGGTCCGACTTGGCGAGCCTGTCGTAGGCGGCGTCGACGTCCGGGTCGTCCACGCCGAAGACGTTCATGATGCCCGTCTTGGTGAACCCCGGCTGCTGCGCGTAGAAGTTCTCGCCGCCGCCCTGGCCGGGCGAGAGCACGGTGGCCGCGTACTTCTTGGTCAGCAGGTCGTTGATCCAGCCGCCGAAGTTGGCGGCGGCCCGCAGCGTCAGGGTGACGCCCACCTTGGAGAGCTGGTCCTGCACGGCCTGGACCATCTTGGCCGTCGAGGGGTCGAACGACCCGTAGTTCACCGGGATGGTCAGTCCCTTCGCGTATCCCGCCGCCGCAAGCAGCTGCTTGGCCTTGGCCGGGTCGTAGGGGTACACCTTCTCGGCGTCGGGGCTGTAGCCGTCGTAACCGGGCATCGCCGGCTGGGACACCGGCGCCCCGAAGTCGCCGTAGACCGCCTTCGTGATCGCGGCCCGGTCGATGGCGAAGTTCAGCGCCTGCCGGACGCGCACATCGCCGAGGCCCTTCACGACGGTGCCGGCGCGGTCGAGGAGGAACAGGCCCGCCCAGGTGGTGGGGCTCTTGAGCGTGGCGAGCGACTTGGTCCCGGTGATGGTCGGCGCCACGTCCGGGGTGCCGTACATCAGGTCGATCTGGCCGGACTTCAGGGCCTGCGCCTGCGAGTTCACGTTCGGCATCACCTTGACGGTGATCTTCTTGAAGTGGATGGCGGACTGGTCGTAGAAGTTCTTGTTCGGTACGTAGACGTAGTGGTCGCCCGAGACCGACTGCTGGGCGCTGTAGACGTACGGTCCGGCGCCGAAGGTCTCGGAGGCCAGCTTCTTCGGGTCCTTCAGGCCCGCCGGGCTGATGACGGCTCCGCCCATGAAGGCGGGCGTGAACAGGGTCCCCATGTCGGGATTCGGCGTCGGGCTGGTGATCACCACGGTCGAGGTGTCCGGCGTGGCGAAGGTCAGGGGGCGGTAGTAGGAGCCGCCGGGGCCGCTGCCCTTCTGGAAGTACTTGATCGAGTTCACGACGTCGGTGGCGGTGATCGGGGTGCCGTCGGCGAACTTCACGCCCTTGCGCAGGACGATCTGGAACTTGGTGTTCCCGCTGCCGACATAGCCCCACTTGTCGGCGAGGTCGCCCACCAGGGTGCCGTCGGCCTTGCGGGTGAGCAGCGAGGCGTAGGCGGGGTCCATGTAGTTCAGGAAGGGCCCGACCGCGACCTGGGCCGGGTCCAGGCTGTTGGGCGCGGAGTTCAGGGCGATGGTCAGGTTCGCCGGGCCGGCAGTCGCTGCGCCGGTGTCTCCGCCGCCGCAGGCGGCGAGCGCGAGCGTCGCCACGACGCCGATCGAGGCCTGGAGTGCGGTTCTTCTCTTCATCGAGGGTCTCCGTCTTTGAGGTGCGTCTTCGGGGTGCGTCTTCGGGGTGCCAGGGGAAGTGGGCGAGGAAGGAGATCGGGACGGCTCAGGAGGGACGGCTCACGGGGAGGTCGCTGCTGATGTGGTGGTCGGGCACAGGCCCGGGACCGGTCGGCCGTCGTGCCGGAGGGTCTCTCCGTCTCGTGCGCGACGCAGGCCGTCTGCTTCAATGTCGGCGACTCGATGAGTCGGCAGGCGCCTCATCGCACCACCTCGCATCGTGGCTGTTCAGAGTAGCTATAACGTGTCGTTAACACGTTATAGTGAGTGCCCGTAAATTAACTGTGTCTCCTGCGTTGCGCAAGAGGTTCCCGGAAGGTGGTTGTGGATGGCACCGCGAAGCAGGAGGGTGACCAGCGCCGACGTGGCCCGTGACGCGGGCGTGTCGCGGGCGACGGTGAGCTTCGTCCTCAACAACACGGCACACCAGAAGATCACCGACGCGACTCGCCAGCGCGTGCTGGCCGCCGCGGCGAAGCTCGGCTACGCCCCCTCCCCCGCGGCGCGGACGCTTCGCTACGGGCGCTCGGACGTCGTACTGGGTCTGCTGCCCGACTGGCCCCTCGGGCACGCCGTCGGGAACCTCATCCAGGAACTGACGCTTGCGTTCGCGAAGCGCAATCTCACCTTCGTCGTCCACTCCAGCGTCCGGGGCGCCCGCTCGCTGAGCGACATCTGGAAGGCGCTCACCCCTGCCGCCGTACTGGCCTTCGAGCCGTTCACCGACTCCGACGCGGCGGCCATGCGGTCGGCGGGCATCGAGGTGATCGTCGCCCTGTACGACTCCAGCGGACTCGGCGCGGAGGCGAGCATCACCAGCGCGAACGCGATAGGCGCCGCGCAGGCCCGCCACCTGGCCGCCTCCCACCGGCGACTCGGCTACGTCTACCCCGACGACGAGCGCGTCGCCGTCTTCGCCAGGCCGCGCCTAGACGGCGTCCGGAGCGTCTGCGCCGAACTGGGCCTGCCGGAACCCGACGTCCGGACCATCCCGCTGACACCGGACGCGGCGGCGAGCACCATCCGGACCTGGCTCGCCGCCGATCCCCCCGTGACCGGCATCTGCGCCTTCAACGACGAGTTCGCCATGACCGTGCTCGCCGGTCTGCGAAAGCTCGGCCTCGAAGCCCCCCGGGACATGGCGGTGATCGGTGTCGACGACAGCCCCGCCGCGGCGCTGGCCTGCCCGCCGCTGACCACCGTCGTCGAGGACCTCCCGGCTGTCGCCGAGTTGTACGCGGACACGGTGATGCGCGCGCTGGACGGCCCGGAGGCCTCCGCGAGCCCGGTCGAGCCGCGGATCCGGCTGGAGGTCCGCGAGTCGGCGTGAGGGCCCGCCCACCCCGCCACGGCGGCCCGTACGCCGGCCCGCGTCACCCTTGCTTCACGGAGGCTGTCCCATGCCCCTCGACCCCTACCTCGCCGAGCGACTGCATCTCATCGCCGGCCTGACGTTCGACGATCTCGCGGACCCGGACGCCCTGACCCGGTTCGGCGAGTTCGCGCGGGATCCGGCGAAATGGAACCAGCCCGACGTCGCAATTGCGAACACGACGATCCCAGGACCGCACGGACCGGTGCCGGTCCGGACGTACACTCCGCCGGGCCCCGGCGCTTCGGCCGTCCTGTGGGTGCACGGCGGTGGCTTCCTCGGCGGCGACCTCGACATGCCCGAGGCGCACGTCGTCGCGGCCGAACTGGCGGCGCGGGCCTCGGCGGTGGTGGTCTCCGTCGGCTACCGGCTGGCCACGGAGGACGTCCACTACCCGGTCCCGCTGGACGACGTCCATGCCGCGTGGCGCTGGTTCAGGACCGATGTGGCCGCCGACGCCGGACTGGTCGCCCTCGGCGGAGCGAGCGCCGGCGCGGCCCTGGCGCTGGCCTCGGCCCTCCGCGACCGGGACACGGCGCTGCGGCCCGCCGATCTCCTCCTGCTGGCCTACCCGTTCGCGCACTTCCCCGTCCCGGCCCTGGACGGCGCCACGGCCGCCGAAATGGCCGGGTTCCCGCCGACGATGCGCTTCTCGCCGGCCGGCATCGAGTTCATGGTCGAGAACTACGTCGGCCGCCTCACCGATCTACCGCGCGACGCACTCCCCGGCGCGGCTGCCCTGCACGGCCTGCCGCCCGTTCACCTGCTGCTCTCCGAGTACGACGATCTCCGCCCGTCGGGCGAGCTACTGGCCCGTCAGCTGGCCGCCTCGGGAGGAACGGTCAAGCCGTATCTGGCTGTCGGCATGCCGCACGGCCATCTCAACCGGACGCCGGCTCTCGCCGAGGTCGACCGGTCACTCGACTTCTTCGCCGAGGCCCTGCGGTAGCGGGTCGGCAACCGGAGCGGCCCACTGTGCGTCAGGACACAGCGGGCCGCGGTCTGTAGCCCGGCATACGCCACCGGGGGTGGGGCGGTTCCCCGAGCAGGCGGCGTTCAGGGACCGGTGGTCGGACTCAGGGTCAGAAGGTGGCTGCCGGAGCCGAGCGGGGCGACGGCCTCCGTGGTGCGCCAGCCCTCGGGTGCGCTGAACCGTCCGGTCGTGCCGGGTGGCACGACAGCCCTCACGGTGAGGGTGCGGCCACTGATCGACCAGGCGACCGAGGCGGTGCCGTACGGCGTGGTGATCGAGGCCTCGGCCGAGGTGAGCGTGGAGCCGGGCTGCGGGGCGATGTCGAAGGTGCGGTAACCGGGTGCGGTGGGCCGCAGTCCGGCGACGGATCGGTAGAGCCAGGCAGCGACAGCCCCGTAGGCGTAGTGGTTGAAGGACAGCATCATGCCCGCGTTCTCGACGTCGATGGTGCCGTCGGGCCGGATGGCGTCCCAGCGCTCCCACATGGTGGTGGCCCCAAGGGCGACCTGGTAGAGCCAGCCCGGGCACTCGGTGTTGAGCAGCAGGCGGTACGCCTCCTCCGTGTGCCCGGAGTTGCCGAGCGCGGGCAGGACGAACGGTGTCCCGAGGAAGCCCGTCGCGATGCGTCCGTCGCGGGCGCGCACCAGCGCGGCGAGGGCCTCGCCCACCGCGCCGCGCTCGGCGGCGGGCGCGAGGTCGAACTCCAGGGCGAGCGCGCATCCGGTCTGGGTGGTGCGGGCGTGGTCGCCCCACTTCCGCCAGGCGGCTTCGGCGGTACGCCGGTGCAGGTCGGCGTAGTGTTCGGCGTCCTCGGCGAAGCCCAGCTCACGGGCCGCGTCGGCGAGCAGACGGGCGCTGTGCGCGACGAAAGCGGTGGCGACATAGCCCGAGTCCGTGGTGGCCCGCGACGGGTCCTCCGGTGGCGCCGCCGGATCGAGCCAGTCCCCGAGCTGCGCGTTGCCGCTCCAGGTCCCGTCGTCGTCCAGGTGATCGACGGTGAACTCGACCCAGGCGCGCATCGCCGCGTAGTGACGGCCCAGCATGCTGCGCCGACCGTAGGCGTCGAAGAGCGCGGCCGGTACGACAGTGGCGGCGTCACCCCAGCCCGCGCCGGAACCGGCGAACGGCAGCTCGGCCGGCGGCGGATCGCCGAGCGGTACGTCGGGAATCACCAGCGGCACCGCGCCGTCGGCGCGCTGTTCGATACGGAGATCGGTGAGCCAGCTGTCGAGGAAGGAACCGCTGTCGAACGTGGCGCACGCGGTCGGCGCGAAGGCCATGAGGTCGCCGGTCCAGCCGAGCCGTTCGTCGCGTTGCGGACAGTCCGTGGGCACGGCCAGGAAGTTGCCGCGCTGGGAGCGTACGACGTTGGCGTACAGCGTGTTGACGCGTTCGTCGGAGCAGCGGAAGTCGCCGATGCGGCGCAGGTCGCTCGCCACGACGCGCACGTCGACCGCCTCGACGGTGACGCCGGGGGTGGCGGCGATCTCGGCGTACCGGAAGCCGTGGAAGGTGAACTCCGGCTCCAGCTCCGTGGTGTCACCGGCCAGGGTGTACCGGTCGGTGGCGCGCGCACCGCGCAGGATGCTTGTCAGCAGGCGGCCGTCGCCGTCGAGGACCTCGGCGTGGCGGACGGTCACGGTGCCTCCGCGTGGGCCGCTCGCGCGGATGGCGAGCCAGCCGGTGATGTTCTCGCCCGCGTCGACGGCGATCGTGCCGTCGGGCAGGGTCCGTAGCTCGGGCCGGATCACCTGTACGACGCGGACGGCCGGGTGGGCCCGCCCGGTCAGGCCGGTGGGCAGCGGCAGTACGGCGGCCTGCTCCCAGTCGCGGTCGTCGAAACCCGGGTGCTGCCAGTCGGGAGGCTCATGGCGGAGGTCGCGTTCGCAGCCGTCGTACAGGTCCGCCGCGAGCAGGGCTCCGTATCCGCCCTTCCAGTGTTCGTCGGTGGCGATGGTGAGGGTCGTGCCGTCGGACAGGGTGACTTCGAGCTGGGCGAGCAGGGCCGAGGTGTCGCCGTAGACGTTTCGGTTCTTGTGCCAGGTGAGGTGACCTCGGTACCAGCCGTCGCCGACCGCCGAGGCCAGGGCGTTGCGGCCGGGGGTGAGCAGGCCGGTGACGTCGTAGGCGGCGTGGAGCAGGCGGTTGGGGTAGCTGGTCCAGCCCGGTTCCAGCAGGTCGTCGGAGACCGGAAGGCCGTTGATCGTGGTGCGGTGGACGCCGAGGGAGGTGACGTACAGGCGTGCGGACACCGGCTCCGCCGGGAGCGCGAACTCCCGGCGGAGCAGCGGCACGGGGCCGGGGGAGGTACGGCCCCGGTCGGTGGGCAGGTGGACGGGGCGGGCTGTCCACTGCGCGTCGTCGAGCAGCGAGGCCTCCACCCGGGCGGGTTCGCTCCACGCCGTCCAGCCGAGGCCGGTGCGGACCCGCACTCGCCAGTACCGGACCTCGCGACTGCTCAGCGCTGCGGCCGGCCAGGGGTGGTCGGTCACCAGGTCGGACTCGACCACTCCGCTGGACACCGGTTCGCCGAAGGCAGGCCCGGCCGACACCTGGATCTCGTAGGCGCGCTGCAGGACGCCGGGCTCGTCACCGGCCAGGGACCACGACAGACGGGGTTCGGAGTACGGGGTGGCGATCAGGCCGGAGTCGTCCTCGGTGTGCAGACCGACGACCGTCGTCATGGCATCGGTCGTGCGAAGGGCCTCGATGCTCGACGTGTTCATCGCTGGAGGTGCCTTTGGAGGAATCGCAGCGTGGACCGGTGCAGGGTGGTGCGGTGCGGCACGGTTCCCCAGCCGTGGTCCGCGCCCTCGACGATCTCCACCTGTGCGTTGCCGTCGTAGTGGTCCAGATAGCGGAGCGCGTATTCGAGGGGCGCGATGTCGTCGTTGTCGCCGTGCAGGATGTGCACCGGACCGGCGTACGCGCTGGAGCGCCCGTAGACGTCGAGGGCGGCGATGTCCTTGACGAGTGCGGCGCTCATCCGGTGTCCGTCGGCGTCGACGTAGCCCTTCTCCGCGATCTCCGGAGCGAGTGCTCGGCCCTTGAGGTAGCCGCTGCCGATCTCGAAGGGGGCGACGGCGGCCGGGGACCACAGGCACAGCGCGCCGATCCCCGTCTCCTCACCTGCCGCGATGCCTGCGACCACACCCCCCATGCTCATCCCGACCAGGCCGATCCGCTCGGGGTCGGCGAAGTCGAAGGTCCGGACCGTGCGCAGCACCGCCCGGGTCTCGGCGATCTCCCCCGTGATGGTCACGTCGAAGAAGTCCCCGTCGCTCTCCCCGTGACCCGAGAGGTCGAATCGGACCGAGGCGATCCCGTTGGCCTCCAGCAGCCGCGACATGGCGACGAAGTTCGGCAGTTCGATCCGGTTGGAGGTGAAGCCGTGGACGAAGACCACGGTCGGCCAGCGGCTTTCCGGCGGTCCGTCCGGGATGTGCAGCGTGGAGCGCAGCGTCAGGCCGTTGTGCTGGAAGTCGTGGTGGCGGATCACAGGCAGGCCTCATCGGATCGGTTGTCTTCGCTTACTCGAATCGCTTACTCGAATCACTTAAACGAGTAGGTAAACTGTGCGGGTAAAGTAACCGCAGCGATGGCCTTTGGGCAAGAGGTCTCTTTCAGAGGGTGGGACGCATGGCCGGGAGGCCCAACGACAGAAGGGTGACCAGCGGGGACGTGGCCCGGGAGGCGGGAGTCTCGCGTGCGACGGTGAGCTACGTCCTCAATGACCACCCGCACCAGACGATCCCCGAGGCGACCCGCCGTCGCGTCCGGGACGCGGCCACCCGGCTCGGCTACGCCCCCTCGGCCGCGGCGCGCGTCCTGCGGACCGGGCGCTCGGACATCGTGCTCGGCCTGCTGCCGGACTGGCCCATCCAGCACGTCCTCGGCCGGCTCATCCAGCAGCTCACCAACGCCTTCGCCGAACACGAACTGACCTTCCTCGTGCACTCCTCGGCCCAGCCGGCCCGCCCCCTGCGCGAGATCTGGAAGACCGTGACGCCCGCGGCGGTGCTGGCTCTGTACGACTTTCCCGAGTCCGAGGCCGAGGCGATGAGGACCGCCGGCACCGAGGTCGTCCTGGCGGTGCACGGTTCGAGGGAGCGCGGGCTCCGGCCGCCCCTGGTGTCCGAGGAACCCATCGGCGCCGCGCAGGCCCGCTACCTCGCCGACGCACATCTCCGGCTCGGCTACGCGTACCCCGACCTCCCGAGACTCGACGTTCTGGCCCGGCCGCGTCTGGAGGGCGTCCGTCAGGTGTGTGCCGAACTCGGACTTCCCGCGCCGGATGTACGGACCGTCCCGCTGGAGCCGGATGCCGCCGTCGAGGCGGTCAAGGCCTGGCTCGCCGCCGAGCCGGGGGTGACGGGAATCTGCGCGTTCAACGACGACGTCGCGCAGTCGGTGCTGGCCGCCCTGCGGTCCCTCGGCCTCAGCGCTCCCGATGATCTGGCCGTGATCGGGGTCGACGACATCCCCGGTTCGGCGATGGCTCAGCCACCGCTCACCACGGTCGTCCGCGACATCGACGCGATGGCACGGGGCCTGGTCCGCCATGTCGTCGACGCCCTCGACGGCAAGGAGACACCGGCGGACTCCGTCGAGGACTCAGACTCACTGCGGATCCACGTCCGGCGATCGGCCTGACCGGCGGCTCGGACTCCGGCTCCCGCTCCCGCTCCCGCGTATATCCGTAGGGGGCAACCATCGGAGAACGCGACATACGGCTTTGGTTCGCCCAAAAACAGCACTGCCAGGCAAGGCCCCGGCCACGAATTCCGGCGTTGCCCCTAATTCTGCGGATCGGCACCGCGCCGAAAGGTTCCGGGTGTCATATTCACTCGCCGCACGAAGAACTTGCCGAAGTTCGTGACTTCGGTGAAGCCGAGTTGGCGGGCGATGGCACCGACGGCCAGATCCGTGTGCACCAGCAGCCGCTTGGCCTCAAGGGTCACCCGGGCGTCGATCACCTCCTTGGTGGAGACACCGGCGACGATGCGACAGGCCCGGGAAAGGGTGCGGGGCGTGCAGTTGAGTGCGGCGGCGTAGTCCTCCACGAGTCGGCTCGTTCGGTAGGACTTCTCCAACTCGTCCCTGAAACGCACGAAGAGTTCGCCGTTCTCGCCGGAGGGGCTGCCGTTCCGCGCCTGGCTTCTGTGGTGAGTACGGCAGACCTGGTCGATGCGCAGCAGGACGACCGCCAGCAGATGCTTGAGGATGTCCTCACCGAGACCTTGGTCGGGCCGCTCCGACTCCTCGTACAGCAGGTCCAGCACCCGCTCGAAAGTGGTCGGCTCGTCATCGCGGAGCTGCCAGCAGGAGGGGCGCAGGACGTCGTCGAGCATTCCCATGTGCGCACGCAGGTGCAACGGAAACGTCTCGGTGAACATGACGACGCGGGCTTCCATGTCCGCCGCGAGTGCGAACTGGATCACCTGGTTCGGCCGGATCCACACCAGGGAGCCGGCCCGGCACGGGTAGCACGTGGAGTCGATGGCAAGATCTCCGGTCCCCTCTCTGACCAGCATGACCAGATGGAAGGCAAGCCGGTGGGGAGCTGTGGCGAGATCCAGGCAAGCCTTCTCACGCACCTCGCTCAGCGAGGCCACGACAATGCCTGTCCCGGGTCTACGGACGGGGCTGAAGGGGATCACGGGGATCGCCAAAGAAGCGAAATCGACCATGAGCGTTCGGGAATCGACCTTTCACAGCTGCTTCAACCATCGACAACAGGCTAAGCCCGGCCGCCCGCCTCCGGGTCATTCTGACCTATGAATGAGAAACGTTACCCACTAATACACGATGAAAGAAAACGGCGCCGTGGCCGGCCTCGTTCGCCCCGCACGGGCGGCACCGCCTGGAGGAGAGGGATCAGCTGGGTGACGTCGTTGCGGTTGCCGCCGGTAAGGGTGGCGGCGAGCGGGATGCCCCAGAACACCAGCCACTCCGGATGCCGCTTGCGCCCGGGATGCCGGGTCAGACGCTCGACCATGGGCAGCAGCGGCTGGAGCACCGCCCACAGCTCGTTGTCGACGTCCCATGGCTTTGGCCGAGCCGCTCTGCACCCTGCGGATCAACGGTCCCGGAGTGATCCAACCATCTGGAAGATCATTTCATTGGGAGTTCTTAGGGGATCGACTCCGGAAATCCGTCGGGGCTTGACGCTGAGCTGGTCGGGTGGTGGAGGCACGGTCGCGCTGTGACGCGGGTCACATCATCCCCATGTCACGAACGGGAAGGCAGCTTGCGTCTGCTGGTCGTCCGCAGGGCGGGAACGGCCGACACGAAAGAGGCAGCAGAGCGATGAACGCGACAGCAGCGCGGCAGCACGAAGTCCTGGTCCTGGGCGCCGGTTACGCCGGGCTCTCCGCCGTGATCCAGCTCGCGGCCCGCTCCAGGAAGCGTGGTGACCTGCGAGTGACGCTGGTCAACCCGTACGACACCTTCACCGAGCGGCTCCGACTGCACATGACCGCCACCGGCCAGGAGACGGCCGAGATGAACATCCCGGAGCTGCTGGACGGCATCGGGGCCGACTTCGTCCGTGGCTGGGTCACCGCCGTGGACGCCGAGACGAAGACCGTCCGGATCGACGACGACCGGGTCCTGCGCTACGACACCCTGGTCTACGGCCTGGGCAGCATCGCGAACACCGTTGCCGTCCCCGGAGTGGACGACCACGCCTACACCCTCAACAGCCCGCAGGACGCCGCACTCCTCGCCGACCGGCTGACCCGGCTCGACGGTGGGACCGTCGTCGTCGGCGGCAGCGGACTCACCGGCGTCGAGGCCGCCGCGGAGATCGCCGAACGGTACCCGCAGCTCGATGTGCTGCTGCTGGGCCGGGGCGAGCCGGGCACGAGCATGCACCCGAAGGCCAAGGCCTACCTGGACGAGGCGCTCGCCCGGCTCGGCGTGCGGGTGCGCAGCGGCGTCGAGGTGGTCAAGGTGCTCCCGGACAGCGTCGAGCTCGCCGACGGCTCCAGCATCCCGGCGGGCGCGGTGCTGTGGACCAGCGGCACCCGCGTCTCACGGCTGGCTGCCGCCGCGGGCCTGACCGTCGACGAGCGCGACCGGGTGGTCACCGACAGCGCGCTGCGCTCGGTCTCCCACCCGGAGGTCTACGCCGTGGGCGACGCGGCGGCGATCCGTCAGGGCTATGGCGTGATGCACGGGACCTGCCAGGGCGGTATGCCCTCCGGGGTGCACGCGGCTCTCTCGATCCTGCGGGTGCTGGCCGGCAAGGAGCCCAGGCCCTTCCGCTTCGGCTACTACCACACACCCGTCAGCCTGGGCCGGAACGACGCCGTCGTGCAGTTCACCCACCCCGACGACAGCCCGCGCCGGATCGTGCTGACCGGCAAGCGGGCCGCCAAGTACAAGGAGACGGTCACCGCCGCGCCGTGGCCGACCTTCGCCCGTATGAAGACGATGCCCGCCTCGGGCGCGTTCTGGCCGCGCGGAGGCCGCTACACCCGGATTCGGAGCGCCAAGTGACCCAGCCGCAGGAGACTGGCCTCGACCAGCTCGCCTTCCAGCAGTTCCGCACCCTGCTCTTCTCCGTCGCCTACCGCATCCTCGGCTCCGCCGCCGACGCCGAGGACGTGGTCCAGGACGCCTGGCTCAAGTGGTCGGCGGCCGACCGTTCCCAGGTCGCCGACCCCAAGGCCTACCTGACCCGGATCGTCTCCAACCTGGCGATGGAGCGGCTGCGTTCGACCCGCCACCAGCGCGAGACCTACGTCGGGCCCTGGCTCCCCGAGCCGATCCTCACCGGACCGGACACCGCCGACGGCGTCGCCACGGCGGACTCGGTCTCCATGGCTCTGCTGGTCGTCCTGGAGACGCTGAGCCCCCTGGAGCGCGCGGTCTTCGTGCTGAAGGAGGTCTTCGCCTTCAGTTACGCGGAGATCGCGGAGGCGGTGGAACGCTCGGAGCCGGCGGTCCGCCAGGCCGCGCACCGCGCCCGTGAGCACGTCCAGGCCCGTCGGCCCCGTTTCACCGCGGACCGCGCCCGCCAACGCGACGTCGCCGAGCGTTTCTTCGCGGCGACGGCGGGCGGCGACATCAACACCCTCATGGAACTGCTCTCCCCCGACGTGACGTTGTGGACCGATGGCGGCGGCAAGGTCCGTCAGGCTCTGAAGCCGGTCGTCGGCCTGGAGACCGTGGCCCGTTGGTTCGCCGCGCTCGGCACCGTGACCTACCAGGGCATCGAGCCCGGGCAGATGCGGGCAGAACTCTCCTGCATCAACGGCGGCCCGGGCGTGGTCTTCCGCGGCCCGGACCGCGTGATCGCCACGCTGACGTTCGACTTCGACCCGGAAGGCCGCATCTCGACCATCCACAACGTGGCCAACCCCGACAAGCTCCACGCCGTCGCCGACGGCACTGAGCACCAACTCTCCTGAGCCGCCTGCTCGTTGTCGACGCCCGCCGGAATCCCCGTGAGCGCCCGGGCCCGCTGCCCCCAGCGCGGACACTCCGCGCTGGGCATGCTCACCCCGGTGGAGTACGAACTCCGCACCCCGCCAGCAGCTTGAAATCAAGCAACTCGACTCAACCCAACTCGGGACACCCCGGCCCCTCCATCAGACCCGGAGCAGTTCAGCCAACCCAAGAACACCGTCGGGCTGGAGCCGATTGCGAACGAGTCAGCCCCGAAGAGCGCCGATGCGCCGCAGCCACGTCTGGACGTCGGCATCGGCCTTTCGGACTTCCTCTCCCCGGACCGCGAAGCCTTCCCCGATGGTCGCGCCGGGGCAGGACGCGGCGTAGTCGCGTTCGGTGGTCCCCAGTCCGCTCATCGCATGCGTCGTGACCGGATGGACCGTCTTGCCCTGGAAGTCGAACCTCTCGGTGAAGGTCGACATGATCATGGGCGCTCGCACGTTCCAGATGGGGCTGCCCAGGAGCACGACGTCGTAACGGTCGATCTCGGAGAGGGGGTTGGCGATGGCCGGTCGCGCATCGGCGTCCTGTTCACGGACATTGCGCGCGACTGTGGCGTCGTAGCCGTCGGGGTAGGGGTCGACGGCTTCGATGCGGTGTACGTCGCACTCGATGTGCTCGCTGATCATCCGGGCGAGTACCTCCGTGTTGCCGACCTTGAGGTTGGTACGCCCGCCGTTGAAGTAGTTCTCCCCCGGCCGCGAGAAGTAGGCCAGCAGGACGCGCTTGCCGGAGGAGGGCGCCGCCGCAGGTCGCTCACCGGCTTCCTCCGGCGTGTCGTCGCTCGACGGGGACGTGGAACAGCCTGTGATCTGAACGCCGGTCATGATGGTGGCTCCTCCCAGAAGTACACCGCGAAGGAGGGTGCGACGCCGTGTCGTGGTGGGTTCGCCCGTCCTCGTACTGAATCCGCCCGCTGTCATCCGCCGGCTCCGCGTAGGGAACGGACGGCATCGAGATCCGCGCGCAATGCCGGTGGTTCGGATTCAACGGGGAGGTTGAACGGGTCCAACACGCCGTCCACGGAACCGGATTCGTCGGCCTTGAGGGCGCCGAAGAGGTCCGCCCAGTCGGACGGCTCCTCCCCCTCGGTCGCGATGAGTTCGAACGTCTTGCCCAACGCGGTGTCCGTCAGCAGGCTTCGCACGAGTGTCTCGGCGATCTGGTCGCGCGCGACGCCGCCGTCGCCCGTACCGCCTTGCTCCAGGACGAGGCGCCGCTGTGTCGCACCGGCCAGGTCGAACCAACCGGGCCGGACGATGGTGTAAGGCAGGCCGCTGGCCCGCAGGAGTCGCTCGGAGCGCCGTTTCCACGGCGTGGCGCCGGGGATGTCGCTGCGCGTGGCGTAGATGGAGGTCATCAGGGCCACCCGCGGCTTGGCGCCGTCGAGGGCTTGCAGGATGTTCAGTACGCCGCCGTAGTCGACGTGCGCACGGGCGTCCCGACGGGTGTCGCTGCCGGATCCGTGCGTGAGGAGGATGGCGTCGGCTCCGCCGACCGCGCTCAGCAGGGTGGCTGGATCCTCAAGGTCGCCCTGCACCAGTTCGACGCCGGGGAGCAGTTCTTCGCCTCGCTGTGCGTCACGTACCAATGCCCGTGGGCGCAGACCGTGCCGTTGCGCGGCCTTCACCGCGAGCCGCCCGATACTGCCGGTCGCGCCGACCATGAGTACGTCGGTGATCATCTGCTTCTGGGACATGGTGAAGCCCTGCTCCATGAGGTGGTGAGTGCCGTCGTGGGAACGTCGCGGAGGTTGTTCCCTCCCACGCGACGCGGGTGCCCTGCTCCGTAGCGGAGTACCCGCGCGCGATTTCGTTCCGGTGCTGTGGCCGTGCCGTCTCCAGCTGCCGAGTCAGGACTCCAGGCGGCGTGCGCTGAGCCAGTTGACCATCGCGGGGTCGTGGTGGTCGAAGAACAGGGAGGTGCCTGTGTCCAGGGTGGCGATGGCGGCCATCTGGTCGTCGGTGAGGGCGAAGTCGAAGACGTCGATGTTCTCGGCCATGCGTTCGGGACGGACCGACTTGGGGATCGCGACGACGTCGCGCTGGGTCAGCCAGCGCAGGACCACCTGGGCCACGGACTTGCCGTGCGTCTTGCCGATCCCGCTCAGGACGGGGTGGGTGAAGATGTCGTTCTTGCCCTCGGCGAACCCGCCCCACGACTGGATCTGGACCCCGTGCTCGCGCATCAGCTCCTGGTCGGCGGTGCGCTGGAAGAAGGGGTGGGTCTCGATCTGGTTGACCGCCGGCGTGACCTCGTTGTTGATGATCAAGTCGAGGAGGCGGTCGGGGTAGAAGTTCGCGACGCCGATCGCCCTGGTGAGGCCCTGGCGGTGCAGGTCCTCCATGGCACGCCACTGGGCGTACACGTCGCCGAAGGGCTGGTGCATCAGGTAGAGGTCGAGATACTCCAGGCCGAGCTTGGCCAGGGACGTCTCGAAGGCGCGTTTCGTGTTCTCCTGCGCGGGCCCGTCCTGGACCCACAGCTTGGTGGTGACGAACAGTTCCTCGCGCGGGATGCCGCTGCTCCTGACGGCCTGGCCGACGGCCTCCTCGTTGCCGTACGCGGCGGCCGTGTCGAGCAGGCGGTAACCGGCGGCCAGGGCGTCGGCGACGGCCCGCTCGGTCTGCTCCCCCGGGATCTGGAAGACACCGAAGCCGAGGATGGGCATCTCGACGCCGTTGTTGAGGGTGACTGTCTGCATGGGGGTCCTTACCTGTTGCGGGTTCATCGAGCATCACGCCATTCCGGCCCGGCTGGCAGGTCGAGCTGTGCCGGGGAGTGGCGTTCGGGGTAATGACAGGGCCCCCCACACGCCCGCCACGCAGGTCAGCAGGGTGTGAAACTGGAGTAATGGCATCCGAGCAGAGCACGGACAGGGACGCCGGCGGGGAGCTGGGCCGGTTCCTGCGCGCGCGGCGCACCCAGACCAGCCCCGCGCAGGTCGGGCTCCGCGTGGGGACCGGGCTGCGCCGCACCCCCGGTCTGCGGCGCGAGGAGCTGGCCACGCTGTCCGGCATCAGCATCGACTACTACGTACGGCTGGAGCGCGGCAAGGAGACCCGGCCCAGCCCCGCCGTCCTCGACGCCCTCGCCCGTGCCCTGCACCTCGACGACGCGGAGCACCAGCACCTGCGGGAGCTCGCCACACGCGCCGCCAGGTACACCTCCCAGCCGTCGCCACCGCCCGGCCGAACGGTGAGCCCGCACCTGAAGCTGATTCTGGAGACGCTGCGGCCGAGCCCGGCCTATGTCATCGGCCACAGCATGGACCTGCTCGCCTGGAACCCCGGCGGCCTCGCCCTCTACGCGGGCATCGCCGACTGGCCCGCCACCCAACGCAACCTCGCCCGCTACCTCTTCCTCCACCCCACCGCCCCCACCCTCTTCCCCGACTGGGACTACCAGGTCCGCGGCTGCGTCGCCCGGCTGCGCGCGCTGGCCGGTATCGGTCCGGACACCCCCGACCTCACCGACCTGGTGGGCGAACTCCTCCTCAAGAGCCCTGACTTCGCCAAGTTGTGGGAGCGCTACGACGTCGTCGGCCGCAAGAAGAACGAGAAGACCTTCCATCACCCCCAGGTCGGGATCCTCACCCTCAGCGGCCAGAGCATGCACCTCGACGACACCCCCGGTCAGCGTCTCGGTGTCTACACCGCGGAGCCGGGAACCCCCGACCACGACGCCATGCTTCTGCTCGACCTGACAACACCTGAGTCCGTCGCGCATCCGGAGCCGGAAGTGGCTGCCGAGGACCGACGACGTACAGGCTCCTGACCGACGACTTGCCGGCCCCCAGGGGCTGATGGCCGAGGAGACCTGGCCGACGCGGAGTGCTGGAAACTCTTGCGTGGGCGGGTGGGGCCTTTGATGTCGTAGTGCTCTCGTCGGCACGCGAACTCTGCTGTCTTCTCCTGGCAGTTCAGCAAGAGCCGGGCTTCCACCGCCAAGTGGCCGACCGCCGGCGTCGAAGCCGACGGTGCCCACCGCCGCCAGGCACGCAGCACACGGCAGTTACGGGCGGGTCTTGTCCGTACCCGGCCGGGTCCAACCCGGCCCGTACAGGCAGGACAGCCCATAGCGGGCCCCTGATGGGGTGAAGCAGCGGCTACGCGTCGGTGATCGAGCCGTGTCGGCGGGTCATGGAGGTGTCGGTGGCCGCCCCGGTCCCGGTCCGGGGTCGGTCCATGTCGAGGAGCACCATCACGTCGTACGCGGGGGTGCCCGGCTCGGCGTAGTAGAAGATCAGGCGGCGACCGCCGCTCCCGTCCAGGTCGAGGGCCTGGAATCCGAGCGTGAAGACACCGAACTCCGGGTGGTGAAAGGTCTTTGTGCCGGTGGTGTGGCCCTGGACGTCGTAGTGCTCCCACAGCCTGGCGAAGTCCGGGCTCTTGTCACGCAGTTCGGCGATGAGGCTGCCGAGTCCCGGGATGTCGGGGTCGGTACCGGCCAGGGCACGCAACCTGGCCACGCAGCCGCGAATCTGGTTCTCCCAGTCGTCCGGGTACAGGACGCGGGCCCCCGGATGCAGGGCGAGCCAACGGACGACGTTGCGCTCCTCCGGCTCGATGTCGGCCATACCGGGCAGCAGGCGCAGGCCACCCGGGGTGGCGGCGAGCAGTTCGTAGGTGCGGTTGACGACGTGAGCGGGGTTGGGCCGCAGTGTCTGGAGGAGGAGTTCGACGCCCCGGTCCACAGCCGGGTGCTGCGGGGCTCGGTCAGGTTGCCCGGTCCGATGGCCGCCGCGGGCCGTGCAGGCGGCCAGGTCGCGGAAGTACGCGCGCTCCGTGTCGCCCAGCCGCAGGGCGGAGGCGAGCGCCTCGACGACGGACGGGCTGGGCCGCGTCTCCTTGCCCCGTTCGAGCCGGGTGTAGTAGTCGATACTCACCCCGGCGAGGGTGGCGATCTCCTCGCGACGAAGACCTGGCGTCCGACGCGGCCCCGGACCAACAGCCAGGCCGACGTCTTCCGGCATCACCTGGGTCCGACGGGCCCGTAGGAAACAGCCCAGCTCACTGGCGGCGCTGCGACCGTCGGTCTGTCGCTTGGGATCCATTTCCTCAGTGTGGCATCTCTGCAATCACGCGTCCCGCCACAAGGAGCCGGGGAACGTCGACATGGGCATGCGGTACGGGACCGCAGCCCGGCTCCTGGCGTCGATTCGCGTCGGCGGACTTCGGAAACTCCCTCAGCCGGCCGCGTCTTGGGCGGGTGGCGCCGGGACAGTGCCGTTCGCGCGCTGGTGGGCGACGATGCCGGGCAGTTGCTCGTAGATCGCGTCGATCAGGTCGCAGACGCGCTCGGCGATCGGGCGGCCGAGACCGGTGAGTTCGTAGTCGACCCGTCTGGCGACCGTGGGGTGCGGTGTGCGCGCGACGAGGCCGTCGTCCTCCAGACGCTGGAGGGTCTGCCACAGCATTCTGTCGGAGACCCCGGCCACGTTGCGCCTGACCTCGGCGAACCGCAGAGGGCCGTCGACCAGGGCGGCGAGGGTCAGAGCGCCCCACCGGCCGGTCGCGTGCTCCAGCACCTCACGCGACGAGCACTGCGGATCGAACACGCTCATCCCGGCTACACGGTCGGTCCCTCGGCTCATGCGCTCATGCTAAACGGGCCGTGTACTTATTTCTCGTAAGTACTGTACTTTCGTAAGCATGAGCCGTTGGGGCTCCTGAAGGGAGACGTTGTCCCATGAAATTTCTTCTCCTCGGCGCCACCGGCACCACCGGCGCCCTGTTCGTGGATCGGGCCGTCGCGGCCGGACACGAAGTGGTCGCCTTCGTCCGTACTCCGTCCAAGATCACCCCGGTCGACCGGCTGACCGTGGTCAAGGGAAACGTCCGCGACGCCCGCGCGCTCACCGAGGCGATGCGCGGCACCGACGCCGTGGTCAGCACGCTCGGACTCGGCAAGGCCAAGAACCCGGACGACCTCATCGCCGACACCACACGCGTGCTGGTCCGGGCCGCCGAGGACAGCGGAACCAAACGCGTACTGATCATGTCGGCATTCGGGGTCGGCGATTCCCTGGCCAAGGCCTCCGCGTTCGCCCGGCTCCTCTACAAGTCGGGCGGCAAGGCCACGTTCGCCGACAAGGCCGCCGGGGAGCGGATTCTCACGGCCTCCGGCCTGGACTGGACGCTGGCCTACCCGGTGCTGCTGACCAACAAGCCCGCCACGGGCGACGCCCACGCTGTCGACCTCACCGCGCTCGACCGCCTACCCGGCCTGCCCAGGATCTCCCGGGCCGATGTCGCCGCCTTCCTGCTGGACGCCGCCGTCACAGGCGCGTGGTCCCGACGCACCGCGGTGCTCACTTCCGGCCGCTGACCGCCCAGTCACACCAACTCACCTGCCCCACAAGGAGATCGACCCGTGCCCAAGACCCTCGGCCTCATCGGCGCCGGCAACATCGGCAGCGCGCTCGCCCGTCTCGCCGTAGCCGCCGGCCTGGACGTCGTACTGAGCAACTCCCGCGGCCCCGAGACCCTCGCCGCCCTCCTCGCCGAACTCGGCCCGCAGGCCCGCGCGGCCACCATGTCCGGGGCCGCCGACGCCGGCGACCTGGTGGTGGCGACCATCCCGTTCGGCGCCTACGAACAGCTTCCCGCCGCCGCCCTGGCCGGAAAGACCGTTGTCGACACCATGAACTACTACCCCGAGCGTGACGACCGGATCACCGAACTCGACACCGGCGAGCAGACCTCCAGCACCCTGGTCCAGCGGCACCTGGCCGACTCCCGGGTGGTCAAGGCCTTCAACAACATCGACTTCGTACGTCTGTTCAGCTCCGCCCGCCCCACCGGCGCCGCCGACCGCAGCGCCCTGCCTGTCGCCGGTGACGACAAGGCCGCCAAGGCCCAGGTCGTCCAGCTGCTGGACGCGCTGGGCTACGACACCGTGGACATCGGCACCCTCGCCGACAGCTGGCGCAGCGAGCCTGGCACCCTCGTCTACGTCCAGCCGTACCTGCCGAAACGGCCCGAGGGACTGACCGACGAGGAGACGGGGCGTTGGTTCTTCGAGGTCCCGGGCGTCCCGGTATCCGTGGGCCAAGCGCGGGAACTGACCGACAACGCCGTCCGGCGTTCGGCGGGCGACGCCCGCGCGACCCTCGCCTAGGACCGTCCGTTCGGCCGGTGGGGGCCGTGTCACAACCCTGAACACCGCTCCCCGGCACAGCCCGACCTGTCACGGACGAGGCCGGGCCCCTAGCTTGGCATCGGGCCAAGCAATCGCGCGTGACGCCGCAGGCCGAAGGCGCCGAACACCTCGCGCGTACTCGTACAACGCCGACGCGAAGGCATCGCGTTGAGTGCGGCCGACTTGGCCGAGCCCGACGAACTGCTCACTCCACATGGGCAGTCGCTACCGGAGCCGCTGCTTCTCCTGCCGGCCCTGGCCGCACCCTCCTGCGGGTTCCCCGGGCTGGTGGGAGGGCGCGTCCGCAACACGAAGAGAATCCGATGAACCACAGACGAATTCCCCTGAAGAAGCAGTTCAGACTCGCGGCGACGGTTGCCGCGGCATCAGCAGTCCTCGTCTCCGCGCCGTACGCGACCGCCGCGACCGCCGCGACCGGCAAGGTACATCCGAAGCAGGTCATCACCCACGTGAAGACCGTCGCCTCGTTCGACTTCGCCGTCGGTGACGCGCCGGAGAACGTCAGCCTCAACCCGGACGGCTCACTGACCGTCTCGATGCTGGGCGGTTCGGCGGGCCGGCGACCGGCGCTCGTACGGGTCGGCGTGTCCGGGCAGCACAAGGTGCTCGTCGCCGGGCAGCCGGGCGACATGATCACCGGCAACACGCGCGGCCACGACGGCAGCGTCTACTACAACGTGTCCTCCGCCGACGCCACCAGGTCCGGCGTGTGGAAGCTGCCGCCGGGCTCAAGCCCCCGACGCATCGCCGCCCTGCCCGCGGGCACGCTCCCCAACGGGCTGGCCATCGACCCGGCGGGCCGCACCCTGTACCTCGCCGAGAGCTTCCAGGGAGCCGTCTGGACCGTTCCGGTCTCGGGCGGTACGGCGACTCGCTGGCTGACCGACGCCTCCCTCGCCCCGGTCGACTCCCCGCTGCCGTTGGGCGCGAACGGGCTCCGTTTCCACAACGGCGCCGTGTGGGTCTCCAACTTCAGCAAGGGCACCCTGCTGCGTGTGCCGGTCACCGCCACCGGCTCGGCCGGCCCGGTCCGCGTCGTGACCAGCGGCGTCGTGGGCATCGACGACTTCAACTTCCTGAGCGCCCGGTCCGACGTCGTGTTCGCCGCGTTGAACAGCCCCAACCAGATCGTCGTGGTCTACCCGAACGGCGCCAAGAAGACCGTACTCACCAGCGCGGACGGGCTCGCCTCGCCGACCGCCACGGTGGTGCGCGGACAGCGGCTGTACATCACCGACGGCGGATTCGCCGAATCCCGCGACGCGAAACTGCAGCAGGGAAAGATCAACTTCTCTGCCCTGCTCTCGGGTTCCGTGTCCTAGCCGGCCGGCCGGGCCCCTGAGCGGCGAGCCTCGTCGGGTCCTGATCGGGGCCCGACGAGGCTCGCCCAGGAAGCGGGAACGCCGGTCAGAGCCTGACTCCCAGCGGTGTCTTCGGCAACAGGCAGCCGTCCGGTCCCAGGGCCGCGTCCCGCGTATCCGACCGCCCCGAGAAAACGCAACGAAGGAGCCTGAACCATGACCAGCGAACACCAGACCGCCAAGGAGATCGTCGTCGTCATCGGCCCCGGCAGCATCGGTCTGGCCATCGCCCGCCGGGTCGGCACCGGCCGCACCCTGCTGTTGGCCGCCCACGACGAGAAGGCCTCGCAGGTCGCCGCCGAGCAACTGCGCGGCGAGGGCTACAAAGTGGCCGTCCAGACCACCGACATCTCCGACCTGGACCAGGTCAAGGCGCTGGCAGCCAAGGCCGCCGGGATGGGCGCGGTCACCCAGGTGATCCAGGCCGCCGGCGTCTCGCCCACCCAGGCGACCATCGAACGGCTGCTGCAGGTGGATCTGCTGGGTACGGCGTACGTCCTCGACTCCTTCGCCGAGGTGATCGCGCCCGGCGGGGCCGGTGTCGTGGTCGCCAGCATGGCCGGACACCGGGAGAGCCCCTACGCGCACGAGATCGAGCACGCGCTCGCGACGACCGAGACCTCGCAGTTGCTCACACTGCCCTTCCTGCAGCCCGACCAGCTCGGCTCCTCCGTCCACGCCTACGCCATGTCCAAGCGGGCCAACTCCCTGCGCGTACAGACTGCCGCCGCCGCGTGGGGCAAGCGCGGCGGCCGAGTCAACGCCGTCAGCCCCGGCGTGATCATCACCCCACTGGCCCTTGACGAGCTGTCCGGTCCGCGCCGCGAGTGGTTCGAGAAGGTGCGCGAGGCGTCGGCCGCCAAGCGCTTCGGCACCTCCGAGGAGGTGGCTGCTGCCGCCGCCTTCCTGCTCGGCCGCGAGGCCGGCTTCATCACCGGAGCCGACCTCCTGATGGACGGCGGCGTGACAGCGGCCCTGCGCGCCGGTGAGCTGACCACACCGTAGCGAACAGAGCGCAGCTCACACCGGTTGGAGTTGGAGTCGTAGCCCTTGTCCCCGAGCAGCGAGTCGGGGCGGCGGCGTGGGCGTCCGGGACGGCCTGCGACGGGTGGGATGCCGTCGACGGGGGCAAGGGTCTGGGTGACGTCGTTGACGTCGGCCGCGGTGGTCACGGCCTTGGACGGAGTGCCGCGTCATAGTCCGCCTGAGCCTGATCGGCGGTCGACTGCACGTGTCCGTGTCGAACGACGGCCGTGGCGGCAGCCAACTGCCGGATGCCGCGCGCGGTGTTGGCCATGTACTGGGTGATCTGGGTGAGCGTGAAGACGTACACCAGGTCGAAGAGTCGAAGAACTGCTCGAAGGTGGTCACCCGGCTGTTCGCCGGCGCCTTGCGGACCTCGGCCGGAGAGCCGCTGTGCGGCGGTCCGTGCTGCTCGCTTTCCAACTACGTGTCTCGGAGCGTGGGTCGAGCGGCGTGGTCGCAGCGCCCTCATCGGTGTCGCCGGTCTCCTCGCGGTGGTCAGGCCAGCGGGGAGGCGGCATCGTCCTCCGCAGCCGCCAACCGGTCGCCGCCGTGTGCCACTGCCTTCTGCGCGGACTCCTGCCCGAGCAGGTCGAGCAGGACCACCGCGTCGTGGTCCGCGGTGCCCGGCTCGGCGAAATACGTCACCATACGGTGTCCCGAAGTGCCTTCCAGCTCCATGGACTGGTAGCCCAGGGTGAGGTCGCCGACGTCCGGGTGGTGGAAGGTCTTGCGGCCGTACGAGTGGCCCTTGACGTCGTAACGCTCCCACAGGCGGGCGAACTCCGGGCTCTTGAGCAGGAGTTCACCGGCGAGCCGGGTGAGGTCGGGAGCGTCGGGGTCGGTACCGGCCAGCGCGCGCAGCCGGGCCACGCAGCCGCGGAGGTGGCTGCTCCAGTCGGAGAACAGGTCACGCGAGGCGGGGTGGAGGAACAGGTAGCGGGCGATGTTCCGCTCCCCCGGCGGCCAGTCCTCGATACCGGGCAGGAGCCGCATTCCGCCGGGGTTGGCGGCGAGCAGATCGTTCGTACGGCTGACGACATGAGCGGGTTGGGGACGAAGACTCTCCAGGAGCAGCTTCACACCGGGCCGAACGCTGCGGCTGGGCACGGCCGGAGGTCCGCTCTCCGGGGAAACCTCAGGTGCACTCCGCGCCGCGCGGACGGCCAGGCTGCGCAGGTGCTCGTGTTCGTCGTCCTCCAGCAGAAGGGCGCGAGCGAGGGAATCGACCACGGACGCGCTGGGCCGGGTCTCCTTGCCGCGTTCCAGGCGGACGTAGTAATCGACACTGATCCCGGCCAGGGTGGCCAGTTCCTCACGGCGCAGACCGGGCGTACGGCGCAGGCCGGTGCCGGCCGACAGGCCGACCTCCTCCGGGGTCACCCGAGCCCGGCGCGCGCGCAGGAAGCACCCCAGCTCGGTGCCCCCGGCGTTCTGCTGCTCGCTGCTCATGTCTTCCAGTCTGCGGGCCGCACCATATCTGCGGCACACAAGTGAGGGGCCCTGTCACACCCCTGAATGCCATTCCCCGGCACAGCCCGCCCTGCCGCGCGGCGGGTGATGAGAGAAGAGTCGACGCCGTCAGAGCTTTCCGCATCGAAGGCCATCCCCACCTGGCGTTCCGCACCGAGTGGCCCAACACCGTGAGCGCGATCACGCGGCTGACGGACATGGTCGAGACCACCGGCAACGAATGCGGCCAGGGCAGAAAGCAAGGAGCGGAAAGTTGGAAATCCTGAAGAAGCAGCCCACCGTCAAGGCCCCCGCCGACTGGTTCACCGGCGACGTCTGGTTCGACGTGATCCACGCGGGCGTGGAGCCCTCGCGGATACGCGCCAACATGGTGCGCTTCTCGCCCTGCGCGCGTACCGACTGGCACTCGCACGTCCTGGGCCAGACCCTGCACATCGTCTCCGGTGTCGCCCTGATCGGCACGCGCGACGGCACGGTCATCGAAGCCCACCCCGGCGACACGATCCACACGCCCCCGGGCGAGGAGCACTGGCACGGTGCGACCTCCAACCATTTCATGACCCACCTCGCGATGTGGGAGGGCACGGGCGACGGCGGCCCGGAAACGATCTGGCTGGAGAAGGTCGACGACAGCGAGTACAACGCACCGAGCAGCAGCACCCGTTGAACGGCACACCTGAAGGAACGCCCCATGCGCAGCACCACTCTCGGCCCCGACGGCCCCGAGGTCGGAGTCATCGGCCTGGGCTGCATGGGCATGAGCTTCAGCTACGACCAGGCCACCCCGCGCGACGAGACCACTCTGATCTCGGTTGTCCACCAGGCCCTGGACCTGGGAATGACCTTGCTCGACACCGCCGACGTGTACGGCCCGTTCACCAACGAGGAACTCCTCGGCCGAGCCCTGCAAGGCCGTCGTGACCAGGCAGTGCTGGCCACCAAGGTCGGCGCTCTCACCCGCGACGCCCGGGGAAACCCCGTGATGGGCCTCGACAACCTTCCGGAACACATCCGTCGCTCGATCGACGAAAGCCTCGCGCGGCTGGGCACCGAGTACGTCGACCTCTACTACCTGCACCGCACCGACCCTCAGGTACCGATCGAGGAGAGCGTGGGCGCCCTGGCGGAGGCCGTCGCCGCCGGCAAGGCCCGCGCCATCGGCCTGTCCGAGGTGAGTGTCGAGCAGATCAAGCGGGCCCAGTCCGTGCACCCGATCATGGCGGTGCAGTCGGAACTGTCGCTGTGGACACGGGACTGGATGACGGAGGTACTGCCCTACTGCCAGGAGCAGGACATCGCGTTCGTGCCCTACTCGCCCCTCGGCAAAGGGTTCCTCACCGGCCGGTTCTCGTCCCACGACGATCTGCCCGAGGACGACTTCCGGCGCGGCCTGGCCCGCTTCCAGCAGGAGGCGCTGAGCACCAACCTGGCCATCGCCGAGCGGGTGCGGGAGATCGCCGAACGCATGGGGGCGACTCCGGCCCAGGTGGCACTGGCATGGGTGCTGGCACAAGGTGAGTACGTCGTCCCTATCCCCGGGACCAAGACGCCGAGGTACCTGGCGGACAACGCCGGGGCGGCGGACATCGAACTGAGCGCCGCGGACCTCGCCGAACTCGACGCGCTGCCCGTGCCTACGGGGGGCCGTTATTTCTGATCGGCACCATCACACGTCAGGAGAAGTCTTGTGCGAGCAACGCTGATGTACGGCGCCGGGGACGTCCGCGTGGAGGATGTCCCCGATCCGAGGATCCAGCACCCCACGGACGCCGTCGTACGTGTCGTGCGCTCGTGTGTGTGCGGCAGTGATCTGTGGCCGTACGCGTCGATGCCCGTCTCCGTGGAGGGGCGGCGGATGGGGCACGAGTTCCTCGGTGTGGTCGAGGAGGTCGGCGCGGAGGTGGCCGGGCTGCGCGCCGGTGATCTGGTGGTCGCGCCCTTCGTGTGGTCGGACAACACCTGCGATTTCTGTACGGAGGGGCTGCACACGTCCTGCCGTCACGGTGGGCAGTGGGGGCCGAACGGTGTCGACGGCGGTCAGGGTGAGGCCGTCCGGGTTCCGCAGGCGCAGGGCACGCTGGTGAGGCTGCCGGTGGCCGAGGACTCGGCGCTGCTGCCGTCCCTGCTGACCCTGTCCGACGTGTACTGCACCGGTCACCACGGCGCGGTGACGTCCAGGGTCGCGCCCGGCAGGTCGGTGACGGTGATCGGTGACGGTGCGGTGGGGCTGTGTGCGGTGCTGGCGGCGAATCGGCTGGGCGCCGAGCGGATCGTGCTCATGGGGCGGCATCCGGTCCGTACGGGTCTGGGCCGGGAGTTCGGTGCCACCGATGTCGTGTCCGAGCGCGGGGAGGAGGGTGTCGAGCGGGTGCGGGAGCTGACCGGTGGTGACGGGACGCACGCGGTGATCGAGGCCGTCGGCGCCACGCAGGCGATGGACACGGCGCTGGGCGTCGTGCGGCACGGCGGGGTGATCAGCCGGCTCGGTGTCGCGCAGTACACGGGGATCCCGCTCGGGTTCGCGTCGATGATGGGCAACATCACGGTCACCGGCGGCGCCGCCCCGGCCCGCGCCTACATCGAGGAGCTGCTGCCCGGCATCCTCGACGGCACCGTCGAGCCGGGCCGGGTCTTCGACCGCACCGTCGGCCTCGACGACGTACCGGACGGCTACCGGGCGATGGCCGACCGCACCGCCCTGAAGGTCCTGATCCGGCCCTGAGGGCAGGCCCTGAGGCCGGTCGTCAGTCCCGTTTCTCCTCGGCGGGCCGTGGGCGCGATCCGGTCGCGGCCAGGTCCAGCAGGACCATCCTGTCGTGGTCGGGAGTGCCGGGCTCGGCGTAGCGGGCGACGAGGCGGCGGCCGGGGAAACCCTCCAACTGCATCGACTGGCAGGTGAGGGCGAGGGTGCCGACGTCCGCAGGCGGAAGGTCTTCCTGGCGCGCAGCCGGCCCACGCACGCGCGGACCTGTTCGTCCCAGTGGTCGAAGACCGTCCGGGCACCGGGGTTGAGGAACACCCAGCGCGCGACGTTCCGCTTCTTGGCCGGCCACTCCCGTGCGGCTCAACACGACGAACGGTCCCGGGCGGGACTCCCTGCCGCGCTCCAGACGCATGTAGTAGTCGATGCCCACCCCGGCGAGCACGGATCCACAGCGCTAGGCGGAACCCCGGCCGGGCCTGGGGGGCCCTGTCACACCCCCGAACAGCGCTCCCCGGCACAGCTCGGCCTGCCACATGTCGCGTCCGGCGCGCAGGCTCGACGGTGGTTGAAGAACTCGTTCCGCACAGGGAACCCCTTTTCGCTTCGTACTCAGGAGAACCACCCGTGTCCAGTTCTGTCGCATCGGACAAACCGTCGGCGTCGGCCGATTCCGCCGCTGGGCGACCCGGCGACGCGAAGGGTGCCCGTTGGGCGCTGGCTGCTGCGCTGCTCGGTTTCTTCGTGATGACGCTCGACGCCCTCATCGTCAACGTCGCGCTGCCCGAGATCGGGCGCGGCTTCGGCGGCGGCATGACGGGCTTGCAGTGGGTGGTGGACGGCTACACGCTGATGTTCGCCGCGCTCCTGCTGTCGGCCGGGTCGGTGACCGACCGGACAGGCGCGCGCCAGGCGTTCGGGGCCGGACTCGTGGTGTTCACCGTCGCCTCGGCGGCCTGCGGTTTCGCACCGAACCTGAGTGTTCTGGTCGTGTCCCGGCTGGTTCAGGGTGCGGGCGCCGCAGTGATCGTCCCGGCCTCGCTCGCACTGATCCGCGAGGCGTTTCCCGACCCGGCAGGTCGTGCCCGGGCGATCTCGGTGTGGGCGATGGGCGGCTCGGTGGGCGCCGCGGCCGGACCGGTGCTGGGCGGCGTGCTGAGCGAGTTCAACTGGCGGATGATCTTCTTCGTCAACCTGCCGGTGGGCGTACTGGCGCTGTTCCTGCTCACCCGGACCGCCCGCTCCCCTCGTCAGAGCGACACCCCCTTCGACTGGACCGGGCAGATCGCCGCGGTGGCCGCGATGGGCGGCCTGACCTACGCGGCCATCGAGACCGGCGCAGTGGGCATCGGCGCTCCGCGCGTGCTGCTCGCACTGGCGATAACCGTGGTGGCAGGGGTGGTCTTCCTGGTGTCCCAGGCCCGAGGCCGGCACCCGATGGTGCCGCTCGCACTCCTGCGCGCCCGGACGATGGCACTCTCCGCGACCATCGGGTTCGCGCTGAACGTCGGCTTCTACGGCATGATCTTCCTGCTCGGTCTGTACCTCCAGCAGGAACAGGGCCTGTCGCCGATGGCCACCGGGCTGGCGTTCCTGCCGATGACGCTGCTGACCGCGGTCAGCAGCCCGAGTGCCGCCCGGCTCACCGCGAGGTTCGGCGCCCGGACGCCGATCATCACCGGCCAGCTCCTGATGGCCGCCGGCCTGGTGGCGCTCTGCGTTCCGTCGGCGTCGGCACCCACCTGGCTGCTGGTCCTGCTGATGATCCCGGTCGGAACCGGCGGCGGCCTCGCCGTACCGGCCGTGACCTCACTGCTCCTCGACCGGGTCCCCGCCCAGCGCGCCGGCACCGCGAGCGGCGTACTGAACGCCTCCCGCCAGCTCGGTGGCGCTCTGTCCGTGGCCGTCTTCGGTGCCCTGGTCTCCAATCACGCGCACTTCCTGCACGGACTGCGCACCAGCCTCCTGATCGCCGCGTGCGTCGTGGTCCTGACCGCGGTGGCCTCCGTACTCCTCAAGGAGAAGACCTCATGACCTCGACATCCACCTGGACCGGCCAGGAACTCGACAGCATCGGGCACGCGGAGGAACTGGCGATCGCGTCCCTGCGAAACAGCGGCGAGCTGGGCAGCCGACGGACCATCTGGGTCGTGCGCGTGGACGACGGCATCTACGTCCGCTCCGTCAACGGCCCCGGCTCCGACTGGTACCGCGGCACCCGTGCCCGCCGGGAAGGTCGTATCCAGGCCGGCGGGGTCGGCAAGGACGTCACGATCGTCGACGTCGCCGACGACACCACCGTCAACGACGCCGTGGACGCCGCGTACCGGACCAAGTACGGGCACTACGCCGCGTACATCATCAAAGCCATCACCAGCCCCGAGGCATCCTCCACCACCATGCGGCTCCTGCCGCGCTGACCGTCGCGGGAGAAGAGCGATGTTCACCCTCAACGCCCACGCCGCCACGCCATCCGGCCTGTGCCTCGCCCCGACCGCCGTCGAGCGCAGCGGTCCCGATCCCCGGGATGTCGCGCAGTCGGTCGTCCCGCTTCTGCCTCCGCCGGGAGACATGCCGTGATCGGACTCGAACTCGTCGTGGTCCTCGGCTTGGCGGTCCTCCTCGGCAACGCCGTCGGGGACCGCTACCGCATCGCACCGCCCGTCGTCCTGCTCGTCCTCGGCGCGCTGCTCGGCTTCGTGCCCGCGCTGCGCGAGGTGGAGCTGCCGCCGGAGGCGGTGCTGCTCATCTTCCTGCCGGTACTGCTGTACTGGGAGAGCCTGACCACCTCCCTGCGGGAGATCCGGCGGGATCTGCGCGGCATCATCCTGATGAGCACCGTGCTGGTCATCGGCACCGCCGGTGCCGTGGCGACCGTCGCACACCAGCTGGGCCTGGCCTGGGGACCGGCCTGGGTGCTGGGCGCGGCCGTGGCCCCCACCGACGCGACCGCCGTCGGCGTCCTCGCCAAGGCGCTCCCCCGCCGCAACGTCACCCTGTTGCGCGCCGAGAGCCTCATCAACGACGGCACCGCGCTGGTGGTCTTCGGCCTGGCCGTCGGTATCACGGTCGGCGAGGAACACTTCACCGTCCCGCACGTCACCGGGCTTTTCGCCCTCTCCTACGTCGGCGGTGTCGCCGCAGGAGCCCTGGTCGCCTGGCTGGTGATCAGGGCACAACGGGTCTTCCGCAACCCGCTCCTCGGCAACGTGGTCATGATCCTCACCCCCTTCACCGCCTATCTCCTCGCCGAGCTGATCCACGCCTCCGGCGTCCTCGCGGCCGTCTCCGCCGGGCTGATCATGAGCCAGGCCGGACCACGCATGGCCGGGGCCGAGATGCGCCGCCAGGCGGAGGAGGCCTGGTCACTGGCCACCTTCCTGCTCAACGGCGCCCTGTTCGTCCTGGTCGGCCTCCAGGCACAGGCCGCCGTGCGCGAACTACACGGTGACGATCTCACCAAGGCCCTCATCGCCGTGGCGGCCGTCTCCGCAGTCGTCGTAGCCGCGCGCTTCGCCTTCAACTTCACCGTCCCGTACCTGATCCGCCTGCTCGACCGCCGCCCTCAGCAGCGTCTGCGCCGGATGAACTACCGCGCCCGCGTGGTCACGTCGATCGCCGGCTTCCGCGGCGCGGTCTCGCTGGCCGTGGCCCTGTCGGTGCCGACGGTCCTCGACTCCGGCACGCCCTTCCCCGACCGCGACACGATCGTCTTGGTGACCTCCGGAGTCATCGTCACCACCCTGGTCCTGCAAGGACTGCTGCTGCCGGCCGTGGTGCGCTGGGCCCGGCTGCCCAAGGACACCTCGGTGGAGGACGAACGCCTCCTCGCCGAGACGACCGCCACCGAGGAAGCCCTCAAGGCCCTCCCCACCCTCGCCGCCGACCTGGACACGGACCCGGCGGTCGCCGAACGCATGCGCCAGGAGTACGAGACCCACCTCCTCGTCGTCCGCGCCGGCGACTCCGGGACCGGCTCCGACGACGAAGCGGCCGTACTGCGTCACGACCGGCACTACACCGCCCTGCGCCTGGCCCTGCTCGCCCACAAGCGCGCCACCGTGCTCCGCCTCCGCGACGAGCACGACATCGACGACACCGTGCTGCGCCAGGTCCAGCGCCGTCTCGACATCGAAGAGGTACGGCTGTCCGGACGCCGTACCGCCGAATAGCGCCCCTCCCCCCACCCCCACGACCAGGCCAGGAGCCACCGTGCCCGCAACACCCGACGAGAGTGATCGCGAGGAGATCCTCGCCGCCTACCGCGCCCACCTGCGGGCGATGGCCGACGGCGACACCGACGCCCTGGCCGATCTCCTCGACGACGGATTCACCCTCACGCACATCACCGGATACCAGCAGCCCAAGGCCGAGTGGCTGTCCCAGATGCGTGCGGGGCAGTTCGTCTACCACCGCGTCGTCGAGAAGAACGTCACCGTCGAAGTCGAAGGCGAGACCGCCCGCCTCGTCGGCCGCATCGTCACCGAGGCGACGGTCTACGGCACACACGCCGACTGGCCGCTGCAATTCACCATGGCCTACGGCCGAGACGGCGGCACGTGGACCGCCCTGCGTTCCGTGGCCACGACCTGGTAGCAGGTGAGGGGCCCTGTCACACCCCTGAACGCCGCTCCCCGGCACAGCACGGTCTGCCACAGGCCGCCGCCCGCGGCCAAGCTGGACGCGAACCGAAGATCACCTCTCCGCGCAGGCCACGCCTCCCCCGTGCAGGGAGCGCTGGAGCGCCCGAGCGCGAGACGGAAAACGAAGAGCGCTAACACCAAGAAGGGCGGCACCCGCATGGCACAGGAACCCTCACGGGCCCAGCAACTGCTCGGCGATCTCGCGCCGAAGATGGTCCAGCTGACGGATGACGTGCTGTTCGGCGACGTGTGGAAGCGCAAAGGCCTGTCTCCGCGGGACCGCAGTCTGATCACCGTCTCGGTGCTGGCGGCGACGTACCGCCCCGAGCAGCTGAACAGCCATCTGCGGCTGGCTCTGGAGAACGGGCTGACCAAGGACGAACTCGTCGAGGCGCTCACCCACCTGGCCTTCTACGCCGGATGGCCCAGCGGGATGGGAGCGCTCACCCAGCTCAAGGCCATCGTCGACGACGAGACGAAGTAGCGGGCCACGCTCCCATGAAGTTCCTCGACAGAATGCCCTCGGCCAAAGCCCCTCCGGAACGGTTCACCGGCGACGTCTGGGTGGACACGATCGCGGAGGCCCAGGCACCAGCGCGGTTGCGTGCGGCCCTGGTCCGATTCTCGCCCTGCGCCCGCACCGCCTGGCACCGGCACACGCTCGGCCAGACCCTGCATGTCACCGAGGGCATCGGCCTGATTCAGACCCTCGGCGGTGACGTCCTGGTCATGCGCCCGGGCGACACCGTCCACACGCCTCCGGGTGAATGGCACTGGCACGGTGCCGCCGCCCACCACTTCATGACGCATCTCGCCCTGTCCGAGAGCACGGGAGATCCCACCGTGCCCGACGTCGAGTGGGGCGAGCACGTGAGTGAAGCCGAGTACGAGTTCGAAGGAAACACCAGTGAAGCGTAGAGACATCGTCATGGGGCTCACCGCCGCCGCAGCGGCACCGGCGGTCGGATTCGCCTCCGGCGCGCAGGCCTCCAGCAAGGGCGGAACCAACGACATGACAGCGGCCTCCGACGGACACGCCGGACGCGGTTTCGCACCGCTGACGATTCAGGAGCAGGGCAGCTTCTCGGTCGGCGGGAGCGTGATCACCAGTCCCGGGACCTTCGATCCCCGGAACCCGACCAACCCGGCCGGCCAGACGCTGCACGGCGATCACGCCCACGTCTTCTTCCAGAAGCCGATGCGCCCCCGCAAGCTGCCGCTGGTGCTGTGGCACGGCTACAAGCAGTCCGGAGCCGGCTGGGGAACCACGCCCGACGGACGCGAGGGCTTCCAGACGATCTTCCTGCGTCGCCGGTTCGCCGTGTACACCCTGGACCAGCCCCGCCGGGGCAGGGCCGGGCAGACCACGGTGAGCACCGCCACCGACGCCTCGACCTCCGATCAGTGGTTCTACAACCAGTTCCGGTTCGGGCTGTGGCCCGACACCTATCCCGGCGGGCAGTTCCCGAAGGGTCCGGCGACACGCGAGCAGTTCTTCCGGTCGATGCTCCCCGACACCGGCCCGATCGACGGCGAGGTCCTCGCCAACGGGGTCTCGGCCCTCTTCGACGAGATCGGCGAGGGCATCCTCGTCACCCACTCGCACGCCGGCGGGTTCGGCTGGGACGCGACGATGAGGAACCGGAACATCAAGGCGGTCGTCGCCCTGGAGCCGGGCAGCGGCTTCGTCTTCCCGGAGGGCGAGGTGCCGGACCCGATGCCCAGCTCCGCCGGCACCCTCGCGGGCGAGTCCGTACCGCTGAAGGAGTTCCGGCGACTGACGAAGATCCCGATCGTCGTCTACTACGGCGACAACATCCCGACGGAGCCGACCGACATCGCCGGCCGGGACAACTGGCGCGTCCGGCTCGCGATGGCCCGGCTCTTCGTCGACACCCTCAAGCGCCACGGCGGGGACGCGACCCTCGTCCACCTCCCGGAGATCGGTATCACCGGGAACTCCCACTTCCTCTTCTCGGACCTCAACAACGTCCGGATCGCCGACCAGATCTCCGACTTCCTCGACAGGAAGGGCCTGACCCGATGACCTCCACGACTCAGCACAACGGCGTGACCAAGCAGAAGGTCAGCTTCCCGCACGGCACCCACTCGGTGGTGGGAAACCTCTTCCTCCCCGCCGACTTCGACGAAGGCAAGAAGTACGCCGCCATCGTCGCCACCCACCCGTTCGGCGGCGTGAAGGAGCAGACCTCCGGCCTGTACGCGGAGAAGCTCGCCGAGCAGGGCTTCATCGCACTGGCCTACGACGCCTCCCACTACGGCGAGAGCGGCGGCGAGCCGCGTCTCTACGAGGTTCCCGGCGACCGTGTCGAGGACATCCGCTGCGCCGTCGACTTCCTCAGCAACCACCCTCAGGTGGACCCGGACCGAATCGGCGCCCTGGGCGTCTGCGCCGGCGGCGGCTACACCGTCAACGCGGCCCAGACCGAGGCTCGGATCAAGGCTGTCGGAACCGTCAGCGCCTTCGACGTCGGCTCGGCCCGCCGGGAGGGCGTGCCGCGCGGCCTGTTCTCCGAGGAGTTCCGCGGCCGGCGGCTCAAGGAGATCGGCGAGCAACGCACCAAGGAGGCCGCGGGCGAACCGCTCCGCATGATCAACTTCGTGCCCAAGTCCGCCGAGGACATCATCGAGGACACGCCGGAGCTGTACCGCGAGGGTTACGACTACTACTGCACCCCCCGCGGCCGGCACCCGAACGCGCCCGGCGAGTACGTCTTCACCAGCCTGGACAAGCAGATGGCGTTCGACGCGTTCGCCCACGTCGAGTCGATCTCTCCGAGGCCGCTCCTGATGATCGCCGGCTCCAAGGCGGACACCCGCTACTTCAGCGAGGAGGCCGTCGCCCGGGCCAAGGAGCCCAAGGAGGTGTTCGTCGTCGACGGCGCAACACACATCGACCTCTACGACAAGCCGGAGTTCGTACCGCAGGTGGTCGCGAAGCTGACGGACTTCTACGCCAAGCACCTCTGATCCCGGAGGGATCACGAACTCCGTGGTCCGCCACGTGTGACAGGCGCGGCCACGAACGGGGACCCGCGTGCGCGGGACGTCCTCCGGTAAGGACGTCCCGCTCGGTGTGCCGGACGTGAGGATGCCTCAGCACCGCCTGCTCGATGGCAATGGCGTCGTCCGCGGCCTCCCGGTTCAGCGTGGGGAAGAGGAGCCAGCCTTCGCGTGGGTGGTTGTTGCACCGCCGGGACCATGCGTCCCGTCCGGTCGGTCAGCGGGGCGGTGCTTCGACTCCTGTCATGGCGAGGGCCTCCGGGGGGAGCCGGTCGCCGTGGATGGTGATGTTCGCGACGGCGGTGTTCAGTTCCTGGAGTTCGTCGTGGCTGAAGCGGACTTCTTCCGCGCCGATGTTCTCCAGGAGGTGGGACAGCCTGGTGGTGCTGGGTATCGGCACGATCCACGGCTTCTGGGCGAGCAGCCAGGCAAGGTCGATCTGGGCGGGCGTGGCGCCCTTGCGTACGGCCCAGTCCTGGAGCAGTTGCACCAGGGGCATGTTGGCGGCGAGGTTGTCCCGGCTGTTGCGGGGGAACACGGTCCGGCGGTCGTCCGCCGCGAACCGGAAGTACGGGCTCATCGTGCCGGTGGTGAAGCCCATGCCCAGGGGCGCCCAGCACACGAAGCCGATGCCGAGTTCCTCGCAGAGCGGCAGGACGTTCTGCTCCGGGCCGCGCCACAGGGTGGAGTACTCGTTCTGGATCGCGGTGAGCGGCAGGATCGCGTGGGCCCGGCGGACGGTCTGCGGGCCCGGTTCGGACAGGCCCCAGTGCAGGACCTTGCCCTGGGCGACGAGGTCCTTGACCGTGTCCGCGACGTCCTCGATCGGGACGGTGGGATCGACCCGGTGCTGGTAGAGCAGGTCGATGTGGTCCGTCCGCAGACGCCTGAGCATGCCGTCGACGGCTCGGCGGATGTGCTCCGGGCGGCTGTTGAGGCCGTTGCGGGCGCCGGTGTCCGGGTCGATGTCCCAGCCGAACTTGGACGCGATCACCATGGCGTCGCGCACGGGCCGGAGTGCCTCGCCGACGATCCGCTCCGACTCCCACGGCCCGTAGGCCTCAGCGGTGTCGAAGAACGTCACCCCCTGATCCACGGCTGTCCGGATCAGGGTGACCATGTCCTTGCGGCTGGTGACGGGCCCGTAGAGGTTGCCCGGCATGGTCTGGGTGCCGAGGCCGAGGCCGGAGACCTTCAGGGAGCCGAGCCTGCGGCGACCGGTCTGCGTGATCGCCGCGGCCACCTGGTTACGACCGCGGACCGGCGCCCCGGGGCCCGTGGCCGGCGGTGCCGCGTGTGCCTGGGCCGGTGCGGCCCCCGTCACGGCCATCAGCGAGGTCGCCGCGAGGGCGGCTGCGCCCAGGAAGCCGCGACGGCCGCGGTCTGCCGGACTGCTGTTCGGCGTGCTGTCCTGTTCGTGCATGGGTTACACCCTTCGTGGTCGTCTGTTGAGAGCACCCTCGGTGCATCACCGTGGGTGGCGAAGAAGCGGGCCTTGCTGCTCTGGTCCAGTTGCGGCCAGGCCCGAACGCAACCGCGACTTGGCGGTCTCGGCGGTCTTGGCGGTCTCGGCGAACGGTCAGGGCAGACCGATCCTGAGATGAACGCCTGGCGCATTGCCCAGCGGAGTCGGTCCAGCTCCGCGGGCTTCGGACGATGTCCACACTCGTCTGGCGACGGGAGTCTGTGGTCTCGATGGTCCGGGCGGTCAGGTTTATCGAATCGGTCGGGGACTATGCCTGCCTTGAGGCGAGTTCGACGACCGTGATGTCGGACGGTGCGCCCACGCGGACGGGCGGGCCCCAGACACCGGCGCCGCGGCTCACGTACAGCTGGGTGTCGCCGTAGCGTTCGAGTCCGGCGACGGTGGGGTTGGCGAGTTCGGCCAGGAGGCTGCCGGGCCAGAGCTGGCCGCCGTGGGTGTGGCCGGAAAGCTGGAGGTCGACGTCGTGGCGGACGGCGTCGTGGATGACGACGGGTTGGTGGGCGAGGAGGACGGCGGCGCGGGTACGGTCGCGGTCGCCGAGAGCCTTGCCGAAGTCGGGGCCCTGGCCTTCTGCTTCACCTTGGACGTCGTTGACGCCGGCCAGGTCGAAGCCGGGCAGTTCCGTGCGGGCGTTCTCGAGTGGGCGCAGTCCCAGCTCCCGTACCTTCTCGATCCACGGTTCGGCGCCGGAGATGTACTCGTGGTTGCCCGTGACGAAGTACGTACCGTGCCGCGCCCGGAGCTGGGCGAGCGGTTCGACGGCCGGGGTGAGGTCCTCGACACTGCCGTCCACCAGGTCGCCGACGACCGCGATCAGATCGGGCTGGGTCGCGTTGATAGTGTCGACGACCCGTTGGGAGAAGGCACGGCCCAGGATGGGACCGACGTGGATGTCGCTGACCACGGCGATCCGGAACCCGTGAGCGCCGCGCGGCAGTTTGGCCAGTGGCACCGTGACGCGCTTCACCCCCGGCCCACGCAGGACTCCGTACGTGCCGTAGCCGACGGTGCCGACCGCGACGGCCGCCGCGGCGCCGCCCACGACACGGGAGACGAAGAGACGGCGTGACGGCCTGGCGGCCGGCGCGGACTCCGGTGCGTGCGGGGGGGGTCCAGAACGGTGACGGACCCGGCGGTGCCTCCCTCCGCAGCGGAATCGCCGCGATGGGCTGGTGTCGGCAGTGGCACGTCGGCCGACACGAGTTCCTCCGCACCGCCGTCACCCGCTGGCGCTTCCGCGGGCTGAGCCGCCGTCAGAACACGCTGCCGTGGACCCGCACCGGCTCGGGGACGCGCGAGCCACCGCCGCAGCACAGGCCGCACCGCCTCACCGGCCAGCAGCGCGAGCAGCAGGTACAGGAACAGCGCCATCCACAGGTACCCGGGCCAGGCCAGGATCCGCTGCACAAGGAAGGGGACGCTTTCGCCCTCTGCGCTCACGGCACCCACCGACAGCAGGGGCCCGGCCACGAATACGACGCTCCCGGCTCGCCGCAGGCGTGAACCCCTGTGCGTGGTGTCCCGTACGAGGCGACGCCACACGTACCAGTGGAGTGCGCCGAACAGCACCAGCAGGACTGCACTGACGAGCGCGAAGATGACGACCACGACCTTGCGCAGCCCTTCCTTTGAGATGCATGCCGGCTCATGAGCCGGCATGCGCTGAGACGCCGCCGGGCCGGATGGGCCCTTGAGCGCCGGGGACTGCTGTCCACTGGCCGTACCTGGCAGGGAGGCGGACGAAGGCGTGCCTACGGACACCCCGGAGCCGGTCGGCGAAAGGGAGAGGGTGTTCTCAGCCGAGGCGGTGCCCGCCGATGGCGCTGACCATCTGCGGGTCGCGGTGGTCGAAGACGATGCTGGCGCCGGTGTCCATCTTGGCGATGCGGCCCATCTCGTCGTCGGTCAGTTCGAAGTCGAAGACCGCGAGGTTCTCGGCCATGCGCTCGGGTCGCGAGGACTTGGGGATCACTACGACACCGCGCTGGGTCAGCCAGCGCAGTACTACCTGGGCCACGGACTTGCCGTGCGCCTCGCCGATGGCGCTCAGCGTCGGGTCGCCGAAGATGTTGTTGCGGCCTTCGGCCAGCGGGCCCCAGGACTCGATCTGCACGCCGCGCCCGGTCATGAGGGCCTGGTCGTCGGCGCGCTGGAAGTAGGGGTGGGTCTCGATCTGGTTGACCGCCGGGACGATCTCGTTGTGGTCGATCAGGTCGACGAGGCGGTCGGCGTAGAAGTTCGACACGCCGATCGCCTTGACCAGACCCTGACGGTTCAGGTCCTGCATGGCACGCCAGGAGCTGTAGTAGTCACCGAAGGGCTGGTGGATCAGGTACAGGTCCAGATAGTCCAGTCCGAGCAGGCGCAGGGACGTGTCGAAGGCCGCCTTGGCGCCCTCTTCGCCCTTTTCGTTGACCCACATCTTGGTGGTCACGAACAGCTCGTCGCGGGCGATGCCACTGGCCTTGATCGCCTTGCCGACGGCCTCTTCGTTGCCGTAGGCGGCGGCGGTGTCGAGGTGGCGGTAGCCGGCGGCGAGGGCGTCGGTGACGACACGCTCGGTCTCCTCGGCGGGGACCTGGAAGACGCCGAAGCCGAGGATCGGCATCTGGACACCGTTGTTCAGCGTGACATGGGGGATCTTGGGCATGGTGAACCTTTCGGGGTGGTGCTGGACGGCGCGAGGGTGCGCACCGGCACATGGGGGTGTGGGTCAGGTGTTACCGGCCGCGGTCGCTCGGTTCTTCCTGAGCGGGCTCGACGGCGTCCGGTGCGGCAGTCCAGCTGGCGAGCAGATCGAGGGCCTGGCGGCTGGGTGAGCCGGGTTCCACGGTGTAGACGATCAGCACGAGACCGGCATCGGCGGGCAGATCCAGGGCTTCGTAGGAGAGGTCGAGGTCACCGACGACCGGGTGGTGCAGCCGCTTGACTCCCGTGCGGTGCATACGGACGTCCTGCGAGGCCCACCGGCTGCGGAACTCCTCGCTGCGGGTGCACAGCTCGCCGATCAGATCGGTGAGTGCCTTGTCGTAGGGGTTCCTGCCGGCCATGAGGCGCAGCCCGGCGACGCCGTCGCGACCGGTGGCCTCCCAGTCGAGGAAGTAACCGGCCGCGCGGGGGTTCAGGAAGCGGAACCGTGCGACGTTGACCGGGCGGGCGGGGTCCTCGTACAGCGGAGACAGGAGGGCTCTGCCCAGCGCGTTGGTGGCCATGACATCCCCGAGGCCGTTGGTGACGTAGGCCGGGGACAACTGGCTGTCCAGGATCGCCTGGATGGCCGGACGTACCCGCTGCACCGCCGGGCGACGGCGTACCGCCGTGCCGCTGTTGGCCGCACGCGCCAGGTCGAACAGGTGCGCCCGCTCGGCCTCGTCCAGCAGCAGCGCCCGGGCCACGGCGTCCAGGACGCTCTCGGAGGCGCCGCGCACGTTGCCGCGTTCGAGCTGGGTGTAGTACTCCACGGACACCCCTGCCAGGTCGGCCACCTCGCTGCGTCGCAGACCGGGCACACGACGGGTGCCGCCGTGGTCGACGAGGCCCACCTGCTCGGGGGTGACCTTCCCGCGGCGTGAGATCAGAAAGTCCCGTACCTCGCTGCGGTTGTTCATGCCCTTCACGCTACGAGCTCCGCTTCGGACGTGGGAGATGCTGCCAGCACCCCCCTCAGCGCCTTCCCGCACGGCGGCGTCCGCTGCGTAATCGCGCGATCATGCCGGACTGCGGGTCTGCCGCGCGCACCTGACCGCGGTCCGGCCGGCCTGGTCCGGGGGTGATCTGTGCCCGTCGGGCGGCCGGAAAGCACCTCACCCCAGGCAACCCGTATCTCGGCGGCAGGCGTGCCGCTCGCCCGGTTGGGGGGTGCCGGCAGCATCTCCCACCGCGCCCGTCGATTGCCTGGCGTCGAGCATGAAGCAGCCGGTGTCGGCCGACTGCGCCGACGATGAGGAGCGCGTCATGCAGTACACCCGTCTGGGTACCTCCGGCCTGAAGATCAGCCGCATCGCACTGGGATGCATGAGCTTCGGTGACACCTCGCAGATGCCGTGGGCCCTGGACGACGACGGCGCCGAGCCGATCTTCCGCCAGGCCGTCGAGTCCGGGATCACCTTCTGGGACACCGCCAACATCTACGCCTTCGGCACCTCCGAGGAGATCGTGGGTCGCGCGGTCAAGAAATACACGAAGCGTGACGACGTCGTCCTGGCCACCAAGCTGTTCAACCCCATGCACGGCGGACCCGGCGGGTCCGGCCTGTCGCGCAAGGCCGTGATGGAGCAGATCGACGCCTCCCTGACCCGGCTGGGCACCGACTACGTCGACCTCTACCAGATCCACCGCTTCGACCCGCAGACCCCGGCTGAAGAAGGCGCTGAGGGTGCCGACCCCCGCGGGCCGCAACACCGGCAAGCCCTGGCGGCCCGGCCACCCGGTCCCCGCAGCCGTCGACCCGGACCTGCCGAGCGCGGACATCCGCATCGGCTACGCCCTCTGCTCGCACCTCAGTCAAGAACTCGACTCCCAGCTCGACGCCCTCAGCAAGCACGGCATCCCCCGGGACAAGACTTTCAGCGAGAAGATCCGCACCCGCGTGCGGGTCCGCCCCCACCGCCGCAAAGAGCCCGCTGTTCACCGCCGCTCAGGTCAAGAAGATCACCGATGCGGCCTACGAGCAGATCGCGCCCGACAGTGACGAGACATACAGGGTGGCGGTCAGCTGCGACGGGATGAGTGACCGGATGGTGGCGGTCACCGACGCTCCGACCTCGGTCACCGACCCGCTGCTGAGCGCATACCCCGGCAAGATCACCCTCCAGGCACCCCCAGCCTGACAGGTGATCAAGATCGGCTGGCTCATGGATCAAGAGCCAGGGGCCGGATCGATGGACAAGGACGGCGCGTCCGACCGCAGGATGATCTCGCCCCAGTCGCCAAGAATCTTGTAACCGTCATCGAGACTGCTCAAAGAGTCAACCGATCCGAAGTCGGCACTGCCACTCGCATCGACCGCAGGCCTGATCACACCCAGACCCGCCCAATGCAGGTCACATACCGATGAGAAAACAACCCTGGCTCCCCGGAAGCAGGCCCGCTCCCCCGGCAGCGGAGGCAGGTACCCGAGATGCCCGGGCAAAAGCAGCAGATCCAGTTCGAGGGTCAGGACACCAGGACGAACCACAATGTCCAGTACATAACTGTCCTCCAGGCTGACGTTCTCGAACCCCGGAAAACTCCTGTAGTCGTTACGCAAGACACACCCCCCAAACTGACCACAAAGCCACAACCACAATCCTCACCGACGACCGCCATACCGAACTCACCCGGTCCGGTGAAGACCGGAGTCGCAGAACCCTCCGGACTCCGGAACTTGGTACCGGACATCCGGCAGACCAGCACAGTGCATATGGAACAGCCAGCGACCGCCGTGAAGGACCCCGGGGCGTGCGACGAGCAGCAGGGCCTCCCGATGCCGCGGACCTCGACGTCCACGAGCCACCAGGAAGCCCTGCGTTCATGCGCCGCGCCAGTCGGGATCACCCGGCCCGGTACCTCAAAGCTCGGTCTTGGGGCTGCTGTGGGAGTGTAAATCTAACGGCGGATCCGACGATCATGGGAGAGGCGTCAAGTGACTGACACCGCCGTGGAGTTGGAGACCGTGGAACCTGTCGAGAGCACCCTGTCCGGGCAGCCTGCGCCCGTG
>NZ_PJME01000047.1 GCF_002954775.1 Streptomyces geranii
CCCCCCCCCCCCCCGCCCCCCCCCTCCCCGCCGGTCCGTCGCTCGCGCCTGGGGGGGGGGGGGGGGGCGGCCCCCCCCCGGGATGGGACGGGTAGGGGCGGCGGGGGCGAGGGAAATCAAGGTCCGGGCTCAGTCGATGTCACGCCCGTGCCGCCGGACGTCGCAGCAGTGAGCGGATCGGGTGCCACAGTTCCGTTCGCTCCAGGGCCGACGGTGACAGCACGCTGTTGTCCGGCGCCGTGCGCCATATCAGGCCGTCGGGGTGGTGGAGGACCGCCGTGATCTCGTCCGGGGTCGGCGGGGCCGCGTTGCCCCGGAGGTAGACCGCTCGCAGGCCCAGGTTCCGCAGCCGCGTCAGCGCCCGTGCGCGGTTCTGGGCCAGGACCAGGACGCGTACGTCGGACGGGCCCACCGCGACGGTCGGCGCGCTGGGGCTGGGCAGGTTCAGCGCCACCACCACGCTGCCACTCGGCAGTCTGCAGAAACCTCCTGCGGCCATGCGGTCACACCCCCCGTGGGACTCGGTGTCGGATCGATGTCAATAAGAAAACCACAGGACGCACCTAAACACGATCGGCCGCGACCCGCCAGGGGGTCACGGCCGATCATGCTCTGAGCTGCGGTTATGTGGATTACTTCACCGCGGGGCCCACCTGGAGCGAGATCGTGGAGCCGTCCTTGGCCTCCTTGACGATCTTGATCTTGGTGTTGGTGTCAGTGATGTTCACACCCGCCAGCGGGGTCGCCGCGTCGTAGTACGTGGAGGTGTGGTCGTTGAAGGTCGACACGCCCTTCTGCGAGGCGACCTTCGTCAGCACGTCCGCCTTGTGGAGGCGCAGCGCGTCCGTGCGGTACAGGCTGAACGGGGAGTCGTAGGACTGGATACGGCTGCGCATCAGCGTGCCGTCCGCCCACTTCAGCGGGGTCGGGTGCGCGTCCACCGGGAGGATCTTGCCGAGACCGGGGTGCGCGGTGACGTTGTTGTCCTGCTGCGAGGTGTCCCACTTCCAGATCAACAGGCCGTTCTGGTACGGGAAGTGCTCGACCCAGGACGGACGGGTCGCCGAGAAGCCGAAGTTGTACGGGCCGACCTTGAGGGTCTTGTCGTACGACACGTACTGGCGGTTCTCGGCGATGTAGTACTGCGCGTACTCGTCCGTGATGCCCGCGCCGATGCGCGAGAAGCCCTTCGTCGTCCAGGCCGCGTCCGCGCTCTCCGCGTTGTCCGAGAAGACCGTCGCGCCGTCCGCGGTGAGCGTGATCTCGTCGGCCGCGAAGCCCTTCTGGGAGACGCCCCCGTCCGAGGTGTAGCGGAAGCGCAGGGTGAACTTCTGGCCCGCGTAGGCGTCCAGGGGGTACGACAGCTTCTTGTACGCGTCCACCGTGCCGGTGAGCGCCGGCTTGCCGCTGCCGTCGCGCGGGATCGCCGCGCCGTCGACCGTGCCGTCGATCGCCGTCCAGGTGGCGCCGGCGTCCGTGGAGACCTCGGTGTAGAGGTAGTCGTAGTCGGCCTCGATGTCGTACCAGCCGTCCAGGGTCAGAGTGGCCGAGGACTTGCCGGTGAGGTCGACCGAACGGGCCAGCGTGTTGGAGAGGTTGTTGTCGCTGCCGCTCCACCACTGGGTCGCACCCTGCGCCGGGGCGACGACCTCGGTGGTGACCGTCTTCTCGGGCAGTTCGACGACGAGCGCCTGCGCGTTCTTGGTGTTGTACTCGGCGACGCCCAGCTTGTGGCTGGACTTCTTCCCGGCCTTCGCCGTGTCGTAGTCGAGCCAGCCCAGCTGGAGCTTGTCCCAGGCGGTCATGTCACCGGGCAGGTTGCCGATGTTGTCGCCGCCGGTGCCGAGCCAGGAGCCGGACGACATCAGGGTCCAGAACCCGGTCGAGTTCTCACCGGTGTTGGTGGTGTCGTAGTGGTCCGGCAGACCGAGGTCGTGGCCGAACTCGTGGGCGAAGACGCCGAGTCCGCCGTTCTCGGGCTGGATGGTGTAGTCGCCGACCCAGATGCCGGTGTCGCCGATCTGCGCGCCGCCGAGCAGGTTGCCGGAGGGCCCGGTCGCGCCGGCGTCGGTGCCGAACGCGTACCAGCGGTGCGCCCAGATGGCGTCCTCGCCCTGTGCGCCGCCGCCCGCGGACTCGTCCTCACCGGCGTGCACGATCTGGAAGTGGTCGATGTAGCCGTCGGGTTCGTTGAAGTTGCCGTCGGCGTCGAAGTCGTAGCGGTCCCACTGGTCGTACCCGGCCAGCTGCGCCTTGATCTCCGCGTCGGTCGCGCCTGCTGCCTCCTGCGCCGCGACCCATGCGGTGACCCCGTCCTGAACGGCGTACCAGGCACCGTCGTTGGCCAGGTTGGAGCCGTAACGGGCCTCGTTGTAGGGGACCTTGACCCAGTCCGAGACCGTGCCCTCGACCGAGTAGCGGCCCGAGGACTGCTTCTCGTAGTACTTCTTCATCGACTCGACGTTCTTGCCGGTGCCGAAGTAGAGCTGCTGGAAGTGCTCGGTGTTGTAGTCCGCCTGCCAGGCCGTGCTGTTGTCCTGGGTGCGGTCCGGCTCGGCTATCTCGTTGTGGAGCGGGCCGGCCGTGCCGCCGTAGCGGCTGTCTATCTGGTCGCCGAACTCGACCAGGATGGTGAAGATCTTGTCGGTCTTCTCCCGGCCCAGTTCGACGTACTTGCCCTTGCCCTTGCCGCTCTTGAGCTGGACGACCTGCGAACCGCCCCGGTTCTTGGCCGTCGACTCACCGGAGATGACCTGGTTGAGGGCTTCCTCGCGCTGGGCCTCCTGGGTCTTGCTGAGCGGGCCGTCGAGGTCGTGCTCGGCGTGCTGGTGCTCCGCCGGGTCGTGCCGGTCGGCGGCCGGGGCGGCCTTGGTACCCGAGTCCGCCTGCGCGATGGCGAAGGTGGAGAGGGTGGCGGCGGCCGTGGCGAGTGCTACGCCTACGGCGGCCGTTCTGAACGTCCAGGGTCTGCTGGTCACTTGAGGGTCCTCCCCCGCGTCCGTCAGCCGCGGATGGGGGGATTCCTGGTTCGGAAGCAGTCCGCGGGCGGTATACGCGTGTAGTCAAGTGACGCAATTTGACTAGAGTTTCAGAAGAAAAGACAGATCTTGACTTGGACAGGTCAAATGCATTACCGGCGCGCGGGCGCGTCCACTTGCTGGACGTCATGACTCCGTGCGCCCCCTGTGCTCCGGAGCCGTGTGTTAGGTCACGCTTACTGCGCGTTCCACTCGGGCATGCACGCGATTAGAGTCGGTCGGCGGAACGCCGGATGTCCGGTGGAAAGCCAGGCCGACGCGCGTCGCTCACCCCCGATGACCCCCGAATCCAACGAGGACTCGATTGCCATGCCTCGTCCGACCGCGCCTCGTCCGACCGCCGCACAGCTCGCCTACGGTTCGTGCACCGTGATCCTCTCGACGCTCGCCATGCTGCTGCTGTCCCAGACGAGTTCGGGCCCGGGGGTCGCGCTGATCGCCCTCGTGGGACTCGCCCTGGGGCTGCTCGTGGCCATGACCGTGCCCCGCTCCAAGCCGTCCCGGACGGCCTCCCAGGTCGTCGCCTCGTCGGCCGCCCCGGCGGCGCCGCGCGAGCGCGTCCCGGTACAGGTCTCCTCGGTGCACCAGGACTGAACCACCCTCGCGCCAACGGCGGTTGGGCGGGCCTGCGACATGCAGGCCCGCCCAACCGCCGTTGTCCTGCCCGGAGTCGGTCAACCCGCGCTGACCACCACCGTCTTGGCCGCCTTGTCGTGCAGCCCCTGCTTGTACGGCTTGTCGAAGAAGCTCCAACCGCCCGCGATCGCCGTCCAGATGCAGGCGCAGCAGAAGGCGAAGGGGATCCACAGCACGAGGGACCGCACGAACATGGTCTGCACGGAGGGCGTGGCGCCGTTGTCGAGGTTGGCCACCCGCAGCTTGAGCCACTTCTTGCCGAGGGTCTGCCCGGTCCTGGACATCAGGATCGTGTCGTACGCGATGTAGAGCACGGCGGCGATGAGCGACTGGCCGATCGAGCGGCCGTACTCGACCTTGTCGCTGTCGAAGTCGTACTCGTTGACCTGGAAGCCCAGGGTGAGCAGCCAGACGACGACGCCGACGAGGATCATGTCGATGATCCGGGCGAGCACGCGCCGACCGCTCTCGGCGAGCGGCGGCATCCCCGCGAGGGGGTCGGCGGCGCCACCCCCGCCGTAGGGATCACCACCGCCGTAGGGCGTATCGGCGCCGCCGCCGTACGGCGAGCCGCCGCCGGCCGAGCCCGATCCGCCGTACGGATCGCCCGCGCCGTACGACGGAGGCGGTGGCTGCTTCCTGAACGGGTCGTCTTCCGGTGGCTGCTGACCGGCGCCGGGGGGCGGTTCGCTGCTCATGGCCCGAGTCGACCGCGAACCGCCGCGTTCCGCATCCGGCGAGCGGCCGTCCGGGGGACCGAATCGGGTGATTCGTACGCCGTACCCGGCCGCCCCGCGTCTGCCCTACGGGCCGTACGGCCTCAGCCCGCCACGAAGGTGTGCGCCGCCTTGTCGTGCCAGCACTGGCGCCACGGGCGGTCGAACAGGCACCACAGGACACCCACGACACCGATGCCGAGCAGTCCGGGGAGGCTGTAGACGAGCCAGCGGCGCAGGGCGGCGCCGAAGGACGGGGGCTCGTGGCCCTCGATGTCCCGGACCTCCAGGCCGAACAGCTTCTTGCCGAGGGTGCGCCCCCACTTGGCGGTGGGCCACGCCTCGGACAGCACCCCGGCGAGCAGCAGTACAGCGAGCACGATGCCCAGGTACAGCCCGGTCGTGCCGTCGAGCAGCCATACGGTCACGGTCTCGCCGGAGAGCTTGGCCGCGTCGATCTTGCCGTTGATGTGGTCGACGGCCATGGTGCCCAGCGGCACGGCGGCCGTCGCGGTGAGGGCACCGAGGACCAGGGTGTCCACGAGCCGGGCGGCGAACCGCTTGCCGAGGCCCGCCGGGCGGGCCGCCGCCTGTCTGCGGGCGGCGGCCTGGAACACGTCCTCGACGGGCGGCTTCCAGGGCGCGAGGCGCTGCTCCCCGCCCTCGTCGGGCCCGCCCGGGCGGGGCGCCTGCATGGCCCAGGAGGGCTGGCCGCCGCCGACGCCGGGGGCCATGGGCGCACCGGCGCCGGGACGGCTCTGCTGCGGCAGGCCCGGGGCCGCGGGCAGCAGGGCGGGATTGGCGCCCTGGGCCGCGGCGGCACGGGCAGCCGCGGCCTTCCCGGCACCGAAGCCACCGCTGCCGGTACCCGGAGCGGGTGCCGTGCCGGGGCCCTGCGCGCCCTCCGGCGACCCCGTGCTCCCCGGCTGCGCGCCGCCCGCCCCGCCCTCGCGCCCCGTGCGCGGGGACGGCGCCTGGAAGGGCACGGCCCCCTCGGCACCCCCGATCGCGGCCGGCCCCGGGGTGGGCCGACGGAACACGAACGTCCCCGACTCGGGCACCTCACCGGCGTCCGCGTCGGCGGGCGGGGCCGTCGCCGTACCGTCCCCGCTCGACAGCCGGGGGTCGGCCGCCATCGCCTCGGCGGCCTGCGCCGGTGAGCCCCAGGAGACCTGGCGGTCCCGGTCACCGCCGAAGCCGGACTGCTGGGAACGGTCGGCGCCCCAGGCGGACGCGGGTTCGGGCCGGCTGCCGTGCTGGGCCTCCGCCGGGGTCGCCCGGCGCGGCGCGGGCGAACGCGGGTCCTCGTCGAAGAAGTGCGGCCCGGTCTCCTCGACCCGCGCGACCGACGCCGCACTGGGCACACCGTCGGACGCCACCGCCGGACGGCTGGTCCCCGGCACCCAGGCGGTGCCGTTCCAGAACCGGACATATCCAGGAATGGACGGGTCCGGGTAAAACCCTTCACGGGGCCTGTCGTCACCGGGGGCCGGGGTTGGGGCGCTCATGTCCGTCGTCCCGTATCTGCTCGGGGGTCATTTGGGGTGCACCACATCTACCAGACGGGCACGCGTCACTGGGCCAGTGCGGTCGGACAGCCCCCATTCGGGCACACTCCGGCACACCATCTGCTACAGACGCGGGACCGGCCGACGGGGGCCAAGACGAACCGACGCGGCCTTCGGCTGGGGGTCCGGGGGTTATCCCCCGGGAAGACACAGCCAGACGGGCACGCTTCACTGGGCCAGTGCGGTCGGACAGCCCCCATTCGGGCACACTCCGGCACACCATCTGCTACGGACACCGGGGCCCTCCGTCGAAGGCCGCCAAAAAAGTTTCCGGAAACCGCGTAATGCTCACGCCTCCCCGCCCTCTCTCCTCGTACGGGCCCGCCGCAGAGGCTCACGAGAAGAGAGGAAGTGCCCGCATGACTCACGCCATGAACACCGTGGTGGAACGGGAACTGGAGCTGAAACTCATCCTGTCGCCGGAGCGGAGCATCCCCGTCCCGGCCCGGCTCACCTACCGCACCAACGACCCCTTCGCCGTCCACATCGCCTTCCACATCAGCTCGGAGAACCCGGTGAACTGGACGTTCGCCCGCGAGCTGCTGGTCGAGGGGGTGTTCCGGCCCTGCGGGCACGGTGACGTGCGCGTCTGGCCGACCAAGGTCGACGGGCGCAGTGTCGTCCTGATGGCGCTGAGTTCGCCCGACGGCGACGCCCTCCTGGAGGCGCCCGCCGCCCAGGTGTCCGCATGGCTGGAGCGCACCCTCCGGGCGGTCCCCCCGGGCTCTGAGGCCGAGCAGCTCGGAATCGACGACGGCCTCGCCGAGCTGCTCGCACCCACCCCGGCCGACGACCTCTGGCTGCGCGACCCGTGGCCGAGCGACGAGTCGCAGGACGGCGAATGACACCAAGGACCGGCTCAGAAGAGCTTGCCGGGGTTCAGGATGCCCAGCGGGTCGAAGGTCGCCTTCACCGCCCGCTGCATCTCCACGCCCACCGGCCCCAACTCCCGCGCCAGCCACTCCTTCTTCAGGATGCCGACGCCGTGCTCCCCGGTGATCGTGCCGCCCAGTTCCAGACCGAGCGCCATGATCTCGTCGAAGGACTCGCGGGCCCGCCGGGACTCGTCGGCGTCCTGGGCGTCGAAGCAGACCGTGGGGTGGGTGTTGCCGTCGCCCGCGTGCGCGCACACCCCGATGGTCAGCTGGTACTTCTCGGCGATGCGCTCGACCCCCTCCAGCAGCTCGGCGAGCCGCGACCGGGGCACGCACACGTCGTCGATCATCGTCGTGCCCTTGACCGCTTCGAGCGCGACCAGGCACAACCTCCGTGCCTGGAGGAGCAGTTCGGACTCGGCGGCGTCGTCGGCGGGCACCACCTCGGTCGCCCCGGCCGCCTCGCACAGGGCGCCGACCGCGGCCAGGTCGGCGGCGGGGTCGAGGGTGTCGAAGGCGCAGAGCAGCAGCGCCTCCGTCGACTCCGGGAGACCCATGTTCGCCAGGTCGTTGACCGCCTTGACGGTCGTACGGTCCATCAGTTCGAGGAGGGACGGGACATGACCGCCCGCCATGATCCGGCACACGGCGTCACAGGCAGCCGCCGCCGACCCGAACTCGGCGGCCAGCACCAGCTGTCGGGGCGGCTGCGGCTTCAGCGCCAGCACCGCCCGTACGACGATGCCCAGCGAGCCCTCCGAGCCCACGAAGAGGCGGGTGAGGTCGTACCCGGCGACACCCTTCGTGGTCCGCCGCCCGGTGGACATCAGCCGCCCGTCGGCGAGCACGACGTCCAGCCCGAGTACGTACTCGGCCGTGACCCCGTACTTCACGCAGCACAGCCCGCCCGACGCGGTGCCGATGTTGCCGCCGATCGTGCACATCTCCCAGCTGGAGGGGTCCGGCGGGTAGTACAGACCGTGTTCGTTGACCGCGCGGGACAGCGTCGCGTTGATGACGCCGGGCTCGACGACGGCGATGCGGTCGACGGGGTTGATCTCCAGGATGCGGTCCATCTTCACCAGCGACAGCACGATGCAGCCCTCGGACGCGTTGGCCGCGCCCGACAGCCCCGTGCGGGCGCCCTGCGGGACGACCGGGACGCGCAGTTCGGTCGCGACCCGCATCACGTGCTGCACCTGTTCGACCGTGCGCGGCAGCACCACGACCGCCGGGGTGCCCGCCTCGCAGAAGCTCGCCATGTCGTTGGCGTAGGCGGCCGTGACGTCCGGATCGGTGAGCACCGCCTCGGCCGGCAGCTCCGTGAGCAGCCGGTCCGTGAGGTTGCCCTGGGCTTCGTCGGGTGCGGCTTGGATACGGCTCATGATCACAGCGTCGCACCCGGGGCCATCGGTGTGAACCCCGTCCGCGAGGCGCTTTCGGTACGGGAATCCGGTCGTCCTATTGACGCACAGTGAGCGCCATGGTGATGGAGAGAGCCCGTGGTCGGGTCCGTGGTCATGCCCGTGGTCGTGTCCTTCCGCGCCCGTTGATCGCCGCACTCGCGGGGTGTGCGGTACTCGGCGGCGCCCTGATGCTGCTGCCCTCCGGCGGGCCCGCCGCCCCACCGGTGCCCGGCCCGGCGGCCCGCGCGGAACAGGCGGTGACCGGCGGCGCACCGGCCGCGCTGCCCGACCTGACGGCGCTCATCGGCGACCGTGAGGCGTTCGTACGCGCCCATGCGCGTGACGGGCAGGCCTGGGCGCAGCTCGGTTCGGCGTACGTGGAGCGCGGCCGGCGGACCTCCGACGCCGCCGACTTCCCGAGGGCCGAACGGGCACTGCGTACGTCGGTACGGGTGCGCCCGGGCGGCAACGCGGAGGCCCTCGGCGCGCTGGCCGCCCTGGCGAACGCGCGCCGCGACTTCCCGGCCGCGCGGAAGTGGGGCGAGGCGGCGGTACGCCAGGCGCCGACGCGCTGGCTGTCGTACCCGCCGCTGCTCGACGCGTACACCGGCCTCGGCGACTACAAGGCGGTACGGCGGACGCTGGAGCGGCTGCAGGGCCTGCGGGCCGGGGCGACGGTACCGGCGGTCATGGCGCGGACGGCGGGCGTCTACCGGGACCAGGGCCGCCGCGAGGACGCGCAGGCGGCGCTCGCGGACGCGGCGGCCCGGGCGACGACCCCGGCGGAGGAGGCCGAATGGCAGTACCGGGCGGGCGAGTTGGCCTGGGAGCGCGGCGAACCGGCCGCCGCACTGGCCCACTTCGAGACCGCGCTGCGTCTCGACCCCGAACTGTGGTCGGCCCGGGCGGGCCAGGGCCGGGCGCTGGCCGCGCTGGGGCACACGGAGAAGGCCGTCGACTCCTACCGGGCGGCCCTGTCCGGGCAGCCCTCTCCCCAGTACGCCCTGGAGCTGGGCGAGTTGTACGAGTCCCTGGGCCGCCCGGAGGAGGCGCGCGCGCAGTACGCCGTACTGCGGGACCGGGTCGCCAAGGAGCAAGCCGCAGGCGTGGACGGCGAGTTGCTGCTCGGCCGGTTCGAGGCGGACCACGGCGACGCGGAGTCGGCGGTACGACGGCTGCGGGCGGAGTGGGCCCGGCAGCCCGGGCTCGATGTCGCGGACGCGCTGGGCTGGGCGCTGCACCGGTCGGGGCACGGCGAGTTGGCGCTCCCCTGGGCGCGGCGGGCGACCGACCAGGAGCACGGCGGTGAGGTGCGCAGCGCGCTGTACGCGTACCACCGGGGCATGATCGAGCGGGAGTTGAGGATGGGCGGGCCCGCGCGCCGGCATCTGGCGGAGGCGCTGCGGATCAACCCGTACTTCTCGCCCGCAGGGGTCCCGGCGGCGCAGGAGGCGCTGGCGGCGCTGGGCGAGCCGGTGGCGGGCCCGCCCAACTGACCGCTGGCACTGGACTGGTCACAGGTTTCCGCGCCGGTCCTGCTCCCGTTCGATCGCCTCGAAGAGGGCCTTGAAGTTGCCCTTGCCGAAGCCCATCGAGCCGTGCCGTTCGATGATCTCGAAGAAGACCGTCGGCCGGTCCTGGACCGGCTTGGTGAAGATCTGGAGCAGATAGCCGTCCTCGTCGCGGTCGGCGAGGATCTTCAGCTCGCGGAGGGTGTCGACGGGGACACGGGTGTCGCCGACCCACTCCCCCAGGGTGTCGTAGTAGGAGTCGGGCGTGTCCAGGAACTGAACTCCCGCCGCCCGCATGGTCCGTACCGTCTCGACGATGTCGCTGGAGTTGAGCGCGATGTGCTGGACGCCCGCGCCGCCGTAGAACTCCAGGTACTCGTCGATCTGGGACTTCTTCTTGGCGATCGCGGGCTCGTTGATCGGGAACTTGACCTTCAGGGTCCCGTCGGCGACGACCTTCGACATCAGCGCGCTGTACTCGGTGGCGATGTCGTCGCCCACGAACTCCTTCATGTTCGTGAAGCCCATGACCCTGTTGTAGAAGCCGACCCATTCGTTCATGTGGCCGAGTTCGACGTTGCCCACGCAGTGGTCGATGGCCTGGAAGGTGCGCCGGGCGGGCGGTTCGACGAGTGGGGCGGCGGCTGCGTACCCCGGGAGGTACGGGCCGTCGTAGCCCGACCGGTCGACGAGGGTGTGGCGAGTCTGGCCGTAGGTGGCGATCGCGGCGAGTACGACGGTGCCGTGCTCGTCCTTCAGCTCGTACGGCTCGGCCAGGGAGCGGGCGCCGTGGCCGACGGCGTACTCGTACGCGGCGCGGGCGTCCGGGACCTCGATGGCGAGGTCGACGACGCCGTCGCCGTGCTCGGCCACATGGCCGGACAGGAAGTGGCCCCAGGGGGTGGCGGGTTTGACGACCGAGGTGAACACGAACCGGGCGGAGCCGTTCTCCAGGACGTACGACGCCGTCTCGCGGCTGCCCGTCTCCGGTCCGGAGTAGGCGACGAGCCGCATGCCGAAGGCCGTGGAGTAGTAGTGCGCCGCCTGTTTGGCGTTGCCCACGGCGAAGACGACCGCGTCCATTCCCTTGACCGGGAAGGGGTCTGCCTGCCGGGCGGTGTCGGGAGTGTGGTGTGTGGTCTGCGTCATGGCTGAAGCGTCGCCCCGGGCTCGCAAGATGCGCAACAGTTTGCGCTGCCACTGGACATTCTGCTCAGCTGTAGACCCGTAGAGCCGGGCTTTCTGTACATCATGACCATGCGAACTGGGGGCCGCCGTGACGATCGACGAGCTGGACGGACGGATCATCGTGCTGCTCGCGCGGGAGCCGCGGATCGGTGTGCTGGAGATGTCCCGGCGGCTGGGTGTGGCGCGCGGGACGGCGCAGGCGCGGCTGGACCGGCTTCAGTCGAATGGCGTCATCCGGGGTTTCGGGCCGCAGGTGGACCCGGCGGCCCTCGGCTACCCGGTCACCGCCTTCGCGACGCTGCAGATCCGGCAGGGCCAAGGGCCGGACGTACGGGCCCACTTGGCGTCCGTACCGGAGGTGCTTGAGCTGCACACGACCACCGGCAGCGGGGACATGCTGTGCCGGCTGGTGGCCCGTTCGAACGCCGATCTCCAGCGGGTGATCGACCGGGTCGTCGGTTTTGATGGCATCGACCGGGCCGCCACGGCGATCGTCATGGAGAACCCCGTTCCGCTGCGGATCATCCCGCTGGTGGAGCAGGCGGCCCTGGAGGACAGCGACCGAATCGACTGAACCGACGGGAAGGTGCGGGCGGTGAGCTTCTGGGAGTACCTCGGAAACCGCCATCAGCAGCTCCTCACGGACGCGTTCCAGCACGCCAGTGCCGTGTTCCAGTGCATGGTCGTGGCGACGGTCGTCGGGGTCGCGCTCGGGGTCGTCACCTACCGGAGCGAGTGGGCGGGCAACCTCGCGACCACGGCGACGTCGACGATCCTGACGATCCCCTCGCTCGCGATGATCGGCCTGCTGATCCCGGTCGTCGGCCTGGGCGTGCCGCCGACGGTCATCGCGCTCACCCTCTACGGCCTCCTCCCGATCGTGCGCAACGCGATCGTGGGCCTGCGGGGCGTCGACCCGTCGCTCGTCGACGCGGCGCGGGGCATCGGGATGTCCCGGGTGGCGCAGCTGGCCAGGGTGGAGCTGCCGCTGGCCTGGCCGCCGATCCTGACCGGCATCCGGGTCTCGACGCAGATGCTGATGGGCATCGCGGCCATCGCCGCGTACGCGTCAGGGCCGGGGCTCGGCAACGAGATCTTCCGGGGCATCGCCTCGCTGGGCAGCAAGAACGCGCTGAACCAGGTCCTCGCGGGCACGCTGGGGATCATCGTGCTCGCGCTGCTGTTCGACGCGGCGTATGTGCTGGTCGGGCGCCTGACCATTCCGAGGGGGATCCGTGTCTGAGACCACGTCCGCGGGCGCGACCATCGAGCTGGAGGGGCTGACCAAGCGGTATCCGGGCAGCCCCCGGCCCGCCGTCGACAACGTCTCGATGGAGATCAAGGCGGGCGAGACGGTCATCTTCGTGGGCCCGTCGGGCTGCGGGAAGTCCACGACGCTCAAGATGATCAACCGGCTGATCGAGCCGACCGGCGGCCGGATCCGCATCGGCGGCGAGGACGTCACCGACATGGACCCGGTGAAGCTGCGCCGCCGGATCGGGTACGCGATCCAGTCGTCCGGGCTCTTCCCGCACATGACGGTCGCCCAGAACATCGCGCTCGTGCCGAGGATGACGGGCTGGCCGGCGTCCCGGATCAAGGCGCGGGTGGAGGAGATGCTCGACCTGGTCGGTCTCGACCCCGGCGAGTTCCACGACCGCTATCCGCGTCAGCTGTCCGGCGGTCAGCAGCAACGGGTGGGTGTGGCAAGGGCGTTGGCGGCCGATCCGCCGGTCCTGCTGATGGACGAGCCGTTCGGCGCGGTCGACCCGATCACCCGGGACCACCTCCAGGACGAACTGATCCGGCTCCAGCACGAGTTGCACAAGACGATCGTCTTCGTGACGCACGACTTCGACGAGGCGATCAAACTGGGCGACCGGATCGCGGTGCTGCGCGAGCGCTCGCACATCGCCCAGTTCGACACCCCCGAGGCGATCCTGACCAACCCGGCGGACGACTTCGTGTCCGGTTTCGTGGGCGCGGGGGCGGCGTTGAAGCGGCTGAACCTCACCCGCGTACGGAACGTGGAGATCACCGACTACCCGACGGTGGCCGTCGACGACCCGCTCCAGGAGATCTTCAACAAGCTCCGGTCCAGCGGGACGAACGAGATCCTGCTGCTCGACAAGCGGCGCCGCCCGTACAAGTGGCTGCGGCGGGGCGACCTGATGCGGGCGAGGGGTTCGCTGGCGCGCGCCGGGACGCTGGTGTCGGACACGGTGACCCGGGACGCGACCCTGCGGGACGCGCTGGAGGCGGTGCTGACGGACAACGCGGGCCGGGTCGCGGTGACCGGGCGGCGGGGCGAGTACGAGGGGGTCGTCGACATGGAGACGCTGATGAACTCCGTGCACGAACTCCTGGAGGCGGACCGGCTGGAGGCGGTGGAGGCGCAGCACGACCTGGAGTCGGCGCGGACGGAGCTGACGCACGCCGAGCAGGAGGGGGACGGCGAACGAGGGGAGGCAAGGGCGTGACCACTCCGGCGACCGCCTCCGAGACGGAGGAAGAGGGCGAGGGCGGTGAGGGCAGTGAGGGAGGCGCGGGCGACGGTACGGAGGCGGTGTCGGGCCCGGGTCTCGGCGGAACTCCTACACCCCCTCCCCCATCCCTGAAGTCCCGCACGGCCCGGCTGAGTTGGCAGAAGCTGACGATCCTGCCCGGGGTCCTGGTCCTCGTCCTGCTCGCGACCTGGCTGTGGTTCCGGCAGGCCGACCTGGACGCGATCTCCGAGAACGCGCTGTCCAACGGCCAGGTGTCGAAGGCCCTTTGGCAGCACGTCGAACTCACGGCGATCTCCACGTTCTTCGTGCTGGTCATCGCGATCCCGCTGGGCATCCTGCTCACGCGCGGGGCGTTCCGCCGGGCGACGCCGGTGGCGATGGCGGTCGCCAACATGGGTCAAGCAACGCCAGCGATCGGCCTGTTGGCGCTGCTGGTGATCTGGCTGGGCATCGGCCGGAAGGCGGCGCTGATCGGCATCGTGGCATACGCGGTGCTGCCCGTCCTCTCCAACACGATCGCCGGCCTGAAGGCCAACGACCCGACGCTCCTGGAGGCCGGCCGGGGCATCGGCATGTCCTCGCTCGGGGTGCTGACCAGAGTCGAACTCCCCTTGGCCGTACCGCTGATCCTCGCGGGCGTGCGTACGGCACTCGTCCTGAACGTGGGCACGGCGACGCTGGCCGCGTTCGGCGGGGGCGGTGGACTGGGCGTGCTGATCACGACCGGCATCACCAACCAGCGGATGCCGGTGCTGATGCTGGGCTCGATCCTGACCGTCGTACTGGCCCTGCTGGTGGACTGGCTGGCCTCGCTGGCCGAACTGCTGCTGCGGCCACGGGGGTTGGAGACGGGGACATGAGGCGGCGCGGGCGGGTCACGGCGACCGGGGTGCTGCTCCTCGCGGCACTGGCGTCGGCCTGCGGTCTGACCAGCGGCTCCCCGATGGTCGACGACGTCGAACCGGGCACGATCGGCAGGGGGAAGCCGTTGAAGGGCGCCGATCTGACGGTGACGTCGAAGTCGTTCACGGAGAACCTGATCCTCGGCGCGATGATGGGCATCGCCTTCGAGGCGGCGGGCGCGGACGTGCTCGACCGGACGGGCATCCAGGGTTCGTTCGGGGCGCGCGAGGCGGTGAAGAAGGGCGACGCGGACGGCATGTACGAGTACACGGGCACCGCGTGGATCACGTACCAGGGCAACAGCGAACCGATCGCCGACCCGCACACGCAGTGGAAGGCGGTACGGGACGCGGACCTGGGCAACGGCCTGACGTGGCTGTCCCCGTCGGCCCTGAACAACACCTACGCCCTGGCGATGAACCAGGCCAACTTCCGTAAGTACGGCACGAAGACGCTGTCGGCGGTGGCCGAACTGGCGGCGACCCGGCCGAAGGCGGTCACGCTGTGCGTGGAGGGCGAGTTCGCCAACCGCGCGGACGGACTGCCGGGCATGGAGAAGGCGTACGGCATGAGCCTGCCCGCCGGGAACATCACGCAGATGGACACCGGGATCATCTACACGCAGGCGGCGAAGGGGAGTTGCGTGTACGGGGAGGTCTTCACGACGGACGGCCGCATCAAGTCGATGGACCTCACGGTGATGGCGGACGACCGCAAGTTCTTCCCCAACTACAACGCGGCCCCCGAGATCAACTCGAAGACGCTGAGGAAGTGGCCGGCGATCAGCAAGATCCTCGACCCGGTGACGGCGAGGCTGACGAACACGGTGGCGCGGGAGCTGAACGCCAAGGTGGATGTGGAGGGGGAGGATCCGCATCAGGTGGCGCTGGACTGGATGCGGGCGGAGGGGTTCGTGAAGTAGGGCTTGCGAAGGACTAGTTGCAAAGAAACCCTTGCATCGACTTCTTTGCAAAGCTACCTTTGTGTTCATGCCGGAGCAGCCCGAAGAATTCGTACCTCACGTACTCGACGCCCGCTCACTCCGCGGCCTCGCCCATCCCCTGCGGATGCAGCTCCTGACCGCGCTGCGGCGCGGCGGACCCGCCACCGCCTCCCAACTGGCCGCGAAACTGGGCGAGTCCAGCGGGGCGACCAGCTACCACCTGCGCCAGCTCGCCGCCCACGGCTTCGTCGAGGACGCGCCCGAGCACGGCAAGGGGCGGGAGCGCTGGTGGCGGTCGGTCCATGAGGGCGTGCAGTTCGACGACGCCCTGTTCAAGGACCCCGACCCCGCTGTCCGTGGCGCCGCCGACCTGTTCATCCACGAGGTCGCGAACAGCCACACCCGGGAGATCTCGACCTGGCTCGGCAATCCGAACGACTGGTCAGAGGCGTGGCAGCGCTCGTCGGACCTGAGTGACATGACGCTGCGGCTGACACCCGAGAGCGCCCTCGAACTGATCCACCGGATGCACGAACTCGTCGACAGCTACCGCGCCCAGGCCCCGGCCGACGGCACCCCGGAGGCCGAGACGGTACGCGTCCACACCCATGTCTTCCCGACCCACACGACCTGAGAGGCCGCGCCCGATGAGCAGCCCCGAGCCCTACCTCGCCCTCCACCACCTCCGCGCCGCCGACCTCCGCGCCGAGGCCGACGCCCACCGCCTCGCCGCCACGGCCAAGCCCCCGGCACGGGACCTGCGCACCCGCGTCGGCTGGACCCTCGTAGAACTGGGCCTACGCCTGGCATCAGCACCGCCAAGGCAACAACTCGCCTGAGTACGAGCGCCCCCAAAGGGGCGCGGGGAACTGCGCGACCAGCCACGACGCCGCAGCAGCGAACCGACAACCTAAGCCCACCCGAGCCCGCTACCGTGGCCGTCCGCTGGACTCCCGCACCACCAAAGGCGGATCCACCTCGCGCAACACCCGCTCCGCGGACCCCGGGTTCGCGATCTCCTCCACCAGCAACCCCACCCCCTCCGTCGCCACCGCGTCGAAATCCTGCGCCACAGTCGTCAGCGCGGGCCGCTGGAATCGGGCGGCCGGGATGTCGTCCATCCCCACCACGCTCACCTCGTCCGGCACCCGCCGCCCCCGCTCGTGCAACGCCCTGACCAGGCCGATCGCCATGTCGTCGTTCGCGACGAACACGGCGGTCATCGCGTCGTCGTCCGCCAGTCGCAGCCCCGCCTCGTAGCCGCTCGCGCAGGACCAGTCGCCCTCGACGGGCTCGACCACGGGCAGGCCCGCCTCCGTCAGCGCCGAGCGCCAGCCGTCCGCGCGGTCGCGGGACGCCCACCACTGGCCCGGCCCCGAGACGTGCCGGATCTCGGTGTGCCCCAGGTCGACGAGGTGCCGCGTCGCCACATACCCACTGCGGTCCGACTTCTCCGCCGAGCGGATGCGCCGCGCCGCGACCAGCCCGGGGAACCGCCCGATGGTGAGGATCGGGACGTCCAGCCAGACCTTGACCGGGCTGCCCTCGTCGATCGCCTCCGACAGCACGATGCCGTCGACGCCCTGTTCGAGGAGGCTGTCGATGGCCTCGGCGGTGCTGTGTTCGTCGTCCTCGGTGGTGTGGGCGACGCTGACCGAGTAGCCGAGCCGCCGCGCCGAGCGCTCTATGGCGACGAGCATGGTCGTGGGGCCGTAGAGGCGGGCGCCCAGCGAGATGACCCCGAGCCGCCGGCTGCGCCCCGAAGTGAGGCTGCGCGCCGCGCCGTTGGGGCGGTACCCGAGCTGCTGCGCCGCCCGCAGGACGCGCGTGCGCAGCTCCTCACGGACGTACGGCTCATTGTTCACGACCCGCGAGACCGTCTTCTGGGAGACACCGGCGAGACGCGCCACATCGGAACTCGTCGCGGCCGGCCGCGAGACGCCGTCACGACCGTGGGTACCGGCCACCGGTGCTCCCTTTTCTCAAGACTGCGCTGTCAGAAAACCGTCGGAATCAGTGTGCGGGTCAGGCCTGGAAATCGTCAATCGCCACCGTAATTCCCGGTAACCCGCAGGAAACAGCAGCGACACGAGTATTGACGCCGGCTCGATCCGGGCCACAGACTCCGGCCTGACTACGCAGTCAAGAGTGGACTTGGAACAGAGCGACCGGAGGGGCAATGCCGATCAGGCAGAGTAGACGAAAGTTGACCAAGGCGCTGGGTACGTTCGTCGCGGCAGCCGCGCTGCTGGCGGTACCGATGGCGACCGCCCAGGCCTACAACCCGACCGGCGGAATCCTCTACCAGCTCGGCAACGAGCCGTGTCTGAAGGGCCGGGGCAACTGCGCGGTCTACCCGAAGTCGGCGGAGCTGCCGGGCGGGCGGCTGGTCGCCTCGTTCGAGAAGTCCACCGTCGTGACGACGTCGGGAAGCGCCGACGGACAGACCCTCCCGGTCTACAAGAGCGACGACGCCGGAACGAGCTGGCAGCCGCTGTCCGAGGTCAAGGCTCCCGCGTACCTCTCCACGGACCCCAAGTACGCCCGGTACACGAGCAACTGGACCAACCCGTATCTCTACGTCCTTCCGCAGAAGGTCGGTGCGCTCAAGAAGGGCACCCTGCTGCTGGCCAGTGTCGTGTCGGGGGACGACTACTACTACAAGGAGCACAAGGCGGCCGACCCCAACTGGACGCCGAACAACGACGGTGACCGCAAGGACCTGGCGATCGCCCTGTACTCGAGCACCGACGACGGCAGGAGCTGGAAGGTCGTCAACGTCATCGCGACCGGCGGCTGGCAGGGCGGGAGCGCGGGCGCGGTCGGCCAGAACATCGCGGCGGCGAACACGAACCGGCAGGTGGACCCCCTCTGGGAGCCGTACCTGATGGTCTACGACGGCAAACTGGTCTGCTACTACTCCGACGAGAACGACTACACCGGCTTCGACCCGGTCACCGGCGTCCCGACCCTGGACCCCGCCAACGACACGGCAACCGACTCGCACGGCCAGATCCTCGCCCACCGGACGTGGGACGGCAGTGCCGCCACGTGGAGCGCCCCGGTCGTCGACGTCGCCGGGTCCAAGCAGGACATGGGCGGCGGCAAGACGGAGATCGGGGGCGGGCGGCCGGGCATGACCAACGTCGTCGCCACGTCGGACGGCAGGTGGCTGCTCACGTTCGAGTACTGGGGCGGCGGGGCCAACACCCGGTACGTGATCGCCGACAGCCCGCTGAAGTTCTTCCGCGGGTCCCAGACCGGCATGTCCGTCGGCTCGCTGCCGGTCGTCTCCGGTTCCCGGCCGCTCTCGGGCGGCGGCAGCCCGGTCATCGTCCGGATCCCCGACGGACGCCTGGTGTACAACGCCTCGAACAGCGGTGACGTCTGGGTCAACGAGAGCGGGCGCAGCGACGGGGTGTGGACGGAGTACCAGACGACCTCGCCGGCCGGCTACAGCCGCAACCTGCAGTACGTCGACAGCACCGGACGTGTCGCGATCCTCAACAACCAGGGCACCTCCACGATCGCCTACGCGGAGGTCGACCTCGGCGACTCGGCCGGCACCTACTACCAGCTGCTGAACCGCAAGACCGGCCAGGTGATCGGCACCGGCAACAAGACCAACGACGCCAACCTCGGCAACGCGGACACCCCCGACGTGGTCCTGGAGGACGCCGGAGCCGCGGCGAACCCCGACACCCAGTCCTGGCACGTGGTGACCGAACCGAACGGCGGTACGACCCTGCTGAACAGGTCCGGCGGTCGCGCGGCGTCCATCTGGACCGGCAACGCGACGGTCGGCCAGCGCATCGGCCAGTGGGTCGACAACAGCGCCACGGGCAGCTGGAACCTGGTCAAGACGGACGACGGCTTCTACAAGCTCCAGTCGCTCAAGAACCCGAACGTGTACTTGACGGGCGCGAGCGCCGGGGCTCCGTTGACCCTGCAGAACGCTACGACGGACGGTTCGCAGGACTGGAAGCTGGTGAAGTAGAGGACGTACAGAGGGGGCGGGGGGTTAGGGCGCGAGGAACTGCGCCCTAACCCCCACCGGCTCCTGGCTCCTGGCTCCTGGCCCCCGGCCAAGGAACCGACCGTGCTCAACAGCTGGGCACAGTCCCCCGCCCCGTCTCCAACGCCACCAGCGAACTGATCGCGCCCTTGAGCGTGGTGACCGGAATCAGCCGAAGCCCCTTGGGCAGCTCGGACTTCGCGTCCGAACACTCCGCCGCCGGCACCAGAAAGACAGTCGCCCCGTCCCGCCGAGCGGCCTGGGTCTTCAGGGCAACCCCTCCCACCGCCCCCACGGTCCCGTCCGCGTCGATCGTCCCCGTACCCGCGATGGACCGCCCCCCGGTCAGATCCCCGCCACGCCCGTCACCGTCCAGCTTGTCGACGACCCCCAGGGAGAACAGCAGCCCGGCACTGGGCCCCCCGACATCGGACAGCTTCAGAGTGACCTTGACGTCCCCGGAGTCCTCGCCCAGATACTTGAGCGCCGCCTCGGCAGCCGCGTCCTGCGACTGCTTCATCTCGGCCGCGTTGTGCTTCTCGATCTCCTTGGTGCTGTCCCCGCTCGGATACACCGAGTCGCGCGGCATCACGGCCTGATCGGTACGGAACCACCCGTCGAGTACGTCACCGAGGCTGACGTGGGTGTCAGGGCCGGTCGCCTCGATGGTCGTCATCCGCAGCTCACCGCGCGTCTCGCGGACCGTCGCGCCGGTGATGGTGATGACCGGGTCGCCCTGGTTCTCGCCGAGGACGTTCGCCGTCATCCCGGGCTGCGCGACCGCGAACGGCAGCGGCGCGAACGCGGCCGTGGCGAGCAGGGCCACGACGGGCAGGGCACAGACGGCGACGGCCCGGGGGCGCGTGAGACGAGAGAGCACGAGGTCAATCTAACGCGGGGGCGTTTTCGGGCCAGGGGCGGCTGCCCCGCCCTCCCCTGCTCCGGTCGGCGCAGGGCCTCTGCTCCGGTCAGCGCAGGGCCTCGGACACTTCCCGGGCGGCGTCCATGACCCGGGGCCCCACCCGCTCGGGCACTGCGTCGGCGAGCATGACGACGCCCACGCTCCCCTCGACCCCCGTCACCCCGATCAGCGGGGCCGCGGCCCCGCTCGCGCCGGCCTCCAGCTCGCCGTGCGTGAGGGTGTACCCGGGGTCGGTGGCGGGCTGCTGCCGGGCGGAGAGGATGGCCTTGCCGGCCGCGCCGCGCTCCAGGGGGTGCCGGAAACCGGCCCGGTAGGCCACGTGGTAGTCGGTCCAGGTCGGCTCGACGACGGCGACGGCGAGCGCCTCGGTGCCGTCGACGAGGGTCAGGTGGGCGGTCGCGCCTATGTCCTCGGCCAGCGACCTGAGCGCGGGCAGCGCGGCCTCCCGTACGAGCGGGTGCACCTGCCGCCCGAGCCGCAGCACGCCCAGCCCCACCCTTGCCCGGCCGCCCAGGTCACGCCGTACGAGCGCGTGCTGTTCCAGGGTGGCGAGGAGCCGGTACACGACGGTCCGGTTGACGCCGAGCCGGGTCGAGAGTTCGGTGACGGTCAGGCCGTGGTCGGTGTCGGCGAGCAGCTTGAGGACGCGCAGTCCCCGGTCGAGCGTCTGGGAGGTCTCCGCGGTCACGACGCCCACTCCTTCACGTGGTGAGGTCGGCTGCTCCCTGGCGGCGGTGCGTCGTCGATCCCGTGGGCGACGCGCGTTCAGAGGCGGCCGATCGGCGCGGCCCGGGCTCTCCCGGACACGGTCGCTTCACGACTGCGCTCCGCGGCGGCGCTGCCACGGGGCGTGTGCGTGTGCGGGACATTAGCGAAGGCGGTTCGCTCAGCGGAAGTCTCCGTCCAGAATCCGGTCACTCCGCGGTACGGACTACTGCGCTTCCTCCCGATATGCACGGCGTACATACGGCCCCACACGCCCCCTCGCCGAACACTCCGGCCGACGGCGGGACCGTCACCGCATCCGGGTGGCCCACTCCTGCACCTTGGCGATGCGCTGTCGCAACTGTCCGGCGGTCGCCTCCGCGCTCGGCGGCCCACCGCAGACCCGCCGCAGCTCGGTGTGGATCACCCCGTGCGGCTTGCCGCTCTGATGGACGTACGCGCCGACCATGGTGTTGAGCTGCTTGCGCAGTTCGAGCATCTCCTTGTGGGAGACCACGGGCCGCCGCTCGGCGGGCAGTTCGAGCAGATCGGCCTCGTCGTCGGGCTTCTTACGGCTGTGCGCGATCTGCCGGGCCTGCCGCTTCTGGAGGAGGAGTTGCACCTGGTCAGGCTCCAGCAGCCCCGGGATCCCGAGGTAGTCCTGCTCCTCCTCGCTCCCCGGGTGCGCCTGCATACCGAACTCGGCGCCGTCGTAGAGCACCCGGTCGAAGACGGCGTCGGACTCCAGCGCCTCGAAGGAGAACTGCTCCTGCTCCCCGGTGTCCTCGTCCTCCTCCCGGTTCGCCTCCTCCATCTCCTTCTCGGATTCGGCGTACGGGTCCTCCTCGCCCTGCTTCTTGGGCTTGTCGAGGGCGTGGTCGCGCTCGACCTCCATCTCGTTGGCGAAGGTGAGGAGGTCGGGGACGGTGGGCAGGAAGACGGACGCGGTCTCCCCCCTCCGCCGGGACCGCACGAAGCGCCCGACGGCCTGGGCGAAGAAGAGGGGGGTGGAGATGGTGGTGGCGTACACCCCGACGGCGAGCCGAGGCACGTCCACGCCCTCGGACACCATCCGGACGGCGACCATCCAACGGGAGTCGTTGTTGGCGAACTCGTCGATACGGTCGGAGGCGCCGGAGTCGTCGGACAGGACGACGGTGGCCCTGGTCCCGGTGATGTCGCGGATCAGCTTGGCGTAGGCACGGGCCGACTCCTGGTCGGTGGCGATGACGAGCGCCCCGGCGTCCGGGATCCCCTTCCGCACCTCGGTCAGCCGCTTGTCGGCGGCGCGCAGCACGCTGGGCATCCACTCGCCACGCGGATCGAGGGCGGTACGCCAGGCCTGCGAGATGGCGTCCTTGGTCATGGGCTCACCGAGCCGGGCGGCGATTTCATCACCGGCCTTGGTCCGCCACCGCATCTGCCCGCTGTAGGAGAGGAAGATGACGGGCCGGACGACATGGTCGGCGAGCGCGTTGCCGTACCCGTAGGTGTAGTCGGCGGAGGACCGCCGAATCCCGTCGTTCCCTTCCTCATAGGTGACGAAGGGAATGGGATTGGTGTCGGACCGGAAGGGCGTACCGGTGAGCGCGAGCCGCCGAGTGGCGGGCTCGAAGGCTTCGAGACAGGCCTCGCCCCAGGACTTGGAGTCCCCGGCATGGTGGATCTCATCAAGAATGACGAGCGTCTTGCGCTGCTCGCAACGATTGCGGTGCAGCATGGGCCGCACGCCGACCCCCGCGTACGTCACGGCGACGCCCTGATACTCCTTGCTGAGCGGCCCGGCGCTGTACTCGGGATCGAGCTTGATCCCTATCCGCGCCGCCGCCTCGGCCCACTGCTTCTTCAGATGCTCGGTGGGCGCGACCACGGTCACCTGCTGCACGACATGGTGGTGCAGCAACCAGGAGGCGAGCGTCAGCGCGAAGGTCGTCTTGCCGGCCCCGGGCGTGGCGACGGCGAGAAAGTCACGCGGCTGCTCCTGGACATACCTCTCCATGGCCCCCTGCTGCCAGGCACGCAGCTTGCTGGCGGTACCCCAGGGGGCACGGCCGGGGAAGGCAGGCGAGAGGTGATGGTTGGAGGCGGCGGGGGCAGCACTGGCGGCGGTGGTAGTCACGGTCTCCGGGGGTGGTGGGTCGGGCAGCTCTGCGGCGGTCAGCTTGTGGGTGCTGGGGCTACGTATGACAACCGGGCCACCCTACCGGCGGCCCGGTGCTGTCAACGTGCGTACGACGCGGGGGCGTCCCGGGATGGGACTCAGCTCACATCGACGGCTCGGTGAGGTCTCGCAGCGCCTCGGAGATGGCTTCGACCTCATACACGGTGCCGGAGGCCACCGCATTCATGAGATCTTCGGCGGCGTCGATGTCCGGCCGCAGCTGTACGTCGTTCAGTGCCAGGAAGACGACGCAGGACGTCCACGCCGTGCGCCTGTTTCCGATATCGAAGGGGCGGTCGATCACGAGCGACTGCAGGAAAGCCGCAGCCTTGTCGAACAGCCCGATGTACGCCTCCCGCCCGAGCGGTGTGGCCGAGGGGCGATGCGCAGCAGCCGCCACCAGACCCACGTCACGTACGACGAAGTGCCGGTCCTCGACGGCCAGGCCCGCGATGCCCAGAACATCCTCACCCGACAGATAGACGTACGTCACTTGAGCCGCTCCAGCAGCTCAGCCCACTTGACGGTCTGTTCCTTGGCAGCCTTACGCACCAGCGCTTCGTGAGCGGTCCTGGCCAAGTAGTCGTCCACAGCCCGCAGCACGATGGCGTGCATACTCACGCCCTCCTGCTCGGCACGCAGCCTCAGAGCTTCCGTCTGATCGTCACGGAGACGAAGGTTCATAGCCACATCAAAACGGTACCGCCCAATAGGGTCAAACCAGTACCATTCAGGCGGGATTGACCCGCACCCGCGTAGTCACCCAGGCCCCCACCAACGCCACCCCCGCCATAGGCAGAAACACCACAGCGAACGCACCCGGATGAGACCCACCGGCCGCCGCGCCGGAGGCATGAGCCACCGACCCCCCGCCCAGCGCGGCGAACGCCGCGCCCCCACCGGCCAGCAGCACCACGTTGGAGAGCGCGTCGGAGATCTGCAGGGAGGCGGAGTTGGCGCCGGCCTCGTCCGGGGCGGAGAGATGCAGCAGCAGCACGCTGGTACTGGCGATGACCAGCCCCATCCCGAAGCACCCGAACGCCCACACCACCGCGAGCGTCCACACCGGCACGGCGTCGATCAGCACGGCGGGTGCCCCGGCGATGGAGGCGGCGACGAGCACCATCCCGAACGTCATCAGCCGCTCCCGATACGGCTCCATCCGCGCCCGGGCCTGCACGGACGACCCCAGCGCCCACGTGACACCCCCGGCGGCGAGCGAGAACCCGGCGAGCGTCGGCGACAGCCCCCGCTGGGTGACGAGCATCAGGGGCACGAAGGACTCAGCGGCGATGAAGGACCCGGCGGCCACTCCGCGCAACAACACAACAGACGGCAGCCCACGGGCGGCCCGATAGGTCCCCCGGGGAAGCAGCCCCCGCACGGCGGGCACGAGCAGCGAGACGCCCAGCAGCCCGGGGAGGAGCGAGAACCACCGCAGATCCTGGGCGGCGTACTGAAGGAGCCCGGCCCCGAGGGAGATCCCGAAGGCAAGCCGAATACGCCGCCGCCCATTCCCCTCCCCCTTGCGGGGCCCGGCGTGGACGGCCCCACCGGCGAGCCGACGTATCTGAGGCAGAGCAAGGGCAAGCGGAAAGACGACAAGCACAGGAATCCCGACGAACACCCACCGCCACCCCAAGTGCTCGGTGACGGCCCCGGCGGCCAGGGGCCCGACCACTGACGGCACAACCCAACTGGCGGCGAAGGCGGCCATGATCGAGGCCCGCAACCGCTCGGGATAGGCCCGCCCCACGACGACGTACAGGGCAACGATCACCAGCCCGCCCCCGAGCCCCTGAACAGCGCGCCCGGCGATGAACAACCACATGACCCCGGCGGTCCCGGACAACAACAGCCCGGCGGCGAAGGCGGCGATACCGGTGGTGAGCGCCCCGAGCGGCCCCCGCCGATCCGACCACTGCCCGGCGAGCACCATCCCGAAGAGACTGGTGGTGAAGTACCCGGAGAAGGCGAACGCGTACAGAGAAACCCCGTCCAGCTCCCGGGCGGCAACGGGCATGGCGGTCCCGACCGCGGTCGCCTCAAAGGCGATGAGCAACACAACGGAGACGATCCCGACGCTGAGGGCCCGATAGGACCGCCCCAGCACCCCCTCCCCACCACTCCCGGCAGCCAATGAAGAATCCGCGTCGGCAGCGCCGTCGGCGACGTCTGTGTCACCAGGTCCCAGGGAGGTCATACAGGCCAGCGTAAGGGCCGTCCCCGACCTTGACCCCTGTCGGAGGTAGGACCCACCCCGGGACCTTGGTCGTACGCCCACGGACACCAACGGGCACCCACCCGCGCTTCATGAACGCCGTATGGCAGTCCCATTGCGACCCGCCCGACGCCCTTGCCCCTCCCCACCCCCCACCCCTACGGTCAGAAAACGAAGTCCGGAACGGCCAGGGCCACCCCCCAAACCGCTCCCGACCCGGCCGTGTGCCCGAGTGGTTTAGGGACTCGCCTGCAAAGCGAGTTACGTGGGTTCGATTCCCGCCACGGCCTCCAAGACAGGGTCTGACCAGGATGTTCCTCGGTCAGACAGGCTCCCCCAGGGCTGTGACACCCAGTCCGAACGGGGCTACGTAAGTCGCTTGGTCCATTCCGACCTGCTTAGCCCCCGTCCAAGGGGAGCCACACCCGATGTCGGCACAGGACTCAGGTGTTGGCGGCGCCATAGCCCAGGACGTTGCCTTGCGGAAGCAGATATCCGATGTCCCGTCTCTGCGGCAACCTTCCTGCCAGCGTCGACGCGTCGGTGCAGCCAGAGACCTCGAAGCCGATGACCCCGAGGCTGAAGGAGGCACTCTGGAAGGCTTCGGTCCCGATGGCAGCCAGCCATTCGTCCATCACGTCGGACCTGAAGAACGGCCGACCGTCCCAGTACGTAAGACCCGCGTGACCCAGCGCACCGACGGGGACGTAAAAGTCCAGCCAGTCGCCGCTCTCATCACCGCCGCGGATCGCCACACAACCGCACACGACCAGTTGGCCCGTCGGCAGACGGACCTGGCCGTGGAGGTGGCCGAACTCGGTCAGTGAGGCAACCGTGCAAGGCACGGGATCCTGCTCCTCAGGTTCACGGTCTCTCTGCCCGAAGCACCCGTGAACGTCTGCGGCGGACCACAGAGCGCTCAGGACGGCCTGAAGCCTGGCATCGTCACTCGATCCGACCTCTATGGCCAGCTCGTAGTAGCCGTCGGACCAGTTGGTCTGGTCCCGGAAGGCGGCAGGATTCGTCACGGCGTGATCATGCGGCAGAAGCCGCTCCAATGCCACCCGCATTCACGTGCACGGCCAGGCCGATTGAGATGCCCCTCAGAAACCGAAGGAGTTGTGCGGTTCGGGGTCGGTGCGGAACATCCGGGCCAGCCGGCCGATCGCGCCATCGGTGTGCGGCGTGATGTGGCCCGCGTACGTCAGGTCGTGCGCCGACATGCCTCCGAAGTAGAGCGAACTGAGCGCCGGTACCGTGATGGTCAGGTCCGCCTCCTGGTCGGTGGCGACGCAGGTCGCCGCGGCACCGTCTGCGCGGAGAAGCCATGTCCCGTTGTTGGCCGGACACATGCGGTCGCCGTCGACGGTGAACACCAACTCGCCGGCCACGTCGTAGGAACGTTGGGTCAGGGCGCGGGGAACGTCGAGGAGACGTGCCCAGAGGTTGTCCGACTGGCGGGTGATGCGCATCGCCCGTGGGCTCACGAGCATCCACCTCAAGGGTTCCTCGCGCGGGCGGCCGGGCGCCACGATCGTCCTGGTGAGGTCGAAGTCGACCAGCACACTCCAGAGGGCGCGATAGGCCACCGGGGTCGTCGCCTCCAACGCCTCGACGACGAGCGTTCCCGCGTTACGTACGGTCGAGGACCACGGCAGGCGAAAATTGGCGATGCCGTCCACATCTCCGTGCTGGTCACGGTGGACGAGATACCGCAGTGGTCCGTTCGTGCCGTCCGCACCGTCGGACAGTCCGTCCCAGCGTCCGGGCAGGGGCGCAAGCTCACCCACGCGGCTTGCCCGCACGTCCGCGTGCACCGTGGGCCAGAACTTCTTCGCCTGAGCGGCGTCGACCAACTCCAGCGAACCTGGATCCGGCGCTGCCGGAAGGAGGGCGGCCTCGTGACGGTCCAGCTCCCACCGCACGCGGTAGGTCGCCGGTGAGAAACCGAATCGGCCGTAGATGCTGCCCTCGCTCGCGCTGAGCATCGCCAACGGCTCGCCCCGGTCCAAGGCCGCCTCGAACATGGCCTGCATCATCCGCCGCAGGTGACCGCTTCGGCGATGGGTAGCGATCACCGCGGTGGCGGTGACGCCGGCCATCTTCACCGTGGTCCCGCCGGGGACCGTGACATCGAAGGAGATGGTGGCCGATGCGCCGACGCAGACCCCGTCGGCGAAAGTCGCGATCGGGTGGAAGGACTCGTCCTTGACGTCAGCTTCCGCCCACTTCTCCAGCTGCTCGGCGGTCGCCGGACCGCGCTGCGGAGGCCACGGCTCCGACCCTCCGTGCCACGCGGCATCGGCCGGCTCCCAGTTCGGCAACCCGTTCGCGTAAGGCAAAGCCAGGTAGTACGCGTTCATCTCATCGCGCCGTGGCGGGCGGACCTGAATAGCCATGCCGGACATTGCATCCGCCGCCACCACTTGCGCACAACCGATTACTTGCGGGGTCGGTCCGGTGACCCTGCGGGTGCCTGACGCACGGCATCCGCGATTGTCGAGTTCACCGTGGCGACGCGCTGGGCCAGGTCGCCGGCCGGGATGTCGATGATCTCGTAGCCGAACGCTCGGTAGCTCTCTTCGTGAATCCTCTCGAACTCCAGCGACTCCTCGAAACTGATCCGCCGGGCCGCCGTAGGCTCGCAGAAACCCAGATTGCGGACGAAGAGCACTTGCCGCTCGTAGACCCCTGCGGAGGTGATCCGGTCCAATTCCTCGGCCAGCGGCTGAGACACCGGCCGACCCAAGTAGGTGGCAAGGGCGTGGGTACAGACCGGTGATCGGTCGAAAACCTGAACAGAGCCGGTGCCTTCCGACTGGCGCTGCTGCTGTCGCTGTCGCTGCAGAGCGACGATCTCGTCGATGAAGGACGCCCGCGTCCATGGCTGGTCCTCACCCAGGGCCTGCGCCTGCGCGATGACCGCCGTCGCCGCCTCTTCGACCACGCCGTAGCCAAGCTCCTCCAGGCACCGCAGGATCGATGTCTTGCCCGCGCCCGGGGTGCCGGTGAGAACGTACCGCCGCATGATCCGAGAATCCTTTCCAGGACAACGGGCCCATGGCGCCCAGGAGACCCTCGACGCGGAACTCGGCGGTCGGGGGTCGGCGGTCGGCGGTCGGGGGATCAGCAGTGTGCCCGTACGGGCCGTCCCTTAGCGCCGTCGGCAGCAGCCAGGTCGGCCTGGTCCTCTCAGCGCACCCGCCCCGCCTCCCCCTCGAAGTCGATCCTCCTCGCCCTGCGCAGCAGCCACAGCGTGTACGCGAAGGTCGCGACGTCCGTGTTCAGGCGGTGCAGGGTCGTCTCGGGCTCGTTCCAAGCCAGGAGCGTGCCCGTTCTGCCGTCCAGGACCAGGCTGTTGTCCTGCGTCAGAGCGCCAAGGCGGATCAAGTCCGCCGCTCCCTGCGGGAGTTCCGTCGGCGTGTCCTCGTCCGCGCAGTACTCCGCCAGCGTCGGCAGCGGTATCTCCGTGTCGAGGTGGAAGTGGCAGTCGTCCTCCGGGAGGCCCGTGGACGAAAGGAAAACGCGCGTCGGCTCGTGGGTGAGCGTGGGTGGGAAGTCGAGGGGCTCGAAGCGGGCCACCCTGCCGTGGCCGAACTCCTGCTCCAGGAGCCGGGCCGGGAGGTCCAGGGCCAGCCCCGACTCCGTGCCGGGGGTCGCGATCCTCGCCAGTGGGCGGATCAGCGCGGCCATCTTCCAGTACGGCAGCACATCGGCGTTGGCGCTCCGCGCGAACACCGTCAGCAGGTGACGGGACGTCTCCGCCACCGTCCGGGCGCCCGACCGGCCCGCGTACGACGCGAAACGGCCTCGTGCCACCGCCAGTTCCTCCGTCGCCGCCGCGAATCGCAGCAGCGCTTCCAGTGCGGACGCCGGCGGGCGCCGGGCCGACGACGTACGGCGGTCGGGCGCGCGGTGCCGCGTCCTCGGCGGCTCCCCCGTCGCGTTCGCCATCGCCCGCAGAACGTCATTGCGCAGAGCACCATTTCGCAGCGCGCCGAACCTCAGCCGACCCCGACCGGCCGGCAGCGCCACGCGCGTCAGCGACTCGGCCCTGGTCCTGGCTTTGGTACCGGTACCAGGACCGGTACCGATCCCGTTCCTGGTCAGCGTGTTCGTCTTGCTCATGGTGTCCCCCGTGCATGGTTGTTCGCAGTCCCCCGCACGACGTCCAACACCTTCGTCGCCCGGCAGGCCCTCCCACTGACCAGAACACTACCCGCCACCACTGACAACGGCCCCTGACCTGCGACAGAGCAGCAAATCAGCCCCCAGCCGCTCAGCGGCCCAGCCCGTCAGCCGAAGTACACCCCACCCGCGACCACCACAACCGCCGCCACCACGAACAGCAGCACCCACGCCAGCACCTTGCCCGGCGTCGGCCCGGGCTCGTAGCGCGGTTCGTTCTCCGGAGTCGTCATGTGGCCGTCACCACCGCCGCCTGCGGGCGGATCGGCAGGCGGTTCACCGGGCGGCCCGTCGCCGCGCGTACCGCCGAGGCGATGGCCGCCGGGGACGTCACCACCGGTACCGCGCTCGCCGCCTTCGCGCCGAAGGGGGCCACCACGTCCCGTTCTTCGACCAGTTTCACGATGCGGATGTCCGGGGCGTCCAGCGCCGTCGGGAGGGCGTAGCCCGTGAGGTCCGGGTGGCGGATCAGCCCGCGCGCGGAGCGCAGGTTTTCGGTCAGGGCGATGCCTACGCCCTGGGTCACGCCCGCCTCGATACGGGCTTCCAGCTGCGCCGGGTTCAGCACCCTGCCCACGTCCTGGGCCAGCGCCAGCTCCACCACCCGTACCGAGCCCAGCTCGATGTCCACGTCGACCACCGCGCGGATCGCGCAGAAGGCGAGGCCCACGAACGCGTCGCCCTGGCCCGCCTCGTCGAGCGGTTCCGTGGGGTGCGGGCGGCACTGGGCCGTGGCCCAGAGTTCCTTGCCGTCCATCGCCTCCGTCACCGTGGTCGACAGGACGCCGTCGTACGAGGTGATCTTGCCGTCGGTGATCTGCAGCAGCTCCGTGGACATGCCGAACTTGTGCGCCAGGGGCTGGAGGAGCTGGGTGCGGACCATCTTCGCCGCCCGTTCCACCGCGCCGCCCGACACCCAGGTGTGGCGGCCCCGCGCGCCGGGGCCCGCCGGGGGCTGGTCGGTGTCGACCGGGGCCACGTGGACCTCGTCGATACCCAGCGTCTCCTGGACGATCTGGCGGGCCAGGGTGGTGAAGCCCTGGCCTGTCTCCACCGCCGCGCACAGGACCGTCGCGATGCCGTCGTGGACCTTCACCGTGGCCGTCGAGACCTCGTCCGCGCCCTCGGCGCCGAGCATGTGGACCATGCCCAGGCCGTAGCCGACGCCCCGGCGGACCGCGCCCGGTTCGCCCGCGCCCTCGGGGCCGCCCGGGAGCAGCCACTCGTCCTCGGGGGTGTCCTTGGGGAGCGGGGGGAGCGGGAAGTCCCGTACCGCTTGCAGCAGTTCGGCCACCGGGGCCGGGCAGGTGACCGACTGGCCGGTCGGGAGTACGTCCCCTGTGGCCATCGCGTTGCGCAGGCGAAGCTCCGCGGGGTCGACGCCGAGCTTCTTCGCGAGCTTGTCCATCTGGGCCTCGTAGGCCGCGCAGACCTGCATCGCGCCCTCGCCGCGGACATGGCCGGAGGGGGGGTTGTTGGTGCGCACCGCCCAGCCCTCGATGAAGGCGTTGGGGACGACGTACGGGCCGCAGGCGAAGGAGACGGCCGCCGCGAGGGCCTCCGAGGAGGTGTCCGCGTACGCGCCCGCGTCCAGCAGGATCTGTGCCTCGACCTTGACGAGCTTGCCGTCGGTGTCCGCGTGGTGGCGGTAGCGGAGGAGGGTGGGGTGCCTGTGGACGTGGCCCAGGAAGGACTCCTCCCTGGTCGCCGTCAGTTTCACCGGGCAGCCCGTTTTCAGCGCCAGCAGGCCCAGCGGGAGCTGGAAGCCCTGGTCCTCGCGGTCGGCGGTGGCGCCGGGGACGCCCGTGACCACCACCTTCACGCGCTCCGGTTCCAGGCCGTAGCAGGCGGCTGCCGCGTCTCGGTCGCCGTGCGGGTCCGTCGACGCGAGGTACAGCTCCACGCCGCCGTCGGGGCGCGGTACCGCGAGGCCCGCCTCCGCGCCGATGGGGGCGGGGTCCTGGCGGCCGATGCGGTAGAGGCCCTCGACGACGATCTCGCCGACCGCGTCCGGGTCGCCGTGGCGCAGCGGGATGTGGCGGATCAGGTTGCCGTCGGGGTGCAGGGGTTCGGCCTCGAAGGCCTGCTCGGGGTCGGTGACCGGGTCGAGTACTTCGTACTCGACGATGACGGCCGCCGCCGCCATGCGCGCGGTGTCCGGGTGGTCGGCGGCGACGGCGGCGATGGGCTCGCCATGGTGGCGTACGACCTCGGAGGCGAACATCGGGCGGTCGGCCCGGCCCCGGCCGTGCAGTTCGGCGCCCGGCACGTCCTCGTGCGTGACGACGGCCCGTACGCCGGGCATGTCCCGCGCGTGGGTGGTGTCGATGGAGAGGATGCGCGCGTGCGGGTGCGGTGAGCGCAGTACGGCGGCCCACAGGAGGCCCTCGGCCCACAGGTCGGCCGCGTACGGGAAGGTGCCCTCGGTCTTCGCGCGCGCGTCGGCGGCCGGGAGGGACACGCCGAGGCCGTGCGGGAGCGCCTCCGCGTCGTGGGCTGCCTCCGCGGACGTGGTCGCGGTGGCGGCTTCGTTGCTCACGTCTGGCCTCCGTCCTGGCCGTGAGTCTGGTCGTACGCCTGCGAGTCGTGGTTGCGGGCGGGCTCGAAGCCCGGCGCGTCGAACGCCGAGGAGTTGACCCCGCCCGCGCCCGGTCCTGCCTGGTGCGGGATGCGGGCCTCGCCGTCCTCCGCCTCGGCGTCGGCGGCGTGCGCCTCGCGTTCGGCGACGACCTCGCGGACCGCCTCCAGGACACCCCGGTAGCCGGAGCAGCGGCACAGGTTGCCGCACAGGGCCTGGCGGGTCTCCAGGTCGGTCGGGGCGGGGTTGCCCTCCAGCAGGTCGTGCACGGTCATCGCCATCCCGGGGACACAGAATCCGCACTGCACCGCGCCGCACTTGGCGAGCGCGCGCTGCACGTCCGAGGGCTGGCCCTCGGTGGCGAGGCCCTCCACGGTGCGCACCTCGCTGCCCGCGGCGGTGACCGCGGGCACCAGGCAGGAGGCGACGAGCCGCCCGTCCACCTGGACGTTGCAGGCGCCGCACTCGCCCTGGGAGCAGCCGTCCTTGGCGCCGGCGAGGCCGAGGCGCTCGCGCAGGACGTAGAGCAGCGACTCGCCGATCCAGGCGTCGGTGACGGGCCGGTCGGAGCCGTTGACGCGCAGGACGTAGGAGGCGAGGGGGTGTTCCTCGCCGGGCATCGAGGGGGCGTCGTCGTCCGCGGCCTCCTCGGCTGCGGACGTCCCGTCGGCCGCCTCGGCACCGGATGCCTCGGAGTCCGCCTCCGGCTCGCCCTCCACGGGCTCCTCAGCGGCCTCCGGCGAGCCTTCCGGCCCGGTGGCCGGGTCCGGGTCCGTGACGGCCTCCACGGGGCCGTCAGGGCCCTCGCCGGGGTCGTGCGGGGATCCGGCGGGGCCATGATCCCCGTCGGCGACCGCGTGACCGGCTTCGGACGCGCCACGACCGGAGACGTCGGCAGGATGACTGCCGCCGTCGGCCGGATGACCGGTTCCGACGGCCGGGTGACCGGCGCCGCCCGTTTCCTGCGCGGTCTCGGGCGCGTACGTCGCCTCCGGGCCCGGCGCGAGGCCGTGCTCGCGCCGCCGCTCGGCCTCGGGTGCCCAGGCCTGTCCCGCGCCCTCCGTCGCCCAGGGCGCGGGCGCTCCGCCGGGGAGCGTGGCGGGCGGCGTGCCGCCCCACTGCTCGACGAGCGCGGATGTACTGAACTCGCCCGATTCGTCCGGAAGATCACCACCGGCGACGGGGATGCGCCACTCCCCCGTGACCTCGCGGCCCGGCGTGCCGGGTGCCGCGCCCGCCTGCGCGGCGGCGCTCTGGTCGAAGGCCCACTGTCCGGTGGAACTCTGCTCGTACGTGAAGCCGTCGTGCAGGGTCTGCGGGGAGTCCTGGGAGGCGGGGTTCGGGTCCGGCCAGCGGTCGCCGCCGGGGGGCGCGGGCGGCGCACCCCAGGCGCCCGGCCCGCCCGCGGAGCCGTCCTCGGCCCCGGTACCCGGCGCCGCGGCGATCTGCGGGGGCACGTACCCGTGGCCGGGCGCGGCCAGCGGACTGTCCACGGAGGCGAGGAACGCGTCGATGCCCCCCTCGGGGAGCTTCACGAAGGCGGTGGCGCCGTCGTCGTAGTCGCCCTGGGGCAGCGGGTCCCAACGGCCGCCGGTGCGGGGGGCGCCCTCTTCGCGCGCCCCCTGTCCGCCCCCGCGACCGTCCCCGTACTGGTCGTCGCTGTACTGGTCGTCGGTCACGAGAGTGCCCTCCCCAGTGCTCGTCGGGCCAGCGCGGCGACGGTGCGCCGCAGATGCAGTACGGCGGGCGGAAGCGGTGCCACGGTGCCGTCCGCGTCCGGGACCGGGTCGGGGATGCAGGCCGCGGCGACGTACTCCCCGAAGGCACCCAGTGCCTCGGGGACGATCGTGCGGTTGTTGTCCCAGTCGATCAGCCGGGCGACCCACTGCTCGGCGTCCAGGGGGCGCAGCGGCATCGGCGCTATGGCACCGACGGCGCACCGCACACCGCGCCTGGCGGGGTCGAGGACGAGCGCGACGGACGCGAGAGCGCGCCCGGGGCCGGTCCGTCCGGTGGCCTTCAGGAAGACCTGGGGGGCGTGCAGCAGGGGCACGCGTACGAAGCCGATAAGTTCACCGGCCCGCAACAATTCGACGCCCGCCAGCAGGTGCGACACCGGGATCTCCCGGCGAGCGCCGCCGGGCCCCGCGATGATGAGCGTCGCCTCCAGGGCGGCCAGCACCGGAAGCGCGTCCCCCGTGGGGGCGGCCGTGGCGATGTTGCCGCCCAGGGTGCCCGCATTGCGGATCTGCGGCGGGCCCGCGGCGCGCGCGGAGGCGGCCAGGGCCGGGATGAGGGCGGCGAAGTCGGGGCGCCCCATCCGCGCGTGGGTGAGCCCGGCGCCGAGCAGGGCGTGGCCGTCCTGGTACTGCCAGCCGCGGATCTCGCTGATCCGGCCGAGGCCGACGAGCGCGGCGGGCCTGAGCTGCCCGGAGTTGACGGTGGCCATGAGGTCGGTGCCGCCCGCGACGGGTACGGCGGCCGGCATGGCGGCGAGCGCCGCGACGGCCTCGTCCAGCGAGGCGGGCAGCGTCACGGCCTGCGCCGCCTGCGGTGCGTGCGTGGTCAAACCGGCTGCCCCTTCCCGCTGCCCCACCTGGTCCCACCTGTGTTGCCGTACGGTACGTGCTGACAGGGCGGACGTGGCAACTCTGGCACATTCTCGCGAGACCCGAACGCAGGGGTCCGCTAGGAGGCATTCGCCCCTCTCGTCGGCCACATGGTCCGTTTTCGTACGACATCGCCGACCGGTTCCGATTGGAAACGGTCGGCGATTTTTGTGAGCTTTTTCCGGTGCGGCCCTGGGGTCTTGGGGCGGCGGGCCCTCACACGGTCGGGGGCGTCCCCTCGATCGGACGTCCGAGCACTCCGGGCCGCCGCTGCCACGGACGCGGCCCCGCGGGTGGCCGATAGCCGACGCCCAGGGCGTCAAGTCGCCCGTAGTGGGCGGTCATCCGGCGTTCGAAGTCGGCGTAGTCCCGGTCGGCGGGCGCGGGCAGGGTGCTCCAGGCGACCTCGGCGAACGCGGCCAGCCGAGGGAAGGCCTGGTAGTCCACGCGCGCGGTGTCCTCCATCACCTCGGTCCACAGGTTGGCCTGGGTGCCGAGGACGTGCCGCGCCTCCTCGGGGCCCAACTCCGGTGGAACCGGCTCGAAGCGGAAGACATCCTCAAGGGTGCGGACGTACCCGATGGGGACGGGTTCGTCGGGGCCGCCGTGCTGACGGTGGTCCAAGTAGACCTGCTGCTCGGGGCACATGACGACGTCGTGTCCCGCGCGCGCGGCCGTGATGCCGCCCGCGTAGCCGCGCCAGGAGGAGACGGCGGCCCCCTCGGCCAGCCCGCCCTCCAGGATCTCGTCCCAGCCGATGAGCCGACGCCCGCGCGCGGCAAGCCATTTGTCGAAGTGTCCGACGAACCACGACTGCAGCCCGTCCTCGTCACCGACCCCGAGTTCCGCGATCCGGGCCTGCGCGGCGGGCGACTCGCGCCACTGGTCCTTCGGGCACTCGTCGCCGCCGATGTGCACGAACTCCCCCGGGAACAGGCCGAGGAGTTCCTCGAAGACGCCCTCGAAGAAGCGCAGGGTGTTGTCAGTGGGGGCGAGTACGTTCTTGTTGATGCCCCAGGTGTCCCAGACGGAGAGGGAGGTCGTGTCGATGACGTCGGTGTTGCCGAGTTCCGGATACGCGGCGATCGCGGCCTGCGAGTGTCCCGGTACGTCGATCTCGGGGACCACGGTGATATGCCGCTCGGCGGCGTAGGCGACGATCTCGCGGATGTCGTCCTGGGTGTAGAAGCCCCCGTGCGGCTTCTCCTCCCAGAGCGGTGAGGCCCGGTGGCCGAATTTCGTCCGGGCCCGCCAGGAGCCGACCTCCGTCAGCCTCGGGTACCGCTCGATCTCGACGCGCCAGCCCTGGTCGTCCGTCAGGTGGAAGTGGAAGACGTTGAGTTTGTGCGCCGCCATCAGGTCGAGGTAGCGCAGGACGCCTTCCTTCGGCATGAAGTGCCGGGACACGTCGAGCATCAGGCCGCGCCAGCGGAAGCGGGGGCTGTCCTCGACGAAGGTGCCGGGTACGAGCCACCGCCGGCCGGGGACCACGGGAGCACGCCGGAAGGCTTCGGGGCCGAGCAGTTGACGGAGCGTCTGGGCGCCCCAGAAGACACCGGCCGGCCCTCCGCCGTGGATGGTGATGTCGTCCCCGTTGACGTACAGCTTGTAGCCCTCCGGGCCGAGATGTCCGGCGTCCCCGGGCATGACCCGCAGCCGGACGGTCTCGCCGTCGTCCCCCGCGCCGGGCGGCAGTGCGAGCCCGGTCGCCGCCCCGAGGACGCCACGCAGCCAGCGTTCTGTCGCCTCGGTACCGGGCCCGGCGTCGATCACCGTGTTCTCGTCGAACACGAAGCCGCCCGCGACCCTGACGTCCCGCACGGCGACGGGCGCCGGAATCAGTTCGTTCACGTCAGTCAGTCCTTAACCGCTCCACCGAGCCCCGACACCAGTCGGCGCTGCACGAGTACGAAGAACACCAGCACCGGAATCGTCATCACCGTGGACGCGGCCATCACACCGCCCCAGTCCGGGTCGTCGGGCTTGTAGAAGACCAGCAGGGCCATCGGCAGCGTCGACTGGGAGGTGTCACTGATGATGAACGACTTGGCGAACAGGAAGTCGTTCCAGGCCGAGATGAAGGAGAACACGCTCGTCGCCACCAACCCCGGGAAGACGAGCGGGAAAAGGATCTGCCACAGGAATCGCGACCGGCTCGCCCCGTCGATGTACGCGGCCTCCTCCAGCGCCTCCGGAACGGCCTTCACGAAGCCCCGCAGCATCCAGATCGCGAAGGGCAGCGAGAAGGCGATGTGCGGCAGGATCAGCGAACCCAGGGTGTTCAGCAGACCGAAGTCCCGCATCTGGAAGAACAGCGGGATCGTGAGCGCCTCCACGGGCACCATCTGCGCCACCAGGAACATGATCAGCAGAGTGGTCCTGAAGCGGAACCGGAATCGGGTCACCGCGGTCGCCGCGAGAAACGCGATCAGCGCCGAGACGACGACCACGGAACAGGCGACCACAAGGCTGTTGAGAAAGTACCGGCCGAATTCCTGCTGCCCGAAGACCCGCCGGAAGGAGTCGAGCGAGGGCTCCAGCGTCCAGGGCCGGGGCTCGCTCGACTCGATCTCGCCGGCCGGTTTGAAGGCGCTGAGGACCATCCAGTAGAGGGGGAAGGCGACGACGGCCGCGATCACCAGCGCCGACACCTCGGCGGCCAGCCGCCAGGGCCGCCGGACGAACCGCCGTACGCCACGCACGCCCTGGACACGCTGGACACGCTGGACAACGTTGCCGGACATCACAACTCCTCCCCCTGCCTGCGCAGCAGCCGCAGGTACACGAGCGTCACGGCGAGCAGGATCAGCAGCATCACGATCCCGATGGCCGAGCCGAGGCTGTACTGGGAGGAGGCGAAGGCCTGTTGGTAGGCGTAGACGTTGAGGGTGAGGTTCTGGCCGGCGATACCGCCGCCGTTCGTCATGACATAGATCTGTGTGAACACCTTGAAGTCCCAGATCACCGACTGGATGGTGACGACCACCAGGATCGGCCGCAGCATCGGCGCCAGCACCGAGCGCCAGACGCGCAGTTGGGACGCGCCGTCCAGGGAGGCCGCCTCCAGCACCTCGGCCGGTACGGCACGGATGCCGGCGTACACCGTGACCATCACGAACGGGAAGGAGCACCACACCACTTCGAGCAGCACCAGGAGGAAGGCGCTCAGCCGTCCGTACGTCCACGAGTGGTCCCCGAGGCCCAACACCCGGTTGACGGGCCCGAAGTCGGGGTCGAACAGCAGCAGCCACACGGTGGACCCGGTGACCGCGGGCGTCGCCCACGCCCCGAGCGCCGCGAGCATCAACGCGAGCCGGGGCAGCGCACGGACCCGGGTCAGCAGCACGGCGAGCGCACACCCGACGGAGAGCGTGGACACCACACAGGCGGCGGCGAACAGGACGGTGGCCAGCAGCACTTGCCAGAACTGAGAGTCGGAGAAGATCTCCCGGTAGTTGGCGAGCCCCTCGAAGGTGGTCGGCTGACCACCACTCACCTGCGCCTGGGTGTACTGGAAGAACGAGATCAACCCGAGCTGATAGACGGGGTAGAGCAGCAGCCCACCGAGGACGACAAGAGCGGGCGCGAGATACAGCCAAGGGACACTGGACCTCGCCAAGGGGCGCGAGGAACTGCGCGACAAACCACGACCCACCCGCACCCGCGAACGCTCCGCACTCCCCACCCCGATAGGCGCCGTCACCCCACAGACCCAAACGCGGCGTCCATCTTCTTCGCCGCATCCGCAGAAGCCGCCGCGACATCCTTCTTGCCGCTGACGATCTCCTGGAACATCGTCGGCAGCACCAGCGACGAGTCGATCTGCGACCACGCCGGCGACGCCGGCACGAACTTCGTACCCGCCGCGAGCGTCTTCACGAACGGCGCGACGTACGGCTGCTTCCGGGCGACCGCGTCACGCGTGTCGGCGAACGTCGGCAGGAAGCCCATCGCGTCGAAGAGTTCGGCCTGTGTCTTCTTGGAGGCGAGCTGCTCCATCAGGTCGACGGCGAGCGTCCGGTGCGAAGTGCTGTTCAGCACACCGAGGTTGTTCCCGCCCGCGAACGCCGGCGCGACCGAGCCGGCCTCGACACCCGGCAGCGGTACGACCGCGTACTCGCCCTTCACCTTGCCCGCCTCGACGGCGGTGTGGCTGAAGTCGCCGCCGATCGCCATGCCCGCCTTGCCCGCGGCGAAGGCGGTGATGGTGTCGTTGCCGCCCATGCCCGCGCACTTGGCGGCGGGACAGTTGTCGTCGCCGAAGAGCGAGGTGTAGGCCTTGATGCCCTTCCGGGAGGCGGCGCTGTCGATGGCGGAGGCGTACGAACCGCCCCGGCCGGTGGCGAGTTCGCCGCCGTTGGCCCAGACGAACGGCATCGCGCCGTAGGTGTAGGCGCCGCCGACGACGAGGCCGTAGAGGTCGGGCCTGGCCGCGCGGATCCGGTGGGCGGTGTCCGTCAACTCGGCCATGGTCTTGGGGACTTCGAGGCCGAGTTCCTTGAAGACGTCGGTGCGGTAGTAGAGGGCGCGGACGCCGACGAAGAAGGGGGCGCCGTAGACCTTGCCGTCGACGGTGACGGACTGACGGGCGGTCGGGTCGGTGTCCGAGGCCTCGCCCCAGGCCGAGAACTCCTTGGTGATGTCGAGGAGTCCGCCGTCGGCGACGTAACCGGCGGTGTCCGTGTTGCCGTACTCGATGAGGTCGGGGGCGCTCTTCGGGTCGTTGAAGGCGGCCTTGATGCGCTGGGCGCGGGTCTCGACGGGGATGTACTCGATCTTGACCTCGGCGCCCTTGTGGGCCTTCTCGAAGGCGTCGACGACCGACGTGACGACCTTCTCCTTCGGGGTGTTGCCGACCTCCTGGAAGAGCCACACGCGCAGGGTGCCGGTCTGCTCGTCCTTGCCGGAGGAGGAGTTGTCCGACGTTTCGGGGGCACAAGCGGTGGCGGTGAGCCCGGCGAGGGCCAGGGCGGCCACGGAGGCGACCAGCCGGGCGGACCGAACAGAGAGCTTCATCTGGCGTTTCCTCCGGTGAAAGCGTTGCAACATGCGCAATGGATGTTTCGCTCTGCACAACACCACGGAGGTTATGGACTGCAGGGACATGGCCACAAGAGGTCTCGACCACCTCTCCACCACTCTGTGACCGACCGACGCATCCCGTGCAACGACAGACAACGCAAAGGTCCCCAGGGCACGCAAAACGCACCCTGGGGACCTCGCACACAACTGAACAACCGGCCAGCAGCGCCGGCCCTACTTCTTGCCGTCGCCCTTGCCCTCGTCGCCGCCGGAGCCCATGGACTCGTAGATCTCCTTGCACATGGGACACACCGGGTACTTCTTCGGATCGCGGCCCGGCACCCACACCTTGCCGCACAGCGCCACGACGGGAGTCCCGTCGAGGGCGCTCGCCATGATCTTGTCCTTCTGGACGTAGTGGGCGAAGCGCTCGTGGTCGCCGTCGCCGTGCGAGGTCTGCGGCGCCGGTTCGACGAGGGTCCCCGTACCAGTCCCGCGCTGGGGCTGGGTCTCAGGCTCAAGAGTGCTCATAACCGCCAAGGGTACTTAAGGTCACAGCGGTCAGTTGAGCGAAGGGTCGTCCGGGTACGTGGCGACCATCGCCAGTTCGCTGCGCTGGCGTCTGAGCACCTCGCGCCACAGGCGTTCCGGCGCCGGCGAGGAGATGTCCCCCGGCTCCGACTCGACGACGTACCAGGCCCCGTCCGTCAGCTCGTCCTGGAGCTGCCCCGGGCCCCAGCCCGCGTACCCGGCGAAGATCCGCAGCGAGCCGAGAGCCTTGGCGAGCAGCTCGGGCGGGGCCTCCAGGTCGACGACGCCGATCGCGCCGTGCACGCGCCGCCAGCCGAGCGGGGTGCGCTCGCCGGACAGGCCGCCGCCGGGGATGACCGCGACGCCGAGCGCCGAGTCGAGGCCGACCGGGCCGCCCTGGAAGACGACGCCCGGATCGCCGGCGAGCTCCGCCCAGCCCTCCAGGATGTCCCCGACGTCCACCGGGGTGGGGCGGTTGAGGACGACGCCGACGGAGCCCTTCTTGTCGTGGTCGAGAAGGAGCACCACCGCGCGGTCGAAGTTGGGGTCCGCCAGGGCCGGCGTTGCCACGAGCAGCCGCCCTGTGAGCGAGGACACCTCGGTCATGCCTGACATGATCCCGCATCTTCCCCCGGTGCGGGGAGCCAATCGGGGTACCCAAGTGAACGCAGCTCAGGGCGTAAAGGCGCAGGGCGGGCGCGTCCGGCGTACCGGTGACCGCATGTGCCCGGCGGCGAACGGTTCGTGTTGTGGCAAACCTATGACACGGCTGGGCGGCGCTTGGGCTTACAGAAGGGGGGTGTACGGCGATTACCCTTGCTCTTCGGCTCCAGGCCCCTGTCGAGCCCGCCCGACACCCCGCCCAACTCATCGGAACGCGAGATACATGACGGTCAACGGCACAGACGACGTACTGCTTGTCCACGGCGGCACCCCGCTGGAGGGCGAGATCCGTGTCCGCGGTGCGAAGAACCTCGTACCGAAGGCCATGGTGGCCGCCCTGCTGGGCAGTGCGCCAAGTCGACTGCGCAATGTCCCCGACATCCGTGACGTCCGTGTCGTACGCGGGCTGCTGCAGCTGCACGGGGTGACGGTCCGTCCGGGCGAGGAGCCGGGCGAGCTGGTGATGGACCCGACGCACGTGGAGAGCGCGAACGTCGCCGACATCGACGCCCACGCGGGTTCGAGCCGTATCCCGATCCTCCTCTGCGGCCCTCTTCTCCACCGTCTCGGCCACGCCTTCATCCCGGGCCTCGGCGGCTGCGACATCGGCGGCCGGCCGATCGACTTCCACTTCGAGGTGCTGCGGCAGTTCGGCGCGACGATCGAGAAGCGGGCGGACGGGCAGTACCTGGAGGCGCCCCGGCGGCTGCGCGGTACGAAGATCACCCTGCCGTACCCGTCGGTGGGCGCGACCGAGCAGGTGCTGCTGACGGCCGTACTGGCCGAGGGCGTCACCGAGTTGTCGAACGCGGCCGTGGAGCCGGAGATCGAGGACCTCATCTGCGTACTGCAGAAGATGGGCGCGATCATCGCCATGGACACCGACCGGACGATCCGGGTCACCGGTGTCGACAAGCTCGACGGCTACAACCACGCGGCCCTCCCGGACCGCCTGGAGGCCGCGTCGTGGGCGTCGGCGGCGCTGGCGACCGAGGGCAACATCTACGTCCGGGGCGCCCAGCAGCGCTCGATGATGACGTTCCTGAACACCTACCGGAAGGTCGGCGGCGCCTTCGAGATCGACGACGAGGGCATCCGCTTCTGGCACCCCGGCGGCCAGCTGAAGTCGATCGCGCTGGAGACGGACGTACACCCCGGTTTCCAGACGGACTGGCAGCAGCCCCTGGTGGTCGCCCTGACGCAGGCCACGGGCCTGTCGATCGTCCACGAGACGGTGTACGAGTCCCGCCTCGGCTTCACCTCCGCGCTCAACCAGATGGGCGCGCACATCCAGCTCTACCGCGAGTGCCTCGGCGGCTCCCACTGCCGCTTCGGCCAGCGCAACTTCCTCCACTCGGCGGTCGTATCGGGCCCCACCCGCCTCCAGGGCGCCGACCTGGTCATCCCCGACCTCCGAGGCGGCTTCTCCTACCTCATCGCCGCTCTGGCGGCCCAGGGCACGTCGAGGGTCCACGGCATCGACCTGATCAACCGCGGCTACGAGAACTTCATGGAGAAGCTCGTAGAGCTTGGCGCGAAGGTCGAACTCCCCGGCAAGGCCCTCGGATAGCAGCACCGGTCGTACGAACGCCGATGGGGCGGTCACCCAAATTTGGGTGACCGCCCCATCGGCGTCAACTGCATCGCCCTCAAGGGGCGCGGGGCTGTGTCCGACTATGCGGCTGCGCCGCAGGGGCGCGACCAGCCACAACGGCCCCGCAGTCGCCCGCGGCGCCAAGCCGCAACGGCGAATAGGCGCCCCTACTTACCCTTGGCCGCTTCCTTCAGCTTGCTGCCCGCGGAAACCTTGACGCTGTAGCCGGCGGGGATGTTGATCGGGTCGCCGGTCTGCGGGTTCCGCGCGGTGCGAGCGGCACGGTGGGTGCGCTCGAAGGTCAGGAAGCCGGGGATGGTGACCTTCTCGTCGCCCTTGGCGACGATCTCACCGACGGTCTCGGCGAACGCGGCCAGAACGGCGTCGGCGTCCTTGCGAGTCACCTCGGCGCGGTCGGCCAGCGCGGCCACCAGCTCACTGCGGTTCATGTTGTTACTCCCGTGTTCTTCTTGCTGTTGAGGCGTGCCCCGCGGCGGAGCCGCGTGGTGGGCACAGCGAAGCCGATGCTGCCAGGGTCCTCGGTGGGTCCCCGGACCCGGGTCCGTCGTCGGACCCTCGCGCCCGAAGACGCATCCTGCCCCCACCTGCGGCGGGAAAGCCAATCCGGCACCCCTGGGAGTCACACGAACACCCTTGGGAGTCACCTGGAAAGCGTCACCGGCGCGGGGCCGAGCGGGTTGAGTCTGGCCGCCACCCTAGAGCCGCCCGGGGGCGGGGTGCCCCCGACGCGCCGGTACGGAGGACCGTGGCAACCGTCACATATTGTGCTCGTCCGGCCGTGCGGACGCCTACTCGGCGCTCGCCGCAGCCGCCGCGGCCTTCGCCGCCTCCCGCACCGCACCGGCCACCGCGCCCGCGACCTTGTCGTTGAAGACGCTGGGCACGATGTAGTTCGGGTTCAGCTCGTCCTCGCTGACCACGTTCGCGAGTGCGGTCGCCGCCGCGAGCATCATCTCGGTGTTGACCGTGCGGGACTGCGCGTCCAGCAGGCCCCGGAAGACACCCGGGAAGACCAGCACGTTGTTGATCTGGTTCGGGAAGTCCGAGCGGCCGGTGGCCACGACAGCGGCCGTCTGGCGGGCGATCGCCGGGTCGACCTCGGGGTCGGGATTCGCGAGCGCGAACACGATCGCGCCCTCCGCCATGGCGGCCACGTCGTCGCCGTCGAGGACGTTCGGGGCCGAGACGCCGATGAACACGTCGGCGCCGCGCACGGCCTCCTTCAGCGTCCCGGTGAGGCCCTCGGGGTTGGTGTTGTCGGCGATCCAGCGCAGCGCGGAGCCGGGGGCGGCGTTCACCAGGTCGGCGCGGTCCGCGTGGACGACGCCGTGGATGTCGGCGACGACCGCGTTCTTGACGCCCGCCGCGAGCAGCAGCTTGAGGATGGCCGTACCGGCCGCGCCGGCGCCGGACATGACGACCCGGATGTCACCGATCGACTTGTTGGTGACGCGCAGGGCGTTGGTGAGGGCGGCCAGGACGACGATCGCGGTGCCGTGCTGGTCGTCGTGGAAGACGGGGATGTCGAGGGCCTCGCGCAGGCGGGCCTCGATCTCGAAGCAGCGCGGGGCCGAGATGTCTTCCAGGTTGATGCCGGCGAAGCCCGGGGCGATCGCCTTGACGATCGTGACGATCTCGTCGGTGTCCTGGGTGTCCAGGCAGATCGGCCAGGCGTCGATGTCGGCGAACCGCTTGAACAGGGCCGCCTTGCCCTCCATGACCGGCATGGCGGCCATCGGACCGATGTTGCCGAGGCCGAGGACCGCGGAGCCGTCGGTGACGACCGCGACGGTGTTGCGCTTGATGGTGAGGCGGCGGGCGTCCTCGGGGTTCTCGGCGATCGCCATGCACACGCGGGCGACACCCGGGGTGTAGATCATCGAGAGGTCGTCACGGTTGCGGATCGGGTGCTTGGCCTGCATCTCGATCTTGCCGCCGAGGTGCATCAGGAACGTACGGTCGGAGACCTTGCCGAGCGTCACGCCCTCGATGCCGCGGAGCTTCTGCACGATCTCGTCGGCGTGCGCGGTCGAGGTCGCCGCGATGGTGACGTCGATCCGGAGCAGTTCGTGGCCGGATGCGGTGACGTCGAGGCCGGTCACCGAGCCTCCGGAGGACTCCACGGCGGTGGTGATCTGGGAGACCGCGGTTCCGCTCGCGGGCACCTCCAACCGGACCGTGATCGAGTAGGAGACGCTGGGCGCCGTTGCCATGGCCGACTTCCTTCTGCTTTCACCCTGATGCTTGGTTTGCTGTCCGATCGTCGCACCTACCGTTGAGTAGCTGGTAGCGGGGCCTCTATTGCGAACGTTTTGTTCTCAATACGTTCTTCGGCCAAAAGCAAAAAAGAGGTCCACGCCACCGGGTGGCGTGGACCTCCTCATGCACTGCTTCGTTCAAGTGGCACCGACCCGCCATGCTCGCCTCGCGGCAAGTGGTCGCTCGTAGCGACGAAGGTTGGGCCCGGGGGCTTGGATCGAGCCGGTGCCACGTCAACGGTAACAAACGATCCCCGTAAGGCAATTCCCATCGGCCACACTCTTGGCCTCAGTCACGGAGAAGGTCCGGCACCCCTTCCGCGTCGGGCTCGTCGCGGTCCGCCGAGACGACCGTGAGCTGCTGGGTCGCCCTGGTCAGGGCGACGTACAGCACGCGCAGGCCGGCCGGGCTCTCGTCGGCGATCTCGGCCGGGGAGACGACCACGGTGGCGTCGTACTCCAGTCCCTTGGCCTCCAGGCTGCCCAGGGCCACCACGCGGTCGCCCAGGCCCGCCAGCCAGCGGGCGGCCTCCTCGCGGCGGTTCATGGCCACCACTACGCCGACCGTGCCGTCGACGAGGTCCAGGAGGCGGGCGGCCTCCTCGCGGACCGACTTGGCCAGCGAGCCCCGTACGGCGACGAAACGCGGCTCGACGCCCGTCGAGCGGACCGCCCTCGGGGACTCCGAGCCGGGCATCGCCAGGGCCAGGACCTTGGCGGCCAGGTCGGCGATCTCGGCGGGGTTGCGGTAGTTGACGGTGAGGGTGAAGCGGCGGCGGGGGCGGGTGCCCAGGGCCTCGTCCCTCGCCTCCGCGGCCTCGTCGGGGTCGGACCAGGAGGACTGGGCCGGGTCGCCGACGACCGTCCAGGTGGCGTGCCGGCCCCGGCGGCCCACCATGCGCCACTGCATCGGGGTGAGGTCCTGGGCCTCGTCGACGATGACGTGGGCGTACTCGGTGCGCTCCTGGGCGAGCCGCTCGGCGCGTTCGCGCTGCGACTCCTCCCGTACCGGCATCAGCTCTTCGAGGCCGGTGAGCTGGTCCAGGGGGTCCAGGTCGCGTCTTTTGCGGGGGCGGGCCGGGGTGCCGAGGATCGCGTTCAGCTCGTCCAGCATGGCCACGTCGTGGACGGAGAGGCCGTCGCGCTTGAGGGCGCGGGCGACCCGGCGGACCTCGCCCGGGTTCAGGATGCGGCGGGCCCAGCGGCCGAGGCGGCGTTCGTCGGACATCGCGGCCAGGACCGAGGCTGGGGTCAGTTCCGGCCACCAGGCGTCGAGGAACGCGATGAAGTCGTCCTCGGTCGTCACGTCCTCGTCGAAGGACGAGCGGAGTTCCGCCGCCAGCTCCGGGTCGGTGTGCCGGCCCTGGGCGCCCGAGCGGGCCCACAGGGCGTCCAGGAGGAGCCTGCGGGCGCGGGGGCGCAGCAGGTTGACGGGGGCCGTGCCGCTGAGCGCCGACTCGCGGATGCGGGCCAGCTCGGGGGCCTCCAGTTCGATACGGCGGCCGAAGGCGACGACCCGGAGCAGGGTGAGCGGCTGGTTGTTCTCCAGGGCTCCTCTCGCGGCCTTCCGCAGCACCTTCAGCATGCGGTACGAGCCCTTGGCGCGGGCCACGGCCGGGGCGTCGTACAGGGTGGCCTCGGCGCCGTCGACCAGGGAGCCGATGGCGCGGATCGCGACCTGGCCCTCCTCGCCGAGGGAGGGCAGGACGCCCTCCGTGTACGCCACGAGCAGCGGCGTCGGGGAGACGATCAGGATGCCGCCCGCGTACCGGCGGCGGTCCTGGTAGAGGAGGTAGGCGGCGCGGTGCAGGGCGACGGCCGTCTTTCCCGTCCCCGGGCCGCCCTCGACGTACGTCACCGAGGCGGCCGGGGCGCGGATCACCAGGTCCTGTTCGGCCTGGATGGACGACACGATGTCCCGCATGGTGTGGCTGCGGGCCTGGCCGAGGGCGGCCATCAGGGCGCCGTCGCCGATCACCGCCAACTGCCGGCCGTCCAGGGACGCCGTCAGCTCGGGGCGCATCAGGTCGTCCTCGACGCCGAGGACCCGCCGGCCCTTGGAGCGGATGACGCGGCGCCTGACCACCCGGCCCGGGTCGACCGGGGTCGAGCGGTAGAAGGGCGCGGCGGCCGGAGCGCGCCAGTCGATGACGAGGGGCGCGTAGTCCGCGTCGAGGACGCCGATACGGCCGATGTGCAGGGTCTCCGCGATGTCCGCGGTGGAGTCGGGGCGCACGGCCCCCTCCGCGGGCTCCACGGCCGTGTACGCGCCGTCCGGGCCCTTCTTGCCGTCCATGCCCCGCAGCAGGTCGATACGGCCGAAGAGGAAGTCCTCGAACTCGTTGTTCAGCCTGTTGAGGTGGATGCCGGCGCGGAACACCTGGGCGTCCCGTTCGGCGAGCGCGCCGGGGGTGCCGACCTGGCCTCGTTTCGCCGCGTCGTGCATGAGGAACTCGGCCTCGTCGATCTTCTCCTCAAGACGCCGGTACACCCGGTCCAGGTGTTCTTGTTCGACGCTGATCTCGCGGTCGCGGACGGAGTCCTGTGCTGAGGAGTCCTCGACCGGTACGAGCGCCGTTTCCTGCTGAGCCTGAGCGGCCACCGGGCCCCCTTCTGACGTGCTGGGCAGCCGTCAACCGTACGCGAAAAAGCGGCCCGGAAGCTACGCGACCGCCCCGGGACACCGTACGAGTCTTCGTACGAGGCATCCCGGGGCGGTCGCTGAGCGGTGGAGGAACGGTGGTGGAACGGTTTTGCGACGGGGTCAGGCGTCGACCTCGACGAGCTGCTTGCCGGTGGAGGTGACGACCTCGAAGTGGTCGATCTCGTCGGCGTTGAAGGCCGTACCGCCGTGGATGTAGAGCGGGTCGCGGGCGGTCGCGTTCGTCGAGTCCTTGATGCCGTAACCCCACTTCGGGACGGACCAGTTGGACATCGTCTCGCGCGAGCCGTCCTTGCCGACGACGATGAGCGAGCACTTCAGCGGGCCCTTGACGCCGGCCAGTTCCAGGACCGCGCCGACGCCCCACGCCTTCGACTGCATCGCCACGGTGGCGGTGACGTCGGTGTTGGGGTCGGTGGCGGAGACCCGGTCGGTCATCCCGGCGAACTCGTCCTTGGCGGAGGCCGTCTTCGTCGTGACCGTGGGCGACGGGGTGGCGACGCTGCTGGTGTCGCCGCCGGTCGTCGCGAACACCGTGGCCGGGCCGCCGATGATGAGGGCCGCCGCGGCGGCCACCATGTAGAAGCTGCGCCGGCGTTTGACCGCACGCCGTTCCGCGACCTCGTCGACCAGTCTGGTCGCCAGCTGCGGACTCGGGCGGGCGGACAGCGACTCGCCGATGGCGGGCGAGCCCTGGGCACCGGGCAGGTCCGCGAGGGCGGCCAGCATCGGTTCCATCCCGGCCAGCTCGTCGAGCTGCTGGGCGCACCACTCGCAGCCGGCGAGGTGTGCCTCGAAGGCCGTGGCCTCCGCGTCGTCGAGGATGCCGAGGGCGTAGGCGCCTACGGTCTCGTGTTCGTTCGGCCCTTGGGACCCCTGCGCTCCTCGCATGGAACCAGGACTACCCGCTCCGAACCCCCCGTAAATGCTCATGCCGTCACCCCCCGCTCCTCCAGTGCGAGCTTCATCGAACGCAGGGCATAGAACACCCGTGAGCGCACCGTTCCGCTGGGTATGCCCAGCGTTTCGGCCGCTTCGTTCACGGTACGCCCCTTGAAATAGGTCTCGACCAGTACCTCCCGGTGGGCAGGGGTCAGGTCGTCCAGCGCGTCCGACAACGTCATCAGCCACAACGCCTTGTCGATCTCGTCCTCCGCGGGGATCACCTCCAGCGGCGACGGGTCCACCTCCTGCGGCCGGGCCTGCCGGCTGCGGTGGCCGTCGATGACGATGCGCCGGGCGACCGTCACCAGCCAGGGGCGTACCGAACCGGTTGCTCGATTGAGCTGACCGGCGTTCTTCCAGGCACGGATAAGTGTCTCCTGGACGACGTCCTCGGCGCGTTGCCGGTCTCCGGCGACCAGCCTGAGGACGTATGCCAGCAGAGGCCCTGCGTGCTCGCGGTACAACGCACGCATCAAGTCCTCGTCGGGTTCCGAGGGCTGGGACATGCGATGTCGGGCCCTCGGTGCTCGTTCATTGGCCACGACGGAATCCTTGCGCACGCCCACCTCCGCTGTCCCGGGTTCCCCCAGTCGGTCGCTCCCCCCGAGGTACGCAGGAGGCGTGCGGGATGTTCAACGCGCGACCACAACTTTCTTTATCTGGACGAGACGTGAGGGACAAGGGAGCACATTTCTGCCGCAAGTGCTTTACATTTTCGCCACACTGGCAAGATCGGGGCAGTGCCCGCGGCGCGCCGAGTGGAAACTCCGGTGTTATCAAGGTCACTGCAACCTGCGGGAGTTGGCAGGCCCGATTCCGCCCGACAGGCCCGCTATGAGCGAACTGTGACCGACCGGCGAGCGGTCTACGCGCGTGCGAGGGCGGCCCGTCTGCGATGCCTCGCGACCCGTTCGCGGTTGCCGCAGATCTCACTGGAACACCATCTGCGCCGTCTGCCCCGGGACGTGTCCAGGTACACGATCGGGCAGTTGTCGCCCTCGCACTGGCGCAGACACGCACGTGCGACGGGGTCGGTGAGCAGTTCCACGGCGTCCCTGGCGACGACGCCGAGCAGCGCCGCGCAGTCGGGCGGGCCGTGCAACTCCCGTACGAGGGTGCCGTCCTCGGCGCGGACGGCGCGCGGGGCGGGGGGTGCGGGGCGGGCGAGGTCGTTGAGGCGGTCGAGGTGGCGGGGGTCGGCGGGGGCGGGGCCGCGCACCAACGTGCCGGTGAGGTCGCGCAGTTCACGGAACCGCTCGGCCCAGGAAGCGTCGGCGTGCGGCAGCGGGGTGCCCGGCGGGACGAGCCCGGACCCGGTGATCCAGGCCCGCAGCGGGTCGGCTGCGCCGAGGCGCTCGTGGGGGTGGGTGGTCGCCAGCAGGTCCAGGCAGATCCGCCCGGCGTCGAAACGCGGCGCGTATGGGGCTGGGGGTGTGGCCACGGTCGTCTCCGATGCGGATGTCAGTGACGGGGGTGGGTTGGGGTTGGGGGCTGCGGGGATTGGGGGGCTGGAGGTTGGGGGCAAGGGGGCTAGGGGGCAGGGGAATCGGTGCCTCTACAGTGCCTGGCCGGTGTCGTGGCCGGAAGCCCTTGGCTCCGCCGGATGGGCGGTTCGTTTGGCTGCGGGCCGGTGGGGGTTTGTTGCGCAGTTCCCCGCGCCCCTATCGGGGTGGCGTGCGTGGTTTCTTTGGGTGCGGGACGGTGGGGGCTGGTCGCGCAGTTCCTCGCGCCCCTGGCGGGTGGGCGTGTGTGGTTTCTTTGGCCGCGGCCCGGTGGGGGCTTGTCGCGCAGTTCCCCGCGCCCCTGCCAGGGGTGGCGTGCGTCGTTTCTTTGGCCGCGCGTTGGTGGGGGCTTGTCGCGCAGTTCCTCGCGCCCCTCACCCGGGGCGTGCGTGGTTTCTTTGGCTGGGGGGTGCCGCTGGTGTGCCGGGTGGGGCGCGTCCTTCAGGGGCGCGGGGAACTGCGCGCTCTGCCACCACCGGGCCGCGGACGAAGGAATCACGCCCGCCCACCCGATAGGGGCGCGGGGAACTGCGCGACCAGCCCCCGCCGGCCTGCAGACGAAGAAACCGCGCGCGCCCACCCGTCAGGGGCGCGGGGAACTGCGCGACCTGCCCCCGCCGGGCCTCAGGGTGGAAAGGGCTACGCGTCGGAGTACTTCGCGTCCGCTGCTGGGTCCAGGGCCAGGCGGTAGCCGCGTTTTACTACCGTCTGGATCAGTTTGGGGGCGCCCAGGGCCGTGCGGAGGCGGGCCATCGCTGTTTCCACCGCGTGTTCGTCCCGGCCCGCTCCGGGCAGCGCGCGGAGGAGGTCCGCTCGGGCCACCACCCAACCCGGGCGGCGGGAGAGGGCGCGGAGGAGGGACATGCCGGCCGGGGGGACGGGACGTAGCGCGCCGTCGACCAGGACCGCGTGGCCGCGGATCTCCACCCGGTGGCCGGCGATCGGCAACGCCCTTGCGCGGGCCGGGAGTTCCTGGCAGAGGAGCTGGACCAGGGGGCCCAGGCGGAAGCGTTCGGGAGAGACCGTGTCCACGCCGTGGGCCTGGAGCGGGAGCGCCGTCACCGGGCCCACGCACGCGGGGAGCACGTCGTGGTGGAGGGCCGCCAGGAGTTCCGGAAGGAGGCCCCTTTCTTCCGCTCGGGAGAGGAGGGACGCCGCCGCCGGGGCGCTTGTGAACGTCAGCGCGTCCAGGCCTCGGGAGACCGTCGCGTCGAGGAGTCGGTCCACCGGGCCGATGTCCTCCGGTGGCATCCAGCGGTACACCGGCACGCCGACGACCTCCGCGCCGGCCGCCCGCAGCGACTCGACGAAGCCCGGCAGCGGCTCGCCGTGCAGCTGGATGGCGATACGGCGGCCGTCCACCCCCTCCTCCAGGAGGCGGTCGAGCACCTCCGCCATCGATTCGGAGGACGGTGACCAGTCCTCCGTAAGGCCTGCGGCCCGGACGGACCCTTTGACCTTGGGGCCGCGGGCGAGGAGTTCCACGCCGCCGAGGCAGGCGAGGAGGTCGTCGCCGAGGCCCCAGCCGTCGGCCGCCTCGATCCAGCCCCGGAAGCCGATCGCGGTGGTCGCGACGACGATGTCCGGCGCCTGGGCGATCAGCTGCTTGGTCGCCGCGAGCAGCTCGCTGTCGTCGGCGAGCTGCACGATGCGCAGCGCGGGCGCGTGTACGACGACCGCGCCCCGCCGCTGGAGGAGTGTCCCGAGTTCGTCGGCCCGACGTGCGGCCGTGACACCCACGGTGAACCCCGCGAGGGGGCCGTGGTCGGGCTGGGCCGGTCGCTGTGGTCGCTGCTCTTCGTCGTACATGGCTCTCGTCCCGCAGTCGGGTCACATCTCTGCACTAGCGTGCCGAACGAGCCTGTCAACGGCGCGTGACAGGCTCGGTTCGGATTCATGTCGCCGGTGTTACTTAAGCCCCTCAGGGCGAGTGTCACACCTCGGCATAGCTGAGCTGCGGCTTTGCCTCCGACGCCGGGGTCGCGGTGGCCGTTGTGCCGAGCGGGCGGCGAAGGTATACGGCCCAGGTGACCAGGAAGCAGACCCCGTAGAAGGCGAGGAAGGCGACGAAGGCACCGGTGCCGGAGCCGACGCTCAGGAAGGACTGGCGGAGGGAGAGGTTGATACCGAGGCCGCCGAGCGCGCCGACCGCGCCGATGATGCCCATGGTGGCACCGGAGAGACGGCGTCCGTAGGCCGCGGCCTCCTCACCCTCCAGTCCCTTGGCGAGCGCCTTGGCCTGGAAGATGCCGGGGATCATCTTGAAGGTCGAGCCGTTGCCGAGGCCGGAGAGGACGAACAGGGCGATGAAGGCGACGGTGAACAGGGGCAGCGACTTCTGGGTGGACGCGAAGACGATGACCCCGGTGGCGCCCGCCATGCCGACGTAGTTCCACAGGGTGATCTTCGCCCCGCCGAAGCGGTCGGCGAGGGCGCCGCCCACGGGCCGGATCAGCGAGCCGAGCAGCGGGCCGATGAAGGTGACGTACGCGGACTGGAGCGGCGTACGCCCGAACTGCGTCTGCAGGACGAGGCCGAAGGCGAAGCTGTAGCCGATGAACGACCCGAACGTCCCGATGTAGAGGAAGGACATGATCCAGGTGTGCGCGTCCTTGACGGCCTCCTTGGCGGCGCCGGTGTCGTTCTTCAGGTGCGCGATGTTGTCCATCTTGACCGCGGCCAGGACGGCGGCGATGAGGATCAGCGGGATGTAGATCCCGAGGAGCACGCGCGGCCCGCCGCTCGCGCCGATGACGGCGAGCCCGATGAGCTGCACGACCGGGACACCGATGTTGCCGCCGCCGGCGTTGAGCCCGAGCGCCCACCCCTTCTTGCGGAGCGGGAAGAAGGCGTTGATGTTGGTCATGCTGGAGGCGAAGTTGCCGCCACCGAGACCGGCGAGCATGGCGCACACCAGGAACGTGTTGAAGGAGGTCCCCGGTTCCATCACGATGAACGCCGCGATCGTCGGGATGAGGAGCAGCGACGCGGAGACGATGGTCCAGTTCCGGCCACCGAAGATGGCGACGGCGAAGGTGTAGGGGACGCGGACGACGGCGCCGACGGCGGTCGCCATCGACACGATGAAGAACTTGTCCGCCGGGGTGAGCCCGTACTCCGGTCCCATGAACAGCACCATCACGGACCACAGCGTCCAGATGGAGAAGCCGATGTGCTCGGAGAGCACGGAGAAGAACAGGTTGCGGCGGGCGACCTTCTCGCCGGTCGCGTTCCAGAAGGCCTCGTCCTCGGGATCCCAGTGCTCGATCCAGCGGCCTCCCCTGCCGGGTGCGGGGGCTGAACTAGGGGCTGTCATGACGCCTCCACGGTGGTCCGGGGCTCGGGTGGTTCGTTTCGGGGTACTGAGCGGTGATGAGTCCCGAAGGTAGGCAGAGCGCGTTTCCGCACTGTGGCTGTGGGTGACCGGAAGGGAACTTTGCTCTCACCCCGCGAGGAGGTGGGATGAGAGGTTAACCAGACGGAGGTCACGGGCGGGGCACGGAGACGTCCGTGACCATGCGGAAGCGACGCGGAACGGCCCGGCACCCACCGGGGTGCCGGGCCGTTCCCTCACGTGTCTCACCTGCGGTGGCCCGCACCGCCTCGGGCGGGCCGTCGCTTTTCCGGGCCGCTCGGCCACAGGCGGGGCTTTCGTTTCGCCGCCAGGTCCTCCGCCCAGCCGAAGCAGGCGACGCAGGCGGCGATCAGGAGCCAGGTCAGGGCCAGTACCGGCCAGGGGCTCTCCAGGAGCCAGGCCGCGTTCTGTTCCAGGGGTTCGAACGCCCACAGGCGGTCCCACTGGGTCGCGGCGATCAGGATGCAGGTGTTGTGCCAGAGGTAGATCGTCACGGCACGGGAGTTCAGCAGGGTGATCGGCCTGTCCCAGCGGCGCAGTCGCTTCGGCCACTCCGACCAGGACGGGCTGACGTGCAGCAGCAGCATCACCGTGCCGCAGGACCAGAGGGCCTGGGCGAAGGGCATGGAGTCCAGGTCGTTGCCCTCACCGAAGTCGTGGTTGAGGGCGTACCAGAGGCCGACCATGGCGATGACCGGGGCGATGGACGGGACGATGTAGCGCGGCAGGCGCTGCAGGACGCCCTCCTGGTGGGCCATGCCGAGGATCCAGCAGGCGCCGAAGGTGCTGAAGTCGGTGAGCGCCGACGGGATGCGCTCCCCCGGCAGGGTGATGTACCCGAACTCGAACGCCGCCGACAGCGCGATCGGCGCGGCGATGGTGGCCACCGGCAGCGCGCGCAGGGCGCGGAGCAGGAACGGCGAGAGGAGTACGTACCAGAGGTAGGCGCGCAGGTACCAGAGCGGTCCGGCGAGGTCGGCGGCCCAGTTCTCGCCGATGAAGCCGTGGACGCCGGGCAGGCCCTCGGCGAACGGCGGGTCGCTCAGCGGGAGGATCCAGTAGGTGAGGTGCAGCCACCACCAGCCGGGGTGGCCCTCGGCGTCCGGGCCCCAGCCCTGGAGGACCATGCCGGTGACGCCGACGACGCCCAGCAGCCACATCGGGGGCAGCAGGCGGCGTACGCGGCTCTTGATGACCTGGCCTGCGGGCCGCTTCAGGGAGCGGGCCATCAGGTTGCCCGCCAGGGCGAACATCACGCCCATGGAGGGGAAGAGCAGCGGGAGCCAGGCCCAGCCGGTGAGGTGGTAGAGGACCACGCGGAACAGGGCGAGCGCGCGGAGCAGGTCGAAGTAGCGGTCCCGGCCGCCGGACGGGCGCGGGGCCTGCTCCGGGATCGGGGCCGTGTCGGACAGCTCGTCGGTCGCGCCGGTTCGCGTGCTGGGTACGGTCATCGCGTGCGGCGCCTTCTGGGGAGAGTGGTACGTGCTCATCCGACCGGCCGCCGCTCCTGCGCCGGTGCCTGCTGCGGCACCCCGCCGGGCATGCCGACCGCTCCGGTCCGGCGCAGCTTCTGCCAGCGCAGCCGGCCTCCGGTGAGCGCGGTGATCCAGGACTGGAGCAGGACGACGTACATGAGCTGGCGGTAGAGGATCTGCTGGAGCGGCAGGGATATCAGGTGGGTCATGGGTTCCTTGTCGAGGCGGAACGCGTAGGCCGCGCACACCACCTGGATCGCCAGTACGCCCAGCCAGGCGACGATCGTCTTCTCGGTCGGGCCGAACACCAGCCCGTAGAGGAGGAAGACGTCGATCAGGGGGGCGAGGAGCGGGGCCAGGACCATGAACAGGGAGACCAGGGGCAGGCCGACGCGGCCGAAGCGGCCGGAAGGGCCGCGTTCGATGACCGCGCGGCGGTGCTTCCAGATCGCCTGCATGGTGCCGTACGACCAGCGGTAGCGCTGGGACCAGAGCTGCTGGACGGACTCCGGGGCCTCGGTCCAGGCGCGGGCGTTCTCCGCGTACACGACCCGCCAGCCGTCGCGGTGCATCGCCATGGTGATGTCGGTGTCCTCGGCGAGCGTGTCGTCGCTCATGCCGCCGACCCGCTTGAGCGCGCTGCGCCGGAAGGCGCCGATCGCGCCGGGGATGGTCGGCATGCAGCGGAGCATGTCGTACATCCGGCGGTCGAGGTTGAAGCCCATCACGTACTCGATGTGCTGCCAGGCGCCGATCAGCCGGTCGCGGTTGCCGACCTTCGCGTTGCCCGCGACGGCGCCCACGCGCGCGTCGCCGAAGGGCTGGACGAGTTCGCGGACGGTGGACGGCTCGAAGACGGTGTCGCCGTCCATCATCACGATGATGTTGTAACGGGCGTTCGCCACACCCCGGTTGAGGGCGGCGGGCTTGCCCGCGTTGAGCTGGCGGACGACGCGTACGTTCGGCAGGCCCAGGTTTTCGACGATGCGGGCGGTGCCGTCGCTCGACCCGTCGTCGACGACGATCACCTCGATGGGGTGGTCGCTCTCCATCAGCGAACGGACCGTCTGCTCGATGCACTTGGCCTCGTTGTAGGCGGGCACGAGGACGGAGACGGGTTCGGTGACGGGCGGGCCCCAGCGGAAGTTCTTCCTGCGCACCTTGCGGGCGTGCAGTACCGACAGCAGGAGCATCAGCCCGAACCGGGCGATGACCAGCGCGCCGATCACGGCGAGGCCGACGACCAGGGTGTCGGTGATGTGCTCGGACGCCTGCACGGCGTACACCCACGCCTGGCCCTTCCAGCGCTCCGTCCCGACCACGGCGGTGTGCGCGCTCGGGGCCTTGAGGGCGGCGGTGAGGGTGTCGAACTCGTAGCCCCGGTCCTGGAGTTGGCCGATGAACCGGTCGAGCGCGGCGACGGTCTGGGAGCGGTCGCCACCGGAGTCGTGCATGAGGACGATCGCGCCGTCGTCGCCCTTGGGCGTGGCCCGGCGGATGATCTCGTCGACGCCGGGGCGCTGCCAGTCCTCGCTGTCGGTGTTGTTGACGACCGTGATGTAGCCGCGGCTGCCGATGTACTCGGTGACCGGCCACGACTTGTTGTCCATGACGGCGGCGAACGAGGAGTACGGCGGCCGGAAGAGCGAGGTGCGGATGCCCGCGGCGCCCGCGAGGGCCAGCTGGTTCTGGGACAGCTCCCAGTCGATGCGCTTCTTCGACTGGTAGGAGAGGTCGGGGTGGTTGAAGGTGTGCAGCCCGATCTCGTGGCCCTCGTCGACCATGCGCCGGACCAGTTCGGGGTAGCGCGAGGCCATCGTGCCGGTGATGAAGAAGACGGCGTGCGCGTCGTGCTTCTTCAGTACGTCGAGGACCTTGGGCGTCCACTTGGGGTCGGGACCGTCGTCGAAGGTGAGGACCAGCTCGCGGTCCGGCATGTCGAGGCTGGCCGTCTGGCCGCCCCGGGTGTCGATGACCGGGCCGCCCTCCAGGATCTCCTTGGGGACCTGGTCGGCGGAGGCGGGCGACTGGACCCGGTGGTCGGCGAGGATCTCGTTGTGCACGTACCCGCGCAGCATCAGCATCGCCATCAGCGCGAGGAGGACGAGCGAGGGCAGCAGCTGGCGCAGGGGCAGCCGGCGCCTGGGGCGCGGGGCGGACCTGCGGGACCTGCCGGTGTTCCGGGTGTTTCGGGTGGCTCGACGGCTGGTGCGGGATGCCATCAGATGACGTACTCCGGGGAGGTGGAACCGGCGGTGCCCGGGTCGGCGGGGCTCGGGCCCCCGCCGGCCGGGCCCTCGGACGCGATCGGTACCGGCTCCTGCGAACCGCCCGCGACCGGGTCCGTGCCGGGGTTGGTCGACGGGGACGGGTCGGGCGACGGGTCGGGGCCGCCGGACGCGGACGGCGACGGGGAGACGGACACCGACGGGGACGGGGCGGGGTCGGAGACGCTCGGGCTGGGGTCCGGGTCGGGCCTGCTGGCGCTGGGCGCGGGCTTGGCGCTGGTCGACGTGCTCGGCCGGGCCGCGCTCGCGGACGGCTCCGGGGTCGCGCTGGTCCCCTGCGACGGCACGGCGCTCGGGCCCACCGACGCCTCCGGGGTGGGCGAGGACCCGGCCGACTCCGACACGGGCGCCGACTCAGCGGGCAGCGGGCTCGTCTCGACCTGACCGGCCGGCTGTTCGTCCTGCTGGCCCGGGACCGGCAGCCAGGGGGCGTCCGAGTTGCCGGAGAGCAGGGTGCCGACGATGACGACGGCGTACACGGCGCAGGCGATGCCCACGACTATGCCTATGCGGCGGTACCGGCGACTGCGGCGGCCGGTCTCGTCGACGAAGACGGGACCGTCGCCCGCACCGGCGTCCGCGCCCTCCTTGGCCTGCCGGACGAGCAGTTCCTCAAGCTGCCGGCCGACGCCGTCGAGCTGGACGGTCACCTCGTGCGGGTCATGGGTGTGGCCGACCTCGACGGGGTTCTCCCAGGCACGGCGGTAGGGGACCCCGAAGGAGATCCCACTGTCTCCGCTGCCGCCGCTACCGCCACTGCTTCCGGTGTGCCCGGGCCGTGGCGGAGCACTCGCGTCACGCTGTCTGGGTACGGGACCGGAAGCCTCGAACTCGTTCGACGGGCTACCCGTGCTACCGGCCTCGGGTTGGGCGTCTTCACGCCACTTATTCACACGCACGCACATCCCCCCACGGGAACCTTTCGGGTGCGCGTACGATTCCGGGATTTTCGTACAACAAGTGTTCGAACCGGACCCCCATCCGGTCCGAGCGCCCCCATTTATCACACTGCACCCGGGCCACGAATGTAGCGCACATGGAGGTCCTGTGTTTGCCATGTGTTACTTGTGGGCCGAAATGATGTTGAAATCGGTGGCTGGAAACCAACTATCGACAGGCTTCCGCAGCCACCCCTCCTCCCGCGCGAGCCCGGCGGCGGCCCGCCGGAGGGCGTCCAATCCCGGATGCACCAGACCCTTCCGCCACACCAGCGAGACCGGAGAGAGCGGAACGGGGTCGACCAGCGGTCGCAGCACCGTCCCGGGCATGGCCGGAAAGTCCACCACGGCCAGGACCGGGGTCCGCAACTTGGCCATGATCCGCTGGAACTCCTCGTCGCCCACAGCGAGCGGCGCGGGTGGCGCGATATCGATGCCACGTCCTGCGAACAGTTGACGCGCGAGGTCGGTCCACTCAGGCGTACGGGGATTCCCGGCACCGGCATACACGGCCTCCCCCGCCAGCGCGGCCAACGGAACCTCGGCCAGCGCCGCCAGCCGATGCCCCTCGGGCAGCACGACCGCCATCGGCTCGTAGCGCACGGGCTGCTGCTCCAACCGGGCCCGCAGCGCCGGGTCCAGGCCCGCGAACCTTCCGAACGACGCGTCGAGCCGGCCCGCGAGCAACTCCCCCGCCGCGAAGGCGAGTCCGCTCTCGAACCGGGCCATCAGCTCGCACTCCGGAGCGAGTTCACGCGCCCGGTGCAGCACCCGCCGCCCGGTGACCAGCCCCGGCGAGTTCAGATCGACGAGCAGCGGCCGGGCCTCCCCGAACGCGGCCAGCAGCTCGTCGTGGGCGGCCAACACCCGCCGGGCGTACGGCAACAGCCGCTCACCGTCGGCCGAGAGCGCCACCCGCCGGGTCGACCGTACGAGGAGTTCGGCGCCCAACTCCCTTTCCAGGCGCCGGATGTCCCGGCTCAGCGCCTGCTGGGCGACGTAGAGGCGGGCGGCGGCCCGGGTGAAGTGCAGCTCCTCGGCGACGGTGACGAAGGCGCGGAGGAGACGGGGGTCGAGGTGGTGGGGCGACGGGTGGTCCGGGGCGGGCTCGGGCATCCGGCGAACCTATAGGACCCGCGCGACTCACAACGGGAGTGCGTGAATGGGTCCGGATCAGGTGTTGGACCCGGTGATCGGCCCGGGGCGACGGTGGACGCATGCCGCAGCCGTCCCCGCCACGACCACATTCACGTACAACTCCCCGCCCACCGGGCCCGTACCGCCGCCTCTTCACCCTCCCCGGCGCCCGTGCCTTCACCGCCGGGAACCTGATCGCCCGGCTCCCGATGGGCATGTTCAGCGTGAGCGCGGTCATCATGATCGCCGGTTCGCGCGGCTCGTACGCCCTCGCCGGTGCCGTCACCGCGACCGGGCTCGCCGCCACCGCCCTGGTCGCCCCCTGGACCGCACGGCTCGTCGACCGCCACGGACAGGCCCGGATCGCCGTACCGGCCACGGCACTTGCCGCCCTCGGCTCGCTCGCCCTCCTGTTGTGCGTGCGCTACGGCGCCCCCGACTGGACCCTGTTCGCCGCGTACGCCGCCACCGCCACGACCCCCAACACGGGCGGGATGTCACGCGCCCGCTGGGCCCACCTGCTGGACGGCGACGGGAAGGGCGACAAGGCGGCGCTGCACACCGCCAACTCCTTCGAACAGGCCGCCGACGAGCTGTGCTTCATGCTGGGCCCGGTCCTCGCGGCCTTCCTCTGCGGGGCGTTGTTCCCGGAGGCGGGCACGCTGGTCGGCGCGGTGCTGATGATGACGGGCGTGCTCGTCTTCGCGGCCCAGCGGTCGACCGAACCGCCGGTCGGCCCTCGCGTCGAAGGGCTTCACCAGGGCCGTACGTCCCCGCTGCGCGCCCCCGGAATGCGCCCGCTGCTGGCCGTATGCCTGGCCACGGGCGCGGTGTTCGGGTCGATGGAGGTCGTCACGATCGCCTTCGCGGACGAACGGGGGCACCGGGCGGCGGCCGGCGCCGTACTCGCCCTCCAGGCGGCCGGTTCGTGCGCGGCCGGTCTCCTGTACGGGGCCCTGCGCCCGACCGGCCCCGCCGAGCGGCGCCACCCCTGGTGCCTGGCCGCGATGACGGCGCTGATGACCCTCCCCCTACTGGCCGCGGCCACGACCGGCTCCCTCCTCGTCCTCGCGGGCGCGCTCCTCGTCGCCGGGATGGCCACGGCGCCCACGATGATCACGAACATGACCCTGGTCCAGAGCCGCACCCCCGAGGGCCGCCTGAACGAGGGCATGACCCTCGCGGTGACCGGCCTTCTCGGCGGTATCGCCTGCGGTTCGGCGGCCGGTGGCTGGACGGCGGAACACGTGTCGGCGACGGCCGGATACGGCGTCCCGGTGGCAGCGGCGGCGAGCGCGCTGCTCCTGTCCCTGGCCACGACCGGCCGGACCGATTCCCGTACGCCCCATTGACTGGTGCACACGCGGCACATACCTTCGCCCGTCGAAGCGCTTCGACGGGCGCGGGTACGAAGGGGTACCGACTGTGAAGTTCACCGACGGCTACTGGCTGCTGCGCGAGGGTGTCACCGCCGCCCACCCGGTCGAGGTCCTCGATGTGACGGCCACCGACGGCACGCTGGACATCCACGCGCCGACCCAGCCCATCCGCCACCGCGGCGACCTGCTGAAGGGACCGGTCGTGACGATCAGCGCGCACGCCCCGCTGCCCGACGTCATCGGCGTCACCTTCACCCACTTCCAGGGCGAGCAGCCGCAGAGTCCCCAGTTCGAGCTGCGGAGAGAGGAGTTGACGGCGACCACCGAGTACGACGACGAGTCCGCGACCCTGACCTCCGGCACCCTCTCCGTCCGGGTCAGCCGCATCACCCCCTGGCACGTCGACTTCCTCGCCGACGGCCAGGTCCTCACCAGCAGCGGCCCCAAGGGCATGGGCATCATGCGGGACGCGACGACCGGGGCCCATTACCTGCGCGAGCAGCTGGGGTTGGGGGTCGGCACGAGCGTGTACGGCCTCGGCGAGCGCTTCGGTCCGCTGGTGAAGAACGGCCAGGTCGTCGACATGTGGAACGCCGACGGCGGCACGGCCACCGAACAGGCCTACAAGAACGTGCCGTTCTACCTGACGGACGCGGGCTACGGCGTCTTCGTCGACCACCCGGGCAGGGTCTCCTTCGAGGTCGGCTCGGAGGCGGTGTCGCGGGTCCAGTTCAGCGCGGAGACACAGCAGTTGACGTACTACGTCATCCACGGCCCGACCCCGAAGGACATCCTCCGCAAGTACACGGCCCTGACCGGCCGCCCGGCGCTGCCGCCCCCGTGGTCGTTCGGCCTGTGGCTCTCCACCTCCTTCACCACGTCCTACGACGAGGAGACGGTGACGTCGTTCATCGAGGGCATGCGGGAGCGCGAACTCCCGCTGTCCGTCTTCCACTTCGACTGTTTCTGGATGCGGGAGTTCAACTGGTGCGACTTCCGGTGGGACCCCCGGGTGTTCCCCGACCCCGAGGGCATGCTCCAGCGGCTGAAGGCGAAGGGCCTGCACATCAGCGTCTGGATCAACCCGTACATCGCGCAGCGCTCCCCACTCTTCGCCGAGGGCAAGGCACTTGGCCATCTCCTCCGTCGCCCGGACGGGAGTGTGTGGCAGTGGGACCTGTGGCAGCCGGGCATGGCCCTGGTCGACTTCACCAGTCCGGCGGCCCGTGACTGGTACGCGGCGAAACTGGAGGCCGTGCTCGCGCAGGGCGTCGACTGCTTCAAGACCGACTTCGGTGAACGGGTGCCGCTGGACGTGGAGTTCGCCGACGGCTCGGACCCGGAGCGGATGCACAACTACTACACGTACCTCTACAACAGGACCGTCTTCGACGTGCTGCGCAAGCATCGCGGCGAGGGGGAGGCGGTCGTGTTCGCGCGTTCGGCGACGGCGGGCAGCCAGCAGTTCCCGGTGCACTGGGGCGGTGACTGCGAGGCGACGTACGAGTCGATGGCGGAGTCGCTGAGAGGCGGACTGTCGCTCGGCCTGTCCGGGTTCGGCTACTGGAGCCACGACATCGGCGGCTTCGAGGGCACCCCGAGCCCCGCGCTCTTCAAACGCTGGGTGGCCTTCGGCCTGTTGTCGTCCCACAGCCGGCTGCACGGCAGCTCGTCCTACCGGGTGCCGTGGCTGTTCGACGAGGAGGCCGTGGACGTCCTGCGGCTGTTCACCAGGCTGAAGCTCCGCCTCATGCCCTACCTCTACGAGGCCGCCCGCACCGCGAGCGCGGAGGGCGTCCCGATGATGCGCGCGATGGTCCTGGAGTTCCCGGACGACCCCGGATGCGCCTACCTGGAACGGCAGTTCATGCTCGGCCCGGACCTGCTGGTCGCCCCGGTGTTCAGCGACGAGGGAGACGTCTCGTACTACGTCCCGGAGGGCGAGTGGACCCACTTCATGACCGGGAGGACGGTGACAGGGCCGCGCTGGGTGCGGGAGCGACACGCCTTCGACAGCGTGCCGTTGCTGGTGCGTCCGGGCTCGGTGATCCCGGTCGGCGCGGTGGCCGACCGCCCGGACTACGCGTACGCCGACGGGGTCACCCTGCACGCGTACGGCCTGGAACGCGGCGCCCAAGTGACCGTACCCGTGGGCGACTCGACGTTCACGGTGGTCCGCGAGGGCGACACCCTGCGGGCCTCGTGCGGCGATCCGGCGGCGCCGTGGGGACTGGCAGCGGGCGGACGTGAGGTGCGGGCGAAGGCGGGCACCGGGTTCCTGACGCTGGAACTGGGAGGCGCGTGATGGTGAAGATCACCGATGTGGCCCGGCACGCCGGGGTCTCCCCGAGCACGGTCTCCTACGCCCTCAGCGGCAAGCGCCCGATCTCCGAGGAGACCCGGCGGCGCGTCGAGCGGTCGATCAACGAACTCGGCTACCGCCCCCACGCGGGCGCCCGTGCCCTGGCGAGCAGCCGCTCAGCCGTCCTGGCACTGGCGATCCCGTTACGGGCCGGCGTGCACATCCCGGTGGCCATGGGTTTCGCGGTGTCGGTGGTGACGGCCGCGCGCCGCCACGACCACGACGTGCTGCTCCTCACCCAGGAGGAGGGCGAGGACGGCCTGCGCCGGGTGGCGGACACCGCCCTGGTCGACGGGCTGATCGTGATGGACGTCCAGCTCCACGACGACCCCCGGCTGCCGCTGCTGCGCGCACTGGACCTCCCGTCGGTCCTGATCGGCGTCCCCGCCGACCCGACCGGCCTGACCTGCGTCGACCTGGACTTCAGGGCGGCGGGCGAGCTGTGCGTGGAGCGCCTCGCGGCCCTCGGTCACCGGGTGATCGCCCTGATCGGCTCCCCGCCCGAGGTGTACGTGCGCCGCACCGCCTTCGCCCAGCGCGTGGTCCAGGGCTTCACGGCCGCGGCGGACCGGCGCGGCCTGTCGTCCTCGGTGCACCCCTGCGAGGCGACACCGGCGGCGGCACGGCTGGTCGCGGAGCAACTCCTGCGCGAGCAACCGGCGTTGACGGGGGTGGTGGTCCACAACGAGGCGATCCTGACCCCCCTGATCGACGCCTTCGAAGACCTGGGCCTACGAGTCCCGGCCGACCTCTCCCTCACCGCGATCTGCCCGGACGACCTGGCCGAGACCCTCCCCGTGCCGGTCACCTCGGTCGCCGTACCGTCGACGGAGGTGGGCGCGGGGGCGGTGGACCTGCTGATGAGGAAGCTGAACGGCACGGGTCACACCCCGGAGACAACCCTCCTGCCACCCCGCCTGACGGAACGGGCGAGCACGGTGGCGCGGGCGACGAGGTGATCCCCGTCCTGACCCCCTGAGTCTCGCCGTCACCTCTCCCCGAACGCGGTGTGGCCGGTGAGGCGCACCTGCCTCACCGGCCACACCCACAACCCCTCCGCACCTACACCTGACGGTCCCCCCGCCATCTGACCAAAGTCAGCGCGGCCAGACCGCCATTCGCCAGGCCCTTGTAGGTCACCGTCCGGTCCGGGCCCAGCTCGTGCGCGACGCGCTTCGCCAGTTCCGCCCCTTCGTGGAACAGCCGTTCCCACTCGGCGTCGTACTTGCCGTCGACCTGGTCCCGCAGGTCCGCGTTGAGCGTGTCGTCGATGGCCCGCGCCCACCTGTACAGGTCGGCGACCAAGTCCTCGGAGAGGGACAGCGCGGCGGCCGGATCGTCCGGGAAGAAGTCCCCGAACCCCTCCGAGCGCAGCGGCCCGTACTTGAACTCGCCCTCGACCGTGACGTCGACCGGGTGCGGGGGCGTGTCATGGCTGTCCCGCTCCCAGTGGAGCCGGTCGCAGCCCCAGCACAGCCACTTCGCCGAACCGTGCCCCTCGTCCCAGAACCGTACGGACCACGCCGGGCCGAGCCGCCGGGCGAGCCGCTGGGCGACCGCCAGGCCCTGCTTGACGTGCCTCCGCAGGTCCGGACGGGACGTGAACCCGCCCGGCGGACGGGACAGGGACCACGCGCCCAGTGCCTCCGCCAGCTCCGGTGGGAGCAGCAGCCGTTCGTCGTCCAGCGGGACGGGGACGGTGAAGGCGCCGAGGTCGTCCTGGGCCCAGGGGTCCGCCGTCTCGTAGAGGGGAGACGTCTCGCCCCGCGCCCGCACGAGCAGGTGCCGCGGTTCTTCGGGGGTCATGCGATGTTCGCTCCGATCACGAATCCGTTGTCGCCCACGCTAACGGCGATCCGATGGACCTTGCCGTTGAAGGCAACCTCGTAGATCGGCCTGCCGGCCCCTTGGGTGCCGACCTTCGTGCCCTGAGTCAGTGCCTTCGCCACGACGGCCGGGATGTCCTCCACGCGGATGCCCGCGCTCGCGAACTCTCCGGCGTGCCGGAAGACGATGTGCGTCAGGCCCGCGTTGACAGTCCCCTTCTCCAGCCAGGCGACGGGCAGGCCGGGCTTGGCGTAGTTGACGATCCAGATCGTGTTCGCCCTGTCGATCTTCGTGCCGGCGGCCCTGAGCTGTTCCAGGAGCTTGGTGTCGAGCGCGCCCCGGGCGATCCTGGACCGTTCCGCCACGGAGGTCGCGACCCGCAGCCCCATGCCTGCCGCGCTGGTGGCGTCGGCGACATCGAGGGCACCCTTCTCGCCGTAGATCTTCTTCAGGTCCGCGAGGATGTCCGCGGCGTTCTCGCCGGTCTTGACGGCGATCTCGACCCGCTGGGCGATCTTGACCGCCTGCGCGAGCTTCGTGAACATCGCCTGCGGCACGAAGAGCGTGGCGGCCCAGGCACAGCTGGACTTGTCGCCGTGGTAGCACTTGGCGACGTCGCCCAGCACGATTTCGTACAGGATCGCGCCGGCCGTCTCCCCGAAGAGGGCCTGCCAGCCGATCCGGGTGATGTCCCCGAAGCTGAAGTGGTGGGTCCACTCCTGCTTCTGGTCCGCGAACGACTTCGTGTCGAGGAACACCCAGTCGGCCTTGGGGCAGCCGGTCTCGGTGGCGGGGACATCGGGGTTGGCGCAGAAGTAGTAGCTGACGGTGATGTTGAGCCGCAGCTCGTACGTCACCGTGCAGCCCTGGGGCACGTACTCGCACTCGTTGAGCTGCTTGGCCGGTGCCGCGTCGGTCATCTTGTCGACGACGTAGAAGACGCCGTCGATGCCGGAGCCGGAACCATCGGCGACAGTCTGGTTGGCGCCCTTCCGCTCCGAGGACTCGTAGGCCTCCTGCGCCGAGTCCGCGTACTTCTGCGCGTCCTTCGCCGCCTCCTCCGCGAGCGTCGCCTCCGCGTCCGCCCGGTCGGCCGCCGCGCGGGCGTCCTTCGCCGCCTGCTCGGCCGCCGACGCGGCCTGCCGGGCCGCAGCCGCGTCCAGGGCCGCCTGGTCGGCGGAGGCTCGGGCGTCCTTGGCGTAGTTCTCCGCGCGTCCGGCGGCCCGGTCGGCCGCCGCCGCGTCCACGCCGGCCTGCCTGTCGTACTCGATCGTGCGGGCCAGCGACTGCTGCGCCTCGGCCGCGTACTGTGCGGCCTCCGCCGAGTAACCCATCGCCTCCTTGGCCGACTTGCGGGCCTGCGCCGCGAATCCGGCGGCCTCGGAGGCCAGGACGAGCGCCGCCTTCGCGTCACCCGTCGCCGCGTTCGCGGTGCTCTGGGCCTGCGACGCGACCTGCGCCGCGTTCGCCTCGTGCGCCTCGGCGACCGCCACCTGCTGCTCGGCGATCGTCTTCGTCGACTGACCGGTCAACACGGCCAGCCCCGCCGCCGAGTCCGTCGTGACGTACGGCGAGCCGAGCTGGATCGCGTCGTTCGCCGGCGCGGCCACCTGCTGCGCCGAGTTACGGGCGTCCTCCGCCGCCCGCGCGGTCGTGTACGCGTGGCCGACTGCGTCCGCCGCACCCGCGACCGCCTTGGCGGCCTCGGCCTTCGCCACGTCGGCGTGCGTCCTCGCCTCGGCCGCGTGCTTCTCGGCCTCGTCGGCGAGTTCGTCCGCCGTACGGGCCGCCTGGGCCGCCACCTGCGAGGCCTTGATGGCGTCGGCCGCCGAGGCCGTCGCCGTCCGGACCGCCGCGTCCGCCCGCAACTTGGCGGCCTGCGCCGCGTCCGACTCCGAACGGGCCCGCTTGGCCGCCGCCTCTGCGCGTGTCGCCGCCGCGTCGGCATCGGCCGCCGCGCGCGTCGCCGCGTTCGCCTCGCCGCGGGCCGAGACGGCCGCCGACTCCGCGTCACTCGCGTGCCGGTCCGCGTCGTCGGCCGCAGCCCGCGACGCGGTCGCCTGGTCGTCGGCGTCGTGCGCCTGGGCGTACGCCTCCTTCGCGTCCGCCTTCGCACGGGCCGTGTCGGCCCTGCTCTCGGCGTCCCAGGCGTCGTCCCGCTTGTCCTTGGCGTTGTCCCGCGCCGCCTCGGCGTCCTTACGACGCTCACGCGCCGTCGTCTCGGAGGCCTCGGCCCGGCCCTTCGCACTGTTCGCCTCGGTCGCGTACCCCTCGGCGTTCTGCCGGTGCTGCGCGGCCTCGGCCTGCTTCTGCGCGGCGGTCTCCTTCTCCGCCCTCGCCGTCTGCTCCTCCCGCTCGGCGTTCAGCCGGTGCGCGCGGGCATCGGCGGCAGCGGCCTTCGCGTCCGCCTCCGCCTGCTGCGTCTCGCCCAGCTTGGCCTTGGCGAGATCCCGGGCGGCCTTCGCGTTCTGCGCCTGTACGGCGGCGGCGTCGGCGGCGGCCTTCGCCTGCTCCCTCGCCTGGTTCGCCGCGGCCGTACGGAACGCCGCCTTCGACGCGGCGGTCTGCGTCACCGCACGCGCGGCGATGGTCGCGCTGTCCCCGGCGGCGGCCCGCGTGGCCGCGTCAGCGGTCTCACCGGCCTTCACCAGCGCGTCGAGCGCGGCCGACGACGCCTTCGTGACCTGTGCCTTCTGCAGCCCGACCAGCAGACCGCGGCCCCTGGGGGCACCGGCCTGATCGGCGATCGTGTACGCGGCCTGCGTGGCCGTGTCCGACGCCGTGGCCGCCTTCTTCGCGGTGGCGGCCTGCGCCTTGATCGCCGCGAGCTGGCTGGCCGAGGCGGCCCGGGCGGCGGCGATGCCCGCCTTCACCCTGGTGAACTGGGCCGTCGTCGGGTAGTCCACGCTGTCGGTGCCCTGGTGACCGGACGGCGTGATGTCGAACTTCTGCGGGACGGTGCCCTTGCAGTCCCACATCCGCCCGTCACGGCTGTTGTCGTACGTCGCGAGGTCGAGGCAGTTGCCGGTGCCCGTGTTGAACAGGCGGGTCGTGCCGTGGGTGTCGTACTCCCACTTCTGGGCGGCGCTGCCGTTGCACGTCCAGATCTGTACGGCCGTCCCGTTGGCGGTGCCGGAGCTCTTCACGTCCAGGCACTTGCCGGAGTTGACGTTGACGAGCGAGTCGTCCCTGATCTGCCACTTCTGCCCGGCGCCGCCGTTGCACGTGTAGATCTGCACGAGCGAACCGTTGGTCTTGCCCGCGCCCGCCACTTCGAGGCACTTGTCGGCGGCGCCGTTGGCGTGGATGACCATCGGGCTGTCGCCGATCCAGCCGGGACCGCCAGCCGACCAGTAGCTCTGCCAGCGGGTGAGATGGTCGGCGATCCAGGACTGGCCCAGCATCTCGCCGAGCGCCTTGGAACCGGCCGCGAGCGCCTTCACCGCGTCGCGGTTGGCGTTCAGGATCTGGTTACGGGGCGCCGCCTGCGACGCGATCTCCTGCTGCCACTCCGCCGACGCGGCGGCCACCTGCTTGCCCAGCACCTTGTTCGGATCGACAGGACCGCGCCACCCGCACGCCGCGAACCGCGTCTTCAGATCCTCGACAGCCAGCCGGTACTCGACCGACCCCGGCTCCGCGGCCGTACGCGGGAACCCGCCCGACGCCAGGAAGAGCCGCGCGTTGTCCGAACCCGTGGGCTCCGGACTCCAGTTGACGAGGCTGTCCCACGCCTGGTGCTCCGCGTACGCCCGGTTCCAGTCCGGATCCGAGGCGGACGGGCTCTGCCCGTACAGCGGGGTGCCGAGATCCTTGACGGCCTTCAGCGTGGCCGCGTCGGCCGACGGCGTCGGGTCCTCGTACAGATCGCCCTCGGTCTTCCAGAACTGGTCGTAGATCCACTGCGAGAGACCGGTCTGGCTGTGGAAGCTCTTCTCCTCGCTGCCCGGCAGCCCCGGCGGGTCCTGGAAGTCCGCGACGGACTTGAACCCACCCGGGGTCGGCAGCCCCGCCACCGGCTTCTTCCACTCCTGGAGGCGGGCGTACAGCGCGTCGCCCTCCTTGTCGGCGGCGGCCTTGTCCTGCTTGAACGCCGTCGCGAGCGGGGTGTCGTTCCAGTACTCCCGGTTCGCCGCCGTGCGCAGCTTGTCCGGGGTCTGGTCGAGCGCGTTCTGCGCGGTGGTGAACATGCCCGCGCCGCCGATGCGCAGGGCGTCGGCCATCAGGCACTGGTCCTGCCGCAGCTGCTGTGCGGCGGCGCTGTCGAATCCGTCGTAGCTGTCGGCGACGGTGGTCATCGGCGCGGAGTCGTCGGCGTAGCGGGCGGCCAGCTCGGGGCGGGCGGCGACCGTGCTCAGGACGGCTATGGAGAGAGCGACCGGGACCACACGCGCGAAGTGTCTTGTCGATCTTCGCAAGAACAAGAAGAACATCCCCCTCGTGAACGAACGCAGGCAGGGGTTACCTGTCCTGCCCGTCCGAAGAGGCAGACATGGCGGCGGTTCCCCCCGTCCGCGGTCTGATGTGCGCGATGGCGAACGGGTCGGGTCCGCCTGGCGCGACGGTCACCATAGACATGACACAGGTATCGGCGCAAGGCACGAAGAGCAACGGGGAGAGGACGCCAAAAGCCCCGCCGCTCGAAAGCGACGGGGCCTTTGACATCGTACGACACTGCATAACATGGGAATTGTGGAGATGGCGGGAATCGAACCCGCGTCCAACGGTGCGGAATCAGGGCTTCTCCGTGTGCAGTTCGCTGTGCTTTTCTCGGCCCCGGCAATCACGCGAACAAGTCGCCGACGGGCCCAGTCACTGTTAGATTTCCCTCTTCACCCCGTGACCGGGATCAAGGTTTAGTCCCCTAGCTGATGCCAGGATCCGGGTCGGGAACACTCCCGGGCTGACACTCCCTTTAGTAAGGAGCAGGCTCGTCGCTACCTGAGATCAGGCGGCGAGGGAGAACTGCTGCTTGGGAGAATCGCTGTTGGAATTGGCGATTATTTTTTTCGGCCTGTGGTTTACGAGATCATGGCCGCTTCCTCGACACGCTTCACCTGCTTCGACAGCCGCTGTCGAAACCGATCATCCCCATGTTGTTTTTTCAATCCTCCGAAGAGGGCCCCTCCTGAGAGAGACGTACACCCGCTGTGGGGTGCGGTTGCCATCGTACGTGACCAACGCACGCCGATGCCACCGTATTCCGTGCCGCTAGCCGTGCTGCTGCTTGCGCCGCACCGCCGAGACCGCCCGGTCCGTCTCGCGCCGGTCCTGCTTCTCCCGCAGCGTCTGCCGCTTGTCGTACTCCTTCTTGCCTCGCGCCAGCGCGATCTCGATCTTCGCCCGGCCGTCCTTGAAGTACAGGGCGAGGGGCACGATCGCGTGACCCGTCTCCTGCGACTTGGACTCCAGCTTCTCGATCTCCGCGCGGTGCAGCAGCAGCTTCCGCTTGCGCCGGGCGCTGTGGTTGGTCCAGGTGCCCTGGGTGTACTCCGGGACGTGCACGTTGTGCAGCCACGCCTCGTGCCCGTCGAGCTGCACGAAGCCGTCGACGAGCGAGGCCCGCCCCTGACGCAGCGACTTCACCTCGGTACCGGTGAGGACCAGACCGGCCTCGTAGGTGTCGATGATGGCGTAGTCGTGCCGCGCCTTCTTGTTCTGGGCGATCAGCTTCCGCCCTTTTTCCTTTGCCATAGTGCGGCCATTTTCGCACTAGGAGGCCGCCCGGAGGAAAGCCGATTACGGGAAGGGGCCCAGGAGGGTCCTAGGAGGGATCGCCCAGGCCGCTGAGCACCGTCTCCGCCTGCTCCAGTGCCCCCTGGTCGGCGTCGAGGTCGGGGGTGAGGCCCACGCCGTCGACGCCGCGGCCCGACGGGGTGCGGTAGTGGCCGACGGTCAGTTCGGCGACGGAGCCGTCGGGGAGGCGGCTCGGCATCTGGACCGAGCCCTTGCCGAAGGTCCTGGAGCCCACGACGACCGCCCGGCCCCGGTCCTGGAGGGCTCCGGTGAGCAGCTCGGCCGCGCTCATCGTGCCGCCGTCGACGAGCGCGACCAGGGGTCTGGTGGTGTCGCCGCCCGGATCGGCGTGCAGGGCGCGCTGCTCGCCGTTGACGTCGTACGTGGCGACCAGGCCGCCGTCGAGGAAGGCGGAGGCAGCGGTGACGGCCTCGGTGACCAGGCCGCCGGAGTTGCCGCGCAGGTCGAGGATGATGCCGGCGCCGGCCGGGGCGTTCCGTACGGCCGTGCGCACGGTGTCGCCGACGCCCTTGGTGAAGGCGGCGACCCGGATGACGGTGACCTTGTTGTCGGCGACCTGCCGGACGGTCGCGGAGTCCGTGGAGAGCCTGGCCCGGCGTACGGTCTCGCTCCACGCGCGCGTGCCGCGCTCCAGGCCGAGCCGGACCGTCGTACCGGCGGCGGCGTCCTGGGCGTCGCCGCGCAGTAAGGAGACGACCTCGGTGACCGGCAGGCCGTCGACCGCCTCGCCGTCCACACTCCGCAGCCGGTCGCCGCTGCGGATGCCCGCGACGGCCGCGGGCGATCCGGCGCGCACCCTGGTGACCTCGATACGGCCGTCCCGCTCGCGCCGGGCCCACAGTCCGACGCCGGTGTACTGGCCGTCGAGGGCCTCTTCCAACTCCTCGTACTCCCCCGGCGAGTACACGGCCCCCCAGCGGTCCCCGCTGCGGCTGACGGCGCGCTCGGCGGCCTCCATGGGGGACTTGCCGTCGGCCATGGCCTCGGCAGCGGCGGCGGCGACGTCCTCGTGGTGCCCGGCGGGGGCGGCGGCGCGGGCGGTGTCCGGGGCGGCGGACCGCCGCTCGGCGGTCTCGGGGAACGAGCCGGTGGCCGCGCCGGCGACCAGGACACTGGCGAACAGCAACGTCAGAGCCGCCCCGCGGCCTGTGCGGCGGGGCTGTGGGAACAGGTCGCGGCCCGACATGCCGGTGAGTCTAGGACAACGCGAAGGGCCGTACGGTCGGTTGACCGAACGGCCCTCTTGGCATGCGTCACACCTTCAGGTACTTGCGCAACGCGAAGAACGCGGCAAGCGCGGGCATCAGCAGACTCGTCGCGAGGATCAGCGGGAGCTTGGCGAGTACGGCGTCCCAGCCGATGAAGGTGATCAGGTTCAGCTTCTCGGACAGCGCCAGCCCGTGATCGATGATGAAGTACCGCCCGACCAGCAGGAAGGCACAGGCCACGCCTCCGCCGATCAGCCCGGCGACGGCCGCCTCCATGATGAACGGCGCCTGGATGTAGAACCCGGAGGCACCGACCAGCCGCATGATCCCGGTCTCACGCCGACGGCTGAACGCGGAGACGCGCACGGTGTTGACGATCAGCATCAGCGCGACGACGAGCATCAGCGCCATCACCGCGCGGGCGGCCCAGTTCATGCCGTTCAGCAGCCCGAACAGGTTGTCAAGGATGCCTTTCTGGTCCTGCACGGACTGCACCCCGTCGCGCCCGTCGAAGGCGGTCGCGATGACCTGGTACTTCTCCGGGTCCTTGAGCTTGATCCGGTACGACTCCTGCATCTGGTCCGGGGTGAGCGAACTGGCCAGCGGGGAGTCGCCGAACTGCTCCTTGTAGTGCTTGTAGGCCTCGTCCGCGGACTCGTACGTGACGTTCTGCACGACCGAGTTCATCTTCTCCAGATCCGCGAGGATCTGCTTCTTCTGGTCGCTCGTCACCGCGCCCTTGGCACAGTTCGGGTCGGACTCGGCGTCGCTCTTGTTGCAGAGGAACACCGAGACGTTGACCTTGTCGTACCAGTAGCCCTTCATCGTGCTGACCTGGTCGCTCATCAGGAGCGACCCGCCGAACAGGGCGAGCGACAGGGCGACGGAGACGACGACGGCGAAGGTCATCGTCAGATTGCGACGGAGACCGACACCGATCTCCGACAGTACGAACTGGGCGCGCATGGCCTGCTCAAGCCTTTCCGAGGACTCCGAGGGCTCCGGGGACTCCCGGGACTGTCAGTGCTGGTAGCCGTAGACGCCGCGCGCCTGGTCGCGGACGAGACGGCCCTTCTCCAGCTCGATGACGCGCTTGCGCATCTGGTCCACGATGTTCTGGTCGTGCGTCGCCATCACCACGGTGGTGCCCGTCCGGTTGATCCGGTCGAGCAGCTTCATGATGCCGACGGAGGTCTGCGGGTCGAGGTTGCCGGTCGGCTCGTCCGCGATCAGCAGCTTGGGCCGGTTCACGAAGGCCCGCGCGATGGCGACCCGCTGCTGTTCACCACCGGACAGCTCCCCGGGCATCCGCTCCTCTTTACCCCCCAGCCCGACAAGGTCGAGCACCTGAGGGACGGACTTACGGATCTCACCCTTGGACTTGCCGATGACCTCCTGCGCGAAGGCGACGTTCTCGGCGACCGTCTTGTTCGGCAGCAGCCGGAAGTCCTGGAACACCGTCCCCAGCTGGCGCCGCATCTGCGGCACCTTCCAGTTGGAGAGACGCGCGAGATCCTTGCCGAGGACATGCACCTGGCCGTGGCTGGCGCGCTCCTCGCGGAGGATCAGCCGCAGGAAGGTGGACTTTCCGGAGCCGGAGGACCCGACGAGGAAGACGAACTCACCCTTCTCGACCTCCAGGGTGACATCCCTGAGGGCGGGGTGGTTCTGCTTGGGGTAGACCTTGGAGACGCTGTCGAATCGGATCACGGATACACCACAGGCCGTCGGAGACATCGGGGGCGGACGAGCGTGACCATACGCGACCGGGCCACCCAAGCGCAGGCTCCGGACCCGCTTGGGCAAGGCTTGTGACCTTTTGTACGGGGCGAAGCCCCCGTACAGGGGCGCGGGGAACCGCGCGACCAGCCACGCACGACCGGCAGCCGCGAGACAAGAGCAAGCACCTCCTGCAGAGCGAACCGCGCAACCTCCGGAGGAACCTGGCACAGTGGTGTGGGGAACGGTTGCGTTCCCGTAAGCGTTGTGTACGTGAAAGCGGCGCGAGGAGGGCAAGGCGCATGACGTACGACCGATTGGTGTGCGCGAACTGCGCGGCGCCCGTGAGCGAGGGACGCTGTCCCGTCTGCCGGGCGAACCGCCAGCGACTGGAGCAGGAGAACCCGTTCTCCGGGCTCAACCCGATGGCGCTGATCGCCCTGCTGGCGGTGCTGATAGCGGCACTGGCACTGGTGGCGCACCAGACGGCATAGCGGCGCGGGCAGGGCACGGCCCCAGCACCCAGGGACGCAGGAACGCACGAAGGGCCCGGAGCGACGATGCTCCGGGCCCTTGCGCGTACGTACTACCGGCCGGCGGTCGGCTGCCTACTAGGCCGCCGCGCCGCCACGGCCGCCCACGAGACGCGGGAGGACGCGGAAGGCGATACCGCCGGCGATCATCGTGGCCGCACCGATGATCAGGAAGGTGGTCTCGGCGGCACCGGTCTCGGCCAGCTCGTCGCCGGAGCCCTGGGCCGCGGTCTCGGAGCCCGTGTCGGTGAGGGCCGAGGAGCCCTCCTCCTGGGTGGAGGTGTTGGAGCCGCCGTCGGGGTCGGCGTTGTTGCCGCCGTCGGTGTCGTCGCCGCCGGTGTCGCCACCGGTGCTGCCGCTGCCGTCGTCACCCGTCGGCGTGGAGGACGGGTCCTCCTCGGTGGGCTCGCTCGGCTCGGTGGAGGGCTCCTCCGGCTCGGAGGGCTCCGGCTCGGCCGAGGTCGGGTCCGGGTCCTCGGGGAGGGTGGGCGTGGGGTCGACCGAGGGCGTGTCGGTCGGGATCTCGGAGACGGTCGGAGTCGGGTCCGGCTCTTCCGGGCTCGGGGTGCCGGCGCAGATCACCAGCTCGCACTCGTCGGCGGAGGCTATACCGGCGACGGTGAAGGAGGCACCGGCGGCGATGATCGCTCCGGCCGCGACCCGTGCGACCCGGATCCGCGTCTTGCTTGTCATATGGCTGCTACCCCCAGTAGCTGAAATCATCGGTGGAGCCGCGCCCGGGGCGGTGATCGACAGAGGCAGCGATGAGCGCCTCCGGTTCACATGCGCCCCAGAGATACGCATGCCGAGCGTCACCATTCCGATTTTCCAAAGGAACGTCAAGGTCGTTGCGTACGCAATGTCCGCTTGTTCCCTCGTTGCCGTACATCGGACCCTATGAATGTGACGTAAAGCAAAGCAACCGCCGCCTGGTGGGCGACGGTTGCTTTGTCGACAAGGTGCTGTGCGGGGGCAATACAGGGGCAATGCGGGGGCTGCCCGCGGGTGTTACTTCTCCTGCTGCTTGCGCCAGCGAATCCCGGCTTCGAGGAAACCGTCGATCTCGCCGTTGAACACGGCCTCGGGGTTTCCGACCTCGAACTCCGTACGCAGGTCCTTGACCATCTGGTACGGGTGCAGGACGTACGAACGCATCTGGTTGCCCCAGGAGTTGCCGCCGTCGCCCTTGAGGGCGTTCATCTTGGCCTGCTCCTCCTGGCGGCGCCGGTCGAGCAGCTTCGCCTGGAGGACGTTCATCGCGGACGCCTTGTTCTGGATCTGCGAACGCTCGTTCTGGCAGGAGACGACGATGCCGGTGGGGAGGTGGGTCAACCGCACGGCGGAGTCGGTGGTGTTGACGCCCTGGCCACCGGGTCCGGAGGACCGGTAGACGTCGACGCGCAGCTCGGACTCGTCGATCTCGATGTGATCGGTCGTCTCGACGACGGGCAGGATCTCGACACCGGCGAAGGAGGTCTGGCGGCGCCCCTGGTTGTCGAAGGGCGAGATGCGCACGAGGCGGTGGGTGCCCTGCTCAACGGAGAGGGTGCCGTAGGCGTACGGGACCTGGACGGCGAAGGTGGTGGACTTGATCCCCGCCTCCTCCGCGTACGAGGTCTCGTAGACCTCCGTCTTGTAGCCCTTCTGCTCGGCCCAGCGCAGGTACATCCGCTGCAGCTTCTCGGCGAAGTCGGCGGCGTCGACGCCGCCGGCCTCGGCGCGGATGTTGACCAGGGCCTCACGGGAGTCGTACTCGCCGCTGAGCAGCGTACGGACCTCCATCTCGTCCAGCGCCTTCTTGACGGAGGCCATCTCGGTCTCGGCCTCGGCGCGGGTGTCCGGGTCGTCCTCCTCCTCGGCCATCTCGAAGAGCACGCTCAGATCGTCGATCCGCCCGCGCAGCGCCTCGGCCTTCCTCACCTCCGCCTGGAGGTGGGAGAGCTTGCTGGTGATCTTCTGCGCTTCTTCCGGGTCGTCCCACAGGGACGGCGCCGCCGCCTGCTCCTCGAGCACGGCGACATCTGCCCTCAGCTTGTCGAGGTCCAGGACGGCCTCGATCGACTCCATGGTCGAGGAGAGGGACTTGAGCTCTTCGGAAACATCGACGACTGCCACGACACCAGCGTAACGGCTCCGCCGATCGGCAGAATTTCCCTACCGTCCGCCAGCAGGAACCGCCCTTTTCCCTCGCCCCCGCCGCCCCTACCCGTCCCATCCCCGGGGGCTGCCGCCCCCGGACCCCCCGCTTTGTCCTCAAACGCCGGACGGGCTGAGATGCGGGTGTCTGGGTGGGTGGGTAA
>NZ_PJME01000048.1 GCF_002954775.1 Streptomyces geranii
CACCCCAGCCCGCACCTTCTAGCCCGTCCGGCGTTTGAGGACGAGCGCGTTCAGCGCGATAGGCGGGGGTCTGGGGGCGCAGCCCCCAGAAGGATGGGACGGGTAGGGGCGGCGGGGGCGAGGAAAACCCGACGGTTCCCTGTGAGCGGACGCCAGACGGGCTGGGGTGTTTTGCCCCAGCCCGTCCCGTGTTCCTAGCCGCGCCTATCCCTACGCACCACTCCGCTGCCCAGGCAGACTGGCCCTGCTCCCGACATACGGATCCCGCCCATGGTCCGCCGACATCCCGACCGCCGCCGTCCGGCGGGCCTGCATCGGGACCGGGCTGTCCGGGTGCGGAGCCCGGTCGTGGCCGTGGCCGTGCGTCGGGCCGTGGCTCTGGCCCGCCGTGGTCGGGGTGCCCATGGTGCCGGGGCCGCCCTGTGACCCGGACACCGTCCCGTCAGGCTCCTGCACCCGTTCGCTCTGCGGCCTGCGCGCCCGGTACGCCGCCCGGTACGCGGCGGGAGACGAGCCCAGCTGCCGGCGGAAGTGCCCGCGCAGCGCCACCGGCGAACGGAAGCCGCAGCGGCCCGCGACCTCGTCCACCGAGTAGTCCGACGTCTCCAGCAGGCGCTGCGCCTGAAGGACCCGTTGCGTGATCAGCCACTGCAACGGCGCGCTTCCCGTGAGCGAGCGGAAGCGGCGGTCGAACGTACGACGGCTCATGTACGCGCGCGCGGCGAGCGTCTCCACGTCGAACTGTTCGTGGAGGTGCTCCAGCGCCCAGGCGACGACCTCGGCGAGCGGGTCGGCGCCGATCTCCTCTGGTAAAGATCGATCGAGGTAGCGCTCCTGGCCGCCCGATCGGCGCGGGGGGACCACCAGTCGGCGGGCCAGTGCGCCGGCCGCCTCGTTGCCGTGGTCCGTCCGCACGATGTGCAGGCACAGATCGATGCCCGCCGCAGTGCCCGCACTTGTCAGTACGTCGCCGTCGTCCACGAAGAGTTCCCGTGGGTCGACGTGCACGGACGGGTAGCGCTTCGCCAGTGTCGGCGCGTACATCCAGTGCGTCGTCGCGGGCCGGCCGTCCAGCAGGCCCGCCGCCGCGAGGACGAACGCGCCCGTGCACAGGCCGACGATCCGCGCGCCCTCCTCGTGGGCCCGGCGCAGTGCGTCGAGCGCCTCCTCGGGTGGCGGCGCGGTGATCGAACGCCAGGCGGGCACGACCACCGTGCCTGCCCGGGCGATGGCCTCCAGGCCGTTCGGCGCGGTCAGTTCCAGTCCGCCGGTCGTCCGCAGCGGTCCCTCTTCTCCCGCGCACACCAGCAGTCGGTAGCGCGGCACTCCGGCGTCCTGGCGGTCGATCCCGAACACCGAAAGTGGTATGGAACTCTCGAAGATGGGGCCGCCGCTGAACAGCAGCACCGCGACGATCTCCTTGCGGCGTCGCCCGGAGAGTTTCCGGGCCGCGGCTTCCGGCGCGGCAGTGGAGTCGTGGCTCATACTGCTAAGCCCCCCTCGGTGGTCGCGGCGCCCCTAACTTGACGGGCATGTCGCTCCAGCACGTTTCCCCTCGGTCCTGCACGAGTCCCCCGCCGTAGACAGTCAAGATCGAATCTACTGTGTCGCATGATGCCGAGCTGACCAGATCGGTACCCGGCGGAATGTCGACTTGGCAACTTGGCGTAAAGCATTCGATCACGAAGCGTTGCACTCGTGGGGCGTGCAGGGAAGTGCGCCTCGTCGTAGTGGCCAATCCGCGTAGGGTGCGCGGACCCGACGCAACCCTTTCAGTGCAGGTGGAACAGGGGTTTGGGGGTTGTTCGGCCAAGGGATGTACGGTGGCCGGAAGTTGGCTGAAAAGCATCGGGCGCGTGCGCGAAAACAGGTCAGTCGACCGGTGAAGGTCCGCCGGAGTGGCGCCCGCCGCGCGGGGTAGCCGAATGGGTTCGGCTGTGCCGCGCCCGGTGCGCGGTGTTCTCCTCGGCCGGCGTCCGGGCCGCGCAGCGCTCCGACTGCCGCAGCAGCACCCGGCACACCCCCGTGACGGCCGCGAGCCCCAGTGCCGTACCGGCGGCGCCGCCCAGTGAGGTGCCGTAGAGGACGAGCACCACGGGGACCAGGACGCAGCTGAAGGCCGCCCAGCGGACGAGGTCGCTGGAGGAGTCGTGCGTCGGTGAGTTCATGGCCGCTCCCTGTCTGGTTGCTCCCCGTGACGGTGGGTCACCGGGTTCAACGCTTGTTCGAGCGGTCGGTCACTGGTCCGGCCCGTCCAATGGTGACCGACGGTGTCCGGAAGTCGTGCGCGGGCGTGATCGGCGTAGGCGAGATGTAGGCGAACCCTGTGGAAACAGCCTGTACGTGGCAGCAACCATTGCGTTACGGGCACCCCCTCGTGCATGCTCCCTGGAACCCGTCCGGAGCGTGTGCGGGCTATGGGCTACGGAGGAGTGCGGCCGTACCCTTGGGGGTATGGGGTTGGGAAGATGATTCCCGGACACTGCTCCGACGCACACTGTCGTCCCACGTCACGTCGTCCCATCACGAGGATCAAAACGCCGAGAATCCCATGGCCGGTCACGAATTCCTGGATCCCGCGGACCGCAAGCGCCCCGTCGCCGATCACACGGCGGCCGAGCCCTTGGCGGCGGAAGAATCACGTCAGTCGTGCGACCCCGCGTTCAAGCACGGTGTCGTCGTCGGCTTCGACGGCTCGACGTCGAGCGAGCGCGCCCTCGCGTACTCCATCGGAATGGCCCATCGCTCCGGTTCGGGCCTGATCATCGTGCACGTCGCCAACCGGCTGCCCACCACGGTGTGGGCCGGCTGCGAGCCGCCCGTGTTCGTCGACGTGCCTGACCACCGGACAGAGGTCCTCGGGCTCGAACTCGCCTGTGCGGACTATCTGGCGGAAGTGCCCTGGATCCTTGTCGAGCGTGGCGGTGACATCTGCCATGAACTCGAAGAGGTGGGGCGGGAGTACGAGGCCGACGCGATCGTCGTGGGCTCGACCCATGGGATCGTCGGGCGCATCTTCGGGTCGGTGGCGGGGCGGTTGGCGAAGCGGGCTCAGCGGCCGGTCGTCGTCATTCCCTGACTGACCCTTTTCGGGCGGGACTTCGGGCGGGATTTCGGGCGGAACAGCCAAATCTACTGGTGCGTAGATGTGTTTGTGTCCTTGTGAAGGGCATATACCGGTCATCGCACGGCGTACTGCCGGCCGGGGTGTGACGGCCACCGGTTAGCTGCGCAGGCTGGGGGTTTGGGCGGCCCCCGGCTGTATGGCGAACCCCCCGTGGTTGGTGGCAACACGGGGGGTTCGTTGTTGTGCGTCGGCCTCCGCGGGTGCGTTGTGGTTGCTCGCGCAGTTCCCCGCGCCCCTTTGGGGCGCGTCCCTGTGAACGCCTATTCCACCGTTACCGACTTGGCCAGGTTCCTCGGCTTGTCGATGTCCCGGCCCAGGGCCAATGCCGTGTGGTAGGCGAGGAGTTGGAGCGGGATGCCCATCAGGATCGGGTCCAGTTCGTCCTCGTTCTTCGGGACGACGATCGTCTGGTCCGCCTTCTCCTGGTGCTGGTGGGCCACCGCCAGGATCGGGCCGCTGCGGGCCTTGATCTCCTCCAGGGCGGCGCGGTTCTTCTCCAGGAGGTCGTCGTTCGGGACGATCGCGACCGTGGGGAGGGCGGGCTCGATGAGGGCCAGCGGGCCGTGCTTCAACTCCGAGGCGGGGTAGGCCTCGGCGTGGATGTACGAGACCTCCTTGAGCTTCAGGGAGGCCTCGCGGGCCACCGGATAGCCCCGTACGCGGCCGATGAAGAGCATCGAGCGGGCCTCGGCGTAGCCCTGGGCCAGCTTCTTGATGTCCTCCTCCTGCTCCAGGATCTCGGTGATCTGCGCGGGCAGCTTCCGCAGGCCCTCGATGATCCGCTTGCCGTCGCGGACGGAGAGGTCGCGGGTGCGGCCGAGGTGGAGGGCCAACAGGGCGAAGGCGACAGTGGTGTTGGTGAAGCACTTCGTCGAGACGACGCAGACCTCGGGGCCCGCGTGGACGTACATCCCGCCGTCCGCCTCGCGGGCGATCGCCGAACCGACCACGTTGACGATGCCCAGCACCCGCGCGCCCTTGCGCTTCAGCTCCTGTACGGCGGCCAGCACGTCGTACGTCTCACCGGACTGGGAGACGGCGACGTAGAGGGTGTCGGGGTCGACGACCGCGTTGCGGTACCGGAACTCGGAGGCCGGCTCGGCGTCGGCGGGGATGCGGGCCAGCTCCTCGATCATCTGGGCGCCGATCATGCCCGCGTGGTACGAGGTGCCGCAGCCGAGGATCTTCACGCGCCGCACGGCACGCGCCTCGCGGGCGTCCAGGTTGAGCCCGCCGAGGTGGACGGTGGAGAAGCGGTCGTCGATCCGGCCGCGCAGGACGCGGTCGACGGCGTCGGCCTGCTCGTGGATCTCCTTGTGCATGTAGGTGTCGTGGCCGCCCATGTCGTACGAGGCGGCCTCCCACTCCACGGTGGTCGGCTCGGCCGTGGTGCTGGTGCCCTCGGTCGTGTACGTGCGGAAGTCGTCGGCCTTCAGCGTGGCCATCTCGCCGTCGTCCAGGGTCACTATCTGCCGCGTGTGGGTGACCAGCGCGGCGATGTCCGAGGCGACGAACATCTCCTTCTCGCCGATGCCCAGGACGACCGGCGAGCCGTTGCGGGCGACCACGATCCGGTCGGTGAAGTCGGCGTGCATGACGGCGATGCCGTACGTGCCCTCGACGATCCGGAGGGCCTGGCGGACCTTCTCCTCCAGGGTCTCCGTCTGGGAGCGGGCGATGAGGTGGGTGAGGACCTCGGTGTCCGTCTCCGAGAGGAACTCCACGCCGTCCGCTTCGAGCTTCTTGCGCAGGTCGGAGGCGTTGTCGATGATCCCGTTGTGGACGACGGCGACCTTGTTGTCGCCGGACATGTGCGGGTGCGCGTTGTGGTCGGAGGGGGCGCCGTGGGTGGCCCAGCGGGTGTGGGCGATGCCGGTGGTGCCGGCGAAGCGCTTGGGGACCTTGGCCTCCAGGTCCCGGACCCGGCCCTTGGCCTTGACCATCTTCAGGCCCGCCGCCTTCGGCGAGGTCACGACGATGCCCGCCGAGTCGTAGCCGCGGTACTCCAGGCGCTGCAGCCCTTCGAGGAGCAGCGGCGCCACGTCACGCCTGCCGATGTATCCGACAATTCCGCACATATATAGGTACCTGGTCCCTAGCCGTAGACGATGCGGCGCAACTGCCTGAGCGTCAGCTCCGGAGGTGCGACCGCGCGGTATTTCAGGTCCGCCTCGATCCGGTCGAAGATCGTCGCGTTCACCAGTCCCTGGCTCTGGAGTTCGCGGTGGCGGCGACGGACATAGTCCTCGGTCGTCTCGTCGAAGTAGGCGAGAACGTCCTGAACCACCCGCAGCGCCTCGCCCCGTGATAGGGGCGTGGAGCGCGTCAGATGATCAACGAGTTCGTCGTGCACCCGACGATCCTGAGGTAAAGCGCTGGCAATCGCAAGAATCCTGCCCGATTTCGGGCAACGGTCTGTTGAAACTCTTATGGGACCCTGTTCGGAGCCTGTTCACCCTGTGTCTCGCGTGACGATGGCTGCCCAGAGCACCGTTTTCAGCCATGGACACTCCTCGCATGGGCGTACCGGAGCAGCTCGCCGAGCGCATGAGCATGGCCGAGCAGCACGAGTACCTTCGCGCCAAGTTCTCGCGGCGCACGATGATCAGAAGCGGCGCCGTCACCGTCGGCGCCGTCGCGGGCGGTGCGTTCGTACCGGGCGCCGCCCAGGCCGCGACGCGGACCTCCGCATCGACGCAGACGTACAAACAGCCCGAGAAGGTCGACGGCGCGCTCGTCGCCCCCTTCGGCCGTCACCTCGCCTGGGGCAACGACCCGCGCACCGAGATCACCGTCTCCTGGCAGGTCCCGGTCGCGGTGAAGAAGCCCTTCATCCGGATCGGCGCCCACCCGTGGGACCTCTCCCACAAGATCGACGCCGAGATCCGCACCCTCTACACCCCGGCCGGCGTCGGCGTCAGCGCCGACCACACCCAGTACTACGTCCACGCCAAGCTCACCCACCTGCGCCCCGGCAAGACGTACTACTACGGTGTCGGCCACGCGGGCTTCGACCCGGCCGAGGCGCACCTGCTGGGCACCCTCGGCACCTTCACCACCGCGCCCGCGCACAAGGAGTCGTTCACCTTCACCGCCTTCGGCGACGAGGGCGTCGGTTACCACGGCCTCGCCAACAACAGCCTGCTGCTCGGCCAGAACCCGGCCTTCCACCTGCACGCGGGCGACATCTGCTACGCCGACCCGACCGGCGCGGGCAAGACCGCGGACACCGGTTTCGACTCGCGCATCTGGGACCAGTTCCTCGCGCAGACCGAGTCGGTCGCCAAGTCCGTGCCGTGGATGCCCGCCTACGGCAACCACGACATGGAGGCCTGGTACTCGCCCAACGGCTACGGCGGCGAGGACGCCCGCTGGAACCTCCCCGACAACGGCCCGGACCCCGAGAACCTCCCGGGCGTCTACTCCTTCGTCTACGGCAACACGGCGGTCATCTCGCTGGACGCCAACGACATCTCCTTCGAGATCCCGGCCAACCTCGGTATCTCGGGCGGCACTCAGACCACATGGCTGGAGCGGCAGCTCAAGAAGTTCCGCGCCGCCAAGGACGTCGACTTCGTCGTCGTCTTCTTCCACCACTGCGCGTACTGCACCTCCACCGCGCACGCCTCGGAGGGGGGCGTGCGCCAGGAGTGGGTGCCGCTGTTCGAGAAGTACACGGTCGACCTGGTCATCAACGGCCACAACCACCAGTACGAGCGCACCGACGTCATCAAGGCGGGCAAGGTCACCAAGAAGCTCCCGATCGGCGGGACTTCGTACCCGGAGACCGACGGTGTCGTCTACGTGACGGCGGGCGCGGCGGGCCGCAGCCTGTACGCGTTCACCGCCCCGCAGTCCTACGAGGGCCACGAGAACGAGGTCGACTCGGTCGCCTCCTTCATCAACACCAAGGACGGCAAGGTCAACGAGACGGTCACCTGGTCGCGCGTGCGCTACCTCGACTACTCGTTCCTGCGCGTCGACGTCACGCCCGCCTCCAAGGGCCGCCTCGCCACGCTGACGGTGCGCGGCATCGCGGAGACGGGCGACGAGGTCGACCGCTTCACGGTCGCCCGCCGCGTACGCTGAGCGTGCGCGTATGCCCTGAAGGCAGGGCGTACGAGCGGTAGTTGAGCAGTACTGCGGTCCAGCAGGCGGTTCTTCGGCGCGAGTTGCTACATGCGCCGGAGGACCGCCTGTTTGGCGAGGGCGAACTCCTCGTCCGTGAGGACACCGGACCGGTGCAGCTCACCCAGTTCGCGCAGCCGCCGGAGCTGGGCGTCGTGGTCGTGTTCGGCGGGCGGGGTGTTGTCGGGTGCGGTGAGTTCCTTCGGGCTCCGCGCCGGTACGTCCGCTGCGGGCGCCGCCGGGTGCGGCAGCCGGGCCTGGACGGCCGCCGCGACCAGGGCCATCAGCGGGTCCTTCTTGAACCCCCACAGCTCCACGGAGTTGGGGTCGTACTTCGGCGGCGCCTTGGTCGGCGCGTGCCGTACGCCGAAGCGCAGGTAGCCGTTCTCCAGGCCCACCGCCGGGTGCCATTCCACGGAGGCGAGGTCGGCGACGGCCAGGGAACGGGGGCCGGCGGCGGCCTTCGCGTCCTCCGTCTTCCAGTTCCACTCCAGCCGGACGTGCTCACCGTCGAAGGTGGCCGTGCCGTCCCCGGCCGACACGGACAGGGGCACGGCGGGCCCGGGCAGCAGATAGCGGTCCACGGCGCCGGACGGCACCTCGTCCAGCAGCAGCGCGTTGCGGACCTCGTCCACGAAGTACTCGGCGACGCCGTACCGGTCGGACTCGACGTTCAGTACGTACGGGTCGTCGCCCTCCGCCAGTTTGCCGCCGGTCGCCTGGAGCAGCGGGTCGGCGCCGTCGCGCAGCCGGAGCCGCAACCGCCCCGACTTTCTGCCCTGTTCGAAGGAGACACCGGCCAACGAGTGCAGGGGGACGGCGAGTTCGCCCAGGGTCTTGCGGAGCAGGCCGACGTTCTTGTCCCGTCCCGGGGTGAGCCGGAGGGCGTCGCCGTCGAAGACCCAGGTGCCGTCCTTCTGGATGATTTCCGCCATGGGGAGATTCTGGCACCGGGCCCGTCACAGCCCCAGCGCGTCCGCCGCCTCGTCGTCCAGGGTGAACCGAACGTCCTTGCCGGTCGGGGTCGTTGTGCGCATCGCGAGCCCGCCGGAGCGCACCCCGAGCGAGATCTCGGGGTTGTCCTGGCAGACGAGGACGAAGGTGTTCCCGGCTGTCGCCTTCGGCACGAACGCCTGGTCCTCCGGGAAGGGCGCGGCGGCCCCCTGCTCGTAGGCGCACGGTCGCTGCTGCATGCCGTCGCCGGCCACCCGGTAGCCCGCGATGTCCAGGCAGAGCCTCGACGCCGTGCTCACCAGGGCGACCGCCCCCTTCGTCAGGCGGACGACCCGCCACGCCTGTGCCTGTCCGCCGTCGCAGGCCGCCAGGGTGGGATCGGCGGGCGGTCCGGAACGCGGTGAGTCGTTTCCGCCCCGGGCGGTGACGCAGCGTCCGGTGGACACGTTCCTGAGGGTGATCGTGTCGGTGGTGGCGTTGGCCACGGAGGACGGCGCGATGGAGACGGCCGGCGTGGACGCGGGCCGCTCGGCCCCTTCGGCGGAATCCTCCCCCGCCAGCAGGCGCAGTACCCCGGTGGTCAGCACGGCCGTGACGGCCACCGTGACCGCCACCACGAGCACTGGTCGGCGGCGGCTCTCGGCCGCGGGGCCGCCGTCCCCGGCCGGCGCGGACACGGCGACGGGCTCGGCGCTCGCCGCCCGGTCTCCCGACCGCGCCCTGCGGTACGCCGGGCCGCCCCACACCAGCACCTGGTCGACCAGCAGCCGTCGGGCCTGCTGCGCGTCACCCGTCGCGAGCGTGCTCAGCAGCTTCAGGTCGACGGCGCAGAAGCCGCAGGTGCCCAGGTGCTGCTGGAGGTCCATGGGCGTCTCACGGTGCGTGCCACGGGCGATGGCGCCGAGCATGCCGCCGTAGCGGAGGCAATCCGGGTCGGGGGTGCGGTCGGCCCGTACACGCAGGAAGGTGTCGACCAGGCGGCTGCGGGCCGACTGGGCCACGGAGTCGGCGAACTCCACGGTCGTGTTCAGGATCCTGGCCGCCGCCGCGGTCTCCTCAGGCTCGGCCAGGCACAGCCACAGCGCGGCCCGCTGCTGGTCGGGCAGCTGCTCGAAGGCCGCCAGCAGCACCGAGCCGTGCTCCACCCGACGCAGCGTGTCGACCTCGCCGAAGGTGTCGACGGCCTGTTTCGACCAGTCGCGGAACTCCGGGCGCAGCAGCCCGTGCCGCCCGTCGCGCAGCCAACTGTCGGCGGTGCGCCGCACGTCGGCGAGGAGGGCGGTCCGCAGGGCGGCACCCTCCTGGCGCGCGCCACGGGCGAGCACCTGGGCGGCCAGGTCGGTGGCGTCGCGCGGTCTGGCGCAGAACGCCTCGGCGTACGCATGGACGGCCGGGGCGTGTTCCGGCGGCCTGCCGGTCAACGACGGCTGGTGGTACGGGACTTGCTGTGCGAGGTGCTCGGTCATGACTCTTGACTCCCCACGGAGCGGGCACGGCAAGGCCAGGACCGTAGTGGCGGAATCTGTGAGAGGGCTGTGCATTCACACGCCCGTGTCGCGTACACGAAACCGGCGCCGGGGCGAAGACACCGGCGGGGACGGCGACAGGGACGGCGACGGGCTCCCCGAGGACCGTACTCGGGGAGCCCGTCTGCCTTGATCAGAACCCTGCGACGGGATTTCTCAGGGTGCCGATCAGCTGGAGGGCGCCCGCCGGATCCGCCAGGTCCATCATCTGCTCGTTGTTACGCAGTTGGAGCCGATTGAGGCAGGACAGGGCGAACTCGGGGGCGAACATGTCGTACTGGCGGAACTTGTCGGCGAGTTGGGGATTCGCCTCCTGGTAGGCGCGGGTGACCTCGGCGACCGTCCGCCAGAAGTCGTCCTCGTCCAGGACGCCTTCGGTGGCGAGGTTGGCGGCGAGGAAGCGGAAGAAGCAGTCGAAGACGTCCGTGAAGACGGACAGGAGCTTCTTCTCCTCGGGCACGTCCACACGCAGCCGGTCGACCGTCGGCGGCAGTACCGCGTCCGGGTCCATGACGGCGATCTCCTCGGCGATGTCCTTGTAGATCGCGCGCTGTACGGCGCCGTCCTTGAGGACGAGGATGACGTTCTCGCCGTGCGGCATGTAGACGAGGTCGTAGGCGTAGAAGCTGTGCAGGAGCGGGGTGAAGTAGGCCTGGAGGTAGCCGCGCAGCCACTCCTTCGGGTCCAGCCCCGACTGCTCGACGAGGGCGGAGGCGAAGGAGCGTCCCTCGTGGTCGACATGGACGAGCGAGGCCATGGTGGCCAGCGACTCGCCGTCGCCGAGCGACGACACCGGGCTCTCGCGCCAGAGCGCCGCGAGCATTTTGCGGTAGGGGGAGTAGCGGTCGGTGGCGGCCTCGTACTCCAGGTGGCGGTAACCGACGGCCGCGCGCTCACGGATGATCGACAGGCCCGTCGACTTCAACACCGGGTCGTTGTCGATGAGTTGGGCCAGCCAGTCGTTGATGGCAGGTGTCGCCTCCATGTACGCGGCCGAAAGCCCGCGCATGAAGCCCATGTTGAGGACCGAGAGCGCCGTTTTGACGTAGTGCTTCTCGGGGTCGGACTTGTTGAAGAAGGTCCGGATGGACTGCTGGGCGAGGTACTCGTCGTCGCCCTCACCGAGGCAGATCAGGTTCCGCTGCGCGACCTCGGCGGCGAAGGTGACGGTGAGCTTGTTCCACCACTGCCAGGGGTGCACCGGGATGAACAGGTACTCGGTGGGGTCGAGACCCTGGTCGGACAGTTTCGTACGGAAGCGGACTACCGTCTCCTGCCCCAACTCCGCCCGCAGGAAGGCCTCGTACTCGATCCCGACGCCCGCCGTGAACGCGGCGCGCGAGCGATGGGCGGCCAGCCACACCAGCCGGACCGGGCTCGCGGTCTCGGGGGCGTACGAGAGGTACTCGTGCACGCCGAAGCCGAGCCGGCCGTTGTTGGCGACGAAGCAGGGGTGGCCCTCGGTCATCCCCGTCTCGATCGCCTGGAAGTCGCTTTTGACGAGTTCGGCGACGGGGATCTGCGGCTTGGTGAGTTTGTAGCAGGTGCCGGAGAGGGTGGAGGAGATCTCCTCCAGGTAGACCGGCAGGACCTCGTCGCTCAGACCGAGTGATTTCTTCAGCTCGATGAAGAAGTCCAGCGCGGAGAGCGGGAGTTCGGCTCCGTCGCGGTGCCGGGAGACGGATTCGGCGTCGACCTGCCAGTGGTCGAGGGCGTGCCGGACGGCGCGGAAGCGGTAGCGGGTCAGACCGTCGTCGGCGAGGACGACATAGCCGTTCCGGCCGTCCCTGCCGTTCTCGGGTTCGGGGGTGATCAGCCGCTCGTGGGCGAACTCGGCGAGGGCTTTGCGGATCAGGAGGCGGTTGGCCTGTGCCCAGCGCTCTGGGGACAGGTGCGCCACGGCGTCGGACAGGGTCATGTCGCTACTCCTCGGGCTGCCGCACGGGCGTTCAAGAATTGTTGCCGGGTACAGAAGCTCAACAGGGCCCGCTTCTCCGGCTTCTGGATCTCGCGCTCGGCCACGAAGCCGACGGCCTCGTTCAGCGCGTGGACGGCCTTGTTGGCGACGTCGGGCTCGACGACGACCCGGCGGGTGCGCGGGTCGGCGAACAGCTCGTCCATCACGGCGGTGATGACGTCCCGGGTGAAGCCGTGCACGGGCGCGTCGGTCGCCGGCACCAGGAAGTGCATGCCGACATCGCCGGGCTGCGGCTCGTACAGCCCGACCAGCTCGCGGTGGACGGGGTCGTACTTCTCCATCAGGAAGGCCGGTTCGCCGTCACGCAGGCCCAGGAGGGCGTGGTGGTGCTCGTCGGCGGCGACGTCCATGTAGGCACGCTCGACGTCTTCGAGTCTGGCGTCCTGCATCATCCAGTAGGCCGCCTTGGGGTGCGTGACCCAGGTGTGCAGCAACTCGGCGTCCTGGAGCGGGTCGAGTGGACGGAGAGACAGACTCATCGAGTTCATACGGCGAACTCCTGGAAGGCGATGGTCTTCTCGACCGGGTAGTACTCGCTGCCGAGCAGCTCGCCGATGATGAAGCTGTTGCGGTACGCGCCCATGCCCAGGTCGGGCGAGGTGACCGAGTGGGTGTGGACACCGGCGTTCTGCAGGAAGACCCCGCGCCCGGTGGTGTCGATCGCGTAGTTGCGGGCGATGTCGAAGTTGCCCTGGGTGTCGTAGCGCAGCCGGTCACGGACGGGCTTCAGGAACTCGGGCTCGGCGTACTTGTAGCCGGTGGCGAGGACCAGGCCCTGGGTGTCCAGGGTGTACTCCTTCTCCTGTTCCTCTTGGCGGAGGCCGAGCGTGTACGTCCCGTTCTCGTAAGTCGTCCTGTTCAGCGCGGAGTTGGTGAGGAGCCGGGTGGGGACCGGGCCGCCGAGGTTCTTCTGGTAGAGCAGGTCGAAGATCTCGTTGATCAGCTCGCCGTCGATGCCCTTGAACAGGCCCTTCTGGTCCTGGGTGAGCCGGTACCGGGTCCGCTCGGGCAGCGCGCGGAAGTAGTCGATGTACTCCGGGGAGGTCATCTCCAGCGTCAGCTTGGTGTATTCGAGCGGGAAGAAACGCGGCGAGCGTGTCACCCAGTTGAGCCGGTAGCCGTGGACGTCGATCTCGCTGAGGAGGTCGTAGTAGATCTCGGCGGCGGACTGGCCGGAGCCGACGATCGTGATCGAGTCCTTGGCCTGCAACTCCCGCTTGTGGCCCATGTACTGGGAGTTGTGGATGAAGTCGCCGCCGAGGTCCGCGCAGGCGTCCGGGATGTAAGGCGGGGTTCCGGTGCCGAGGACGAGTTTGCGGGTCCGGTAGAGGTCACCGGTGGCCGTGCGGACGACGTACAGCTCGTCCTTGTCCTCGTAGGTCACCTCGGTGACCGTCGTGCCGAAGCGCACGCTGCTCAGCTGATGGGCGGCCCAGCGGCAGTAGTCGTCGTACTCCACCCGCAGCGGATAGAAGTTCTCGCGGATGTAGAACGGGTACAACCGGCCCTTCTCCTTCAGGTAGTTCAGGAAGGAGTACGGCGAAGTCGGGTCGGCCAGTGTGACCAGGTCCGACATGAACGGCGTCTGGAGGTGGGCGCCTTCGAGGAACATGCCCGCGTGCCACTCGAAGTCGGGCTTCGACTCCAGGAAGACACCGTCGAGTTCGTCGATGGGCTCGGTCAGACAGGCGAGGCCGAGGTTGAACGGGCCGAGCCCGATGCCCACGAAGTCGTGGGTCCTGGTCGGGTTCTCAGGACGCGCGGTCAAGGGACTCTCCCAGGTACTGCTCGGCATGGCCGGCGATCAGATCGAGTACGGCGGCCATGTCGTCGGTCGTGGTCTCGGGGTTGAGCAGGGTGAACTTGAGGTAGTGGCGTGCGCCGACCTTCGTCCCCGCGACCACGGCCGCACCGGAGGCGAACAGGGCCTTGCGGGCGTACAGGTTGGCCCGGTCGATCTCCGAGGGGTCGGTGACGGCGGCCGGGATGTAGCGGAAGACGAGCGTGGAGAGGGAGGGCTCGACGACCACGTCGTAGCGAGGGTCGGCGGCTAGCAACTCCCAGCCCTCCTGGGCCAGATCACACACCTCGTCGAAGAGCTGGCCGATGCCGTCGGCGCCCATCACACGCAGGGTCATCCACAGCTTCAGCGCGTCGAAACGACGGGTCGTCTGGAGGGACTTGTCGACCTGGTTGGGGATGCGCTCCTGCACCATCCGGCGCGGGTTCAGGTACTCCGCGTGGTAGGTGGCGTGGCGGAGGACGGCCGAGTCCCGGACCAGCAGGGCACTCGAACTCACCGGCTGGAAGAAGGACTTGTGGTAGTCGACGGTGACCGAGTCGGCCCGCTCGATACCGCTGAGCAGGTCACGGCGCCTGACCGAGGCGAGCAGTCCACAGCCGTACGCGGCGTCGACGTGCAGCCAAGTGCCGTACTGGGCACAGAGTTCGGCGATCTCGGGCAGCGGGTCGATGGAGCCGAAGTCGGTCGTGCCGGCGGTGGCGACGACGGCCATCGGGATGAGGCCGTCGCGGCGGCAGCGCTCCAACTCGTGGGCGAGGGCGACGGTTTGCATGCGCTTGTCGTGGCCGACGGGGATGGAGACGACGGAGTCGGGGCTCAGCCCGAGGAGCTTCGCGGACTTCTTCACGCTGAAGTGGCTGACGTCGGAGGCGAAGATCCGCAGTTTGGCCAAGGAGTCGCTTTTCGCCTCCTCGCGGGCCAACAGCAGCGCCTGGAGGTTGGACTGGCTGCCGCCGCTGGTGAAGATGCCGTCGGCGGCCGGGCCGAGGCCGATGCGCTCGTTCGTCCAGTCGATCAGTTTCCGCTCGATGAGCGTGCCGCCGGCCGACTGGTCCCAGGTGTCCAGGGAGGAGTTGACGGCGGAGAGGATCGCCTCGCCGAGCACCGCCGGTATGACGACCGGGCAGTTGAGGTGGGCGAGGTAGCGCGGGTGGTGGAAGTAGACCGCGTCGCGCAGGTAGACCTCTTCGAGTTCGTCGAGGGCGGCGGCCTCGTCGAGGAGGGGTTGGTTCAGGTCGATCCGGTCGATGTGGGGGGCGAGGGCGTCGACCGTGACGCCGGTGAACGGACGGTTGGTGGTGGCGAGTTTGGCCGCCACCCGCTCGACTCCTTCGGTCACGGAGCGGCGGTACCGCTCCGCAGTCGTGTCATTGAGCAGGTGCGAGCGCATCTGGGGAGCCTCCGGGGGACAGAGAGGTGTTGTGGTGGTGAGAGGGGCAGAGAGGTGGGGGATGGGTTCGCTCTGCCAACCATGCGAACTTAGGTTAGCCTAACCTAATATTCCATGCACTCCCTTAGGCCTCCTGTTCGCGCAGCTGCTCCTCGCTGAGCCCGCGCCGCCAGTAGCCGACGAACGTGACGGCCCGGCGGTCGATGCCGCGCTCCCGTACGAGATGCCGGCGCAGCTCCTTCACGACGGACGACTCGCCCGCGATCCAGGCGTACGGCCGCTCGGCGGAGGGTAGTTGAGCTGCGCGGACGGCTTCGAGGGCGGTGGGAGTGCCGGCGCCGGCCCCGCGTACGAGCCAGGTGATCTCGGCGTCGGCGGCGGTGGTCAGATCCTGGATGTCGCCGGCGTGTCCGGCCTCCAGCCAGACCCGGGCGCGGGTGCCGGCGGGCAGCGATTCGAGGATCGCGGAGGCGGCCGGAACGGCGGTCTCGTCGGCCCAGATGACGACCAGATCCGTACCGGTCGGAGGGCGGAAACGGATCGCGCGGTTGTCGGCGATCGCCGGCCCGAGGAGAAGGACGCGATCACCCGCGCCGGCCCGCGAGGCCCAGAGGGATGCTGGTCCGGCGGGGGCGGCGGCGCCCGGCTCGACGCCGTGCAGCACGAAGTCGATGTCGATCTCCGTCGTGCGGCCGTGCTCGTCGGCGCGCAGCGCGCGAAGGGTGTACGAGCGCATCACCGCCCGTACGTCGTCCGGGAGTCCACGCCAGGCCTGCCACCACCCGTCGCCCAACTCGACGGGCACGACAGGGGCGTTCTGCCCCGGGTGCGGGATGAAGAGGGAGAGACTCTGGTCGCACCCGTCGGAGAGGAAGGCGACCAGATCGTCCCCGGCGAAGCTGACCCGGACGAGAGAGGGGCCGAGGCGTGCGGTCCGCACGACGTGAAGGGCGAAGAACCGGAAGGGGACGGTGGTGACGGCGGCGGTCGTCATAACTCCTCCTGAGGGATTTGTCGGAGGGCGCATCGACGCGCCCCCAAAGGGGCGCGGGGAACTGCGCGACCAGCCACAACGGGCCCGCAGTTCCCCACGACCGAGCACACGGTTTCAGGCGCCGGCGTCAGCTGACCTTCTTCGCGTTCTCGATGGCCTCCGCGAGGCTGGTGACCAACGGCGTGCACTTGTCGTACGACAGAATCGGCTCGGCATTACGCGCGATCACCTGGCCCGCCTTCACCGCAGGCAACTGCTTCCACGTCGCCTCGGTGATGTCGGCGGGCTGGATCGCCGCCGTACGGCTGTCCATCATGATGATGTCGGCCTTGTACTTGTCGACGTTCTCCCAGCTCAGGTTCTCGTACCAGCCACCGCTCGCCTTCAGCGCGGCGGCGGACGGCTCGACGAAGTTCACGCCGAGGGCCTTGAAGTACTCCAGGTCGATGGAGAGGTTGGAGCCGGAGACGTAGAAGATGTCCTGGCTCGCGGAACCGGCCAGCACCTTGATGTCGGGCTTGGCCTTGGCGGCTGCGCGCAGTCGGGCGGAGGCGTCCTCGAAGGCCTTCTTCGCGGCGGTCACCTTGGCCGAAGTGGTGTCCGCGCCAAGGGACTTGGCCAGCTCCAGCATGCGCTGCAGCGGCTTGTCCAGCTGGACGTCGACCACGGAGATGCCGACGGTCGGGGCGCCGACGCCGAGGATCTTCTCCTTGGACTCCTCCGGGACGTACCAGAGGGTGCTCGCGTCGAACATGGTGGTGGCGAGGAGGTCCGGGGCGAGGGCCGCGTACTTCTCGATGTTGAACTGGCCCCACTCGTTGCCGAGGTTGGTCACCTTGGTGACGTCGAGGTCGCCGGCCTGGACGTCGGCCTTGCCGTCCTTGGTCGTGGTCGGGCCGAAGACGCCCTTGACCTCGACGCCGTAGTCGTGGAGCGCGGCGGCGACACCGATGAAGGCGACGATGCTGGAGGGCACCTTGTCGGCCTTGACGGTCGTGCCGCGGTCGTCCTTGAACGACCAGGGACCGGTGGGGGTGGCGGCGGCCTTCGACGCGTCCGCGTCCGAGCCACCGCTTTTCGCGTCGTCGTCCCCACAGGCGGCGAGGACGGCCCCGAGGCCGAGGGCGCCGCCTGCGGCGAGCATGCCGCGGCGGGAGAGGTGGGTGGCACGGGCGTTGAACATGGATGGCTGCTTTCGAACGGGGCGGTTCGGCCCGTCGGACAATTCGAAAGGTAGGTTAGCCTAACCTCATCTGTTGTCCAGAGGGCGGTTCCGGGAAGTCGAACGCCCGGAGTGGCGCATGCCCGCTTCTGTGAAAGTCCTGTGGATCTAAGGTCCAGTGCCCATTCGGGCGGGGAGGGCATCGTGGAGATAGTTCTGTATCCGGGGGACGACGACGTCACCGGGCCGAAGGCCGTGTGGCCCCGCGCCCGCTTCCTGGCGTTCCGGCGGTGGCTGGCGCAGGCCGAGGGATTCGTCCTCGACGAGATGGACGGGTTCGGTGGGCAGCGGCCCTGGAGTGATGTCTCCACACCCCTGGCACCCTTCCTCGACCATCCCGACGACGACGGCCCCGACCTCACACCGCCCCAATGCGCCGCCGTCCAGGCGCGCTTGGCGGAGATCGCCGACCGGTGGAGCGAGGGAGGCGACGATCCGGTCGTCCGGCGGCACATCGACGACGCCCGCCAACTGGTGGTCGTCCTGCGGTGCTGCGTCGAGAAGGACGTCGACCTCTTCTTCTACTGATCCCCGGCACGCGCCTGCGGTGCCCGTACCGTCGTGCCGGTGATCCGGCGGCGGCTGGATTTCGCCATACTGGCAACCCTCCTGTCCTCGAACTCCCTTGCGAAAAGTGTCAGTTGCGATCACGCTTCTGCGTGTCGACGGGGGTCGGGGGCGGGAGCGGGAAGCGGAGGCTGGGGCGGGTATGGGTGCCACGGAGAAGGTCGCGGATGCGGCAGCGCGGGCAAGGGAAGCGGTGGCGGACGTCGTGCGGAGCGACGCCGCTCTGCTGGAGGACGATCTGGCCGAGTTTCTCGGGTCGCTGACCGGGCCGATGACGGTGGCCCCGCAGTCCGTGTACGAGTCCGCGCTGCGGCGCTCGCTCTACGGGCCCGTCGCCGACGCCGTCGGGTCGAAAGTCGGCCAGGAGGCGCTGCCGCCGGCCGCCGGGGCGCCCGGCGGCAACCGGGCCCCGCTGCGGCCCTCGATGGTCTACTGGGCCTACCGCAACTACCGGGGTTTCCCCGACGAGTTGGGGGACGGTGATGGCACTGAGGCGGACCTGGCCGTCGTGCGGCGGGCCGCCGTGTCCGTGCGCGTCATGCTCAAGGCCTTCGTCGCCATCGACGACATCCAGGACGGCAGCGACGTCCGCTACGGCGAACCCGCCCTCCATGCCGCTCATGGGGTGCCGCTCGCCCTCAACACCGGGTCCTGGCTGATCGCCGCCGTCCTGCGGCACGCTGACGATCCCGCCGTCGTGGACAGTCTCGTACGAGCTGTCGAGAGCGGGTTCACCGGACAGGCCGTCGACCTCTCCACCCGTACCGCCGAGACCCGCGCCGAACTCGTCGCCGCGCCCGTCGAAGAGCGCGTCGCCTACTGGGAGTCGCTCGCCGCCCTCAAGACCGGCACCCTCTTCCGGATGCCGCTCGACTCCGCCCTCGCGGGCCTGCGTGTCGTCGAGGACGAGCAGGACATCCTGGATGTCGCCATGCGCCAACTTGGCCTCGCCAGCCAGCTGTTCAACGACCTCACCGACTTCGTCCCCGAGTTCGGCGGCGGCCGGATCCACGAGGACTACGACGGGCTCAGCAACCGGGTCTTCCTCGAACTCCTCGACCAAAAGACCGAGTTGGAGTCGCCCGCCCTGACGGGGGAGCGGCTCAAGGCCTACGTCCTCGGTCATCCCGAGCTGGAGTCCACCCTGCTCTCCCTCGCCGCCGAAGCCGTCCGGCTCAAGCGTGACGCCAAGGAGAGCGTCTACGGCGTGTGCCGTTCCGACCGCAGCGCCGCCTACTTCGACCTCACCATCGAACGCAAGGGCCACCTCATCGACCGTCTCCACGAGACCCTCCAGCAGCGGAGCGGTTCGTGACGGCCGCCCCGGTCCCGGCCACGGCTGTCGGGCGGCTGCGCGCCGGTACCCGCGACTGGCACGACGCCCTGGAGGCCACCCCCTTCGCGAGCGCGATGATCGGCGGGACCCTTCCCGTCGAGCGTTACGTCGGTCAACTCGCCGCTTACCGGGTGGTGTTGGCGGCGCTGGAAGGTGAACTCGCCCGCGTCACCGACGGCGAACTCGCCCGGGTCGCGGACTCCGTCGCCGATGGCGCCGAGCCGGTGTGGGCACCCGACCTCGTCAAACTGCCTCTCGTCGAGCGCGACTTGGCCCACTTCGCCGGTCTCGGCACCCTCCCCGGTCCCTGGGCCGCCGAGGAAGCCGACGCGTTCGTCGCCGAGATACGGCAGCGCGGCGCCGACTCAGACCTGCCCGCGCTCCTCGGGTACCTGTACGTCATGGAGGGCTCCACCCTCGGCGCCCTCTTCCTCCACCCGTATGTCACCGCCGCCTACCGCCTCCCCGGCACCGACGGCGTCGCCTACTACACCAGCGGCGACCGTGAGCGCTGGGCCCTGCTCACCGCCCGGATGAACCAGGCCCTCGCCGACCCCGAGGCCCAGGACCAGGCCCTCGCCGGGGCCCACACCGCCTACCGGCACATCGCCGCGATCACCGGGGCGCTGTCCGAGGGGCTCAGCCCGCCATCTCCAGCCCCAGCCCCAACTCCCGCGCGATGAGCATCCGTTGGACCTCGCTGGTGCCCTCGCCGATCTCCAGGATCTTCGAGTCGCGCCACATCCTCGCCACCGGGTACTCGTTCATGAAGCCGTAGCCGCCGTGGATCTGCGTCGCGTCGCGGGCGTTGTCGACGGCGATCGTGGACGAGTACAGCTTCGCCAGGGCCGCCTCCTTCTTGAAGGGCTCGCCCGACACCAGCCGTGAGGCCGCGTCCCGCCAGGCCAGGCGGGACGTGTGGGCCTTCATCTCCATGTCCGCGATCTTGAACTGGATCGCCTGGTTGGCGCCGATCGGGCGCCCGAACGCGTGGCGTTCCTTCGCGTACTTCACCGACTCATCCACGCAGCCCTGCGCCAGCCCCGTGGCGAGGGCCGCGATCGCGATCCGCCCCTCGTCGAGGATGCGCAGGAACTGGGCGTACCCGCGCCCCTCCTGGCCGACCAGGTTCGCAGCCGGGACCCGTACGTCCGCGAAGGACAGCTCCCGGGTGTCCGACGCGTTCCAGCCGACCTTCGAGTACGGCGCGGCCACCGTGAACCCGGCCGTGCCCGACGGCACGAGGATCGCGGAGATGAGCGGCCTGCCGTCCGGCTTGCGGCCCGTCACCGCCGTCACCGTCACGAAGCCCGTGATGTCCGTGCCCGAGTTGGTGATGAAGCACTTCGTGCCGTTGATCACCCATTCGTCCGTGTCGGGGTCCAGACGGGCCGTCGTACGCGTCGCGCCCGCGTCCGAGCCGCCGTCCGGTTCCGTCAGGCCGAACGCGCCCAGGATCTCCCCGGCGCACAGGCGCGGCAGCCACTCCCGCTTCTGCTCCTCCGTGCCGAAGAGGTGGATGGGCATCGCGCCCAGCGACACCCCGGCCTCCAGGGTGATCGCCACCGACGAGTCCACCCTGGCCAGTTCCTCCAGCGCGATGCCCAGCGCCAGATAGTCGCCGCCCATCCCGCCGTACTCCTCGGGGAACGGCAGCCCGAACAGGCCCATCCGGCCCATCTCACGGACGATCTCGTACGGGAACTCGTGCCGCTCGTAGAAGTCGCCGATCTTCGGGGCCACGACGTCGTGCGCGAACTGCTCGACCGTACGGCGGAGTTCTTCCAGTTCGGGGGAGAGCTTGTGGTCCATGGTCGTTCACTTCTCCTGGGGAGGCTGTGCGGCCTGCGCATCCTTGTGGGACAGGGCTCGTACGGTGCGGGACGGGCTCGGTCGGCCCAGTCGCTCCGCCATCCATGTGCTCGTGGCGACCAGGGCGGCGAGGTCGACGCCGGTCTCGATGCCGAGGCCCTGGAGCATCCACACCAGGTCCTCGGTGGCGAGGTTGCCGGTCGCCGACCTGGCGAACGGGCAGCCGCCGAGGCCGCCCGCGGAGGCGTCCACGGTGGTGACGCCGTGCTGCAGCGCGGCCAGGGTGTTGGCGAGCGCCTGGCCGTAGGTGTCGTGGAAGTGCACGCCGAGGACGTTCGTCGGCACGCGCTGTTCGTTCAGGGAGGCGAGCAGTTCCAGGACATGGCCGGGGGTGGCGACGCCGATCGTGTCGCCGAGGCTCAGCTCGTCGCAGCCCATGTCCAGCAGAGCCCCGCACACCCGTACGACCTGGTGCAGCGGGACCGCGCCCTCCCAGGGGTCGCCGAAGCACATCGACACATACCCGCGTACGTGCGCCCCCTCGTCCTTCGCCCGCCGCACCACCGGTTCGAACACCCCGAGGGACTCGTCGAGCGTGCGGTTCAGGTTGGCCTTGGCGAACGACTCGGTCGCGCTGGCGAACACGGCCACCTGCCGCGCGCCGAGCGCCAGGGCCCGGTCCAGTCCGCGTCCGTTCGGGACGAGCACCGGCAGTCGTGCGGGGAGGTCGCTGACGAGCGGGAACAGCTCCTCCGCGTCCGCCAGTTGGGGCACCCACTTCGGGTGCACGAAGCTGGTCGCCTCGATCGTGGTCAGGCCCGCGTCGGCCAGTCGGCGGATGAACTCCGCCTTCACCGCCGTCGGGACGGTCGCCTTCTCGTTCTGCAGCCCGTCCCGCGCGCCCACCTCGTGGATTCTGACTCGCGCGGGCAGATCCGGGGCCGGTACGACCATCGGCAGCGTCATTCCGGCGCCTCCTCGTGCGGTGTGATCACGGCGAGCACCTGGTCCATCGCGACCGTCGTCCCCGGGGCGACGTCCAGCTCGGCGACCGTGCCCGCGTGCGGGGCCGCGATGACGTGCTCCATCTTCATCGCCTCCACCACCAACAGGCTCTGCCCGGCGGCCACTTCGTCCCCGACGGCCACCTTCACGACGGTGACCGTGCCCGGCATGGGGGCGGTCAGCGAACCTGCCCCCGCGTGCGCGGCGCCGGTGAGCGAGGCCGCCACCGGGTCGTGGTCGCGCACCTGCCAGGCGTCGCCGTCGCGGCCCAGCCAGTCACCGGCCCGGTGGAAGGTGTGCCGGACGCCGTCCAGGACGACGGACACCTGGTCGTCGGTGACGGTGTGGGTGCCGTGTCCTGCGTCCTGTCCTACGTGAGTGACGGGTTCGAGTCCCGTCACTCGGAGGGGGAATCCGACCGGCTTCGGCGTCCGGCCCAGCCGCCAGCCGCTCGGCACGGAGAAGGGATCGGTCCAGCCGCCCGCCCCCGCCTTCGGCCGCAGCGCCTCCAGCCGTACGGCCGCAGCCGCCTCGTAGACCTCCTCCGGCACCCCGTCCGGTACGAGGGAGTCCACCTCGCGCTCCACCAGCCCCGTGTCCAACTCGCCCGCCACGACCGCCGGATGGGCGAGCAGCCGGCGCAGGAACCCGGCGTTCGTCGGCACGCCCAGCGTGACCGTCTCCGCGAGGGCCGCCCGGAGTCTCCGCAGCGCGGTAGGGCGGTCGGGGCCGTACGCGATCACCTTGGACAGCATCGGGTCGTACAGCGAACCGACCTCCGTGCCCTCGCTCAGCCCCGAGTCCGTGCGGACGCCGTCACCGGAGGGTTCGCGCAGCGCGAGCACCGTGCCGCCGGACGGCAGGAAGCCCCGCGCACCCGCCCGTACGGACACCGTCTCCGCGCAGATGCGGGCCTCCACCGCGTGTCCGGTGAGGCGTACGTCCTCCTGTCCGAAGGACAGGGGCTCGCCCGCCGCCACCCGCAACTGCCACTCCACCAGGTCGAGGCCGGTGACCAGCTCCGTCACCGGGTGCTCCACCTGGAGGCGGGTGTTCATCTCCATGAAGTAGTACGAGGACGGGTCGCTGCCCGGGACGATGAACTCGACCGTGCCCGCGCCCGCGTACCCGCACGAGCGCGCCGCCTGCACCGCCGCCTCGCCCATCGCGGACCGCGTCCGGTCGTCTAGGAGCACACTGGGCGCCTCCTCGATGAGCTTCTGGTGACGCCGCTGGAGCGAGCACTCGCGTTCGCCCAGGTGTACGACGTTTCCGTGGGCGTCGGCCAGGACCTGGATCTCGATGTGCCGGGGCCGGTCCACCCACCGCTCGACCAGGAGCGTGTCGTCGCCGAAGGAGGCGCGGGCCTCGCGGCGGGCGGCGGCGATCTCCTCCGCCAGCGCGCCTGTCTCCCGCACCAGGCGCATGCCCTTGCCGCCCCCGCCCGCGCTGGGCTTGAGGAGCACCGGCATGCCGATCTCCCGTGCCGCGTCGGCCAGTTCGGCGTCGGTGAGGCCGCTGCCGCTCGACCCGGGGACCACCGGGACCCCGGCCGCGCGGACCGTCTCCTTGGCGTGGATCTTGTCGCCCATCAGGGCGATCGCGTCGGCGGGCGGCCCGATGAAGACGAGCCCGGCGTCGACGCACGCGCGCGCGAAGCCCGCGTTCTCCGCGAGGAAGCCGTATCCCGGGTGCACCGCCTGGGCGCCGGTGCGGGCGGCGGCTTCGAGGATGCGGGGGACGGAGAGGTAGCTTTCCGCCGCCGGCGCGGGGCCGATCCGTACCGCCGTGTCGGCCTCGCGGACGTGCCGGGCGTCGGCGTCCGCGTCGGAGAAGACGGCCACCGAGCGCACGCCCAGCGCGCGCAGGGTGCGGACGACGCGGACCGCGATCTCGCCCCGGTTGGCGACAAGCACCGTGTCGAACATCGTCATCGCCTCCCCTTCGCCTTCGTCACCGTCGTCGTCATGATCAGAGGTCCCCTCATGTCTCACATCCGGAAGACGCCGAACTGGGGGTCGCCCAGTGGCGCGTTGGCGCAGGCGGTGAGCGCAAGTCCCAGTACCTGACGGGTTTCGAGGGGGTCGATGACGCCGTCGTCCCAGAGGCGGGCCGTCGCGTAGTAGGCGCTGCCCTGGCGCTCGTACTGCGCGCGGATCGGGTCCTTGAAGGCCTCCTCCGCCTCCGTCGGCCAGGACTCGCCCCGGCCCTCCAACTGGTCCCGCTTGACGGTCGCGAGGACGGACGCGGCCTGCTCGCCGCCCATGACCGAGATCTTGGCGCCGGGCCACATCCACAGGAAGCGCGGTGAGTACGCCCGGCCGCACATCGAGTAGTTACCGGCGCCGTACGACCCGCCGACCACCACCGTCAGCTTCGGCACGCGCGTGCAGGCGACGGCGGTGACCATCTTGGCGCCGTGCTTGGCGATGCCGCCCGCTTCGTACGAACGCCCCACCATGAAGCCGGAGATGTTCTGGAGGAACAGCAGCGGGATGCCCCGCTGGTCGCACAGCTCGATGAAGTGGGCGCCCTTCTGGGCGGATTCGGAGAACAGGATGCCGTTGTTGGCGACGATGCCGACCGGGTGGCCGTGGACGCGCGCGAAGCCGGTGACCAGGGTCTGGCCGAACTCGGCCTTGAACTCCGCGAAACGGGAGCCGTCGACCACGCGCGCGATGATCTCCCGTACGTCATAGGGGGTGCGGGAGTCGACCGGCACCGCGCCGTACAGCCCCTGGGGGTCGACCTTCGGCTCGACGGACTGCCGGACGTCCCAGGGGAGTGCCCCGCGCGCGGGGAGGGTCGCGGCGATGTTCCGGACGATCCTCAGCGCGTGCGCGTCGTCCTCGGCGAGATGGTCCGTGACGCCCGACACGCGCGCGTGGACGTCGCCTCCGCCCAGTTCCTCGGCCGTCACGACCTCGCCCGTGGCCGCCTTCACCAGCGGGGGACCGCCCAGGAAGATGGTCCCCTGGTTGCGGACGATCACGGCCTCGTCGCTCATCGCCGGGACGTACGCCCCACCGGCCGTGCAGGAACCCAGCACGGCCGCGATCTGCGGGATGCCGGCGCCGGACATCCGGGCCTGGTTGAAGAAGATCCGCCCGAAGTGGTCACGGTCGGGGAAGACCTCGTCCTGCATGGGCAGGAAGGCGCCCCCGGAGTCCACCAGGTAGATGCAGGGAAGCCGGTTGTCGAGGGCGACCTCCTGGGCCCGCAGATGCTTCTTGACGGTCATCGGGTAGTACGTGCCGCCCTTGACCGTGGCGTCGTTGGCGACGATCACGCACTCGCGCCCGCTGACCCGCCCGATCCCGGCGATCACCCCGGCCGCCGGTGCCTGCCCCTCGTACAGCCCGTCGGCGGCCAGCGGGGCCAGCTCCAGGAAGGGCGAGCCGGGGTCGAGGAGGCCGTCGATCCGGTCCCGCGGAAGCAGCTTCCCGCGCGCGGTGTGCCGCGCCCTGGCCTTCTCGCCGCCGCCCAGCCGGGCCACGGCCAGCTTGCCGTGCAGTTCCTCGACCAGCGCGCGGTGAGCCGCCTCGTTGGCCTTCCAGGCCTCCGACGCGGGGTCCGCCGCGCTGTGCAGCTCCGGTGCCTCCTGCATCCTGCGGTCCCCTCACCCAGTGGTCGGAAAGCCAATGACGGAAAAGTTAATGAGCGTTAACCTGTTTCCCTCAGGTTAACGACCGCTAACGTCCCTGTCTAGAATCAATCGCATGGCCACCAGAACCGACGCCCCGACCCGCCGCGAGCAGATCCTCAAGGAGGCCGCGCGGCTCTTCGCCGAGCGCGGTTTCCACGGCGTGGGTGTGGACGAGATAGGGGCGGCGGTCGGCATCAGCGGCCCCGGCCTCTACCGCCACTTCCCGGGCAAGGACGCGATGCTCGCCGAGCTGCTGGTGGGCATCAGCGGCCAGCTCCTGACCGGCGGCAAGCGGCGGGTCGCGGAGGCCGACGGGGATCCCGGGGCGCTCCTCGACTCCCTCATCGAGGGCCACATCGACTTCGCCCTGGACGACCGCCCCCTGATCACCCTCCACGACCGCGAACTGGACCGCCTGCGCGACAGCGACCGCAAGCTGGTGCGCCAGCTCCAGCGGCAGTACGTCGAGCTGTGGGTGGAGGTGGTCCGCGAGGTCTACCCGGAGCTGACCGAACCGACCGCCCGCTCGGCCGTCCACTCGGTCTTCGGCCTCCTGAACTCGACCCCGCACCTGGGCCGCCCCGGCTCGCTCCCGGGTCGGGGCACCACGGCCGCGCTGCTCCACCGGATGGCCAGGGGGGCGTTCGCGGCGGCGGAAGTGCCGGGCTCGGCGGGGGAGTGATGAGCGTTACGGCCCAACTCCTCTGGACGGGGCTTCGTACTCGCCGGTACGGTTGGTCTGAGCAAGCGCTTAGGTAAGTCGAGTCGAGGAGGCGGCCAGGTGCGCCGTACGGTGTTCAACGAGGATCACGAGGCGTTCCGGGAGACCCTTCGCGCCTTCATCGAGGCCGAGGTCGTGCCCGTCTACGACGAGTGGTTCGCCGCCGGCCAGGCGCCGCGCGACTTCTACTACAAGCTCGCCGAGCTGGGCGTCTTCGGCATCCGCGTCGACGAGGAGTACGGCGGCGCCGGCATCGACTCGTACAAGTTCGAGGCCGTGCTCTACGAGGAGACCGCGCGCGCGGGTGTGTCCTTCGGCGGCTCGGGCGTGCACGTGCTGCTCGGTCTGCCGTACATCAAGCTGCTCGCCACCGACGAGCAGAAGAAGCGCTTCCTGCCGAAGTTCGTCTCCGGTGAGGAGATGTGGGCGATCGCGATGACCGAGCCGGGCACCGGCTCCGACCTCGCGGGCATGAAGAGCACCGCCAAGCTCTCCGAGGACGGCACGCACTACGTCCTCAACGGCTCCAAGACCTTCATCACCGGCGGTGTGCACGCCGACCGCATGATCGTCTGCGCCCGCACCGACGCGCCCAGCGCCGAGGACCGCCGCCACGGCATCTCGCTCTTCGTCGTCGACACCAAGGCCGAGGGCTACTCGGTCGGCCGCAAGCTCGACAAGCTCGGCCTGAAGACCTCCGACACCGCCGAGCTGGCGTTCGTCGACGTCAAGGTGCCCGTCGAGGACCTCCTCGGCGAGGAGAACAAGGGCTTCTACTACCTCGGCCACAACCTCGCCTCCGAGCGCTGGGGCATCGCCTACGGCGCGTACGCGCAGGCCAAGGCCGCCGTCCGGTTCGCCACGCAGTACGTGCGGGAGCGCGTCGTCTTCGGCAAGCCGGTCGCGCACTTCCAGAACACCAAGTTCGAGCTGGCCGCCTGCCAGGCCGAGGTGGACGCCGCCGAGGCTGTCGCCGACCGCGCGACCGAGGCCCTGGACCTGGGCGAGCTGACCCCGGCCGAGGCCGCCAGCGCCAAGCTGTTCTGCACCGAGGTCGCGCACCGCGTCATCGACCGCTGCCTCCAGCTGCACGGCGGCTACGGCTTCATGAACGAGTACCCGATCGCCCGCCTGTACGCGGACAACCGCGTCAACCGCATCTACGGCGGCACCAGCGAGATCATGAAGTCGATCATCGCGAAGGACATGGGCCTGTAAGTACGACGATCATGGGCCTGTAAGGACACGGATCCGTAAGGCTCCCGCAATTACCGGCACGTAGAAATGACTGCATGAGTCAGGCACTTCAGTCCCTCCTCGATCTGCTCGACCTTGAGCAGATCGAGGAGAACATCTTCCGCGGCCGGTCCCGGCCCGCCATCGTCCCGCGCGTCTTCGGCGGGCAGGTGGCGGCCCAGGCGCTCGTCGCCGCCGGGCGTACGGTCCCGCAGGACCGCCCCGCGCACTCGCTCCACTCGTACTTCCTGCGCCCCGGCGACCCCGGTGTGCCGATCGTCTACACCGTGGACCGCATCCGCGACGGCCGCTCCTTCACCACCCGCCGCGTCGTCGCCGTCCAGCACGGGCAGCCGATCTTCCACCTCTCCGCGAGCTTCCAGCGGCACGAGGAGGGCCTCGACCACCAGGCCCCGATGCCCGCCGCCCCCGACCCGGCGACCCTCCCCACGGCCGAGGAACAGCTTCCCCGGTACGCCCATCTGGCCCCGGCGGTCGTCGAGAAGTTCCTGGAGTCCCGCGAGGCCGTCGACATCCGCTACGTCGACGACCCGCCCTACGGCAGGTTCGGCGAACCCCGTGAACCGCGTTCACAGGTCTGGTTCCGGACGAACGGCAAGCTGGGCGGATCAGTGGACGAACCACTGCTCCACGTCTGCCTCGCCACCTACGTCTCCGACTACACGCTGCTGGACTCGATCCTGCTGGCCCACGGCCGGGGCGGCTGGGCGGTCAACGACGTCGTCGGCGCCTCCCTGGACCACGCGATGTGGTTCCACCGCCCGTTCCGCGCCGACGAATGGCTGCTGTACGACCAGGAGTCGCCGTCGGCGTCCGGCGGCCGGGGTCTCGGCCAGGGCCGTATCTACACGCAGGACGGACAGCTGGCCATCACGGTCATCCAGGAGGGCGTGATCCGGGTCCCACGCACCTCCTGACCAGCGGTTTCTACGGCTGCTCCGGCTCGCCTCAGCTGTCTTCGTCCTCGCCGTCCTCTTCGCTGTCCTCGTCTTCGAGCAGCCCGGCCTCGGACAGCAGGAACGCCGTCAGAGGGTCGTAGAAGCGCGGGCTCGTCACATGGTCGTCGAGCGGGACCGCCACCTGGAGGGTGCCCTCCGACTCGGCCAGGAACAGCGCGGGGTCGTTGCAGTCGGCGTACCCGACGGAGTCGATGCCGTGCTGTCCCGCGTACCCCGCCCAGCCGTGGTCGGCGACGACCAGGTCGGGCAGCGGGCGGCCCTCGCGCTCAAGTCCCGTCAGGATCGCGCGCATCGGCTCGCCGGAGTGGGTGTGCCACAGCGTGGCCCCGTGCTCAAGCACCGCGACGCCCGCGAACTGGAAGACGTACCCCTCGTCCGTCGTCAGACCGTCCGGGATGACCACGATCTCGCAGCCGGCGGCCCGCAGCGCGTCGGCCGTGGCGCGGTGCACGTCGAGGAGGCCGCCCGGGTGGCCGGTGGCGAAGAGGACCCGCTGCCGGCCGTCGGCCGCCTTGCGCAGCCGGGCCGCCAGCCGCTCCAGCGCGGCGACCGTCAGCTCGGGGTCGATGGTGTCCTGGCCGTACCGGTGTTCGGGATCGTCGTTCACCCCGGCCCGCTCGGCCATCACCGCGAGCACGTCCTGCTCGTCGGTCCAGCGGTCGCCCAGCTCCAGCCCGAGCCAGTAGTGCCGTTCGCCGTTCGCCAGCTTGCGGTAGTGGGAGAGGTTGTTCTCGCGGGGCGTGGCGACATCACCCGCGATGCGGGTTTTCACAAGGTGATCGACAAGCTCGGCGCGGCTGGGAGTCCCGGGTATCGGCATGCCTCCCATTGTGAGGCAGACAACAGCCCGAGTGCCCGGCGTCCCGGTCGCTGGGACGCAGGTCACGCGACCTCACCCGCGGGTCGGTAGTCCCTCGGTGCTACTCCCTCCGTAGTCCCTCAGTACTGCTTCAGCGCGAACCACAACTCCATCCGTACGTCGGGGTCGTCGAGGTCCGTGCCGAGCAGGGCCGTGCAGCGCGCGATCCGCTGCCGGACGGTGTTGCGGTGCACGGCCAGCGCGACCGCCGTGCGGTCCCAACTCCCGTGCAGGGAGAGCCAGCTGCGCAACGTCTCGACCAGCGCCGGGGTCGCGGCGATCGGCGCGAGGAGGGTACGGGCGTGGGCGGCGGCGTCCGCCTCGGGGACCAGGTCGGAGAGCGCGGCCCGCTCGCCGTGGCGGACGAGGGGCGTACGGGTCGCGCGGGCCCGGGCGAGCGCACGGGCCGCCTGGGTGTCGGCGGACGGCCACTCGCGAGGACCGGCGGGGGCACTCACCCCGTACGTCCAGCCGGGCTGCGGGGCGACCTCCCGATCGGCGGGCAGCAGGACCCGTACGACATCCCCGTCGATGTCGACGAGCGGCGAGCCGAGGGCCGTGCCGAGCGCCGAGGCCGCCACCGGATCGGGGGCCGGGGCCGCCTCGGACCGCGCGTGTACGACGGTCCAGCGCTCGCCCCCGTCCAGCAGGGGCGCCACCGTCTCGGGGGCGGCGCCCAGCAGCAGTCGTACGAGGGCCGAGGAGCGGGCGGCGCCGGTGCCGCTCTGGTGTTCGCCGGTGAGGAGGGCGAGGAGGACGGCGGCCACGGAGGCGATCGTATGGTCGCCGGACGTACGTTCGGGAGTCGCGACGGCGAGTGTGAAGCCCTGGCCGGTGCCGAGGGCGTAGGCGGCGAGGTGGGTACCGGCGGTGGGGTCGGTGTCCGTGGCGGAGGCGGGGCCACGGGCGGGCCGGACCACGGCCGCGAGCCGCGCCAGTGCCTGTGCCTGTGCCTGTCCTTGTGCGTCGGCCCTTTCCCCGCGTCCCGCCGAGGCGATCTCGGTGCCGTCCGGGCCGTACAACACCGCCCGGCCGCCCACCCGTTGGGCGAGCTGGCGCAGTACGGAGGGCACCGGGTCCGGGCGGGACGCGGCGGCGGCCAGGCTCTGCTGGGCCTCCGTGACCCGGCGGAGTTCGGCGAGCCGGGCCTGGGCCATCAGCTGCCAGACCGCGCGGGCCACGCCCGAGAAGGTCGTCCGGGGCGGCACCTCGACGAGCGGCAGCTCGTACGCGTCGCAGGCCTCGACCAGCGCCCGGGGCACGCTGTCGTGCACCGGCGCCACCCCGAAGCCGAGCGCGGCACCGCCCGCCTCGACGATCCGGGAGACGTAGTCGTCGAAGTACGTCCCCGAGCCTGCCGCCTCCGCGATGTGCACCCCGGCCGTCAGCAGCAGTTCACCGCCGAGCAGATACGGGTACGGGTCGGCCATCTCCGAGGTGTGCGCCCAGTGGATCGCGGGGTCGGGGGCGGTCGGCCCGGCGATCTGGCGCAGGGCGAGGTCCTCGCGGGCGAGGAGGGCGGAGAGGGGGATGGGGGGAGTGGGCGGTACCGGGGCGGGTACGGAGGGGTCCGGCACAGTGGACATGGTGGATGTTCCATCCGTACGAGAGGGTATTGGTGGATGAAACGTACACTTTCTGGGTCCGTCCCGGCCACCTAGTCTGGCGGCAGCGGCTCGCCGGCCGTGCCCGGCGCGGAAAGAAGGCGGAACGGAATGACCAGCAGCTACGAGACTCCCCGTGGCCCCGTCGACTCCTCCCGCATCCCGAGGTTCGCGGGCCCCGCGACCTTCGCGCGGCTGCCGCGCCTCGACGAGGTCGGCGGGCGGGCGGATGTCGCGGTGGTCGGGGTGCCGTTCGACTCCGGGGTCTCCTACCGGCCTGGCGCCCGTTTCGGCGGCAACGCGATCCGTGAGGCGTCGCGGCTGCTGCGCCCGTACAACCCGGCGCAGGACGCGTCGCCGTTCGCGCTCGCGCAGGTCGCGGACGCCGGGGACATCGCCGCGAACCCGTTCAACATCAACGAGGCCGTGGAGACGGTGGAGGCGGCGGCCGACGAACTCCTGGGCACCGGCGCGAGGTTGATGACCCTGGGCGGCGACCACACGATCGCGCTGCCGCTGCTGAGGTCGGTGGCGAAGAAGCACGGTCCGGTGGCGCTGCTCCACTTCGACGCCCATCTCGACACCTGGGACACCTACTTCGGCGCCGAGTACACGCACGGGACGCCGTTCCGGCGGGCGGTCGAGGAGGGCATCCTCGACACCTCCGCCCTCTCGCACGTCGGCACGCGCGGCCCGCTCTACGGCAAGCAGGACCTGGACGACGACGCGAAGATGGGCTTCGGCATCGTGACGTCGGCGGATGTCATGCGGCGCGGGGTGGACGAGGTCGCGGACCAGCTGCGCCAGCGCATCGGCGACCGCCCGCTCTACATCTCCATCGACATCGACTGCCTCGACCCGGCGTTCGCACCGGGCACGGGGACGCCGGAGGCGGGCGGGATGACGTCGAGGGAGCTGCTGGAGATCCTGCGGGGCCTGGCGTCCTGCCACCTGGTCTCGGCGGACGTGGTGGAAGTGGCCCCGGCGTACGATCACGCCGAGATCACGTCGGTCGCGGCGTCGCACACGGCGTACGAGCTGACGACGATCATGTCCCGCCAGATTGCCCGACAGAACGCACAGGCCCGCGGGGACAAGGGCGAGAACGAGGACGGCGTAGCGAAATGACCCACGACCACGACCTGGTGCTGAAGCCGACCCCCGCCCAGACGGAGGCCGCGCTCAACCCTCCCCCCGGCCGCAACGGCGGAGACCTGGTCGTGGAGACACTGGCCGGCCTCGGCACCACGACCGTCTTCGGCCTGCCCGGCCAGCACGCCCTGGGCATGTTCGACGCGCTGCGCCGCTCGGACCTGCGGTACATCGGCCTGCGGGTGGAGAACAACGCGGGGTTCGCGGCGGACGCGTACGGCAGGGTGACGGGAGAGGCGGCGCCGCTGCTGCTGTCGACGGGCCCCGGCGCGCTGACCTCGCTCGCCGCACTCCAGGAGGCGGCGGCGGCCTCGGCGCCGGTGCTGGCGATCAGCAGCCAGGTCCCAACTGCCGGACTGGGCGGCGGCCGACACGGCTACCTCCACGAACTCCCGGACCAGCAGGCGTCGTTCAGGGGTGTGGTGAAATCGGTCCACACGGTGCGTACGCAGTCGCAGATCCCGTCGGCGATCGCGGACGCTTGGAAGTCGGCGCTGACGGTCCCGCACGGCCCGGTGTGGGTGGAGATCCCGCAGGACGTGTTGTTGGCCCAGACCTCGATCCCGGTGGTGACGGGCGGCGACGCCTTCCCCGAGGAACTGCCCCCGCGCCCCGAACTGACGGCCCTGGCAGCCCACTTGCTGTCCAGTGCCGAGCGCCCGGCGATCATCGCGGGCGGGGGAGTCGTACGGGCGGACGCGGCAGGGAAGTTGAGGGCGCTGGCGGAGCGGCTGCGGGCGCCGGTGGTGACGACGTACGGCGGGAAGGGCGCGTTCCCGTGGACGCACCCACTGTCCCTCCAGTCCTGGATGGAGGACCGGCACATGACGGACTTCCTTGAGGACGCCGACGTGTTGCTGGTGGTGGGCTCGGGGCTGGGCGAACTGTCGTCCAACTACCACACGTTCAGGCCGCGCGGCCGGGTCATCCAAGTCGAGGCGGACCTGGGGAAGTTGGAGTCCAATCACCCGGCGCTGGGGATCCACGCGGACGCGCGGCTGGCGTTGCAGGCGCTGCTGGAGACCGTGGAGACGGTGGAGCCGGTAGTGGTGGGGGAGGGCGAGTCGGGGGAGGAAGAAGGGCAGGAAGCGCGGGCGGGCGTGACGGGGCCGGAGCGGGTCCGGGGGGTGCTGGATCGGGTGGGCGAGCGGATCGCCGCTCAGGAACTCACCCTGGAACAGGGCCTGTTGGCGTCGATCAGGGCGGCGCTGCCGACCCGTTCCCCGTCCTTCTGGGACATGACGATCCTGTCCTACTGGGCCTGGGCGGGCTTCGACCCGCGCGGCACGAACACGATGCACTCGGCTCAGGGGGCGGGCGGTCTCGGGTACGCGTTCCCGGCGGCGCTGGGGGCTGCGGTGGCCGATCCGACGTACCCCGTGCTGGCGGTGTCGGGGGACGGCGGCGCGCTGTACGGGATCGCGGAGCTGGCGACGGCCCGGCAGTACGACCTGAACGTGACCTGGCTGATCGTCGACGACGGGGGTTACGGCATCCTGCGCGAGTACATGACGGACGCGTTCGGGGAGTCGACGGGGACGGAGCTGGCGCGGCCGGACTATGTGGCGCTGGCGGAGTCGTTCGGGGTGCCGGGGGTGCGGACGTCGCCGGAGACGCTGGAGGCGGACCTCGCGAAGGCGTTGGGGGAGCCGGGGCCGTCGGTGGTGGTGCTTCCGGCGCTGCTGCGGATGTTCGCGGCGACGCACTTGGACGGCTGACGGGCCTGCGGGAGGGGGCCTGCGGGCGGGGGCGGGCGGTCACCTGCTTCTCAGGGGCTCACCTGGTTCCGGCGGCGCCCGTCGTGACGAGGCCCAGCAGGTTGTCGTAGATCTCGGTGAACCGGGTACGTACCGCCTCCGCGGCCTTGGCGATGTCGGGGGCGGGCGGGTCGTGCGGCCGTTCGAGCAGCAGGTGGACGGTGTCGGCGAGGGCGGTGTCGGGATCGTCGGTGCCGGACGGGCCGGTGGCTGCATCGGCGATCCCGGCGGTGTTGCCCATGACGGTGACGAATCCGACCAGGACGGCGTGGAGGGCGTACATCTGCCTGGGCAGGGGGAGGTCGTAGCGCACGATTCCGTGGTCGCGCAGGATCGTCAGTACCGCGATCCCGAGCGCGCTCGTGGTGGCCTCGGCGAAGCGTTCCTGGTCGGCGGGGCGGTGGAGGAGCTGCCGTAGGGCGCTGTCGTCGCTCTGGAGCCAGCGCAACCAGGGGTTGGCGAGGGTCGTGCGGATGAGGAACGGGGCGAGCCGGCGCGGCAGGACGGACTGCGGGTCCTGGGTGATCCGCCGGCTGACGGTCTGCAGCCAGGCCATCACCTCGCGCGCGGCCAGCCCCACGAACAGGTCCTCCTTGGTCGCCCAGTACAGGTAGACCGTGCCCTTGCCGACGCCGGCGGCTGCGGCGATCTCGGCGATGGTCACCTTGCGGACGCCGTGTTCGAGGGCCAGCTCGCGCGCGCTGTCGAGGATTCTGGCCGCCTTGACGGAGTCGTGTTCGATCAGCCGGCTCACCGTCGTGTTTCCTCCCGTTCGCTGCCTCGGCAGCATGATGTCACGGGGGTTGAGGGGGGTTCACGGGGGTTCAGGGGGGTGAGCCGGCCAGGGTGGTGCGGTCAGGACAGGCCGATGTCGACCGTCTTCATCCGGGAGGCCTTGCTGCGGTGCTCCAGCTTCGAGATGACCGTACGGCCGACGGTCGTGCCCACCACGTGGTCGAAGAGGGACCGGATCTGGTACTCGGTGTGGTCGGCCGGGACGAACAGCTTGCGCATGGCGATGCCGGTCTCCTGGTGGAACTCGATGAAGGGGCGGAGTTTCGCCTCCCAGGCGCCCAGCGCGCCCGGCACGTCTCCGGGGTGCTGCTCCAGCATCGCGCCCAGCATGTCGGCCCCGGCGAGGCCGCTGGAGGCCCCCATCCCGGAGTAGAGGGTCAGACACCAGGCCGAGTCGCCGACGAGCACGACCCTGCCCCGGTGCCAGGTGTCGAGCCGTACCTGTTCGGCGGTGTCGAACAGGTGGTCCGGGGCCTCCTCGAACCGGTCGAGCAGCCAGCCGAGCGTCGAGCCGGTGGGCTCGGGGCCGAACACGGCGCGGAGCGAGTCGATGGCGGGACGGGTGAACTCGGCGTCCACGTCGTCGGTGCGGTAGTTGAAGAGCACGGTCGGTGGCCGGTCGGCGAAGGCGAACACCCAGGCGGAGCGGCCCAGTTCGGACATGACGAGACCGTCCGTGCCCCGGAAGCCGGGGACCGGGCCGGGCAGCGCGCAGGCCGCGAGCATGTAGCCGAGGCGGTGGATGTGGCCGTTGTCGGGCCCGAAGACGAGCCGCCGCACGGTCGAGCGCAGACCGTCGGCGCCGACGACGAGGTCGAACCGTTCGGTGGTCACCGTCCCGGCGGCCCGGTCCTCGATGTCGACGTGTACGCCGTCCTTGTCCTGGCGCAGCGCGACGGGCACGGACGCGTACCGGATCGCCACGTCATCGGGCAGGGCGTCGAACGCCGCCTGCTCGACATCGCCGCGCACGACGGGGCGTGACTCGCCGGCCACGGCCTCGGCGAAGCCCATGCCGCGCCGGCGGCGGCCCGCACGGTCGACGTTGTAGTAGGCGATGTCCTCCGAGAAGCGGTCAGGAACCTCGATGCCCAGGCGCTCGGCGGCGGTGATCCCGGTACCGAAGAGGGTGAGGAAGTACCCGCCGCGCCGCCGCTCGGTGGCCTTCTCCAGGACGACGACGTCCCAGCCGGCCTTGCACAGCCGCAGGGCGGAGGCGGTCCCACTGACGCCGAGTCCGACGACGAGGGCGCGCTGACGGGGGTTGGGGTTCGTGTTCATGCCCCCAGACTATACTTACTGACCAGATTGGTCATCTGGTCAGTTGCGGCTGGATCGCCCTCCCGGTCACGGTCCCGGTCACGGTCGCCTGACCGGTAGTGAAATCGGACGTGACACCGCGACACCGCGACGCCTACGAAGGGATTTCCCGCCATGCCCACTGTCTTCGTCCACGGCTTCCCCGAGACGCAGGACGTCTGGGAGCCACTGCTGGCAGAGCTGGAGCGCTCGGCTCAGACCGGTCTCCGCCCCCACCCGATCCACCCGATCCACCCGGCCCACCCGATCCGTCTGTCCCCGCCCGGTTTCGGGGCGCCCGTGCCGACGGGGTTCGGCGCGACGGTCGGGGACTACCGGGACTGGCTCATCGGCGAGTTGGAGCGTTTCGCCGAGCCCGTCGACCTGGTCGGCCACGACTGGGGCGGCGCGCATGTCGTCAACGCGGTGATGGCCCGCCCGGACCTCGTACGCAGCTGGGTCAGCGATGTGATCGGCCTGTTCGACCCGGAGTACGTGTGGCACGAGTTCGCCCTGGGCCAGCAGGCGCCGGAGAACACGGACCCGGCCCCGGCGGTCCCGATTGGCCGGGACCTGGCGACGCGGGTCGCGGTGCTGGTGAGGCTCGGCATGAGCGAGCCGGTGGCGAAGCGGGTGGCGGCGGGCCAGGACGAGACGATGGGCCGAGTCGCGCACACGCTCTACCGATCGGCAACCCAGCCTGCGATGGCCGAACTGGGCCGCACGCTCGAACGCGCGGCGCGGCGCCCGGGCTTGTCCCTGCTGGCCACCGAGGACCACCTGGTCGGCACGGACGAGCAGCGCGTCCGTACGGCGGACCGGGCGGGCGCTCGCACGGTGCGGCTCGATGGCCTGGGGCACTGGTGGATGACTCAGGATCCGGTCCGGGGTGCCAAGGTCCTGACCGATTTCTGGGACGCGCTAGACCGCTGACGGGCTCGGTTGACGGGTGACGTCGGGCGTGCCGAGCGACGCCTCCGGCGGCACCGCCGCGCGCTGCGCCGACCGTGGCACCAACGGCAGTTCCGCCCAGGTCGCCTTCCCGATGCCGTGCGGCCGGGGACAGCAGCCCCAGCGATCCGCGAGGGCCTGTACGAGGGTGAGGCCCCGTCCGCCCTCGTCGTCGGGGCCGGCCTGCCGGGGCGTGGGCCGACAGTTGTTCGCGTCGGCGACCTCGACGCGCAGACGCCCGTCGTACGTGGCGATCCGGACGCCGATCTCACGACCGGGCGGGGTGGAGGCGTGCCGCAGGGAGTTGGTGACCAGCTCCGAGAGCAACAGCTCGGCGGTTTCGGCCACTTCGGCGTCGATCTTCCAGGCGGTGAGTTGTGAGCGGAGGAGTGCGCGGGCTCGGGGGGCGGTGCGGGGGGTGTGGGGGAGTTGCCAGGTGGCTTCGGTGGGGCGGGGGTTGGGGGTGGGGGTGGTTTCGGGCATGGGGGTCCCCTCTTCGTCGGCGAGTGCGTTGAGTGCGCAAGCTGTCGCTGCGAGTAAGCGTGATTGCTCGCCGAGCGACTTGCAAGTGAAACGACTAAGTTCGATTGCTGCGTCTGTGGCGCTGGGTACTCTGATGGGCACGGAGAGGTGCACCAACTGGGGGCGATGTGGCTGCTGGGGAATACAGGCCGACTGTGCGCAAGCGGGTGCTCGGCACCAATCTCCGGCGACTGCGCGAGGAGCGCGGGTTGTTCCTGGAGGACGCGGCTGAGCAGCTCAGTTGTCACGCGGCCAAGGTGAGTCGCATCGAGTCGGGGCGCAGTGGCATCCGGCAGCTCGATCTCAAGGTGCTGCTGGATCTCTACGGGGTGAAGGACCCGGCGGAGCGGGACGGCTGGCTGGCGTTGGCGCGGGAGAGCCGCCGTCAGCGCTGGTGGAGGGTCCTGGAAGACCAACTCCCGCAGGAGTTCCTGGACTTGGTCGGTCTGGAGGACGAGGTGTCCGAGTGCCGAGGCTTCCAGCCCGGCATCGTGCCCGGGCTGTTCCAGACCGAGGCGTACGCGACGGCCGTCATCCAGGGAGGCATTCCGGGGCCGTTGGACGACGCGCAGAAGACCAAGGTGCGCGTGCGCATGGAGCGGCAGAAGGCGCTGACGCGGACGGACCCAACTCCCCTCAAGGTGTGGATGATTCTCGGCGAGGCCGCGCTGCGCCAACAGGTCGGCGGGCCCGGCGTCCTGCGGGAACAACTGCTGCACCTGGTCGAGTTGGCCCAGCTTCCGAACGTCACTTTGCAGGTACTACCCTTCACGGCAGGAGCCTGCCAGGGCGGGCCATATCCCTTCCTGATCTACAGCTTTCCGCCTCCGGCGGGGCTGGAAGTGGTTCTCCTGGAGAACTTCGCCAGCCACGCGTACCTGGAGACCAGGGAGGACACGGCTCGGCTGGGCGGCGCCTTCGATCACCTCCGTGCCGCAGCCCTCAGCGCGATGGAATCCGAGTCCCGGATCGTCGAGATCGCCGAGGGGCTGACCGAGTCGTAAGGAAGAGCAGCACATGTCGTCGCAGCGGACCACCTGGTTCAAGAGCAGCTACAGCGGCCAGAACGGCGAGTGCGTAGAAGTCCGTCTCCGGCCGGCCGGTATCGACGTCCGCGACTCGAAGAACCTGCCCGGCCCTGTCGTCGCTGTCGGCGCCGTGGCGTGGCTGTCGTTTCTCGGTGAGGTGGAACGGGTCGCGCACGCTGCTCGGCGATGAGTGACCCGCCGTCAATATTCGAGTGACCGAGCGGAAAGCCCTGCGTAGGGTGACCGCCGTGCACCCAGCTGACTTCTACACCGGCATCGTCGCGGACCTCTACGGTCCGCTGAAAGCCCACTCCCAGGACCCCGAGCCCTACGCGGACTTCATTCACCAAGTCGGCATGCCGGCGCTGGAGTTGGGGTGCGGCGACGGTGAGCCCCTGATCGAGCTGCGGCGACGTGGTCTGGACGTCGACGGCGTCGACTCCTCCGGCGACATGCTGGAACGGCTCCGGCGCCGGGCCGACGTACAAGGCATTGCTGTCACCGTGTTCCAGCAGCGCATGGAGGCTCTGGACCTGCCCCGCCGCTACCGCGCGGTCTTCCTCGCCGGGCCGACCTTCACCCTGCTCCCGGACGACGCCACGGCGCTCGCCGCCCTGCGCGGTATCCGCGCTCACCTGGCCGAGGGCGGCACCGCCCTGGTGCCGCTGTTCACCCCCGAGCCGACCCCCGCCGAACAGCTCGGCCGGGTACGCACGGCCAGCGCGCCCGACGGTGCCGAACTGCGCGTGTCCGTCGTCGATGAGCGGCGTGACGAGACGGCCCGGACCCAGACGACGCTTCTGCGCTACGAACGGCACCTCGGCTCGGACAGCACAGTCGAGGAGCGCCCGTGGACCATGCACTGGTACAGCGGGGAGCAGTTCGAGGAACTGGCCCTCCGCGCCGGCCTGGTGGTGACCACGGTCACCGACACCGACGGCAAGCCCACCCCTGCCGACGCCTCCGGCGTGCTGCACTTCCGGCTCCAGGTCGGCTGACCGCCTGGCGTAGGGCCTCTGTTGGGGTCGATCAAGGCGGCGCTGGAGGAGCGTTGGGGCGCGTCGGAGATCACCGTCGACGACTTCGCGGAATGGTTCTGCTTCTCCTGCATACCGCTACAGGCCGCCGAGGCAGCGTCGATAGTGTGTGGCCGTGACGGAGTATTCGTACAGCGTGGCGGACATCGAAGTGCTGGAGTTCGATGCCGTCGTGCGCAAGCGGCCGGGTATGTACTTCGGGGTGGGGCCCGGAAGTCCGAAGCTGCCGGACAGCCTGCTGTGTGCCGTGGCGCGGCACGTGCTTCATCCGGCGACAAGGGTTGCCGCGGCGCACACCTTGTGTGGTCTCGTCGAGATCACCAGTGACAGCAGTTTTACGGTGGCCATGGACCAGCCGCACGACTGGGGAGCCTTCGGTGGTCCCGAACTCGGTTACTACGATTCCCTTTTGGGCCCCGAGTGGTGGTTGCTGGCAGCTGCCGCCGCCGTGTCCCGTCAGGTGACTGTCGAGATGTGGTGCGCGGGGCGCGGGTTGTGCCAGGAACTCCGTGGCATCCGGCCGCTCGGCCGTCCCCAGGAGTTTCATCCGGCCGAAGGCAGCGGCACGCGCGTGAGCTTCGCCGTCGATCCGGCGTATGTCGGAGAGCACTTCGTGTTCCCCACGGACCTTGAGAAGCTCGATCTGCACGGTCCGCACTGCCTGGAGCCCGCCGGTCCGGGTTCTGTTCTTTTCAGGGACGTCCGGGACGGGCACACCACGTCGGAGAGCTTGCACCACTGACTGTTGGGCAGGGCTCGTTAGGATCTCCTGAACATGGACGTGATGACGGGCAACGAGATGATCGCCATCCCGCCGGGGCAGGTGACGCTCTCGGACCGGCGGACGCAGCGCAGTTGGTCGGTCGAGCTCTCGCCCTACCAACTCGCCGCATTCCCCGTCACCCAGGCGTTGTACGCGCAGATCACGGGCCTGCGGCCGAGCGCCGCCCAGGGGGAGCGACTGCCCGTCGAGTCCGTCTCCTGGTGGGACGCGGCGCGGTTCTGCAACTCCCTGTCCCTGCGCGACGGTTTCACGCCTGCGTACGATCTGCACGCCGATGGAGAACACGTCGAGTGGGACGTGTCCGCCGACGGCTACCGGCTGCCGACCGAAGCCGAGTGGGAGCACGCCTGCCGCGCCGGTACGACCGGGCCGCGCCACGGGGAACTCGACGACATCGCCTGGTACCGCGGCAACTCGCACGAGCGCATCCACGACGTGGGCGGGAAGACCCCCAACGCGTGGGGGCTCCACGACATGCTCGGCAACGTCTGGGACTGGTGCTGGGACGTCTACGACGCCGAGGTCTACGGCAGTTACCGGGTGCTGCGCGGCGGCGGTTGGTTCGACGAACACTGGAGTTGCCGCGCCTCCGCACGGCGCCGCAGCCACCCGACCTTCCAGGTCGACGACGTCGGGTTCCGCATCGCGCGTTCCCCCGCGTGACCAGTCGCCCTGCGCGGAGCGGCAACGCGTCCCGCCCTTCTCGCTGCTTCGGTTCGCGCTCCTCGCCGGGCCGGGCGCGCTAGCGTCGCACGCATGAAGGTCCGTCACAACGTTCGCGCGGTGCTGCTCGACGGCGGCCGGTTGGTGTTCCTGCGCCGGGGATGGCCGGGTGGCGCCCGCTACTACACGACCGTCGGCGGGGGCGTCGAAGCCGAGGACGCCGACTTCGAAGCGGCTCTGCGTCGCGAGGTGTTGGAAGAGATCGGCGCCACGATCGGCCCCGCGACCGAGTTCCTGACCCTGACCGAATCCGGCGAGAAGGTCACCGTCGTGCAGCACTACTTTCGCGCCGACGTGCTGGACATCGATCCAAGTCGCCGTAGCGGTCCTGAAGTTGACGATCCCGATCTGGGCGACTTCTCGCCGGTACGAGTCGCGTTGGACGCGTCGGCGGTGCGAGCACTCGACCTTCATCCGCCCGAACTCGCCGACTACCTATGGGCGCACGCCGAGAATTGGCGCATCTGAGAGGGCTGAGGCTGATCGATGTGCCTCCCGAGGACAGGCGTACCTGGGCCGGACCATGCTCCGAGTGGCGCGGCGGCGACCCGACCGACCCTTCACGCTCAGCCCCCCGCCCTCCGCAGCAACTCCCCCAGTTTCAGCGCCGCCGGCAGCGGTACCGCGGGCAGTGCCATGTGGACCGTCCTGCGGAGTGTGGGGTCGGCGAGGCGGCGCAGGGTGAGTTCGGACGGGACCGCCCACGTGGCCAGCGAGGGGACCAGTGCCACCCCCAACCCCGCTGCCACATAGCCGAACTTGCCCGTCCACTCCGCGATTCTGATGATCTTGCGCGGGGTGAAGCCGGCCCGGGCGCAGGCGTCCGCGAGCATCGTGGGGCGGTCGCCGTACGCGTCCTGCAGCCAGGCCTCGTCCCGTAGGTCACGGAGGTTGATCGGGGCTGCTTCGGCTGAGGCCAGGGGGTGTTCGTGGTGCAGGGCCACGAACAGTTCGTCCTTCAGCAGTGGGGTTGTCGTGGTGCCGTCTGCCGTGGGAAGGCCGGAGGGGTAGTCGCTGACCACCGCCAGGTCCAGCGCGCCCGCCGCCAAGCGTTCCATCAGCGTCGCGCTCCTGCCCTCCACCGCCACGATCTCCACGTCCGGTCTGGCCCGCCTGAACTCCCGCAGGGCGGCGGGCAGTAGAGAGATGTTGGCCGTCGCGAAGGCTCCCACGCGGAGCATTCCGCCGTGACCCGCGTGGATCACCGTCAGCTCCTGCTCCGCCCGCGACAGGCGTTCCAGTACGTCCACGGCATGGCGGTGCAGGGACTGGCCGGCCGGGTTCAGGCGTACGCCCCGGGGGAGACGGTCGAACAGCGGGCCGCCTGCCTGCTGTTCGAGGGTGGCGATCCGCCGGGACACCGCCGACTGCGTGTAGTTGAGCCGGATCGCAGCCGCGGTGAACGAACCCGTGTCCGCCACGGTCACCAGCAGGCGTAGTGCGTCGGTCTCGAACACATCTCCTCCACCCGTACTTCCTCCCCACTCACATTCCTTCAGCGCATGAGTTCCATGCAATCTAGTCGCTGGTGGAATGCCTTGCCCCTTCGTAACGTCTCATCACGTCGCCAATCCGCAATCTGTGATCCGCAATCCACCACTCGCAGTTCCAGGGGGAAGACGTGACCGCTCTGCCCGCTCTGCTCGCCGATCTTGAGGAACTCGTCCTCTGCGAGTCCTTCTCCGCCGACCACGCCGCCGTGGCCCGCAGTGCCGAGGTGGTCGCCGCCCTCGGTGCTCGGCTGCTGGGTACGTCGCCGGAGGTGATCGTCATCGACGGTGTCACCCACCTGCGGTGGACCTTCGGTACGCCCCGCGTACTGCTCGTAGGCCATCACGACACGGTGTGGCCCGGCGGCTCGCTGGAGACGCATCCCTGGTCGGTGGCCGACGGGGTCGCCCGGGGGCCCGGGGTGCTCGACATGAAGGCGGGGCTCGTGCAGATGTTCCACGCGCTGGCCTCCCTGCCGTCCCCGGACGGCGTGTGCGTGCTGGTCACCGGGGACGAGGAGGTCGGCTCACCCACCTCCCGGGAGTTGATCGAGGAGTCCGCTCGCGGCCTCGCCGCCGCCTTCGTGCTGGAGGCGTCCGCCGATGAGACCGGCGCCCTCAAGACCGCCCGTAAGGGCACTTCGCGGTACGAGGTCGTCGTGCACGGCAGGGCGGCCCATGCCGGGCTGGAGCCGCACAAGGGGATCAACGCCGCTGTCGAGGCAGCTCACCAGGTGCTGGCCATCGCCGGCCTGGGGGCCACGATCGGCAACGCCGGTGCCGCCGGTGCCGCCAGCAATGCCAGTAACACCGGTGATGCCAGTAACACCGGTGGTGACGGGGACGCCGAGATCGGACCCCCCACCATCACCCCCACCCTCATGTCCGCCGGCAGCACCCTCAACACCGTGCCCGCGTCGGCGAAGATCTCCGTGGACGTACGCGTGCCGACGGCTGCCGCGCAGGACCGGACCGACGAACTCATGCGCGGGCTCACCGCCCGGACCCCCGGCGCCCGGCTGACCGTACTCGGCGGCAGGCGACGGCCGCCCATGGAACCCGCTTCCTCCGCCCGACTCTTCGCCCTGGCCACCCGCATCGCCTCGGAACTGGGCCAGGAACCGCCGCGCGGAGTCGCCGTCGGCGGTGCCTCGGACGGCAACTACACGGCCGCCGTGGGCTGTCCGACGCTGGACGGCCTGGGCGCCGTCGGCAGCGGCGCCCACGCCGACACCGAGCACGTACGGATCGCGACGATGGTCCCCCGTACCCGACTGCTCGCCGAACTCGTCGCCCGGACACGGCAGTGACCCGCCTACGAGAAAGAACTCCGATGACCACACCGGCGCTCCACTCACCCTCACTCTCACCCGAGGTCGCCGCCCTGGCCGCCCGTCACCAACTCGGCCGACTTCAGGGCTCGTTCGCCCCCAAGCGGCTCGGCAAGCTGCTGTTCGTCCTCTATCTCAACGTGCTCGTCACGCTCTCGGCGTTCTTCCTCGTCCCCGGGGCGCTGTACTACTGGTGGCTGCGCCGCTTCCCGGACTTCAGCAGGAAGCAGGCCGCCAAGCGGCTCCACCTCTTCGAGCACGGGCTGATCGTGCAGCCGCAGTTCGGGGACGGCATGACCGCCCTCCGCTGGGATTCCGCGCGGGTCCACCAGGACATCAGCCAGTTGTTCGTCAACGGTGTCCCCACGCCCACCAGGTACGTCTATTCCGTGGCCGCTCCGAGCTACGGCGCCGCGCAGATCACGGAGTTCTACGAGAGCCCCGAGACCTGGGGTCCCTGGATGCAGGAGGCGGTGCTCCGGGCCCAGGCGCCGGCGGTCATGGACGCGGTACTGGAGGGCGGGACCGCCGACTTCGGCGCGCTCTCCGTCTCCCGTACCGGCGTGACCGGTACCGGGAAGCCTGTGCTTCCGTGGGCGGACGTCCAGGAGATCGTGGTCGGTGGCGGCAGTGTCCGGGTGATCAAGTCCGGTGCGGCAGGCCCCTGGTGCACCGCCAGGGTCAGTGGCATCGCGAATCTCCAGCTCTTCCTGACCATTGCGGGAATCCTCGGCCGGAAACAGGAGATGCCCTGAACTCCCCGTACGAGATGGAGAGTTCAGGGCGGCGACTGGGACCGGCTGCCTACCAGATCGCCTCGACCCACTCCGGGTGGTCGATGAACGGGTTCCGGTTGCCCTGGTAGTTGGAGTAGATGAGGTCGTTGCGCTTCTCCTCGAAGGCGCTGGGCGGGTCCGCCTCGTTCCACGCCTTGAGGACGGCCAGCTTGCCCATGTACGGGTTGCTGCCGTTGCCCACCTTCTCGTTGGGCTCCAGGTCCGCCCAGCCGTCGTCGCCCTCGTAACGGACGGTCATGTACAGGATCATGCGGGCCACGTCGCCCCGGTCCGCGGCGCGCGGTGCGAAGGAGTCGGAGTCGACGGTGCTGCCGCCGCCGTTGGTGACCGAGCTGCCGCCGTTGTCGAAGTCCAGGTTGCCGCGGATGCTGTTGACCTGGACGTCGCAGGCGCGCAGGTGGTGCAGGTCCGTGCCGGGGCCGATCGCCTCGCCGAAGTCGCCGTGGGACTTGGCCCAGGTGTGCTCGCGGTTCCAGTCGCCGACGTCGCCGCCGTTGAGGGACTTGCTGCGCGAGACACCGCTGTACAGCAGGATCACGTTGCTGCTGTTGTTCGGGTCCTGGTCGGTCACCTTGAGCGCGTTCCAGACGGCGGAGTACGAGATCTTCGTCTGGCTGCTGATGATCGTGTGCAGCGAGGACTTGAGGCTCGTGCCGGTCTTTCCGATCGCGTTCTTGTAGTACGTGGCGTCGTACGCGGTCGTCGTCGCGCCGGCCGGGGTCGCCGTCATCGTGGGGATGGCGAGGGCGGCCAGAACCGTCGACGTGGCCAGTGCCACGGCCTTCCAACGGCGGGTGCGTATCTGCGTCGCGGGCATCGGGGGTGTCCGTTCTACGCGTGTCGAATGAGCGAGACAATCGGGAGCGTGACATGGACATGCGTTTCAGGCAATGAACTGCGTGTGTCCGTTGGGTGACTTGAACCGGCAACTCGGTTGATTTCGGCCCGATTTGACGCGCGTAGAGCCGTGGAGGCGGCGAAATGAGCGTGGCCCCTGACCGGAAACTCCGGTCAGGGGCCACACAGTTCATCCGGTCGGGCTCAGCTGACGTCCGACGCGTCCAGACGGTAGATGGATGACGTCGATGACGTCGATGATGTGGACGAACTCGAAGAGCTTGACGAGTCCGCCGAGTCGGCGGTCCCCGTCGTCGCGCTGCCGCTGTACTCGCTCTCCTTCACCGCCGTCCCGTGCTCCTGCACCCACGCCGTGACCTCCGAGCTGAGGCTGGAGCCGCCCATGCCGCCCCCGCCGCCCATGCCGCCGCCGAGCTGGATGTAGTGCAACTCGCCCTTCTTCACCAGCTCCTTGAGCTTGGCCAGGGTCATCGCCTTGTCGGTGCCGGTCCAGCCCCACATGGAGATCACCGGCTCGCCGCTGCTCATGATCAGCTGCGCCGCACCCTGTGAATTCGACACCGCCAGCAGCCACTTGGCGCCGTCCTGGTGCTTCTTCAGGTACGTGATCAGCTCGGTGCTGGCGCCGCCACCCATGCCACCACCGCCACCGCCCATGCCTCCGCCGCCGGGCTGCCCGCCCTGCTGCTGGCCGCCGGTCGTGCCGGACTCGCCGCCGGTGCCGCTCGTACCGTCCGTGCCGCCCGGAGGCGTACCCATACCGCCACCCTGCTGGCCACCGCCCTGCTCACCGGCGCCGCCGGGTGCCCCGCTGGGCATACCGCCACTGGGCGGCGTACCCATCTGACCGCCCTGCTGGCCGCCCTCGGCCTGCCCGCCCTGCTGCTGGCCCTGCCCCTGCTGACCGTTCTGCTGACCCTGGCCGCCGCCCCCGCCGGGGAAGCCGCCACTCGCACGGTTGCCGCCGCCTCCGCCGCCGGGGCCGCCCATGCCGCCGCCCGTCGAAGGGCCCGCCGTCGGGTTCGTACCGCCCATGCCGCCGCCCGTCGCCGACGTCTCCGCGAAGGAGTACGCGGCCGGGCCGGCCACCGCGGCGACGATCGCCGCCACCACGGAGGCGGCGAGGAGTTGTACGCGCCGACCCGTGCGGAAGACCAGCAGGCCCGTGATCGCCAGTGCCATCAGCACCGCGATCGTCGGCCACAGCCAGGTGTTCCAGTCCGAGGTCCGGCGCAGCAGGACTATCGACCAGACGCCGGTGATGCCGAAGGCCAGCGGGAGCACCCACACCCAGCGCTTGTCCGTGCGGAACGCGCGCAGCAGGAGCACCCCGCCGCCACCGCACAGCGCCGCGATACCGGGCGCGAGGGCGGTCGTGTAGTACGGGTGCATCGTGCCCTCGGCCATGGCGAAGGTCAGGTAGTGGAGCAGGGTCCAGCCGCCCCACATCAGCAGGGCCGCGCGGGTCGCGTCCGTGCGCGGGGCCCGGCCGATCAGGACCAGGCCGCCGACGAACGCGATGCTCGCGAAGGGGATCAGCCAGGAGATCTGGCCGCCCAGGATCTCGTTGAACATCCGGCCGAGGCCCGCGGTCCCGGAGAAGCCGCCGCCTCCGCCACCGCCGCCCCCGCCGTTGCCCTCGCCGCCGAGGACGCGGCCGAGGCCGTTGTAGCCCATGATCAGGTTCCAGGCGCTGCCGTCCGTCGAGCCGCCGATGTACGGACGGTCGTCGGCCGGGACCAGGGAGACCGCCGTCGCCCACCAGAAGCTGGCCACCGCGAGCGCGACGCCCGCCAGCAGCAGGTTCACGATCCGCTTGACCAGGCCGAGGTTGGCCGCGAACAGGTACACCGCGAAGACGGCCGGCAGGGCGATGTAGCCCTGGAGCATCTTCGTGTTGAAGGCGAGGCCGAAGCACACCGCCGAGCCGAGCAGCGGCAGCAGTCTGCCGTCACGCGTGGCGCGCAGCGCGAGGGCCGCGCCCGCCACCATCAGGAAGACCAGCAGCGTGTCCGGGTTGTTGTCCCGGTTGATGGCCACCGTGATCGGCGTGAGCGCCAGGACGAGCGCGGCCACCGTGGCCGCCGCGTGTCCGAACACCCGCTTCACGGAGGAGTGCAGGATCCAGATCGTGCCGAGCGCGGACGCGATCAGCGGCGCCATCATCTGCCAGGTGCCGAAGCCGAACACCCGGCAGGACAGGCCCATGACCATGAGGACGAAGGGTGGCTTGTCGACGGTGAGGAAGTTCCCCGCGTCCAACGAGCCGAAGAACCACGCCTTCCAGCTCTGCGTGCCGCTCAACACGGCCGCGCTGTAGAAGCTGTTGAGGCCGGAGGAGGAGAGGTTCCAGGAGTACAGGACCCCGGCCAGCACCATGATCGCGAGCAGCGCGGGCAGCGACCAGCGCGGCGCCTTCTCGGGAGTGCCTGAGGCGACGGGGGCCGGTGGAGCCTCGGGGGCCGCGGGATCGGCGGCGGCGAGGGTCTCCGGGGCGTGGGGGTGTGGGTCGGTGGCAGATGTCACCATCGAATCGTCTGGACGGGGGGTGGGTGAGGGCTGTGGCGCACCTGGGGGCCACCTATGAATACGGGCAACAGTGTGTTACGTGCGGTGAATGCTTTACCCAAAGGAAATCGGGCAGGCGTACAACCATTCGTACGTGCATGTGAGTCAAAGAAGACCAGCGTGCCGGGGGGCCGCTGACGTCTTTCACGGGGATGGGAAACCACCATGACTCACCACATATCCAGATCTGTACGCGCCCGCGCACTCGGTGTCGCCGTCGGCGCCGCCACCACGATCTCGCTGCTCGCCACCGCCACACCCGCGAGCGCGGCCACGGCGGCGGTCAGTTGTACGTCCGCCAAGCCCGCCCTCGCCACCAAGCTGAAGCGGGACATCACCACCGCCCTCGCCGGTCGCCAGGGCTCCATCAGCGTCGGCGTCTTCGACCGCACCACCAAGACCACCTGTGTGTACCGGGCGCAGACCGCCTACGACTCCGCCAGTGTCGTCAAGGTCACCGTCCTCGCGACCCTGCTCTGGGACGCCCAGAAGACCGGCCGGGCCCTGACCGCCACGGAGAAGACCCGTGCCACGGCCATGATCACCAAGTCGGACAACGCCGCCACCACCAAGCTCTGGAACCAGCTCGGCCTGACGAAGATCAAGGCCTTCGTCGCTGCGGCGGGCATGACCCAGACCAAGCCCGGCACGAACGGCTACTGGGGGCTCACCCAGATCACCGCCCGCGACGAGCAGAAGCTCCTCGCGCTCACCACCCTCACCAACACGGTCCTCAACGACAACTCCCGTGCGTACATCCTGAAGTTGATGAGCGAGGTCGTCGCGTCCCAGCGCTGGGGCACCCCGGCGGGCGTCCCCTCCGGAGTCTCCGTGCACGTCAAGAACGGCTGGCTGCAGCGCGCCTCGCACGGCTGGCGGGTGCACAGCGTCGGCTCGTTCAAGGGTGGCGGCCACGACTACATGATCTCCGTGCTCACGCACGGCAACAGCACCTGGAACTACGGCATCACGACCATCGAGCGGGTCGCCAAGGTTGTCCACAGGGACATCGCGGCCAGCTGACCGCGACCTGGTCGCGGGACGACTTCACCGCGCCGCCTCCCGGCCGTCACCAACCCGCCCTACGGTGACGGCCATGCGCCTGCGACGACACCCGCGAAACCCGCGAATCCCGCGACACCTGCGAACCGTACTCACCACCCTCACCGCCGGCCTGGCGGCGGCCACCTGCCTGACCGCCGCCGGACCGGCGAACGCCAACTCCCAGAGCGGCAACGCCTGTTCACCCACCGTCTCGATCGACCGCTTCTCCGACGCTCTCGACAAGACGACGTACGACGGCACCTTCGTCGGCAACTTCTCCGCGCTCGCCGTCGACCGGAACGGCGACCTCGCCGCCCTCTCCGACCGCTCCTCCCTCTTCACCCTCGACCGGAGGACCCTGACCCCGAAGAGCGTCGTCCCGCTCGCCGACGAGACCGGCGCCGCGCTCGACTCCGAGGGCCTGGTCGTGGACCGGGACGGCACCCGGCTCGTCTCCTCCGAGACGGAACCCTCCGTACGCCGCTACTCCCGCGACGGCCGCATCCTCGACCGCCTCCCGGTGCCCGCCGCGCTCCAGGTCGCCCCGGCCGGTCGCGCCACGGCCAACCAGACCTTCGAGGGGCTCACCCTCCTCCCCGGCGGCCGTACGCTCCTCGCGGGCATGGAGTACGCGATCTCCGGCGACGCCACCGGCATCGTCCGCTGGCAGACCTGGGAGCGCCGGGGCACCCACTTCGTCCTCGGCGCCCAGTACGCCTATCGCACCGATACCGGCCTCGGCGTTCCGGAGGTCGCGGCCACCCCCGACGGTCGCCTCCTCGTCCTGGAGCGCGGTTTCACCGCCGGCGTCGGCAACACGGTCCGCCTCTACCTGGCCGACCCGCGCCGCGCCACCGACACACGCGGTGTCGAGAACCTCACCGGGCAGGACAGCGGCGTACGCCTGGTCAGGAAGACCCTCCTCGCCGACATCGTGAACTGCCCGTCACTGGGAGCGACCGCCAAGCAGCCGCAGCCGAACCCGCTCCTCGACAACATCGAGGGCATGGTCGTCACCGGCCGCACCCACGGCGGCCTGCGCGTTCTCCTCGTCAGCGACGACAACCAGAACGCCGCGCAGACGACCCGTTTCTACTTCCTGAAGGTCCGGACCTCGTAGCCACAGCCGCCCCCGGAGTTGTTGCGGAGGGATGAAATCCGCTTCCGCCCGCGTTGGTGCTTACCGGTGGAGTACGGACGTGTGGATCTACGAAAGGCACCGGAGTGACGGACCAACGGGGGCGGGAGCCGAAACCGGCACAGGAATCGGAACCGGCACCGGCACTGGAACCGGCACGGGAACCGGAACCGGAACCGTCGCAGGGATGGGGGCGACGCCTGGTCGGATACGCCTGGCGGTATCCGAAGGACGTCGTGCTCTCCCTGGGCGCCTCCCTCTTCGGCATGGCCCTCATCGCCCTCGTCCCCCTGATCACCAAGGTGATCATCGACGACGTCATCGGTGACAAGACCCGCTCCATGGGCCCCTGGGCGGGCGCGCTCGTCGTCGCCGCCGTCCTCGTCTACCTGCTGACCTACGTCCGGCGCTACTACGGCGGCCGGCTCGCGCTCGACGTCCAGCACGATCTGCGGACGGAGATGTTCGGGACGATCACCCGGCTCGACGGCCGCCGCCAGGACGAGCTGTCGACGGGGCAGATCGTCGGGCGGGCCACCAGCGACCTTCAGCTGATCCAGAGCCTCTTCTACATGCTCCCGATGACCGTCGGGAACCTGCTGCTCTTCCTGATGTCCCTCGCGATCATGGCCTGGCTGTCGATCCCGCTGACCCTGGTCGCCCTCGCCGTCGCGCCCGCCCTCTGGATCATCGCCAAGCGCAGCCGCCGGAAGCTCCACCCGGCCACCTGGTACGCGCAGGCCCAGGCCGCCGCCGTCGCCGGTGTCGTCGACGGCGCCGTGACCGGCGTACGCGTGGTGAAGGGGTTCGGGCAGGAGGACCAGGAGACCGGGAAGCTCCGGGAGGTCGGGCGACGGCTCTTCGCCGGGCGGCTGCGGACGATCCGCTTCAACTCCGTCTACACGCCCGCCCTCCAGGCCGTACCCGTGCTCGGACAGGTCGCCATGCTCGCCGTGGGCGGCTGGCTGGCGGTGGGCGGGCACATCACGCTCGGTACGTTCGTCGCGTTCTCCACCTATCTCGCCCAACTCGTCGGCCCGGTACGGATGCTGGCCATGGTGCTGACCGTCGCCCAGCAGGCCCGCGCCGGCACCGAACGCGTCCTCGAACTCATCGACACCCGGCCCTCCCTCTCCGACGGGCACAAGGACCTGCCCGCCGACGCCCCCGCCACCGTCGAGTTCGACGACGTGTCCTTCGGCTACGACCCCGAGCGTCCCGTCCTCGACGGACTCAGCCTGGAGATCCGGGCGGGCGAGACCCTCGCCGTCGTCGGCTCCTCCGGCTCCGGCAAGTCGACCGTCTCCCTCCTCCTCCCGCGCTTCTACGACGTGACACGCGGCGCGGTCCTCATCGCCGGCCACGACGTCCGCGAACTGACCCTCGAATCACTCCGGTCCGCGATCGGACTGGTCCCCGAGGACTCCTTCCTCTTCTCCGACACCGTCCGCAACAACATCGCGTACGGCCGCCCGAACGCCACCGAGGAACAGATCCTGGTCGCCGCGCGCGCCGCCCAGGCCGACCGCTTCATCGCCGAACTGCCGCACGGCTACGACACCAAGGTCGGCGAGCACGGCCTCACCCTCTCCGGCGGCCAGCGCCAGCGCGTCGCCCTCGCCCGCGCGATCCTCACCGACCCCCGCCTTCTCGTCCTCGACGACGCCACCTCCGCCGTCGACGCCCGCGTCGAGCACGAGATCCACGAGGCCCTGAGGCACGTCATGGAGGGCCGCACGACCCTCCTCATCGCCCACCGCCGCTCCACCCTCGCCCTCGCCGACCGCATCGCCGTCCTCGACGCCGGACGCCTCGCCGACATCGGCACCCACGACGAACTCCAGGCCCGATCCGCCCTGTACCGCCGCCTGTTGACCGACCCGGACGAGCTGGGCGGCGTCTCACCCGGCCGCGCCCTGCCCTCCCTGCCGCCCGAGGACACCTCCGTACGGGACGAGCTGGACGCCGAGTTCGACGCCGAACGCGGGGTCACCCCCAGGCTGTGGAGCGGGGACCGCGAGCGCAAGGACACGGCGTTCGCCGGGATGCCCGCCACCCCCGAACTCCTCGCCCAGGTAGAGGCGTTGCCCCCGGCCGCCGACACCCCGGACATCGACGAGGCACGTGCCGTCACCCCCGAGGAGTCGTACGGGCTGAAGCGGCTGCTGCGCGGCTTCGGAACGCCGCTGCTGCTGACCCTCGGGCTGGTCGCCGTGGACGCGGGCATGGGACTGCTCCTGCCGATCCTGATCCGGCACGGCATCGACTCGGGCGTCACCCAACTAGCCCTGGGCGCGGTGTGGGTGGCCTCCGCGCTCGCCCTGCTGTCCGTCTTCGTCCAGTGGGCGGCGCAGATCGGCGAGACGCGGATGACGGGCCGTACCGGCGAACGCGTCCTGTACGCCCTCCGGTTGAAGATCTTCGCCCAGCTGCAGCGCCTCGGACTCGACTACTACGAACGGGAGTTGACCGGCCGGATCATGACGCGGATGACGACCGACGTCGATGCCTTGTCGACGTTCCTGCAGACGGGCCTCGTCACGGCCTTCGTCTCCGTCGTCACCTTCTTCGGCATCATGGTCGCCCTGGTCGTGATCGACGTACAGCTCGCCCTCGTCGTCTTCGTCACCATCCCGGTGCTGGTCGTCGGCACGTTCTTCTTCCGCCGGGCGAGCGTCAAGGCGTACGAACTCGCCCGTGAGCGCGTGTCCGTGGTCAACGCCGACCTCCAGGAGTCGGTGGCCGGGCTGCGGATCGTGCAGGCCTTTCGGCGCGAGCGGGCGGGCGGCGAACGGTTCGCCGAGGGCAGCGACAGCTACCGCCGGGCGCGGGTCCGGGGCCAGTGGCTGATCTCGGTCTACTTCCCCTTCGTACAGCTGCTGGCCTCGGTCGCGGCGGCTGCGGTACTGATCGTCGGCGCCGGACGGATCGAGAACGGCACCCTCACGACAGGTGCGCTGGTCGCCTACCTCCTCTACATCGACCTGTTCTTCGCACCCGTGCAGCAGCTCTCGCAGGTCTTCGACGGGTACCAGCAGGCGACGGTCTCGCTGGGCCGCATCCAGGAACTCCTCCAGGAGCGGACCTCCACCGAGGCCGCCGAGGAGCCGCTTGAGGTGCTGTCCCTGCGCGGCGACATCGCCTTCGAGGGCGTGGACTTCGCGTACGGCGACGACGAAGAGGCCCTGAGCGAGGTCGAGTTGACGATCCCCGCAGGCCAGACGGTCGCCTTCGTCGGCGAGACCGGCGCGGGCAAGTCGACCCTCGTGAAGCTGGTCGCCCGCTTCTACGACCCGACCGGCGGCCGGGTCACCGTCGACGGCACCGATCTGCGCGACCTCGACATCACCTCGTACCGGCACCGCCTCGGGGTCGTGCCGCAGGAGGCGTACCTCTTCCAGGGGACCGTGCGGGACGCCATCGCGTACGGGCGCCCCGACTCCACCGACGCCCAGGTGGAGGGGGCCGCCCGGGCGGTCGGCGCCCACGAGATGATCGCCACGCTGGAGGGCGGCTACCTCCACGAGGTCGCGGAACGCGGACGCAACCTCTCGGCGGGCCAACGCCAGCTGATCGCACTGGCCCGCGCGGAGTTGGTCGACCCGGACATCCTGCTCCTCGACGAGGCGACGGCGGCCCTGGACCTGGCCACCGAGGCCCAGGTCAACCACGCCACCGACCGCCTCGCAGGCCGCCGTACAACCCTGGTGGTAGCCCACCGCCTGACCACGGCGGCCCGAGCCGACCGCGTCGTCGTCATGTCCGACGGCCGGGTGGCGGAAGACGGCACCCACGAAGAACTCCTCCAACTCGACGGCCAATACGCAGAGTTGTGGCGAACCTTCGTGGGGACGGCAGAGCCGGAGGAACCGGTCACATCGTCGCGCACCTGAACGCGCCCCGCAGGGGCCGTTCAGGGGCGCGGGGAACGGCGCGAGAAGCCCCACCGACCGGCAGCCGAAAACCCACGCAACCGTTCGCCACACACGACGCGTCCGTACATCAGTACGGTATACGCGGCAACGGAAGGGGGAAACACGGTGACCGCAGACTCGCTGAAGCGCCGCACGGCACTCGCACTGGCCGTGCTGACCGCATCCGGCATGCTCGCCCTGGCCGGCCCCGGAACCGCCGAAGCGGCAGCGCCCTGCTCGGGCCGCAAGGCCCGCACCCTCACCTTCTCCACCGGCGAGGTGCACATCTACCGCCGCAGCGGCTACGTCTGCGCGGTCACCGTCCCCAAACGCCCAGGCCCCCGCCAGTGGATGTCGGTGAGCGTCCGGGCGCGCGGCGGCCGTCCGGTCGTCGACGAGGGCGTGTTCTCCAAGCGGGCCGGCCCGGTCACCGTGCACGCGGGACGGCGGCATGTGTGGGTGAAGGGCACGGTCGGGCGGGGATCGGTCAGTTCTGGCTGGATCCGGTGCTGAAGCGCCGCCCGGACCCTACGTACTGAGTCCGTGCCCGAGGGATTTCCCTATCTCCCCTGGTGCGTCCGGCGGTTGCTCCGATAGCTTCCGGCGCACAGATGTTTCATAGGGGAGGGTGCATGCGCAAGGCGCTCAGATGGCTGCTGGCGCTCACCGTGCTGATAGGCACGTTGAGTACGGCGGGAGCGGCGACCGCCGCTCAGCCGGAGGCCACCGGCACCACGCGAACGACCAGCACGGCGGACAGCGCGGACATCAAGGACCGGCTCCTCGCGATCCCGGGCATGAGCCTGATCCAGGAGAAGCCGTACACCGGCTACCGCTACTTCGTCCTCAACTACACCCAGCCGATCGACCACCGGCGACCGTCCAAGGGCACGTTCCAGCAGCGCATCACGGTCCTGCACAAGGACGTCTCGCGCCCCACGGTCTTCTTCACCAGCGGGTACTTCGTCAACACGAACCCCAGCCGCAGCGAGCCGACGCGGATCGTCGACGGCAACCAGGTCTCCCTGGAGTACCGCTTCTTCACCCCGTCGCGGCCCGACCCGGCGAACTGGTCCAAGCTGGACATCTGGCAGGCGGCCAGCGACCAGCACCGCGTCTTCTCGGCGCTGAAGAAGATCTACACCAAGAAGTGGCTGTCCACGGGCGGCTCCAAGGGCGGCATGACCGCCACCTACTACGAGCGCTTCTACCCGCGTGACATGGACGGCGTCGTCGCGTACGTCGCCCCCAACGACGTGGTGAACAACGAGGACTCGGCCTACGACCGGTTCTTCGCCACCGTCGGCACCAAGGAGTGCCGCGACCGGCTGAACGGCGTGCAGCGCGAGGCGCTCGTCCGCCGCGAGCCGCTGGAGAAGCGGTACGCGGAGTTCGCCGCCGCCGAGGGCTTCACCTTCGACACCATCGGCAGCCTCGACAAGGCGTACGAGGCCACCGTCCTCGACTACGTCTGGGGCTTCTGGCAGTACAGCCTGCTCGCCGACTGCGAGTCCATCCCGGCCGACGCCAAGAACGCGACCGACGACGACATCTGGACCTCGATCGACACGATCGCCGGGTTCTCCTTCTACACCGACCAGGGCCTGGAGCCGTACACGCCGTACTACTACCAGGCGGGCACCCAACTCGGCGCGCCCACCATCAAGTTCCCGCACATCGAGAAGAAGTACATCCGCTACGGCTACCTGCCGCCGCGGGAGTTCGTCCCCCGGGACATCTCGATGAAGTTCCAGCCGCGGGCGATGCGCGACGTCGACAACTGGGTCAAGCACCGTGCGAACCAGATGCTGTTCGTGTACGGGCAGAACGACCCGTGGGGCGCCGAGCAGTTCCGCCTCGGCAAGGGCGCGAAGGACTCGTACGTCTTCACCGCCCCCGGACTGAACCACGGCGCGAACGTCGCGGGTCTGGTCCCCGAGCAGAAGGCGCTCGCCACCGCCCGCATCCTGGCCTGGGCCGGTGTCGCCTCGACGACCGTCCAGTCGAACCCGTCGGTGGCCAAGCCGCTGGCGACGTACGACGCGAGGCTCGACAAGCGGGACATCGAGCGTGAGCCCACGCTGCGCCCGTAGCACCCGAAAGCCGTGAACCGTCAGCCGTGAACCGTCAGCCGTCAGCCGCCGATCGCGGCTGGCGGCCGGCCGGCCATCAGCCGGTTGACCAGGGCCAGCAGCAGATCCCGGCTGTCCCCCCGCTCCCGCAGGTCGCCCATCACGACCGGGACCCGCGGATCGAGGTCCAGCGCGTCCCGTATCTCCGCCACCGTGCGGTCCCGTACCCCGTGGAAGCAGTTGACGCCGACCACGAACGGCACGCCACGGCTCTCGAAGAAGTCGATCGAGGCGAAGCTGCTCTCCAGCCGCCGGGTGTCCGCGAGGACGACCGCGCCGAGGGCGCCGTGCACCAGGTCGTTCCACATGAACCAGAAGCGTTCCTGGCCGGGCGTACCGAACAGGTACAGCACGAGCCGGCCGCTCACCGTGATCCGGCCGAAGTCGAGCGCCACGGTGGTCGTGGTCTTCTGCTCGACCCCGTCGAGGTCGTCGACGCCGAGCCCCGCGACGGTCAGCTGCTCCTCGGTGTGCAGCGGCGGGATCTCGCTCACGGAGCCGACCATGGTGGTCTTGCCGACGCCGAAGCCGCCCGCGATGAGGATCTTCACGGCGGCGGGCGCGACGGGCGTCCGGGCCACGGAGGCCTGCGCCCCGGGCCCGGTCTGCTGTCCGTCGGAGTCAGAGTCTGAGTAGGGCATCCTTCACCGCCTGCAGAAGAGTCATGTCCGGTTCCTGGCCGACGGCCACCGCGAGCGGCGGCCGGGCCGTGACCCGGTCGAGCGTGATGAGGTCGCCGACGAGGATCTTCGTCACCGCCACCGGCAGATTCAGCCCGGCGGCGACCTCGGCGAGCGCCACCGGCGTACGGCACTGCCGCAGGATCGTCCGGTGCTCGGGCTGCAGCGACCGGTCGCCGGCCCGTTCGGCGGGCGCGACGGTGGCGATCACCGTGATGAGGGTGAGGTCGTCGCGCGCCGAGGCGGTACGCCCATGGGTGATCGTGTACGCCCGGACGAGCCCCTCCTCGGCGTCATCGTCGTCCGGCGACGCGTCCGCCCAGTGCCTCACTCACGCCCTCCGCCCTCCAGGTGCTGGACCCGCACCTCGGTCCCCAGCCGCTGCCCGACCTGCTGTACGAGGGTGTCCATCGCGACGGCCATCACCTCGGCGTCGACCTCCTGGTCCGCGACGACCGCCAGGTGGGTGCCCCGGCCGGCCGAGCTGACGAACAGCCAGATCTCGTCCAGCTCGATGATCACCTGGTGGACGGCCCCGCCGCCGAAGACCTCCCCGACCCCCCGGGCCAGACTCTGCTGACCGGTGGCGATGGCGGCCAGCCGCTCCGCGTCGACCCGCGCGATGCTGCTCGACTGGCTCACCACCAGCCCGTCGTCGGACAGCACGATGGCGTTCCGGGTGCCCGGCACCTGGTCGACCAGACGGTCGAGCAGCCAGTCGAGGTCGGAGTTGGTGGCAGTGGTTCGCAGAGTCATCGTCCGTCTTCCTTCCGGGCCCCGTCGGGTCCCGGTGAGGGGTGGGTGGGCTGGTGGTCGGTCCGGTGGTCCGCGTCGGGCCTGAGCCGCGAGGCACGGGACTGACGCTGGAAGGCACCGACGGTGGCGCCGGATCGGGCACCCTTCCGCCGGGGCAGGGGCTGCACGGCGGCGCTGGTGGAGCCACCGCGCGGCGGTTCGACCGCGGGGTACGAGGGCGGCGGCTCCCGGAGTTCGGTGACGAGGCTCGCCTGCCGGACCCGCCGGGGGAGGGGGTTCTGGCCGCCGTCGGACGCCTGGGCGGGAGCCTGCGCGGGACGGGCCGGCGGCACCGAGGGCGTCGACGGAGCCGAGGGCGCGGCCCAGGGGCCGATCAGCGGCCGGGCGTACGTCTCCTGGTCGCCGGCGTAGGCGTCGCGCGGGCGGGGCGCGGGGCGGGCCGGGGCGTCGGCGAGGGTGAGCGGGTCCTGGACCTGGTCGTGGTCCTGCTCCGGGTGCGTCGGGTCCGTCGGGTGCGTGTGGCGGCCGGTCGCGGCGCGCAGGGCGAACCGGTCCTGGGCGTCAGCCGATGGGGAGGCCGTGGCCTGCGGGGGCGCCGGCAGCGGGGCGGGCCGGTCCGGGATGCGCTGACCGCCGGTGATCAGGTTGCCGGGGACCAGCACCACGACCCTCGTGCCGCCGAACGACGACGGCCGCAGCTCCACCTGGAGGCCCAGGTTGGCGGCCAGACGGGCGACGACGTACAGGCCGAGCCGGGCGTCGTCGGCGCGGGACATCACGTCCATCCGGGGCGGGTTCGCCATCAGCTCGTTCGCCTCGGCGTACTGCTCGGGGTCCATGCCCATGCCCCGGTCCTCGATCTCGATCGCGATGCCACGCCCCACCTGGGACGCGGTCACCTCGACCGGGGTCGGCGGCCGGGAGAACGACACCGCGTTCTCCATCAGTTCGGCGAGGAGGTGGACCATCGGCCCGACCGCCCGCTCCGACAGCCAGGTCTCGCCGTCGGTGTCGATCCGGATGCGCCGGTAGTCCTGCACCTCGCCCTGCGCCGAGCGCAGGATGTCCAGCAGCAACACCGGTCTGCGCCAGCGGCGTTGGGGTGTGCCGCTGCCGAGGATGACCAGGTTCTCCTCGTAGCGGCGCAGCCGGGCCGCGAGGTGGTCGAGGTCGAAGAGCCCCTCCAGGACCTCGGGGTCCTCGTGCCGCCGCTGCATCTCGCCGAGACGTTTCAGCTGCATGCCGATCAGCAACTGCGTGCGCCGCGCGATGCGTTGCAGCAGCCGCTCGAAGCCGCGGTACAGCTCGATCTCCCGGACGGCGGTGTCCAGGGCCGAGCCGCGGGCCTGGTTGAGGGCCTGGCCGAGCTGGCCGAGTTCGTCGTCGCCGTGCCGGATCTCGGGCAACTCGGCGTCGGTGTCCACCTTCTCGCCCTGGCGCAGCCGCTCCACCAGACCGGGCAGCCGCTCCTGGAGTTCGAGCGCCTGGGCGCGCAGCCCGAAGATACGGCGGCGCAGGATGCCGGTCAGCCGCAGCGAGATGAACAGCATCAGCAGTACGGCCGTCATGCTCACGGCGCTGTTGACCATCATGTCGGTCATCAGGCCGCCGAGTTCGTCCTCGGTGGCGGCGACCAGGTCGTCGGAGTAGGCGTTGCTGGCCTGCAGCAGCGCCGGTGTCATCCCGCCGAGGCTCTGCTGCCACTGCTTGCCGAGGGCGGCGGAGACGGCGGTCCGGCCCTTGTCGTCGGCGTCCCCGGTGTCCAGCAGACGCTGCTCGACCGTGGTCTTGCGCTTCCAGTCGGCGCCGGACAGCACGGCCCGGTAGGCCTTCGCCCGGGCCTCGGGCAGCTGCGGGACGACCTTGTCGTCGTAGATGTGCTGCTGGCTGCCGATCACCTCGGCCAGCTGGAAGCGCTCCTCGGCGGAGAGCCGGCCGCTCGCCACCCCGGCGGCGATGATCGCGTCCTCGCGCGAGAGCATCTCCAGGCCCCACTGCGCGTCGAGCGCGGGCCGGGCGAGGACGGTCGTCCCGCCGAAGCCGACGTTGCTGAAGTCCTCGAACAGCTGCATGCTCGACGCGATCACCGCGGTGTACTCGTCGAACGTCCGCTGCCGGTCCGTCGACCGCCGGTCCACGGCCTCCCGGTAGTCGGGCAGCTTCTTCAGCCCGAGGGTGACCTCCCGGAAGGGCTCCACGAGAGCGGACGGGACGGTGCCGAGCGCGTCGAGGCTCTGTACGGACCTGTCGGTGAGGGTGCGCTGCCGGGTCAGTTCGGTACGGCCGGCCTTGGGGTCGGCGAGTGCCGCCGCGCTCAGCCGCCGCTCGGCCTGGAGGTTGAAGAAGACGGTGACGAGCGGGGTGCCGAAGCGTTTCCCCTGCTCGTTGCGGTCATGGACGGTCCGCCAGTCGCCGTACAGCTGGGCGGAGTTCATCGCACCGAGGGCGACCAGGGCGAGACAGGGCACCAGGGCCAGGACGAGGAGGATCGTCCGGAGGGACAACTGGCGCTTCGGAGCGGGGTCCTGGCGTTGTCGCGCCGTGCGTGCGTGAAGTGCCACAAGGGTTCCCGGCCTGTGAGTGGTGGCGGACTGTCCGAAAAGGAGCGGTCCGCGCCATGACAGGGGGGAGCCTACCGATTCACGAATTCATCACAACAGTTGTTCCGGTGAATGGGAGCGACTCGTTATTCGGCCGACGCGGGGCCACCGGTGGGCCGACAATGGGCCGCGCGAACTGGAATCCCTCACACCGGTTTCGCGCAGCCCACCGGCCGTTCGCCGCCCAGCTGGACGTAAAGGGCGGTGGAGGCAGGGCAGTTGACGCGTTTGACGACGGCCTCGGTCACCTTGTACTCGGGCTTCTTCTCGCCCATCCCGCTCGCGTCGCACGCGGTCTCCCGCACCTCCCCGCGCCCCGCGCTGTACACGCAGTCCCCGACGATCGTGCGCGGCCCTCCGCCGCCGCCCGGGTCGCCGGGGTGCGGGGCCTGGAGGTTGCGCATGCAGGAGTAGCCCTGCGGGACGGCCCCGTCGCCGTCCTCGTCGGCGGCGGGCCGCTGTTCGCTGATGTGCAGCACGAAGTCGGTGGTCGCCGGACACGACGGACCGTCGCCCACCTTTCCGTCGAACCGGGCCACGACCCGCGCCGCGGCCCGCTCACTGGTGCAGGGCACCTCGGTGAAGCTGGTGGTGCCGAAGGAGCTGCACTCGTCGACGGAGAGGAAGACGGTGCCGTAGCCGCTGGGCCGGGGCGACGCGGGCCGCTGCCCGACCGCCTTGCCGTCGGCGGCCCCGGAGGCCCCGCCCGCCGACTCGCTCGCCGACCCGTCGCCGGACCCGCCCCCCGACAGCTGGCACCCACTCCCCAGGAACACCACGGCCGTCGCCAGCAGCGCGCAGACGAGCCCCCGTACACGCTTCACTCCCACGGACCCCACAGAACGCCTCTTGCGCATCGCATCCCCCCGAGTACCCCCGCCCAGCGTGGCCCGCACCGCCAGGGCCGCGCCGGATATCCGGCGGATTTGCGCCTATTGGGGGTGGTGCGCCGGTTGTGCGACGTACGCGCCGTACGCCTCCTTGCTTCCTGTTGCCGGACGGTCCCGGCGAGATCGACTACGGCGCGGGAACGCCCCTGGAGGGGCCGCAGGCCCCTTTCAGGGCGCGGGGCTGTGTTCATATGCGGCTCCGCCGCGTGGGCGCGACCGGCCACGACGGCGCCGCAGTCGACCGACAACCGGAGCCCCTCGCGCACCACCGGCGGAACGCTCAGTACGACAGCCCGTGCCCGACCGGATAAAGCACCACCGTCGGATCGCCCGCGTCCAGCACCCGTACCGGCAGCCTGCCGCGCGGCGCGACCCGCCCCGCGATCACCCGCGCGGCGGCCCGGAGTTCGACGTCCGTCCAGGAGTAGGTGGCCAAGTAGGCCTGTACGTCGGGCAGTTGGGCCACGTCGTAAGGGTTGCGGACGGCGACACACACCACCGGCCGCCCGGTGGCGAGGAGTTGGGCGACCAGGGCCCGCTGACTGCTGGCGGCGCCGACGTTGTACGTCCCGACCACCACCGCGTCCGCCTCCCCGGCGGCGGCGACCGCGCGGGCGATGACGGCGGCGGAGGGCGCGGTGCCGGTGGAGAGGGCGGTGGCGGTGAAGCCCAGCTCCGTGAGGGCGCCCGCGAGAACGCTGGTCGGCGGCCCGGTCGTCCCCGACGGCGAGGCGGGATCGGCCCCCACGACGAGCACCCGCTTCTGGGTGACCCGCGAAAGGGGCAGCAGTTGCCGCTCGTTGACGACGAGCGTGGTGGACCGTTCGGCGATCCGGTCGGCGGCGCCGAGATGCCCCGCGACCCCGACGGCCCGGTCGACGCCCGCGTGGGTGACGTACGGCCGGTCGAGCAGCCCGAGCCGGTTCTTGAGCCGAAGGACGCGCAGGATCGAGGTGTCGAGCCGCGCCTCCGTCAACTCCCCCTGCCGTACGGCCGCGAGGACGGCGTTCCAGGCGATGTCGAGGGAGGGCGGGTTGAGCAGCTGATCGACCCCGGCCTTGAGCGCCAGCACCGGAACCCGGTCGTCGCCGTACTTCTCCCGTACGCCCTGCATGCCCAGCGAGTCGGTCACCACGACCCCGTCGTAACCGAGTTCCTCGCGCAGGATGCCGGTGAGGATCGGGCGGGAGAGGGTCGCGGGGTCGCCGGAGGGGTCGAGGGCCGGGACCATGATGTGCGCGGTCATGATCGAGTCGATACCGGCACGGATCGCGGCCCGGAACGGCGGTGCGTCGATCGTGTCCCACTCCGCCCGCGTGTGGTCGATGACGGGGAAGCCGTAGTGACTGTCGACGGCGGTGTCCCCGTGCCCCGGGAAGTGCTTGGCGGTGGCGGCGACCGAGGCCCGCTGATACCCGGTCACCTGCGCGGCGACCAGCCCGGCCACCGCGTTCGGATCGGCGCCGAAGGAGCGTACGCCGATCACCGGATTGGCCGGGTCGACGTTCACGTCGGCGACCGGCGCGTAGTCCTGGCGGATGCCGAGGGCGCGCAGTTCGGCGCCGCTGATGCTGCCCGCCGTACGGGCGTCGGTGCGCGAGCCGTTCGCGCCGAGGGCCATGGCGCCGGGGAGGAGGGTGGCGGGCTTGCCGACGCGGGCGACGATCCCGTGCTCCTGGTCGGTGGAGACGAGCACGGGCAGCCCGCGCGGCAGACCGAGCGAGGCCCGCTGGATGCCGTTGCTGAGATCGGCGATCTGATGGGGATCGCGGGTGTTGTGCGCCCAGGAGAAGTAGATGATCCCGCCGACCCGGTACCGGGCGATCAGCTCGGCCGCCGTCCGGACGCCGATCTCGGCGAGGTTGGCATCGATGTCGGCCTGGTCGGGGGCGGTGGCGGAGTGCCCGTACACCCGCATGACGAACAGCTGACCGACCTTCTCCTCCAGGGTCATCCCGGCGATGATCCGCCGCAGCCGGGCGTCACCGCCGTACGCGGGCGGGGCGCCCGCCCGGGGGTCGTACGCCCGCGCCTCACCGCCGAGGGCGAGCGCGGCACCGGAACCGGCGGTGGCGGCGAGAAGAGCACGTCTGGTGGTGCCGGAGTCGCGCACGGGGCGCTCCTTCCCTCGTGAAGGAAACTTCCGAGAAGTCACGAATAACCGGGAAGTTTCTTCCAGTCAAGGGTGCGAACACTAACGCGAGATGGCCGATTGTCCCCGTAACGGACCTGCGGACGACCGGGTATGAGGGGCCGCCACCGGCGCATCGGAGGGGGGCGCGCCGGTGACGGCTCGCTGCCGGCCGTGGGCGGTTGGAGAGGGGACGTCGGCGTTCGCAGCCAGCAGCGAGGCCGACACCGCACCGCGGTGACTCATCCGGCAGTCGTGCCGGTTGGACGGGGACGGGTCGGCATGGGTTCCCGGATTCCGGCCCGATCCGGGAAGTTGGTGCGGAGGTGGGCGGCGGGGAGCGAGTAATACCCACGAGTAGCGTCCCGTAATCCGGACGACACTCCGAAATTTGGCCAACCCTCTTAGATTCCAAGGGTGTTGGGCGATGATCCCAGCAACACCCTGCAGACACGGGAGGCGTGGCATGGCCACGAAGACAGGACCCCAGCGATACCCCGGCGCCAGCCGGGCGAACTGGTACCAGGACGACTATCCGGGCGACCCGATGCAGGTCAACGTCGTCGTCCTGCACACCACCGAGGGGCGCACCCTGCCCACGTACGGCGGTGGCTCGATGGCGCCGAACCTGACGGCGGTGCCGGATCTCGCCGCGAAGAAGCTGAAGTGGTACCAGCACTTCGACATAGAGACCTCGTCGCGGGCCCTCGCCAACAAGCGGGGCGGCGTCGAGACCAACACGCTCAACGTCACCCAGGTGGAACTGGTCGGCACCTGTGACCCCAAGACCCACAAGAAGTGGTCGGCCGCGGGCCAGGCGCACATCTACTGGCCCGAGGCTCCCGACTGGGCGCTGAGGTCGGTCGCGCGGTTCCTGGCCTGGATGCACGAGGAGCACGGCGTGGTACTGGCCGGCCCGAAGCTGTGGCCGGACTACCCGGACTCGTACGCCGACGGTGGCGGCCAGCGGCTGTCCTTCACCGAGTGGAAGGCGTTCAAGGGAGTGTGCGGTCACATGCACGTCCCGGAGAACGACCACGGCGACCCGGGCGGCCTCGACTTCGGCGCGATCGTCAAGTACGCCAAGGCCGAACTGGACGTCGACGACGACCCGCCGACGACCACACCCAAGCCGGTGGTGCCCGCGTATCCGGGCCGCAAGTTCTTCGTGGCGGGCGCGGTGAACGAACACGTACTCAAGCTGGGCAGGCAGTTGGTCAAGCGCGGCTTCGGCGACCACTACAAGGTCGGCCCGAGCCGCAGCTGGGGCGAGACGGACCGCCTCAACGTCCGCGACTTCCAGAAGTCCCGCAAGGAACTCCGCGGCGACGCGGACGGCCTTCCGGGGCCGCTGACCTGGCGGTTGCTGTTCTCGTAGACGTAAACGTAGACGTAGACGGGTGGCTCAGGGCTCTCCCGCCCGCAGAACGGCGGGAGAGCCCGTCCAGGAGGACCACGTGATGCCGGAGGACCGGGCGGAGCCGGAGGACCGGGCGGAGCCGCCGGTGCACGGAACGCTGCACCACATCGAGATCTGGGTCCCGGACATCGACCGGGCGGTGGCCCAGTGGGAGTGGCTGCTGACGGCGCTCGGCCACGCGCCCTTCCAGCGCTGGGCGCGGGGCCGCAGCTGGCGGCTCGGCGCCACCTACCTCGTCCTCGAACAGTCGCCCGCGCTGACCGGCACCCGGCACGACCGCCGGGCCCCCGGTCTGAACCACCTCGCCTTCCACGTCCGGGACGACGCGGCGGTCGACGCGCTGGTGGCGCGGGCGGCGGACCACGGCTGGACGCTGATGTTCCCCGACGAGCATCCGCACGCGGGCGGCGAGCAGCAGTACGCGGCCTATCTGGAGAACACGGACGGCTTCGAGGTCGAGCTGGTGGCGTTCACCGTTCATGGTCCATTTCGCGGACGTTCCGGCGCGTGAGGCGTGGGCCGGGCCAGCATAGGGGCCATGGCCGTCGTAGAGATTCCCGGTTCCAAGTCCATCACCGCGCGCGCCCTCTTCCTCGCCGCGGCAGCCGACGGGGTCACCACCCTCGTACGCCCCCTGCGCTCCGACGACTCCGAGGGCTTCGCCGAGGGCCTGGTCGCTCTCGGCTACCGGGTCGGCCGGACCCCGGGCACCTGGCAGATCGACGGCCGCCCGCAGGGCCCGGCGGTCACCGAGGCGGACGTCTACTGCCGCGACGGCGCCACCACCTCCCGCTTCCTCCCGACCCTCGTAGCCGCCGGCCACGGCACCTACCGCTTCGACGCCTCCCCCCAGATGCGCCGCCGCCCCCTGGGCCCCCTCACCCGCGCCCTGCGCGACCTGGGCGTGGACCTGCGGCACGAGGAGGCGGAGGGGCACCACCCGCTGAGCATCGAGGCGGCGGGCGTGGAGGGCGGCGACGTCACCCTGGACGCGGGCGAGTCGTCCCAGTACCTGACCGCGCTCCTGCTCCTCGGCCCGCTGACCCGCAAGGGCCTGCGCATCCACGTCACGGACCTCGTCTCGGCGCCCTACGTGGAGATCACCGTCGCGATGATGCGGGAGTTCGGGGTCGAGGTGCGCAGAGAGGGCGACGTGTACGCGGTCCCGCCCGGCGGCTACCGCGCCACGACGTACGCCGTCGAGCCCGACGCCTCCACCGCGAGCTACTTCTTCGCGGCGGCGGCCCTGACGGGCGGCGAGGTGACGGTCCCCGGCCTGGGCACGGGCGCGCTCCAGGGTGACCTGGGCTTCGTGGACGTACTGCGCCGAATGGGCGCGAGGGTACGGACGACCACCGACGGCACGACGGTGACGGGCACCGGCGAACTGCGCGGCCTGACGGTCAACATGCGGGACATCTCCGACACGATGCCGACCCTGGCGGCCCTGGCCCCCTTCGCCTCCGGCCCCGTGCGCATCGAGGACGTGGCCAACACCCGGGTGAAGGAGTGCGACCGCCTGGACGCCTGCGCGGAGAACCTCCGGCGGCTGGGAGTACGGGTGGACACGGGCCCCGACTGGATCGAGATCCACCCCGGCACGGCTCCGACCCCCGGCACGGACATCAAGTCGTACGGCGACCACCGCATCGTCATGTCCTTCGCGGTGACCGCCCTGCGCGTCCCGGGAATCACCTTCGACGACCCGGGGTGCGTACGGAAGACGTTCCCCGGGTTCCACGAGGCGTTCGCGGAGCTGGGGGCAGCGCTGGGCTGACATACCCAGCCCGTCCGGCGTTTGAGGACAAGCAGGGGTCTGGGGGCGCAGCCCCCAGGGATGGGACGGGTAGGGGCGGCGGGGGCGAGAAAGGCCCGGCCCCAGGTTGCGCAGCGGGTGGCTCAGGCCGACTCGTTGAGGAGTCGGGCCAGATGCTCGCGCCCCGCCCCCAGCAACCCCTCCAACGCCGCAGCCCCCTCGTACCACCGCTTCTCGTACTCCCAGCACAACCACCCGTCCCACCCGTGCCGCGACAGCACCTCCACACACTCGGCGAGCGGCAGCACCCCCGCCCCCAGCGCCAGCGGAGTGGTGTCCTCGACCGAGGCGATGTCCTTGACCTGGACGTATCCGAGATGCGGGGACAGCGCCGCGTAGCTCTCCAGCGGCTGCTCGCCGCCGAGCCAGGTGTGCATGACATCCCAGAGCGCGCCCACCTGCCGGTGCCCGACCGGACCGAGGACGCGGATCGCGGCGGCGCCGGTGCGATGCGAGTCGTGGGTCTCCAGCAGGATGCGTACGCCGATGTCGCCCGCGTACTCGGCCGCCGTACCGAGCCGCCGGGCGGCCGTCGCGTCGGCCTCTTCGGCGCTCTGCTCGGTACCGCCCCCGGGAAACACCCGGACGAACGGGGCCCCGATGTCCCGGGCGAGTTCGAGCAGCGCCCGCAGCTCGGCCAGCACGGGCTCGTCGTCACCGGGCGCGGCGACCCGGACGTACCCGGCGAGACCGAGGATCTCGACGCCGGACGCCTTGAACTCGGCCGCCACGTCGGCCCGTTCGGCGAGGGTGAGACCGAGGTTGACGGGCTCTTCGGGGTGGGTGCGCAGCTCGACGCCGTGGTAGCCGTGGGCGGTCGCGAGCCGCAGGACATCGGGGAGGGGGAGACCGGGGACGCCGAGGGTGGAGAACGCCAGTTTCATGCTGGGACCATATCCGTCACTCCGCGGTATTCGTCACTCCACGGTGCCGTGCAGATCCAGCCGCCAGTCCTGCCCCACCAGATCCTTGCCGAAGGAACGGTGGGGCTTCTCGTCGGCCAGGACGAAGCCGTGCCGCTGGTAGATGTGGCGGGCCGCGGTGAGTACGTCGTTGGTCCACAGGACGAGTTCGCGGTAGCCGACCTCGCGGGCGAAGCCGACGACGGCCGCGACGAGCCGGTCGCCGATGCGGAGCCCGCGCGCGTCCGGCTCGACGAGCAGCAGCCGCAGCCGGGCCGTCCCGGGCGCCTCGTCCCGTACGCACATCACACAGCCCACCGGCCGGCCGTCCAGCTCGGCGATCCACACCCGCTCCAGGTGCGGGTCGTGGTCCTCGGCGAAGTCGGCGACGATCCGGGCGACCAGGCCCTCGTAGTCGGTGTTGAAGCCGTACTCGGCCGCGTACAGCGCCGCGTTGCGCTGCACGATCCAGCCGAGGTCGCCGGGCACGGGATCGCGCAGCAGGACGTCCTCGCGGCGCGGCGGCCGGCCGTCGGAGAGGAGCGAACGGACCGTGTGCAGCGCCTCCGCGAGGCGGGGCCGGTCGGCGGCGGGGACGGTGGCGAGGAGGGAGGCGATGGACTGCGCCGAGCGCTCGTCGAGCAGGTCGGCGGTCTCGCGCCCGCGTGCGGTGAGCGTGACGTGCCGCCGCCGTGGGTCACGCTCCGAGGGGGCCCGCTCGATCAGCCCGTTCTCCTCGAACTTGTTGAGGATACGGCTCAAGTACCCGGCGTCCAGGGTGAGTTCGGCACGGAGATCGGCTGCGTCGGTACGGGTGGAGTGCGCGAGTTCGTACAGGACGCGGGCCTCGGTGAGGGTGTAGGGGGCGTAGAGGCTGGTGCCGTAGTCGAGCGCGCCGATGACGTTCGTGTAGAAGCGGTTGAAGGAACGGATGTCCTGGACGGTCATGGGCCACCTCGCGACGGCACGGACGGCTGGCAGCAGACAGTTGACTGAGTCAGAGGTTTGCTGGTCCGAGAGTAGAGCCGGGGCGGGGTGTTCTCAAGGCCCGGGTGACGACGACCCCACGCCGTGAGGGTCCGACCGGCGTGCTGCCTGCCGGTCGGACCCTCACCGCTGCGCTGTTCCTGTGACGGCTCAGGCAGCCGCGTCGAAGCCGGACTGCCGCCCGCGCGATCGCCGGGCGGCCGAAGCGGGACTGCGCCGGCCGCGGGTGACCGCGCCGCGCTTGCGCTTCTCGGCCGCCGGCGCGGTGATGGTGACGGGGACGCCGGAGGGCGCCTGGGCGCCGGTGATCCGGCTGAGGGCCTCGTCGCCGCCGGAGCGGACCTGGGTGGTCTGGGGGACGATCCCGGCGGCGGCCATGAGGCGGGTCATGTCGCGGCGCTGGTTGGGGGTGACCAGGGTGACGACGCTGCCGGACTCGCCGGCGCGGGCGGTACGTCCGCCGCGGTGGAGGTAGTCCTTGTGGTCGGTCGGCGGGTCGACGTTGACGACGAGGTCGAGGTTGTCGACGTGGATGCCGCGGGCGGCGACGTTCGTGGCGATCAGGACGGTGACGTGCCCGGTCTTGAACTGGGCGAGCGTGCGGGTGCGCTGCGGCTGGGACTTCCCGCCGTGCAGGGCGGCGGCCCGTACTCCGCTGTTGAGGAGGTCCTGGGTGAGGCGGTCCACGGCGTGCTTGGTGTCGAGGAACATGATCACCCGGCCCTCGCGCGCCGCGATCTCCGTCGTCGTCCGGTGCTTGTCGGCGCCCTGCACGTGCAGGACGTGGTGCTCCATCGTGGTGACCGCGCCCTGGGAGGGGTCCACGGAGTGCACGACGGGGTCGCTGAGGTAACCGCGGACCAGACGGTCGACGTTACGGTCCAGGGTCGCGGAGAACAGCATGCGCTGGCCCTCGGGACGTACCTGGTCCAGGAGGGCGGTGACCTGCGGCATGAAGCCCATGTCGGCCATCTGGTCGGCCTCGTCGAGGACGGTGATCGCGACCCGGTCGAGCCGGCAGTCGCCGCGGTCGATGAGGTCCTTGAGGCGCCCGGGGGTGGCCACGACGACCTCGGCGCCCCCACGCAGCGCACTCGCCTGCCTGCCGATCGGCATCCCGCCGACGACGGTGGCCAGGCGCAGCTTCACGGCGCGGGCGTACGGGGTGAGGGCATCGGTGACCTGCTGGGCGAGTTCCCGGGTGGGGACCAGGACCAGGGCCAGCGGCTGACGGGGCTCGGCGCGCTGCCCGGTGGTCCGGGCCAGCAGGGCCAGACCGAAGGCGAGCGTCTTGCCGGAGCCGGTCCGGCCTCGGCCCAGTACGTCACGGCCCGCCAGGGAGTTCGGCAGCGTCGCGCCCTGGATCGGGAACGGCACGGTCACGCCCTGCGTGGTGAGCGCGGCCAGGAGCTGCCTGGGCATGTCGAGGTCCGCGAACGCCTCGACGGCGGGCAGCGCCGGAGTGATCGTCTTCGGCAGGGCGAACTCTCCCTGCACCGCGGCGGGCCGACGGCTCTGGCCGCCCTGGCCGCCCGAGCGGCTCGGAGCCTTCGAACGGCTCGCTCCACCGGAGGCCGAACCGAAGCGGCGGCTCCGGGAGGCGCGGTGGGAACGGTCGTTCGTACGTGTGGGGTTCATGCAGAACCTTCCTTGATACGGCGCGTATCAAGGAATTTCCGCAGCGGAAGGGCAGCGCGGGTAATCACAAGAACGGCCGAACGGAATGAGAAAGCGAACCTGACCCACGGGAGAACCGTGTCGGCGCAGGGGCTGAAATAGGGTGAGGAGAAACCGCTACGAGAAAATACGTGCTGCGATGAATACGTGATACGGGAAATAAGTGCTACGAGAAATGCGTGCCGCGAGAAACATGCGCTGCGGAAATGCGTACAGCGGGAAACGCGTGAGGCTGGGGCCCGCACCCCGAGGGATGCGGGCCCCAGCCACACAGTGCACGCGGCGTCAGGCGAGAACGATGTTCTCGGCCGTCGGGCCCTTCTGGCCCTGCGCGATGTCGAAGGTGACCTTCTGGCCCTCGGTCAGCTCACGGAAGCCCTGGGCGGCGATGTTCGAGAAGTGGGCGAACACGTCGGCGCCGCCACCGTCCTGCTCGATGAAGCCGAAACCCTTTGCCGCGTTGAACCACTTCACGGTGCCAGATGCCATGTCAGATCTCCTTTGGGGCAGTACAGCGGCATCCGCACTGCACGGACGCCGTGTCGCCGAGATGATGCCCCGACCGGAAAACGACCCGGAAAAAATTTTGGGAACCACGACTGCAACTGGGCTCGACGATAGCATGCCGAATCCGCCGCCCAGCGCCGGAATAACTCCACGCTATTCGCTGCGGAAAAACCCTCCCCGCGCCGTGAGTCAAACCCTCACCTCGCGGTCGTAGATACCGACCGACCGGGAGCGCAGACTTTTCTCCGACACGGATCGGGGCCGCGCGGCTGTCGCCACGCGGCCCCGATCATGTGCGAGGGAGATCAGGCCGGGCTGATGTTCTCCGCCTGGGGGCCCTTCTGGCCCTGGGTGACGTCGAACGTCACGGCCTGGCCCTCCTGGAGCTCACGGAAGCCCGAGGAGTTGATCGCCGAGTAGTGGGCGAAGACGTCCGGGCCGCCACCGTCCTGGGCGATGAAGCCGAAGCCCTTCTCCGCGTTGAACCACTTCACAGTTCCTGTAGCCATGTCTCGTGCCTTCCAGCCGATGAACGTCTCCCGCACGATGCGGAAGACGGAGGTGATCGCCCTGGTCCCTGCGGCACAGCACAGCAAAAAGCCCACACCGAAGGCGTGGGCAAAGGGAACTTCCGAACCACGACAGCTGACCCAGACGCTACACGTCTGTACACCCTGTCACCATAGGGAATGACCTAAGAGCCACTTCCGACGGGTGTGCGCGGACCCCCGGTACCCGCCGGCCGCGCACCACTTCAGTCCGCGGTCGGCGCTTCCGCCGCTTCGGTCGCTACCGCCGCTTCGGCGGCGCGACGGTATTCGGCGTTGATGCGCTGGGCCTCTTCGAGCTGGTCCTCAAGGATGATGATGCGGCAGGCGGCCTCGATGGGCGTCCCCTGGTCGACGAGTTCCCGGGCGCGGGCGGCGATGCGCAACTGGTACCGGGAGTAGCGGCGGTGGCCGCCCTCGGATCGGAGCGGGGTGATGAGGCGGGCTTCTCCGATGGCACGGAGGAAGCCCTGGGTGGTGCCGAGCATCGCGGCGGCCCGGCCCATGGTGTAGGCGGGATAGTCGTCGTCGTCGAGACGGTCGTACGAGTCGTCCGCTGTCATCTGCACCTCTCTGGGGAACGCGTCGAGGGGCCCCGATGCCGTACGGCACCAGGGCCCCGAAGGAACTACTACACCATCTGCCGGCATCCGTACTGCGCCGGCCTTCTGTATCCGCGCACCTGACCGAGAATCTGTTGGGCTCGGGTTCGGGTTCGGGTGCGCGGGGATCGCGGTTGTTCGACCGGAGACCACCTCACTATCGATGTCCTGCGGTACCCGGGCTCAGAACTCCGCCCGGGCGATCCTGTGATGCTGATGGCGTGGCTTCCTCCGTTCTTCCCTCGGTGATCGACTACTGCCAAACGGGGCACTGCGTACTGCCTACTGCACTCACGGCGGCCCCTAATGACTGCGGGCCACCCGGTCCGGTCGTCAGTCCCGTCACCGTCCTGCAACTGCTCTGGCTCCGGAACTCCACCACCGCACCGTCCTGCGGACTACAACTGCGTGTTGCGACTGCGTGTACTGCCGCCCGGCAGTTCGTGTCTGCCGGGCCCTTCTGTCTCTCTGGGCTACGAGAGAAACCATAACCGCGCCACAACCCGATGTCTACTCTGGCCGACATAGATTTTCGGGCGTACGACGGCCAGGTATTCAACGCCGCAGGGGACGACGTGACTCAGCCCCAGAACTCGTCGCTGCGGCCGATGTCCTCAAGGCACTCGTCGAGGTCGGTGATCCTGTCCCCGACGATCCGGAAGACGATGGAGGCGGTCTCGTCGATCCGCCGCCCCTGCCGCTCGGCGGTGAACCGATGCAGGGAGACCGCGTGCCCACGTCCATCGACGAGGACGTTCAGCAGCGCGACACGCATACTCCCGTCCGTCTCCTCGCCGAGTCGCCGGTACAGGTCGATGATCGCGTCCTGCCCCTTGAAGTCCCCGGAGAGCGGGTGACTGCCGGGGACGTGGTGCGTGGCGTCCGACGCCAGCAGGGTGCGCATGGTGTCCATGTCACCGCGCGAGAAGGCGTCGTAACCCTTGCGTACGAGGGCGGCGTGCGGGTGCTCAGCCATGGTGATCGCCACCTTTCGGTATGTGGGCGATGTCCGACTGACGGGGACCATTGTCCTCGGGTCGGGGGCGCTGCGCAGGTCAGGGCTCACGGCTGACGCCCGCCCTGGAGGGGGAACCAGGACGGGCGTCACAGGCGGGGGCCAGGCGTCTGGCGTGGGTTACGCGCGGCCTGTGACGGGCTCATGGCTGGGCGGCGTCTGGACGGGTTTGCGGCAGTCCGGCGAGTTCGCGGGTGCGGGGTGGCCGTTGAGGGCGACAGTTCGGAGTCCGTCGCGTGCTTTCTGCTGCGGGACAGGCTCAGAGGGAGGTGCCGACACCCTGTGCGCTGAGGTGGCGTGTTGTGTGCCGGGCGGCTCGCATTCTGCGGCGGGGCGGGCAGGTATTCCGGGGTTCGGGCTATCTGGGCGTCTTTGGGAGCCTCACCGACACTGGTTGTTCCGTTGGCCGGTGAGGAGGGAGCCACTCGCTAAGGCGAGGCCTGTGCACCGGACGGAGCGGCGAAATCCGCAAGGCCACGGAGATACGACAGACCGGGGCCACTGGAGAACTGCCTCTCGCCGACGACGGTGAACCCCGAGCGGGTCAGCACGGCCCGCGACGCGGCGTTGTCGAGTGTGGCCCCGGCCCGCAGGGTGGTCAGCCCGTAGCGGTTGGCGGCGAGGCCGCAGACCTCCCGTACGGCCCAGGTGGCCAGCCCCCGGCCCGTGGCGCGCTCCGCGATCCGATACCCGAGGTCGGCGCCGCCGTCCGCCACATCCAGGAGATTGACCCGCCCCAGCACCTCGCCCCCGGCGCCGACCAGCAGGTGGAAGTAACAGTCCCCTGCCTGTTGTTCGGCCAGCAGCGCACTGTGCCGCTCACTGAACCGCGCGAAGTACTCATCACCCCGGTCGGGGATGGACGCGGCGAAGTAGGTTCGGTTCTCCTGCTCGAAGGCGAGCAGCGCGGGGGCGTGGTCCGGGCGGAGCAGCTGGATCTCGGGCATGGACACGCACAGGAATATAGGCACCTCGGCCCGAGTCGGCTCCTGCTTTTCCGGCAGCCCCGCATCGCGCCCGCCGGCACACCGGACCGCCCCGGCCCTTGTTCCCCGCTGCTTCTGCGCACAGGCGGCACCCCCTCCAGCGCCGGCCGGCACCACTCAGCCCGTCCGGCGTTTGAGGACGAGCGCGTTCAGCGCGAAAGGGGGGTCTGGGGGCGCAGCCCCCAGGGATGGGTACGGGTAGGGGCGGCGGGGGCGAAAAACCGGGC
>NZ_PJME01000049.1 GCF_002954775.1 Streptomyces geranii
CGGCCGGGGGGGGGGGGGGGGGGGCCCCCCCCCCCGGAAGGGATGGGACGGGTAGGGGCGGCGGGGGCGAGAAAACCCCCACGGCACCCCCACCCCACCCACCCGCGAAAAAAGAAGGAGCACCCGTGCCGGAAGGGCACACGATCCACCGCCTCGCCCAGGACTACCGCACCGCGTTCCTCCGCACGCACCCCCAAGTAACCAGCCCCCAGGGCAAGTTCTCAGACGCAGCCGCCCTCCTCGACCGCGCCGAACTCACCCACACCGAAGCCCACGGCAAACACCTCTTCCTCCGCTTCCGCGAATCGGACTGGATCCACATCCACCTGGGCCTCTTCGGCAAGGTCAACTTCGGCGACACCCCCGCCCCACCCCCCACCGACACGGTCCGCCTCCGCCTCGCGAACGACACCGCGTACGTCGACCTCAGGGGCCCCACCACCTGCGCCCTGATCACGGACCCCGAGAAGCAGGCGATACACACCCGCCTGGGCCCGGACCCCCTGCGCGAGGACGCGACCCCCGCCACGGCCTACACCCGCATCAGCCGCAGCCGTACGACGATCGCCGCCCTCCTCATGGACCAGAAGGTCATCGCGGGCGTGGGCAACGTCTACCGCGCCGAGGTCCTCTTCCGGCACGGCATCGACCCGTACCGCCCCGGCAAGGACATCACCCCCGCCGAGTGGACCGCGCTCTGGACCGACCTGGTCGCCCTGATGCGCGAGGGCGTGCGCAACAACCGCATCGACACCGTCCGCCCGGAGCACACCCCGGAGGCGATGGGCCGCCCGCCGCGCGTCGACGACCACGGCGGCGAGGTCTACGTCTACCGCAGGGCCAACCTGCCCTGCCACCTCTGTGGCGGCGAGATCCGCACCGCCGATCTCGCCGCCCGCAACCTCTTCTGGTGCCCGGCCTGCCAACGAAAGTGACCGGGCACCGCAGGCTGCCGAATCAGAACCCGTACGACGGATCAGAACCCGTGCGAGAGCCAGGGCGTGACCACCGACCCGAAGGCCACCGAGGCCTCGGCCAGCGCCCCCTGCCGAACCTCCCGCACCCGCCCGGCCGAAGCCAGCCCCGCCAGCGACACCCCGCCCAGATAGGCGGCCCCCAACTCCCGTACGGACAGCGCGAGATCAGCCGCGTCCTCGGTACGCACGCACACCGCACCCTTCGCATCGCCGCTCAGCCGCCAACGCCCCGAGTTCCAGGGGCAGAAGGCGTCCTCGACGTCCAACACGACGTCCACGGGCGCGAGATACGTCCGCGCCTCCAGCGCGGCTCCCAGGTCCACCAGGCGTACGTACAGGGCGTCCCGCCGGCGCAGCCCGCACCGCCGGATGTCCGACACCAGGTGATGCCAGGGCTCGTCGACCGGCCGCCCGCGCGCGATGATCTTCGACGTCAGGTCGAGATCGAACAGGAACCGCCACACGGCGGCGTGCGAGGCGGCGTCGAGCGCCTCCGCGTCCTCGACGACCACCGCACTGTTGGCCCCGGAGAAGTCCCAGTCGGGCTTGACCCGGTACCGGGCGTACCCCACGACCTCCGCACCCCGCTCGGCGACAACGCACTGCAGCGGCGAGGCCCCGTCCCGCTCGCTCTCCGGATCGAGCACCATCCCCGCCGCCCAGCCGGGCATCCGCGCCAGCATCCCGGGCCGCTCCGGCACCCGCCGCGCGTACACCGCCTCGCAGTCGTCCAGGGCCTCGGCCGGTACGGCGTACCGCAGCCGTACGTCATCGGTCCCGTCCGGCACGGACAGACGTACCCGGGTCGTGTCGATCTCGACGGTCAGCGACTGGGTGGCACAGCCGTACCCGAACCGTCCGTAGATGGCGGGCTCGGACGCGGTCAGCACCGCCAGGGGCTCACCCCAGCTCCGTACGTCGTCCAGCTGCCGGCGCATCATCGACTTGAGCACCCCGCGCCTGCGGTGCGTGCCGGCCACCCCGACCATGGTCACGCCCGCGGCCGGGACGGACGCTCCACCGGGTACCGTTAGCCGGAAGGTGAAGGCACCCGCACTGCCGACGCACACGTCACCGTCCCAGGCACCCACGGAACGGTCCAGCTCGGTGAGTGATTTCCACAACTCCCGTTCCTCGGCGGACTCGGGCGTTCCACCGAAGGCGCGGAGCAGGTTGTCGTACCACTGATCCCAGTCCTCGGACCGGAGTACCCGCAGGTCGGCCGTGCTGTGGGGGGTACCGGAGGGCGTGCCGGGAGTCCTGGAGGTCGTCATAGACCATGCCTACCAGGGCAATGCGGGACGAGCGAGGGAATTTCTCTCTCGGGGCCTCGGACCGGCTCCCGGTGGGTTTCACTGTGAAGTTGAAGCTCGGACGGGGGACAAGTGGGACCTCCCGTGCCAAGCAGCTGGTCCGATGGATAGGGTCCCGAACTAATGGCAGCAGGACGAGAGCGGCGCGCGGAGGCCGAGACGTTCACGGCCCGGTTGAAGAAGCAGGTTCACCGGGTCCGCACCGGCGTGCGCAGATCCGCCGTGGACTACTTCCGGGGCGACGGATCGGACTGGATCGCGCTCGCGGGCCTGCTCATCACGATCCCGCTCATCGCCACCATGACCCTCGCCAACTCGGTGTGGTGCTCACCTGCCCTGCTGGTCCTCCCGATCGTCGCGGGCGGCCTCCTGCTCCGCCCGGCCAGCCTGCTGGGCCTGTACGCGGCGGCGGCGTCGGCCCTGATCGTGGAGTCGGTGAAGCTGGGCCCGTACACGGAGGGCCCGAGCAGGGTCACTCCCGGCGTCGTCCTCGTCGTGGCGGCATGCGGCTTCTTCGGCCTGTTGATCGCCCAGTTCCGCAGCCGGGTGGGCGTCCCCTGGCGCCGAGGCGGCACGATGCTCTTCGACCTGCGTGAACGCATCCGCGTCCAGAGCAAGTTGCCGCAGCTGCCGCAGGGCTGGCACCGGGAGATGGCGCTGCGCCCGGCGGGCGGCCAGTCGTTCTCGGGCGACTTCGTGGTGGCGGCCCGGACGAACGGGGGCCGCACGATGGAGGTCGTCCTGACGGACGTGTCGGGCAAGGGCATGGACGCGGGCTCAAGAGCCCTGCTCCTGTCCGGAGCCTTCGGCGGCCTCCTCGGCTCCCTCCCGCCCCACGCATTCCTCCCGGCGGCGAACGGCTACCTCCTCCGCCAGGACTGGGACGAGGGTTTCGCGACCTCGATCCACCTCGTCCTGGACCTGGACTCGGGCGACTACGAACTCTTCTCCGCGGGCCACCCGCCGGGCCTGCAGCTCAGCGCGGGCACCGGCCGCTGGGAGGAAAAGGCCGCGGAGGGACCGCTGTTGGGCGTGTACGACGGCGCCCAGTTCGACCCGGTCAAGGGATCGTTGCGGCCCGGAGACGTACTGATGCTCTTCACGGACGGCCTGGTGGAAACCTCCGACCGGGACATCGTCGAGGGCATCGACCGCCTGACCGGCGAAGCGGACCGCTATGTGGCCGGAGGTTTCCACGGCGCGGCCTGGCATCTGATCGAGGCGGTGGCGAAGGACGTGAACGACGACCGGGCCCTCCTGCTGATCTGCAGAGAGGGCCCCACGGCGCAGGCGACGATCTGACGGAACTTTTCAGCGCCGGTCGGCACCACTCAGCCCGTCCGGCGTTTGAGGACGAGCGCTTTCAGCGCGATACGGGGGTTCGGGGGCGGAGCCCCCGAGGACGGGAAGGGCAGGGGCGGCGGGGGCGAAGAAAATGGGCACCCACCCCGCAGCCAACGGCCCCAGAACCGCCAGCACCAACACATACCCCGCGATGAACGGCGACAGCCGCTCGTCCAGCCCCGCCCCGGCAGCCATCGTCGCCAGGATCAGAGCGAACTCCCCTCGCGCCAGCAGCGTGGTGGAGATCACCGAAGCACCCCGTGGACCAAACCCGTAGATCCGCGCGGCCCCCACCCCGGCCAGGACGTTCATCACCATCGTCACGGCGACAGCCGCCAGCACCGGCCACACCACCACCGGCAGATCCCCGGGATCGATCGACAGCCCGAACGCGAAGAAGAACATCGCCCCGAACGCGTCCCGCAACGGATGCACCAGCTTCCGTATCCGCTCTCCCGAAGCCGTGCTCCCCAGCATCAGCCCCACCATGAACGCCCCGATCGCGTCCGCGACCCCGAACCACTCGGACACCCCGGCGACGAACACGGCCGCGCCCAGGAACGAGATCACCAGCAACTCGTCGTCCTCGACGGCGAACAGCCGCCCCACGACCCGCGTACCGAATCGCGCCGCGAGCGCCAGCAGCAACAGGAACCCGAAGGCCTTGCCGCCGTCGAGAACCGCGGCCCCCAGGGAGTCCGCCCCGGACAACACGGGCTGCAGCGCGGCGAGATAGAGCGCGAGGAACACGTCCTCGACGACGATGATCCCGAGGATCGGCTTGGCCTCCGGGCTGCCCAGCCGTCCGGTGTCGACCAGCACCTTCGTGACGATGGCGGAGGACGAGATGCCCAGTACCCCGGCGAGGACCAGCGCTTCGGAGGTGCCCCATCCGAGGGCGAATCCGAAGCCCAGGCCGGCGCCGACGTTCAGCGCGAGATACGTGCCCCCGGCCAGCGCCATCCGCCGGCCGCCCGCCTTGAGGTCGTCCAGGTGGAATTCGAGGCCGAGGTAGAAGAGCAGCAGGACGAGCCCGAGCGCCGAGAGCATCTCCATGTCGTGCGGGTCCGAGACGAGCACGATGCCGGGGGTGTGCGGGCCGAGGAGTATCCCGGCGAGGATGAAGAGGGGGATGGTCGGGAGCCCGATCCGGCTGCCGAGCCGGGCGAGGACGGCGGCGGCGAGAAAAGCGCCGCCCATGGCGATGAGAGTGTCCGCGTGACCGATGAGCCTGCCTCCTGAGTCAAGAGAGCGTCAAGAAAACGTCAATACTTACTTTACCAAACTATCCTCGGCCCTCGCCCGGACCGCCCGGATCACTCGGACCCCACAGACTGGCCGGATGACGAACAACCCAACCCCCCTGACCCTGGCCGAAGTAGAGGCCGCGGCCCGGGCCGCACACGCCACGCAGACGGACAAGGCGGGCCGCCCCTACGCGGAGCACCTCCAGGCGGTCGCCGAGGGCGTACGCGCGCGTGGCGGCGACGAGGAACAGATCGCGGCGGCCTGGCTGCACGACGCCGTGGAGGACGACGCGCTCTCCGCGGACTGGCTGGAGGAGGCCGCGTTGTCCCGCCGCACGAAGGACATCGTGCTGGCCGTCACCAAGCGTGCGGGGGAGCCCCCGGAGGCGTACGCGCGGCGCGTCCTGGACACCCCGGGCGCACTCCTGGTCAAGGAGGCGGACCTCGCGCACAACGCGAACCCCGCCCGCCTGGCGGCACTTGACGCCCCGACCCGCGCCCGCCTCACCGAGAAGTACGCCAAAATGCGCGCACTGCTGGGACTTCATGGCACTTCATGAGACTTCATGAAGCTTCAGAGGGGGAGAAGTCGGTCTAATTACCCATAAAGAACGGATTCATGTGCCGTGGGTTCGTCTGTGCGGACAAATCAATCCGGTGGGGCCGATGATGCGTCACCGGCCGCATACGGTGGCCCGGTTGGTGGCACGATGGATCTGGCGGGGGTGCGAGGGAACGCATCCCTGGGCCGGTAGAGCGGACCGACCGTAGGGTGTGATCAGTGTGGCCATTTCGTTGTCAGTGGTGCTGATGTTGGGAATCATCCTGGTGGTGCTGATCCGCGGAGGCACGATCAAGGCGGGCCCGGCGGTCGTCGCCATCCTCTTCGGCTTCTTCCTCGCCTCCACCGGCATGGCCGACGACATCCAACGATTCCTGAACTCGATAGCCGACACGATCAACGAGATCCAGTTCTGACCGCCGTGGGGAAACGCGATCGGCCCGGTTCCAGGGGAACCGGGCCGACGGCGAGAGAGAGCGGGCGACGGGAATCGAACCCGCGTAGCTAGTTTGGAAGACTAGGGCTCTACCATTGAGCTACGCCCGCACACGCGCGCCGCAGGTCAGCAGACCGCGGCACAGAGAGCATCGTAGCGGTTCGCGGCCCTTCGACGCACACTCGGTTCCCAGTCGTGAAATGCGGCAACCCCATGGCCTGCGGGCATGTACCCTACGTGTCGCACCAGACGGGGTGTGGCGCAGCTTGGTAGCGCGTCCGCTTTGGGAGCGGAAGGCCGTGGGTTCAAATCCCGCCACCCCGACCACCTGCCGGACGTCCGGCAAGATCACCTTTTGGGGCGTGTCCCCCCTGCGGCTAGTATGCAAACTGCGCGCCCGTGTGTCTGCGTTGTTACGTCTCTCAAGGGCCGCTAAATCCGCTGAGGCTCGGCCGACCCGGCAGACGCCGTCGGCAGAGGACAGCAGCAGTACCTCAGCAGAAATCTCAGCGAACCCCCAGAAGTCAGCCCCCAAGGAGACCGAACCGTGAAGAGCGCCGTGGAGACCCTGAACCCGACTCGGGTTCGGCTCAGCATCGAGGTGCCCTTCGAGGAGCTCAAGGACAGCCTCGACGCGGCGTACAAGAAGATCAACCAGCAGGTCACGGTGAAGGGCTTCCGGAAGGGCAAGATCCCGGCGCGCGTCATCGACCAGCGGTTCGGCCGCGGTGCGGTCCTGGAGGAGGCGGTCAACGACGCGCTCCCGAAGTTCTACACCGACGCGGTCAACGAGGCCGAGCTGAACGTCCTGGGCCAGCCCGAGGTCGACATCACGGAGCTGAAGGACGGCGAGACGCTGAACTTCACCGCCGAGGTCGACGTCCGCCCGACCATCGAGATCCCGGACTACTCCGGCATCGAGGTCGAGGTCGACGCGATCGAGGTCACCGAGGAGGACATCGACAAGTCGGTCGAGCAGCTCCGTGAGCGCTTCGCCTCGACCTCCCCGGTCGAGCGGGCCGCCGAGGACGGCGACGTCGTCACGCTCGACCTGGAGGCCAAGGTCGACGGCGAGGTGCTGGAGGACGGCGTCGCGAGCGGCGTCTCCTACACCATCGGCTCCGGCGAGCTGCTGGAGGGCGTCGACGCCGCGGTGACGGGCGTGGAGGCCGGTGGCGAGGCCACCTTCACCTCCGAGCTGAAGGGCGGCTCGGCGGCCGGCAAGGAGGCCGAGGTCACCGTCAAGGTCACCCAGGTCGCCGCCCGCGAACTGCCTGCCCTGGACGACGAGTTCGCCCAGCTCGCCTCCGAGTTCGACACCCTGGAGGAGCTGCGGGCGGACAGCCGCAAGCGCCTCGAGAACATGAAGCAGTACGACCAGGCCACGCAGGCCCAGGAGCGAGTCCTGGAGAAGCTGCTCGAACTGGTCGAGGTGCCCGTCCCCGAGAAGCTCCTTGAGGACGAGATCAACACCCGCAAGCACAACCTGGAGCACCACCAGCTCGGCCAGATGGGCCTCGACCTCGAGAAGTACCTGGAGATCCAGGGCAAGACGGCCGAGGAGTTCGACACCGAGACCAAGGAAGCCGCGGTCAAGGGCATCAAGACCCAGTTCGTCCTGGACGAGCTGGTCAACAAGGAGAAGCTGAACGTCAACCAGGAGGAGCTCACCGAGCACCTCATGCGCCGCGCGGCCTCCTCCGGCATGTCCCCCGACCAGTTCGCCCAGGCGGTCGTCGAGGGCGGCCAGGTCCCGATGCTGGTCGGCGAGGTGGCCCGAGGCAAGGCCCTGGCGGTAGTCGTCGAGGCGGCCACGGTCAAGGACACCAACGGCGAGATCATCGACCTCGACGACGAGGAAGAGGACGAGACCACGGAGCCCACCTCCGAGGAGACCCCGGCCGTAGAGGCCGAGTCCACCGAGGACAAGCCCGAGGCCTGACACCACCAGCACCTCTGAAGCACGTACGACGACGGGCCCCGACGGCACAGCACCATGCCGCCGGGGCCCATCGTCATCTCCGTTCACGGCGACGCGCCCCAAAGGGGCGCGGGGAACTGCGCGACAAGCCACGACGGACCAGCACCCGACCACTACCGGCGGAGCCACGGCGAGACGCGGCAGGGGGCCCGGGGCGCAGCCCCGTGACGCTCACCGAAACCCCGCCCACGACACAGCCGACCCGCACCGGAAACCCTGCTCAACCCAGCGGAGCGCATGCGCTCACAGCGAACAGTTCCTTTCCCGGGATTCCCCGGAGGGACCCGCGCGTTAGGGTCCATGAGTACGAGGGCAGGGGAGTCCCCGAATAACCGCCGGACGGCCCCACGCCCCGGCAGAACACGTGAGACGGCCCGGCGCCGTCGTAAGACGAGCAGGTGGATACGACGTGACGAATCTGATGCCTTCCGCCGCCGGCGAGCCTTCCATCGGCGGTGGCCTCGGCGACCAGGTCTACAACCGGCTGCTCAACGAGCGGATCATCTTCCTCGGCCAGCCGGTCGACGACGACATCGCGAACAAGATCACCGCGCAGCTGCTGCTTCTCGCCGCAGCTGACCCGGACAAGGACATCAACCTCTACATCAACAGCCCCGGCGGCTCGATCACGGCCGGTATGGCGATCTACGACACCATGCAGTTCATCAAGAACGACGTGATGACGATCGCCATGGGCCTCGCCGCCTCCATGGGCCAGTTCCTGCTCAGCGCGGGTACACCCGGCAAGCGCTTCGCGCTGCCGAACGCCGAGATCCTGATCCACCAGCCCTCCGCCGGCCTCGCCGGTTCGGCCTCGGACATCAAGATCCACGCCGAGCGGCTGCTGCACACCAAGAAGCGCATGGCCGAGCTGACGGCGCAGCACACCGGCCAGACCGTCGAGCAGGTCACCCGGGACTCGGACCGCGACCGCTGGTTCGACCCCGAGGAGGCCAAGGCGTACGGCCTCATCGACGACGTCATCGCCACGGCCGCCGGCATCCCGGGCGGCGGCGGCACAGGGGTGTAAGCGCCCTCAACGCCCTCCAGCCCCCGCCTAAGCCCCTTTCAGGAGACATCGTGAACGACTTCCCCGGCAGCGGCCTCTACGACCGTACGAGGGCGGCACAGGCCGCCCAGGCGCAGTACACCGGCCCCAGCGCCGAATCGCGCTACGTCATCCCGCGCTTCGTCGAGCGCACCTCGCAGGGCGTGCGTGAGTACGACCCGTACGCGAAGCTCTTCGAGGAGCGCGTGATCTTCCTCGGCGTGCAGATCGACGACGCCTCCGCCAACGACGTCATGGCACAGCTCCTGTGCCTGGAGTCGATGGACCCCGACCGGGACATCTCGGTCTACATCAACAGCCCCGGCGGCTCGTTCACGGCCCTCACGGCCATCTACGACACGATGCAGTTCGTGAAGCCGGACGTCCAGACGGTCTGCATGGGCCAGGCGGCCTCCGCCGCCGCGATCCTCCTCGCGGCCGGTACGCCGGGCAAGCGCATGGCACTGCCCAACGCGCGCGTGCTGATCCACCAGCCCTACAGCGAGACCGGTCGCGGCCAGGTCTCCGACCTGGAGATCGCGGCCAACGAGATCCTCCGGATGCGTGCCCAGCTGGAGGACATGCTGGCCAGGCACTCCACCACGCCGATCGAGAAGATCCGCGAGGACATCGAGCGCGACAAGATCCTCACGGCCGAGGACGCGCTGGCGTACGGCCTGATCGATCAGATCATCTCCACCCGCAAGATGAACAACGCAAGCGTCCGCTGACGTACTGGTAGACGTACCGGCAGACGTGAAAGCTGTATCGTCTGCCGCCCCTTGGCACGGTTCCACTCGGTGCACGACTGGTGCACGACAAAGTGAACCGCGCCAAGGGGGGCCCGAACGGGGGGCCCGGCAAGGTACCGTCGGACATAAGGCAGCACCAGGAGTCGCTGGACCTAGGCGTCTCCCAGGCGAAGGGGAAGCACACCGTGGCACGCATCGGTGACGGCGGCGATCTGCTCAAGTGCTCGTTCTGTGGCAAGAGCCAGAAGCAGGTCAAGAAGCTCATCGCAGGCCCCGGTGTGTACATCTGCGACGAGTGCATCGATCTCTGCAACGAGATCATCGAGGAAGAACTCGCGGAGACCAGCGAGGTCAGGTGGGAGGAACTCCCCAAGCCCCGCGAGATCTACGAGTTCCTCGAGGGGTACGTGGTCGGTCAGGAGTCGGCCAAGAAGGCCCTGTCCGTCGCGGTGTACAACCACTACAAGCGGGTCCAGGCCGGTGAGAACAGCGGCGGCCAAAGCCGTGACGACGCCATCGAGTTGGCGAAGTCCAACATCCTCCTGCTGGGCCCCACGGGCTCCGGCAAGACCCTCCTCGCGCAGACCCTCGCGCGCATGCTCAACGTCCCGTTCGCCATCGCCGACGCGACGGCGCTGACGGAGGCCGGGTATGTCGGCGAGGACGTCGAGAACATCCTGCTGAAGCTGATCCAGGCGGCGGACTACGACGTCAAGAAGGCCGAGACCGGGATCATCTACATCGACGAGATCGACAAGGTCGCGCGGAAGAGTGAAAACCCGTCGATCACGCGTGACGTGTCCGGCGAGGGCGTCCAGCAGGCCCTGCTGAAGATTCTCGAAGGCACCACGGCCTCCGTACCCCCGCAGGGCGGACGCAAGCACCCGCACCAGGAGTTCATCCAGATCGACACGACGAACGTCCTGTTCATCGTGGGCGGCGCCTTCGCGGGCCTGGAGAAACTCGTCGAGTCCCGCGCGGGTGCCAAGGGGATCGGCTTCGGCGCCACGATCCGCTCCAAGAAGGAGCTGGAGGCGAAGGACCGCTTCGAGGACGTCATGCCCGAGGACCTGGTGAAGTTCGGCATGATCCCCGAGTTCATCGGCCGCCTCCCGGTCATCACGTCCGTGCACAACCTCGACCGCGAGGCACTCCTCCAGATCCTGGTCGAGCCGCGCAACGCGCTCATCAAGCAGTACCAGCGCCTCTTCGAACTCGACGGCGTGGAGCTGGACTTCGAGCGCGAGGCCCTGGAGGCCATCGCCGACCAGGCGATCCTGCGCCAGACCGGCGCCCGCGGCCTGCGCGCCATCATGGAGGAGGTCCTCCAGGCGGTGATGTACGAGGTCCCGTCCCGCAAGGACGTGGCCCGGGTCGTCATCACGGCGGACGTCGTCCTGTCGAACGTGAACCCGACCCTGATCCCGAGGGACGCGCGAGGGCGCGGCCCGGGCGAGCAGAAGACGGCGTAACAGCAGCGCATTTCCGTACGACTGCGGAGGGGCCCCGGTCAACAGACCGGGGCCCCTCCGCAGTTGGAGCCGGTGTCAGGCCTTGACGCGCACGTCCGCGCGGAGCTTGGCGGCGAGTTCGGCCGCCTCCTCCATGGTGGAGGCCTTGCCCGAGGCCAGCGAGGCGAGGTCGTACGTCAGGACGTAGCTGAGCGTGCTGTGGTCGCCCCAGATGCAGAACGGCATCTTCGTCGTCGTACCCGACTCAGTGCTCTCGATCTGCTGGCACTTCATGATGCCGTTCTCGAAGCCGGCCGGCGTGAACTCCTGCGGGCTGCCCACGAGTTTGCCGTCGTCGGCGGAAGTGCCCTTCGCGGACTCCGACTTCATCTGGGCGAACATCGCGTCGACGACCTTTTCCGGGTCGTCGATCGTGCCGTACACCCCGGCGAACATCAGGGTCTTGGCGGTGAGGCTCTCGCCCGAGGCGTACACGGCGCTGATGTCCTTGGGGTTCTCGACCCCCCAGGCCTCGGCGTCCTTGATCTCGTCCTCGCTCAGCCCGTCGGCCGCCGAGTCCCCGCTCTTCTTGTACTCGCCGCCGAGCACGGTCGCGGGCGCCGTCAGCTTGTGCGCGCCGTCGTCGGCGATGGCGGACCCGCCGCCCGAGCCGCCGTCGGTGCCGAGCACGAACCACGCCCCCACGGCGATGGCGGCCACGACGGCCACCGACCCGAGGACGATCGCGGTGGTCTTCTTCTTGCCGCCACCGGGCGGCGGCTGCGGAACCCCGTACGGGGCCTGGCCGTACGGCGGCTGCTGCTGGCCGTACGGGTTCGGCGCACCCTGCGGAGCGCCCTGCTGCGGATAGCCGTACCCGGGCTGCGGGGGAGCCTGCTGCGGATAGCCGTAACCCGGCTGCGGGGGCGCCTGCTGGGGGTAGCCGTAGCCGGGCTGGGGAGCCGTCGGAGGGCCCGGAGGTGCCTGGGGCGGCTGGCCGTAAGGACCCGACTGGGCCGGCTGCCCGTATGGTCCGGGCTGCTGCGGCTGCTCGCCGTACGGGCCCGGCTGGTTGTGGCTCATCTCTGGGTTCCCCTCCAGAATGCTTATGTGTTCCTGACATCCTCGCGCAGGCCGGGCGCCCGAGTTGCCCCGGGTGTGCCACCGTTACGAAAGAAACGTGTTTCGGGACACGGCCGTGACGCCCCTAAACTGACCGGGTGACCGAGAACGCTCAGCAGCAGCCACCAGCGCCCACTACCGAACTGCCGACCCAGTACGCGCCGGCCGAGGTAGAGGGGCCGCTGTACGAGCGCTGGGTGGACCGGGGTTACTTCGCCGCCGACGCGAAGAGCGACAAGCCCGCGTACACGATCGTCATCCCGCCACCGAACGTCACGGGCTCCCTCCACCTGGGCCACGCCTTCCAGCACACGCTCATGGACGCCCTCACCCGCCGCAAGCGCATGCAGGGCTACGAGTCGCTCTGGCTCCCCGGCATGGACCACGCGGGCATCGCCACCCAGAACAAGGTCGAGCAGCAGCTCGCCGAGGAGGGCAAGTCCCGCCACGACCTGGGCCGCGAGGAGTTCGTGGACCGGGTCTGGCAGTGGAAGGAGGAGTACGGCGGCAAGATCCTCGGCCAGATGCGCCGCCTCGGCGACGGCGTCGACTGGAGCCGCGAACGCTTCACGATGGACGAGGGCCTCTCCAAGGCCGTCCAGACGATCTTCAAGCGGCTGTACGACGACGAGTTGATCTACCGCGCCGAGCGGATCATCAACTGGTGTCCGCGGTGTCTCACGGCGATCTCGGACATCGAGGTCGACTACCAGGACGACGACGGCGAACTCGTCTCCATCAAGTACGGCGAGGGCGAGGACACGGTCGTCGTCGCGACGACCCGCGCCGAGACGATGCTCGGCGACACCGCCGTCGCGGTCCACCCGGACGACGAGCGGTACGCCCACCTCATCGGCAAGCAGATCAAGCTCCCGCTGACCAACCGCACGATCCCGGTCGTCGCGGACACCCACGTCGACCCCGAGTTCGGCACCGGCGCGGTCAAGGTCACCCCGGCCCACGACCCGAACGACTTCGCCATCGGCCAGCGCCACAACCTCGACTCCATGACCGTCATGGACGAGCGCGGCATCATCACCGTCCACGGCCCCTTCCAGGGCCTGGACCGTTTCGAGGCCCGCTCCACGATCGTCAACGCGCTGCGCGAGCAGGGCCGGATCGTCGCCGAGAAGCGCCCGTACGTCCACTCCGTGGGCCACTGCTCCCGCTGCAAGACGACCGTCGAGCCCCGCCTCTCGATGCAGTGGTGGGTCAAGGTCGAGCCGCTCGCCAAGGCCGCCGGTGACGCGGTCCGCGACGGCCGGGTCAGGATCCACCCGCAGGACATGTCGAAGCGCTACTTCGACTGGGTCGACAACATGCACGACTGGTGCATCTCGCGCCAGCTGTGGTGGGGCCACCGCATTCCGGTCTGGTACGGCCCGGACGGCGAGACGGTCTGCGTCGGCCCCGACGACGAGACCCCGACCGGCGAGGGCTGGACGCAGGACGAGGACGTCCTCGACACCTGGTTCTCCTCCGGCCTTTGGCCGTTCTCCACGCTCGGCTGGCCCGAACAGACCCCGGACCTGGAGAAGTTCTACAAGACCGACGTCCTGCTCACCGGCCACGACATCATCTTCTTCTGGGTCGCCCGGATGATGATGTTCGGCCTCTACGCGATGGACGGCGAAGTCCCCTTCCACACCATCGCGTTGACCGGACTCGTCCGCGACGAGTTCGGCAAGAAGATGTCGAAGTCCAACCCCAACGCGGTGGACCCCCTCGACTGGATGGACAAGTACGGCTCGGACGCCGTCCGCTTCACCCTGGCCAAGGGCGCCAACCCGGGCGCGGACGTCCCGATCGGCGAGGACTGGGTCCAGGCGTCCCGCAACTTCACCAACAAGATCTGGAACGCCACCCGCTTCGCCCTGATGAACGGCGCCACGGTCGAGGGCGAACTCCCGCCCGTGGAGCGGCTGTCGGCGACGGACCGCTGGATCCTGTCCCGCCTCAACAAGACCGTGGCGGACATCGACGCGTTCTACGACGACTACCAGTTCGCGAAGCTCAGCGAGTCGCTGTACCACTTCGCGTGGGACGAGGTCTTCGACTGGTACGTCGAGCTGTCCAAGACCACCTTCTTCGCGGGCGGCGAGCAGGCGAAGGTCTCCGGCCGCGTCCTCGGCGAGGTCCTCGACGTGATGCTGCGGGTCCTGCACCCGGTCGTCCCGTTCGTCACCGAGACCCTGTGGACGACGCTGACGGGCGGCGAGACCCTGGTCACCGCCGACTGGCCGTCCGACAGCGGCTTCCGCGACGACGCCGCCGAGAAGGAGATCGAGCTGGTCCAGCGGGTCGTCACCGAGGTCCGCCGGTTCCGCAAGGACCAGGGCCTGAAGGACGGCCAGAAGGTCCCCGCCCGCCTCACCCTCGACGGCACACCCCTGGCCGCACACGAACCGGCCATCCGCCAGCTCCTCCGCCTCCAGCCGGAGGGTGAGGGCTTCGCGGCCACGGCCACCCTCCCGGTCGCCGGCGCCACGGTCGCCCTCGACCTCTCCGGCACGATCGACGTCCCGGCGGAACGCAAGCGCCTCGCGAAGGACCTGGCGGCAGCGGAGAAGGAACGCCAGCAGGCAGAGGCCAAACTCGGCAACGAGGCCTTCCTGGCAAAGGCCCCGGACCAGGTGGTCGACAAGATCAAGGCCCGCCTGACAAAGGCGGACGAGGACATCACCCGCATCCAGACCCAGCTGGAGAGCCTGCCCCAGGCGTAGGGGTTTCTACGGCACGAGGGCGCCCGGAGCTGTGAAGCTCCGGGCGCCCTCGTCGCCGTCAGGGGCGCGGGGAACTGCGCGACCAGCCACAACGCACCCGCACCCGCCAACGAAACCCCCACCACCCCACCCCATGGGCGCCCCCTCCGTAGACTGACCCCCGTGAGCGACACCGACCCTTTCGACGACATCATCGACGCCGAGACAGACCGCGACCCCGACCTCGCGGTCATCGAGGCAGGCAGCCGCACCCTGCGGACGCAGGCCGGCGGCGTGCCGCAGGTCGATGTCCCCGGGCGCCCCGCCGACCCCGAGGTCGACAAAGCCCTCCGCACCGTCGAGGCGGACCTCGCCACCCGCTGGGGCGAGACCAAGCTGGAACCCAGCGTCACCCGCATCGCCGCGCTCATGGACGTCCTCGGCGAGCCCCAGCGCGCGTACCCCTCGATCCACATCACCGGCACCAACGGCAAGACCTCCACCGCCCGCATGATCGAGGCCCTCCTCGGCGCCTTCGACCTGCGCACCGGCCGGTACACCTCCCCGCACGTCCAGTCGATCACCGAGCGGATCACGCTCGACGGGGCGCCGATCTCCGCCGAGCGGTTCGTCGAGACGTACGACGACATCAAGGCGTACGTCGAGATGGTCGACGCCCAGCAGGAGTTCCGGCTCTCCTTCTTCGAGGTCCTCACGGGCATGGCGTACGCGGCCTTCGCGGACGCCCCCGTGGACGTGGCCGTCGTCGAGGTCGGCATGGGCGGCACCTGGGACGCCACCAACGTCATCGACGCCGATGTGGCCGTCGTGACGCCCATCGACCTCGACCACACCGACCGGCTGGGTGAGACGCCGGGTGAGATCGCCGTAGAGAAGGGCGGCGTGATCAAGCAGGACGCGACCGTCATCCTCGCCCAGCAGCCGGTCGACGCGGCCCAGGTGCTGCTGAAGAAGGCCGTCGAGGTGGACGCCACGGTGGCCAGGGAGGGCCTGGAGTTCGGCGTCGTCAGCCGCACGGTCGCCGTCGGCGGACAGGTGCTGTCGCTGCGCGGCCTCGGCGGGGAGTACGAGGAGATCTTCCTGCCCCTGCATGGCGGCTACCAGGCCCACAACGCGGCCGTCGCCCTCGCCGCCGTGGAGGCGTTCTTCGGCGTCGGCACCCAGCGGCCCGAGCCCCTCGACGTCGACACCGTCCGCAAGGCGTTCGCCGCGGTGACGTCCCCGGGGCGGCTGGAGGTCGTACGGCGCTCTCCCACCGTCGTGCTCGACGCCGCGCACAACCCGGCGGGCGCGCGGGCCACGGCCGAGGCGGTGGGCGAGGCCTTCGACTTCAGCAGGCTGATCGGAGTGGTCGGCGCGAGCGGCGACAAGGACACGAGGGGCCTGCTGGAGGCCTTCGAACCGGTCTTCGCCGAGGTCGTGATCACGCAGAACTCCAGCCACCGCGCGATGGACGCCGACGAGCTGGCCGCCATCGCCGTCGAGGTCTTCGGCGACGACCGCGTCCAGGTCGAGCCGCGTCTCGACGACGCGTTGGAGGCCGCCGTCACCCTCGCCGAGGAGGACGGGGAGTTCTCCGGCGGCGGCGTCCTCGTCACCGGCTCCGTCATCACCGTCGGCGAGGCCCGACTGCTCCTGGGGAGGGGCTGAGTTCCCGTGCGTACGCTCTGTGCTTCGACGCTGATCGGCGAGGTCTTCGTGATCGGTTTCGCCGGTCTCGTCGCCATGAAGGACCCCGACCTGTCCACATCGACCGTCTGGACGGTCAGCGGCATCGCCATGCTGCTGTGCGTGCTGCTCTGCGGTGTGATCACCCGGCCCGGCGGCATCCAGCTCGGCTGGGCCCTGCAGATCGCGCTCATCGCGTCCGGCTTCATCGTCCCGACGATGTTCTTCATGGGCGCGATGTTCGCCGCGCTGTGGTGGGCGTCCGTGCACTACGGACGCAAGATCGACGAGGCCAAGGCCCGTTTCGCCGCGCAGGCCCGGTCGACCGGTAGTACCAGTCCTGACGCTGCGTGACACCCGCGCAGGGCGGCCCTGTAGCCTCTGAGCACCGCACACACGTGACCTCGAATGGAGCCACCCCCGTGACTCAGCGCACCCTCGTCCTGCTCAAGCCCGACGCCGTCCGTCGCGGCCTGACCGGCGAGATCATCGGCCGGATCGAGCGCAAGGCCGGCTGGCGGATCACCGCGCTGGAGCTGCGCACCCTGGACCAGGAGACGCTGGAGCAGCACTACGGCGAGCACAAGGGCAAGGTTTTCTACGAGCCCCTCGTCGAGTTCATGGCCTCCGGCCCCGTCGTCGCCCTGGTCGTCGAGGGCGAGCGGGTCATCGAGGGTGTGCGGGCGCTCGCCGGGCCGACCGACCCCATCGCCGCCGCCCCCGGTTCCATCCGCGGCGACTACGGCGTGATCGTCCGCGAGAACCTGATCCACGCCTCCGACTCCGAGGAGTCCGCCGAGCGCGAGCTGAAGATCTTCTTCCCCGGCCGCGACTGAGTTTCCGCGTATCCGTCCGGTGAACTTCTTGCGTAGTTTCTGTTCGATCCGTACCTGAGGGACCGTCACCTCACCCGGATGCCCGAGGATTGTCTGACCTGGGACGGCCGTCGAAAACCGGCCGTCCTCCGGCATATGCGTGCCGATCGGGGGAACGCCTACCCCCGAACGCCCGTCTCCAGAAGCGAGACGGCACATCGCATGCTGACAATGGCGAAGACCCTCGCGCGGTGTTCGTGCAGGCGAGACTACGATGTAAGCCTTCACGCCACCCGCACCCACTTCGCCGTCCCGAAGCAAAGCCCTCGCACGCTTCAACTTGGGAAGGCCAGACGAATCCTGATGGGGAACTCAATGTCGTTCATCGGCCGTGACATGGCTGTCGACCTCGGGACCGCCAACACGCTGGTGTACGTCAGGGGTCGCGGGATCGTACTCAACGAGCCGTCCGTCGTCGCGATCAACACCAACACCGGTGGCATTCTCGCGGTCGGATCGGAAGCGAAGAAGATGATCGGTAGGACGCCCGGCAACATCGTTGCCGTGCGCCCGCTCAAGGACGGCGTCATCGCCGACTTCGAGATCACCGAGCGGATGCTCCGCTACTTCATTCTGAAGATTCACAAGCGGCGGTATCTCGCCCGTCCCCGTGTCGTCGTCTGTGTGCCCTCGGGCATCACGGGCGTCGAGCGCCGCGCCGTCATCGAGGCCTCGTCCCAGGCCGGCGCACGCCAGGTGCACATCATCGAGGAGCCCATGGCCGCGGCCATCGGCTCCGGCCTGCCGGTCCACGAGGCCACGGGCAACATGGTGGTGGACATCGGCGGCGGCACCACGGAGGTCGCGGTCATCTCCCTCGGCGGCATCGTCACCGCCCAGTCCATCCGCGTCGCGGGTGACGAACTGGACAGCTCGATCATCCAGCACATCAAGAAGGAGTACTCCCTTCTGCTGGGTGAGCGGACTGCCGAACAGATCAAGATCACGATCGGTTCGGCGTACGACCTCGACAACGACGAACACACCGAAATCCGCGGCCGGGACCTTGTCTCCGGGCTGCCCAAGACCGTCGTGATCTCCGCGGCCGAAGTGCGCAAGGCCATCGAAGAACCGGTCAACGCGATCGTCGACGCCGTGAAGACCACCCTCGACAAGTGCCCGCCCGAACTGTCCGGCGACATCATGGACCGCGGGATCGTCCTGACCGGCGGCGGCGCCCTGCTCCGCGGGCTCGACGAGCGGTTGCGCCGGGAGACCGGCATGCCCATCCACATCGCCGAGGACCCGCTGGACAGCGTGGCGCTCGGCTCCGGCAAGTGCGTGGAGGAGTTCGAGGCGCTCCAGCAGGTCCTGGACGCCCAGCCGCGCAGATGACGTAACTCTTCGATTCCGCCGTACGAGATGATCTCCTCTCGTGCGGCGGATCGTTGGTATAGAGGCATAAGCTCCCCCAAAGAACTCGATCACCCCCAAAACCCTGTTGCCCCAGAATTCTCTTGAGGAAGGCACGGCCGCCGCACGTGAGGGACACACGAGAGAGCCGGCTGCTCCTGGTGCTGCTGATCGCGATCGCGTTCGCGCTGATCACGGTGGACATCCGCGGTGGGGAGGACTCACCGGTCGACGGTGCCCGGCAGGCCGCGGCAGCCGTCTTCGGGCCGGTCGAGGACGGGGTGGCCACCGTGGTCGACCCGGTCGGCGACGCGGTCTCCGCCGTACGCGACTCCGGTGACCGCCACGACCGGCTCGCCACGCTGGAGAACGAGAACGCGGCGCTCAAGGCCCGTCTCGGCAGCGACGACCGCAACCGCAGCCGTCTCGGCCAGTTCGACAAGATGCTCAAGTCGGCCGGTGCCGGGCAGTACGGCATCAAGGGCGCCGAGGTCATCGCCATAGGAGCGGCCCAGGGCTTCTCCTGGACGGTCACCATCGACATCGGCGCGAACGACGGCGTCACCCGCGACATGACCGTGCTGAACGGCGACGGACTCGTCGGCCGCGTCACCACCGTCGGCCCCGGCACCTCGACCGTGCTGCTCGCCAACGACCCCGACTTCACCGTCGGCACGCGCATGGAGGGCAGCGACGAACTGGGCTTCGCCTCGGGCCAGGGCGACCGGCCGCTGCGCGTCCAGCTCCTCAACGGCAAGGCCAAGGTGAGCAAGGGCGACCGGCTCGTCACCTTCGGCTCGCAGGCCGACAAGCCGTTCGTGCCCGGCGTACCCGTGGGTGTCGTGTCCCGGGTCGATCCGTCCGGCGGCGATCTGACCCGCACGATCTACGTCACGCCGTTCGTCGGCTTCACCAAGCTCGACATCGTCGGTGTCGTCGTCGAGGCCCCGCGCACCGACCCGCGCGACACCGTCCTCCCGGCCAAGCCGAAGCCGACGCCCACACCGACGGTCACCGTCACGGTGACCCCGTCCGCGCCGGCGGCCGACGGCCAGTTCCAGCAAGAGCAGTAGGAGCTGAACTCCCTGATGCGTTTCAACCGGATGCTCCTCTCCGTCACCCTGGTGGTCGTCGCCATGGTGGTCCAGGTGAGCGTCCTCGCCCGCCTGCACCTCCCGGGCGCCGTCCCCGACCTGCTGCTGCTGACCGTCCTCGGCCTTGCCCTGGTGTACGGCCATGTGGGCGGCGCGCTCGTCGGGTTCGGCGCCGGACTCCTCGCCGACCTCGCCCCGCCCGCCGACCACGCGGCCGGCCGCTACGCCCTCGTGCTGTGCGTCATCGGCTATCTGGCGGGTCTCGTCAAACCCGAGAACGGGCAGCTCAAGTCGGCGACAGGACCGATGGCCGTCGTGGTCGCCGCCGCCGTCGGCACGACCCTGTTGTACGCCGGTGTCGGCGCCCTCGTCGGCGACACCGCCGCCCGCAATGTCGGCCTCACCAGCCTGCTGTTCACGGCCGCGCTCTACGACCTGCTGCTCGCGCCCTTCGTGGTCCCCGGCATCATGTTCCTGGCCCGCAGAGCGGAGAACGACCCGCTCGCCGAGGCCAACTCCTCGGCCAAGAAGAGCGACATCTCCTCGGGCTGGCTCTCCTCCGGTACCGGACTGCGCATCGGCAGCCAGCGCGGCGGCCTCAAGGTGAAGGCGGCCAGGTCGAAGGCGGCCCGGGCCGGCCGCATCAAGGGGGTCAAGCGCCTGTGACCACGGGTGAGTTCACTCGAACGGGTTCGCCGGGGCGGAACGCGGCCTCACAGGTCGCCCGTTCATCATTCGTACACGCACACACGCCCGCATCACGCACGACCAAGCCACACACGTCTGCACCACACACGTCTACGCCACGCACAGCCACGCCACACTCGTCGGCGCTCTGAGAGGGGGAGGCAGCACCAGTGACCAACATTCCCGAGACCGGCCGGACGCCACGCGTCCAGATCCGGCTCGTCGTGATCCAGATCCTCGTCCTCTCCCTGCTCGGCACGCTCGGCGGCCGGCTGTGGTACCTCCAGATCCGCGAGGGCGACGCCTACGCCAAGGAGGCGTCCGGCAACCATGTGCAGCAGGTCGTGCAGCCCGCGGTCCGCGGTTCGATCCTGGACGCGCGCGGGGTGCCGATCGCGGACAACGAGACACGGCTGGTCGTCTCCGCGTCCCGCACCGAACTGCTGAAGATGGCGGACGACGGCGAAGCCGTCCTCACCAAGCTCGCCGGGGTCCTGGGCATGAAGCCCAAGGACGTCCAGGACAAGGTCCGCCTGTGCGACGCCAAGACGCCCCAGCCCTGTTGGAACGGCTCGCCGTACCAGCCGATCCCGATCACCGACGAGGCCACCGCCCGCCAGGCCCTCCAGATCCGCGAGCGCTCCGAGGACTTCCCCGGCATCACCGCCGAGCCCGAGGCCGTACGCCGGTATGCCGGCCCCGGCGGCTCCAACACCGCCCAGGTCCTCGGCTATCTCTCCCCGGTCACCGACGAGGAGATCACCAAGGCGCAGGACACCGACTCGCCCTACCTGCGCTCCGACCAGGTCGGCCGGTCCGGCCTTGAGCGCGAGTACGACAAGGAACTGCGCGGCAAGGCAGGCGTCACCCGCTACGAGGTCGACAACCTCGGCCGCGTCATCGGTACCGCCGAGGCCGACCCCGCCCAGTCCGGCTCCAACCTCGTCACCAGCATCGACGCCCGCGTCCAGCGGGTCGCGGAGTACGAGCTGAACGACGCGATGAAGGAAGCCCGCAAGGGGTTCGACGACAACACCAACGAGAACTACAAGGCCGACGCGGGCGCGGTCGTCGTCATGGAGGCCAAGACGGGCCGGGTCGTCGCGATGGCGTCCAACCCGACCTACGACCCGAACGCCTGGGTCGGCGGCATCTCCGCCAAGGACTACGCCAAGCTGACCGGCAAGAACTCCAACTACCCGCTGCTCAACCGGGCGATCCAGGGCCAGGCGGCCCCCGGCTCGATCTTCAAGGTCATCTCGACCTCGGCGGCGGTCAACGCGGGCTACCCCTTCGACGGGAACTACGACTGCTCCAGCTCGTACTCGATCGGCGGCCAGGTCTTCAAGAACTACGAGTCCAAGGGGTACGGCCCGATCAGCCTCGGCCGCGCCATCGAGGTCTCCTGCGACACCGTCTTCTACCGTCTCGCCCACGACCAGTGGGCGAAGGACGGCGGACTGAAGCCGAACAAGAACGCGAAGAACTGGTTCTACACCACCGCCCACGACTTCGGCCTCGGCGCCGTGACCGGCATCGACCTCCCCAACGAGGTCTCCGGCCGCGTCCCCGACCGCAAGTGGAAGCAGGACTACTGGAAGGCCAACAAGGCCTCCTGGTGCAAGTACGGCAAGAAGGGCGGCACCTACGCCCAGCAGATCGCCTACGAGAACTGCCTCGAAGGCAACCTCATGCGCGCCGGTGACTCCGTCAACTACTCCATCGGACAGGGCGACATCCTCGTCACGCCGATACAGATGGCGACGATCTACTCGGCGATCTCCAACGGCGGCACGCTGTACGACCCGACGGTCGGCAAGGCGGTCGTCAGCGCCGACGGCAAGTCCGTCCAGACGATCAAGCCCAAGTCGCACGGCAAGCTGCCGATCTCCAAGGCGACGCTGAAGGACATAGACGGTGCCCTCGAAGGGGTCGTCACCCGTGGTTCGGCGGCCTGGCGGTTCGGCGGCTGGCCGCAGGACAAGATCCCGATGCACGCCAAGACGGGTACGGCCGAGGTCTACGGCAAGCAGACCACCTCGTGGTTCGCGACGTACACCAAGGACTACACGATCGTCATGACGATCTCCCAGGGTGGTACGGGCTCCGGGGCCTCCGGACCGGCCGTCCGGAAAATATACGAGGCTCTGTACGGCGTCTCCCCGGACGGCAAGATCGACAGCAGGAAGGCGCTGCTGCCCACCCCGCAGAAGACCCTGCCGAAGATCGAGTCGGACGGCTCGATCGACGCCCCGAAGATCAAGCCGTACGTCCCGCCGAAGGCCACCGACGAGACCCTCGTCGTCGCGGGCGGCCAGCTGCCGCCGGCCACGGTCGCCTCGGAGGGGACACGCACCAACCGCAGCGCCCGCCGAGCCCGGGGCGGCCGTAGACGCGGGCGCGGGCGGAGTACGCGCGGCATGCGAAGGACGACGACGACATGACCGGCGCGAACACCTTCTCCGTCTCCGGCTACGGCCCCGAGCGCTCGTCCCTGTCCCGGCTGCTGGCCCGCGACTCGCTGGCCCGCAGGCTGGACTGGCCGATACTGCTGTCCGCGCTCGCGCTGTCCTTCATGGGCGCGATCCTGGTCTACTCGGCGACCCGCAGCCGCACCGAGATCAACCAGGGCGACCAGTACTACTTCCTGATCCGGCACCTGATGAACACCGGCATCGGGTTCTGTCTGATGATCGGCACGGTCTGGCTCGGCCACCGCACCCTGCGCACCGCGGTCCCGATCCTCTACGGCCTCTCGGTCTTCCTGATCCTGGTGGTGCTGACCCCGCTCGGCGCGACCGTCAACGGCGCCCACGCGTGGATCGTGCTCGGCGGCGGCTTCTCGCTCCAGCCCTCGGAGTTCGTGAAGATCACGATCATCCTGGGCATGGCGATGCTGCTGGCCGCCCGGGTCGACGCGGGCGACAAGCTCTACCCCGACCACCGCACGGTCCTCCAGGCGCTGGGCCTGGCCGCCGTACCGATGATGATCGTCATGCTGATGCCCGACCTCGGGTCGGTCATGGTCATGGTCATCATCGTGCTCGGGGTGCTGCTCGCCTCCGGTGCCTCCAACCGCTGGATCTTCGGCCTCCTGGGCACGGGCGGGCTCGGCGCGGTGCTGATCTGGCAGCTCGGCGTCCTCGACGAGTACCAGATCAACCGCTTCGCCGCCTTCGCCAACCCGGAGCTGGACCCGTCCGGCGTCGGCTACAACACCAACCAGGCGAGGATCGCGATCGGTTCGGGCGGTCTGACGGGCACGGGTCTGTTCCACGGCTCGCAGACGACCGGCCAGTTCGTCCCGGAGCAGCAGACGGACTTCGTGTTCACGGTGGCGGGGGAGGAGCTGGGCTTCGTCGGCGCGGGCCTGATCATCCTGCTCCTCGGCGTGGTGCTGTGGCGGGCCTGCCGGATCGCCCGCGAGACGACCGAGCTGTACGGCACGATCGTCGCCGCCGGGATCATCGCGTGGTTCGCGTTCCAGTCGTTCGAGAACATCGGGATGACCCTGGGGATCATGCCGGTCGCCGGTCTGCCACTGCCCTTCGTGTCCTACGGAGGATCGTCGATGTTCGCCGTGTGGGTGGCGGTGGGGCTGTTGCAGTCGATCCGGGTGCAGAGACCCATGTCGGCGTAGAGGTTGCTGGTGGGTGACGTCCGGGCGACCTTCGAGCGAACGGCGAAGGTGTCCCGGATGGCCAATGAGCGACCTTTGGGGACTGCCGTCGGCGTCGAATCGTGACTAGATTCAATTCATGGCGGACACAAAGCGGGAAATCGAGCGGAAGTACGAATCCGACGACAGCGGGCTGCCCGACCTGACCGGTGTCTCCGGGGTCGCGGACGTCCTCGACAAGGGCACCGCCGAACTGGACGCGACCTACTACGACACCTCGGACCTGCGCCTCGCCTCCGCGTCGATCACCCTGCGCCGCCGCACCGGCGGCTCCGACGCCGGCTGGCACCTCAAACTCCCGGTCGGCCCGGGCGTACGGGACGAGATCCAGGTCCCGCTCTCCGACACCGTCCCCGAGGAACTCGCCGGGCTGGTCCGCGCCCGGGTCCGTGAGGGGCAGCTTGTGCCCGTGGTCCGGCTGCGCTCCGCGCGGGACGTGCGCGACCTCGTCGACGCGGAGGGCAAGCAGCTCGCCGAGGTCGGCGTGGACACCGTACGGGCGGAGCGGCTGTTCGGCGGTGACGGCACCGCCCAGTGGACCGAGATCGAGGTGGAGCTGGCCGACGGCGGCGACACCCGCTTCCTGGACAAGGTGGAGAAGCGGCTGCGCAAGGCGGGCGTACGGCCGTCGAAGTCCGCGTCGAAGCTGGCGCGGGCGCTCGCCGAGACCAAGGGCGGGCGGCCCCGGCCCGAGGAGGAGCCCGGCGAGCCCGTCACCGCCGGGGACCATGTCCTTGCCTATGTCCGCGCGCAGCGGGACGCCATCGTCGACCTCGACCCGGCCGTGCGCCAGGACACCGAGGAGTCCGTGCACGACATGCGGGTCGCCACCCGGCGGCTGCGCAGCACCTTCAAGTCGTTCCGCGAGGTGCTCGACCGGGAGGTCACCGACCCGATCGGCGACGAGCTGAAGTGGCTCGCAGGCGAGCTGGGCGTGGGCCGCGACCAGGAGGTACTGGCCGAACGGCTGGACGCGGCCGTCGGCGAACTGCCCCCCGCCCTCGTCCACGGCCCGGTCCACGAGCGGCTGGCGGCCTGGTCGACGGCCGAGTACGGCGGAGCGCGCAGCCGACTGCTCGGGGTGCTGGACTCGGCCCGCTATCTGACCCTCCTCGACACCCTGGACGCCGTGGTCACCGGCCCCCCGCTGCTGAAGTCGGCGGCGAAGGACCCGGAGAAGGTGCTCGCCAAGGCCGTACGCAAGGACTTCGCGAAGGTGGCCGCGCTGATCGACGAGGGCATGGCACAGCCGCCCGGCACCGACCGCGACCTCGGGCTGCACGAGGCCCGCAAGAAGGCCAAGCGCACCCGGTACGCCGCCGAGACGGCGGGCCCCGCGCTCGGCGCCCCGGCCAAGTCGCTCGTCAGGTCGATGAAGGCCCTGCAGAGCCTGCTCGGCGACCACCAGGACAGCTACATGGTCCGTACGACGCTGGGCGAGCTGTCGGCCGCGGCGCACACGGCGGGGGAGGACACCTTCACGTACGGGCTGCTGTACGGGCGGGAGGAGCGGCGGGCCGAGCGGGTGGAGGAGGCGCTGCCCCAGGAATGGGCGACGATTCAGGGCTCGATGGAGGTTTAGGGCCTGATTTCATCCGGGCGGGGGGAGTCCTCCGGGCAGGTTACGCTTGGTGGTCATCCCCGTCAGCTCACGAAGGTAACGCCGCGATGTCTGCCGAGTCGGTTTTCCCACAGCTCGAAGCCCTGCTCCCGCATGTGCAGAAGCCGATCCAGTACGTGGGCGGCGAGCTGAACTCCACGGTCAAGGTCTGGGAGGAGTGCGACGTCCGCTGGGCGCTCATGTACCCGGACGCGTACGAGGTCGGGCTGCCCAACCAGGGCGTCATGATCCTCTACGAGGTACTGAACGAACGTGAGGGCGTCCTCGCCGAGCGCACGTACAGCGTGTGGCCGGACCTGGAAGCGCTGATGCGCGAGCATCACGTGCCGCAGTTCACGGTGGACAGCCACCGTCCGGTCGGGGCCTTCGACGTGTTCGGGCTGTCCTTCTCCACGGAGCTGGGCTACACGAACATGCTGACGGCGCTGGACCTGGCGGGCATCCCGCTGGAGTCCAAGGACCGCACGATCGACGACCCGATCGTGCTGGCCGGCGGCCACGCTGCCTTCAACCCCGAGCCCGTCGCCGACTTCGTCGACGCGGTGATCATCGGCGACGGCGAGCAGGCCGTCCTCGACATGACGGACATCGTCCGCGCCTGGAAGGCCGAGGGCCGGCCGGGCGGTCGCGAGGAGGTCCTGTTCCGCCTCGCGAGGACGGGCAGCGTCTACATCCCGGCGTTCTACGACGTGGAGTACCTGCCGGACGGCCGGATCGCCCGAGTCGTACCGAACAGGTCCGGCGTCCCGTGGCGGGTCAGCAAGCACACGGTCATGGACCTGGACGAGTGGCCCTACCCCAAGCAGCCGCTGGTCCCGCTCGCCGAGACCGTTCATGAGCGGATGTCGGTCGAGATCTTCCGCGGCTGCACCCGCGGCTGCCGCTTCTGCCAGGCGGGCATGATCACCCGCCCGGTCCGTGAACGCTCGATCACGGGCATCGGCGACATGGTGGAGAAGGGCCTGAAGGCGACCGGCTTCGAGGAGGTCGGTCTGCTCTCCCTCTCCTCGGCGGACCACTCGGAGATCGGCGACATCGCGAAGGGGCTCGCGGACCGCTACACCGAGGACAAGATCGGCCTGTCGCTCCCGTCGACCCGCGTGGACGCGTTCAACGTGGACCTGGCGAACGAACTGACGCGCAACGGCCGTCGCTCGGGTCTGACCTTCGCCCCCGAGGGCGGCTCGGAACGCATGCGCAAGGTCATCAACAAGATGGTCTCGGAGGAGGATCTGATCCGGACCGTCTCCACGGCGTACGGCAACGGCTGGCGCCAGGTGAAGCTGTACTTCATGTGCGGCCTGCCGACGGAGACCGACGAGGACGTCCTCCAGATCGCCGACATGGCGATGAACGTGATCGCCGAGGGCCGCAAGGCCTCCGGCATGAACGACATCCGCTGCACGGTCTCGATCGGCGGCTTCGTCCCCAAGCCGCACACCCCCTTCCAGTGGGCCCCGCAGCTCTCGGCGGCGGACACGGACGCGCGCCTCACGAAGCTCCGGGACAAGATCCGCGGCGACAAGAAGTACGGCCGCTCGATCGGCTTCCGCTACCACGACGGCAAGCCCGGCATCGTCGAGGGACTGCTGTCCCGCGGCGACCGCCGCATCGGCGCGGTGATCCGCGCGGTGTACGAGGACGGCGGCCGTTTCGACGGCTGGCGCGAGCACTTCTCGTACGACCGCTGGATGGCCTGCGCGGAGAAGACGCTGCCTGAGTTCGGCGTGGACGTCGACTGGTACACGACGCGCGAACGCACGTACGAGGAGGTCCTGCCCTGGGACCACCTCGACTCGGGCCTCGACAAGGACTGGCTCTGGGAGGACTGGCAGGACTCCCTCGACGAGACCGAGGTCGAGGACTGCCGGTGGACGCCTTGCTTCGACTGTGGGGTGTGTCCTGCCCTGGACACGAGCATTCAGATCGGTCCTACGGGCAAGAAGCTGCTGCCGCTGACGGTCAAGACGGACGCTGCGATCAGCGGGCACGTGCACTGACGTGAGTGAGTTGGAGTGGGTCTGAGGGCTGGAAGCTCCTGGAGCCTGTTGGCCGGCGGGCCTGAGGACTGACTACGGACGGGGTGAGCTGTCCGGCGTTGACGCGGAGACGTCGGCGCCTCGTTCCGGAACGAGCTGGACCACGCCCACCCAAGGAAACTCGCTGGTCACGTGGACCGCTCGGACGATCCAGCGGCCTGCCGGTACAGCCACAGGGGCTTGTTCTGGCAGTTCGGGGCGGTCGGGGTACGGCCGATCGAGATCCGCTCCGGCCTCGGCGGAGTCCATGAGCATCGCCGGGCCATCCGTTTCCCATACCCCCGCCGCCTCCCACGCGGTGGTGGGGTTGTCCAGCAGCCTCTCGGCGGCCACGAGGAGTTCTGTGTCGGAGTCCGCGGCGAGTCGGCGCACGAAAGCTCTTCGTTCGGGCAGATAGCAGGTCCTGGCCGACTCATCACCCAGGACAAGGGCTTGCGCGCCGGCCGGGCCCACGTCGATCACAGCAGCGAGGTCTTCCACCGCGCATGCGCGGTCGTAGTCGTCCGGGTCATCGGTGTCGCCGATGATCATTCCGGCTTCCGTGCAGCCGCTCCACTCCTGCAACGCCGATACCGGTATGACGATGAGCGGGCCACCCATGGATGCAACCCAGTTGAGCTCCGGCTGCGTGCGGCGTGTGGGTGCCGTGTCGTTCGAGCTGTTCATGGGGCCAGGTTGCCGTATGCCTCTGACAACGCCTCGTCGAAGTGGATCAATGGCTGTCCTGGGCGTCGTCTCCGGGGATGGCGTTGGGTTGGATCTCGACGCGTCCGCAGGCGCTGTCGGCGAACAGCCGGGCCAACTGCCAGTGGTGTGAGTGCTGGTGCCGTAGCTGTCGTGGTTGGTCATCGGACCTCTGCCGAGGTCACAGGCGCGAGCACACCACCGTCACCAGGGTGAACGACGCGTAGAAGGGACCGTGGGCGAGGCCGTTGAACCAGGTCTCGCCCGCCGTCTTGTCGATGTGGCCCTCCGCGATGGCCTGTTGCATGTTCCGGCCCAGGCCCAGGGTGTGGTCGCCGGCGGTGAAGTCCGTGAAGACCGGGGTCGTCGCGGTCGTCGTCTCGATGTGGAAGCCCGCCCTGGTCGCCAGGCGGGCCAGGCTGCGGCCGATCGTGGCGTGGCGGACCACCTTCTCGGTGGTGTAGCGGGTGAAGGCGCGGCTCGTCTCCAGGTCGGCCGCGTCCACCGCCAGGGTGTCCCAGTCGGGTTCCGCCAGGCCGACGAGGGCGCCGGGGCGGGTGGCGGTGTGGAGTTGGGTCAGTACGGCCTCGGGGGAGCGTACGTGCATCAGGACCCGGTCGATCTTGGCTCGGTCCACCGTGCCGGGGGCGACCGGCAGGGCGTGTGCGTCCGCCTCCCGGATCTCCACCGTGCCGATGGCGGCGGCGCGTTCGCGGGCCGTCGCCAGCATCGCCGGGTCCTGGTCGACGCCGATGACCCGGCCGGTCGGGCCGACCCGTTCCGCCAGCGCCGGGAGGTCGGTGCCGGGGCCGCAGCCGACGTCCAGGACGGTGTGGCCCGGGCGGAGGTCCAGCAGGTCGAGCAGGTGTCGCTTGTACGTCCGTCCCGCGTCCTCGGCGGCGGCGCGCAGCATGTAGGACGCCTGGTCGGGCCTGGGGGCACCGAGAGTCTTCGTCATGGGGGCAGTCAAGCAGCCTCGCGCAGTCGGCAGGGGTGCGTGAGCAGATTGCCCAACAGGCCTTCCGCGTCACCGGACTTGTGCGCCAGCGCCACGCCGCTCAGGGTGCCGTCGCGGCCGTGGCGGAGTTGGAGGGACAAGACCGGGCTGTTCATTCGGGCGTCCGTGGTGGGGAGTTGGAAGGGGAAGGTCGCCTGGAAGGACCAGTCACGTGATGCGGTCGCCGGGGCTTCTGTCGTCTCGTCGTTCACGTGCAGGCGGGCCCGGGCCTCCTCCGGGGAGACCGTCAGTGACAGCGGGATCTCTCCCTCCGGGGTGCTGATCGTGCCTTCCCAGCGGGGAGTTGGGAGGTTCAGGGGGCGTACGGGGTCGTCCGGGGCGGGGGAGATCGACTCGGGGGAGTGGTCGGGAAGCAGTGTGGTGAGGAGGTGGTTGGTGATGCTGTCGCGGGCCGCCTTGTTCGTGCTGTTGGTCAGTACCGACACCGACAGCCGTCGCTCGGGCACGGTCACGACGATCGCCGCGACTCCGCCCATCCCGCCGCCGTGGCTCTGCACCAGGGGACCGGCGCCGAGCGACAGGCACCAGCCGAGCCCGTAGCCGAGGCCCGGGTTGACCTGGCCGCCCGCCGTACGGACGGCCGCCGCCGTCTCCGGACTCAGCAGGCGGTCGTACGACTGGGCGAACAGGGCCAGTTGGGCTGCGGGAGCCCAGCCCAGGGTGGCGCCGGGGTGGCTGGTGTCGCAGTACGGCGGATAGGCGCGTCCGGCGGTCGTGTAGCGGGTCGCGGAGGGGGCCGGGCCGGGGTAGGCGGGGCCCAGGTGGAGGGCGCCCAGGCCCAGGGGCTCGAACACCCGCTCCCGTACGAAGTCCGCGAGCCCTTGGCCCGATGCCGTCTCCAGCAGCCGGCCCAGGGCCCGGTAGCCGAGGTTGGCGTACTCGAAGGCGGTGCCCGGAGGGCGGTGCAGTCTCGCGTACGGGGTCGGGTCGACGCGGGTGCCGGTGGCGGGGTCGCCGTAGTGGAAGTCGTAGTGCGCGCCGAAGCCGCCTCGGTGCTGGAGGAGTTGGCGCGCTGTCGGGTCCGGCCACGGGTGGTCGCCCGGTACCGGCACAGGGGCGTCCAGGTCCAGCAGGCCCTCGTCGGCCGCGACGCAGATCGCCGTCGCCGTCATGGGCTTGGTGATCGAGGCCAGGGCGTAGACGGTTTCGGGGGTGGCGGGGCGGTGTGCGGTGACGTCCGCGAGGCCGTACGCCTCGGCCAGGGTCACCTTGCCGTGTTCGACCACGGCGACCGAGGCCGACGGGCAGTCGTGCTCGTCCAGGGTCGAAGCGCAGTACTCGGCAAGCCTGTTCGGGTCCAGCGCGTTCGACGTCGGCATGCGCGCATTCTCGCAGCGGGGCACGCCGGGGAGAGGTGGCGGGGAAAGGTGGGGGAAAGGTGGGGGGAGAAGTCGGAGGTTTAGTGCCGTTGTCCCTCGTCTTGATCACTTTTCGGATACACCGCATCCGGACGGGGGGTTGGCGCGTCTACGTCGGTATGGATCTGGAGAAACCGGCCACGAAGGTCGAGACACGGCAGCCCGGACGGCAGCCCGAAGGGTGTCTCGTCGTCGCGATCCGCATCCCCGTGCGGATCGTCGTGCTCGTGCTGGTCGTGCCGGTGCGGATGGTGTGGGACGGGCTCGTCGTCGGCTGGCGCCTCCTCATGGACACGGTGCTGCGGCCTCTCGGGCGAGCGCTGTCCTGGGTCGCGTGGGCCGTCCTCGTCTGGCCCTTCGTCGCGCTGTGGCGGTACGTCGTCACACCCCTGGCCATGGCCCTTGGCTGGCTCGGGAAGGTGCTGGTCGTCGTCCCCCTGGTGTGGCTCTTCCGGCACGTCCTGACGCCGCTCGGGCACGGGCTCGCCTGGATCTGCCGGGGCATCGGCGCGGGGCTCGGCTGGGTGTGCCGGGGCATCGGCGCCGGCCTGGGCTGGGTCTACGCGCGCGTGCTCACGCCGGTGGGGCACGCGGTGCTGTGGGTGCTCAAGGGACTCGGTGCGGGCGCGTCGGCCCTCGGGCTCGGCCTGTACGCCGTGGCCGCCTGGCTTGTGCGGTACCTGGTCGTCGTACCCGCGCGGTGGCTGTACGAGTGGGTCCTCACGCCGGTCGGCAAGGCCGTCGCCTGGTGTGTCCAGGGGATCGCGTGGGTGGTCGGCATGGTCTGCACCGGGATCGGGTTCGTCCTGTACTGGCTGCTGCGCCTGCTCCTCGTCCTGCCCGCGCTCGCCCTGTGGCGCTGGGTCCTGACGCCCGTCGGACGCGTCCTCGCCGTCGTCGGGCGCGAGGTCTGGTCCGCGCTCGGGCACGCCTGGCGCATCGCCGGGCACATCTCGCTCGCCGTCGGACGGTTCCTGGGGACCCTCCTTCGGTGGATCTTCGTGGAGCCCGTGCGCTGGGCGTACCGGACGGTGCTGACGCCGGTCGGGCACTTCGTACGGGACGCCGTGCTGCGGCCCGCCGCAGAGGCCGCGCGCAGTGTGGGACGCGTCACCCGGCAGGCGCTCGCCGCCGCGCGCGACTCGGCGCGGCAGGCGCGGGCCGACGTCAGGCGGATGTTCTTCGGGGAGCCGAAGGAAGCGGTCGCCGTGGACCGGCGGGAACCAGCGAGCGCCGACGGACGTACTCTAGGTAGCAGTACGACCGCACTCACGAAGGACTGACTCCACTGGGCAAGCGACAGCCCGAAGGCCCGCCGCCCGCGCCGACGGTGCAGCGCATCCGACTGCGCTACACCAAGCGTGGCCGCCTCCGGTTCACCAGCCACCGTGACTTCCAGCGCGCTTTCGAGCGTGCGTTGCGCCGTGCCGAGGTGCCGATGGCCTACTCGGCGGGGTTCACACCGCATCCGAAGGTGTCGTACGCCAATGCCGCAGCCACCGGCACGGGCAGCGAGGCGGAGTACCTGGAGATCGCGCTCACCGAAGCGCGCGATCCCGACAAGCTGCGCGAGCTGCTCGACGAGTCGCTGCCCACCGGGCTCGACATCGTCGACGCGGTCGAGGCCCGGACCTCCGGGCTCGCCGACCGGCTCACGGCTTCCGTGTGGGAGCTGCGGCTGGACGGAGTGGCGCCCGAGGAAGCGCGCCGCGCCGTCGACCTCTTCAACGCCGCCGAGACGGTCGAGGTCCAGCGCCTCGCCAAGAACGGCATGCGAACCTTCGATGCCCGGGGCGCGGTCGCGGGCCTGGAGGCGTTCGAAACAGGCGCTGAACCAGGTGATGAGACGCACAGTCCACAGGCTGATAGGCCTGTGGTCCAGCCCTGTGCGATACTGCGGCTGGTTGTTCGGCACGTGACGCCTGCCGTTCGACCCGACGACGTCCTGTCCGGTCTTCGCGCCGTGGCCGACCTGGCGCCGCCGGTCCCCGCAGGGGTGACCAGGCTGGCGCAGGGGCTGTTCGATGAAGAGACCGGCACGGTGACCGACCCGCTCGCGCCCGACCGCGAGGCAGCGGTGGCCCTCTCCATGGCCACTCCGACTGCCGCCGCGTCGCAGGCGCCGGCGTAAGGAAGGTCCCGCGAAGGGACGCACGTCGTAGCGCCGCCCTCGTACTCGGGAGCCACCTGGGTCGGGCAGCGCACCGACCACAAGACTTTCGCCAGGCCGTACGCAACATGGCTTACGGAACCGGCGAGACAGGACACTAGAGAGCTCCCGTGCGGCGCCCGCGCCCCGGACGGCGGCACCGCGCACTGCGCGAGCCGCGGACGTCACCGGCATCCAAGCCGGACCAGGTGCGGCGCCCGGGAGCCTGACGGGAGAACCGCCCGCATGCTCGAACCGACCGAACCCGCTTCGGAGCCCACCGAGGGTTCCGCACACGACACCCCCAGCGACACCCTGCCGCCGCGCCGTCGGCGCCGCGCCGCGTCCCGCCCCGCGGGACCGCCTGTCGCGGAGACCGCCCCCGCGGCCGAGACCACGGCGCCGGCCATACCGGCCGCCGAGGCCGACCAGGTCGCGGAGAAGGCCGTGGAGGCCGCTCAGAACACCGAGGAAGCCGTGGCCGCCGAGGCGCCCGCTCCTCGTACCCGCCGCCGGGCCACCCGGCGCGCGTCGGCGCCCGCAGGTGCGCCCGCCCAGGCCGCCGAGGCGGCCGAGGAACCTGCCGTGACCGCCGCCGTGTCCGCCCCGACTGCCGAGGAGAGCGGCGAGCAGGGCGAGAAGAACGGCAAGGCGAGCGACGAGAGTGTGGCCGCCGAAGCGCCCGCCGCCGTCGAGGAGGCCGCGCCCGCTCCGCGTACCCGTCGCCGGGCCACGCGCCGCGTCTCCACGCCCGAGCCCGAGGCCGCCGTCCAGGCCGCCCCCGTGGAAGAGGCGCCCGCGCCCGTCGCGGTGGCCGCCGAGGTCGTCGAGCCCGAGCCCGCCGCCGAGGACGCCTCGCCGCGTCGCGGACGGCGCCGGGTCGCCCGTAAGGCCGCCGTCGGGTTCTCCGCGCCCGCGCCCGTTGTCGGGAACGGCGACAGCGAGGGTGGACGGCGTCCCAGGCGTCCCGCGGTCGCCGTGTTCCAGGCGCCCGTCTTCACCGAGCCGATGTTCCAGACGCCCGAGCGGGCCGCCGCCGCGGCTGCCGCCGAAGCGGCCGAGGAGATCGAGGAGGTCGAGGAGGAGGTCGTCGAGGCCGCCCCGGTCGCCGAGACCGTCGTCGAGGAGCCCACCCCGCGCCGTCGCCGCCGTCGTGGCCGTAACGACGACGAGCCCGTGGCCGCCGCGCCCGTCGTGGTCGAGGAGCCGGAGGAGACGGAAGGCGTCGACGACGCCTACGAGTCCACCGAGGACACCGCCGACACCGACACGGACGACGACGGTGACGAGGGCCCCGGTTCGCGTCGGCGCCGCCGTCGCGGTGGCCGTCGTAGGCGCCGTGGTGAGTCCGCCGACTCCGACGGCGACTCCGGTGACGACGAGTACGCGGGCGAGCAGAGCGCCCAGGACGCCGATGACACCGCCGACCAGGCGGACGAGGACGCCGAGGAGGACGAGCGCGACGAGCCGGGTGGTTCCGGTTCCGCCAGCAGCCGTCGTCGGCGCCGTCGCCGGCGTCGGGCCGGTGACTCCTCCGGCGAGAGCGAGATCGTCAGCGCCGAGAACGACCCCGAGCGCACCGTCGTCAAGGTCCGCGAGCCGCGTGCGAAGCGCGAGGAGCACCCGAGCGACGAAGTCCAGTCGATCAAGGGCTCCACGCGTCTCGAAGCCAAGAAGCAGCGCCGCCGCGAAGGCCGCGAGCAGGGCCGCCGCCGCGTCCCGATCATCACCGAGGCCGAGTTCCTGGCCCGCCGTGAGGCCGTCGAACGCGTGATGGTCGTACGCCAGTACGGCGACCGCACCCAGATCGGCGTCCTTGAGGACAACGTGCTCGTCGAGCACTACGTCAACAAGGAGCAGTCGACCTCGTACGTCGGCAACGTCTACCTGGGCAAGGTCCAGAACGTGCTGCCGTCCATGGAGGCCGCGTTCATCGACATCGGCAAGGGGCGCAACGCCGTCCTGTACGCCGGTGAGGTCAACTTCGAGGCGCTGGGGATGGCCCACGGGCCGCGGCGCATCGAGAGCGCGCTGAAGTCCGGGCAGTCCGTGCTCGTGCAGGTCACGAAGGACCCGATCGGGCACAAGGGGGCCAGGCTCACCAGCCAGGTCTCGCTGCCCGGCCGCTACCTGGTCTACGTCCCCGAGGGGTCGATGACCGGCATCAGCCGCAAGCTGCCCGACACCGAGCGCGCGCGTCTGAAGACCATCCTCAAGAAGATCGTCCCCGAGGACGCGGGCGTCATCGTCCGTACGGCCGCGGAGGGCGCTTCGGAGGACGAGCTGCGCCGTGACGTCGAGCGGCTCCAGGCGCAGTGGGAGGACATCGAGAAGAAGTCGAAGAGCGGCGGCAGCTCGAACGCGCCGTCCCTGCTGTACGGCGAGCCGGACATGACCGTCCGCGTCGTGCGCGACATCTTCAACGAGGACTTCACCAAGGTCATCGTCAGCGGTGACGAGGCCTGGCAGACCATCCACGGGTACGTGTCCCACGTCGCCCCGGACCTGGTCGACCGCCTGTCGAAGTGGACCTCCGAGGTCGACGTCTTCGCGACGTACCGCATCGACGAGCAGCTCGCCAAGGCGCTCGACCGCAAGGTGTGGCTGCCCAGCGGCGGCTCGCTGGTGATCGACAAGACCGAGGCGATGATCGTCGTCGACGTCAACACCGGCAAGTTCACCGGCCAGGGCGGCAACCTCGAAGAGACCGTCACCAGGAACAACCTGGAGGCGGCCGAGGAGATCGTGCGCCAGCTGCGGCTGCGCGACCTGGGCGGCATCGTCGTCATCGACTTCATCGACATGGTCCTGGAGTCCAACCGCGACCTGGTGCTGCGGCGCCTGCTCGAGTGCCTGGGCCGCGACCGTACGAAGCACCAGGTGGCCGAGGTCACCTCGCTGGGCCTCGTGCAGATGACCCGCAAGCGGGTCGGACAGGGCCTGCTGGAGTCGTTCTCCGAGACCTGCGTCCACTGCAACGGCCGCGGTGTCATCGTGCACATGGAGCAGCCCAGCTCCAGCGGGGGCGGCGGCAAGCGCAAGAAGCGCGGCCGTGGCGGCGCCGAGAGCGAGCACGAGCACACGCACGACACCCACGAGCACGACGTGATCGTCGACGCGGACGACGACATCGAGGAGACGGCGGCCGAGGTCGCCGCCGAGGTCGCGGCGCCGGAGCCCTTCTTCGAGCCCGACGACGAGCTGTACAGCAGTGCCGCCGAGGCGGAGGCCGCGGCCGGCCGCGGTGGCCGTTCCAGGCGGCGCGCGAGCCGTCGGGCCTCGGCTCCGGCGGGGGCGCCCAGGGCGGAGTCGCGCGCGTCCGACGGGCGTCGCGCCGATGCCCGTACGGCCGAGCCCGTGGTCGCCGAGGCTCCGGTGGTCGTGGAGGCGGCTCCGGTCGTCGTGCCCGAGGTCGTGGCTCAGGCCGCGCCCGTGGCCGTCGAGGACCCGGTCGTCGAGGCGCCGGTGCAGGACGACGCGGCTCCCAAGGGGCGTACGCGTCGGCGGGCCACCCGCAAGGTGTCCGCTCCGGCCGGGTCGCCGAAGGCGGCCGACGAGGCCGTGGCGGAGACCGTGGTGACGACGCCTGTCGTCGAGACGGTCGTGGAGCCTGCTCCGGCTCCGGCGGAGGCTCCGGCCTCGGTCGAGGCTCCGGTGGAGGCCGTCGCTGCCGAGAGCGCCGCTCCGGCCCGGCCGCGGCGACGTGCCGTGCGCAAGGCCACCGCGCCCACCTCGTCCGCGGAGGCGGCCGTCGTGGTCGTCCCCGCGGCCACCGAGCCCGAAGCGGTCACGGCCGAGGTCGAGGCCGAGGAGGCGGTGCCCGCCAAGAAGACGGCGCGCAAGACCGCCGCCAAGAAGGCGACCACGGCCAAGAAGGCCGCCGCGAAGAAGACCACGGCGGTCAAGAAGACGGCCGCGAAGAAGACGACCACGGCCGCCAAGAAGGCCACGACGAAGAAGGCGGTGGCGTCGAAGAAGACGGCTGCCGCCGCCGAGCAGTCGGCGTCGGAGTCGGTCTCGGCGGGTACGGGTTCGGCCTCGGCCTCGGCCTCGGAGGGCTGATCCCTCCTGGCCGACAGTTGCGGTACGGCGGTCCGTCCGGGTTCAGCACCGGGCGGGCCGCCGTGTTTGCGGGGCCTGCGGACGGGGAAACCCGCTCAGTTTGACCCGTTCAGGCCGGGCCCGTAATCTTGACCGTCGGCGTGTCCATAGTTTTATCCGTGACGCGCCTACATCCCCGTAAACCTGCATCCTCCTGAGCACCGGACCTTTCGGTGCGGCGGGAGAGGCCGCTCGCCTTTTGTCGGGCGGCTGGACTGCGGGGGTGCCGTTCCCGAGCGAGAGAGTGAGATCCGCGTGTACGCCATCGTGCGCAGCGGTGGTCGCCAGCACAAGGTTGCTGTCGGCGACATCGTTGAGGTTGACAAGATTTCCACTGCCAAGGTTGGCGACACCGTAGAGCTCTCTACGCTGCTCGTTGTCGACGGCGACGCCGTGACCAGCGACCCGTGGGTCCTGGCCGGCATCAAGGTCCAGGCCGAGATCGTGGACCACCACAAGGGCGTCAAGATCGACATCCTTCGCTACAAGAACAAGACCGGCTACCGCCGTCGTCAGGGCCACCGCCAGCAGTACACGGCGATCAAGGTCACTGAGATCCCCGCGGCTGCGAAGTAAGGGACTGAGGAGAGATGGCACACAAGAAGGGCGCATCGTCCACCCGGAACGGTCGCGACTCCAATGCTCAGCGGCTCGGCGTGAAGCGCTTCGGCGGTCAGGTCGTCAACGCCGGTGAGATCCTGGTCCGCCAGCGTGGCACCCACTTCCACCCCGGCGCGAGCGTCGGCCGTGGCAAGGACGACACGCTGTTCGCGCTGGCCGCCGGTGCGGTGGAGTTCGGTACGCACCGTGGGCGCAATGTCGTGAACATCGTTCCGGTCGCCTGATCACTCAGGCTCCACAGAACGCAGTTCTTCGCGAGGCGGACCTCACTTCCTCTACGGGAAGTGGGTCCGCCTTTCGCTTGTTCCACCTGTGCAGAGATTTCTGCCTGACGATGTACGTACGTAACTGGAGGCACATCCCATGACCACCTTCGTGGACCGCGTCGAGCTGCATGTCGCCGCGGGTAGCGGAGGTCACGGCTGTGCCTCCGTCCACCGTGAGAAGTTCAAGCCGCTGGGCGGGCCCGACGGCGGCAACGGCGGACGCGGCGGCGATGTGATCCTCACCGTCGACCAGTCCGTCACCACGCTGCTCGACTACCACCACTCCCCGCACCGCAAGGCCACCAGCGGCAAGCCCGGCGAGGGCGGCAACCGCTCCGGCAAGGACGGCCAGGACCTGGTGCTGCCGGTGCCGGACGGGACGGTCGTGCTGGACAAGGCGGGGAACGTGCTCGCCGACCTGGTCGGGCACGGGACCTCCTTCGTCGCGGCCGAGGGCGGGCGTGGTGGGCTCGGCAACGCCGCGCTGTCGTCCGCCCGGCGCAAGGCGCCCGGGTTCGCGCTGCTCGGGGTGCCCGGGGGGCTGCAGGACATCGTCCTGGAGCTGAAGACCGTCGCCGATGTGGCGCTCGTGGGGTATCCGAGCGCCGGGAAGTCTTCGCTGATTTCGGTGCTGAGCGCGGCCAAGCCGAAGATCGCCGACTATCCGTTCACCACGCTTGTGCCCAACCTGGGTGTGGTGACCGCGGGCGCGACCGTGTACACCATCGCCGACGTGCCCGGGCTCATTCCCGGCGCCAGCCAGGGCAAGGGGCTCGGCCTTGAGTTCCTGCGCCACGTCGAGCGGTGCAGTGTGCTCGTGCATGTGCTGGACACCGCGACGCTGGAGTCCGAGCGTGACCCCGTCTCCGACCTCGACATGATCGAGGAGGAGCTGAAGCAGTACGGCGGGCTCGGGGACCGGCCCCGGATCGTGGTCCTGAACAAGGTCGACGTACCCGACGGGCTCGACCTCGCCGAGATGGTGCGGCCCGAGCTGGAGTCGCGCGGCTACCGCGTGTACGAGGTGTCCGCCGTCGCCCATATCGGGCTGAAGGAGCTGTCGTTCGCGCTCGCCGAGATGGTCGGGCAGGCGCGGGCCGCCAAGCCCAAGGAGGAGGCGACGCGGATCGTCATCCGGCCCAAGGCCGTCGACGACGCGGGCTTCACCGTCGTCCTGGAGGAGGACGGGCTGTTCCGGGTGCGGGGCGAGAAGCCCGAACGCTGGGTGCGGCAGACCGACTTCAACAACGACGAGGCGGTCGGTTACCTCGCCGACCGGCTCAACCGGCTCGGTGTCGAGGACAAGTTGATGAAGGCGGGGGCCCGGGCGGGGGACGGCGTGGCCATCGGGCCCGAGGACAACGCGGTCGTCTTCGACTGGGAGCCCACGGTGATGGCCGGTGCGGAGATGCTCGGGCGGCGTGGTGAGGACCACCGTCTCGACGTGCCGCGGCCCGCTGCGCAGCGGCGGCGTGATCAGCAGGCCGAGCGGGACGATGTGCAGCGGGAGTTCGACGACTTCGAGCCGTTCTAAGGGGGCGTGAGGGTGCGGTGGGGCCTTTCTCGCCCCCGCCGCCCCTACCCGTCCCATCCCTTCCTGGGGGCTGCGCCCCCAGACCCCCCTATCGGCCTGGACGGCCTCGTCCTCGAACGCCGGACGGGCTGAAATGCCCGGGCCGGCCTCGTCCTCAAACGCCGGACAGGCTGAAATGCTGAAAAGACCCTGCCTTCTGGCCTGTTCATGTCGTTGTCTATGATCTTCCCCTGATTCATTGCTCAGGGGTCTCCTCTTGTCTGCCTCGTCGTACTCGGTCGGTCGGGCTGTCGTGGGAGCTTCCGTAGGTCCAAGAAGCTGCCCAGGCAAGGGAGTTCGACGATGAGTGACGCCGTGCCGCCCGGAAGACGTCGGTTTCTGACCGTTGGAGCCGCCGCCGCTGCCGGAGCCGCCGCTTCCGGGCAGTTGCTGCTCGCGGGGACCGCCCGGGCCGCGCAAACCCCCTTGCCCAGCGGGGTGTTCAGTCTCGGGGTCGCCTCCGGTGATCCGCTGCCCGACGGTGTCGTGCTGTGGACCCGGCTCGCCCCCGACCCGCTCAACGGCGGTGGGATGCCCGACCGGGCCGTCGTGGTCGAGTGGCAGATCTCCGAGGACTCCAAGTTCCGGCGCAAGGTCAAACGCGGGTACGCCTGGGCCCGGCCCGAGTTCGGGCACAGCGTGCACGCCGATGTGCGCGGGCTGAGCCCCGACCGGCACTACTGGTACCGGTTCCGGACCAGCGGGCAGCTCTCGCCGGTCGGGCGTACCCGTACCGCTCCCCGGCCGCTCGTCTCCGGCAGCCATCTGCGCATCGCGCTCGCCTCCTGCCAGAACTGGCAGCACGGCTACTTCACCCCGTACGCCGACATGCTCGCCCAGGACCCCGACCTCGTCGTCTTCGTCGGCGACTACATCTACGAGTCCCCGCCCGCGACCACCGGCGTACGCAGGCACGAGGGCAGCGGCGAGCCGTACAGCCTCGTGCAGTACCGCAACCGGTACGCCCAGTACCGCAGTGACCCGCACCTCAAGGCGATGCACGCCGCCGCGCCCTTCGTCGTCACCTTCGACGACCATGAGATCGACAACGACTTCGCGGGAGACATCCCTCAGGATCCCGACAAGCAGACCCATGACGCGTTCGTCGCGCGGCTCACCGCCGGGTACCAGGCCTACTACGAGCACATGCCCGTCCGCGCCACCTCGGTGCCCGACGGGCCGCACATCCGGATGCACCGCCGGCTCGACTTCGGGCGGCTCGTGCGGCTCAACGTGCTCGACACCCGGCAGTTCCGCAGCGACCAGGCCACCACCCAGGCCGGTGCCCTCGACCCGGCGATGACCATGCTCGGTGCCGCGCAGAAGCAGTGGCTGCTGAACAGCCTGCGGGGGTCGCAGGCGCGGTGGAACCTCATCGCCTCGCAGATCATGATGGCCGAGACCGACCTCAAGATCGGCGACGGCAAGCTCTGGTACTACGACGCCTGGGACGGCTACCAGGTCGAACGCAACGCCCTGCTCGCCGAGTTCGCGAGCGTCCGTAACCCCGTCGTCCTCTCCGGCGACCGGCATCTCACCATGATCAGCGACCTCAAGCGGGACTTCGCCGACCCCGGCTCGGCGGTCGTCGGTGCCGAGTTCGTCGGTACGTCCATATCCAGCGCCGGCGACCAGGACCCCGTCGCCTTCCACAAGGAGTGGGACCCGCGCATGGGGGACAATCCGCACTGGAAGGTCATCGACAACCACCGCGGATACCATCTCTTCGACATCCGGCGGGCCGGTATCGACGCCCAGGTCCGGGTCGTGAACACCGTGACCAAGCCCACCTCGCCCGCCCGCACCCTCGCCAAACTCCGCGTCGACTCCGGGAAACCGGGGGTACGGCAGGTCTGAACAGGTCTGACCGGCGAAAGGGCACACGGGCGACCGTAAGCAGAATCACTGGAAATAATTTCCGGTGAATGACAGGTTGCGCACGCATATGCGCCGGGCGGCGCTCACCTTGCATTGCGGTTACCGCAGGTGGGACGATTTCAGGGTTCTCTGTTGCCCCGAGGTAGGTCGCCCGTGTCCCAGCGCAAAGCAAAGCCCCGCACCACCGCCGTCGTCCTCGCGGGCGGCACCGGTCAGCGGGTGGGCCTGTCGATTCCGAAGCAGTTGCTGAAGATCGCCGGGAAGGCGGTCATCGAGCACACCCTGAACACCTTCGAGCAGGCCGACTCGATCGACGACGTCATCGTCCTGATGGCGCCCGGCTATGTGCCGGACGTCGAGAAGATCGTCGCCAAGGCCGGTTTCCGGAAGGTCACCCGGATCATTGAGGGCGGCGCCACGCGCAACGACACCACCGAGCGGGCCATCGCCGCGCTGGGGGAGGGGCTGGAGGAGGGCGAGGACCGCAACGTCCTCTTCCACGACGCCGTACGGCCGCTGCTGTCCCAGCGGGTCATCGACGACTGTGTCGTCGCCCTGGAGCGGTTCCAGGCCGTCGACGTGGCCATTCCCTCCGCCGACACGATCATCGTCACGCGGACCCATGGGGAAGACGGTGAGTTCATCACCGAGATTCCCGACCGGTCGCGACTGCGGCGCGGGCAGACGCCCCAGGCGTTCAAGCTGTCGACCATCCGGCGGGCCTACGAGGTCGCGGCGGGCGACCCGAACTTCCAGGCCACGGACGACTGTTCGGTCGTACTCAAATACCTGCCGGACGTGCCGATCCATGTCGTCGCGGGCGACGAGTACAACATGAAGGTCACCCAGCCCGTCGACGTCTTCATCGCCGACAAGCTCTTCCAGCTCGCCTCCACCGCCACGCCCCAGCAGATGAGCGAGGAGGCGTACCGGGAACTGCTCACCGGCAAGACCCTCGTCGTCTTCGGTGGGTCGTACGGCATCGGCAAGGACATCGCCGAGCTGGCCGAGGGGTACGGCGCCAAGGTGTACGCGCTCGGGCGGTCCACCACCGGGACGCACGTCGAGAACCCGGAGGAGGTCGACGACGCGCTGTCCAAGGCGTACTCCGAGACCGGGCGCATCGACCACGTCGTCAACACGGCCGGCGTCCTGCGCATCGGCAAGCTCGCCGAGACCGACAACGCGACCATCGAGGAAGCGCTCAAGGTCAACTACCTGGCCCCCGTGCAGATCGCCCGGTCGGCCTACAAGTACCTCGCCGAGACCAAGGGCCAGCTGCTGCTCTACACCTCCAGCAGCTACACGCGTGGCCGGGCCGAGTACAGCCTCTACTCCTCCACCAAGGCCGCGATGGTGAACCTCACCCAGGCCCTGTCGGACGAGTGGGCCGCCGACGGCGTCCGCGTCAACTGCGTCAACCCGGAGCGCACGGCCACCCCGATGCGTACGAAGGCCTTCGGCGAGGAGCCCGCGGGCTCGCTGCTCTCCTCCGAGGCGGTGGCCCGTACGTCGCTGGACGTGCTGCTGTCCGAGCTGACCGGGCATGTCATCGACGTCCGCCAGCAGGACCCGACGGCCCCCGCGGGCCGCGCGTCCGGCTTCGAACAGGCGCTCGCCAGCGTCCTCGACCGCCAGGACGACGACCTGGCATGAAGCGCGACGGCGAATTTCGGTATCCGGACCGTACGGAATGCGAAAAAACCGCCGGACAGGCTCCCCGATGATTTCCCGACCGATTTCCGGGTCTTTCTCAGATACAGGTTCTCCTTGATTTCCACTGCTATTCGCGTCGCCCGGGTGGGCAGCCCGGCCGAACTGGCCGCGGCGGTCCTCATGATGCTGGGCTTCCCCTGTCTCATGCTGGCCGCGCTCCTCCCGAGCGTGCCCGCCTTCGCCGCAGCCGCCGCAGTGACCTACCTCGCGGACCACTATCTGCACCGCCGGGGCAGCTATCTGATCAACCGCCTCGGCAAGGTCAGGGCGGGCGCCTCCATCCGGTTCCTGGTCCGGGAACTGCTGGTGCTGCTGCTCCTGGCCCGCGCGGACCTCTCCCGGAGCCTGATCTTCTACGCGGCCATCGCCTGCTTCATCGCCTTCTACGGCTTCCAGGCCCCGCACGGCGCCCTGACCACGCTGATCCGCAACCGCCGCCGGATGCCGGTCGCCACCCGCAACGTCGACCTGGCCTCCCGCATCCCCATCCCGGACGCCCCGCCGCGCTTCCTGCTCGACCGCTCCACCGAGAAGATGCTCCACCTCGACCTCGCCGCGATCACCGGCATCCTGATCACCGTCGAGACCGGTTCCACGGTGTACGGCATGACCGGCGTCGGCATCACCCTCGGGCTGGCCTTCCTCTACGTGATCGCCCTCGCGCCCTATGTCCGGGGCCGCCGGATCCCGCCGGACGCGGAGACGGTGCTGGCCGCGACGGACGCGTGGCTGCGCGAGTACCGGCCGCAGACGCTGCTGTACTTCTCCGGCTCCAAGGACTCGGCGTACCAGGTCAACATGTGGCTGGAGACGATGGAGCAGCTGGAGACCCGGCCGCTGATCGTCCTGCGCGAACGCGTCATCCTGCACAGCCTCGCGCCCACGACCGTCCCCGTCATCTGTGTGCCCGGCGGCATCCATCTGATGAACCTGGACCTGCGCACGGTCCGGGTCGCGCTCTACGCCGCGAACGTCGGCAAGAACATCCACCTGCTGCGCGTACCGACCATGAAGCACGTCTTCATCGGGCACGGCGACAGCGACAAGATCGCCAGCGTGAACCCCTTCAGCAAGGCCTACGACGAGGTGTGGGTCGCCGGGCGGGCCGGACGCGACCGGTACGCCATCGCCGACGTGGGCGTGCGCGACGAGGACATCGTCGAGGTGGGGCGGCCCCAACTGGCGCCCATCCGGCGGGCGGAGGGGGGACCGGAGGGGCCCCGCGGCGGAGCCGCTGTTGAACACTGCCCCACGGTTCTCTACGCGCCCACCTGGGAGGGCTGGGACGACGACCCCGGCAACACCTCCCTCCTGCTCGCCGGCGAGAACATCGTGCGCGCACTGGTGTCGGCCGAACCGCCGGTCCGGGTGCTGTACAAGCCGCACCCCTTCACCGGCACCCGCAGCGAGGAGGCCGGGGCTGCCCACGCGCGGATCACCGCGCTGGTCGAGTCGGCGGCTGCCGAGCGGGCCGCCGACCCGCGCTTCCAGGGCGACGGCGACGAGCGGGCGCGGGCCGGGGCCGACCTCGCCCGTGTCGAGGCGCGGCTCGCCGAACTGACCGGGCCCGGCGGCGAGAAGGGCGACGAGGCGGAGGCGACCCGCGACGGCGTCGTCGACCTGGAGCGGCACGAGGAGATCGCGCGGCTGCGCACCGAGTGGAACGACGCGTACTGGCGTTCCTTCGGCGCCGCCGAGCACCGGGTCGTCACGGGCGCCGAACCGCGCCTGTACGACTGCTTCAACGTGTCCGACGCGATGGTCTCCGACATCTCCAGCGTGGTCTCCGACTTCATCGAGAGCGGCAAGCCGTACGCCGTGACGGACTCGGCGGAGCTGGGCGCGGAGGAGTTCAAACGGCAGAACACCGCCGTACGGGCCGCCGTGATCCTCAGCAACGGCGCCGAGGAACTGGGGCAGTTGCTGGATGCCGTACGCGATCCGGCGGCCGATCCGCTGGCCGGTGAGCGCGCCGAGCTGAAGCGGTATCTGCTCGGGCCCGACGAGCCGCCGTCCATCGAGCAGTTCAACACCGCGACGGCCGACCTCGCGGTGAAGGCCGAGGCACGCAACGCGGGGCAGAAGCGGCAGGCGGCGGCTGCGACGCGGACCTGAGATCCGGGGGCGGGCCGTTCCGGGACGCTCCGTCCGCCCACTGGACCGACGCGCGTCCCCAGGGGCCGTTCGCGTAAATTGCCCCCCAGCACAGCCGGACGACCCGAGGGGACAGACCGCAGGTGGCAGGGGCAAGGCAGGCCGTCGCAGAGGCTCACCGGATCGTCGTCAAAGTGGGTTCCTCGTCGTTGACCACGGCGGCCGGCGGGCTCGACGCCGACCGGGTCGACGCGCTCGTCGACGTCCTCGCCAAGAGCCGCAGCGGCGGTGCGAAGGAGATCGTCCTCGTCTCCTCCGGGGCCATCGCCGCAGGTCTCGCCCCTCTTGGCCTGCGCCGCCGGCCCAAGGACCTGGCCCGGCAGCAGGCCGCCGCGAGCGTCGGGCAGGGGCTGCTCGTCGCCCGCTACACCGCCTCCTGCGCCCGGCACGGCATCCGCGTCGGGCAGGTGCTCCTCACCTCCGACGACACCAGCCGCCGCGCCAACCACCGCAACGCCGCGCGCACCCTCGACAAGCTCCTCGCGATGGGCGCCCTCCCGGTCGTCAACGAGAACGACACCGTCGCCACGGACGAGATCCGCTTCGGCGACAACGACCGCCTCGCCGCCCTCGTCGCCCACCTCGTGCGCGCCGACCTCCTCGTGCTGCTGTCCGACATCGACGGCGTGTACGACGGCGACCCCAGCAAGCCCGGTACGTCCAGGATCGCCGAGGTGCGCGAACCCGCCGACCTCGCCCACGTCGACATCGGCAGCGCGGGCAAGGCGGGCGTCGGCACCGGCGGCATGGTCACCAAGGTCGAGGCCGCCCGGATCGCCGCCGCCGCGGGCATCCCCGTCGTCCTCACCAGCGCGGTGCACGCCGCCGACGCCCTCGCGGGCCGGGACACCGGCACCTACTTCCACTCCACCGGCAGGCGCTCCGCCGACCGCCTGCTCTGGCTCCAGCACGCCTCCACTCCGCAGGGCTCGCTCACCCTCGACGACGGCGCCGTGCGCGCGGTCGTCCAGGGCCGCAAGTCGCTGCTGCCGGCCGGGATCGCCGCCGTCGAGGGCGAGTTCGTCGCGGGCGACCCCGTCGAGCTGCGCGACAGCGCGGGGCAGGCCGTCGCGCGCGGGCTCGTCAACTTCGACGCCAAGGAGATCCCCCAGCTGCTCGGCCGCTCCACACGCGAACTCGCCCGCGAACTGGGCCCCGCGTACGAGCGCGAGGTCGTGCACCGGGACGACCTGGTCGTCCTGAACCCCTGAGCCTGCTTTTCGCGGTCCTTCACTCCTGTCCCGCAAAGGCCGAAAACAGGGGGAACGCCCCGCAAATCCGCCCGCCGTGAGGTGGACGTTCCGCAAAAGCGCCCCATGAAGCCTGCGTACCTGCTTCTCTCTGTTTCAGGGAGATTCCGCACGACCCATCAGGCAGACCATCGGGTAAAGGAGGCCGTCGTGAGACGAGTGCGCCCTGGGGCGGCGGCGTCCCGCGGTGGAACCGCCTCCCGCAAGGTGGGCGAGGAGCGCGCCCTGACGAGTGTCGTGGCCGGCGCCCGCTACGAGGAGGCGTACGAGGAGCCCAAGGACGTGCCCCGGCTGTGGCATGTCACGCTCAGCGTCTCCGGCGCCGAGGCCCCGCTCAAGGAGGTCAGACGCGGACTGGAACAGCTGGCCCACGACCACCCTTTCCTCCTGACCAGCCGCTACGCCAACGACCACGCCGAGATCCGCTACTGGGAGGAGGCCCGCGACCTGCACGACGCCGCGGCCGTCGCCCTGCGGCTGTGGGGCGAGCACCGCCAGACCGCGCAGCTGCCGCCCTGGGAGATCGTCGGCCTGGAGGTCATCGACCGCGAGACCTACCACCACCGCATCGCCGAGGGCTACGGCCCCCTCCCGGCGACCCCGGTCGGCGTCCACCCTTTCTAGGGGCATGCCTCCAGGGGCCCGCCCGGCTGATTTGCGGGCTCTGAGAGGGTTGTCTCGGGGTTTGGGATAGCCGGTGGACGGTTTCGCCCGGCGCACTACGCTTCCCCCATGACCACGCTTTCGCCGTACGACTCGATGTCCCCGGTCACCCGGGCCGCCTACCGCGCCAAGGCAGCCGCCGCCGACCTCGCCCCCCTCCCGCGGGCCGAGAAGGACGACGCGCTCCTGGCCATCGCGGACGCGCTGGAAGTCCGTACGAGTGAAATCGTCGAGGCCAACGCCAAGGACATCGCCCGCGCGCGCGAGGCCGGCACCAGCGAGACGGTCATCGACCGGCTGACGCTCACCCCGGAGCGGGTGCGCGCGATCGCCTCCGACGTCCGGGACGTGGTGGCGCTGCCCGACCCGGTCGGTGAGGTCGTCCGCGGCTCGACCCTGCCCAACGGCATCGACCTGCGCCAGGTCCGCGTCCCGCTGGGCGTCGTCGGCATCATCTACGAGGCCCGCCCGAACGTGACGGTCGACGCCGCCGCCCTCTGCCTGAAGTCCGGCAACGCGGTACTGCTGCGCGGCTCGTCCTCCGCGTACGAGTCCAACACCGCCCTCGTACGGGTCCTGCGCGACGCCGTCGGAGGGGCCGGGCTGCCCGCGGACGCCGTCCAGCTCGTGCCCGGCGAGAGCCACGAGTCCGTACGGGAGCTGATGCGCGCGCGTGGCCTGGTGGACGTCCTCATCCCGCGCGGCGGCGCCTCCCTCATCCAGACAGTCGTCAGCGAGTCCACGGTCCCCGTGATCGAGACCGGCGTCGGCAACTGCCACGTCTACGTCGACGCCCAGGCCGACCTCGACATGGCCGTCGACATCCTGATCAACTCCAAGGCCCAGCGCCCCAGCGTCTGCAACTCCGCCGAGACCCTCCTGGTCCACCAGGACATCGCCGCCGAGTTCCTGCCGCGCGCCCTGGACGCCCTCGCGGAGGCCGGGGTGACCGTGCACGCCGACCCGCGCGTGCTGGCGTACGCCGCCGACTCCAAGGCGACCGTCGTCGAGGCGACGCTGGAGGACTGGGACACCGAGTACCTGTCCTACGACATCGCCGCCGCCGTGGTCGACTCCCTCGACAAGGCCGTCGAACACATCCGCCTGTGGACCTCCGGCCACACGGAGGCCATCGTCACGACCTCGCAGCAGGCGGCCCGCCGCTTCACCCAGCTCGTCGACTCGACCACGGTCGCCGTCAACGCCTCGACGCGCTTCACGGACGGCGGCCAGTTCGGCTTCGGCGCGGAGATCGGCATCTCGACCCAGAAACTCCACGCCCGGGGCCCGATGGGCCTCCCGGAACTGACCAGCACGAAGTACATCGTGACGGGCGACGGCCACATCCGCCGCTGAGCCGCCCGATCACGGCAGCGCGAGAAGGGCGCCCGCCTGGACGCGAGCGCCCACCGGTGCCGCGCCTCTGGCGCATCCCGTGCCCCACGGACTGCTGCGGCGCATGCTGTGCCTTTCCGGGGGGCGACCCCCGGACCCCCGGCAGAAAGGCGTGTCGGCGGGTGTGGCCGGAGCGAGTGCCCCGGGGGCGGACCTGGGCGATCGTGGCTCCGCGTCGGGTGCCCGGTGTTCGAGCGGTGCCGTGCCTCTGGCGTATCGCGTGCCCCACCGCGTACTGCGGCGCATGAAACGCATCTCATCCAGGAGCTGAATTTCCCTACCGCCTGCCCAAATTGACACCCCCGGTCTACTCTGGACGTGTGCCGGAGGACGTGGGGGGCACGCCGTTCTTCCCTGACGGCTGGGAGCCCGAAGACGACCACGACCGCGGGGTGTCGGACGAAGAGTTCGCCTCCGTGGTCTTCGACGAGGCCTTCGTACGGGCGGCCGTGGTGCACGAGCCGACCGCCGTCGAGCGCCTCCTGGCCGCCGCGCAGGCGAGAGCGGAGGCCTCCGAGGCCGAGGCCCGCCGGGCGCACACCAGAGGCCCCAGAGGGGACGACGAGCGCTTCGAGGACGGCTTCGGGCCTGACGACCCCGGCTATTTCGGCCACGATCCGGATCTTGACGATCTGGACGACGCCGAGGTTCTCGAGGGTCGCTACGGCGCTCCGGGCACCCACGGCAAGCAGGTCTCCCGCTGGCACCGTCCCGTCGCCTGGATGCTGGCCCTCGTGATGGGGATCGGCATGGTCGCGCTGGCCTTCACGGCGGTCTACCGAGGGGCGTCCTCCAGCCGCCAGGAGCATGTGCCGCCGCCCGCCTCGACCGGCCTCGAACAGGGCAGCGCGACGACTCCCTCGGCCTCCGCCGACTACTCCCAGCCGGCCGTTTCGGCGATCCCGCGCACTCCTTGACCCAAACCTGTCCGCGCCCTGTTTCTTCCTGGTGAGAACCTGTCAGAACTTGTCGTACGAGAGGGCGTTTACCGGGGCTTCCCGCGACCTACTCTGAATGTATGGGCGGACCAGGAGACCCACCTGAGGGGACACCCGAGGCTGCCCCTGGGGGCGGCGAGGACGAGTACCGATCCGTCGTCTTCGACGAGTCGTTCGTCCGTGCTGCCCGGCTCCAGGAGTTCTCCGCCCAGGAGCGCCTCGACGACCACGCACCCGCCGTACGCCGCCGCCAGCCCCTGCACCGGGGACTGTCCCGGCAGGCGCTGATCCTCGTCGTACTGATCGCCCTCGCCTTCGGCACCGCGATCTACATGGGCGTACGCAACCCCTACCAGAGCCCGGTCGCCGAGCGGGCCCCCGAGCCGCTGCGGATGACCGTCATCCCGCTCGCGCCGCAGGGTGCCGTGCCCGGCGCGACTGATCCCGAACAACTGTTCGCACACAGCCCGGCGGCCCAGTTCGGCGTGGGCGCCGAGGGCATCGCGCTGCCCGCCGTCCGGAGCACCGCGCACTTCTCGGACAGCCAGGTCGTCAGCGCCCTGACCACCGCCAAGGACTACATAGTCGAGTCCTCGCTCTACCCGGCGGTGCTCACCGGCGGCGAGGTCCGTGCCGTGCGGGTGATGCTCGACCCCGACCAGCTCGACCAGTTCGACCAGAGCTTCGACCAGCCGTCCGCCGACGGCAGGCACGCGCCCACCGGCTGGCTGGTCCGCTTCGACCCCTCCCGCGCCCAGCTCGCCGACGACAGGATCCGCGTACGGGGCACCCTGCGGGCCGCCGAGGCCGACTCGGCGACCCTGGAGGTCGTCGCCGACCACACCTTCGTCTACGCGCTGCGGCCGACCGGCGCCGGCGACAAGGCGAAGGCCTCCCTGTTCACCGTCCGGCGCGAGCTGCACTTCAGCTTCGACCGCGACGACCTGCGGATGCACCAGGCCCGCCTGGTCGTCTCGTACGTCCAGGCGGGGCCGCTGTCCTGCGCGGAGGACTCCGTCGGTTACCTTCGGCCGCTGCTGGCCGGACAGACCGCCAAGGCGGGTGGGCCCGCCGGTACCGACCCGTTCGCCACGGACGGTACGACGGCGTTGTGCGGGTCGCTCGCGGCGGGGGCGCAGCCGACGGTGTGAGGGTGCTTCAGTCGTCCGGAGTTGTGTCTCGTGGCGGTTGTGTCGAGCCGCCGAAGCCCCTTCGTACCCTGCCGCCCAGGTCGCCCGCTCCGCCCGCGATGTCGGTGACCAGCTTCATCAGGGGGTCCTTGGAGTTCTTGACGTTGCTCGCGTAGCTCGACGCCGATTCGCGGAACGAGCCGGAGACCGACGTGTCCTTGTCCTCGGTGCGGCGCGGGTAGTGGCCGTCCATGATCCGCTGGAAGTCGCGGGACTCCGCCCACTTCTTCAGCTCGGCGGCGCGCACCGTGGTGAAGGGGTGGGTGCGCGGGAGGACGTTCAGGATCTTCAGGACCGAGTCGCGCAGGTCGCCGCCCGCCTCGTACTCCTCGGCCTGGGCGAGGAACGCGTCCACGTTCATCTCGTGCAGGTGGTTGCCGCCCGCGATCTTCATCAGGCCGCGCATGGAGGCCTTGAGGTCCTGGCCGACGAGCAGTCCCGCGCGGTCGGCGGACAGCTCCGACTTGCGGAACCACTCGCGCAGGGCGGTGACGATCGCCATGATCGCGATGTTGCCCAGCGGGATCCAGGCCACGCGGAGGGCCAGGTTGGTCAGGAAGAGGAGGATCGTCCGGTAGACGGAGTGGCCGGAGAGAGCGTGGCCCACCTCGTGGCCGACGACGGCCCGCATCTCCTCCTCGTCGAGCAGCTCGACCAGGCCGGTGGTGACGACGATGATCGGCTCGTCCAGGCCGATGCACATCGCGTTGGGCTGGGGGTCCTGGTTGACGTACATCGGCGGGACCTTCTCCAGGTCCAGGATGGCGCAGGCGTCCCGCAGCATGGCGTCGAGGTGGACGAACTGCTGGTCCGAGACCCGCACCGAGTCGGACAGGAACAGCAGCCGCAGACTGCGCTCGGGGAGCAGTCCGCTGAGCGCCTTGAAGACGGTGTCGAACCCGCTGAGCTTGCGCAGGGCGACCAGGGCGGAGCGGTCGGCCGGGTGCTCGTACGCCCGCGAGGAGATCCCCGGGAAGCGCCTGCGCTGCCTGCTCGGCACGTTCTCGTGGGCGTCCGGGCCCTCGCCGGGCCCGTGCCCGTTGCTCTCGTGGCTGTCGTCGGACATGTGTTCCCCCATGCGTCGATTGCCCTTATGTGCCCCCCGAAGCGGGGCCCAGCCTAGGCGGAGATACCGTGGCGGGGCAGCACACCGTAAGGAGCGATCCGATGGATCCGATGGACCACACCCCCGCGAGCGACTGGATCACCGAGGCCGCGAAAGCCGCCGAGAGACAGGGATCCGGCGATCTGCTCCGGGTCGTGCTGATCGTGATGTTCTTCGGCTGCATCCTGACCGCGTGGTTCCTGCTGCGGGGGTACAGGGAGAAGGACGACTGAAAGCGCCCGGAAGTTCCCCGCCGGAGCCCCGCCGCGGCCTGTCGGCGGAGTCGGCGTGATCCCCGTCGGCGGGCACGCTTACGATGGGCCGACGTCTTTATCCCGCCCTCACCGGATAGGTCCTGCCGAAGATGAGCTTCCACAGCACCGCAGCCCAGTTGGTCACCCTTGCCGCCGAGGGCGAGGAGCACGGCGGCAACCACGAGAGCCTCAGCCCCTACCTCACCGGTGGCGGCGCCTTCTTCATCCTGATGCTCCTGCTGTGGATCACCACCCGTTTCAACCGTGACCGCTGAGTAGGGTCCCCTCAGACGGGGCCGGTAGTGTCTGCAGGCATGGGAGAGCAGGACATGCCTACCGGCCCGTCGAACCCGGGCAAGCGCCGCCTCGGCGTCATGGGCGGGACATTCGACCCGATCCACCACGGACACCTCGTGGCGGCCAGTGAGGTCGCCGCGCAGTTCCACCTCGACGAGGTGATGTTCGTACCGACCGGGCAGCCGTGGCAGAAGAGCGACCGCAGTGTGTCACCGGCCGAGGACCGCTATCTGATGACGGTCATCGCGACCGCCGAGAACCCCCAGTTCTCGGTCAGCCGCATCGACATCGACCGCGGCGGCCCGACGTACACCACGGACACCCTGCGCGACCTGCGCGCGCTCAATCCCGACACGGACCTGTTCTTCATCACGGGCGCCGACGCGCTCGGCCAGATCCTCACCTGGCGCGACGCCGAGGAACTGTTCTCCTTCGCGCACTTCATCGGGGTCACCCGGCCGGGTCACACCCTGACCGACCCGGGACTCCCGGAGGGCGGTGTCTCGCTGGTCGAGGTTCCCGCCCTGGCCATCTCGTCCACAGACTGCCGTGCGAGGGTCGCCAAGGGCGACCCGGTCTGGTATTTGGTGCCGGACGGTGTGGTGCGCTACATCGACAAGCGCGAGCTGTACCGCGGCGAGTGAGCCGAGAGGGGCACCGGTGAACGACCGATACGACTCGGGGTACGACGGCGACCAGCAGTACGAGCTCGTCGGCTACGACGACTACGGCCGGCCTGTGTACCAGCCGGTACCGCCGCCGCAGCAACAGCCGTACCAGCAGCAGCACGTGCAGCCGGGGCAGCAGTCGTACGACCCCTACGGGCAGCAGGCGCCCCAGCAGCAGGGGTACGAGGGGTACGGCTACGACCCCTACGCGACCGGGCAGCAGCAGGCCGCGCCCTCCTACGACCCCTACGGCACCGCGAACCCCGCCACCGGGTACGACCCCTACGGGCAGCCGGCGAGCAGCGGGCAGCAGCCCCGGGTCGCCGAGCAGCAGGCGCCCGCCGCACCGGCCGCACGCACCGCGCAGGCCGAACCGGCCGCCTTCGTACCGCAGCAGGGCGGCCCGCCCACCGCGGGAGACGTCTCCCAGGCCGCCGTGGCCCCGCAGGAGCCCGCGGGCGAACGCGACTACAGCACCCAGCAGTTCGCCTTCGTCGAGCAGCCGGACGGCGACTCCGAGGACGTCATCGACTGGCTGAACTTCACCGAGAACCGCACCGAGCGCCGCGAGGAGGCCAAGCGACGCGCGCGCGGGCGTGCCGTCGCCCTGGTCGTCGTACTCGCCCTGGTGGCGGTCGGCGGCGTCGGCTACCTCTGGTACGCGGGCAAGCTGCCCGGGACGTCCTCCTCGGACACGAAGGCGGGCGGTGCGACCAGCACGGCGGCCCAGAAGCGGGACGTCGTCGTCGTGCACCTGCACAACACCAAGAAGGGCGGCACCTCCACGGTGCTGCTCGTCGACAACGCCACCACCAAGCAGGGCGCCACCGTCCTGCTGCCCAACTCCCTCGCCCTGACCGACGACGACGGCTCCACGACCACCCTCGCCAAGTCCGTGGACGACGACGGCTCCTCCGGGACCCGCGACGCCCTGGACACCGTCCTGGGGACCGACATCGAGGGCACCTGGCGGCTGGACACGCCCTACCTGCAGAACCTCGTCGAGCTGGTCGGCAACATCGACATCGACACCAACGCGGACGTGCCCGACCCCGACAGCGCCAAGAAGGGCACGGCGCCCCTGGTGAAGAAGGGCGAGGACCAGACCCTCAGCGGCAAGATGGCCGTCGCCTACGCCACCTACCTCGCCTCCGGCGAGACCCAGGACGCCCAGCTGGAGCGGTTCGGGGCGGTCATGCAGGGCGTGCTGCGCAAGCTGTCCTCCGACGCCCAGGCGGCGACCGTCACCGTGCAGACGCTCGCGCAGATCCTCGACCCCTCGCTGACCGACAAGGACCTCGGCGGCTTCCTCGCCAAACTCGCCGACCTCGCCAAGGGCGGCGACTACAAGACCTCGCTGCTGCCCGTCCAGGGCGACGGCACCCTGAGCGCCCAGGCCAGCTCCTCCGTCGTCAAGACGGTCCTCGGCGGCACCGCCAAGAGCCCCGACAAGGACGCCGCGGTGCGTGTCTCCGTGCAGAACGCCACCGGCGACAAGACCGACACCGAGAAGGCCCGCGTGGTCCTCCTCAACGGCGGCTTCACCTTCCTGGAGGCCGGTACAGCCGGCACCCCGGCCGCCACCTCCCAGGTGCTCTACGCCGACGCCGCCGACAAGGAGAACGCCACCGAGGCCGCCAAGACGCTGGGCCTGCCCACCAGTGCGGTCAAGAAGGGCACGGTCACCTCGAACGCGAACGTCTCCGTGATCCTCGGCCAGGACTACGAGCCCGCCTCGTGATCCCGTACTCGTGATCCCGTAATGGTGATCCCTTTAATGACGTGGGGTGGTGTCGGCGGTCCGTGAGACCCTTGGGTATCCGTAGCAGTACCCGTAGTGGTACCCGTACGGTTTCCCCGACCGCCGACCGAAAGCCATGTAGTGACCGCCACTGACCGTTCCATCGAGCTGATCTCCGCCGCCGCGCAGGCGGCGGCCGACAAGCTCGCGCACGACATCATCGCCTACGACGTCAGCGACGTGCTGTCGATCACGGACGCCTTCCTGCTGGCCTCGGCTCCCAACGACCGTCAGGTCAAGTCGATCGTCGACGAGATCGAGGAGCGGCTCAGCAAGGAACTCGGCACCAAGCCGGTCCGCCGCGAGGGCGACCGCGAGGCCCGCTGGGTGCTCCTGGACTACGTCGACATCGTCGTCCACGTCCAGCACAGCGAGGAGCGCGTCTTCTACGCCTTGGAGCGCCTCTGGAAGGACTGCCCCGAACTGGAGCTGCCCGCCGACGCGAAGGCCACCCGCGGCAAGGCCGCCGAGCACGCCAAGCTCCAGACCGAGGAGGACACCGCCGACTTCGGAGGGCTGCGTTGAGCGCCCCCGCGCGCGGGTCGGGTCCGGGCCGCCGCCTCATCCTGTGGCGGCACGGCCAGACCTCGTGGAACGTCGAGCGGCGCTTCCAGGGCACCACGGACGTCGAACTTACCGAGACCGGCGTCGGCCAGGCCCGCCGCGCCGCCCGGCTGCTCGCCTCCCTGAAGCCCGACGCGATCGTCGCCTCGGACCTCCGGCGGGCGGCGAACACCGCGCGGGAGCTGGCCGACCTCACCGGCCTCACGGTCACGCACGACGAGGGCCTGCGGGAGACCTACGCGGGCGTCTGGCAGGGCCTGACGCACGAGGAGATCATCGCCCGCCACGGCGACGAGTACGCCGCCTGGAAGCGCGGTGAGCCGGTCCGCAGGGGCGGCGGCGAACTGGAGACCGAGGTGGCCGACCGCGCCGCCCCCGTGGTGCTCAGGCACGCCGAGAAACTCCCCGAGCAGGGCACCCTCGTGGTGGTCAGCCACGGCGGCACCATCCGCACCACCATCGGGCGCCTCCTCGGCCTGGAGTCCCACCACTGGGAGAGCCTCGGCGGCCTCTCCAACTGCTGCTGGTCCGTGCTCGGCCAGGGCGCCCGCGGCTGGCGTCTGCTGGAGCACAACGCCGGCACGCTGCCCGAGCCGGTGCTCGGTGACGACGACTGACCCGGATTTCACTTTCCGGCAGGCCACAGGCTAAAGTTCTTCTTGTTCGCCCGGCCAGGCCGGAGAGGAACACGCGGGGCTATAGCTCAGTTGGTAGAGCGCCTGCATGGCATGCAGGAGGTCAGGAGTTCAATTCTCCTTAGCTCCACAGCAGATGATCGTGGATCAAGATCCCGTCCCCTCCGGGGGACGGGATTTTTCGTGCGCCCCGCTTGAGTCACTTGGGGCCCGGAGGCGTATACCTCTGCGGAAGCTCTTCTTACGTGCGCGTTCGTACCGGCAGGGACGGCCTCGGCGGGTCCCGTGTCCGGACTGGTACGAAGGCGTCGCTGACCGTATTGGTCCGGTCGTGGCAGAATCAAACGGCCGGAAGGGGGCGCGGCCCGACGGGAGGGAGTTGCGATGCCTGCGAGCATCCTCAGGGAGGTCGGTCACCTCCCTGAAGCGGCGGTCATACGAGGCAGGAGAACCCGTCTCAGCTGCCCTTCCTGCGGTTCCGGCCATGTCGCCCAGGTGCTCGGTGACAACGGTGGCATTTCCTACGTGTGCACGGCCTGCGGCCACAGCTGGAGCTGATCGATGGGTGCACACAGGAGGAAATGCGACTGGTGCGGCAGTGGTACGCCGATCGTCCGTGACATGGAGCCGGTGAACCATGACTACCAGTACTGGTGCGAGGAATGCGCACGGGCGCTGATCATAAAAGGCGACCCGATCGAGACCTACCGTGAGCTGGAGGGCGAGCCGATCTACGGCCGGCTCCTGGAGGAGCACTGCACCCTCAAACGCTTCTACTCGTTCGTCACGGCCTGACCCCGGGAAACGATTTGGTGGTCCACCGGGGGGACCGGTAATGTTGGCGTCGCGCCGGGGGAACCCGGTCGCAACACCGCGCGGGGCTATAGCTCAGTTGGTAGAGCGCCTGCATGGCATGCAGGAGGTCAGGAGTTCAATTCTCCTTAGCTCCACAGGAAGTTGAAGGCGGGTCATCCGATCAGGATGGCCCGCCTTCGGCGTTGCTCAGTAGGTACGGACTCGGCACGTACAGAGGGGGGAGGGCCACCGCGGTGGCCCTCCCCCCTCTGTGACTACGAACGAGCGTCAGCGACCGCTGCCGAGGGCCCTGCGGCCCCGTCCGCCGCGCTGGGACAGCACCGGCAGGCGGTCGGGGGCCGAGGCCCTGGTGTCCTCCTCGATGCGCAGCGCGAGTGCCGGGCAGCGGCGTACCGCGCGCAGCGCCTTCGCCTCCGCGTACCGGGGGACCTTCGCCTGGGCGACGGTGGGGAAGCCGTCGGGGCCGAGTTCGAAGACCTCGGGGAGGATGTCGGCGCACAGGCCGTGGCCCCGGCAGAGCGTCCAGTCGACGAAGATCTTCTGACGGCTGGGGCCGTTCTCCTCCTCCGTCTGGCCGCCCGGGATGCCCGTGGGGGTCTGGCCGCCCTCGAAGAGCGGCAGAACGCCTTCTACGGGCCTTCCGCAGCCGTTTCCGAGGACGTGGGCGGCGAGGTCGTCGGTGAACGCCTTGATGGTCGATTCCAGGAACATCGCGGAGCCGTCGGGGTGCGAGCACGCACCGCGCCGCTTCACGGACCTGGCGACCTGCTTGACGGCCTCCAGGGCGGCCGGGCCGCCGCCGTTGAGGATGTCCTCCATGCCGCGCGCGGCGGCGGGCAGGCCGAGGTAGCAGGGGCCGCACTGGCCGGCGCTCTCCTCGGCCAGCCACTGGGCCACGCGCAGCGACTCGCCCAGCGGGCAGGTCTCCTGACTGATCGGCAGGATCGCGCCGGCGCCGAGGGCGCCGCCGACGGCGTCCAGGGAGTTGCGGGAGACGATCGCCTCGTTGACGGTCGCCGCGTCGATCCACTTGCCGTGGTAGCCGCCGGTGAGCACGCCCTGCGGGACCGGCGGGGCGCCGGCGAGCTGGAGGACGTACCGCAGGGGCACACCTGTCGGGACCTCGATCACCATGGGGCGGGCGACCGCGCCGGAGACCGTGAGCATGACGGTGCCCGGCTCGTCGTAGAGGCCGGTGTTGCAGTAGCGCTCGGCGCCGATGCGGGCGGCGATCGCGAGCTGGGCGTACGTCTCCGCGTTGGACAGCAGGGTGGGCGCTCCGCCGACGCCGCTCTGCGAGGCGCTGATCTTGCGGCCGGGCGGGATCGCCGGGCCGCCGTCGATGGAGCGGATCAGGGAGGCGGCGGCGCCGGTGACCATGCGGATCGGATTGCGCTGCACGCGCGCGCGGAGCGCGGAGCGGCGGCCGTTGTTGAGGCCGCGCTCGGCGAGCGCCGCCTCCATGGAGCGCTGGGTGGATTCACGTGTCACCCCGATGACCAGGGTGCGGGCGCCCATGGCCTCGGCGCAGAGCAGGGCGCCGTCCAGGATGAGGTGCGGGGCACGGTTGACCATCACCGTGTCCTTGCGGCAGGCGGGCTCGTCCTCGCTCGCGTTGACGACGACGACCGGCCGTACGCCGCGGCGGATCGCCGACTCAGCTACCGACCGCAGCTTCTTGTGGAAGGGGAAGCCCGCGCCGCCGCGGCCCTTCAGGGAAATGCGCTCGGCGAGCTGTGCGAGCTGCTCGCCGCCCATCGGTTCGAGCGGACCGTGCACCTTGAGGTGCATGGGCAGATCAAGTCGTTCGACAAGGTCGAAACCCGACGTGAGCTGGGGAAGCCCGACCACGCGGACCTCGGGTACGTCGGGCAGAGCCTCGTTCACTTAAAGCCTCCGGAAGGCGCGTTCCAAGGTTCGCCCGAGCCCGGTGCGTCGAAGTCGTAGGGCGCACCGGGGTTCGTGTCTGTGGCGGGACCGCTGTTGTACGTGTCGTTCGCGTTGTACGTGCCATAGGCGGCATTCGACTCACCGGTGTTGTACACATCACCCGTTCCGTACGGGGCGGTGCCCGGATTGCCATAGGCCGGGATGTTGTATCCGGTGTCGTTCATCGGGTCGTACGCCGACACGGGGGCCTCGCCGACCGGCGGCGGGGACGGGATCGGCCAGCTGCCCGACGTGCTGCCGTCCACGCGCGGCATCGCCTCGGTGGCCTGGATGTCCATCCGCGCGGTCTGGTCCATGTACGAGTCCTGCGCGCGCGGGGGCGTCACCGCGCGGTAGGCCGCCGCGAAGCCGTCGTTGGCGGGCTCGGGCGACATGGTGCGGCTGGCCGGGGCGTCGTAGAACCCCGATGTGCTGGGCGCGTTGCGCTGCGGGGGCACCTCGGCGTCGCCACGGCCGCGCGGGGCCCTGCCCTCGGACGGGTTCCCGTAGCCCGGCAGGCCGGCCTCCCCGAGGCGTGCCCGGCTCGCGTCCAGGTCCTCGCGGCCGTACTGCTCCTGGGAGCCCAGGAGCGCCATGATCTGGGCGGCCACCTTGCGCTTGAACGGGCGGGGCGCCGAGCGCAGGGCCAGGGCCGCCATGACCGCGACCAGGGACAGGCCGTACAGGATCGTGAAGATCGGCTTCGCCTCGCGTCCCGCGTACAGGCCGTGGACCAGCGCGAAGCACCAGGCCGGGTAGGCCAGCATGTGCATCGCGCGCCAGCGGGCCGCGACCGGGGCCGGGGAGGCGAACCGGCTGCGCAGCGCTCCGGTGACGGCTGTGAAGATCATGAGCAGGCCGGCCAGGGACCCGAAGCCGATGAGACTCCCGGTGCCGGTGACGCCGAGGCTGAACGGGATCAGTGCGGCGATCAGCGGAGCGTGGTCGAGCGCGATCTTGACCGAGATGTGCAGCAGCAGGAAGGCGACCGAGGCGACGGCGGTCGTCCGGTGCACGGCCTGCGCGATCAACCGCTGACGGGTGTTCAGGAACACCCGGTCGGTGGCGACCAGACCCCAGATCACCGCGGAGGTGAGGGCGACCAGTGACAGCACACCGGCGCCGAAGTTCAGGAAGTCCTGAAGCTCGTCACCTCCGACGACCACGATCACGGGTATGAGCAGCAGCACGGCAGCCGTCGCCATCCCGTAGGCCGAACGGCCCGTCCTGGGAAGCGAACTGTTACTACGAGGGTTCATGGGGGCAACTCCGAGCGGTTCGGGAAGGCGGTCCCGCGTCGAACTCTAAGTCGAGACATACCGAGGAGTACGAGGTTTGAGTTATTGCGCTGTTACCAAAGGGCTGTGAGGCCGTTGTGATGTCCCATAGGGGTTGTTACGCGAAGTAATTATTGAACCTGGTTCAGCTTTTGCTGTGTGGCGATTCACGTGCCGGTCGGGTCGTGAAGGAGTTGTGTGGGGGTCATGTGGGGGCTCCCGGGGCTCTCCCGGGACTCTTCCTCGGGTGCGGTATCCTGACGCCATGCGTGCCGTACGCCTTCTGCTTAGTGAGCCGCGCTGATCAGTCCCGACCACTGACGAATCGTGGGTCGGCATCGGCGCGGCGTCCCCTCCTGTGCGAGGGGATTTTTCATTTCCAAGCCGCTGGCAGAGACGATCGATGGAGCTTTGAGGATCATGAGCGAGACGAACCCCGCTGCCGCCGCCGAGGCTGCAGCGCCGCACCGCTACACGGCCGCGATGGCGGCCGACATCGAGGCACGCTGGCAGGACTTCTGGGACGCCGAGGGCACCTACGCCGCCCCCAACCCGAGCGGCGACCTGGCGGACGACCCGGAACTGGCCGCCAAGCCCAAGAAGTTCATCATGGACATGTTCCCGTACCCCTCGGGTGCGGGTCTGCACGTCGGCCACCCGCTGGGCTACATCGCCACCGACGTCTCCGCCCGCTACCAGCGGATGACCGGCCACAACGTCCTGCACACCCTGGGCTTCGACGCCTTCGGCCTGCCCGCCGAGCAGTACGCCGTGCAGACCGGCACGCACCCGCGTGTCTCCACCGAGGCCAACATCGAGAACATGAAGGTCCAGCTGCGCCGGCTGGGCCTGGGCCACGACAGACGCCGGTCGTTCGCCACGATCGACCCGGAGTACTACAAGTGGACCCAGTGGATCTTCCTGCGGATCTTCAACTCCTGGTACGACGAGGAGGCGGACAAGGCCCGCCCGATCGACGCCCTGATCGCCCAGTTCGAGAGCGGCGAGCGCGCCGTACCCGGTGACCACGCGCGCGCGTGGAACCAGCTGACCGCCATCGAGCGCGCCGACGTCCTGGGCGGGTACCGCCTGGCGTACGCCTCCGAGGCGCCCGTCAACTGGTGTCCGGGACTGGGCACCGTACTGGCGAACGAGGAGGTCACCGCGGACGGCCGTTCCGAGCGCGGCAACTTCCCCGTCTTCAAGGCCAAGCTGCGCCAGTGGAACATGCGCATCACCGCCTACGCGGACCGCCTGCTGACCGACCTGGACGCGCTGGACTGGCCCGAGGCCATCAAGCTGCAGCAGCGCAACTGGATCGGCCGCTCCGAGGGCGCCCGCGTCGACTTCCCGGTGGACGGCGAGGCCATCACGGTCTTCACCACCCGCCCCGACACCCTGTTCGGCGCCAGCTACATGGTCCTGGCGCCCGAGCACCCCCTGGTCGAGAAGCTGACCCCGGCCGCCTGGCCCGAGGGCACCCACGACGCCTGGACGGGCGGTCACGCCACCCCCGCGGAGGCCGTCTCCGCGTACCGCGCGCAGGCAGCCTCGAAGTCCGACGTCGAGCGGCAGGCCGAGGCCAAGGACAAGACCGGCGTCTTCATCGGCTCGTACGCGACCAACCCGGTCAACGGCGACCGGATCCCCGTCTTCGTCGCCGACTACGTCCTGATGGGCTACGGCACCGGCGCGATCATGGCCGTCCCCTGCGGCGACCAGCGCGACTTCGAGTTCGCGCGCGCCTTCGAACTGCCGATCCACTGCATCGTCGAACCGACCGACGGACGCGGCACCGACACCTCGACGTGGGACGGCGCCTTCGGGGCCCACGACGCGAAGATCATCAACTCCGCCAACGACGACATCTCCCTGGACGGCCTGCCCGTCGCCGAGGCCAAGGCGCGCATCACCGAGTGGCTGGAGCGCAAGGGCATCGGCCACGGCACGGTCAACTTCCGGCTGCGCGACTGGCTGTTCAGCCGCCAGCGCTACTGGGGCGAGCCCTTCCCCATCGTCTACGACGAGGACGGGGTCGCCCACTCGCTGCCCGAGTCGATGCTGCCCCTGGAACTGCCCGAGGTCGAGGACTACTCGCCCCGCACCTTCGACCCGGACGACGCGGACACCGAGCCCGAGACGCCCCTGTCGCGCAACGCGGACTGGGTGAACGTCACCCTGGACCTGGGCGACGGCCGGGGCCCCCAGAAGTACCGCCGCGAGACCAACACCATGCCCAACTGGGCCGGTTCCTGCTGGTACGAGCTGCGCTACCTGGACCCGCACAACAGCGAGCAACTGGTCGACCCGGCCATCGAGCAGTACTGGATGGGCCCGCGCGCGGGACAACCGCACGGCGGCGTCGACCTGTACGTCGGCGGCGCCGAACACGCCGTGCTGCACCTGCTGTACGCCCGCTTCTGGTCCAAGGTCCTGTTCGACCTGGGACACGTCTCGTCGGTCGAGCCCTTCCACAAGCTGTACAACCAGGGCATGATCCAGGCCTTCGTGTACCGCGACAGCCGTGGCATCGCCGTACCGGCCGCCGAGGTCGAGGAGCGCGACGGCGCCTGGTACTTCGAGGGCGAGAAGGTCTCCCGGCTGCTGGGCAAGATGGGCAAGTCCCTGAAGAACGCGGTCACTCCGGACGAGATCTGCGCCGAGTACGGGGCGGACACGCTGCGCCTGTACGAGATGGCCATGGGCCCCCTGGACGTGTCGCGGCCGTGGGACACACGCGCGGTGGTGGGCCAGTACCGGCTGCTGCAGCGGCTGTGGCGCAACGTCGTCGACGAGGACAGCGGCGAGGTCACCGTCGTCGACACCGAGGCCGACGAGGCGACCCTGCGCGCCCTGCACAAGGCGATCGACGGCGTCCGCCAGGACCTGGAGGGCCTGCGCTTCAACACGGCCATCGCCAAGGTCACCGAGCTGAACAACCACCTGACCAAGGTGGGCGGCCCGGTCGCGCGCACGGTCGCCGAGGACCTGGTGCTGCTGGTCGCGCCGCTGGCCCCGCACATCGCCGAGGAGCTGTGGCGCAGGCTGGGCCACACCGAGTCGGTCGTCCACCAGGACTTCCCCGTGGCCGACCCCGCGTACGTCGTGGACGAGAGCGTGACCTGCGTCGTGCAGATCAAGGGCAAGGTCAAGGCGCGGCTGGAGGTCTCGCCGTCGATCTCCGACGACGAGCTGGAGAAGGTCGCGCTGGGCGACGACAAGGTCGTGGAGGCGCTGGCCGGCGCGGGCATCCGCAAGGTGATCGTGCGGGCACCGAAGCTGGTCAACATCGTGACGGCGTAGGCACGCAGGCTGACGCCGGAGTAGGCGCGGGGGTAGGCGCACGGACGGCTGCGGGCGGTTCGCCGGGCTGCTCGGGGTAGTCCCCTACGGGCAGGTTCGGGGTTCTTTTGGAACTCCGGGCCTGCTCTTTGCGTTTACCTTTGAAGAGCGGCTCGGACGGCCGCGACCGGTAGGAGGAGGAGCGTCGTGGAAGCCGCTGTCGCAGTTGTCGCCCTGCTCTTCCTGCTGTTCGTGGTGCTGGGGGTGTACGCGACCGTGAAGGTGGTCGGCGCGGCCAAGAGAGGCGTGGACCGCACGATCACCCAGGCCCGGCGCACGGTCGAGGACACCACGCTGCGCGCCAAGAGCTTCGCCCAGCTCGGGCCGGCGGGCGAGGTGGCCCAGCTCAGGCTCAAGCTGCGTACGTCGATGCGGTCGACGCAGGACGCGCTGCACGCGGGCGTGGCCGAGGACGAGTCCCTCAAGGAGTCCCTCGGCCTCTTCGAGCGGCTCAGCGCGCACGGCCACGAGCTGGACGCCGAACTCAAGCGCCTGGAGTCCGAGCCCGACCGCACGACGCTCGCCGCGCGACTGCCCGACCTGCGCGAACGCACCGACCAGATCACCCAGGCCGCCGACTCGCTGCGCTGGGCGGCCCGGGACCGGGCACACCGGTTCGCGAACGACGACCTGGACTCCCTGAGGACCCAGATAGACGTCGAGGCGGGCGCCCTGCGGCACTGGACGACCGCGGAGCCCACGCCGACTCCCACGGCGACCCCTGCGCCCGCCCCGGCGCCGTGGCCCGAGGCCCCGGCAGCCGACGGCGCGGCGGCCCAGCAGACCTGGCCGGACAGCCCCGAGGCGCGCCGGGCCGCCGAGCAGACCCGGCCCGCCATCGCCCCGCCGGTGCAGCAGCCGATCCACTCCTGGCAGAAGAAACCCCGTCCCGAGAGCACGACTTGATCCACCGGCGGCCCCCGAACCTGTTCCCCGCTTTCACGTTCGCTTCCGCTTCCGCTCCTGCCCGTGGTCCCGTCGCAGGTGAATGGGTCGGGCTGCCGCCCACGAGCTACGGCAGGTAACCTCCAGCTCATGTCCCGCCATGTCGCGATCGTCACCGATTCAACGGCCTACCTGCCGCCGCGGACGATGGAGCGCCACGGCATCATTGCGGTGCCGCTGACCGTGGTCCTCGGCGACCGGGCCCTCGAGGAGGGCACCGAGATCTCGGCCCGCTCCCTCGCCCAGGCGCTCCAGAAGCGCCGGTCCGTCACCACCTCACGGCCCAGCCCCCAGCTCTTCGCGGAGACCTACCGCAAGGTTGCCGAGTCCGGCGCCACCGGCATCGTCTCGCTGCACCTCTCCGCCGAGTTCTCGGGCACGTACGACGCCGCCGTCCTGGCCGCCCGTGAGGCACCGGTGCCGGTGAGGGTGGTCGACACCGGCATGGTCGCGATGGCCCTCGGCTTCTGCGCCCTGGCGGCGGCCGAGTCGGCGGAGGCGGGCGGCACGGTGGACGAGGCGGTCGCGGCGGCGGAGAAACGGGCCGCCGGCACCTCCGCGTTCTTCTACGTCGACACCCTCGACTATCTGCGCCGGGGCGGCCGGATCGGGGCCGCACAGGCACTCCTCGGCTCCGCTCTCGCGGTGAAGCCGCTGCTGCAACTGGACGGCGGCCGGATCGAGATGATGGAGAAGGTACGCACGGCGTCCAAGGCCATCGCCAGGCTGGAGGAGATCGTCGCCGACCGGGCGGGCGGCGCACAGGTCGACATCGCCGTCCACCATCTCGCCGCCCCCGACCGGGCGGCGGCCCTCGCGGACCGGCTGCGGGTACGGGTGCCGGGGCTGGCCGAGCTGCATGTGAGCGAGGTGGGGGCGGTGATCGGGGCGCATACGGGGCCCGGGTTGCTGGGGGCGGTTGTCTCGCCTCGGTGAGGGGCCTGCGGGGCCTGAGGGGCTTTGGCGGGGTGGGGCGTGTCGGTCCCGGCTCGCTTCGGCACTCGTGTGGGTGACCGAGTTATCCACAACCGGCCGGTAATCCACCGGAATTGAGCAAGATCATCGCGGGTGGGGTGGATTGCTCCATCCTCGGCGCATGGCACTTCGATCACAGTCACGCGCAACCACTCCGACCAGCGGCCCGGGTCGCGGTCCGATGTCCGACGGCCGCGTCCGGCACGGCCATCGCCGTCCTCGCGGCCGGGCCCGACAGAGGCAGGCGTCGGCCGACGAGATCCGTCGGCGGGCGGAGGTGCTGTTCGGGGAACAGGTGCTGGAGCGCCGGGAGTTGCGGCGGGAGTTGGGGAACGGGCCGCCGGGCGGGGAGACGGTGGCTGGAGAGACGGTGAGTGGGGAGGCGGCGGGTGACAGGGGTGCGGTCGATGCTCCGGTCGGCGCTGACGTCGGTGCCGTAGACGGTCGGGTCGGTGGGGCCTGGCAGGAGCGGGCCGGGCTTGCGGTGCGGGAGCGGGTGCCTGTGTGGTTGCAGGCTCGGTGCGGGCTGGAGCGGCGGAGCGTGGTGGCGCTCACGGTGGTGCTGGTCGCCGCCGCCGTGCTCGCCGTGCAGCACTTCTGGGCAGGGCGTACCCAGCCGGTTCGGGCGCCGGAGGTGGTTCGGGCGGCGGCTCCCTTCGGGGCGGCGCGGGCGGATGCGGCGGCCCGTCCCCGGGGCGTCGTGGGAGGGATGGCCGGGGCCCCGATCGTGGTGGACGTCAGCGGCAAGGTGCGGGAGCCGGGGGTGCATCGGCTGCCGGCCGGGTCCAGGGTCGCCGACGCGTTGCGGGCCGCCGGTGGGGTGCGGCCGGGCACGAAGACCGACGGGCTCAACCGGGCACGGTTCCTTGTGGACGGCGAACAGGTGCTGGTCGGCGGAGCTGTGCCCGTACCGGGGGCAGGGACGGGGGCGGTAGTCGGTGGTGCGGTCGGTCCCGGTCCCGGTGGCGTGGGAGCGGGCGGATCGGTGAGTGGGGTGGGGGCCGGCCCGACGGCGCCCGTCTCGTTGAACACGGCCACCGTCGAGCAACTCGACACCTTGCCGGGGGTCGGGCCCGTGTTGGCGCAGCACATCATCGACTACCGCACCCAGCACGGCGGTTACCGGTCCGTGGGCGAGCTGCGTGAGGTGAACGGCATCGGCGACCGGCGCTTCGCCGACCTGCGAAATCTTGTCCAGCCATGAGGCGGGTGAGTGATGTCCATGACGGTTCGTCCGGGCGGGCGTCGACTCGTGCCGGTACTGGCACTGGCATCGGTATCGGTATCGGGGGCGAGGAGTCCCCTGCGCTCGATGACCAGGTCACTCCTGGCGGAGGGGAGTCTCGTGGCCGTCGGCCCGTGCACGCCGCCTCGGGGAAGCGGCTGGGGGACGCCCACCCTCGGCAGGAAGGGCCGACGGACCTGCGGTTGGTGCCGCCCGCGCTGGCGGCCTGGGCGACGGCGGCACTGACGCTCGACGTCCCGTCCGGCTGGGTGACCGGGATCGCGGTCGGCTGTTCGGCCGTGGGCGGGGTGCTCCTGCTGGTCCGTCGTGGCTCGGGAAGGCGTGGTCCGTCGGCGGCGGGGCAGCCCCGGTGGGGTGCCTGGTCGCGGGTGTCCATGGCCGCCGTACTGCTCTGCGTCGCCGCTGCCGCCGTCTCCGCCGGGCTGCACGGGGCCGATCTGCGGCGGGGGCCGGTGCCGGGGCTGGCGCGGCAGTACGCCGGGGTGACCGCCGAGGTGGAGGTCACCTCCGATCCACGGCTCACCCGACCCAGGGTCCAGGGCGCCCATGCCGCGCCGACCGCCGTACTGCTCGACGCCGACGTCCGGCGGGTCGAGGAGGCCGAGGGGATCCAGGGGATCGAAGGGGCGGACGGGGGTGCGGTCGTGACGCGTACGCCGGTGCTGGTGATCGTCGATGTGGGAGGGAGGCCGGGGAAGGCGGGGCCGTTCCGGCGGGCGATGGGTGGGGCGGAGGGTTCGCCCTGGCTGAGGTTGCTGCCGTCGACGCGGCTGCGGGTGACCGGGCGGCTGGTGCCCGCGTTGACGGGCGGTGACCGGGTCGCGGCCGTGCTGCGGGTACGGGACCCGGCGGCGCCGGAGGTCGTGCGGGAACCGTCGGCGGCGCAGCGGTTCGCGGGGCGGCTGCGGGCGGGGTTGCGGGAGGCCACCGAGGGGCTGCCGGTGGATGCGCGGGCGCTGCTGCCCGGGCTGGTCGTCGGGGACACGTCACGGGTCACACCCGAGCTGGACGAGGCGTTCAAGGAGACCGACCTCACGCACCTGATGGCGGTGAGCGGGGCGAACTTCACGATCCTCCTCGCCCTGCTCATCGGACCGCCCGCCCTCGCCCAGCAGGTCGAACGGCGTGGCCTCGCACCCCGCCTGGGGCTGTCCCTCCGGACGACTGCACTGCTCGGCGGTGTGCTCAGCCTGGCATTCGTCGTCGTGTGCAGACCCGACCCGAGTGTGCTGCGGGCGGCGGCCTGCGGCTCCGTCGCGCTGCTCGCCCTCGCGACCGGGCGCCGCCGGTCACTGATCCCGGCACTGGCGACGGCGGTACTGCTGCTGGTGCTCTACGACCCCTGGCTGGCCCGGAGTTACGGCTTCCTGCTCTCCGTCCTCGCGACCGGCGCCCTGCTCACCCTGGCACCCCGCTGGAGCCCGGCGCTGCGCAGACGCGGGGTGCCGCCCCGGCTGGCCGAGGCGCTGGCGGCGGCCGGGGCGGCGCAGGCCGTGTGCGCGCCGGTCGTGGCCGTGCTGTCGGCGCGGGTGAGCCTGGTGGCGGTGCCGTGCAACCTGCTCGCGGAGTTCGCCGTCGCCCCGGCCACGGTGCTGGGCTTCGCGGCACTGGCCACGGCGCCCGTGGCGATGCCGGTGGCCAAGACGCTCGCCTGGTGCGCGAGTTGGCCCACCGGGTGGATCGCGGACATCGCCCGCACGGGAGCGGCACTGCCCGGGGCGGGAGTGGACTGGCCGGGCAGCTGGACGGGCGCGCTGCTGCTCGGGCTGTGCATGGCGCTCGCCGTGTTCGCCGGGGCCCGGCTGCTGAGGCATCCCGGGTGGTGCGCGGTCTGCGGGGTGCTGCTGCTCCTGGTGGTGGTCCGGCCGGCGCCGCTGACCAGGGCGATCACCGGGTGGCCGCCGCCGGGGTGGCGGTTCGCGATGTGCGACGTGGGGCAGGGGGACGCGACCGTGCTCGCGGCCGGGGAAGGCACCGGGGTGGTAGTGGACGCCGGACCCGACCCGGCACTGGTCGACCACTGCCTGCGCGAACTCGGCATCACCAAGGTGCCCCTGGTCATCATCACCCACTTCCATGCGGACCACGTCGCGGGGCTGCCCGGCGTACTGCGCGGGCGCTCGGTGGGCGCGATCCAGACGACGGGATTCGAGGAACCGGAGGAACAGGCGGAGTTCGTGCACAGGGAGGCGGCGGCACGGCGTATCCCGGTGACGCGTGCCGTCGCCGGTGAGCGGCGGCGGACGGGCACCCTCGACTGGGAGGTGCTGTGGCCGCAGACGGCACCGGCACCCGAGCCGGAGGGCGCCAACGACGCCAGTGTCACGCTGCTCGTACGGTCGGCCGGGCTGCGCCTGCTGCTCCTCGGGGACCTGGAACCGCCGGCCCAGCGGGCGCTGCTGAGAACGCCGGGTGCGGCGGGGCTGCGGGGCGTGGACGTCCTGAAGGTCGCCCACCACGGCTCGGCCTATCAGGACCCCGACCTCATACGGGCGGCGGCCCCGAGGCTGGCGCTCATCTCGTGCGGCGCGGACAACACGTACGGGCATCCCGCGCCCAGCACGGTCGCGGCGCTCAGGGACGGGGGTGCGGTGGTGCTGCGTACGGACGTGGACGGGGCGCTGGCGGTCGTCGGAGCGGGCCGGGAGCTGGGGGTGGCGAGAGACTGAGGCCATGGACTCCGCACAGGCTGACGCCTACCTCCGCAGACTGGGCGTCGAGCGCCCCGCCCGGCCCACCCTCGACGCGCTGCGCGAGCTGCAGCTGCGGCATCTGGTGGCGGTGCCCTTCGAGAACCTGTCGATCCATCTCGGCGAGGAGATCGTGCTGGAGGAGGAGCGGCTGCTGGAGAAGGTGGTGGGCGCCCGTCGGGGCGGGTTCTGCTACGAACTCAACGGCGTCTTCGGGGCGTTGCTCACGGAACTGGGCTTCGACGTGACGCTGCTCGCGGCGCGGGTGTACGGGGACGAGGGGCGGCTGGGGATTCCGTACGACCATCTCGCGCTGCGGGTGCGGATCCTGGCTGGGGCTGGGGCTGGGGCTGGGGCTGGGGCTGGGGCTGGGGCTGGGGCTGGGGCTGGGGCTGG
>NZ_PJME01000050.1 GCF_002954775.1 Streptomyces geranii
CGGGGCCGGGGCGGCCGGGGCCTGGTTCGGGTACGGGTTCGGGGACGGGTAGTGGGGTGGCTGGTGCGGGGCCTGCGCCGACTGCGCCGCCTGCGGGTACTCGGGGTATATGGGCGGGGCTGAGGGATGGGGCGCGGCCTGCGTGGGGTAGGTCGGCGGGGCCGGAGAGTGATGGGTGGCGGGGGAGGGGTAGGCGGGCGGAGCCAGGGATTGAGCGGCGGTCTCCGGGTAGGTCGGCTGCGCCGGGGGGCGGGTGGTGGTCTCGGGGTAGGTCGGCTGCGCCGGGGGGCGGCTGGTGGTCTCGGGGTAGGTCGGCGGAGTCAGTGGGTGAGCGGCGGCCTGTGGGTAGGTCGGCTGGCCCAAGGGGTTGGCGGTGGTCTCCGGGTAGGCCGGCTGGGCCAGGGGGCCGGCCGAGGTCTGCGGGTAAGTCGGTGGGATGCCCGGAGACTGGGTGTGGGCGGTGGTCTCGGGGTACGTCGGTGGACCCAGGGGCTGCTCGGCGGGCTCGGGGTGTTCCGGTGGTGACGAGGGTGGCTGGGTCATGGTCTTCCTTCACGTGCGGGGACGGTGACTGAGCGGTCCGGTGTCCGTTGGGTTCAGCCGATGAGCAGTGCGGCGGGGAGGAGGATCGTGCCGGTGCAGAAGGAGATCAGGCCGGTACGTATCCACTGGTGCTTGCGCGCGGCGATACGGCTCGTCTCGGTGAGCGCCGAGGTGAGTGCGGCCGTGGGGTCGCGCTGGGTGTCGGCGAGCGCTGCCTCCAACCGGCCCAGCCGTACGGCCTGTTGGATGTCGCCGAAGTAGGAGAGGGGCTGGCCCGGAGCCCAGGGCTCGGAGCGGTAGCGGGGCAGGACGGCGAGGAGCAGCGCGAACAGGGACAGCACCAGGGAGCCCGCCCCGGCGCTCCAGACGACGGTGCCGAAGGTGCTGAGCGCGGCCGGGTTCCAGTTCCGCCCGGCGAGCAGCCCGCTGAACACCCCGGCGGTCATCCCGAGCGCGGCGACCAGCACGGACGCCTTGCTGTCGGCACGGGCGATCTCGGTACGGAGGTCGGTGAGGAGGCGCTCGCAGAGCTGGGTGGGGTCGGCGGGCGGAACCGGCGTCGTGCGCGGATCGACCGTGGTCATGTCCCGCTGCCCGCCGCCCGCTCCTCCCCGGTTCCGTCACCGGTCCCGTCGGCCGGCTCGTCCGCGGGCGCGTTCTGCTGCTCGGGGAGGGTGGGGGTGCTGCCGTAGCCCGGGGGCGGCTGCCAGGCGGGGCTGCCCGGGGCGTGCGGAGCGGAGTACGGCTGCTGGTACGGGCCCGGGGCACCCGGAGGACGGGCGGGCGGGGGTGCCATCGGCGCGGGCGCTCCGGGGACATCGCCGCCGTACGAGGGGACGGCCCCGTAGGGCCCGGCGGCACCCGGCGCGGATGCTGGGGACACGGGCGCCTGCGGTACCCCCGGATACGGGCTCGCCGGCGGCTGGACACCCCAGGCCGGGGCCCCTGGCGTCTGGCTCGCCTGACCCGGGGTCGCATCGCTCGGGGCCCGACCCCGGTCCCGGTACCCAACACCGGGATGGCCCGCGCCGGGACCAGGCCCACTGGAGCCGAGGTCCGGTTGCCCGGGAACGGAACCCGGCCGGCCCGAGGCGAACCCGGGCTGCCCAGGCGCTTGGCCCACCTGCCCCGGCGCTGCGCCCGGCTGGCTGGAGAGTGCGCCAGGTTGCCCAGGGTCGGAGTCTGAGTGGCCGGGGAGGAAGCCTGGTTGCCCGGGGGTGGTGCCCACCTGCCCCTGCCCAGCCCCCGGCTGGCTGGCAACGAACCCCGGCTGCCCAGCCACCCCGGACACCCCAGTCACCCCCGGCTGCCCAGCAACCCCGGGCCCACCAGCACCCCCAACCGCTCCAGCCACCCCCGGTCCCCCAGCCACCCCAGGCCCATACCCCGCCCCATACGAGCCCCCGCCATACGAGCCCCCGCCATACGCAGAGTCGCCGTCGTAAGAACCCCCCACCCCCGGCTCGCCCCCCGCCAGCACCGGAGGTGTCTGTGGGACCCCCGGTAGCCGTTGCGTCAGGATGTCGCTCACCGTGCGGAGCGCTAGCTGCTTGGGGCCCTCCAGTTCGAACTTTTCCGCGTTCTCGCCGTGGAGGAGGTCCTTCACCAGGTCCATCTGGGCCTGGATCATGCGGAGTTGGTCGTCCCGCATGCTCGTCATGACCAGGCGGGAGTCCTCGGGGTGCTGGGACAGGTGCAGGGCCCAGGCCTGCACTCCGCCCTGTTGCAGGTGGTACTGGTAGAAGGCGATCTTCTCCGCCTCGATCCGCTGCAACTCCAGTTCCTGGTGGCCCTGTTGGATCGCCAGGTGGTGTTGCTGGCTGCTCTGCAGGGCCGCCTGTTCGTAGTCCCAGCGCTGTTGTTGCAGGGCCAGGTGCTGTTGCTGTGCGCCGTACGACATCGAGCGCTCCAGCTGCAGCGCGTCCTGTTGGCGGTTGCGGCGGTCCACCTCCACGTCGATCTCCTGGCCGCGCTGGGCCACCCGTACCTGCTCGGTCGCCGAGTGGTCGATCGCCTGGAGGCGGCGCTGGTGGTCGATGTTCTCCTGGTCGCGGCGCAGGCGCAGGGTCCAGGTCGTCTGGAGGCCGGCCGGGGCGCCCAGGGGGCCCAATACGTTGATCGCCTGGAGCAGTTCTCCCTCCGCCGCCGCGCTTTCCGCTATCGGGAAGCGGCGGCTCACCGGGCGGGCTGCTCGCTGGAGTTCGCCGATCAGCAGGCCCGGTACGTCCCGGTGGCCGCTTCCCACGAAACGTGCCGGGTCGATCACCTGCCAGGACATGTCGACCTCGGCCGAGAACTCGAACGCGTCGTTGTCGCTGGGGAGGGTCAGCGTGCCGGAGAAGGGGTGCACGCCCATGTCGATCTCGTACACCGCCGTGTAGTGGCGGGACGCGATCTCGCTGCGCGTCGGGCGGCGCGGCGGGAGGTAGGCCTCGTAGGCGCCCTTGGCGGTCGAGAAGACGAGTGCGTGGTCGATGCGGACCGTCGACTTCAACGAGAGTTCGAAGCGCGACAGTTGGCGCACGGTGAGGACCGGGTCGATCAGCTGGGTGTGCCGGTCCGCGGACTGCTGCCACTCGGGCGGGCGGTGGAAGGCGGGCATCGTGCGTTGCTCCTCGGTGAGCGCGAGCGGGGGCTGCTGACGGTGTGTCAGCGGACGGGCAGGGTCGTCAGGAGGCGGGACGCCACCGTCGGCGGGGCCGCGCCGTCCTCGCCCGGCATCGTCCGCAGGAGGTGGTCCAGGCGGTGGTACTCCTGCGGGGTCGTGACCAGGGTCGGGAGCAGGTGTGCCAGGGCCCACTCCGTCGTCGTCGAGCGGTCGGCGATCAGGACCCACTCGCGCAGGACATTCAGCGCGCCCCGCGTCTCGGCCGGGTCGCCCAGCGCCGCCCGCCACAGGAACGGCACCCCCTGCGCGGCGGCCGAGCCGTCGGTGACCGCGCGGGCGTACCAGCCGAGGACCAGCGGATGGCCGTACCGCTCGTCGTCCTGGGTGTGGCGGCAGGCGCTGACGAAGCCGCCGAGGGTCAGGTCGTGCACCGGGCGGTCGTCGGCCAGGTGCAGCCGCAGCTCCGCGAGGACCGCCTCGCCGGCCTCCGAGAGCAGCAACAGGGCGACCGCCTCGCGCAGTTCGTCCGCCATCTCGCGGTCGAAGGCGTCCCGGTCGCCGCGCACGTTCTCGTACAGGCTGCGGGCCGCCGTACGCAGCGCCGCCAGTGCCTGCTCGGGGCGTTCGGCGCCGATCAGCGCGTACGCCCGTACGGCCACCCAGCGCAGCCGCCGGTCCTCGCTCCTGGACCACTCGTCGAGGATGCGCGGGATGTTCGGGGTGTCGATGAGGTGGGCGAGGGTGAGGGAGTTGACGGCCACCAGACGGTGCCGGAAGCGGTTCGAGGTCGCCCAGGGTTCGATGACCAGGGCCATCGCCGACGGCAGGTCCGTGCGGGCCAGGACAGCGACGGTGGACGCGGCCCGGGTGCGGACCAACGGGCGGCCGTCGTCGGCCAGTTGGCGCAGCCAGCTGATCAGCGCGGGGCGCGCGGAGGGGTGGCCCGTCCAGACCTCGCGGAGGAGGACGAGCGGGGCGCGGTCGTCGACGAAGCGCGCCTTCTGCTGGATCACCGGGCCCCACTCGGTGTGCTCGTCGTCCTCGTACCGCTCGGCGCGGGCGAGTTGGAGCCGTTTGCCGATGTGCGTGCCGAAGACGGGGACCTCGGGGACGCCCACCGGGTTCTGCGTCTTCTGGAGCAACCGGTAGAGCAGGTCGCTGAGTTCGGCGGTCAGGGCGTACGGGCCGTCGTCGAACGCGGCCAGCGCGACCAGGAACGCCTTGTCGCGCAGATGGACCGACGCCTCGTCCTCCTCGAACCACTCCCGGACCTGGTTCTCCAGGGATATGAGCGAGAACTGGGCTATGTCCTCCGCCGTCACCTCGCCCACCGCGTACCGGGCCAGCTGCTGTGCGAAGGCCGCCACCTCCCGCAACTGGTGACTGCGGCTCAGGAACTCGGCCACGTCCGGGAGTTCGAGCAGTTTCGCCCGCGTCTCCTCCTCGGCGACGCGGGTGCGCAGATGGGCGGCCAGTACGTCGGCGGCGGGCGGCGCGTGCCATTCGACGGCCGGGACGTCCTCCAGTACGGCGGTGTGGCCGACGGTGACGACCAGGTACCCGTCCTGTGTGGCGAGCCGGTCGCGGGCGGCGAGCAGGTGGTGCTCGCGGAGGGGGCGGTCGCGGCGGGTGGCCAGGTCGGCGAGCACGTAACCGCGGGGCCGCTCGGCGGTTTCGTCCGCCGTACCGACCCGGTCCGCCAGCGTGGCCGGGCCCGTGTCGCGGTCGAGGGCGTGCACGGAGGCCGCCCCGAGCCGGTGCAGCAGCGTCAGGGCGGCCGTGTGTCTGCCGGTGGAGCGGGCGCCGGACAGGACGAGGACCCGGTCGCGGCGCAGCCGGGTGAGCAGGGCCTCGGCGGTCGCGTCGGCGGCGACGAAGGAGTCGGCGAGCCGGACCAGCGTGGTCCGCGGGACCTCGCCGGAGGCGGAGGCGGCGGACGGGGCGGAGAACCCGGGTATCGCCCACTGGTGGATCTCCGTCTTGCTGCCCATGATCACGTCACCGGTGACCCGGCCGCCGCTCACGCCGTGCTGGTCACCGCCGACCAGACCGCCGCCGAAACGGGACCGGTCGCCGACGTTCATGCTCCGCGGGCTGTGGTCGATCAGGTCGCGCCGGGCCGACCAGGGGGTCTGCGCCTGCTCGCGGTCCTCGGACCCCTCCGAGCCGTCAGCCGCCCCCTCGGACCCCTTGGCGCCGCCCTCTCTGCCGTCCTTGCCGTCGTCGGAGGCGGCGGCCGGATCGTCGGCGGGTCCGGAGCGCGGGGGCTCCGGCGAGTCCGGGGTGCTCATGAGCCGTCACCGCCGTTCCCCCGGAGGCCGCCCATGTTCACGTCCCCCGTGACCTGGCCGCCGCTGACGCCGTGCTGGTCACCGGCGACCACGCTGCCGCCGATGCTCACGGCGCCGTTGAAGTTGAACACGGGGCCCGGGGCGGGGCGGTTCTCCGGCGCCGGGGAGGTCCCCTGGGCGGGGACCCTCGGCACCGGCGGCGGTGGCGTCTCCTGGGCCTGAGCCCGCGGGGGCTGCGGCGCCGGGCGGTCCCCCGATCCGCCCGGCGCCTCCCCCGCCCCCGTGCCACGGTGGTCCTGGTCGGCGGCGTCGTAACCGCCGGGCAGCGGTCCGTGCAGCCATGCCCTCATCGGGCCGTTCTTGCTGTCCACCCCGACCGGGTGGAACTCGTCGGCCGGGATGCCCGGGTGGTCGTGCCGTACGACGCCGCTGTACAGGGCGTCCGAGACGAGCAGCGCGAAGTCGTGGGGGCGTTCGCGCAGGGCGGCCCGCAGCAGCTGGGCGTCCAGCAGCCGACAGGCGTTGTTCAGGTCGGTGCCGACCCAGCCGTCCCGCTCGTCGATGCCCACGTATCCGGTCGCGACGACCCCGCGCAGCCGGATCTGGGCCGAGCTGGACGCCATGCGGTTGACGGCGCGCAGCTGGGCGGGGACCTCCACGAGGAGGGCCCGCAGAAGGGCGGTGACCGGGGCGCCCGCGTCGATCAGCTCCATCACCGAGTCCCCCCGGTCGGCACGCAGCCGCCGGGTCTCGTCGATGCCGGCGTTCTCCAGGGCGCGGTCGGTGATGTCGTACAACATGCGCCGCAGATACGCCTGCTCCACGTCGTCCCGGTCGCTGAACCTCTCTATGTCCAGCAACAGGATCGTGCGGCTGACGGGGTCGGTCATGGTCGCCCTTCGGGAACGTGGGGGTTGCTTGCAGCAGCGTGGCGGGTGAGGGAGGTGTGCTGTGAGGGCGTATGACGCAGTCGGAGTGTGTACGGGTACACACAAGGGGGTTGGTGAGTGCGGGGAGTTGGTGCGGGCGCCGTACTGGGGGCTGCGCCCCCAGACCCCCGCTGTCGGCCTGAACGGCCTCGTCCTCAAACGCCGGACGGGCTGGATGGTGCCGCCCGCCGCAGACACGAGCCGCCACTCCCCAGCTCAACCCTCGGCCGCCGCGATCCTCCGCAAGATGTCCGGTCGCCGGATGAGCAGCGCCCGCCTCCCCGTCTCGACCGCCTCCTTCTCCCGCAGTTCCCGCAGCAGCCGCTGGACCATCTCCCTGGACGCGCCCACCGAGCCCGCCAGCTCCTGCTTGCTCAGGGGGACCGAGAGTTCGATGCCCTCGGGGGTGCGGCGGCCGTGGGTGCGGGCCAGGTCCAGGAGGAGGATCGCGAAGCGTTCCCGTACGTTCATGGACGCGAACTCCAGGCGGCGGCGGTCCGCGGCCCTCGTGCGGTCGGCCGTCAGGCCCAGGAGGGCGAAGGAAACAGCCGGTGAACGGGCCAGGAAGTCTTTGAAGCGTTCGTGCTCCACGGCCACCGCCCTGACCGCCTCCAGCGCGGTCACCGTGGCCGAGCGCGGGCGGCCGGTGAGGGCGGCCGACTCGCCGACTATGTCGCCGGGGCCGCGCAGGGCCAGCAGGGCCTCGTAGCCGTTGGCCGCCGAGGCCGTCACCTTCGTCCAGCCCTGGACCAGGAAGAGGACGTGGGAGGAGGGCTCGCTCTGGTGTATCAGGATCACCCTGGTGGCGAAGTTCAGCTCGCGGCCCAGCGACAGGAGGGCCGTACGGTCCTCCTGCTCCAGGCGGGCCAGGAAGGGCACCCGGTCGTCCAGGCCCCCGTCGTCCGGTGAGTACGCCGCCGTCCTCATCACGCTCAGCCCCCGATCGTCGCAGCGGACGGATCAAGGTACTGAACGGGCGGGCCCTCGGGGCTGTAAAGGGCGCGAATCAGCCACCTTGGCCAGCAAGCCGCGCGTAAGGCATGCAAAGCTGCTAGAAGCAGATAAACGGCGGCTCGCGCGGGCTCGTGAGCCCGGCGTGTCGTACCGCCCTCCATTTGTTTTGACCGAAGTCGTTGAGGTAGGTACGCTCAGACCTTGTGCCTGGGGTGTGCCCTGGCCCTCGTGCGTGCCTTCGAACCGCGCGGGGAGCCGTAAGCGACCACCGCAATCTGCGCCCTTCCCGCCTCGCGGTGGGAGTCTGCAGTATTCGACACACCCGACCGCGTGGGTCGGCGACGTTCCAGGTTAGCTTCACCATCGGCACACAGAAACCGGAGAAGTAGTGCCTACGATCCAGCAGCTGGTCCGGAAGGGCCGGCAGGACAAGGTCGAGAAGAACAAGACGCCCGCGCTCGAGGGCTCGCCCCAGCGCCGTGGCGTCTGCACGCGTGTGTTCACGACCACCCCGAAGAAGCCGAACTCGGCCCTGCGCAAGGTCGCGCGTGTGCGTTTGACCAGCGGGATCGAGGTCACCGCTTACATTCCGGGTGAGGGACACAACCTGCAGGAGCACTCGATCGTGCTCGTGCGTGGTGGCCGTGTGAAGGACCTGCCCGGTGTTCGCTACAAGATCATCCGCGGCTCGCTTGACACCCAGGGTGTCAAGAACCGCAAGCAGGCCCGCAGCCGCTACGGCGCCAAGAAGGAGAAGTAAGAATGCCTCGTAAGGGCCCCGCCCCGAAGCGCCCGGTCATCATCGACCCGGTCTACAGCTCTCCTCTTGTCACGTCGCTGATCAACAAGATCCTGCTCAACGGCAAGCGTTCCACCGCCGAGCGCATCGTGTACGGCGCCATGGAGGGCCTGCGCGAGAAGACCAGCAACGACCCGGTCATCACGCTGAAGCGCGCGCTGGAGAACATCAAGCCGACCCTCGAGGTCAAGTCCCGCCGTGTCGGTGGTGCGACGTACCAGGTTCCGATCGAGGTCAAGCCCGGTCGCGCCAACACGCTCGCGCTGCGCTGGCTGGTCGGTTACTCCCGCGCCCGTCGCGAGAAGACCATGACCGAGCGTCTGCTCAACGAGCTTCTCGACGCTTCGAACGGCCTCGGTGCGGCCGTCAAGAAGCGCGAGGACACCCACAAGATGGCCGAGTCCAACAAGGCCTTCGCGCACTACCGCTGGTAGTCGCAGCCCACATCGAGACCGAGAGAAGACCGAAGCCTTATGGCTACCACTTCACTTGACCTGGCCAGGGTCCGCAACATCGGGATCATGGCTCACATCGACGCGGGTAAGACGACCACCACAGAGCGGATCCTCTTCTACACCGGCGTCAGCTACAAGATCGGTGAAGTCCATGACGGCGCCGCCACCATGGACTGGATGGAGCAGGAGCAGGAGCGTGGCATCACGATCACCTCTGCTGCCACCACCTGTCACTGGCCGCTTGAGGACAACGACTACACGATCAACATCATCGACACCCCCGGGCACGTCGACTTCACCGTTGAGGTAGAGCGCTCGCTGCGCGTCCTCGACGGTGCCGTCACCGTGTTCGACGGCGTCGCGGGTGTCGAGCCGCAGTCCGAGACGGTGTGGCGTCAGGCCGACCGTTACGGCGTGCCCCGCATCTGCTTCGTCAACAAGCTCGACCGGACCGGCGCGGAGTTCCACCGCTGCGTCGACATGATCCGGGACCGCCTCGGCGCGGTTCCGCTGATCATGCAGCTGCCGATCGGTGCCGAGATGGACTTCAAGGGCGTTGTGGACCTGGTCCGCATGAAGGCGCTCGTGTGGTCCGCCGAGGCCGCCAAGGGCGAGATGTACGACGTCGTCGACATCCCGGCCACGCACGTCGAGGCTGCCGAGGAGTACCGCGGCAAGCTCGTCGAGGCCGTCGCGGAGAACGACGACGAGATCATGGAGCTGTTCCTGGAGGGCCAGGAGCCCACCGAGGAGCAGCTGTACGCCGCGATCCGTCGCATCACCATCGCGTCCGGCAAGTCCACCGGCGTCACGGTCACCCCGGTGTTCTGTGGCACCGCGTTCAAGAACAAGGGCGTCCAGCCCCTGCTCGACGCGGTCGTTCGCTACCTGCCGACCCCGCTCGACGTCGAGGCCATCGAAGGCCACGACGTCAAGGACCCCGAGGTCGTCGTCAAGCGCAAGCCGTCCGTGGACGAGCCGCTGTCCGCGCTCGCGTTCAAGATCATGAGCGACCCGCACCTGGGCAAGCTCACGTTCGTACGCATCTACTCCGGACGCCTGGAGACCGGCACCGCGGTGCTGAACTCCGTCAAGGGCAAGAAGGAGCGCATCGGCAAGATCTACCGCATGCACGCGAACAAGCGTGAGGAGATCGAGGCGGTGGGCGCGGGTGACATCGTCGCCGTGATGGGTCTGAAGCAGACCACGACCGGTGAGACGCTCTGCGATGACAAGAACCCGGTGATCCTGGAGTCCATGGACTTCCCGGCGCCGGTCATCCAGGTCGCCATCGAGCCCAAGTCCAAGGGTGACCAGGAGAAGCTGGGTGTGGCCATCCAGCGTCTCGCGGAGGAGGACCCCTCCTTCCACGTTCACTCGGACGAGGAGACGGGCCAGACCATCCTCGGCGGTATGGGCGAGCTGCACCTTGAGGTGCTGGTCGACCGTATGAAGCGCGAGTTCAAGGTCGAGGCCAACGTCGGCAAGCCGCAGGTCGCGTACCGCGAGACGATCCGCAAGACCGTCGAGCGTCACGACTACACGCACAAGAAGCAGACCGGTGGTACCGGTCAGTTCGCCAAGGTCCAGATCGCGATCGAGCCGATCACGGACGGCGACGCTTCGTACGAGTTCGTCAACAAGGTCACCGGTGGCCGTATCCCGCGGGAGTACATCCCGTCGGTGGACGCCGGTGCGCAGGAGGCCATGCAGTTCGGCATCCTGGCCGGCTACGAGATGACCGGCGTCCGCGTCATCCTTCTCGACGGCGGCTACCACGAGGTCGACTCCTCCGAACTGGCGTTCAAGATCGCCGGCTCGCAGGCCTTCAAGGAGGCCGCGCGCAAGGCCAGCCCCGTGCTCCTGGAGCCGATGATGGCCGTCGAGGTCACCACGCCCGAGGACTACATGGGTGAGGTCATCGGCGACATCAACTCCCGCCGTGGTCAGATCCAGGCCATGGAGGAGCGTGCCGGTGCCCGCGTCGTGAAGGGCCTCGTGCCCCTCTCGGAGATGTTCGGCTACGTCGGCGACCTCCGCAGCAAGACCTCGGGTCGCGCAAGCTACTCGATGCAGTTCGACTCCTACGCCGAGGTTCCCCGGAACGTCGCCGAGGAGATCATCGCGAAGGCCAAGGGCGAGTAACACACACCGTTTACACGCTTTAGGCTTGACACCGACCGCCGGGGCTCACCCGGGAGGGCAGAGCCCGGCGGGCGGCATCCCAGCAAAGATCACCTGGCGCCGATGAGTAAGGCGTACCAGAACCACTCCGCAGGAGGACCCCAGTGGCGAAGGCAAAGTTCGAGCGGACTAAGCCGCACGTCAACATCGGCACCATCGGTCACATCGACCACGGTAAGACGACCCTCACGGCCGCCATTACCAAGGTGCTGCACGACAAGTACCCCAACCTGAACGAGGCCTCGGCCTTCGACCAGATCGACAAGGCGCCGGAAGAGCGCCAGCGTGGTATCACGATCTCGATCGCGCACGTCGAGTACCAGACGGAGGGTCGTCACTACGCCCACGTCGACTGCCCGGGTCACGCGGACTACATCAAGAACATGATCACGGGTGCCGCGCAGATGGACGGCGCGATCCTGGTCGTGGCCGCCACCGACGGCCCGATGCCGCAGACCAAGGAGCACGTGCTCCTGGCCCGCCAGGTCGGCGTGCCGTACATCGTCGTCGCCCTGAACAAGGCCGACATGGTGGACGACGAGGAGATCCTGGAGCTCGTCGAGCTCGAGGTCCGTGAGCTCCTCTCCGAGTACGAGTTCCCGGGCGACGACCTGCCGGTCGTCAAGGTCTCGGCGCTCAAGGCGCTTGAGGGCGACGCCGAGTGGGGCCAGTCGGTTCTCAACCTCATGGACGCCGTCGACGAGGCCATCCCGACCCCCGAGCGTGACGTCGACAAGCCGTTCCTCATGCCCGTCGAGGACGTCTTCACGATCACCGGTCGCGGTACGGTCGTCACCGGCCGTATCGAGCGTGGTGTCCTGAAGGTCAACGAGACCGTTGACATCATCGGCATCAAGCAGGAGAAGACCACCACCACGGTCACCGGCATCGAGATGTTCCGCAAGCTGCTCGACGAGGGCCAGGCGGGCGAGAACGTCGGTCTGCTCCTCCGTGGCATCAAGCGCGAGGACGTCGAGCGCGGCCAGGTCATCATCAAGCCGGGCTCGGTCACCCCGCACACCTCGTTCGAGGCGCAGGCGTACATCCTGTCCAAGGACGAGGGCGGCCGTCACACGCCGTTCTTCAACAACTACCGCCCCCAGTTCTACTTCCGCACCACGGACGTGACCGGCGTCGTGACCCTCCCCGAGGGCACCGAGATGGTCATGCCGGGCGACAACACCGAGATGAGCGTCGAGCTCATCCAGCCCATCGCCATGGAAGAGGGCCTGAAGTTCGCCATCCGCGAGGGTGGCCGGACCGTGGGCGCCGGCCAGGTCATCAAGATCAACAAGTAGTTCTTGTTGGCTTGACAGCCTGACTCGGTAGTTCTGTCAGAGGGGCCCGTACGACTTCGGTCGTACGGGCCTCTTTGCTGTGCCTGGTTGCTGTTACGAAACTATTCGGCGCGTACGACCCGTTCCTCCCGCCGGTCACTCCCTCCACCATTTGTCATGCCACTGACCAAATTCGGCGGAGGGGTGGATACGTCATGTCTGGGGTCGTCAGCCGTAGAGCTGTTCTCGGGGCTGGTCTTGCCGCGGTGCCGGTGCTGTCTGGGGTGGCCTGGGCGGGGGCTCGCCGCACGGACTCGGGCGCGTACATCTCGTTCACCGGCGGCGCGTTCGCGCTGGTCGGGGCCCCGGTCGTGGTCAGCGCGGACGACCACCCCGGAGTCGTACGAGTGGCAGCCGACCTGCGGGACGACATCGAACGCGTCACAGGTGTACGTCCGGCCGCGACCGTCGCCCGGGAGGTGATCCTCGTCGGCACGATAGGCCGCAGCCCGCTGATCGACGGTCTGATCCGCACCGGCAAGCTGGACGTCACGGGCATCGCGGGCCGCTGGGAGACCTCGCTGCAGACGGTCGTGGAGCGCCCGATGCCGGGTGTGGACCGGGCGTTCGTCGTCGCGGGCAGCGATCCGCGCGGCACGATCTTCGGCGCGTACGACGTCTCGTACGGCATCGGGGTCTCGCCCTGGTACTGGTGGGATGACGTACCGCCGGTCCACCGCGACGCGCTGTACGTGCTGCCGGGCCGCTTCACGCAGGGCACCCCGGCCGTGAAGTACCGGGGGATCTTCATCAACGACGAGAACCCGGCGCTGGGGACCTGGGCCCCGAGGTTCTTCGGTCCGGGGAAGGCGCCGGGGCATCCAGGGGGCTTCAACTCAGCCTTCTTCGAGCGGGTCTTCGAGGTCCTGCTGCGCCTGAAGGCCAACTACCTCTGGCCGGCGGTGTGGGGCAGGGCGTTCGCCGAGGACGACCCGGAGAACCACGCGCGGGCGAAGGCGTACGGCATCGTCATGGGCACGTCCCACGAGGCGCCGATGATGCGCGGCATCGAGGAGTGGAACCGGCACGCGGTCCCGGCGGTGCGCGACAGCGCGGGCAACGTGGTGACGCCGGGGAGGGACCCCTACGGGGGCACGGGGGAGTGGTCGTACCGGCGGAACGCGGCGGCGGTGCGGGCGTATTGGCGTGACGGCATCCAGCGGATGGTTGGCGAGGGCTTCGAGGGCGTCGTCACCCTGGGCATGCGCGGCAACGGCGACACGAGCCTGCCGGACGGCGACGGCATCGAGCTGATGCGGGAGATCATCGAGACGCAGCGCGGGATCATCGCCGAGGTGACGGGGAAGCCGGTGGGGGAAACCCCGCAGGTGTGGACCCTCTACAAGGAGGTCCAGCGGTACTGGGACCGGGGGTTGAGGGTTCCGGACGACGTCACGGTCGTCCTGACGGACGACAACTGGGGCAACATCCGCAAGCATCCGGACCCGGCGGAGCGGGTGAGGAGTGGTGGATACGGGTTGTACTACCACTTCGACTACGTCGGCGTCGGCCGCAACTACAAGTGGGTGGACACGGCCAACCTCCAGAACCTCTGGGACCAGCTCCACCAGGCGCACGCGTACGGCAACCACGGGTTGTGGGTGACGAACGTCGGCGATCTGAAGGGCAACGAACTCCCGACCGAGTTCTTCCTCGACTACGCCTGGAATCCGGCCCGTTGGGACCTGTCGGCGCTGGAGGAGTGGGAACGGCGGTACGCCCGCCAGAACTTCGGGCCGGAGCAGGCGAGGGCGGTGGCGGCGGTGCTGGCGTCGTACGGGCAGCTGCAGGCCCGCCGCAAGCCGGAGTTGCTGAACCGCCGGATCACCCTCAACCCCGCGAAGGACCCGACGAGGGACGAGTCGGCGGTCGTGTACGACGACCAGGAGACGCCGTTCGCCTTCGGTCACCGGGAGTTGGAGCGGGCGACGGAGGAGTGGCGGCAGCTGGCGGAGGAGGCGGAGCGGGTACGGGGACGCCTGCCCGCCCGGTCGCAGGACGCGTGGTACGAGCTGGTCGGCTACCAGGTGGCGGCGACCGCGAACCTGTACGCCCTGCGCGAGGCCGAGTTCGAGAACCTGCTGTACGCGGCCCAGGGCCGGGCGGCGACGAACGACCGCGCGGCGGAGGCGGAGGCGGGCCTGGAACGGGACTTCGCGCTCGCCGATCGCTTCAACCACGGGGTGGCCGGCGGCAAGTGGGAGGGCTTTCAGACCCAGCCGCACATCGGCTACGGGGACGTGGAGCGGTACGGGCCCAACGCGCCCTGGCAGCAGCCGGAGAAGGACAACGTGGCCTTGCCGGACGTGCTGTTCCCGGCGGTGCGGAGGGTCGAGCTGCCGGTGGACGGGGAGTTGGGGGTGTCGGTCGACGGCGCGGAGGACGCGGGGGAGTGGTGGCCGGGGGGTTCCTCCGGTCCGGCCGTGCTGCCGGTGTTCAGCCCGTACCAGACGCGGCCCGACCAGTACGTCGAGGTGTTCAACAGGGGCCGTACGCCCTTCGACTACCGGGTGGAGTCGTCGGTGCCGTGGCTGGTGGTGGAGCGGCCGAGGGGGCGGGTCGAGCGGCAGGTGCGGTTGCGGGTGGGGGTGGAGTGGGGGCGGGTGCCGGAGGGGGGTGGTCGTGCGGAGGGTTCGCTGACGGTGTCCGGGGCGGGTTCGTCGGTGACGGTCGGGTGCGTGGCGGAGAAGCCGTCGCGGAGGGAGCGGCGGGGGCTGCGGGGCTTTGTGGAGGCGGGCGGCTATGTGGCCATGGACGCCGACAACTACTCGCGGGCGGTGGGGAGTTGGCGGCGGCTGGACCGTATCGGGCGGACGGGCGCGGGGATGACTCCGTGGCCGGTGACGGCTCCGCGCCGGACGCCGGGTGGAGGTTCGGCGCGGCTGGAGTACGAGGTCGGGTTGTTCTCGGCTGGTGAGGTGACGGTGTGGGCGTATCTGTCGCCGCGCAACCCGACCCTGCCGACGGGTGGGCTGCGGTACGCGGTGTCGTTCGACGGGGCCGAGCCGCGGCAGGTGGACATCCACGCGGTGACGGGGGCGGACGACGGCCTGATGAACAGGCAGTGGGCACGGCACACGAGCGACAACGTGAACGTGACGGCGACGCGGCACGAGGTGGCGGCGGCGGGGGTGCACCGGCTGAAGTTCTGGGTGGTGGATCCGACGGTGGTGGTGCAGCGGCTGGTGATCGACACGGGCGGGCTGACGCGGACGTATCTGGGGCCGCTGGAGAGCCGGCGGATCCGCTGAGCCGCATTGCCGTGCGGGTCAGTAGCGGCTCCTGAACAGGGCTCGGTCGCCGATGAAGTCGCCGGTCATGGCCGCACCCGCGAGACGGTCCGCGAAGCGCTCGTAGGCGGCGTACTCCTCGGTGGTCAGGTCGACACGGTGGGCGCCTCCGGCGAAGCGGTTGGGGGCGAGGGCGGCGGCGAGGGTCTCCACGTCCGCGTCGGGGGCGAGGGTCAGGACGGCCACGGTCCGGTCGACCGTGCCGGTGTAGTCGCCGGGGCTCGCCACGCTCTCGATGTCCGCCGAGCCGTCGGCGTGGTGGGTGACGAGGAGCGAGGGGTTCGCCTTCGCCGCCGCGCGCAGGGAGCGGCGGACGCGTTTGAGGGCGGCCAGGTCCTCCTCGTCCAGGGTGACGGGGTGCAGGGGGACGAGCGGAGTGCCGTCGGGGGCATGGAGGGCGCTGCCGCGGGCGGGGTCCGCGGTCGGGTCCCGGAGGATCCGGCGACTGCGCAGAACGGGCGGGAGAGCCTGGTGAACGGCGCTCCAGGCGTCGAGGGCGGCGGGTGCGTCCAGGCCGGTGAGGTTCTCCAGTCCGGGCGGGCAGGCGGGTCCGAGGTGCTCGTTCGCGCCGGTGTTCAGCACCTGGGCCGCGTGGTAGGGCGCGAGCAGGAGGTCGTTGGTCAGGTAGAAGTCGTGGAGCCACTGGGGGTCTTGGGGGACGAGACGGACCGTGGTGTGCCGTATGCCGCTGCTTCTGGTGCTGGTCCGGGTCGGGCGGAGGGTGGGAGCCATGAGGGGTTCCTCTCGGTGCGATGCGGGGCTCGGTCACGAGATTTCGTCACTTCGACGATATCTTAGGGGTGGGCAGCAACGGGAGGAAGGGGCGCGGTGGATGGGCTCCACCTCTCACCTCTCACCCCTCATCCCTGACCTCCGCCGCGCACTCCGCCCAGACCGTCTTCCGGGGGCGCGGTCCCAGGCTCACTCCCCACCGGTCGGCCAACGCCTCGACGATCACCAGGCCCCGCCCCGACTCGGCGTGAGCGGTCGGTTCCTGCGGGTTCGGCAGCAGGTCGTCCCGGGTGTCCGTCACCTCGATGCGCAGGGTGGCGCCGATGACGTACAGCTCGAGTCGGAAGTCGCGGCCCGGGACCCGGCCGTGGGTCACCACGTTGGCGGCGAGTTCGGCGACGAGGTGTTCGGCCGGGTCCAAGGGGAGGCCCCAGGCGCGGAGTTGTTCCACCGCGAGGTGGCGGGCCTGCCTGGCGCCACGGGGTGTGGGTGGCAGGAGGGCGGTGAAGTTGCGGGTGTGGCAGGGGCGTTGGGTTCGGGGGGCGGCGGTTTCTTGATTCATGTCACTCAGCGTGGCGGAACCTGCTTGCCTTGACGTGCGGTAACGCCTGTGCGTATCCGTGCTGTCCGGTTCTTGTCTCGCTCTGTCTCGGCTGTCTCGGATGACGTGCGGGTACGGGTGCGCGTTGGAGGTGGGTGGGCATGAGCAATGAACATGAGGGTGTGGACGAGTCCGGGTGGGACCTCGAACCCGGTGACGAGAGCGCGCCGTTGGTGGAGGCGGTCGGGCGGCTGATCAAGTTCTGCCGCGAGCAGGCCGGGATGAGGGTGGCCGAGTTCGCCCGGATCATGGGCTACGGCGAGGACATGATCCGCAAGATCGAGCGCGGGGCGCGTATCCCGAGGGTGGAGTTCCTCGACCAGGCCGATGATGTCCTCAACGCGGGTGGGCACATTCGGGCGTTCATGGAGGACATGGAGAGGGCCCGGTACCCCAGGAAGGTACGTGAGCTGAAGGGGTTGGAGGACCGGGCGGTCGAGCTTCAGATGTACAGCAACCACAACATCCATGGGCTGTTGCAGACGGCGGAGTACGCGCGGGCGTTGCTGGGCACGTGGCGGCCGAAGTACTCGCAGGGCGAACTGGAACGCATGCTGGCAGGACGTATGGCCCGCAAGTCCGTCTTCGAGCGCGAGCCCGCGCCTGAACTGGGCTTCGTGCAGGAAGAGGTGACGCTCCGTCGTCCGGTCGGAGGCACAATGGTGGTGCGCCGACAGCTTGAGCACATGCTGGAGGTTGCCCAACTGCCTTTCGTGGAGCTCCAGGTGATGCCGACCGCCTGCGCGAACCATCCGGGAACGGGTGGGCGGATCCAGGTGATCAAGTTCGCGGACGGTACGGGGGCCGGGCGGATGGACGACGATTTCGGAGGGCGGCCGGTGACCAGTCCGAGGCAGCTCCGGGTCCTTGAGCTGCGGTATGGCATCATCCGGGCCCAGGCTCTCTCGCCGGAGGAGTCGGTGGCCTTCATCGAGCAAGTGCTGGGAGAAACATGATCCGTAGGGAATCCGGGTTGCTGTGGTTCAAGAGCAGCTACAGCGACAGCAGTAACGGCAACGACTGCGTCGAGATAGCCACCACGCCCGCGCTTGTCCACGTCCGCGACTCCAAGTCGACGGCGGAGGGGCCCCGTCTCGCCCTTGGCCCCACCACATGGACCGAGTTCATCTCGTTCGTGTCCGGCAGTTGATCACACCGGTGTAGCCTTTCCGATTCCTTTACCCATCGGAGAGGCCCGAATGAACCGAAGACGTACCGCCGCCGTGATCGCGACCGCCGGAGCCCTCGCGCTCTCGGTGCTCAACGCGCCGGCCGCGCAGGCGAAGGACACGGGCATCGTCCTGTCCGACATCGTCATGAACAAGGGGAAGCCGATCGTGGTCGGCACGGCGAAGGTGGTAGAGCCGTCCTTCTCCTTCAAGATCGCCCTGCCTGCCGGGTACAGCACGGCCAATCCGTTCCGCTACGACGCGCACCCCTTCCTCTACCGTGGAAGTTCGGTGGCGGAAGCGGCCAAGAACGGACCGAACTATCTGGGGCCGGGCAGCTACACCTGCTACGAACTCAGCTCCCAGCGGGCCCGCTGCGAGGGGTTCATGTACATCGACCCCCATCCGTTGCGTGAGCACGTCGACTCCAACAGCGACGCCACCAATTGGAAGATCGGCGTAGTGCTCCGGCTGTTCAAGGCCGACGAGACCACTGTCGTGGCCGAGGAGTACGAGACCAGGTCCGCAACCGTCTCCCTCCGCCGAGCCGCCAAGCTGGCCACTGCCGACGCCACCCCCGAGCCCGTCGCCAAGGGCAAGAAGCTCACCCTCAAGAGCAAGCTCACCCGGGCGAACTGGACCACCAAGAAGAACGACGGCTACGCCGGCAGCACCGTGAGCCTGCAGTTCCGCGCCAGCGGCACCAGCACCTTCAAGACGCTGAAGAAGGTCAAGACGAACAGCGCGGGCGCCCTGAGCACCACCGTCACCGCCACCACCGACGGCTTCTTCCGGTGGGTCTACTACGGCAACAGCGTCACCGGCACCGCCACCAGCGGCCAGGACTTCATCGACGTGCGCTGAAACCGTGAACCGGTCAGTGATCGAGCCTCGCGCCCAGCACGGGCGGCAACTGCTCCCGCAGTAGCCGCCGTGCCGGGTCCAGGGACGACCACAGGAGTTTGTGGCGGGTGCCGTCCGTCATGACCACCTCCAGGCCGGAGGCGGTCAGCCCGCCGTGCAGGCGGCCCGCGGCTATCCCCGCGAACGGGATCAGCTTGTTCGTGGGGTGGGCCGCCAAGACCGCCTCCGGGTCGTACGTGAGGGGCCGGTACGGTTCCTGGGCCTTCAGGCCGGCGGAGACGGAGCCGTTCGCCAGCGTCGCCATGAAGCCGCTGCGGATACGCAGCAGGCCCTCGGGGAGCAGCCACAGCTCGCCGTGGATCCAGTCCAGCCAGCCGGTCGTGCAGGTCTTGGTCAGCAACTGGGCCTGTGTATGGCGCAAGCGGGCCGCCCGGGTCACCGTCTCCGTGAGCAGCGTGCTCCACGCGTCCAGGGACGGGACCTGGCGGCCTTCCTCGACGGGGTCGGCCGGTGAGAGGAACAGGGCGCGGGCGTGGCCGGACTCGTACAGCTGTATGACGGTGAGCGGGATCTGCCACGACGGGGACTCGATCCGTACCTCCACCATGCGACCGTCCGCCGCCCACAGGGCGTCCGAGACCCGCATGCCCTCCGCCCGCCAGCCCCGTATCCGTGACTTCAGGTGCTCTGCCGCCGTATTCAGGTTCATGTCATCCGTCACACCGGGATCATCGCCGACCCCGCCGACCGGGCGACACCTCGCGCTCGTGTTTGACCTTCGTCACCCTCGGGGTATTCTCTCCGGCTCGATTGGCGGAGCCCCTGCCCCGTATGGCAGACTGTCGGAGTTGCTCGGTCGAGCGCCGATGCTGCGCGCCTCCCGTCGGGAGGACCGGAAGCGAGTCCCACAGTACTCGTCGCCTCAACTGCCGTAAGGCAGCGCTGGGGCGGACGTACGGGAATCTTTCGGGAAGTGTCAGCGGGGTGCAGGCCAGGCACTCGGTGGGTGTCCAACCCCCGGTCCTGCGGTTGCTTTCGGGCGGGCCGCGTCCCTCGTACGTAGGGGAATCCGTTGATGGATTAGCGGATATCTGTGCGGCAGGAGCGCGACACACCCGACCGCGTGGGTCGGAGGACAGGACGCGAACCCCCGGGTTGCAGAGCGTTTCACTAGACAAAGGACTACTGAGTAGCCATGGCGGGACAGAAGATCCGCATCCGGCTCAAGGCCTACGACCACGAGGTCATCGATTCCTCGGCGAAGAAGATCGTCGAGACGGTGACGCGAACTGGTGCGTCGGTCGCGGGCCCGGTGCCGCTGCCCACTGAGAAGAACGTGTACTGCGTCATCAAGTCGCCGCACAAGTACAAGGACTCGCGCGAGCACTTCGAGATGCGCACGCACAAGCGCCTGATCGACATCCTCGACCCGACGCCCAAGACCGTTGACTCTCTGATGCGACTCGACCTCCCGGCCGGTGTCGACATCGAGATCAAGCTCTAGGGGACGGTGATCTGAGAATGGCTAAGCAGATCAAGGGCATCCTGGGCGAGAAGCTCGGCATGACGCAGGTGTGGGACGAGAACAACCGTGTTGTTCCGGTCACCGTCGTCAAGGCCGGTCCGAACGTCGTGACCCAGGTCCGTACGAACGACGCCGACGGCTACGAAGCGGTCCAGATCGCCTTTGGCGAGATCGACCCCCGCAAGGTGAACAAGCCCCTCAAGGGTCACTTCGCCAAGGCCGACGTCACCCCCCGCCGCCACCTCGTCGAGATCCGCACCGCGGACGCCTCCGAGTACACGCTGGGCCAGGAGATCTCCGCTGAGGTCTTCGAGGCGGGCGTCAAGGTGGACGTGACCGGCAAGAGCAAGGGCAAGGGCTTCGCCGGTGTCATGAAGCGTCACAACTTCAAGGGCCTCGGCGCCGGCCACGGTGTCCAGCGCAAGCACCGCTCTCCCGGCTCGATCGGTGGCTGTGCCACCCCCGGCCGTGTGTTCAAGGGCGTCCGCATGGCGGGCCGCATGGGCAACGAGCGGGTCACCACCCAGAACCTGACCGTCCACGCCGTTGACGCGGAGAAGGGTCTGCTGCTCATCAAGGGCGCTATCCCTGGTCCGAACGGCGGCCTCGTCCTGGTCCGCACCGCGGCCAAGGGGGCCTGAGGTACCGATGAGCACTGTTGACATCCTTTCGCCCGCTGGCGAGAAGACCGGTAGCGTCGAGCTCCCCGCGGAGATCTTCGACGTGGAGAAGATCAGCATTCCGCTGCTTCACCAGGTCGTAGTCGCCCAGCTGGCCGCTGCCCGTCAGGGCACGCACAAGACCAAGACCCGCGCCGAGGTCCGTGGTGGTGGCCGCAAGCCTTACCGCCAGAAGGGCACCGGCCGCGCCCGTCAGGGTTCGACCCGTGCGCCGCAGTTCGCGGGCGGTGGCGTCGTTCACGGCCCCACCCCGCGCGACTACTCGCAGCGGACCCCCAAGAAGATGAAGGCCGCGGCCCTGCGCCACGCCCTCACCGACCGGGCCCGCAACGCTCGTATCCACGTCGTCACCGGCGTGATCGAGGGCGACAACCCCTCCACCAAGGCCGCGAAGAGCCTGCTCGCCAAGATCAGTGAGCGCAAGAACGTGCTCCTGGTCATCGAGCGCTCCGACGAGGCCGGGCTGCTTTCCGCCCGCAACCTGCCCCAGGTGCACATCCTGGACCCGGGCCAGCTGAACACGTACGACGTTCTCGTCTCGGACGACGTGGTCTTCACCCAGGCCGCTTTCGAGTCCTTCGTGTCCGGCCCCAAGGCCACTGACACCGAAGGGAGCGAGGTCTGATGGCGATCCGTCACCCCGCCATTGCCTCCAAGGCGGCCAAGGCCGCCAAGGCCGCGCGCGTCGCCAAGGCGAAGCGCCACGAGGCCGAGGGCAAGAACACCGTCGTCACGCCGGTCAGCAAGTCGTACACGGACCCCCGTGACGTCCTGCTGAAGCCGGTCGTGTCCGAGAAGAGCTACGCGCTCATCGACGAGAACAAGTACACGTTCATCGTCGCTCCCGGAAGCAACAAGACCCAGATCAAGCAGGCCGTCCAGGCGGTCTTCTCGGTCAAGGTCACCGGGGTCAACACGATCAACCGCATCGGCAAGCGCAAGCGCACCAAGAGCGGTTTCGGTAAGCGCGCTGACACCAAGCGCGCGATCGTGACCCTCGCCGAGGGCGACCGTATCGACATCTTCGGCGGTCCGGCCGCGTAAGCGGGTCGGATCGTCCGATATCGGACGAGGACTGAGAAATGGGAATCCGCAAGTACAAGCCGACTACGCCGGGCCGCCGTGGCTCCAGCGTCGCCGACTTCGTCGAGGTCACGCGGTCCACGCCGGAGAAGTCGCTGGTTCGCCCCCTGCACAGCAAGGGCGGCCGTAACAATTCCGGTCGTGTGACCGTTCGCCACCAGGGTGGCGGACACAAGCGCGCCTACCGCGTCATCGACTTCCGTCGTCATGACAAGGACGGCGTGCCGGCGAAGGTCGCGCACATCGAGTACGACCCCAACCGCACCGCGCGCATCGCGCTGCTGCACTACGCGGACGGCGAGAAGCGCTACATCCTCGCCCCCCGCAACCTGTCGCAGGGTGACCGCGTCGAGAACGGTCCCGGGGCCGACATCAAGCCGGGCAACAACCTGGCGCTCCGCAACATCCCGGTCGGTACCACGATCCACGCGATCGAGATCCGTCCCGGTGGCGGCGCCAAGTTCGCCCGCTCCGCCGGTGCCTCGGTGCAGCTGCTGGCGAAGGAGGGCACGATGGCCCACCTTCGTATGCCCTCCGGTGAGATCCGCCTGGTCGACCAGCGCTGCCGCGCCACGGTCGGCGAGGTCGGCAACGCCGAGCAGAGCAACATCAACTGGGGCAAGGCCGGCCGCAAGCGCTGGCTGGGCGTCCGTCCGACCGTTCGCGGTGTGGCGATGAACCCGGTTGACCACCCGCACGGTGGTGGTGAAGGCAAGACCTCCGGTGGACGTCACCCGGTCTCGCCGTGGGGTCAGAAGGAAGGTCGTACTCGTTCGCCCAAGAAGGCGTCGAACAAGTACATCGTCCGCCGCCGCAAGACGAACAAGAAGCGCTAGGAGCGGGTTTAGATGCCGCGCAGTCTCAAGAAGGGGCCCTTCGTCGACGACCACCTGATCAAGAAGGTGGACGTACAGAACGAAGCCGGCACCAAGAACGTCATCAAGACCTGGTCCCGTCGCTCGATGATCATCCCGGCCATGCTCGGCCACACGATCGCGGTGCACAACGGCAAGACCCACATCCCGGTGTTTGTCACCGAGTCGATGGTCGGCCACAAGCTCGGCGAGTTCTCGCCGACGCGCACCTTCCGGGGTCACGTCAAGGACGACCGGAAGTCGAAGCGCCGCTAACGCGGGGTGGAATCGACCATGACAGACACTGGAAGGACAACCATGGAAGCCAGGGCCCAGGCGCGGTACATCCGCGTTACGCCCATGAAGGCCCGCCGCGTGGTGGACCTTATCCGTGGCATGGGTGCCACGGAGGCTCAGGCGGTCCTGCGTTTCGCCCCGCAGGCCGCGAGCGTGCCGGTTGGCAAGGTGCTTGACAGCGCCATCGCCAACGCCGCGCACAACTACGACCACACCGACGCCGGCAGCCTCGTCATCACCGAGGCGTACGTCGACGAGGGTCCGACCCTGAAGCGGTTCCGTCCGCGTGCCCAGGGCCGTGCCTACCGGATCCGCAAGCGGACCAGCCACATCACCGTGGTCGTCAGCAGCAAGGAAGGTTCCCGGTAATGGGCCAGAAGGTAAACCCGCACGGGTTCCGACTCGGCATCACCACCGACTTCAAGTCGCGTTGGTACGCCGACAAGCTGTACAAGGACTACGTCGGTGAAGACGTCGCCATCCGTCGGATGATGACGTCCGGCATGGAGCGCGCCGGCATCTCGAAGGTGGAGATCGAGCGCACGCGTGACCGCGTCCGTGTCGACATCCACACCGCGCGTCCGGGCATCGTCATCGGCCGCCGCGGCGCCGAGGCCGACCGCATCCGCGGTGACCTGGAGAAGCTCACCAAGAAGCAGGTCCAGCTCAACATCCTTGAGGTGAAGAGCCCGGAGACCGACGCTCAGCTGGTGGCCCAGGCCGTCGCCGAGCAGCTCTCCTCCCGCGTCTCCTTCCGTCGTGCCATGCGCAAGAGCATGCAGGGCACGATGAAGGCCGGCGCCAAGGGCATCAAGATCCAGTGCGGTGGCCGCCTCGGCGGCGCCGAGATGTCCCGCTCGGAGTTCTACCGCGAGGGCCGTGTGCCCCTGCACACGCTCCGCGCGAACGTCGACTACGGCTTCTTCGAGGCCAAGACGACCTTCGGCCGTATCGGTGTGAAGGTCTGGATCTACAAGGGCGACGTCAAGAACATCGCCGAGGTCCGCGCCGAGAACGCCGCTGCCCGTGCGGGTAACCGCCCGGCCCGCGGTGGTGCCGGTGGCGGTGCCGACCGTCCGGCCCGTGGTGGTGGCCGTGGTGGCGAGCGTGGCGGCCGTGGCCGCAAGCCGCAGCAGGCTCCCGCTGCCGAGGCCCCCAAGGCCGAGGCTCCGGCGGCTGCCGCTCCGGCTGCTGAAAGCACCGGAACGGAGGCCTGACCGACATGCTGATCCCCCGTAGGGTCAAGCACCGCAAGCAGCACCACCCCAAGCGCCGTGGCATGGCCAAGGGCGGTACGACGGTCTCGTTCGGCGAGTACGGCATCCAGGCCGTCACGCCGGCCTACGTGACCAACCGCCAGATCGAGGCCGCGCGTATCGCGATGACCCGCCACATCAAGCGTGGCGGCAAGGTCTGGATCAACATCTACCCGGACCGCCCGCTCACGAAGAAGCCTGCCGAGACCCGCATGGGTTCCGGTAAGGGTTCGCCGGAGTGGTGGATCGCGAACGTGCACCCGGGCCGGGTCATGTTCGAGCTGTCCTACCCCAACGAGAAGATCGCCCGTGAGGCCCTCACTCGCGCAGCCCACAAGCTGCCGATGAAGTGCCGGATCGTCAAGCGCGAGGCAGGTGAAGCGTGATGTCGGCCGGTACCAAGGCGTCCGAGCTGCGCGAACTGGGTGACGAGGAGCTTCTCAACAAGCTCCGCGAAGCCAAGGAAGAGCTGTTCAACCTCCGCTTCCAGGCGGCCACGGGTCAGCTCGAGAACCACGGTCGGCTCAAGGCCGTCCGCAAGGACATCGCGCGGATCTACACCCTGATGCGTGAGCGCGAGCTGGGCATCGAAACGGTGGAGAGCGCCTGATGAGCGAGAGCAACGTGACCGAGAACAGCACCACGACCGAGGCGCGCGGATTCCGCAAGACCCGTGAGGGCATCGTCGTCAGCGACAAGATGGACAAGACCGTCGTCGTCGCCGTCGAGGACCGCAAGAAGCACGCCCTGTACGGCAAGGTCATCCGCAGCACGAGCAAGCTCAAGGCGCACGACGAGCAGAACGCCGCGGGTATCGGCGACCGTGTCCTCCTCATGGAGACCCGGCCGCTGTCCGCGACGAAGCACTGGCGCGTCGTGGAGATCCTCGAGAAGGCCAAGTAGCCGAGTAATTCCTGCGGGGGTAATCCCGCAGGACAGTTCCGCCAGGCTCGGGGACCTCCGTAAGTCACTTACGGAGGTCCCCGGGAACCGGCAGACAATCAGGAGATAGACGTGATCCAGCAGGAGTCGCGACTGCGTGTCGCCGACAACACTGGTGCGAAGGAAATCCTTTGCATCCGTGTCCTCGGTGGCTCCGGTCGCCGCTACGCGGGCATCGGTGACGTGATCGTCGCCACCGTCAAGGACGCGATCCCCGGCGGCAACGTGAAGAAGGGTGACGTCATCAAGGCGGTCATCGTTCGCACCGTCAAGGAGCGCCGCCGTCCGGACGGCTCGTACATCCGCTTCGACGAGAACGCCGCTGTCGTTCTGAAGAACGACGGCGACCCTCGTGGCACCCGTATCTTCGGCCCGGTGGGCCGGGAGCTGCGCGAGAAGAAGTTCATGAAGATCATCTCGCTCGCGCCGGAGGTGCTGTAAGCATGAAGATCAAGAAGGGCGACCTGGTTCAGGTCATCACCGGTAAGGACAAGGGCAAGCAGGGCAAGGTCATCGCGGCCTTCCCCCGTGAGGACCGCGTCCTGGTCGAGGGTGTCAACCGGGTCAAGAAGCACACCAAGGCCGGCCCGACCGCTCGCGGTTCGCAGGCCGGCGGCATCGTCACGACCGAGGCGCCCGTCCACGTCTCCAACGTCCAGCTGGTCGTTGAGAAGGACGGCAACAAGGTCGTCACGCGTGTCGGTTACCGCTTCGACGACGAGGGCAACAAGATCCGCGTTGCCAAGCGGACGGGTGAGGACATCTGATGACGACCACCACCACTCCGCGTCTCAAGACGAAGTACCGCGAGGAGATCACGGGCAAGCTGCGTGAGGAGTTCTCGTACGAGAACGTCATGCAGATCCCCGGCCTCGTCAAGATCGTGGTCAACATGGGTGTGGGCGACGCCGCCCGCGACTCCAAGCTGATCGAGGGCGCCATCCGCGACCTCACCACGATCACCGGTCAGAAGCCGGCCGTCACCAAGGCCCGCAAGTCCATCGCGCAGTTCAAGCTGCGTGAGGGTCAGCCGATCGGTGCCCACGTCACGCTCCGTGGCGACCGCATGTGGGAGTTCCTGGACCGCACCCTGTCGCTCGCGCTGCCGCGCATCCGCGACTTCCGCGGTCTGTCCCCCAAGCAGTTCGACGGCCGTGGCAACTACACCTTCGGTCTCACGGAGCAGGTCATGTTCCACGAGATCGACCAGGACAAGATCGACCGCACCCGGGGTATGGACATCACCGTGGTGACCACGGCGACCAACGACGCCGAAGGCCGCGCCCTTCTCCGTCACCTCGGCTTCCCCTTCAAGGAGGCGTAAGCGAGATGGCGAAGAAGGCTCTGATTGCCAAGGCTGCTCGTAAGCCCAAGTTCGGCGTACGTGGCTACACGCGCTGCCAGCGCTGCGGCCGTCCGCACTCCGTGTACCGCAAGTTCGGCCTGTGCCGCGTCTGCCTTCGTGAGATGGCTCACCGTGGCGAGCTGCCGGGCGTGACCAAGAGCTCCTGGTAATCCCCTAATTCGGGATTCCGGAAGCTCTCGGTAAGCATCTGGGTTGGTCAGGGGCCCACCCCTCCATGGCTTAGGCTAGGAGGGTTGGGCGCCTTGACGCCCGTACGACTTACTACGCCGTAGGTCCCCCGCACCGCACCCGTCCCGCCACTCAGTGAGTACTGCGTGAGTGGGGAGAGGGATGGCGCATCCAGGAAACCCCGGCGAGAGAGGCCGAAGGCCAATTCATGACCATGACTGATCCGATCGCGGACATGCTGACTCGTCTGCGTAACGCGAACTCGGCGTACCACGACACCGTGGGTATGCCGCACAGCAAGATCAAGTCGCACATCGCGGAGATCCTCCAGCAGGAGGGCTTCATCACGGGCTGGAAGGTCGAGGACGCCGAGGTCGGCAAGAACCTCGTCCTCGAGCTGAAGTTCGGCCCGAACCGTGAGCGCTCCATCGCGGGCATCAAGCGGATCTCCAAGCCCGGTCTCCGGGTTTACGCGAAGTCCACCAACCTGCCGAAGGTGCTCGGCGGCCTGGGCGTGGCGATCATCTCCACGTCGCACGGTCTCCTCACCGACAAGCAGGCCGGCAAGAAGGGCGTAGGCGGAGAAGTCCTCGCCTACGTCTGGTAGAAGGGAAACGGAGGAAACAGCTATGTCGCGTATTGGCAAGCTCCCCATCACGGTTCCCGCCGGCGTGGACGTCACCATCGACGGCCGTACGGTCCAGGTGAAGGGCCCCAAGGGTTCCCTCTCCCACACCGTCGCTGCGCCGATCGACATCGCCAAGGGTGAGGACGGCGTTCTCAACGTCACCCGCCCCAACGACGAGCGTCAGAACAAGGCCCTGCACGGCCTGTCCCGCACGCTGGTGGCGAACATGATCACCGGCGTGACCGCGGGTTACGTGAAGAAGCTCGAGATCAGCGGTGTCGGTTACCGCGTGGCGGCGAAGGGCACGAGCCTCGAGTTCGCGCTCGGCTACAGCCACCCGATCACCGTCGAAGCGCCCGAGGGCATCAGCTTCAAGGTCGAGAACCCCACGCGGTTCTCGGTCGAGGGCATCGACAAGCAGAAGGTCGGCGAGGTTGCGGCCAACATCCGCAAGCTGCGCAAGCCCGACCCGTACAAGGCCAAGGGTGTCAAGTACGAGGGCGAAGTCATCCGCCGCAAGGTCGGAAAGGCGGGTAAGTAAGCCATGGCATACGGTACGAAGATCGCTAAGGGCGACGCTTACAAGCGTGCTGCCATCAAGCGGCGTCACATCCGGATCCGTAAGAAGGTCAACGGAACGGCTGAGCGTCCCCGCCTGGTTGTGACCCGCTCCAACCGCCACATCGTGGCCCAGGTCATCGACGACATCAAGGGTCACACCCTGGCGTCGGCGTCGACCCTGGACACCTCGATCCGCGGTACCGAGGGCGATGACAAGTCGGCGCAGGCAGGCAAGGTCGGCGCACTCGTCGCCGAGCGTGCCAAGGCCGCAGGTGTCGAGGCCGTTGTGTTCGACCGTGGTGGCAGCCGGTACGCCGGTCGTATCGCCGCCCTGGCCGACGCCGCCCGCGAAGCCGGGCTCAAGTTCTGAGCCGCCCGTCGCGTTCGCGATTTCGTGTCGCGGCGCAGCGTAGCTAGCGGAAAAAGAGAGAGGTAATCCAATGGCTGGACCCCAGCGCCGCGGAAGCGGTGCCGGTGGCGGCGAGCGGCGGGACCGGAAGGGCCGTGACGGCGGCGCTGCCGCCGCCGAGAAGACCGCGTACGTTGAGCGCGTCGTCGCGATCAACCGCGTCGCCAAGGTTGTGAAGGGTGGTCGTCGCTTCAGCTTCACTGCGCTCGTCGTAGTGGGCGATGGCGATGGCACCGTCGGTGTCGGTTACGGCAAGGCCAAGGAGGTGCCGGCCGCGATCGCCAAGGGTGTTGAAGAGGCCAAGAAGCACTTCTTCAAGGTCCCCCGTATCCAGGGCACCATCCCGCACCCGATCACGGGCGAGAAGGCCGCGGGCGTCGTCCTGCTCAAGCCTGCCTCCCCCGGTACCGGCGTCATCGCCGGTGGCCCGGTGCGTGCTGTCCTGGAGTGCGCCGGCGTTCACGACATCCTGTCGAAGTCGCTCGGTTCGTCCAACGCGATCAACATCGTGCACGCGACCGTGGCGGCCCTCAAGGGCCTGCAGCGTCCCGAGGAGATCGCGGCCCGCCGCGGTCTGCCCCTTGAGGACGTCGCCCCCGCGGCTCTGCTTCGTGCGCGTGCGGGAGCGGGTGCGTAATGGCTCGCCTCAAGGTCACGCAGACGAAGTCGTACATCGGCAGCAAGCAGAACCACCGTGACACCCTGCGGTCCCTTGGTCTCAAGGGGATCAACACCGTGGTCGTCAAGGAGGACCGCCCCGAGTTCCGCGGAATGGTGCACACCGTCCGCCACCTCGTGACGGTTGAGGAGGTCGACTGATCATGGCGGAGAACAGCCCGCTCAAGATCCACAACCTCCGTCCTGCCCCGGGCGCCAAGACCGCCAAGACCCGTGTGGGTCGTGGTGAGGCGTCGAAGGGTAAGACGGCTGGTCGTGGTACCAAGGGCACGAAGGCCCGTTACCAGGTTCCGGAGCGCTTCGAGGGTGGCCAGATGCCCCTCCACATGCGTCTCCCGAAGCTCAAGGGCTTCAAGAACCCGTTCAAGACCGAGTACCAGGTCGTGAACCTCGACAAGCTGGGCGCGCTGTACCCGGAGGGTGGCGAGGTCACCGTCGAGGGTCTCGTCGCCAAGGGTGCCGTTCGCAAGAACAGCCTCGTCAAGGTCCTCGGCCAGGGCGAGATCTCCGTGGCGCTGCAGGTGACGGTCGACGCCGTCTCCGGCTCCGCCAAGGAGAAGATCACCGCCGCCGGCGGTACCGTCACCGAGCTCGTCTGAACACCACAGGCGCCTCGATGACTTGAGCGATCCCGACCGGGGATACCCCACAAAAGGGGTATCCCCGGTTGGTCGTTCCTAGGGAGGCATGGTCGCCGGTAAGGTGGCCAGCAATGTCAATTTGAGTCCGGTGTGCTCACGAGGAACTCCGGGCGCCTCTTGGCTGTTAGTTATCTGTCAACGTATCCGTCGCACCTCAAGACCGTCACCTCTGACGCAGTAGCGCGGGGGTCGCAGGAGGCACCGTGCTCACCGCGTTCGCCCGGGCGTTCAAGACGCCCGACCTGCGCAAGAAGCTGCTCTTCACGCTCGGCATCATCGTGGTCTATCGGGTGGGCACACACATCCCGATCCCCGGTGTCGACTACTCGAACGTCCAGACGTGTATCGATGTGGCGAAGGGCAACCAGGGCCTGTTCGGTCTGGTGAACATGTTCAGCGGTGGCGCCCTGCTGCAGATCACGATCTTCGCGCTCGGCATCATGCCGTACATCACGGCGAGCATCATTCTCCAGCTGCTGACCGTGGTCATCCCGCGTCTGGAGGCCCTCAAGAAGGAGGGCCAGGCCGGCACGGCGAAGATCACGCAGTACACCCGCTACCTGACGGTGGCTCTCGCCATCCTCCAGGGCACCGGCCTCGTCGCCACCGCCCGCAGCGGCGCGCTGTTCAGCGGCTGCCCGGTCGCCAGCGAGATCGTCCCGGACCAGTCGATCTTCGTCACCATCACCATGGTCGTCACCATGACCGCCGGTACGGCCGTCGTCATGTGGCTCGGTGAGCTGATCACCGACCGCGGCATCGGCAACGGCATGTCGATCCTGATGTTCATCTCGATCGCCGCCACCTTCCCGTCCGCGCTGTGGGCCATCAAGACCCAGGGCGACCTGGCGGACGGCTGGATCGAGTTCGGTACGGTCATCGCCGTCGGCCTCGTCATGGTCGCGCTGGTGGTCTTCGTCGAGCAGGCTCAGCGCCGTATCCCGGTCCAGTACGCGAAGCGCATGATCGGCCGCAGGTCGTACGGCGGCACTTCCACGTACATCCCGCTCAAGGTCAACCAGGCCGGCATCATCCCTGTGATCTTTGCCTCCTCGCTCCTCTACATCCCCGCGCTGATCGCGCAGTTCTCCGGCGGAACCTCTGGCTGGAAGACGTGGATCGAGGCGAATCTGACCAAGGGTGACCACCCGATTTACATCACCACGTACTTCTTGCTGATCGTTTTCTTCGCGTTCTTCTATGTCGCCATCTCCTTCAACCCCGAAGAAGTAGCCGACAACATGAAGAAGTATGGTGGCTTCATCCCGGGCATCCGGGCTGGCCGGCCCACCGCTGAGTACCTGAGTTACGTACTCAACCGGATCACCTGGCCGGGTTCGCTGTATCTGGGTCTGATCGCTCTCGTACCGACGATGGCGTTGGTTGGTTTCGGGGCAAACCAGAACTTCCCGTTCGGCGGGACCAGCATCCTGATCATCGTGGGTGTCGGTCTTGAGACCGTGAAGCAGATTGAGAGCCAGCTCCAGCAGCGCAATTACGAAGGGTTCCTCCGCTGATGCGAATCGTCCTCGTCGGGCCGCCTGGTGCCGGGAAGGGAACGCAGGCCGCGTTCCTGGCCAAGAACCTGTCGATCCCGCACATCTCCACGGGCGACCTCTTCCGGGCCAACATCAGCAAGCAGACGGACCTCGGGAAACTCGCCAAGTCCTACATGGACGCGGGGAATCTGGTGCCCGACGAGGTCACGATCGCCATGGCCAAGGACCGCATGGAGCAGTCCGACGCGGTCAACGGCTTTCTGCTGGACGGCTTCCCGAGGAACGTCTCGCAGGCCGAGGCGCTGGACGAGATGCTCAAGGCCGAGTCCATGAAGCTGGACGCGGTGCTCGACCTGGAGGTCCCCGAGGACGAGGTGGTCAAGCGCATCGCCGGCCGCCGCATCTGCCGTAACGACTCGGCGCACGTCTTCCACGTCACGTACCAGGCGCCGAAGGCCGCGGGTGTCTGTGACACCTGCGGCGGCGAGCTGTACCAGCGGGACGACGACTCCGAGGAGACGGTCCGCAAGCGCCTGGAGGTCTACCACACCCAGACCGAGCCGATCATCGACTACTACAAGGCCCAGGGCCTCGTGGTGACGATCTCGGCGCTGGGCAAGGTGGAGGACGTCACGGGCAAGGCGATGGCCGCGCTGAAGGGTGACGGCGAGGGCGAGTAGTCGTTTTCGTTTGTACGTGTGGACAGCCGCGGTTCCCTGTCGGGGACCGCGGCTGCTGCGTAGGGGCGGGCTGCTGGGTGGGGGCCGGGGCCCGTATCGTTGAGTCGTTCGTTCTCCGGTTCAGGAAAGGCCGTCGTTCCCATGGTGCAGATCAAGACCCCCGAGCAGATCGCCAAGATGCGCGAGGCGGGGCTTGTCGTCGCCGCCATCCACGCGGCCACTCGTGAGGCGGCGGTGCCCGGCGCCAGTACGAGGGATCTGGACCAGGTCGCGCGCAAGGTGCTCGCGGAGCACGACGCGAAGCCGAACTTCCTCGGGTACGGCGGGTTTCCGGCGACGATCTGCACGTCCGTGAACGAGGTGGTGGTGCATGGGATCCCGTCCGACGAGGTCGTGCTGAAGGACGGCGACATCATCTCGATCGACTGCGGCGCGATCATCGACGGGTGGCACGGGGACGCGGCGTACACGGCGTTCGTGGGGTCCGGGCACTCGGCGGAGCTGCTGGAGCTGTCGCGGGTGACCGAGGGGTCGATGTGGGCGGGGATCGCGGCGATGAAGCAGGGGAATCGGCTCGTCGATGTCTCGCGGGCGATCGAGACGTACATCCGGCGTCAGCCGAAGGCCGGTGGCGGGCGGTACGGGATCATCGAGGACTACGGCGGGCATGGCATCGGCACCGAGATGCACATGGATCCGCATCTGCTGAACTACGTCGAGCGGAAGCGGGGGAAGGGGCCGAAGCTGGTGCCCGGGTTCTGCCTCGCGATCGAGCCGATGGTGTCGCTGGGTACGCCTCGGACGGAGGTCCTGGCGGACGACTGGACGGTGATCACGACTGACGGGACGTGGTCTTCGCACTGGGAGCATTCGGTGGCGTTGACGGAGGAGGGGCCGCTGGTGCTGACGTCTCCCGACGGGGGGAAGGCGAAGCTGGCGGAACTGGGCGTGACTGCGGCGCCGGATCCGCTGGCGTAGGCCTTTCCTCGCCCCCGCCGCCCCTACCCGTCCCATCCCCAGGGGCTCCGCCCCTTCGACCCCACCAGGGTGCTCCGCCCCCTGAACCCCCGGCGGGGACTGCGTCCCCTGCACCCCGCTCGGGGCTGCGCCCCTGGGTCCTTGGCGGGGGCTGCGCCCCCTGCACCCCGCTTGGGCTGTGCCCCCGGAGCCCGGCGGTGCTGTTGACGCGGGTACCGGGTCTGGGCTCCGCCCCCTGAACCCCCGGCGGGGACTGCGTCCCCTGCACCCCGCTTGGGCTGCGCCCTCGGAGCCCGGCGGTGCTGTTGACGCGGGTACCGGGTCTGGGCTCCGCCCCCTGAACCCCCGGCGGGGGCTGCGTCCCCTGCGCCCCGCTCGGGGCTGTGCCCCTGGGTCCTTGGCGGGGGCTGCGTCCCCTGTACCCCGCCCGGGCTGCGCCCCCGGAGCCCGGCGGTGCTGTTGACGCGGGTACCGGCTCTGGGCTGCGTCCCTGGAGTCCCGGCGGGGACTGCGTCCCCTGTACCCCGTTTGGGGCTGTGCCCATGGGGTCCGGTGGGTGTCGCGGCCCCTCCGCTCTGCTCGGTACGGTGGCTGGCCCCTGGGCCCGGTCGGGGGTTCGCGGACCTGGGTTCCTGTGGGCGCTGCGGCTCTTCTCCCGCCCGGGCGGGAGCCGGAGACCCCCGGCGGCCTGGGTGGCCTCGGCCTTGCGTCTTGGGGCGGTTGGGAGGGTGTCCCGGGGGCTGTTTCTGGTGCTCGGTCCCCGGTCGCTGGGCGCGCTTCGGAGCGTGTCGTTGGTTAAGGATCATCGCTGTGGGGCATTCTTCCTCGATTCGTCTTTCCGGGTGGGCTGACGTAGACTGACTCGTCGGCTCTCGTGCACCCGCATGTCCGCATGCGCCCGTCAAAGGGAACGCAAGTGAGTCGATCAAGGTAGTCGATTCGAAGGGCGAAGCGTGGCCAAGAAGCAAGGTGCCATCGAGATCGAGGGCACTGTCGTCGAGTCTCTTCCGAACGCCATGTTCAAGGTTGAGCTCCAGAACGGCCACCAGGTCCTGGCACACATCAGCGGCAAGATGCGTATGCACTACATCCGCATCCTCCCTGACGACCGGGTCGTGGTGGAGTTGTCTCCGTACGACCTGACGCGTGGCCGGATCGTCTACCGATACAAGTAGATCTTGCCTACGCCCCGTGTTCCTCGCGGGGCCGCCGGCAACTGACCCGGAGAACCTCACCCCATGAAGGTCAAGCCGAGCGTCAAGAAGATCTGCGACAAGTGCAGGGTGATCCGCCGTCACGGTCGGGTCATGGTCATCTGCGAGAACCCGCGCCACAAGCAGCGCCAGGGCTAATCGCTACAGGCCGTACCTTCTGCATCCGCAGATATTCGCGCGACGCGAGCAGTAGTAGCAGTACCTGTTCATACGCAGGGTCCAGGTGTGGCTCACTCGCCACTCCTGACACCCCCGGTCGGAGGCCGGGGACCCAGTTCGTACCTCGTACGGCGAGCCGGGAAACGACCTTGTGGAAGACCTCCGAACGACAACTGGAGCCATTGAATGGCACGCGTTTCCGGTGTTGACATCCCGCGCGAAAAGCGCGTGGAGGTCGCCCTCACCTATGTGTTCGGCATTGGCCGGACGCTCTCCCAGCTCACGCTGGCGGAGACGGGCATCGACCCGAACACCCGTGTTCGGGACCTCTCCGAGGAGCAGCTCGTCGCGATCCGCGAGTACGTGGACGCCAACATCAAGACCGAGGGTGACCTCCGTCGCGAGATCCAGGGCGACATTCGCCGCAAGATCGAGATCGGCTGCTACCAGGGTATTCGCCACCGCCGTGGCCTGCCCGTCCACGGCCAGCGCACCAGCACGAACGCCCGTACCCGCAAGGGCCCGCGTCGCGCGATCGCCGGCAAGAAGAAGCCCGGCAAGAAGTAGTCCGCAGCGGACAACGCTTCATCAGCGGTCTTCGCTGTAGGACCGACCACCTCCCCGTAGGAGATTTAGATGCCCCCCAAGGGTCGTCAGGGCGCTGCCAAGAAGGTGCGCCGCAAGGAAAAGAAGAACGTCGCTCACGGGCACGCTCACATCAAGAGCACGTTCAACAACACCATCGTCTCGATCACGGACCCCGCGGGCAACGTGATCTCCTGGGCCTCCGCCGGCCACGTCGGCTTCAAGGGCTCGCGCAAGTCCACCCCCTTCGCCGCGCAGATGGCCGCCGAGTCGGCCGCCCGTCGCGCGCAGGAGCACGGCATGCGCAAGGTTGACGTCTTCGTGAAGGGTCCGGGTTCCGGTCGTGAGACCGCGATCCGTTCGCTCCAGGCCACCGGGCTTGAGGTCGGCTCCATCCAGGACGTCACCCCGACCCCGCACAATGGCTGCCGTCCGCCCAAGCGCCGTCGCGTCTGACCCACTGGTCTGACCTGCGGTTGTTTTCGGTTCGGGCGGTGTGGCTCCTCGGAGCTGTGCCGCCCGTACCCTTGTAGTACTAGTCGGGCATCAAATAGTGGGTGTCCATGACTGAAGGATCACAGCATGCTTATTGCTCAGCGCCCGTCGCTGACCGAAGAGGTCGTTGACGAGTTCCGCTCCCGGTTCGTCATCGAGCCGCTGGAGCCGGGCTTCGGCTACACCCTCGGCAACTCCCTCCGTCGTACGCTCCTCTCCTCGATCCCCGGAGCCGCTGTCACCAGCATCCGGATCGACGGCGTCCTGCACGAGTTCACCACCGTGCCGGGTGTCAAGGAGGACGTCACCGACCTGATCCTCAACATCAAGCAGCTCGTCGTCAGCAGTGAGCACGACGAGCCGGTCGTGATGTACCTGCGCAAGCAGGGCCCGGGTCTCGTCACCGCCGCCGACATCGCGCCCCCGGCCGGTGTCGAGGTGCACAACCCCGACCTCGTCCTCGCCACGCTCAACGGCAAGGGCAAGCTGGAGATGGAGCTGACCGTCGAGCGCGGTCGCGGTTACGTCTCCGCCGTGCAGAACAAGCAGGTGGGGCAGGAGATCGGCCGTATCCCGGTCGACTCCATCTACTCGCCGGTTCTCAAGGTCACGTACAAGGTCGAGGCCACGCGTGTCGAGCAGCGCACCGACTTCGACAAGCTGATCGTCGACGTCGAGACCAAGCAGGCCATGCGTCCGCGTGACGCCATGGCTTCCGCCGGTAAGACGCTCGTCGAGCTGTTCGGGCTCGCCCGTGAGCTGAACATCGACGCCGAGGGCATCGACATGGGTCCGTCCCCGACGGACGCCGCCCTCGCCGCTGATCTCGCCCTGCCGATCGAGGAGCTCGAGCTCACCGTTCGGTCGTACAACTGCCTCAAGCGTGAGGGCATCCACTCCGTGGGTGAGCTGGTCGCGCGCTCCGAGGCCGATCTGCTCGACATCCGTAACTTCGGTGCGAAGTCGATCGACGAGGTCAAGGCCAAGCTCGCGGGCATGGGTCTCGCGCTCAAGGACTCGCCTCCCGGGTTCGACCCGACCGCCGCCGCCGACGCCTTCGGCGCCGACGACGACGCGGACGCGGGGTTCGTGGAGACCGAGCAGTACTGATCGGTTTTTGACCGCGGGACCGTTGTGGCTGGTCGCGCCCACGCGGCGGAGCCGCGAATTGTTACACCCCCGCGCCCCTTTGGGGCGCGGATCCTCCGGGGCACTTGAAAAGGTGCCCCGGATCTTCGACGGGTGACCGCCCGCTCGGACACTGACCTCGGTACCTGATACGGCCGGGGCAGACACCTAGGAGAAAGATCATGCCGAAGCCCGCCAAGGGTGCCCGTCTGGGCGGCAGCGCCTCGCACGAGAAGCTGCTTCTTGCGAACCTCGCGAAGTCGCTCTTCGAGCACGGCCGTATCACGACCACCGAGGCGAAGGCGCGTCGGCTGCGTCCGTACGCCGAGCGTCTGATCACCAAGGGCAAGAAGGGCGACCTGCACAACCGTCGCCAGGTGCTCCAGGTCATCACGGACAAGAGCGTCGTCCACACGCTCTTCACCGAGATCGGCCCGCGCTACGAGAACCGCCCGGGTGGCTACACCCGTATCACCAAGATCGGTAACCGTCGTGGCGACAACGCGCCCATGGCTGTCATCGAGCTGGTGGAGGCCCTGACCGTGGCCCAGGAGGCCACCGGTGAGGCCGAGGCGGCGACCAAGCGTGCCGTCAAGGAAGACGTCCTCAAGAAGGACGCCCCGGTCGAGACCGAGGCTGCCGACGAGGTCGTCGAGGACGCCAAGCCGGCCGACGAGGCCGCCGCTGAGGAGTCCAAGGACGCGTAAGCGTCTGCGGGGGGCTGTGCGTCGGCGGCTGCGGCATCGTCGTGGCTTGTCGCGCAGTTCCTCGCGACCCTGAAGAGCAGGGCGTTGGCGGGTCCGTTCCCTTCCAGGGGCGGGCCCGCTTTCGTGTTCCTGAGAGGATCTCTGTGTGAGTGACGAAGTAGCACCCGGCCATGTCCGTGTTCGACTCGACCTTTCCTATGACGGCACCGCGTTCTCCGGGTGGGCCAAGCAGTCCGGGGGGCGGCGGACCGTGCAGGGGGAGGTCGAGGACGCGCTGCGGACGGTGACGCGGTCGGGGGAGACGACGTACGAGCTGACCGTGGCCGGGCGTACCGATGCCGGGGTGCATGCCCGGGGGCAGGTCGCCCATGTCGATCTGCCCGTCGAGGTGTGGGGTGAGCATCGGGAGAAGCTGCTCAAGCGGCTTGCCGGGCGGTTGGACAAGGACGTGCGGGTGTGGCGGGTCGCCGAGGCGCCCTCCGGGTTCAACGCCCGGTTCGCCGCCCTGTGGCGGCGGTATGTGTATCGCGTCGGTGACCGGGAGGGTGGCGTCGATCCGCTGCTGCGCAGTCATGTGCTCTGGCACGACTGGGAGTTGGACGTCGACGTCATGGATCGGGCCGCCAAGTCCCTGGTCGGGGAGCATGACTTCGCCGCCTATGCGAAGAAGCGCGAGGGGGCTTCCACCGTTCGCGAGATCTTTGACTTCGGGGTGGTGCGGAGAGCGGACGGGATCGTCGAGATCGAGGTTCGTGCCGATGCCTTCTGCCACAACCAAGTGCGGTCCATGGTGGGCGCGTTGCTGTTCGTCGGCGACGGGCATCGGGGTGTGGAGTGGCCGCGGCGGGTGCTGGACGCGGGGGTGCGGGACAGTGCCGTGCACGTCGTGCGGCCGAACGGGCTGACGCTGGAGGAAGTCGCCTATCCGGCCGACGAGTTGCTTGCCGAGCGGCAGCTGCAGGCCCGGCGGGTGCGCGGTGCGGTTTACTTTCAGCCAGAACGTACCCCGGGCGCCCTGGAAAATGGCTGAATCGCAGTCACGTATGTATGCGGGTGTGCGCAGGTGTGTGTGCATGTGTGCGCGCACGCGCAATGGCCGGCGATCGGTGATCGCCGGCCATTGCGGGGAGGAGCCCGTGGTGCTGAGTGCTGTTACTGGCTGGCCGCCGAGGCCTGGGCCTCGCCGCGGCGTCTGATCTGGCGGAAGGCGAACTCGGCCAGGTCGTCGCCCGTCGTGAAGACGGCCGTGCTCTTCGTCGTCACGTCCTTGCCGTTGGTGAAACCGGCGATCGTGAAGTAGGCGTAGCGGCCGTAGGAGTTGGTCGTCGAGCGGCAGATCGCCGCGCGGCAGAAGGTGGGGACGCCGCCGCCGGACAGGGACTCGACGATGCTCTTCTTGTCCGCCGCGGCCTTGACCTTCGTGGCCTGCGCCTCGGTGTCGAAGACGGCCACGCCGACCGTCACCGCGACGCCGTCCTTGCTGTACGTGACCCGCAGGAAGCGGGTGCACCCGTTGTCCGTGAGGATCTTCGGGAGGGTGTTCTTCGCGGCCGACGCGCAGTTCGTCGTATCGGCGGTCGGGCCCTTCTTGTAGAGGCGCTCGCCCATCGTCAGCTGCGTACCGGGGAAGAGGGACTCCACGGCCAGGGGCGCCGTGTCCTTCTTCACGCTCGATATGAAGTCCTTCGGGTCCAGCGGCGGCGGCGCGCTGGTCGGTGCGAAGGACGGCGCCGCCGAGGCGGTGTCGCTGGGGATGGCGGCGGTGGCGGGCAGGTCGGAGGTCGGTTTGTTGGAGGCCGTGGTGTTGCCGTCCGCGTTGACCACGGCCATGGCGACGGCCGCGCCCACGCCGACGGTGGCCACCGCGGCCCCGACGATCAGCAGAAGTCTGCGACGTCTGTTACGGGTCTCGGACGCCTCGGCGAGCGCCGCCCAGTCGGGGGCCTGGACACCGGTGCCCGGACCGCCCCACGGCTGCTGCGGGGCCCGGCCGGCCTGGTTGTCCCACGGCTGCTGCTGGGTATTCGGTTTCCAGGGATCCCACTGAGGTCCCCCCTGCCCAAAGCTCATGCGCGCATCCTAGACGCCGTACAACCCCTGTGCCGAGGCGTCTCAGACCTGTGATCCCGCTGATCCCGCAGCTCGTTTTGACCCGTCCGGGGCAGCGCGGGTAACCTGGATCCTTGTTATGCGTATCGGCTTGGTCGTTCTCATGCGAGAGGCCCTTACGTAGGTTCCCTGGAGCAGTTTCCAGTGGGCGGCATACGGGCCTCGTTCCCGGCACTGTCGTCCCCAGCTGCACGATCGCTTCAGTGATGCCATGTGTCAGGACCCATCCACTGAAGAAGCGAAGGCTACGAAGTGCGTACGTTCAGCCCTAAGCCCGGCGACATCACTCGCCAGTGGTACGTCATCGACGCCCAGGATGTCGTCCTGGGCCGCCTTGCGACCACTGCCGCGAACATCCTGCGGGGCAAGCACAAGCCGATTTACGCCCCCCACGTCGACGCCGGTGACTTCGTCATCATCATCAACGCCGACAAGGTGCACCTCTCCGGCAACAAGAAGACCCAGAAGATGGCTTACCGCCACTCCGGCTACCCGGGTGGTCTGCGCTCCGTCCGCTACGACGAGCTGCTGGCCAAGAACCCCGAGAAGGCCGTCGAGAAGGCCATCAAGGGCATGATCCCCAAGAACACCCTGGGCCGTCAGTGCCTGTCGAAGCTGAAGGTCTACTCGGGCGACCAGCACCCCCACGCTGCGCAGCAGCCGGTGCCGTTCGAGATCACCCAGGTCGCGCAGTAGTTCCGGCCACCCCCTAAGCACAGAGAATTCTGAGGAGAATCGTGGCCGAGACCACTGTCGAGCAGCCGCTCGACGAGAACGCCGATGTCGAGTTCGAGAACGCCGACGTCGAGAGCTACACCACCGAGTCCGAGGCGCCCGTCGTCGAGGGCGAGTACGCGGAGGCCCTTGACGGCCGCTTCGGCGACCCGCAGCCGGCCGCCGGCCTGGGCCGTCGCAAGAACGCCATCGCCCGCGTCCGGATCGTCCCGGGCACCGGCAAGTGGAAGATCAACGGTCGCACCCTTGAGGACTACTTCCCCAACAAGGTGCACCAGCAGGAAGTCAACGAGCCCTTCAAGGTGCTGGAGCTCGAAGGCCGCTACGACGTCGTCGCCCGTATCTCGGGTGGCGGTGTCTCCGGTCAGGCCGGTGCCCTGCGCCTCGGCGTGGCCCGCGCGCTGAACGAGGCCGACGTGGACAACAACCGCGGCGCCCTCAAGAAGGCCGGCTTCCTCCGTCGCGACGACCGTGCGGTCGAGCGCAAGAAGGCCGGTCTCAAGAAGGCCCGCAAGGCCCCGCAGTACAGCAAGCGCTAAATCTCTGTCGCTTCGCTGTTCGCAGTTCTCGTACGACGCATCGCCCCGGCGGCACTTCTCGTGCCGTCGGGGCGGTTCGTTTAGCGGGGGCATTGCTTATCACGGGCTTACGGCACAGGTTTGAGGAACGCCACCTACAGCCCGGAAACAGGCACAGGGGATATACGTTGCCAGGTCCGGCATGGACACTCGGCATGAGCCGCACATTCTCAGCATCTCGCCAGCTACTCGCCAGCATCTTCGGAGGACACCAGTGGGACGACTCTTCGGCACGGACGGCGTGCGCGGTGTCGCCAACGCGGACCTGACGGCCGAGCTGGCCCTCGGCCTGTCCGTCGCGGCGGCCCATGTACTCGCCGAGGCGGGTTCCTTCGAGGGCCACCGGCCGGTCGCGGTGGTCGGACGGGACCCACGTGCGTCAGGGGAGTTCCTGGAGGCCGCCGTGGTCGCGGGCCTCGCCAGCGCCGGCGTCGACGTCCTGCTCGTCGGTGTGCTGCCCACCCCCGCGGTGGCGTTCCTCACCGCCGAACTGGGCGCCGACCTCGGCGTCATGCTCTCCGCCAGCCACAACGCCATGCCGGACAACGGCGTCAAGTTCCTGGCCCGCGGCGGCCACAAGCTCGACGACGACCTGGAGGAGCGGATCGAGGCGGTCTACGAGGAGCACCGCACCGGCGCTCCCTGGGACCGCCCGACGGGCGGCGGCGTGGGGCGCGTACGGACGTACGACCAGGGCTTCGAGCAGTACGTCGCCCATCTGGTCGGCGTACTCCCGAACCGCCTCGACGGCCTGAAGGTCGTCCTGGACGAGGCGCACGGCGCCGCCAGCCTGGTCTCGCCCGAGGCGTTCACCCGGGCCGGCGCCGAGATCGTCACCATCGGCGCCGAGCCGGACGGCCTCAACATCAACGACGGCTGCGGTTCCACCCACCTCGGCAAGCTGCAGGCCGCCGTCCTCGAACACGGCGCCGACCTCGGCATCGCGCACGACGGCGACGCCGACCGCTGCCTGGCCGTCGACCACACCGGCGAGGAGGTGGACGGCGACCAGATCATGGCCGTACTCACGCTGGCGCTGCGGGAGCGGGGCGCGCTGCGGGACGACACCGTCGTCGCGACGGTGATGTCCAACCTGGGCTTCAAGCTGGCGATGGAGCGGGCCGGTGTCTCCGTGATCCAGACGGCGGTCGGGGACCGGTACGTGCTGGAGGAGATGAAGGAGCACGGGTACGCGCTGGGGGGCGAGCAGTCCGGGCACGTGATCATCTCGGACCACGCGACCACGGGCGACGGGACGCTTACGGGGCTGCTGCTGGCGGCGCGGGTGGCGCAGACCGGTCGTACGCTGAAGGATCTCGCGGGGGTGATGGAGCGGTTGCCTCAGGTGCTGGTGAATGTGCCTGATGTGGATCGGTCGCGGGTGGGGTCTTCCGCGGAGCTGGCGGCTGCGGTGGCCGAGGCCGAGCGTGAGCTTGGGGCTACCGGGCGGGTGTTGTTGCGGCCTTCCGGGACCGAGCCGCTGGTTCGGGTGATGGTGGAGGCGGCGGATATCGATCAGGCTCGGTCTGTGGCTGGGCGGTTGGCGGATGTGGTGAAGTCCGCGCTCGGGTAGGTGGTGGTTTCCGGGTTCGGGGGTGGGGTGCTGGTTCGTGGCGGGCTGCGGATTCGTCGTGGCTTGTCGCGCAGTTCCTCGCGCCCCTAGCCGGCGCTTCTCCACAGCCATTTCTGGGCCAGCAAGGTGAGTGTCGCCGCCAGGGCGATGCCCAGGAGGTTCAGGAGTAGTTGGACTGTGGAGCCCCAGGCCTGGTGGTAGTCGTCGTAGGCGAAGGCCACCGCCGCGTTCGAGGCGGCCGGGATCGTCGTCACCGAGATGGCCACGCCGATCAGCAGGCCTGATTTCGCCGAGGTCAGCGAGAGCATGCCGGCGATTCCGGCCAGGACCGCCACGACGAACGAGAACGCGTCCGGCTGGTAGATGAAGTTGGTGTTGGGGCGCTCGGCGTCCAGCTGGACCCGGCTGAAGAGGTTCATGGCGTCCATGAAGTAGGTGAAGCCGACCGTCACCGCCATCGCCACCGCGAAGCCGACCAACAGGGCGGTCAGTGAGCGGAGTGCCAGTCTCGGGTGGCGTTGGACGAGGGCTGTGCTGAAGCCGGCCAGGGGGCCGAACTCCGGGCCCACCGCCATCGCGCCGACGATCAGGATCGCGTTGTCGAGGACCACACCGCAGGCCGCGATCATCGTGGCGAGCGTGATGAAGGCGACGTAGGTGATCGAGAGCGTCGACTCCTCGTGGGTCGCGTCCGCGAGGTGCTCCCACAGGACCGCGTCCGCGCCCTCGCCGGGTGCCTCCTCCTCCGCCTTGTCGGCGCGCTTGGAGAGCGACAGGTCGATGTTCTCCACGGCGATCGAACCCGTGGCGTCGAGGTCCAACGCCCGCAGCCCGCCGATGAGTTCGTCGCCGGCCTCCCGGGCCACGTCACATGTCACGACGTCCCCGACGGGGTTGCGGGCGGCGCCTGGGAAGACGACGAGGTGGGCGGTGCCGACCGTCTTCTCGATCAGGCTGACCACGTCGTCGGTTCGGTCCGCGGGGGTGATGAGGCGTAGGTGGAGCATGGGGGCAGGGTAACCGGGGCGGGTGGCCGACCGGGGGTCAGCGGTCGGTGGAGAGGGTGGGCTTCGGGCGGATGGGTGGGGTCCAGCCGAGGGGCGTGCGGCGGCGGAGGGTCTCCCACTCGGGCGATGCCACGAGGGTCGCCGCCTCGGTCGTCGTGGACCGGTCGACGAGGACCTTCCACTCACGGCCGGTGTAGAGCGAGGCCTCCAGCGCGCGCAGTGCCGTCCAGGTGTCGTCGGCGTCCGCCTCCGTGCTGTTGAGGTGTGCCTGCTTCGCCTGTTCCAGTTGCCTGACCTTCGCGGCCAGCTGTCTGCCGCTGCCGCCCAGATCCTGGGCCATGAGGTGCACCAGGCCGTTCGCGTCGATGTCGACGGTCAGCCTGACGAGCGGGGTGCGCGGGGCGACCGGGAGCAGGTCGGACAACTGGAGCACCGCGAGGGTTCTGTTCGCGGTGGGTGTCGACTGCTCGCCCTCCACGAGACGCAGCACCATCGTCCGCTGGTCCCGTGCGTTCGTGGCGACGACGGTGTGGCGCCGGGTGGGGATGGTGGTGTTGCGTTCGAGCAGGGTGAGAACGCCGCCGTCGTGCAGTTCCACGCCCAGTGAGGCCGAGTTGACGTCGAGGAGGAGTACGTCCTTGAGCTGCCCGGCGAGAATGCCGACCTGGAGTGCGGCACCGGTGACGATGCCCTCGGGGATCAGGCCGCGGTAAGGGTGCTTGCCGCCGGTGAGTTCCCGGACCAGCTCACCCACGGCGGGCATCCGGGTGGCTCCGCCGGTCAGGATGACCTGGTCGAGCTCGGCGAGGGGGACGGCGGCGTCACGGAGGGCCTGAAGGACAGGGCGGCGGCAGCGGTCCAGCAGGTCCATGGTCAGCTGTTCGAACTGCGTGCGGGTCAGGGTCTCGTCGAGGTGTACGGGGGTGCCGGCCACGGACGCGAGATACGGCAGCGTGACGGTGGCCGACGTCGCCGACGACAGCTCGACCTTCGCCGCCTCGGCCGCCTCCTGCAGCCGCTGCATCGCGGGGACATCCTGGCCGAGGTCCACTCCGTGTCGGTCCCGCACCCGCCGCACGAGGTACTCCACGAGCCGCCGGTCCCAGTCGTCGCCCCCGAGGTGGCTGTCGCCCCCGGTCGCCTTGACCTCCACGACCCCGTCGCCGATCTCGACGAGCGACACGTCCAGCGTGCCGCCGCCGAGGTCGAAGATCAGCACGGTGGAGTCCTCCTCCCGGCTCAGGCCGTACGTGATCGCCGCCGCCGTCGGTTCGTTGATGACCCGGAAGACATGGAGTCCCGCCTGCCGCGCCGCCCGGACCAGCGCCGCCCGCTGGTCGAGGCCGAAGTTGGCCGGCACGGTCAGCACCGCGCCGCCCAGCGGGCCCCCGACGTATGTCTCCGCCTCCTCGCGCAGCCGCTGGAGGATCAGCCGGGCCGCGTCCTCCGCCGTCAGGTGGATGCCGCCCCGGGTGATGCTCCACCCCGTGCCCAGCTTCAGCTTGGACGACCGGACGGTGTAGTCGGGGTTGGTGATCGCCTGCCGTTTCGCCGCCGTGCCGACGAGGATGTCGCCCTCGGCGGTGATGGCCACCAGGCTGGGTGTGGTGAGCGCGCCCTCCGCGTTGGGGATCAGACGGACGTCCTCGCCCTCCAGCAGACCGATCGCCGAGTTCGTCGTACCGAAGTCGATGCCCACGACCGGTCGGTACTCACCGCTCAGCCGTTGCGGGGCGGGTCGTGCTGGCCGGGGCGCGCGGGCCGTGGGGATCTCGCCCAGGCCCCGGGCGTGCCACAACTCCCTTGCCCGGCGGGCCACTTCGCGGTCCCCGTCGGCGATCAGTCCCAGCAGGGCCGCGCGGGCCGCGTCGCGGGTCGGCTCGCGGACACTGCCGAGCAGCTGCTCCACCAGATGCAGGGAGCCGATGCGTTTCCACGGCTGGGTGTCGAGTACGGCGGCCCGCATCTCCACCAGCCGGTCCACGTCCTCGTGGCGGGGGCTGCGGGCCAGGTAGATCGTGCCCTGGGCGCTGTCCACGCTGAGTGTCGGTGTCTGGCCGGCGATCCGCTGCCGTACCTGCTCGTGGACGTAGTCGTACAGCTCGTCGACCGAGACGAGGCCGTCGCCGTCCAGGTCGGCGGAGCCGTCGCGCAGGCCGCTGACCACCGCCGAGGTGAAGACGGACGGCTGGGCCGGGGTGCGGCTGTAGCGGACGTCCTGTTCGCTCTCGTGGGCGTACTGCAGGGCGGTGGACGCGGTGAGGACGACCCGGCCGTTGCCCGCGAAGGGTTCGGCGACGTCGACGGTGGGCGGCCCGGCGTCACGGCGGCGCGTGTTCATCGCGAACGCCCCGCTGTAGCAGCAGTCGAGGAGGACCACGATCCGTCGGCTGCGGCTCTCGCCCATCCAGGTCCCGACCATGTCCGCCGAGATCGCCGTGGAGCCGGGGTAGTCGCGCTCGGTGTCCCGCATCGCGAAGTGCAGCCGGTTGCGCACGTCCTTCCAGCCGTGCAGGGAGAGATGGAGGAGGAGCAGGTCGTCAGGTCTGGCCTGGGTGAAGAAGGACTCCAGTGCGCGCAGCGCGGTGCGCTGTTCGACGTCGACGAGTGTGTTCACGGAGAAGTCGCCGATCTCCGGGGCACCGAGCACCTGCGCCAGGGCGGCGGCGTCGGCCGCGGCTGCCGGGAGGGTGTCGAAGTTGCTGTCGTCGTAGGTGCTGTTGGCGATGATGAGCGCCTTGTTGGCCATGGCGGCTCACTCCCCGCGCCGCACGGCGGGCGGCTCGGCCGCAGGCCCCGGGTCCGAGTGCCGGCGCAGGAAGTCGTCCAGTGCGCGCTGCCGCATCTCGTCGGTGGTCGCGGTCAGTTCGATCTCGTCCTCGCCGATCCGCAGCCGGATCGTGCCGGACCTACGGCGGCTCAGCCAGTCCTGTACGAGGCCGACGAGTACGGGTAACAGGGCGCCACCGCCGCCCAGTCCGATCAGCAGCGCACCCACTTCGACGGCGCCCTCGCCGCGGGTGCCGTCGGGCGCGGGGCCGGACGGGACGCGGCCGATGCCGGTCACGTCGAGCTGGTCCAACTCGGCCACCAGATACTGGAGTTCCTCTTCGACGAACTCGGGGTCCCCGCCCCCGTACCCGTCTCCCCTTGCGTCTCTGTCTCCGTCTTGAAGGTCGAGAACCAGTCCGACCGTGATGTCCTGCGCCCCCACCGTGCCTCCCCGTTCGTTCCTGTGGGCGGCAACTTTAGTCGTCGGAGGGAGGATTCGGGTCGGCTGTGGATAACTCCGGCAGATCAGAGTTTTCGCAGGCTGAGGCGTTGCACCTTGTGGTCCGGGCCCTTGCGGACGATCAGGGTGGCGCGGCCCCGGGTGGGGGCCACGTTCTCCAGGAGGTTCACCTTGTTGATGGTGCGCCAGGTGGTGCGGGCGTAGTCCAGGGCCTCCTTCTCGGAGACCTGCGTGTACTTGCGGAAGTAGGAGGAGGGGTTCTGGAACGCCGTCTCGCGCAGCCGCCGGAAGCGATTCAGATACCAGCGCTCGATGTCCTCGGGGCGGGCGTCGACGTACACGCTGAAGTCGAAGTAGTCGGCGAGGCCGACGCGGGTGCGGCCGTCGCTGCCGGGGAGGGCGGGCTGGAGGACGTTCAGGCCCTCGACGATCAGGATGTCGGGGCGGCGGACCGTGAGCTTCTCGCCGGGGACGATGTCGTAGATGAGGTGGGAGTAGACGGGTGCGGTGACCTCGTCCTTGCCCGCCTTGATGTCGGCGACGAAACGGGTGAGGGCGCGGCGGTCGTACGACTCGGGGAAGCCCTTGCGTGACATCAGGCCGCGGGCGGTCAGCTCGGCGGTGGGGAGCAGGAAGCCGTCCGTGGTCACCAGTTCGACGCGCGGGTGTTCGGGCCAACGGGAGAGCAGGGCCTGGAGGAGACGGGCGACGGTGGACTTGCCGACGGCCACGGAGCCGGCGACCCCTATGACGAAGGGGGTGCCGGTCTGGGCGCCCTGCTCACCGAGGAAGGTGTTGAGGGCGCCCCTCAGCCCGTCCGTGGCGCCGATGTAGAGGTTGAGGAGGCGGGAGAGCGGGAGGTAGACGTCCCGCACCTCGTCGAGGTCGATGACATCGCCCAGACCGCGCAGCTTCTCGACCTCCTCGGCGGTGAGGGGGAGCGGCGTCTTGTCGCGCAGCGCACTCCACTCGGCACGGGTGAGGTCGACGTAGGGAGTCGCCTCCGGCCGCTGCCGGTGGGCGCTCCGGGGCATCGAGGAGACCGGAGAGATCACAGTCCATTGTTACGGGAGTGTGGACGGGGTGGGGGGTGGGGTGCGTCACGCCGCTGTCCCCACCCCGTCCATACCCGGTCCACGGACGGTCAGCCGACCGCTGCCTTGTCCGTCCAGCCGCTGCTCACCACCGTCGTGTACGCGCCGACCGCGGTCCTGCCGCCCCGGTAGAAGCGGACCGTGCCCGCGGCGTCGTTCATGACCGCCCACATGTCCGGGATGCCGTCCAGGTTGACGTCCGGGCCGCCCATGAGCAGGCGGACGCTCGCCGTCGTCCAGCCGGAGGCCGCGTACTCCGTGTCGGAGCCGTTCAGGGAGCTGGTGGAGACGGCGAGAGAGGCGAGGGAGGTGCCGCCGTTGCCGTCGGACTTGCCGTAGCGGAGGAGAAGGCGGCCGGAGGGGACGCTGCGGTAGAGCAGGTCGACCACCTCGTCCGCGTTGTGGTCGCCGAGGGAGACCAGGTCGCGGTCGGCCCAGGCGGTGCCCTCGTTCTGGAGGACGGCCCGGGAGAACGTACCGCCCGTGTACCCGAGGAAGGCCCAGTACTGGTTGCCTGCCAGGGCGAACAGGTCGGGCCGCTTGTCGTTGTCGACGTCACCGACGGCGAGGATCTGGTCGAGGTCGGCCGGGTCGGGGGCGCCGGAGGGGAGCACGATCTCCGTCTGCCTGGTGATGTCGACGCTGCCGTAGCCGTCGCCCGGGTAGGCGTACAGCTTGCCGTCGGGCATCCGGGCGACGAGGTCCTGGATGCCGTCGCCGGGCAGGAAGTCGCCGTTGTGGGTGATGAGCGCGCCGGTCCAGTAGGTGTCGTAGGCGTCGTCCTCCGCGAGGAGCGCGCCCTCGTCGTGCGCGGCCGGCAGGGAGGCGTGGATGTCGCCGTTGCTGGGGGCCGGGTAGAGGCGCAGGTCGTCGAACTGGTCGATGACGAACAGGTCGGGCTTGGTGTCGCCGGTGACGTCGCCGGGCGCGTCGGCCTTGTCGCGCGGCTTGACGTAGAAGACGTACTTGAACGCTTCGGAGACGTTGGAGGCGGCGTCGACGGCCCGGACGTAGAGGACGTTGGGGCCCGCGGCGGGCGGGGTGAGGGTGGCCGTGGCGGTGCCGCCCGCCGTGGCCGGGGTCACGCTGTGGTTGAAGGTGCTGTTGTTGTACGAGAACTCGTACTTCACGGTGTCCTTGCTGCCCTGCGCGTCGAAGGTCGCCGCACCGCCGGTGCCGAACGGCACGCTGCTCCAGACGGCGCCCGTGCCGTCGTCCACGGGGAAGGCGGTCGACGTGACGTTGGGGGAGTTCGGGCGGGTGGCGTCGTAGACGAAGCCGCAGTTGCCGTCGCCCTTCGGGGCGTACGTGGAGCCCGATCCGGTGGCGTCCAGGCCGCGCACGCGCCAGTGGTACGTCTTGCCGTTGGTGAACTTGCTGCTGGAACCGTCGAGGCCGTCGAGGGTGATGCTCGCCTTGCCGGCGGAGGTGACGGGGACGGTGTCGTCGTAGAGCTTCGTGGTGCTGCCGGACTGCCAGACCTCGAAGTCCAGGTACTTGAGGTCGCCGTCCGGGTCGGTGCCGGTGGCGTCGAAGGTCAGGTCGGCGCCGCCGACGGAGGCGTACGGGGAGGTGGTGTCGCAGTCGGGGCCCGGGGTCATGTGGAGCTTGGTGGGCTCGGCCGGCTTGCGGGTGTACGTCATGACGAGCTTGGGAGCGGCATCGGTCTCGGCCTTGAACTTCTTCCAGGAGTACGAGGAGCTCTCGTCCGTGGCCTGCAGCCCGATGTAGAGGCTGACCCAGCCCGCGTCGGCGGCGTCCTGGGCGACTGACATGGCGTCGTATCTCACGTAGTAGTCCGGGCAGGAGGAGTTCCAGCCGTAGGCGAAGGATTTCACCCCGATCTGGCTCACCCAACTCGGCTGGTTGTTCCAGGTGGTGGCTGAGGAGATGGCCCCGGTGCGCCACAGCTCCATGGGACGGGCCGTGCAGGACCAGGCGTAGGTCTCCTGAAGCTGGATGTAGGCGGACTTCATGACGGCGCCCTTGAAGCGGGTCTGCCAGCCGAGGCGGAAGAAGGAGCGGGAGAGACCGCCGGTGGTGGACTCGTAGCCGACGCGGGCCTCGGTCGTGCCGGTGTTGTAGTTGGCGCCGTCGAGGAAGTTGGCGTCCGGGTGCTTCTTGTAGACGGTGGTCCAGTTGGTGGTCTTGCCCGAGAGGGGCGGGTCGATGAAGACGGGGTAGACCGTGTTCGCCGCGGTCAGGAGAGAGCGGTCGGGGGTGATGGTCAGCGTGGCCGACGTGGTTCCGGGGGTGTCGAGGGCGGAGGTGCCGACGGCTCGGTGGGTCCCGGGGTGCGGGCCGGTGAGGCCGGGGAGGGCGAACACCTCGGCGGGGGTGGGATCGGACACGGTGGTGGCGCCGGTGCCCGTGCGGTACGCCGACTGCTGGGCGGTTCCGGAGCTGTCGGCGTCGCTCGCGCTCGGGGTGGGGGCGGCTTCCGCGGACTCCGACGGTGACGGGGTCGGGTCGTCATCGGGGTCCGGGGCGGCGGTGTCCTCGGTGTCGGCGCCCGTCGGGTTGTCGGACGGGGCCTCTCCCGGCTCCTCGGAGTAGGTCGCCGAGGGCTCGTCGGTGGGCTCGGCGGGCTCGGGGTCGTCTCCCTCGGTGACCGCCGGGGTGCCGGCCGAGTCCCACAGGTACGGGGTCGGGGACACGGCGATCTCCTGGCCCTCGGTGTCCCGGGCGGTCAGGACGTCGGTCACCGGATCGAGGTGGAAGGTCAGATCCGGCGAGGTCAGACGGTAGGGGAGCGAGGCGAGCGCGGGATTGGCGGCGGCCTCCGCGCTGTGCACGACCAGGACGTGGCTGAAGCCGTTGTCGCGGGCGGTGAGCATCAGGTCGACGCCGTCGAACACGCCCGGGTAGAGGGCGCTCGAACCGTCGATGACGGGGGCGGGCAGAGTGCCGGGCCAGCCCATGGTGATCTCGTGGCCGTCGCTGGTGAAGGTGACCAGGTCGGTGTACGCGGTGTCGTCGGCCACGGGGGTGACGGCGGTGCGGTTCGTGCGCGAGGCGCGGGAGACCGTGTACGCGGCAGGGCGGGCGGTGCTCGAACGCTCCTCGCTGCCCGCCGAGAAGACCACCGGCGAGGTCGTGGCCTTGGGGGCCCAGCCTTCCTCGGTACGGGAGAGCACGGTGTCGATGGGCTGCCAGGCACCGTCGACCTCGGCCCGTACGGGAGCGCCGTACGCGGTGAGTTCGAAGCCGCCGTCCGGCAGCGCGTAGGTGGTGGAGGTGGCGTCACGCAGGGCGGTGACCTCGACGCGCTTGCGGGTGTTTCGGGCCTGTGTCTGGGCGGCGTCCTCGGTCAGGGACTCGACGGCCGCTTTCGGATGTTCCTGGCCTCCGGCGCTGTCCGGTTCGCCCCATTCCGGTGCGGTGAGAAGGGTGACGCCCAGAGCTGCGGCGGCCAGGGCTGCCACCCCGGCGAGACGACGACGGTCCACGGTGCTGAATTCCCCTCCCCGTAACGGCAGCGTGCGGGTGCTTTTGAGCCACCCGCTCTTCGCGGCCGTATTCAATACCGAACCGGTGAACCTGTGAGTCACCAATGAAAGCGAATTGGATGCCATTGAGCGTGCGGGCAGCATGCCGGATCGTCGCCGCGCAATCCACAGATATTTTTTCCCTTTTTGCGGCGAAGGGGAGGTTTAGTGATGTTAAAGCGGAAGTATATGTGAGGTAAATCACCTGTCATGAAAATTGATTGACCAAATGCGAATTCCTGGCAGAAGATCCGCCCGTCACCGGATCGAGCTGGGGGGCTGCGGCCGTCGTGTGGGGATCGCTTTTTTGGAGCAGACGTCTGAGACTCCGGGTCGGCGTGATCGTCGCGCTGGCTGTCGCCCTGACGGTGGGCACGCTGAGCGGCGCCTACGCCGTACCGCCGCCCGGTGACGACCGGGGCGGCGTCGAACTGGTCGACCTGCCGGTCGCCGAGGAGACGAAGGGCGAGGACGGCGGTGCCCTCGCCGACCTGACCACCGGCGCCGTCCAGGCCGAGCCGGACTACGAGCCGACCAAGGTCGCCGAACCGGCCGCCGACACGGAGACCAAGACGGTCTCCGGTCTGACCGCCGGCGAGACCGTCCCTGTGGGCACCCTCCCCATCGAGGTCGGCGCCCCCGACGACGCCACCCCGACCGAGGCCCAGGCACTGGAAGGCTCCTGGCAGGCGACCCTCCTCGACGACACCACCCTGGGCGACCGTGACATCAACGGCCTCGTCTTCCGGGTGGACCCGCCCGCCACCGCCACCGGCGACGCCGTCGTCGCCCTGGACTACACCCAGTTCGCCGAGCTGTACGGCGCCGACTGGGCGGACCGGCTGCAGTTCGTCAGGTTCCCCGCGTGCTTCCTCACCACCCCGGACACCGAGGGCTGCTCCGAGCCGACCGAGGTCGACACCCGGAACGTCATCGAGCCCGCGACCACCGATGTCACCGGTGACGGTGTCCTGGACGGCGTCCGGCGCGTCGAGGCCGTCATCGACGTCGCCGAACTCACCGACGCGACCGCCGCCTCGACGGGCGCGAGCACGGCCGCCGCCACGGACGACCAGGGCGTGATCACCGACGGCGTGTACCGGAGGACCGGGACCGGCGCGGGAGTGCGTACCGCCGCCGAGGAGTCCGACGCCTCCGTCTTCGCCGCCACCTCCGCGGGCAGCGGAGCCAAGGGCGACTTCTCCGCGACCCCGCTGGTCAGCGCCGGTTCCTGGGCGGCCGGCAACAGCTCGGGCTCCTTCAGCTACACCTACGGACTCCAGGCTCCGACCGTTCCCAACGGCCCCTCGCCCAGCATCGTCTTCGGCTACAACTCGCAGGTCGTCGACGGCCGTACGTCCGCCACCAACAACCAGGCCTCCTGGATCGGAGAGGGCTGGGAGTACAACCCCGGCTCGGTCACCCGTACCTACCGGACGTGCCGCGACGACCTCGCAGACGGCGCCAACAACGCCGAGCGCAAGACCAGTGACCTGTGCTGGGGCTCCGACAACGCCACCCTCACCCTCGGCGGCACCACCACCGAGCTGGTCAAGGACAACACCCCCGACGCCGACCTCGACGAGAACACCACCGGCAAGTGGGTCACCGCCAACGGCGACGGCTCGCGCGTCGAACTGCTCACGAACACCGCGCTCGGCAACGGCGACGAGGACGGCGAGTACTGGAAGGTCACCACCCGCGACGGCACCCAGTACTACTTCGGCAAGCACAAGCTGACGTCCAGTGCCACCGAGGTCACCAACTCCGTACTGACCGTGCCGGTGGCCGGCAACCAGCCCGGCGAGCCCTGCCACGCCACGAAGTTCGCCGACTCCTTCTGCGACCAGGCCTGGCGCTGGAACCTCGACTACGTCGTGGACCCCCATGGCAACGCCATGACCCTGTGGTGGAAGAAGTACAGCAACCACTACGCGAAGAACCTGAAGTTCAACGACCCGGTCGAGTACGACCGCGACGGCCAGCTCCTTCGCATCGACTACGGCCAGCGCGAGGAGACCCTGCTCTCCGCCGACCCGATCGCCCGCGTCGCCTTCACGGTCGACGAGCGCTGCTTCACCGAGGACGGCATCGCCTGCACCGAGGACAACTTCACCTCAGGCGACTGGGACAAGACCCACATCTGGTACGACACCCCGGCCGACCTGTACTGCTCCGGCGCCACCGGCAAGGAGTGCTTCGTACCGGTGCCCACCTTCTGGTCGCGAAAGCGCCTGGCACAGGTCACCACCTCCGCGCAGCGCACCCAGGGCTCGACCGCGCTCTCCAGGGTCGACTCCTGGACCCTCCAGCAGTCGCTGCCCGCCGAGCGCACCGACGAGGGCACCGCCCTGTGGCTGGAGTCGATCACCCGCACGGGCTTCGGCGCCGACGGCAAGTCGCTCCCGCTGCGCCCGGTGACGTTCGTCGCGAACACGGAGGCCATGCCCAACCGGGTCAAGGAAGGGGCGAACGACCCGGCTCCGACCTTCGACCGGCTGCGCATCGAACGGATCGTGAGCGAGTACGGCGGCGAGACCCTCGTCGACTACTCCGAACCCGTCGACGAGTGCGCCTCCGGCAGCGGCTTCCCCAAGCCCGAGGAGAACACCGGGCTGTGCTTCCCGGCGTACTGGCATCCTGACCCGGACAAGGCCGACGAGAACATCGACTGGTTCAACAAGTACGTCGTCGACAACGTCCAGGAACTGCCCGCCATGACGGGCGTCCCGACGATGACGACCAGCTACAAGTACGAGGGCGGTGGCGCCTGGGCCCTGAACCAGGCGGAGTTCTCCAAGAAGAAGACCCGCACCTACGACCAGTGGCGTGGTTTCTCCGTCGTCCGCACGATCGGCGGCGCGGACAACTCCGAGCAGTACCTCGGCACCCAGCGGTCGATGACCGAGACCCGCTACTTCCGTGGGATGGACGGCGACCCGCTGCCGGACGGTACGACCCGCTCGGTCGAGGTGAAGGACTACGCCGACGGGCTGATCGCCGCCGACAGGCTGCCGTACGCCGGTCGCGTCGCGGAGACGATGACGTACACGAAGTACGGCGGCGACCTGGTGACGCGCTCCGTCGACCGCCCCAAGCACACGGTGCTGGCCACCCGTACCCGCGACGGCGGTATCCCGCCGCTCAGGGCCTACCGGGTCCTGGACGACCGGGACGATACGGTGACCCGGTCGTCCAAGACCGGCGAGGACAAGCGTGAGTGGCGGACCATCAGGTCCACGACGGAGTACGACGGCTACGGCCTGCCCGTGCGGGTGGAGTCCGAAGGCGACACGGGCCGGTCGGGCGACGAGTCGTGCACGGTGTCGTCGTACGTCCACAACACCACCAAGTGGCTGATCGGGCTGCCCCTGCAGTCCCGGACCACCGTCGGCACCTGCGCCGACGCCGACACGGCGACGGGCGACGACACGCTCGCCGGTTCACGTGTCGCCTACGACAACAGCCAGTACGGCGACGCCCCGACCACCGGTCTGGCGACCATCACGTGGGACACCGACGGGAACGGCGCCTGGAGTCGGCGCGGCACGCTCACCTACGACGACTTCGGGCGCGTGGAGTCCACCACCGACGCCCTGAACAACACCGACACGACCACCTACGTCCCCGACAAGGGCCAGGTGTACTCGGTCACGACGACCAACGAACTCGGCCACGAGGAGACGACGGTCGTCGACCCGGCCCGCGGCACCTCCCTGAAGGAGACCGACACCAACGGCCACTACAGCGCGTTCGCCTACGACGCGCTGGGCCGCACGACGGCCGGCTGGACCGACGCCACGCGGACCACGTCCACCGAGCCCTTGGTGAAGTTCGCGTACAACACCACGGCGGGCGAGCCGGTGTCCGTGGTCACCTCCGCGCTCAACGACCTTGGCACGTACGACGACTCGGTGGTCTTCTACGACGGCCTGGGCCGCGAGCGGCAGCGGCAGGAGCCGGCGGTCGGCAAGGGCCGACTCATCACCGACACGCACTACAGCGCCAACGGCACGATCGAGCGCACGGACAACGCCTACTACGCGCCGGACGACCCGAAGACGGTGATGTTCGAGGTCGAGTCGGACTTCCGCGTCCCCAACGCCACGCTGTACGCCTACGACGGCCTGGGCCGCACCCTGTCGGAGACCCCGTACGAGGCGGGCAGCACCAAGCCCGCGAAGTCCACCCGCTACGAGTACGGCTACGACTACTCCACGGTCGTCGAACCGACCGGCGCCGCCGCACAGCGCAGCTACAGCGACGCCCTGGGCCGTACGGTCCGGGTCGACACCTTCACCGACGCCCTGCGCTCGGCCTACCGCGCCACGGAGTACGCGTTCGACGAGCGCGGCGACCAGGTCGGCGCGACGGACAGCCAGGGCAACACCTGGTCCTGGACGTACGACGCGCGTGGCCGTCAACTCACGGCGACGGACCCGGACACCGGCACGACCTCGACCACGTACGACGTCCTGGACCGCCCGGTGACGACGACCGACGCCCGTGGCGTGAAGGTGTGGACGGGCTACGACGCGTTGTCCCGCCCGACCGAGCAGCGACTGAACTCCGCCACCGGAACGAAGCTGACCGAGACCGCCTACGACGGGATCATCGGCGCGGCCGGCCTGCCCTCGAAGGCCGTCCGCTACACCGACAACCTGCCGTACACCACCGACGTGCTGGGCTACACCGACGACTACCAGCCCAAGGGAACGCGGCTCACGCTGCCGCCGCTGGTGGCGGAGCGGGCCGGTCTGCTCGATATGTACAAGTACACGTACGAGTACTCGAGGCTGGGCAGGCTCGACTCGGTGACCCTGCCGAAGGCGGGCACGCTGGCGGAGGAGAAGGTCGTCACCCGCTACAACGCGGACGGCCTGCCGGTCTCCACGTCAGGCCTGGACTGGTACACGGCGGAGACCGACTACAGCCCCTACGGCGAGGTCCTGCGCTCGGTCACCGGCGAGATGCCGAACCGGGTGTGGACGACGAACCTGTTCGACGAGAGCACGGGCGAACTCACCCGCTCGATCGTGGACCGCGAATCGATCACGGACAGGACCGGTGTGCTGGACCACCGGGTCAACAACCGCACGTACGCCTACGACAACGCGGGCAACGTCACGAGGACCGAGGACACCGTCGACTCGGTGACGGACCGCCAGTGCTTCACGTACGACGTGATCGGCCAGCTCACGAGGGCATGGACGGCGAGCGACGCGGCCTGCGCCACGGCGACGGACGGCACGCCGACCTCGGTGACCGCGGGCGCGCGGGGCGACGGCTACCACAAGAAGTACGAGTACGACGCGGCCGGCAACCGCGAGAAGCTGGTGGAGTACGACCCCGCCGGTGACGCGACGAAGAACGCGACCACGACGTACACGTACGGCAAGGCGGACGGCACGCAGCCGCACACGCTGACCGGCATGTCGCACACGGCGGGTACGAGGCCGGAGATCACCGAGACGGCGACGCTGACGTACGACAAGACGGGGAACGCCGATACCCGTACGTACGGGGGCGACGAGCAGGCCCTGTCCTGGACGTGGGACGGGCAGGTCGAGAAGGTCACCGGCTTCGGCGAGAACGGCTCCGGGGCATGGGTGGGGCTGGCGGGCAAGTGCCTGGACGTGCAGTCCGGTGCGACGGCGGCGGGTACGCCGGTCCAGCTGTACGACTGCAACGGCACGAAGGCGCAGAAGTTCCGTATCGACGCGGCGGCGGGTTCGTCCGACGCGTCGACGGGTGCGCTGAAGGTGCTGGGCAAGTGCGCGGTGCCGTCGGACGGCGGTACGGCGAACGGCACGGCGGTGGTGCTGGCGACCTGCGACGGCGGCGCCGCCCAGCAGTGGACCACGATCTCGGCGGGCGACAAGCTGAAGCACGTCTCGTCCGGCAGGTGCCTGGACGTCCCGTCCTCCAACTCGGCGTCGGGCACGGACCTCCAGCTGTACACCTGCGACACGGACGGCCAGGCCCAGACCTGGGCGCCGGCGAACGAGACGACGTACGTGTACGGGCCCGGTGGCGAACGCCTGATGGCGCTGAGCGCCGCGGAGACGGCCCTCTACCTGGGCGACACGACGGTGGCGCGCACAGCGAGCGGGACGGCCGCGTACACGGAGCGGTACTACGCGCAGCCGGGCGCCCCGACGGTGATGCGGCACGTGAAGGGCAGCGACACCACCTCGACGCTGCACGCGCAGATCACCGACCAGAACGGCACGGCGTACGCGGATGTGTCACTGGCGGCGGGCAACGCGGTGGTCTTCTCGCGTTCGGACCCGTTCGGTGTGAAGCGCGGTGCGGAGTCCAACGGGTGGCGTTCGCACCAGGGTTACATCGGCGGCGGCGACGACGCGTCGAGCGGACTGGTGCATCTGGGGGCGCGGGAGTACGACCCGACGACGGGCCGGTTCCTGTCGGCGGACCCGGTGCTGGACCTGGCGGACCCGGTGCAGAAGAACGGGTACGTGTACTGCGAGAACAATCCGGTGACGTACTCGGATCCGACGGGGTTGATGTCGAAGGCCGACGGGGGCGGGGGTGGCGGCGGGGGCGAGGATCTGTCCGCGTACGGGGGGCCGTCGGCGTCGGAACTGGCGTGGGCCAGCGGTCAACTGGGCATGTCCGTAAAGGACTTCGTCCTGGCCAACGCCGGTGCATGGCTGCTGTCGCTCCTGGGACTGGACGACATCGTGTCCTGCGTCACCCGAGGGGATGCGTGGGCGTGCGCCAGTGCCGCCGTGGGCGCGGCTCTGGGTGTGCTCGGCAAGATGAAGGCTGTCGCCCGGACCATCAACAAGGTCATCAACGCCTACCAGGCCTGGCAGAAGTCCAAGGAGCGGGCCCGCAAACTCCTCGCGGCGGCCCAGAAGGCCCGCGAACTGGCCCGCAAGGCCAAGGAGGCCAAGCGCAAGGCGGCCGAACGGGCCGCGCAGATCAAGAAGAAGGCGCAGGAGGCGAAGACCCGGGCCGAGAAGGCGGCGGCCAAGAAGACCGGGAACGCGGTCCAGAAGGCGAAGAAGGCGGTGGCCAAGGCCGGCGAGACGGTCAGGACTGGCTACCAGAAGGCCAAGGCCAAGCTGGGAGAAGGCGGCGGTTGCAAGACCAGCAACAGCTTTGTCCCCGGCACGCTGGTCCTGATGGCCGACGGCACCACGAAGCCCATCGAGGACGTCACCAACGGCGACAAGGTTCTGGCCACCGACCCGGAGACCGGCGAGACGGCTGTGGAGACGGTCACCGCTGAGATCGAGGGGGAGGGCGTCAAGGACCTGGTCAAGGTCACTATCGACATTGCCGTGGACGGGGGGGACGCCACAGCCTCGGTGACCGCGACCGACGGTCACCCCGTTTGGGTTCCTGCCCGGGGCGAGTGGGTGAAGGCCACGGACCTGGAGTCTGGTCAGTGGCTTCAGACCAGCGCTGGTGCCTATGGCCAAGTCACAGAGATCGAGCGATGGACAGCTCAGCGGACCACAGTCCACAACCTCACCGTCAACGATCTGCATACGTACTATGTGCTGGCAGGAGCCACACCGGTACTTGTGCACAATTGCGGCGAGAAAACAACAGTTTATCGAACTTCGCCGGTCGAGAGAGGGCGTTCGGAGCTCGAAGAAGGCCTGAATGCCGAGCACTTCCCTCGGTCTGATGACGGATCTTTCGATGGGGCTGCGCACTTTGGTAACGAGAAGACCGCAACTGAGTGGGCGCGTGGGTCTGTTGATACTCACGATGTTGGATTCAAGATCGATGTTCCCACGTCATGGCTGCGCAAGCACGTCAGCGCTGGAAGGATTGAGGAGTGGGAGGGGATGACGGAAGATCATATGGAGTACGTGATCCCCAGAGAGCTATTCGGCGACCTCAATTCATTCCCAAGGTCTCCTTGGAGTGGCAGATGAACAGTAACTTTCCACGTTTGGAAAAGTGGCAGATTTCCACTGCGGTGGTAGTAGAGAAAATGCCCTACGGGCTTAGAGTCCAAGTTCCTTCAGGGGAGATTGGGGTAATCGATCGAGTGCTGATTCACGATCTCCCGCTGAGTCACTCCGAGTGGCCACTCCAAGGGGACGAGCTGCAAGTGGTTTCGGGCGGATATACGTCCGGCGGCCAACTGCGACTGAGTTCTCGTACTTCCGATTTGGATATTGCGAAGGCCCGTCAAGATGGTGGTTCCCTCTAAGGGAACAGCGCTAGTTCCTTGAGGGGCGGTATGTCGGCAATTTTTGGTATGGAAGAGAAGGGTAGGCGTGGCATCTCATGAGTAATTTTGGCATACGCCGAAGCTATCTCCATACTCGTAACGGTGCCTTTGTGGCCCTGCTCTCCTGCTGGAGGGATCTACTTCGCTGTAGACGATCTGGATTATGGTCAGTTGAGCTCCATCGATGATCCGGAGCTATGGCCTCATCAGTCCGCAGCAGGGGAGTTTATTCCGTGAGTGTGAGAGTCGAGCTGAAGAGTGACCTGAGTCAAGGAACTCTGCGGATCGATTTGAAGGGCCTGAATTCTTGTAAGTAGTTCCAGGCCGATGCAATGCAGTACATTATAAAGAGGCATATTAAAGGGCGCTGTCCTCGTGGCGGTGACTTCACGGCCCTGCTTCTTTCCTTCGCGCTGGTCGCCGGACGCGGGGCCTTCGGAAGTTCCAGCGGCGAGAGCGACTCGCTCCGTGGAGGATGTCTATGCTCTGTTGTGATCGAGAGCTGCGCAGTTCTATTGATTTGCTGCAGCGGATAGCCGAAGACCGAGAGCTCGGGACCCTTCTGGTCGACGTGTTTGAGTTTGACGTCAGACGCAAGAGTGGTGATGAATCCTCTAGGCTGGCTTCCGGGCTCCCGTTGGAAGGTATTGCTGGAGATTTCACCGGTGGAATGTTCTACCTGTGTGGAACCGTAGGGTCGCCCCGTCCTGTGCTGTATGCGAGTTCGGAAGGTGATTCTGGAATCATCGCGAAAGACTTGAGTGAAGCTCTTGCGTTGGTGGTTGGCTTTCCATATTGGAGGGACTGTCTGAAGTACTCTGCGGGTGGGGACTTGAATGTTATGGAGTCGGCCGCAGCTTTTCTCTTGAGGGATATGGTGCGAGATCACCCGACGATAGAAGCTGAGCAATCTCGGGTTGCTGCGGCACTACGTGTACCCCTTGAGAATCCCTCGACCCTGGTGGCGCACCTTCACGAGGCCGTGAAGGGTACTGGGTCAGATTTTGTCTTTACTGATGAAACTGGTGAGTATGGCAGCCTTTTTGGTCCATTTTCACCCAGTCGCAATCAGTCATGGCGTTAGGTCTTTTCCAGGTTTTTCGATGCCGATCGCGGCGGCATATCGGAAATTTTCAGTGCAATAGAGAAAGTGAACGCAATACATCATGAAGAGTTGTGGTAGGGGCCGCCGCACTCGTAGCGGTGCCTTCACGGTCCTGATTCTGCCCTTCGTTCTTATCGCCGGATGTGCGGAATCCGGTGGTTCCAGTGGTGAAGGCGGCGCAAGTGCGGGGGGTGAGACCTCCGCGTCCCCCGCTGTGAGTGCCCCGAGCGCGTCCGATGCGCGTGCCGCCGCTCGGTTGGACCGGCTGTCTTTGGCGGAAGGCGATCTCAAGGGGTTCACCGTAAGGAAGCTCAAAGCGGTGGAGGCGCTCACCCAGCACGATGTGCGTACGGCCGAGGAGGATTGTGCGCCGCTCAGCCAGGCCAAGTTCGGGGTGGCCATGGGCGACCCCGTGGCCACCGCGCAGCGGCGGGTGAGTTCTGAGATCGACGACGAGGTGATTGATGCCGCGGGCTCCGCCGAGGAGCTGGAAGCCGCGTTCGTGATCACCAGCACCATGGTGACCCTCGCCTCGTACGACAGCCCTGACCAGGCTCGGGCGGTGCTCAAGGTGCTCAGGAGTGCGCTCGCCTCGTGTGAGGGCGGGTTCTCCTCGTTCGGCGTCGACAAGGTGAGTACGGACACCGCGCCTGAGATGGGGGACGAGGCCGTCGCGTTCACCGTGACACCCGGTCAGGACGACGCTCAGGTTGGTCCGACGAAGACCGTGGTCTTCCGGCACGGGAGCATCCTCGCCCAGTTCGGTAGCGAAGAACCTGGCGCCACCGCACCCACCGACGACTTCGACTTTCCGATCGCCCTGATCGAGGCCCAGGAAGCGAAGCTCGACTGACGAACCGGAGAGGGCGTACGTGCCTCAGGAATGTGGCCTTTCCGTTACGCCTTCGACGAGATCGGCCTTGCGGTAACGGTGATGTCACGATCAAACTTCCGCTGGTTTATATGCATTTTCCGTGATTCTCTTAATGTAATATCCAGGTAAAGCAATTGTGCTTGCCGAATGATCCGTGGGGGACTGCGGAGTGCCTTCGGTATTTCCTTGGAAGAGAGAGTTTCCGACGTGGGATCCACCGCTGTCCGCCGTACCACCCTCACCGCCTCCGCCGGTGTCCTCGCGCTCCTCGTCACCGCCTGCGGTGGCTCGTCCGCTGACGATGACAAGAAGGGGGACAGTGCGACCGCTCAGGCCGACAAGGCCGCCTCCGCCACCGCGCTCACCGCCGCCGAACTGACCAAGGCCGCCCTCGTGCAGGCCGACGTCAAGAGTGGGACCGTCACCGAGAAGGTGCCGGCGGAGGAGGACGTCGCGCAGGACAAGGTGACGTTCGACGGTGAGGGCTGTGCGCCGCTGGCGTACCTCCAGTCCGGGACCTACGTCGGTAAGCCGGCGGCCACGGTGAAGCGGACGTGGAAGGGTGAGGCCGAGAAGCCTGCTGACGGGGCGAGTGACGAGGAGAAGTTCCAGGCCGCCGCCGACCTTGAGCAGGCCGTCATCACGCTCGCCTCCTACGAGGACGGCGGTGCCGAGCAGGCCATGAAGGACCTCGACGCGGCCGTCGGGAAGTGCGCCTCCGGGTTCTCGTACACCGTGGCCGGTTCGAAGAACGATGTCCTGGAGGTGGCGAAGACCACGGCGCCCGAGGGAGCCGACGAGGCGATCGCCCTGACGGTGAGCGTGGACGCCGGGGAAGGCGCGAAGGCGCAGTTGAAGGCCGTGGTCGTCCGTAAGGGTGCCACCGTCGCCTATGTTCCGGTCATCAACGTCGTCTCGGCCGTCACCGGTGAGGACTTCGACTACCCCACGGAGATCATCGACGCGCAGCTGGCCAAGCTCGGCTGAGTCGCGCTCGTTCCGTTCGGTTCTTCGGTTCGGTTCTCCGGTTCCCGCAGGGTGCGTTCGTGCCTCTGCGGGAATTTCCGATATCGGGCACGCGGTGCGCGGGTGTGGCGCGTGTTCGATCGTAGGGTGCGGGACATGTGCGGAATCGTGGGTTACGTGGGGTCGCAGTCGGCTCTCGATGTCGTGATGGCCGGGCTTAAGCGGCTGGAGTACCGGGGGTACGACTCGGCCGGGGTGGCTGTGCTCGCTGACGGTGGGCTGGCCGGTGCCAAGAAGGCCGGGAAGCTCGTCAATCTGGAGAAGCAGCTCGTCGAGCGGCCCTTGCCCAGCGGGGGCACGGGCATCGGGCACACCCGGTGGGCCACCCATGGCGGGCCCACCGACGCCAATGCCCATCCCCATCTCGACAACGCGGGGCGCGTCGGCGTCGTCCACAACGGGATCATCGAGAACTTCGCCTGTCTGCGGGCGGAATTGGTCGAGCGGGGGCATGCGCTCGCCTCCGAGACCGATACCGAGGTCGTCGCCCATCTGCTCGCCGAGGAGTTCTCGGTGTGCGCCGATCTTGCCGAGGCCATGCGGTTGGTGTGTCGGCGGCTTGAGGGTGCGTTCACGCTCGTCGCCGTGCATGCCGACGAGCCGGATGTCGTTGTCGGGGCGCGGCGGAACTCGCCTCTCGTGGTGGGCGTTGGAGAAGGCGAGGCCTTTCTCGCCTCGGACGTCGCCGCGTTCATCGCCCATACGCGGTCGGCGATCGAGCTGGGTCAGGACCAGGTGGTGGAGCTGCGCCGGGACGGGGTCACGGTGACGGGCTTCGACGGGGGGCCGGGGGATACGCGGTCGTATCACGTCGACTGGGATGTGTCGGCCGCGGAAAAGGGGGGCTATGACTACTTCATGCTCAAGGAGATCGCCGAGCAGCCCAAAGCTGTCGCCGATACCTTGCTCGGGCGTATCGACGCGGCCGGTTCACTGACGCTGGACGAGGTGCGGATTCCCGCGGGTGCGTTGCGGGAGGTCGAGAAGGTTGTCGTCGTCGCCTGCGGTACGGCTTTTCATGCCGGGCTCATCGCCAAGTACGCCATCGAGCACTGGACGCGGATTCCGTGCGAGGTGGAGTTGGCGAGTGAGTTCCGGTATCGGGATCCGATCCTCGACGCTCGTACTCTCGTCATCGCCATCTCCCAGTCCGGCGAGACCATGGACACCCTGATGGCGTTGCGGCACGCCCGTGAGCAGGGTGCGAAGGTGCTGGCCATCTGCAACACCAACGGCTCGACGATTCCGCGTGAGTCGGACGCGGTGCTGTACACGCATGCGGGGCCTGAAGTTGCGGTTGCCTCCACCAAGGCGTTCCTTACGCAGTTGGTGGCCTGCTATCTGGTCGCGCTGTATCTGGGGCAGGTGCGCGGTACCAAGTGGGGGGATGAGGTCCGGGCCGTCGTGCGTGACCTCGCGGAGATCTCCGGTGAGGTCGAGCGGGTGCTGGAGACCATGGAGCCCGTGCGGGAGTTGGCGCGTTCGCTCGCCGACAAGAACACGGTGCTGTTCCTGGGGCGGCATGTGGGGTATCCGGTGGCGCTGGAGGGGGCGCTGAAGTTGAAGGAGCTTGCCTATATGCACGCGGAGGGGTTCGCGGCGGGTGAGCTGAAGCATGGGCCGATCGCGTTGATCGAGGATGACGTGCCTGTGGTTGTCGTGGTGCCTTCGGCTCGGGGGCGGTCCGTACTCCACGACAAGATCGTGTCCAACATTCAGGAGATCCGGGCTCGGGGGGCGCGGACGATCGTCATCGCGGAGGAGGGGGATGAGGCGGTCGTGCCGTATGCGGATCACCTCATTCGCATTCCGGCTACGCCGACCTTGCTGCAACCGCTGGTGGCTACCGTGCCGTTGCAGGTGTTCGCGTGTGAGCTGGCTACGGCTCGGGGGAACGAGGTGGATCAGCCGCGCAACCTAGCGAAGTCGGTCACGGTGGAGTAGCTCCCCGAGGAATCGTGCGAAGGCCTCGGTCGCAAAGGTGAGGGTGGCCTCGGCCGGGGCTTTCGTGTCGCGGACGACGGTTTGGGTGGGGGTGGTTGCTATCTCCACGCAGTCGTCGCCTTCGCCGTCGCCAGAGTGGGACGACTTCCGCCACATGCCGGGGGCGGTCATAAGTTGCCTCACAATTCCTTCGCCAGCCGGTGGATGAAGTCACGCGATCGTTCCCGGTCGAGTGACATGGCCTTCGTTTTCTCGAAGCGAGCCCGGTAGGTGGCGAGTTCGGCTTCCGAGTCGACGTAGTGCGCACCGTGGGGTGCGTCGCGGACCACGGTATCCAGTCTGGGCACACCGCCACCCACGTAGGTCATCGGACTGCTGCCGGTGGAGAACTCCAAGGCGAAGGGGATGACTCGTACGCTGATGTGGTCCGCTTCGGACCGCTCCAGGATATGGATGAGTTGGGCTCGGGCCGCGGCCCGGTTGCCGACCATGATGCGTAGAGCCGCTTCGTGGATCACCGCGTCGAAGGGGACGGGCGAGGTGCGTTCGATGATCACGCGGCGCGCGATGCGGTGGCGCACACGCAACTCGATCTGTTCTTCTGCGAGTTCGGGGACCCTGGTCGAGTACACGGCACGGGCGTAGTCCGCCGTCTGTAGGAGACCTGGCACGAACAGGAAGCCGGCGTTGCGCTGAAACCGAGCGTGGTGATCCAACTCGGACAGGTCCAGGAACGGTGTCGGCAGCAGGCCCCGGTACTCCTCCCACCAGCCCTGTGTCCGGTCTGTGGCCATCGCGACCAGGGCGTCGACGAAGTCCTCGTCCGCGCAGGCGTAGTGGGATGCGAGGCGGCGGAGTCGCTGCTCGCTCACGCCCGCGAGCGCGGACTCGATGTGGGTGATCTGCGCGGGGCTCACGCCGAGCAGGGCTGCCGCCTGGCGGGAGTTGAGGCCTGCCGCTTCGCGGAGTCTGCGTAGCTCGGTCGCCAGACGTGTCTGGCGGGCCGTTGGTTCGCGCCTCAAAGCTCTCGACCGCTCCTAGGTTCAACGCGCCTGCGGGCGCGACTCGTTCGGGGTCAGATTACGCGACCGGCTTGCTGCGTCTCTATATTTAGATCTACCGTCGGTGATGCGACGCACACTCTGCGGAACGCCGGGACCCTCGCCACCGAACGGGAGCTGACGCATGCCCGAAACCGAGACCGACCCCGAGTTCACCTACGATCCCGACTCCTGGGAGTACTCCCTCTACATCCCCAACGACCTCCGAGCCGTCACCGTCAGCCGCCGCACCCTCCGTCTCATCCTCACCATGCACGGACTCATCGGCCTCGTCGACGTCGCCGAACTCCTCGCCAGCGAGCTGGTGTCCAACGCCGTACGGCACACCAAGGGGCCCGCCGCTCTGCGTGTGCGCTGGCGGGCCGGCGTACTCCGGATCGGGGCTTGGGACGCGGACCCCCGACCGCCGGAGCCGCCGCGGGAGTTGGGGCAACTCGGCGAACTGGAGGCGGAGGACGGGCGTGGGCTCGGGATGGTGGTGGCCTGTGCCGACCTCTGGGGATGGCAGCCGCTGTCCCGGTTCGAGCACCGAGGTAAATTCGTGTGGTGCGAGCTGCGGGCCGCCGCATGATGCGCCCGGAGCTGGAAGAGGAAGTCTCCGGCATCGCCACGGGGCTCGTGGCGGCCATGGCTCTGGTGGGCCTCTCGCCTGAGAAGGCGACAGCCGAACTCCACGGCAGGCTCAAGGAGATCCTCAAACGGGAGGATCTGTCGCCCGGAGAGATCGCGTACCTGCGGGGGAAGATCGAGAAATGGCCGCCGGGATACGCAGAGGAGTGGGCCATCGGCTACGCCGTCGGCCTGGCGAAGGGGAAAGTCAAGGCGATTCTGACCGTGCTGGAAGAACGGCGACTCCCTGTCTCCGACGACATCCGCGAACGCATCACCACCTGCGCCGACCTCGCACGCCTCGATGACTGGCTCGGCCGTGTCGGCACTGCGGAGCGTGCCGAGGATCTGGTCGCCGGGGACCCGGAGGTTGTGCCGGGCGGCGCTCCTGAAACAGGGCTGACGGATCGTAGAGTGCCCGGATGAGCATCATCGGAGTCGGTATCGACGTCGCCGAGATCGAGCGGTTTCGGGCCTCGCTGGAGCGGACGCCCGGGCTGGCCCAACGGCTTTTCCTGGAGAGCGAGTTGCTGCTGCCCAGCGGTGAGCGGCGTGGGGTCGCCTCGCTTGCCGCGCGGTTCGCCGCCAAGGAGGCGCTCGCCAAGGCGTTGGGGGCACCGGGCGGGATGCTCTGGACGGACGCCGAGGTCTGCGTCGAGGACAGTGGGCGGCCCTGGCTGCGTGTCACCGGGACGGTGGCCGCGCGTGCGGAGGAACTCGGGGTGCGGTCCTGGCATGTGTCGCTCAGCCATGACGCGGGGGTCGCCTCGGCGGTCGTGGTGGCGGAGGGGTAGAGGGCCGGGGCGTGCGGGAGACTCGGGCCCATGCGAACTGCGTACAGCGTGGAGACGGTACGGGCGGCCGAGCGGGAGCTGATGGCGCGGTTGCCGGAGGGCGCGCTCATGCAGCGTGCGGCGGCCGGACTGGCCGTCGCCTGCGGGCAGTTGATGGGACGGGTGTACGGCAGCCGGGTCGTTCTGCTTGTCGGTAGTGGTGACAACGGGGGCGATGCCCTGTACGCCGGTGCTCGGCTCGCCCGGCGTGGGGCGGGGGTAGCGGCTGTGCTGCTCGCGCCGGAGCGGGTGCACTCCGGGGGGCTTGCGGCGTTGCGGGGGGCGGGCGGGACCGTTGTGGGCGCCGGTGGTGCCGAACAGGTCATCCGTCGTGCCGACCTCGTCGTCGACGGCATCGTCGGGATCGGGGGGCGGGGTGGGCTTCGGGGTGATGCCTTGTCCCTCGTGGAGCTTGTGCGGGAGTCGGGGGCCGCCGTCGTCGCCGTCGATCTGCCCAGCGGGGTCGACGCCGACACCGGTGAGGTGCCCGGCGCCGCGATTCGCGCCGATCTCACCGTCACCTTCGGCACCCACAAGCCGGGGCTGCTCATCGACCCCGCCCGTGAGTACGCCGGTACCGTGCGGCTCGTCGACATCGGGCTCGGGGCCGTACTGCCCGGGCGGGCCGAACTGGAGGCCCTCCAACACGCCGACGTCGCCCGGCTGTTGCCGGTGCCCGGGGCCGAGAGCGACAAGTACCGGCGGGGCGTCGTCGGGATCGCGGCGGGGTCCGCGCGGTATCCGGGGGCTGCCGTGCTCGCCGTCGCGGGGGCGTTGCGGGGTGGGGCGGGGGCCGTGCGGTACGTGGGGCCGACCGGGGATGCGGTGATCGCCCGCTTCCCCGAGGCGATCGTGTCCGACCAGGGGCCGGGTCGGGCGGGGCGGGTGCAGGCGTGGGTGGTCGGGCCGGGGGCGGGGGATGACGCGGGTGCTGTCGCCGAGGTGGTGGGGGCGGATGTGCCTGTGCTGATCGATGCGGACGGGCTGCGGCTGGCGGACCGGGACGCCGTACGGGGGCGTACCGCGCCGACGTTGATGACGCCGCACGCGGGGGAGGCGGCGGCGTTGTTGGGGGTGGGGCGGGCCGAGGTGGAGGGGGCGCGGTTGTGGGCCGTGCGTGAACTCGCGGCTCGGTACGGGGCGACTGTTCTGCTGAAGGGCTCGACCACCCTCGTCGCCGGGCCGGGCGGCGGTCCCGTACGGGTCAACCCGACCGGCACGGCCTGGCTGGCCACCGCCGGGAGTGGTGACGTGCTGTCGGGGTTGTGCGGGTCGTTGCTGGCGGCGGGGCTTTCTGCGGTGGACGCGGGGAGTGTGGGGGCGTATCTGCATGGGCTGGCGGGGAGGTTGGCGGCGGAGGGGGCGCCTGTGGGGGCGCAGGATTTGGCGGAGGGGGTGGGGAGGGCTTGGCGGGATGTTCGGGACGCGTGAACGCCGGCTTTCTTCGCCCCCGCCGCCCCTACCCGTTACCCGTCCCATCCCTGGGGGCTGCCGCCCCCAGACCCCTGCGTATCGCGCTGAACGCGCTTGTCCTCAAACGCCGGACGGGCTGGGGGTGGGTGGTGGCGGC
>NZ_PJME01000051.1 GCF_002954775.1 Streptomyces geranii
GGTGCGGAGAGGTGAGGAGGAGTGGAGAGGTGGGGGGTCGGGGGTGGCGGGAAGCCGGGGGTGGGCGCACCCGGGGGCACCTGGCCGGGGCCCGCGAGGGTCTGGGCCGGGGGCGGGACATGGCCCGCGAGGCCGGGGGTGGGCTGACCGCCGGGCGCCGGGATGCCGGGGACGGGCTGACCGCTCGGCGCGGGCATACCGGGGACCGGGCGGGCGCCGGGCGGCGGGGGCGGCTGGGGGGTGTTCGGGGGTACGCCGGGGGTGCCCTGGGCGCCGGGTGCACCGTGGGACACCGGGAAGCCGGGAGTGCCCGGGGCGCCGGGGGCGCTTTGTCCGGCGGAGGCACCGGGAGTGCCCGGGGTTCCGGGGACGGGTTGCCCGCCGGGGGTGCCCGGGGTTCCAGGGGCACCGGGGAAGGCGGGAGCACCTGGGGCGGCTTGCCCGGCGGGGGCGCCGGGGAAGCCCGGGGCACCTTGGCCGCCGGGAGCGCCGGGAGCGCCGGGAGCGCCGGGGAAGCCTGGGGCACCCGGAGCGCCAGGGAAACCGGGAGCACCTGGGGTCGAAGCGCCTTGAGCCCCGGGACCGCCCGGGCTACCGGGAGCGCCAGGGAAACTCGGGGCACCCTGGGCACCGTGCCCACCGGAGGCGCCGGGCGTACCGGGGGCGCCGCCGGGGAAGCCAGCAGCACCCTGGCCCCCAAGACCGCCTGGGGCACCGGGAGCGCCGGGGAAGCCCGGAGCCCCCGAGGCACCCTGCCCGCCGGGAGCACCCGGGAAGCCAGGTGCACCTTGGCCGCCGGGAGCGCCCGGGGTACCGGGAGCACCGGGGAAGCCCGAAGCGCCCGGGGCGCCCTGCCCGCCGGAAGCACCCGGCGCACCCGGACCACCAGGGAACCCAGCAGCACCCTGGCCCCCGGCACCGCCCGGGACACCCGGAGCACCGGGGAAGCCCGAAGCCCCCGAGGTACCCTGCCCGCCAGAGGCACCAGACGCACCGGAAGCCGACGATCCAGCAACCGCACCAGGCACGCCCGGAGCCCCCGGCGGTGGCGGAACCCCAGGCCCGCCCGGCGGACGGGGCACGTTCGCGCCGCCGACCTGGACCGGGTCGGCGAACATCGTCGCGGCCTGGTGAACGCCCTCGGGAGTCGCGCCCCCGGGCGAGTTGGGAGCACCGGGCCTGTTCGGAGCCCCAGGGGGACCCGGAGGCTGAGGCGCACCGGGCCGGTTCGGGGCACCCGGAGCTGCCGGAACACCGGGCGCGTTCTGCGCCCCCGGAGCCCCCGGAACCCCCGGCGGACCAGGCGGGCCCGGCGGGTTCGCCGCACCCGGAGCACCCGGAACCCCCGGCGCCCCTAGAACTCCTGGACCTCCCGGAGGCTGAGGCGGCCCAGCCCGGCCCGGGCCGGAGAGCATCGTCGCGGCGTGGTGAACGCCGTCAGCCGACGCACCCCCAGGCGGATTCGGAGCACCAGGAGCCCCCGGCGGACGCGAACCACCGGCCGCAGCACCACCGTCACCGGAACCGAGACCACCAGTCCCGCCAGAGCCGCCCGCCCCCTCAGCCCCACCTGCCTCAATCGCCGAAACGAACTGCGTAGGCACATACCCACCCGGAGACCCGGTCCCCGCCACCGGAGGTACAACCCCCGGACGCGCACCCGGAGTTGTTCCAGCCGCACCCGGCGTAACCGGTGCGCCCGGCGACGACACAACCCCCAGCCGCGCCCCCGGAGTACCCGGCGCACCCGGCGGAGGTGGAGTGCCCGTGCCCCGGGCGCCGCGCGGCGGTGGGGCCTTGCTGGTCGCCGCGTCCGCGATGTCGCCGGCGTTGGGCGCCAGCGGACGTCCCGGAGGCGGGTAGCCGTACGAGGGACCGCTCGCCGCCTGGGGATAGCCGTACGCCGGAGCGCCACCCGGACCCGGGCCCGGAACCGGACCTGCCCCCGGGCCAGAAACCGCTCCCGCTCCCGCACCCGCAGCCGCTCCAGCACCCGGAGGGATCCGGTCGAAGTCGTCCCGCGACCGCGGAACCTCCTCCTCGCCCAGCGGCGGCGAGAACACCGTCGCCGGCAGCGGCACGGAGCGGTCCTCGCCCGCGTCCACGCTGGTCGTGTCGGTGCCGGTCCACGGCGTGGCCCCCGGCGGCACGGCATCCATCGGCGGTGCGTCTGCACCCGCAGGCGCACCGGAGGTGCCCGTACCCCCGCCGGAGGCGTCGCCCCGGCGGTCCGGGATGCCCAGCTTGTCCGCCGCCTCCTGCAGCCACTCCGGCGGAGTCAGCAGGAACGACGTCTGGTTCAGGTCGACCCTGGCCGGAGGCGCCGGTACCGCGTCCTCGACGGCGTCCGGGCGGCCGTACTCCTCCTCGTACCGGCGGATGACCTCACCCACCGGCAGCGCGGGCCACAGCGTGGCCTCGCCGCTGTCCCGGGCGAGGACCAGGCGCTGGGCGCCGCCGTCCGAGCGCGGGCCCTCGGCCCGGTCCTCGGCCCAGACCACGAAGCCCAGCTCGAACTCCCGTACCCGCACCTCCCGGTGCTGGTACGACGGCACGTCACCGTTGACCCATTCCTCGGCGCGCTCCTGCGCCTGCGCGAAGGTCACCATCGGTCAGTTCACTCCCCCACCGAAGTCACCGGACGACCCCGAGTCCGCCGTGGGCACCGCGCGTGCGAAGCCGCCGTCCACCATCAGGTTCGCCACCGTCTCCAGCTCCGGCGGATTGCCCGCGAGCCGGGACAGGAACTGGTCGAAGTCGTCGCCACACGGCAGCAGCAGCCGTCGTACACGATCGTCCGGCGGCCAGGTCGGATCGACGTCACGCGCGTCGTCGTACGCGCAGAACCACACCGAACCGAGCCGCTCGCCCTTCACCTTCACCGCCAGCAGACCGCCCTGTACGAAGCCGACGCACAGGTAGTCCTTGGTGAGGTGGTCACGCAGGCACTTGTTGACGTACACGAGGTCGTTCACCGCGGCCTCGTCCCGCACCGTGAAGAACGGCTGGTCGATCAGGAGCCCCAGCTCCGCGTCGAGCGCGGCGCCCACCGGCGCGCAGCCGCCCGCCGCCTTCAGGAAGGAGCGGTAGGCGCCCGGCAGGCGGTAGCCGAGGTCCTCCTCGACGCCCTGGACCTGCTGCTCGGTCACCGCGACCGCAGACTTCGGCAGCGCGAAGTGCGCGGGCCGCGTCTCCTGCAAGGGGCGCGTGCCGCGCTTGTACTGGTCGACCGTCGAGGTCGCGATGCCGCCGTGGTGCCGCAGCAGCGCCTTCACCTCGACGGGGACCAACTCCAGGCGCCGGCCTCCCGGCGCGTGGTGCCAGGTCCAGCCGTGCGGGGTCGCCACCGACGGGACCGTGTCCCACAGCTCGTGGCCGGACGCCGCCAGCGCCGCGTTCGCCGACACGTAGTCCGTCAGCCGCAGTTCGTCGACGCCGAAGCCCTCGGGCGGCTCGGCGATCTCCGCCACCGCACGCGCGTAGAGCGAGAAGTCCGGATAGCCGTGTTCGTCGACCCGCACCCCTCTCGGATGCCGGGTGGCCCGTACCGGGTCCGGGAAGTGCACGACCTGCCCGGCGTAGGCCGCGTTCGGCGGCACGGCTCGCTGCCCGAGCCGACCTGTCGTCATGGCGGTTGCCCCCTGCGGCGTTCTGTAGGACCAGCACATCAGTGCGGGCCGTACGTCTGTCACATCACATGCACATCACATGGACCACACGCGCACCTCGCGCGTACGTCACCTCACGCCCCGATCACGCCCCCGAACCCGTCCCGACCGTCAGCACATCAGTGCGGACAGCCGCCCGGACGAGGCCGTGGATCGCGGTTGCCCGACAGCCTATGCGGTACGCCGACACCGGTCACCGGCACCGGCCACCGGCACAGGTCACCGCCCCGCCGCTTCCGTGACCTGCCGTCACCCCGCCGTGACGGTACGCCGAAGCCCTGGCGTGTCACACCGCCCCAGCTTCCGCACCAGCCACGCCATTTGGCACTCTGTGTCCGCCGGGGGGATGTACGGGGGAGGCACGGGAGGGGATGACGATCATGAACGCGACGCAGACGGGGACACACACGGGGCGGCCCGCGGGACGACCGACGCAGGGCTCGGCGGGCACACCCGCGCCCGAAACGCCCGGTACGGGCGGCAGACCCGGCGGCGACCCACGGGTCGGCTGGAGCGCCAGCGAGACGCCCCGCGTCCCGGCCCTCCGCCACCGCCGCGACGGCATACTCCCGACCGTCGCCGCCGCCCTCTCCGTACGCGGCGAAACCCTCACCGGCACGGCGGCACGCGGCGACCAGCCGCCCGCGCTGCACCCCCTCGTCCAGGACTTCCTGGACACCCTCACCAGCGTCCAGCGCGACCGCTCCACCGGCCGCTGCGCCGAGGCGCTCCTCATATCCCGGCAGATCTCCGTCGCCGACGAGGCCCGCAGCCGCCGCGCCGCCCGCAAGCCCATGACCAACGGCGAGGCCCGCAGGGCACTGAAACAAGCCAAACTCACCGCCCGCCGCATCCGCGAGGACGGCGACCCCCTCCACGGCAGCTTCGCCACGCCCTGCCGTTCCTGCACCGCCCTCAGCGCCCACTTCGGCGTCCGCATAGTCGACCCGTCGGCAACCGACTGACGACGCCCGCTCCCACTCCCGCCCCCGCTCCCACTTCCCCTCCCCACCACGCACCACGGCGCCGCACGCACCCCCGGCCGCGCCGGTCCATGACCTCGACGATCGAAGGGCAGATGCACACCGACCGCACGTCAACCACCCGCTTCCCCGTGGCCGTGGACGCCGCCCTGCGCGCCGCCGGCTGGCAGCCAGGCCGCTGGGACATAAAGCAGGCCGAGTACTGGGCCGACACCCTGCGCGGCCACATCTCCCCCGCCGGCCACCGCCACGCGGTCTTCCCCGCCGCCGTCGAGGCCTGGGCCGAGTTCGGCGGCCTGCACCTCACACCCCCCGGCCCCGGCCGCCAGGTCGCCCCCAGCGCCCTGCACCTGGACCCCCTGCACGGCCTCCACATGGCCCGCACCCTCGCCGACCTGGGCCGCGCCCTGGACACCGAGGTCTGCCCCCTCGGCGAGGAACGAGAGACCCAGTCCCTCCTCGCCATCGACACGGAGGGCCGCGTCTACGCCCTCGACCACACCGGCGACTGGTACCTCGGCCCCGACATCGACCAGGCCCTGGCCACCCTGGTCACCGGCCTGGAACCGGTCCGCCTGACGACTCCCTAGGCCGGGAAGAAGCCTGGGCCGAGGGGCAGTCGGTTGGGCCGAGGGGCCCGCAGTCCGAGGGACGCACGGCCCGAGGGCCAGCCGGGGCCCGAAGAGACACCCGGCCCGAAGAGACACGCGAACCGAACGGACACCTGGGCCGGAAGGCCACCCAAGCCGCAAGAAACACCTACGTCGGAATGACCGCCGACACCCGGAACCCCCCGGCGTCCGTCGGCCCCGACACGAAGACGCCGCCCAGGGCGGCCACCCGCTCCTTCATCCCCAGCAGGCCGTTGCCGCCCGACGGCAGCCCGACCAGCGAGGCCGAGGACGGCTCGGGCGGCGGCTCGTTCTCCACCTGCATCGCGATCTCGCCGGGCCGGTGCGCGAGCCGGACATACGTCTTCGCGCCCGCCGCGTGCTTGTGGACGTTCGTCAGCCCCTCCTGCACCACCCGGTACGCGGTCTGCTCCACCTCCGCGCCGTACGACCGCGCCTCCCCCTCCACCGACAGATCCACGACCATCCCCGCAGCCGCCGACTGCCCGATCAGCTCCTCCAGTTCGGACAGACACGGCCCGTCCCCCACCCCGTCACCGCTCTCGGCGGCCCGCGAGGCGGCGACAGCGGCGGCCACCACCCCCACCGACGCCAACGGCACACCCTGCGCCCGCCGCCCCAGCCCGTCCCCGGACCGCAGCACACCGAGCATCTCCCGCAGCTCGGTCAACGCCTGTCGCCCCATGTCCCCCACAAGGGCGGCGTTCCGCACCGCCTTCTCAGGATCCTTCCGCGCGACGGCCTGCAGCGCGGCAGCGTGCACGACCATCAGGCTCACCCGGTGCGCGACCACGTCGTGCATCTCCCGCGCGATCCGCGTCCGCTCCTCGTTGCGCGCCCACTCCGCCCGCTCCTCGGCCCGCTCGGCCAGCAGCTGCAACTCCCGCTCCAGGCTGTCGGCCCGCTCCCGCAGGCTCTCCATCAGCCGCCGCCTGGCCCCCACGTACAGCCCGAGCAGCAGCGGCGGCGCGGTCACCCCGAGGGACGTCGTGATCGCGACCACGGGAACGAGCCAGTCCCCGATCTTCAGCCCCCCGTCCGCCACCCCCTGGTGCGACCGCACGAACGTCACGATGAGCGTCCCCACCATCGCCATCCCGGCCAGCGACCCGATGATCCGCCGGGGCAGCTCGGAGGCGGCGAGCGTGTACAGCCCTACGATGCCCATCAGATAGCCCATCTGGGCCGGCGCGACGGCGATGGACACCAGCACGACAGCGATCGGCCACCGGCGCCGCAGCAACAGCACCGCCCCGGCGACAAGTCCGAACACGATTCCGGCCGCCACGGGAATCCCCGCGTCCCTGGCGAACGGGATCCCCTCCGCCGCGCACTCCCCCGCGGACAGCAACGCGAGCCCCGCGTCCAGCACCGCACTGCGCCACCTGGCCCACCACCACGGCCCGGTCAGGGCCGCGGTGTGGTCTTCCCCCGTAGTGGTCATGCGTCCAGCCTACGGGCGCCACACCCCGCTTTTCCGGTGAGTTTCGACGACTGGCCTACACCACATGGGGCCGCGACACCACAATCGAACAGAAGCGAAACCCACCAGAATCCCTCGAACTGCTGAATCGTGCACCGTTCGACCCCGGAAGCGAGGATTCCGACCGGAGGGTTTGCCCGTGGAACACGCGTGCGGCAAGCGCGCGGACCACGAGGGGGCGCGGGAGCGGACCCAAGAGCGCCGGGCAACACCGTCGCATCGAGGGCCGGTGGTACGGCATAGTGGTGGGTGCCAATTCGACGGCCTGACCAAATGTCCGGTTCAGTCGACTTCATTCCCCCGTGGTGTAATTGGCAGCACTGTGGCTTTTGGTGCCATCTGTCCGGGTTCAAGTCCTGGCGGGGGAGCAATACCAGAGCGATACCGAATGTGGGCCCTGACAGCTCTGTCAGGGCCCTTACTCATGTCCCCCACGAAACGCCCCGGTATCCTGCGGATGTCCACCCCGCCCCCTCCGCAGCCGAAGGGCACACCCCGTGAGCGCCAATCGCCCCGCCGCCGTCGTCGTACTCGCAGCGGGTGAGGGCACCCGTATGAAGTCGGCCACACCCAAGGTCCTGCACGAGCTGTGCGGGCGGTCGCTGGTGGGCCATGTGCTCGCCGCCGCCCGTGAGTTGGACCCCGAGGAACTGGTCGTCGTCGTGGGGCACGCCCGTGAGAAGGTCACCGCCCATCTGACCGAGGCCGACGCCGCCATCCGTACCGCCCATCAGGCGCAGCAGAACGGCACCGGTCACGCCGTACGCATGGGGCTGGAGGAGCTGGGCGGGACCGTCGACGGGACTGTCGTCGTCGTCTGCGGTGACACCCCGCTGCTCACCGGGGCCACCCTGCGGGCCCTCGCCGCCACCCACTCCGCCGACGGCAACGCCGTGACCGTGCTGACCGCCGAGGTGCCGGACGCGACCGGGTACGGGCGGATCGTGCGGGACGGGGCCTCGGGTGCCGTCACCGCGATCGTCGAGCACAAGGACGCGAGCGATTCGCAGCGGGCCATCCGGGAGATCAACTCCGGGGTGTTCGCCTTCGACGGGCAGTTGCTCGCGGACGCGCTCGGGAAGGTGCGGACCGACAACAGTCAGGGTGAGGAGTACCTCACCGACGTCCTCGGGATCCTGCGGGAGGCGGGGCATCGCGTCGGGGCCTCCGTCGCCGGTGATCACCGCGAGATCGCCGGGATCAACAACCGGGTGCAGCTCGCCGAGGCGCGGCGGATCCTCAACGACCGGCTGCTGACCGAGGCCATGCTCGCGGGGGTGAGTGTGATCGATCCGGCCAGTACGTGGGTCGATGTCAACGTCACCTTCGAGCAGGACTCCGTCGTCCACCCCAACACGCTGCTCCAGGGGGCGACCCACCTCGCCGAGGGTGCCGAGGTCGGGCCCAACTCGCGGCTCAAGGACACCCGGGTGGGGGCGGGGGCCCGGGTCGACAACACCGTCGCCGACGGGGCCGAGGTCGGGGCTCAGGCGAACGTCGGGCCCTACGCCTATCTGCGGCCGGGTACGCGGCTCGGGGTCAAGTCCAAGATCGGGACGTACGTCGAGACCAAGAACGCGTCGATCGGGGACGGGACGAAGGTGCCGCACCTGTCGTACGTCGGGGACGCGACCATCGGTGAGTACTCGAACATCGGTGCCGCGAGCGTGTTCGTGAACTACGACGGCGAGGCGAAGCATCACACGACCGTGGGGTCGCACTGCAAGACGGGTTCGGACAACATGTTTGTGGCGCCTGTCACGGTCGGGGACGGCGCGTACACCGCGGCCGGCTCCGTGATCACGAAGGACGTACCGCCCGGCTCGCTGGCCGTGGCCCGGGGCCAGCAGCGGAATATCGAGGGTTGGGTGGCCCGCAAGCGTCCGGGGAGCGCGGCGGCGAGGGCGGCCGAGGCCGCCTCCGCCCAGCGGGAGCACGAGAGCTGACCGGAAACAGGTGCGCCAAAGTCGTCGTACCGTGATAACTGCACACCCCGCTGTAGACACCTCTGAGGAGACAGTGCTGTGACCGGGACCAAGACGACCGGCGAGAAGAAGAAGATGATGTTCTTCTCCGGCCGCGCCCACCCCGAGCTTGCCGAGGAGGTCGCCCAGCAGTTGGGGGTCGGGGTTGTCCCGACGAAGGCCTTCGACTTCGCGAACGGTGAGATCTACGTTCGTTACGAGGAATCGGCGCGTGGCGCGGACTGCTTCGTGATCCAGAGCCACACGGCTCCGATCAACCAGTGGATCATGGAGCAGCTGATCATGATCGACGCGCTGAAGCGTGCTTCGGCCCGCTCGATCACCGTGATCGTGCCGTTCTACGGTTACGCGCGGCAGGACAAGAAGCACCGTGGGCGTGAACCGATCTCGGCGCGTCTGATCGCCGACCTGATGGCGACGGCGGGTGCGGACCGCATCCTCACCGTCGATCTGCACACGGACCAGATCCAGGGCTTCTTCGACGGCCCGGTGGACCATCTCTTCGCGCTTCCGCTCCTCGCCGACTACGTGGGCGACAAGGTGGACAAGGGCAAGCTGACGGTCGTGTCGCCGGACGCCGGCCGGGTGCGCGTCGCCGACCGCTGGTGCGACCGGCTCGGCGCTCCGCTGGCGATCGTGCACAAGCGGCGTGACAAGGACGTGGCGAACCAGGTGACCGTCCACGAGGTCGTGGGCGAGGTCAAGGGCCGGGTGTGTGTGCTGGTCGACGACATGATCGACACCGGTGGCACGATCTGCGCCGCCGCGGACGCGCTGTTCGCGCACGGTGCCGAGGACGTCATCGTCACCGCCACGCACGGCGTGCTGTCCGGCCCCGCCGCCGACCGGCTGAAGAACTCCCGGGTCAGCGAGTTCATCTTCACGAACACGCTGCCGACGCCGGGTGAGCTGAGCGGCGACCTGGACAAGATCACGGTGCTGTCGATCGCGCCGACGATCGCGAGCGCGGTGCGCGAGGTGTTCGAGGACGGTTCGGTGACGAGCCTGTTCGACGAGCAGTGAGCCTGTCGCCGTTGAGGCAGAACGCTTCTGCATGATCGATTTTTCTATGGCCTCCCCTGCCGAGTAGTCTGTGCGAGTTGCTCGGCGAGGGAGGCCGTACCCATCAGGTACGGCTGTCCGTTATCGACGCGCTCTTCGTAGCAGGCCGTTCGTGGCCGGGTGACCTGTCCGTCTCTCATCTACGAGGAGTGCACAGCATGTCCGACGTAAAGCTCACCGCCGAGACCCGCACCGAGTTCGGCAAGGGCGCCGCCCGCCGCATCCGCCGCGAGGCCAAGGTTCCCGCGGTCGTCTACGGCCACGGTGCCGACCCCGTCCACATCACGCTCCCGGGCCACGAGCTGCAGCTCGCCCTGCGTACGCCGAACGTCCTGCTCACCCTGGACATCGAGGGCCGCACCGCGCTGGCGATCCCGAAGGCCGTGCAGCGCGACCCGCTGAAGGGCTACCTGGAGCACGTCGACCTGCTCACCGTGAAGAGCGGCGAGAAGGTCACCGTCGAGGTCTACGTCCACACCGAGGGCGAGCTGGCCCCGGGTGCCTTCCTCCTTGAGCACGTGCTGAGCACGCTGACCGTCGAGGCCGAGGCCACGCACATCCCCGAGTCCGTCACCGTGTCCATCGCGGGCCTGGAGGCCGGTGCCTCCATCCTCGCCAAGGACATCCCGCTGCCCAAGGGCACCACCCTGGCGATCGACGAGGACGCGGTCGTCCTCCAGGTCCTGTCCGCGCAGGCGGAGGAGGCCCCGGCCGAGGGCGAGTCCACGTCCACCGAGGCCTGATCCCCGACTCGGTAGAGTTCATCGGCCGCCGTTCCCACCAGGGGGCGGCGGCCGACGCGCATCAAGGAGAGATGGACGTGACGACCGACGCGGGCGCCCCCTGGCTGATCGTGGGACTCGGCAACCCCGGGCCCGAGTACGCGGCCAACCGGCACAACGTCGGTTTCATGGTGGCCGACCTGCTGGCCACACGGATCGGCGGGAAGTTCAAGCGGGCCGGCAAGGCACAGGCGCAGGTCGTGGAGGGGCGGATCGGCCCGCCGGGGCCGTACAACCGCCGGGTGATCCTGGCGAAGCCGATGTCGTACATGAACCTGTCGGGCGGGCCGGTGAACGCGCTCAAGGACTTCTACAAGGTGCCCGTCGCCAACATCGTCGCGATCCACGACGAGCTGGACATCGACTACGGCACCCTGCGGCTGAAGTTCGCCGGCGGGGACAACGGCCACAACGGTCTGAAGTCGATGACGAAGGCCTTCACAGCCGAGTACCACCGGGTGCGGTTCGGCATCGGGCGCCCGCCCGGCCGGATGCCGGTCGCCGACTTCGTACTGAAGGATTTCGGCGCCTCGGAGCGCAAGGAGCTGGACTACTTCGTGGACCGGGCGGCGGACGCGGTGGAGTGTCTGGTGGTCGAGGGGCTGGAGCGGGCGCAAAGCACGTACAACTCCTGACTTGTCCGGGCGTCCGGACCGCCCGAGGTTGACTCGTCGTGGAGGCATGGCCAATGATCCCGGCCATGCCTGCCACAGCCACCACCTCCCGCCAGGCCCCGATCAGCGCCCTCCGGTTCGGACAGCTGACCGCGATGGGTACGGTCGCCGCGCTGATCCTGATCGCGGGCGTCTGGGCGTCCTGGGGGACGGCCCAGCACGTGATGCTCGCCAAGGGCCGCGAGCAGGGCACGATGACGGTGGCGAAGTGCGAGGACGGCGTCTGCACGGGCTCGTACCGGCCGGTGTCGGTGGGCTCCGAGGCGCGCGGCGAGGTGGTCCTGGACCAGTCGGTCGGGGTGAGCGAGGGCGAGACGTACACCGTGGTGGTGAAGCCCGGCAGCAGTGATGTCGTACGGTCCGGCCCGGCCGGTTTCCTCTACGCCTGGGTGCCGCTGGGCGGCGCGCTGCTGCTGGCGTCGGTCGTGGTGGCGGGCGGCCTGGGGCTGACCCGGACGGGCTGGGCGCTGGCGGGGAGCGGGCTGGCGCTGGTGACGGCGGCGTGGGTGGTGTTGTAGCCGACGTGAGGGTGCCCCCGTACACATCTGACTCATGTGTACGGGGGCACACCCGTGTGGGTCCGGCTCAGCCGGTGTTGCGCAGGCCCGCCGCGACTCCGTTGACCGTGAGGAGCAGGGCGCGGGCGAGGAGCGGGTCGGGTTCGGCGCCGGCCGCCGCCGCGTCGCGCTGGCGCTTGAGGAGGGTCACCTGGAGGTAGGAGATCGGGTCCAGGTAGGCGTCGCGGATGGTGAAGGTCTGCTTCAGCACGGGGGTGGCGTCGAGGAGTTCGGACTCACCGGTGACGCGCAGGACCTCGGCGACGGTCAGCTCGTGCTCGGCCCTGATGACGTCGAAGACGTGCTTCAGCTCGTCGGGGACGAGGGTGTCGACGTAGTGGGCGGCGATCCTGAGGTCGGTCTTCGCGAGGGTCATCTCGACGTTGGAGACGAAGTTGCGGAAGAAGTGCCACTGTTCGTGCATCTCGTCGAGCACGGTGTCGAGGCCCGCGTCGCGCAGGGCCCGCAGGCCGGAGCCGACGCCGAACCAGCCGGGGACGATCTGGCGGGACTGGGTCCACCCGAAGACCCACGGGATGGCGCGCAGTCCGTCGAGGGAGACACCGGAGCCGGGGCGGCGGGAGGGCCGGGAGCCCAGGTGCAGATCGGCGAGCTGGTCCACCGGCGTGGAGGCGAGGAAGTACGTCGGCAGGTCCGGGTCCTCCACCAGGCGGCGGTAGGCCGCGTGGGCGGCGTCCGAGACGAGGTCCATGGCCGCGTCCCAGCGGGCGAGGGACTCGTCGGACTGGCGCGGTGAGGTGTGCAGGGCGGAGGCCTGGAGGGTGGCGGCGACCGTCAGTTCGAGGTTCTCGCGGGCCAGCGAGGGGACCAGGTACTTGTCGGAGATGACCTCGCCCTGCTCGGTGACCTTGATCTCGCCCTCCAGGGTGCCCCAGGGCTGCGCGAGGATCGCGTCGTGCGAGGGACCGCCGCCCCGGCCGACGGTGCCGCCACGGCCGTGGAAGAGCCGCAGCCGTACGCCGTACCGGTGGGCGACGTCACGCAGGCGCCGCTGGGCGCGGTGGATCTCCCACTGACTGGTGGTGATGCCGCCGAACTTGGAGGAGTCCGAGTAGCCGAGCATGACCTCCTGGACGTCGCCCCGCAGCGCGACGAGGCGCCGGTAGGACGGGTCGGAGAGCATGTCCTCCAGGATCGTGTCGGCGGCCTTCAGCTCGTCGGTGGTCTCCAGGAGCGGCACGATGCCGATCTTGGCCCAGCCGCCGTGCAGGTCGATCAGCCCGGCCTCGCGGGCGAGCACGGCAGCCGCGAAGACATCGTCGGAGCCCTGGCACATCGAGATGATGTACGACTCGATGACCTCGGGCCCGAAGACGGCGAGCGCCTTCTTGACGGTCTCGAACACCCCGAGCGTCTTGGCACCGGCCGCGTCGAGCGGCGCCGGGGTCGGCGCCAGCGGCCTGCGGGACCGCAGTTCCTTCGCGAGGAGCTTGTTGCGGTACTCGCGGGGCATGTCCTCGTACCGCCAGGACTCCTCGCCGAGCCGGTCGAAGAGCTGGCCGAGGGCGTGGTGGTGGGCGTCGGCGTGTTCCCGTACGTCCATGGTGGCGAGCTGGAGGCCGAACGCGGCGAGGGTGCGGATCGTACGGTCCATGCGGCCGTCGGCGAAGAGGCCGCCGCGGTGTTCGCGCAGGGAGGTCTGGATGAGGGTCAGGTCCGTGAGGAGCTGGCCGGTGCCGAGGTAGTCGCGGCCGGGGACGTGCGGGGTGTCCTTGGCCAGGCGCTGCTTGGTGTTCTCCAGCTTCTGCCGGATGCAGGTGGCCTTGAGGCGGTAGGGCTCCTCGGCGTTGAGGCGCTTGTAGCGGGGGCTGATCTCGGGCAGCAGCTCGATGTCGGCGCGGAGAGACTCCAGGAGTTCCTCGGTGGCTCCGGTGTAGCGGATGGAGTTGGAGAGGAAGCCGCGCAGCTCGTCGATGAGTTCGAGGGCGTCGTTGATGCCGTGCTCGTGCTGGAGGATCAGGACATCCCAGGTGACCTGCGGGGTCACGTTGGGGTTGCCGTCGCGGTCGCCGCCGATCCAGGTGCCGAAGGTGAGAGGGCGGGTGTCGTCGGGGATCCGGACGCCGACGCGCTCCAGTTCGGCGGTGAGGTCCTCGAGTACGTCCCCGACGGCGCCGGCGTGCAGTTCGTCGAGGTAGTAGATGGCGTTGCGGGCCTCGTCGGCGGGCTCGGGGCGGACGACGCGGAGTTCGTCCGTCTGCCACACGAGGTCGATGTTCTCGGCCAGACGGGTGTCGTAGCGGCGCCGGTCCGTCTCGATGACGGGGGTCTCCAGCAGGGCAGCGATGCGGCGCAGCTTGTTGAGGACCGAGCGCCTGGCCGCCTCGGTGGGGTGGGCCGTGAAAACTGGACGAACGTTGAGATTCCTGACCGTGGCGCGCAGATGGTCGGGGTCGGCGTCCTTGAGGCGGTCGGCCGTACGGGCGAGGAGGCCGCCCTCGGCGGCTCGCCTGGCGCGCAGCTCGCGGCCTCGGTGCACCTGCTCGGTGACGTTGGCGAGGTGGAAGTAGGTGGAGAAGGCGCGGACGAGCTTGGCGGCGGTCTCCAGCTCGGTGCCGCGCAGCAGCTCGGCGGCGGCCTCGCCGTCCTCGCGGGTCAGATGACGGACCTTCTCCACGAGTTCCAGCAGCTCAGGGCCCTCCTGGCGGACGAGGGTCTCGCCGAGCAGGTCGCCCAGGCGCCGGATGTCGGCGCGCAGTTCGCTGCTGGTCGTGATCGTGGCCTGGCCATGGTCGTCGGCACTGCTCACAGGTGCGGCTCCTTGCAGTGTGGAGGCTCGGCGGGGCATAGGGGCGGGGCATCCGGGAACTAAACAAAGCGGACCGCGCTGTCCGACCGGTCTAAGGATAGGTGGCGAGGGGGACGCGCAGAATTTCGGGCTCTTGCCGCCGGGCGACGCGCTGCCATACTTACGACGCCGTAGGTTACGCAACCGTAGGGAGCCTGAGGATCCGAGGGCTTTCTCGGATCCCGTACCCCGGTGTCCGCCCGCTGTCCGCCCGTTCTGCCCAAGCCGACTGGACCCACCACCCCACAGGGGACGCGCATGACCACCTCCGGTTCCGAAGTGATCGACGACGCTTCGAACTCGACCGTGCCCGACGGCACTCCGCTGCCCTCCGCCACCCTGGGCGGGGAACAGAAACGGTCGCTCGAACAGATCACTCTCCTCCTCTTCATCATCGTCCCGTTCCTCGCCGTGCTGACCGCTGTGCCGCTGGCGTGGGGCTGGGGGGTGAGCTGGCTGGACCTCGGCCTGCTCGTCTTCTTCTACTTCCTGGGCTGCCACGGCATCACCATCGGCTTCCACCGCTACTTCACGCACGGCGCCTTCAAGGCGAAGCGCCCGCTCAGGATCGCGCTGGCGATCGCCGGATCAATGGCCGTCGAAGGCCCGCTGGTGCGCTGGGTGGCCGACCACCGCAAGCACCACAAGTTCTCGGACGCGGAGGGCGACCCGCATTCGCCGTGGCGCTTCGGGGAGACGGTTCCGGCGTTGCTGCGGGGCCTGTGGTGGGCGCACATCGAGTGGATGTTCGACGAGGAGCAGACACCGCAGGACAAGTACGCGCCGGACCTGATCAAGGACCCGGCGATCAGGACGATCTCGCGCCAGTTCCTGCTCTGGGCCGGGCTGTCGCTGATGCTTCCGGCGCTGATCGGCGGCCTGGTGACGATGTCCTGGTGGGGCGCGTTCACGGGCTTCCTGTGGGGCTCGCTGGTCCGCGTCTGTCTCCTCCACCACGTGACCTGGTCGATCAACTCGATCTGCCACGCGGTGGGCAAGCGCCCGTTCAAGTCCCGGGACCGCTCGGGGAACGTGTGGTGGCTGGCCGTCCTGTCCTGCGGCGAGTCCTGGCACAACCTGCACCACGCCGATCCGACGTCGGCGCGGCACGGTGTGGAGCGCGGGCAGATCGATTCCTCGGCGCGGCTGATCCGCTGGTTCGAGAAGCTCGGCTGGGCCTATGACGTGCGCTGGCCGTCACGCTCGCGTATCGATTCCCGCCGCAACACGGATCTGGACAGCTCCCGGCGCCGGAAGGAGCCCGCGAAGGCGGCATGATTGACGCCGTGGCAGCCGACTCCAGCAACACTGAGAGCAATGAGAAACCGCGGCGCCCCCGCCGCACCCGGATGACGGGTGCCGAGCGCCGGGCCCAGTTGCTGGAGATCGGCCGCACGCTGTTCGCGGCGAAGGGCTTCGAGGCGACGTCGGTGGAGGAGATCGCGGCCAAGGCCGGCGTCTCCAAGCCCGTCGTCTACGAGCACTTCGGCGGCAAGGAGGGCCTGTACGCGGTGGTGGTGGACCGCGAGATGCGCCGCCTGCTGGACATGGTGACCAGCTCCCTGACGGCAGGCCACCCCCGCGAACTCTGCGAACAGGCGGCCTTCGCCCTCCTCGACTACATCGAGGAGTACACGGACGGCTTCCGCATCCTGGTCCGCGACTCCCCCATCCCCCAGTCGACGGGTTCCTTCGCGTCCCTCATCTCGGACATCGCCACCCAGGTGGAGGACATCCTGGGCCGCGAGTTCAAGAGCAGGGGCTTCGACCCGAAACTGGCCCCCCTGTACGCCCAGGCCCTGGTGGGCATGGTGGCCCTGACGGGCCAGTGGTGGCTGGACGTACGCCGCCCGCGGAAGGCGGAGGTGGCGGCACATCTGGTGAACCTGGCGTGGCACGGGTTGGACGGCTTGGAGGCGAAGCCGCATCTGATAGGGCGGCGGAAGAGCTGACGGGGGTCAAGCGCGAGTGACCGTGTCCCCGATCGTGAAGCCCTTGGCGGGGCCGACCGGGATGACTACATCCACGCCGTAGAGGACACGCTGCTCTGCGTTGTAGGTGGCCTTCTTGTAATCGGGCTCGGTCAACACCAGCACAGCGCCACCCTCATCGAAGTCATCGATGATCACGTAGATAGGGATGTCCGCCCGAGCGTACTCGCGGCGCTTGCGTACCCGGTCGCGCTCGATGTTTCGGCGGCCGGGAGAAACAACTTCGACGACCATGAGAACTCCCGCCGCGTCGACTCCCAGGTCGTCCTCGTCGGGGATCTCATCCAGGTCCCTGGGAGCGATGAAGAGGTCGGGAATCCAGGACTTGCGACGGTGGATGACGTTGATGTCCTGGTATGGCGCATGGTCACCATGCGCGAGATGGACCTCCAGCGCCCGGCGAAGGCGGTTGATGAGCACGCCATGACGACGGCGACCTGTCGGCGACACCTCGATGGACCCCTCGATGATCTCGGCGCGGTAGCCCTCGGGAAGGTCCATGGACTTCCATGTCTCCCAAAGGATCTCGTCGAGGGTCGAGACCGGCTCGTCCTGCATCACGGGAATCACCTCATGCGCGAGAGCAGTCATCAAGAAGCACCTCCTCCTTCAGTGTGGGCGCGGGCGCCACTGCGGCACAAGCGACACCCGAACGCTACGGAGGCGAAACGCCTGGTGCCGCCCCTTCTCACCTGATCATCCGAACGAGTGATCGCGCCTCGCAGGGCGATGCCCACGGCGGTGATCACCCTTCACTCACCCTTCCGCGCCACCACGAACAACCGCTGGAACGGCAGTACCGTCCCGTACCCCTCCGTCGGGTACACCGCCCGCAGCAGGTCGCGGTACTCCGTCAGGAAGGCGTCCCTTGCCTCCGGGTCGGCCGCCAGGGCCGTCAGTACCGGGCGCAGGCCCGTGCCCTTGGCCCAGTCGAGGACCGGGTCCCCGCCTGCCAGGACGTGGAGGTACGTCGTCTCCCATACGTCCGGCTCGCAGCCCAGGCGGGCCAGGCGGTCCAGGTAGACGAGGGGGACGTGGACCGAGTCGTCCCGGCGGAGTGCCTTGCCGAGGCGGCTTCGCCAGCGGGCGCCCGTGGCCAGTTCGCGCATCAGGGTGTGCAGGGGGGCGTCCAGGTTGTTCGGGACCTGGAAGGCGAAGGTGCCGCCGGGGGCGAGCGCGTCCAGCCAGGCCGGGAAGGCGTCCAGGTGGCCTTCGACCCACTGGAGGGCCGCGTTCGACACGATCAGGTCGTACGTCTCCGAGGGCGCCCACGCCGAGGCGTCCGCGTGGGCGAAGTCGAGGTGTCCGCCGCCCGCCGTGGGGCCCGCGTAACCCGCCGCGCGTTCCAGCATCGGTGCCGAGTTGTCGTACCCGGTGATGTGCGCGGTGGGCCAGCGGTCGGCGAGGAGTGTGGTGACGTTGCCCGCGCCGCAGCCAAGGTCCGCTATGCGGGGACGGGTGGTGTGAGGGAGGGCGGGGACTCTGGCCAGCAGGTCCGTGAAGGGGCGGGTGCGGTGGTCCGCGTGGCGCAGGTACTGGGCCGGGTCCCAGGTGGGGGTCGTCGTCATGGCTCCCACTCTCCCCCCATATTTATCTCGACGTCAAGAGACTTGATGCCAAGAGACTTCACGTCGACACAACCACTACACTGATCGTCATGGAGGACGAGGTCGATCGGCTGGTCGCTGCGTGGCGCCGGGAGCGCCCGGACCTCGACGTGGAACCACTCGAAGTGCTCAGCCGGGTCAGCAGGCTCGCCCGGCATCTGGACCGTGCGCGCAGGCTCGCCTTCGCCGAGCACGCCCTGGAGCCATGGGAGTTCGACGTACTGACGGCGCTGCGGCGGGCCGGGAACCCGTACCAGCTCTCCCCCGGACAGCTCCTGACCCAGACCCTGGTCACCTCGGGCACGATGACGAACCGTATCGACCGGCTGACGAAGAAGGGCCTGGTCGAGCGGCTCCCCGATCCCAGTGACCGGCGGGGTGTGCTGGTGCGGCTCACTGTCGAGGGGCAGGACAGGGCGGATCAGGCGCTCGCCGGGCTGCTGGACCAGGAACGCGCCATCCTGGCCGAGCTGTCGCGCGCACAGCGGGGCGAACTCGCCGGGCTGCTGCGGCAGTTGACCGCGCCGTTCGACAACATCCCCGGCTGATCAGCAGGGTTGCGGGGGGTAGCGGGGGTACCGCGAGTACCGGAGTTCCTGCCCGGTCGCCGCTACGCGCTGCTGCTCTCCTCCACGCCCAGCCGGTTCGTGGTTCCCAGGTCGACGGGGCCGACCCCGGCCCGGCGGGCGAGGGCGACGGCGGCGAGGGTGGAGTGGACGCCGAGTTTGCCCAGCACGTTCTGCATGTGTGTGCGGACCGTGTGCGGGGAGAGGAACAGGCGCTCGGCGACGGCCTTCCGCCCCAGCCCGGCGACCATGCACCGCAGTACCTCCCGCTCCCGGGGAGTGAGGGACTCGACGAGCCGTTCGCTCTCGGTGCGGTGCTTGCGGGCGGCGGTCAGTTCGCGCAGGACGCCGGTGAGCAGGGCGGGCGGGAGGTGGGTCTCGTCGCGCAGGACGCCCCGGATGACCGTGAGCAGCCGGGACAGCGAGCAGTCCTTGGCGACCCAGCCGGAGGCCCCCGCCTGGAGGGCGAGTGCGGCCCGGCGCGGGTCGTCCTTCTCGGCGAGGACGACGATCCGTACATGCGGATGGCCCGTACGGACGCCCGCGACCAGCGAGATGCCGTCGACCAGCCCTTCCTCGTTGCCCTCCTGCACGGGCACCGCCGGACGCGCGCCCGGGACGTTGCCGCCCAGGTCGGAGTCGACGAGCAGGACGTCGAACCGGCGGCCCTCGGCCACCGCGCGCTCCAGACTGCGCAGCGCGGCGGGACCGCTGCCGGCGGCGGAGACGTCGACGTCGGGCTCCGCGGCCAGTGCGGCGGCGAGCGACTCGGCGAAGATACGGTGGTCGTCGACGACCAGGACTCGGATGCGAACCACTGAAACCCCCTTCCCCGAGCTCCTCAAGAGCTGGGGACACCCAATCGTCGGGGGGACACCCCGTGCGGACACGACGCCCGGAGCAGTCCCCGGCTGTTGCTTCTGGCCTGGGACGGGGCTGTCGCAGTCACTGGGACACGGCCGCCGCCGTGCGATGACTGCTACCCCCACTCCGGGCGTCGTACCCGACTGTCTCGCCCCCTGATCAGCACCGGCCCCCACCGGTGCTGTTCATCAGGGTACGGCCGGGAGGCAGGAGCGGAAGGTAATTCGCAGAACTGATTGGCCAGCGCGTTTATGGTGTGCCGCATGTTTCGTATTGAGACAGAAGTCGACAAGGAATGGCTCACTCTGCTCCGGGCGGGGCTGCGCGACGCGAACACGACGGCCTCCCCCGTCCTGCGCGCCCTGCGCGGCACCCCCGCCGAACGCGAACTTCCGCTCCACGTATGGGCGTTGGACGAGCGTGGCGAACTGGCGGGCGGTGCGGTCGGCTACACCTGGACGACCTGGCTGCACGTCCAGTACCTCTGGGTCGACCCCGTGCACCGGGGCGCGGGCCTGGGCTCCCGGCTCCTCGCGGAGGCGGAGCGCAAGGCGCGCGAGGAGCGCGCGTGCAGCCACGTACGCCTGGAGACGTGGGACTTCCAGGCGCCGGACTTCTACCGGAAGCAGGGGTACGAGGTGGTGTGTGTGATCCCGGACTATCCGCCGGGGGTGACGGAGTACACGCTGACGAAGCGGCTGGGGCATTCAGGCCCGTCTCAGGTGAGGCCAAGGTAAGTCTCAGGTAAGAGTTCTAGCGTGCCGGACCATGAGCATCCTGCGGAAGCTGAACTCCAAGCTGGCCGACACGACAGGTTTCCAGGTCCGCCGGGTCCCGGCGCCGAAGGCCGACGGTCTGAACGCGGTGCCGAAGCCGCGGCAGCCCAGGCCGGCCCGGCCGCCGGCCGCGCCCCGGCACCCCGTGGACCCGGAGTTCGACCGCCTCCTCGACCGCCCGGTGTTCGTGCTGGCGCCCGTCCGCTCGGGCTCCACTCTGCTGCGCATGATGCTGGGCGCCCATTCCGAGCTGCACGCCTCGCACGAACTGCATCTGACCGGCCTGGAGGTCTACTTCAAGTCGGGCAGCCCGACCGAACGCTCCTTCGAGGCGCTCGGGCTCGGTTACGAGGATCTGGAGGGCCTGCTCTGGGACCGGGCCCTGCACCGGGAGCTGGTCAAGTCGGGCAAGCCGTTCATCGTGGAGAAGACGCCGGGCAACACCTTCCAGTGGCAGCGGATCGCCGAGACCTGGCCCGACGCCCGCTTCGTCTTCCTGCGCCGGCACCCGGCCGCGGTCGCCCGCTCGTGGCACGAGGCGGTGCCGGACCGTACCCGGGAGGAGGCGGCGGCCCGGGTGCTGCAGTACATGGTGGCGATGGAGGAGGCCCACGCGAAACTCGGCGGCCACATCCTCACGTACGAGGATCTCACCGCCGACCCCGCCACCGAACTGCGCGCCCTCTGCGACTTCCTGGACCTGGAGTGGCAGCCCGGGATGCTGGAGTACGGCAGCAGCCTGGAGGGCGCGGTGCTGGGCGGCGGCTTCGGCGACTGGAACGACAAGATCCGCTCGGGGAAGGTGCAGCCGGACCGGCCGGCGCCGGCGGCCGGGGAGATACCCGAGGTGCTGCGGGAGATGTGTCGCACGTGGGGCTATCTGTAGCTTCCCAGCGTTCCCAGCGTTCCCGGTGCGGTCAGGACGACAAGACCTTCTCCTTCGCGTGCTGGAACTCCGCCTCGGTCAGGTCACCTTTGTTCTTGAGTTCGGAAAGTTTGGCCAGTTCGTCCGCGTGGCCGCCCGTGCCCGTCGCCGTCTGGCGGATGTACGCGTCCAGCGAGTCCTGCCGTGCCCTGGCCGCCTGGTGTTCGCGCTTGCCCATGTCTCGGCCCCGGACGATCAGGTACACGAGGATTCCGAGGAACGGCAGGACGAGCAGGAAGAGGGTCCAGCCCGTCTTCGCCCAGCCGCTCAGGTCGTCGTCGCGGAAGACGTCCCCGAGGACGCGGAACAGCAGGATGATCCAGAGGATCCACAGGAAGACCCACATCATCGTCCAGAACGCGCCCAGGAGTGGGTAGTCGTATGCCAGGTACACGCTGTCGCTCATGGTCGTTCTCCTGTCTCCCTGTGTCTGCCTAGGTGCTCTGTTCTCCCTAGGTGCTCTGCGCGCCGACCCGGCCGGTGCGGACGGCGTCGACGAGGGCCTGGTGGTCGCGCTCGTTCTGGTCGGCGTAACTCTCGGCGAAGACGGTGAGCGCGCGGTCGAAGGTGTCGCCCGCGCCGAGGTAGGCGGCGATGGCGACGCGGTCCCCGGAGCGGGCGTGCGCGCGGGCGAGGGTGGCGCCGCAGAGTTCGCCGAAGGCGCGCATACCCCTGGGGACCATCAGGTGGGGTTCGGCGATGCCCTTCCAGTCGCGCAACTGGCGGATGTAGAAGTCGCGTTGACGTCCGTCGAGGCCGACGAGGCGTTCCCAGCCGAGGAAGATGTCGCTGGTCGCCTGCATGAGGCGCTGCCCGCTGACGACGCGTTCGCCCTGGTTGTCGTAGTCGCTCGCACCGGCGTACGGGGCCAGTACGGAGTGGTCGGCCTCCTTGGCCTGGAGGAGCAGGGGGTCCTCGTCGTCCCGGCCGAGCAGCAGGACGATCCAGCAGCGGGTGCCGACGCTGCCGACCCCGACGACCTTCCGGGCCATGTCGACGAGCCGGTACCCGCTCAGCAGGTGCCGGCGGTCGGACTGCAGGCTGTGGCTGTAGCGCCGGATCAGCTCGCGCAGCTGGTCCTCCATGCCGTCGGGCTCGATGCCGGGCATCAGCTCCTGGAGCGGCACGATCAGGGGCGGGTCGGGGGTGATCCGGCGCCGGCCGTCGCTCACCCGGGTGAGCTTCCCGAAGGCCTGGCGGCTGTCCCGGCGGCGGGCCTTGGCCATGGCCTGCCGGGTACGTTTCCGGCCGCGCGAGTCGAGCCGTTCGTCGGCCAGGCCCTGGAGTACGTCGGCACTGGCCTGGGCGTACCAGACGGCGAGGTCGCCCTGCCCGGCGAAGGCGCGCATGCGCTCGCGGTAGGAGCGCACGGTGGCCCGTACGACGGCGGCTCGCTCGGCGTCGGTGTAGCCGTTCTCGCGTCCGGCGATGACGAGGCTGGCGGCGAGGCGTTTGACGTCCCATTCCCAGGGGCCGGGGAGGGTCTCGTCGAAGTCGTTGATGTCGAAGACGAGGTGGCGCTCGGGGGAGGCGAGCAGACGGAAGTTGAGGAGGTGGGCGTCTCCGCAGAGCTGGGCGGTGAGGCCGGTGCGGGGGGTGTCGGCGAGGTCGCCGGCCATGATGGCCGCGGCGCCCCGGTAGAAGCGGAACGGGGACTCCAGCATCCGGCCGTAGCGGATGGGGACGAGTTCGGGGAGGCGGGTGGCGGACTGGGCCTCTATGACGTCCACGGGGTCGGGTCGTTTCGGCGAGGGCTCGTACTCGGCGTGGGCGGATCGGGGTGCGTCGGCCCGGGCCGCCCGTCCCCGCGCCGCCCGTTCTTCCGGGTCCCCGCTGCTCCGGTCGGCCATGACGCCACCTCCTGGGCGAAGCCGCGCCACGGGGCACCTGCCCCGGCCGGGCCCCGGCCCTCTCCCACGGTTCCACACTCGGCAGGGGCGGGCATCTCGGCCAGGGGCCGGGTGGGGTGGCATGGCTCAGGCGAACGCCCGTCCGCAGTGGACGAGCAGTTCGCGCAGAGCGGGGCTGTGCGGGCTCCGCCAGACCAGGGCGAGCAGCGCCGGTGTGTCGACGTCGTCGAGGGGGCGGGCGGTGAGGCGGTCGCGGTGGTGCGTGGCCATCGACTCGCTGAGGACGCCGACGCCGAGCCCGCGGGCGGCGAGGTCCGCGACGGCGTCCGCCGAGCCGGCCTCCAGGGCGATCCCGGGTTCGAGGTCCTGCGCGGCGCAGGCACGGTCGAGCACCGCGCGCAGGCCGGTGCCGGGCGGCATGCACACGATCGGGTGGGCGACCAGGTCGCGAAGGGTGACCCGGCGCCGGTCCGCCAGCGGATGACCGGGCGGTACGGCCACCACGAGCCGCTCGCTGACGACGGTCAGCGCGTCCAGCCCCTCGGGGGGTGCGGTCGCGGTGCCGATGAGAGCGAGGTCCACGGCACCCGCGCGCACCTTCTCGACGAGCCGGTCGGAGTTGTCCTCCAGCAGCGCAAGTTCCACACCGGGATGCGCGCGGTGGAACCCGGCGAGGGCGACGAACAATGGGGTGACCGTGCAGCCGACGACCATCCCGACCGTGAGCCGGCCCCTGATCAGGCCGGTCACCTCCCCCACCGCCTGCCCGACCGCCCCGGCCGCCGCGAGCGCGGCACGGGCGTGTTCGAGCGCGGCCTTTCCGGCGACGGTAAGGGTGGCGGTGCGCCCGGAGCGGTCGAACAGCTCGGCGCCGAGTTCGTGTTCCAACCTGCGGATCTGGGCGCTGACACCGGACTGGCTGATGTGCACCCGCTCAGCGGCACGCGTGAAGTTCCGCTCCTCGGCGACGGCGACGAAGTACTCCAGCTGCCTCAGTTCCATGAGCGTTGATTCTAGTTTCCAGAAGAACCATCTGTTGGACTTCTGACTGACCGCTGACCAGGCTGGGAGGCAGGCCACCCGTTCACGACCTCAGGAGACACCCGTGCCGAAGTACGAGAAGGCCATGCGGCCCGAGGACATCACCCGTCTGTTCGTCGAGCGGTCCAACGCCGGCGACGCAGCCGGGGTCGCCGCCCTGTACGAGGCGGACGCGGTGCTGGCCTATCCGCCCGGCGAGCGGACGGTGGGCCGGGAGGCGATCCGGGCGCTCTGGGAAAAGGTCCTGTCGACCAGCCCCCGCTTCACATCGGAAGCCCCGCTGCCGACCCTGGTCAGCGGGGACATCGCCCTCACCTCGACCCCGCCGAAGGACGGGACCGGCGCCCGGGCCCAGGTCGTCCGGCGCCAGCCCGACGGGAGCTGGTTGCGGGTGCTGGACCAGCCCGAGTTCACACCTCCCGCGCGTTGAACACCGGCGGGAACTCGGCTCAGCCGTACCAGGTCACGTTGCACACGTAGACGCACTCGTGACGCGGCACCGCGAGAAAGCTGATGAAACCTCTGCCGCCGAGGAGATCGAATTCCCGCAGGCCGCCTTCCTTGTCCACGGGGCGGCCTACCCGCACGGAGTCCGGCCCGAGGGCTGCGAGTTCCATTGCCAGCCGCTCCACCTCGGCGACGGCACCGGGAGGCAGTCCACCGGTGATGTACTCCTCGCTCGGGTTGTAGTCCCAGGTCCAGTCGCTCACAGACCTGCCTCTGCCTCGGCCGCCTCACGGATCAGCAGGATCTCGGTGATCGCGTCGGCCGGGTCCGCCTCGCCGCCGTCCACAATCCGCTCCAGCTCACGCAGGCGGGCCGCCTGCTGAGGGTGCCGCTCGATGGCGACGAACACGGCCCACGAATGCACGAAGCTCCGCAGGGGAGCGAGGCTCTGGGTCTGCTGTGCGTTGGTCGTGGCCTCGAAAAGATGCTGGGTGAGCGCGGGCATCCGGCTCGGCGCGATCCGCGCGACCGCTGCCCGAAGCGCGTCGGGTGTCAGCTCGGGCATGGGGATCAGCGGTCCGTAGGGACCGTCGGTCTGGGCGCTCACGGAGACCTCCGGTGCGGGTGGTGCGGTCCTCGTACGGTACCGGGAGCGGAGGTGGGGTGGCGTGTGTACGGAGGTGAGAGCGGCCTTCATGTCGGCACTCCCCCGGTCGTGCGCACTGCGACCTCGGCCCAGACCTCCAGCCCCCTGCCCGACCTCCGCGTTCCCCACCGGTCGGCCAGCGCGTCGGTGATCAGCAGTCCGCGCCCGTTCTCTTGCCGCGGCCCCTGTTGCCCCATCGGCACGGGAACCACGGGCGCGCATCCGCTGCCCCCGTCGGTCACGCTGACCGCAAGCGTATCTGCGGTGAGAGCGCACGCAATCGTGATTGCACGGCTGTCGCTGTGCTCCAGGGCGTTCGCGACCAGTTCGCCGGTGATCGACTCCAGGTCGTCCAGGGTTTCTGGCGGCAGGCCCCATGCGGTGGCTTCGGCTCGTACCCGGTGCCGGGCGGCCGGCCCGGAGGCCAGGTCGTCGCCGGGGAGGGAGAATTGGCAGAGATTGCTGGAATCAGCCGGGCCGGGATTCATCGTGCCGCGCATGTCCTCGACCGCGTCCAGACGAACGCCACGGTACTCGGCGATGAGCAGCGCGTCGCGGAGTGCGTCCGCCAACTGCTCTGCCATTAGGCCGAGTTCGGCGACCTTGGCGGCACCGGGTACGGCGATCATCTCCCGGGCCCGGCCGAGGAGGCGGTTCGCGAGGCCGAGTTGGGCGGCCTCGATCCGGTCGGCGATGCGGGAGACGGGGCCGTGGCCGTCGATGCCGGTTTGCCGCAGGAGGCGTACTCGGGGCGTACCGGCGCGGTCCATTCGCATGAGGGCTCCTTCTCTGTGGGGGCATACGAGAAGTTGGGTAAACGCCGACCGCGACGCTCACCACAACCATTGAATACCGTTTGACAGCGGCCGAGTTGGAGACGAAACGGTGACCGTACGAGGATCAGCGGGCCCCGCTGGTCGCATGCAGATCGCCCGCGGACTCAGGGCACTTCGCACCCGGGCAGGCCTCACGCAGTCCGAAGTGGCCAAGCGGGCGGGGGTTTCCGTCGGAACCGTGAATCGGTACGAGACGTGGCAGGACCGCGCCAAGCTCAGGGTGCCCACCGTGGCGGCGCTCGCCGACACATGCGGTGCCAGGCCAGAGGAACGGGACACCCTGATCCAGCTCGTCCGCAACCAGGAGAACGGTTGGTGGATGGATCACCCAGCCGTACCCGAGGTGATGGATCCGCTGATGTCCTTCGAGGATGTCGCCTCGTACGAGCACGTGTTCGCAAACGCCCTGGTCCCCGGTCTGCTCCAGGCCCCGCGCTATGCGCTGGCACTGCACGAGGCACAGGACGTCCGCACGGAGGCGGATGCGATCGCGAACAAGGTGGACGCCCGGACCAAGCGGCAGGCGATTCTGGAGCGCTCCCCCGCGCTGCACCTGTGGGTGGTCCTCGACGAGGCAGTGCTCCGACGGCCCGTCGGCGGAACGGATGCGATGGTCGAGCAGTTCGACCACCTACACACCATGGCGCAGCGCCCCAACGTGGACATTCAGATCCTCCGGTTCGCCACCGGTGCCCATGCGGCCGGCTCGGGCGGCCACTTCCTCGTCCTGGGCCGTGACGACGAGGGAGACCCGCTCTGCGGGATGAACGTCGTCTACCTCGAACTCCACAAGCGGGGGCTCTACCTTGACGATCCGTCCGAAGTCCAGAACTACAGACTCATGTTTGACTACCTGAGATCGCAAGCGGCCGACGCGTCACTCAGCCTCGATCTACTGACTGCGGCACGACAGGAGCTCACCTGATGAACAACACCGCAGGATCCGCCGAGTTCGCAGCAGCGGACTGGTTCAAGAGCAGCTACAGCGCGGCCGACAACGAGTGCGTCGAGGTCGCCCGCTCCCTGTCACGAGTGGGGATACGTGATTCCAAGACACCTGTTCGAGGTGTGGTCACGCTTGCCGTCGACGCATTCGCCCAGTTCGTCAACGCCGTGAGGTCTTGACCTGGCACCACCTCGGCAGATCTGCTCCGTACACCCGGCAGACACACCGACAGCGGACAAGCCTCAGGTCTACCACCACCGGTGGCCCGCGCTTGGCTCTGCCACCTCGCGCGCCCTCACCACAAGGTGTGCAATGGGCACAGAGGGATGATTCGGGCGGAGCGCAGAGCCATGAGGGACCCCACACAGAAACCTCGACTGTCGAAGGCCGAGAGCATCGCACAGCTGAAAACACCACAGTGGGGCGCGGAGGCTCCCGCCCAAGTGGTGTTCCGTGGTTACGGCAAGCTCATCGATCCCGAGCAGCGGGAAGCAGAACTGACGCGGTTCATCGGCTACATGACAGCCCAAGGATGGACGCAAATCCACCGTATGCCTGGAGCCGTCCTCCTCTCCCGGACCCACCAGGCCAATGGCGGGACGGCTCTTGTCGTGGGGGCGACCGGGGTTGCCGCAGGTACCGCTGTGGGCGGCATCGGTTTCGCCGGAGCACTGGTCGGCATCGGCATGATCTTCTTCGGCGTCCTGCTGACCGTCACGATCATCGGCGCAGTCATCGGCATCCCCATGATCGTGGCAGGGGCGGCCGTCTTCACCGGGGGCGCCACCGCAGCCACCGCCGGTGGCGCGATCGGGGCAGGCGGCATGGCAGTCGGAATCAGCGGTGCCGCCTCCCACGATCAGGCGCTGCGCCTACAGGCCTGGACTGACGAAACGGGTCGAATATTCACCAAAGGCGCTTAGCTCAAGCCCTCTGTCATCCGACCCGACGCGCCCCCGCCGAAGGCACCGCCGCGAACACCCGGGGCGCCGTGTAGCCGGCGGCGGCGAACGACTCCTCCACCGCCTTGCCCACCCGCTCCGCGTCCCCCGCCTCCACCAACACGATCGCCGAGCCGCCGAAGCCGCCGCCCGTCATCCGGGCGCCGAGGGCGCCGGAGTCGACGGCGGACGCGACGACCAGGTCCAACTCCGGGCAGGAGACCTGGAAGTCGTCCCGGAGGGAGGCGTGGCCCTCGGTCAGGATCGGGCCGATCGATCTTGTGTCGCCGCCCGACTTCAGCAACTCCACCACCCGCTCGACCCTGTGGTCCTCCGTCACCACGTGGCGCACCAGGCGGCGTACCTCTTCCTCCTCCCCCAGGCGGGTCAGCGCCGAGGGCAGGTCCTCGTACGGCACGTCCCGCAGCGCCCGCACGCCCAGCAGCTCCGCGCCCCGCTCGCAGCCCGCCCGGCGCTTGCCGTACTCGCCCTCGCTGTGGGAGTGCTTGACCTGGGTGTCCACCACCAGCAGGGTCATGCCCTCGGCCGCCAGGTCGAAGGGGATCTGGTCCTGGGAGAGGTCCCTGGTGTCGAGGAAGAGGGCGTGGCCCTCCGTGCAGCACGCTGACGCCGTCTGGTCCATGATGCCGGTCGGGGCGCCCACGTACACGTTCTCCGCGCGCTGGCACAGGCGGGCCAACTGCCAGCGCTCCAGGCCCAGTTCGTACAGGTCGTTCAGGGCCAGGGCGACCACTACCTCCAGCGCCGCCGACGACGACAGACCCGCGCCTGTCGGGACCGTCGACGTGAGGTGGATGTCCGCGCCCGCCGACACCGCCCCGTGGCCCGCGTCCCGCAGCGCCCAGACCACGCCTGCCGGGTACGCCGTCCAGCTCTTGTCCGACTCCGGTGTCAGGTCCGCCACCCGCAGTTCGGTGACGCCGCCCTCGATGTCCGAGGAGTGCAGGCGCAGGACGCCGTCCGTGCGGCGGGAGACCGCTGCCAGCGCCGTGTGCGGGAGGGCGAAGGGCATGACGAAGCCGTCGTTGTAGTCGGTGTGCTCGCCGATCAGGTTGACCCGGCCCGGCGCCGCCCACACTCCCTCCGGTACCGATCCGTACAGCCCTTCGAACGCCTCGGCGACATCCGCGGTGGTGCTGCCCGTCATGCCCGTCATGCCCTCTACCTCTTACCTTTCCTACGTCCTACTTGCTGTTGCGCTGCGCGAACTCCCACGCGTCCGCGACGATTCCCGCCAGGTCGGACCGGGTCGGGTTCCAGCCCAGGCGGGTCTTGGCCCGTTCGGCCGACGCCACCAGGACCGCCGGGTCGCCGCCCCTGCGCGGGGCCACGACCTCCGGGATCGGGTGGCCGGTGACCCGGCGTACCGTCTCGACGACCTCGCGGACCGAGAAGCCCTCGCCGTTGCCCAGGTTGCAGATCAGGTGTTCGCCCGGCTGCGCCGCCGTAAGGGCCAGGAGGTGGGCGTCCGCCAGGTCCGCCACGTGGATGTAGTCCCGTACGCACGTGCCGTCCGGCGTCGGGTAGTCCTCGCCGAAGACCGAGATCGCCTCCCGCTTGCCCTGGGCGACCTGGAGGACCAGGGGGATCAGGTGGGACTCGGGGTCGTGGCGCTCGCCCTGCGTCGCGTACGCGCCCGCCACGTTGAAGTAGCGGAGCGAGACCGCCGCGAGGCCGTGGGCCGTCGCCTCGCTGGTGATCATGTGGTCGACGGCCAGCTTCGAGGCACCGTAGGGGTTCGTCGGGGAGGTGCGGGCCGTCTCGACGATCGGGGTCGTCTCCGGCTCGCCGTACGTCGCCGCCGTGGACGAGAAGACCAGCTTGCGGACGCCCGCCTCGCGCATCGCCGTGAGCAGGGCCATCGAGCCGCCGACGTTGTTGTCCCAGTACTTCTCGGGCTTCACCACCGACTCGCCGACCTGGGAGGAGGCCGCGAAGTGGAGGACGCCGTCGAAGGAAGAGTCCAGCCACTTGGCGGCGTCCTTGATGTCGCCCTCCACGAACGTGGCACCTGCCGGGACGCCCTCCCGGAAGCCCGTCGAGAGGTTGTCGAGGACGACGACCTCGTGGCCGGCCTCCAGCAGATGCTGGGCGACCACCCCGCCGACATAGCCCGCACCGCCGGTGACCAGGTACTTACCGCTCATCAACTCGCTACCTCTCGCAGTCGCTGTGCCGCCGACTCCGGCTGGATGTCGTTGATGAACACGCTCATCCCCGACTCGGAGCCCGCGAGGAACTTCAGCTTGCCGGAAGTACGGCGAATGGTGAAAAGCTCCAGGTGGAGCGCGAAGTCGTCGCGGTTGACGCCGTCGAACTCCTCCAGGGTGCCGAACGGCGCCTGGTGCCAGGCCGCGATGTACGGCGTAGGCGGCTCACCCTCGCCGAAGATCCGGTCGAAGCGCCTCAAGAGTTCCAGGTAGACCTTGGGGAACTCTGTGCGCGCCTCCTCGTCGAGCGCGAGGAGGTCCGGCACGCGGCGGCGCGGGTACAGGTGGACCTCGTACGGCCAGTGGGCGGCGTACGGCACGAAGGCGACCCAGTGGTCGGTCGCCAACACCAGCCGCTCACCTGCCAGTTCGCTCTCCAGGATCTCGTCGAAGAGGTTCTCGCCGCCCGTCGCCTCCTTGTGCGCGGCGACCGAGCGCAGCATCAGGCCCGTACGCGGGGTGGTGAAGGGGTACGCGTAGATCTGGCCGTGCGGATGGCCGAGGGTCACGCCGATCTCGGCGCCGCGGTTCTCGAAGCAGAACACCTGCTCGACGGCAGGGAGGTGGGACAGCTCCGACGTGCGGTCGGTCCACGCCTCCAGGACGAGCCGGGTCTGGTCCTCGGTGAGGTCGGCGAAGGACGAGTTGTGGTCGGAGGTGAAGCAGACCACCTCGCAGCGCCCGGAGTCGCCAGCCAGCGAGGGGAAGCGGTTCTCGAAGACGACCACGTCGTACGAGGAGTCCGGGATCTCGCTCAGCCGGTCGCCCTCGGTCGGGCACAGGGGGCACTCGTCGGCCGGCGGGTGGTAGATGCGGCCCTGGCGGTGCGAGGCGATGGCCACCTCGTCGCCGAGCAGCGGGTCCCGGCGTACCTGCGACGTGGTCACCGTGCGCTCCAGGGGGCGCCGGTCCACCGCGTCGCGAACTGTGTCGTCGCGCAGGTCGTAGTAGATGAGCTCACGACCGTCGGCGAGCCTCGTCGAGGTCTTCTTCACGCCGGACTCTCCATCCGTACACACACCTAGCTTCAAACAGAACCGAACACATCAAATCATAAATCCACAACGGCCGGTATGGCCAGCCTGTCCGTGGAACGCCAGCGGAGCCGGAGTTCAAGGGAACTCCGGCTCCGCGGTCTGGAAGTGCCGTCAGTGCTGCTGTTGCCGCACCGGACCCGCCCTGTCCAGCAGTCCCGTACGGGCCGCCAGGGCCGCTGCCTCCAGCCTCGACCCGACCCCCAGCTTCATCAGCACCCGCTGCACATGCGTACGGGCCGTGCTGGGCGCGATGCCCATGCCGGCGGCGATGAGGCGGGTGTCCTCGCCGTCCGCGACCCGGACCAGGACCTCGACCTCTCTCGGCGTGAGCATCTGGAGGAGGCGCTGGCCCTCGTCGTCGGGCTGGGCGGCGGGGTTCAGGAGTTCGCTGAACGCGCCCTGCAGCAGCTGCGGCGCGACCGCCGCCTCGCCCGCTCTGGCCTTCATGATGGCGCGCTCGACGCCCTCTATGCGCTCGTCATGGCGTACGTACCCGGAGGCGCCCGCGGCGAAGGCGGCGGCGATGCCGCGCGGGCTGGGCACCGGGCCCAGCACCAGGACCGCCACCTGTGGACGCTCGCGCTTGATCCTTACCACCGGGTCGAACATGCCCGGTTCGGCCGGTGTGGCCGTGCCCAGCAGGCACACCTCGGGCGCCCGCGCGATCACCAGCTCCGCCGCGCCCGCGGCGGGCGCCGCCGCGGCGAGCACCCGGTGCCCGCGCAGCTTCAACGCCGAGGCCAGCGCCTCGGCGAGCAGTCGGTGGTCGTCGACCACCATCAGCCGCACTCCCATCGAGCCACCCCCCAGTCCCCCCAATGGTTGTCCCTTCTGGATGCCCATTGGTCCCCACGGACAGGAGCCCCCCGGCTCCCCCGCTTCTCATGCCCCCGGAAGCTACACGCTTGTTCGACGTTGCGCTTCCCCTACTGGAGAGAAGTGCCCCGGATCGCCGAAAATCCTCTCATTCGAGGGTGTTGATGTAGTACGCGCACCATCCCGGTCCTGAGCAGCGGTTCAGCCGGTGCCGTACGCGATGGCCAGGTACCTCGTGCCGCCCACGTCGGAGGGCTTGCGGGCGTAGACCTGGGAGAGGTAGAGGCGGCCGTCGCCGTAGATCAGCTCGGCGTACTCGGGCTGCATGCTCGTCTCGACCTCGCGCACCTCCTTCGTCGCCGGGTTCTCCATCAGCTTCGTCTGCGCGAACGTGTCCCCGTCGATGCTGACGACCTGGCCGCCCTTGTCGTAGGGCGGGCTCTTGTACGCGATCACGTTGCCGCCGTCCATGCGCAGCGGGGAGATCGTGTAGCCGTCGCCCGCGTCGGCGCGCTGGCCGTCCTGCTTGCCGGTGGCGAGGTCGAAGGCGACGATCTCGTTGGTCTTGCTGTACTCGCCGGTGCCGTCGTGGTTCTCGGTGGGGATGTACAGCCGGTCGTTGCCGACGGCGAGCTTGGTGCAGTACTCGATCCTGGTGATGCCGTCGCACTTGGCGGCGTACTTGTCGCCGGGCGCCGAGATCTTCGTACGCAGCTGTCCCGTCCTGTTATCGATGGAGAAGATGTCCGAGATGCCGCTGCCGTCACCGGCGGAGCGGTTGACGTCGGCGGCGACGACCAGGGGGTTCGTGGACACGATGCTCGCGTCCTCGATGCCCTTGCCCATCGCGTACTCGGAGAGGACCTTGCCGGAGACGGGGTCGATGGTCTGGATGTCGAGCTGGCGGGAGCCGTACGCACCGCACTTGCGCACCGCGACCAGTTTCTCGCCGCCGCCGTAGCCCGCGTCGTAGCAGGTGTCGGTGGGCTTGGGGGCCCAGAGCTGCTTGCCGGTGAGGTCGAAGGCGGCGCCGCCGCTGGTGGAGCCGACGGCGACCGTGCTCGCGCTGACCGTCACGTTGTTGAGGTTGACCACCTGGTCACCGGATTTGACCGTGCGGGTCCAGAGCTGTTTGCCCGCGTCGAGGTCGATCGCCGCGACCTGGCTGCAGCCGTGCGAGGGTTTGTCCTTGGTCGGCATGGCGGGCTCGTACACGATCGCAGTCTGGTTGCCCGTCGTGGTGTGGCGGCTCGCCGCGCAAACCGGGCCCGGCAGCGGGACCGTCCAGAGCTTGGTGCCCTTCACCGGGTCGTAGCCGACGATCTCCGCGCGCCCGCTCTTGGCGTACACCTTGTCGGTGAGCCAGGAGCCGACGACGGTCGTGCTGCTCTCGTCGGCGCCGACGGCGGGCTCGGGGAGCTGGAAGAGGACCTTGGAGGCGGTGTTCGCGGGCGCCTTCTCGGTGTTTCCGGTGCCTTCGCCTGTCGCCGCGCTGTTCTTGTCGCTCGTCGCCGCCCGGTCGCCGGTCCCGTCCGTCCCGTCGTTCTTCGTCGACGAGTACCAGATCCCGCTGCCGATGATCAGCGCGATCGCGGCGACCGCCGAGACGATGATGATCGCCTGGGCGTTCGACTTCCGCTGCGGGGCGGGCGGTTGGGGCTGGTAGCCGGGTTGCGGCTGCTGCGGATAGCCGTAGCCGTACGGGGGTTGGCTGGGCGGCGGCGGGGGCGGCGGCTGGGTCATGGCGTGGGTACCTCGGGAGCGGGGAGGGGAGAAGGGGGGGCGGGCGGCCTACTTGCCGTAGGCGAGGATCAGCTTCTCCTTCTCGGTGTCCTTGCCGCTCAGTCTGGTCGTGGAGAGGTAGAAGCGGCCGTCGGTCCAGTCGTACGCCTTGGAGTAGAAGCCGTTCTCGACGCCGGCGGCGGACGCGGGGTTCTTCAGCAGCGTCTTCGGGGTGTGGGCGCTGCCGGTGACGGGGATCGACACGACCTGGCCGCCGGTGTCGTACGACGGTTCGACGTAGGCGATGAGCTGGTCGCCCTCGATCCTCAGCGGCAGCATCGACTCGTCGGCGGGTGACTTGACGCGCCACTTCTGCTTGCCGGTGGCGAGGTCTATGGCGACGATCTCGTTGGCGCCTGTGCCGGCCTCGGTCGGCAGGTAGAGGGTCTGGGCGTCGGCGGTGACGCCCTGGCAGCCCTGGAGGTCGCGTTCGAGGATCGCCCAGCCGCAGACGGGGGCGAAGGACTCGTCGACCGTCACCTCGGAGCGGAAGCCGCCGTCGGAGGCGAGCGTGGAGATGTTCCACGACTTCTTGTCCTCGTTGGTGAGGTAGAGGACGACGGGGTCGACGGAGTAAGTACGGCCGACCGCCCAGCCCTTGGGGATCGCCCTGGTCCACTTGGCGGCCCCGGTCCTCGGGTCCAGCTCCTGCACCTCGTCGTGCTCGGTGGAGGTGCCCGCCCCGCACGACGACACGGCGATCAGCTTCGCGCCGCCCGCGAAACCGGCGGGGAAGCAGGCAGCGCCGTACTTCACCTTGTCGAACAGCTTGCTGCCGGTGGCGAGGTCGTACGCCGTGCCGGACTGCGAACGCCCCACCATCAGCGTCGACTTGGTGATCGTCAGCTCGACGCTGAGGGAGCTGTCGAACAGCGCGCCGTCGGCGACCTCGGCGCTCCAGCCCTTGGCTCCGGTGTTCAGGTCGAGGAGCTGGAGCTTGTTGCACTTGGCGCGCTCGCTCGCGCCGTTCATGTAGGCGACCACGATCTTGTCGTCGGCGGACTTCTGCGGGGTGACGGCGCAGATCTTCTGCGGGAAGGTGATCGGCCCCCAGGCCGTGGCCCCGTCGGCGACGCGGAACGCGAACACCTGCTTGTACGCCGCCTTCACGGCCACCTTGCCGGTGATCCACATGCCGTTGGCGTCGGCGCCGGAAGCGGGTGCGTCCGGGGCGTCCTTGGACCAGAGCACCTTCGACTCGCCCGCCTGACGGCCCTCGTTGAGGTTGTCGGGGTCGGCACCGGCGGTCCCGCCGCCGTTGTCGCCGTCGTCGGTGCCGGGGTTGGCGGGGCCGGAGGGGGGCACGGAGAGGTCGGGTCCGGCCGACGCGGGCTTCTTGTCGTCACCGCCACCGGTCACGGCGTACACCGTGCCCCCGATGACGAGCAGCGCGGCGAAGGCGGCGCCGAACAGCAGGGCGGGGCGCCGCTTGAAGGGGTTGCCGGGGCCGGGCGGCGGCGGGGGTACGGGGGCGCCGGGGAACTGCGGGGGCTGCAGCTGGCCGGGGTAGCCGTAGCCGGGGGCGGGCGCGTACCCGTAGGGGCCCGGCTGGGCCGGATATCCGGGCTGCGCGTGCTGCCCGGACTGGCCGCCGTACGGGCCCGGTTGGGCGTAGGGGCCGGACTGGGGCGGGACCGTCGGCAGGGGTGGCGGGCCCGCCGGGGGCGGCGGGGTCCCGTACGGCGAGCCCTGCGGCGCGGACTGCGGCACCTCGGGCGGTGGTCCGAAGCCGCCCTGGGGCGGCTGGCTGGGCGGCTGGGTCATCAGCGCGCTCCCCCTTCAGCTGATTTTTAGCCACGCCCTGAGGTGCGCAAGAGGCACGAAGTACTGGTGGAGTACTGGGTGGTCGGGCCCGCTCAGGGTGTCTCAGAAGGCCCTTTCTACCACTCCGTGGCCGTGCCGCACCGGACTGTATCCGCCCCGACCGCCTCTGTTCCCAAGGGCGAACCGCTCCGTGATGCCGCCGTTATGCGCGTTCACGTGTCCTTCATGCCCTGTCTGTGAACTTCACGCGTCATCCGCGAGTTCCAGCCACCGCAGTTCGAGTTCGTCGCGTTCGCCGGAGAGTTCGCGCAGTTCGGCGTCGAGTTTGGCCACCTTCTCGAAATCGGTGGCGTTGTCGGCGATCTGGGTGTGCAGCTTGCTCTCGCGCTCGGAGAGCTTGTCCAACTGCCGCTCGATCTTCTGGAGTTCCTTCTTCGCGGCCCGGCTGTCGGCGGCGCTCTTCTCGGTGACGGCCTTGGCGGCGGCCACCGGTACGGCGGCGGCTGCGGCCTGCTCGATGCGCTGCCGCCGCTCCAGGTACTCGTCGATACCGCGCGGCAGCATACGGAGGGTGGCGTCGCCGAGGAGGGCGAAGACGCGGTCGGTGGTGCGCTCGACGAAGAAGCGGTCGTGGGAGATGACGACCATGGAGCCGGGCCAGCCGTCGAGGAGGTCTTCGAGCTGGGTGAGGGTCTCGATGTCGAGGTCGTTGGTGGGCTCGTCGAGGAAGAGGACGTTGGGCTCGTCCATGAGCAGGCGCAGGATCTGCAGCCGCCGCCGCTCACCACCGCTGAGGTCCCCGACGGGGGTCCACTGCTTCTCGCTCCCGAACCCGAAGGTCTCGCAGAGCTGTCCGGCGGTCAGTTCGCGCCCCTTGCCGAGGTCGACGCGGTCGCGGATCTGCTGGACGGCCTCCAACACCCGGAGGTTCGGGTTGAGTTCGCCGACCTCCTGGGAGAGATAGGCGAGCTTGACGGTCTTCCCGACGGAGACCCGGCCGGCGGCGGGCTGCTTCTCCCCGTCACTGCGGGCGGCCTCGGCCATGGCACGGAGGAGGGAGGTCTTGCCGGCGCCGTTGACCCCGACGAGGCCGATGCGGTCACCGGGGCCGAGCTGCCAGGTGAGGTGCTTGAGCAGCACCTTCGGTCCCGCCTGCACGGTGACGTCCTCAAGATCGAACACGGTCTTGCCGAGCCGCGACGACGCGAACTTCATCAGCTCGCTGCTGTCCCGGGGCGGCGGTACGTCGGCGATCAGCTCGTTGGCGGCCTCGACACGGAAGCGCGGCTTGGAGGTACGGGCGGGCGCCCCGCGCCGCAGCCAGGCCAGCTCCTTGCGGACGAGGTTCTGCCGCTTCACTTCCTCGGTGGCGGCGATGCGCTCCCGCTCGGCACGCGCGAAGACGTAGTCGGAGTACCCGCCCTCGTACTCGAAGACATCCCCCTTCTGCACGTCCCACATCCGGGTGCAGACCTGGTCGAGGAACCACCGGTCGTGCGTCACGCAGACGAGCGCGGACCGTCGCTCACGAAGATGCCGGGCGAGCCAGGAGATCCCCTCGACGTCGAGGTGGTTGGTCGGCTCGTCGAGGACGATCAGGTCGGGCTCGTCGATCAGCAGCTTGGCGAGCGCGATCCGGCGCCGCTCACCACCGGAGAGCGGCCCGATGACGGTGTCGAGCCCCTGCGGGAACCCCGGCAGGTCGAGCCCGCCGAACAGTCCCGTGAGTACGTCCCTGACCTTGGCGTTCCCGGCCCACTCGTGGTCCGCCATGTCCCGGATGACCTCGTGGCGGACGGTGGCGGCGGGGTCGAGGGAGTCGTGCTGGGTGAGCACGCCGAGGCGCAGCCCGCCGGAGTGGGTGACGCGCCCGGTGTCGGCCTCCTCCAGCTTGGCGAGCATCCGGATGAGGGTGGTCTTGCCGTCGCCGTTGCGCCCCACGACCCCGATCCGGTCCCCCTCGGACACCCCGAGCGAGATCCCGTCGAGCAGGGCACGGGTCCCGTACACCTTGCTGACGTTCTCGACATTGACGAGGTTGACGGCCATTTTTCTCCTGACGCGGGGGTGGGTCGACCTTCCAGGGTAGAGGGGCGGGTCCGGTGCGGCACACCTGGTGGTGGGGAAGGCCGCGGTGCGCGGCTCCCGGGGGCGGGTCGGAGCGGGCGGCGGCGCGTCCCCTCGGCTCCATGTACGGGGTGGGCCGGGTGGCGAGGCGGGCCCGGTCGGGGTCCTTCTCCCGGGCCACCAGGGCGAAGGCGTGGGTGAGGCCGGCTGCAGCTGCTCGGCGACGGGCAGCGCCCCCGGCACCCCCAGCCCTCCCGGCCCTCCCAGCGCCCTCCCGTTACCCGGACGTAGGGATTCCCCTAATTGACGTGATCTCTTCAATTCGGCGACGGTGTGCCCACGGAGACGCCACCCCCCTCACCCCCCACACGTCCCCGTTCAATTCGTGCACGTCGTACAAGAGGGGAACCACCCCGTGTCCGTACCGCACTCCCCCACAGCCATGTCCGCCGGGCGCCCCACCCCCGGCTCCGGCCTCAGATTCGGCGCTCTCGGCGCGCTCGTCGCCGCCGCCTCCGTGCTCGCTCTCGGCGGTGCCGCCATCGGTCCCGCCTCCGCCGCCGCCCCGGCCGTCGGTGTGATCCAGGGTGCCGATGCCGAAGGTGCCATCAAGGACAGCTACATCGTCACCCTCAAGGACAGCGCCGGTTTCCGGGCCGCGTCCAGCAAGGGCAAGGCGCTCGCGACCCGTTACGGCGCCGAGGTCGAGCGGACCTACAAGTCGGCCCTGAACGGGTACGCCACCGAGATGACCGAGGCCGAGGCCAAGCGGCTCGCCGCCGACCCGGCCGTCGCGAAGGTCGTGCAGAACAAGACCCTGCACATCAACGACACGCAGACCAGCCCGACCTGGGGCCTCGACCGCATCGACCAGGCCGACCTGCCGCTCGACTCGGCCTACACGTACCCGTCGAGCGCCGGTAGCGGCGTGACCGCGTACATCATCGACACCGGCGTCCGGATCACCCACACCGACTTCGGCGGACGCGCCTCCTACGGCTACGACGCCATCGACGGCGACACCAGCGCGAACGACGGCAACGGACACGGCACGCACGTCGCCGGGACCGTCGCCAGCGCCACGTACGGGGTCGCCAAGGCCGCCAAGATCGTCGCCGTGCGCGTGCTCGACGACTCCGGCTCCGGGACCACCGACCAGGTCGTCGCCGGTATCGACTGGGTGACCGAGAACCACGTCAGCCCGGCCGTCGCCAACATGTCGCTGGGCGGCGACGCCGACTCCGTACTCGACGAGGCCGTCGCCAACTCGATCGCCTCGGGCGTCACTTACGCCGTGGCCGCGGGCAACGACAACACCACCGCGTCCTCCAACTCCCCGGCCCGTGTGGCCACCGCGATCACCGTGGGCGCCAGCACGAGCGCCGACGCGCGGTCCTCGTTCTCCAACTACGGTTCCGCACTCGACATCTTCGCGCCGGGATCGAGCATCACGTCGACGTACAACACGTCGAACACCGCCACCGCCTCACTCTCCGGTACGTCGATGGCGTCCCCGCACGTCGCCGGCGCGGCTGCCGTCTACCTGGGCGAGAACCCCAGCGCCACCCCCGCCCAGGTCGCCACCGCGCTGACCTCGGCCGCCTCCAGCTCCACCCTCACCAGCGTCGGCACCGGCAGCCCCAACCTGCTCCTCCAGGTCACCCCGGCCGGTGACAGCGACGACGACGGCGGCGACACCGGCACGGCCTTCGAGTCGACCACCGACGTGTCCATCCCGGACGCCGGTTCGGCCGTCTACTCGCCGATCACGGTCAGCGGCCTCACCGGCAGCGCGCCCAGCGACCTCTCCGTGTACGTCAACATCGTGCACACCTACCGCGGTGACCTGGTCATCGACCTGGTCGCCCCGGACGGCTCCACCTACCGCCTGAAGAGCAGCAGTTCCTCGGACTCCACCGACAACGTCGACGCCACCTACACGGTCGACGCGTCCAGCGAGACCACCGTCAACGGCACCTGGCAGCTCAAGGTCCAGGACGTGTACAGCGCGGACACCGGCTACATCAACAGCTGGAAGCTCACCTTCTGAGCCGCACCCGCACCGGCTGACTGACAGAAACCGAAGCCGTGCGCCCCGGGGACACCAACTCACCCGGGGCGCACGGCCGTTCACAAGAACCCCCAGGGGTAGGGGAGTTACTGCACCTGCCCGCGCTGCTGCGGAATCGGCGCCGTAGCCGTGGCCGACAACACGCGCCCGTACGTGTCCTCGTGCTCGGCGTCGTGCACGGGCATGTCGTCGCGCAGCAGGTTCTCGGGGATGAGCACGGCCGCGGTGACGCCGCCGCTCGGGGAGTCGCGGAGTTCGACGCGCAGGCCCTGGCGGTCCGCGATGCGGTTCACCACGAACAGGCCGATCTGCTTGGCGTCGAGGAGGTCGACCTTCTCCGAGCGGAGTTTGCGGTTGGCGTCGGCCATCGTGTCCTCGTTCATGCCGAAGCCGCTGTCCTCGACCTCGATGAGGACGCCGCCCTGCAACCGGGCCGCGCGCAGCCGCACCTTGGCGCTGGGCGGGGAGAACGAGGAGGCGTTCTCGACGAGTTCGGCGAGGAGATGGATGACGTCGGCGACCGAGCCGCCGTTCAGCGAGACCCGGGGGACCTCCCAGACCTGGACCCGGCTCGCGTCCTCGATCTCGGCGACCGCCGCACGCAGGGTGTCGGCCAGCGGGATGGGGTCCCGCCAGCCGCGGCCGGGCGCGATGCCGGAGAGGATGAGGAGGCTCTCGGAGTGCCGGCGCATCCGGGTGGCGAGGTAGTCGACGCGGTACAGCTCGTGCAACTCGGCGGCATCGCGCGGGCGTTGCTCCAGCCGGTCGAGGATGTCGAGCTGGCGGTGGAGCAGCACCTGGCTGCGGCGGGCGAGGCTGACGTACACCCCGGAGATGCCGCTGAGGAGTTCGGCCCGCTCGGAGGCTGCCTTGAGCGCGGCCCGCTGCACGGCCGTCAACGCGGTGCCCACCTGGGCGAGTTCGTCCCCGGCGAGGCGGTGCAGCGGGGCCTCGGCGTCGATGTCGACACCCTGCCCGGCGTGCAGTCGCCGCATGGCCTGCGGGAGCCGGCGTCCGGCGACTTCGAGGGCGGAGTTGCGCAGATCGAGCAGCTCGACGATGAGCCCGCGCCCGACGGAAACGGAGACGAGCAGGGAAAGGAGCACACCGACAAGCCCCAGCACCACGGCGATCCCGGATGCGCCGAGGGTGTCCAGGCCGAACGGGTTCGCCTTGGCGGCGGCGGCCGTACCGGCCTGGGTCTCGGCCTTGCCGAGCGCCGACAGCACACTCCCGGCGGAGCCGTCCCACCCCTTCAACAGCCCGTCGGCCACGGCGGATCGACCGGGCCCGGCACTCCGGACGCGATTCTCGATCGCCGCGAGCTGACGGTAACTCTGGCTCTCCAGAAGGATGTTGTACGCCGTCCGGTGCTCGGGGCGCAGATCGGCGACCGCGGGCTTCAGCAGGCTCCGCTGGACGGTGACCGCGCCGACGAACAGCGCGTACTGATCGCCGGTGAGCCGTCCGGCACGGACGCCGGCCGCGATGAGCGCCTCCTCCTGGGCCAACGCCTCGCGGGCCCGGGAGAGTTCGAGGACGACCCGGGCCTCGGAGGCGGTGGTGGTGCCCTTCTCCCCGGTGAGCGCGCCGGTGACGGCGAAGGCGTCCTCGACGATGCGGGTGTACGCCGGGTAGCTGTCACTCTTCGACGCGCGCAGGGTGTTCAGCCCCTTGGCGTCGGCGGTGAGCCGGTCGAGACGGTCGGGAAGGGCCGAGTTGAGGAGCGCGGCGTCGGAGCTGGACGAGTTGACACCGTCGAGCAGGGCGTCGACCGCCTTGTCGGTGGCCACCTGAACGCGGACCAGGGCGTCCGCGTCGGCGGTACCGGTGCTCGCGGCGGCGGTCCGCTCGGTCTGTATCGCGGTGCCGAAGTCTGCGACGGGGGCGAGCAGTTCGGAGTTGACCTCCTTGGCCCGCTCGGCGTCCCCGATGGTGGACGCGGTGGTGACCGCCGCGAAACTCCACAGCGCCATGAGGGAGACGACGGGCAGCATCAGCAGGGCAACGATCTTCGCCCGCACGGATCGAGGACGAAGCCGTTCGGCGGCGCGAGTCATGGTCACCTTTTTCGGCGCGGGCGGGGCTTGGTTTTTCAGCGCGGTCGGGGCTTGGTTTTCAGCCCGTCCGGCGTTTGAGGACGAGGCCGTTCAGGCCGACAGCGGGGGTCTGGGGGCGCAGCCCCCAGGGATGGGAACGGGTAGGGGCGGCGGGGGCGAAAAAACTAGGCGGTGGACAGCTCGACCTCGCGGAGCAACTCCGCCGCGACCGCCGCCTCCCCCCGCTTCCCAGTCGGCGACAACGCCACATACGCCGAGGCAAGGAACAGGAACGACCCCAACAGCACCGCCAACGGAAACAGGAACTCCGTGGCGGTCGCTCCCGGCAACTCCGCACTGCTGGGCGCGAGCACGACATCAACGGCGAACATCGCGGTGTAGTGCATGCTGCTCACCGCGAGCCCCATCACCAGCGCGGCCACAGTCGCCAGCACCGGCCCCCGCACGATCAGCGTGAGCGTGAGCGCCGCGGTCGCCGCGACGACGGCGATGGCGACGGAGACCATGACGAGCGTCGGGTCGTACGAGACGGCGCCGTGCAGATTGAGCGCGTACATGCCGGCGTAGTGCATCGCGGCGACCCCGAGCCCGGTGCCGAGCCCGCCGAGGACGACGGACCGGACCCGGGAGCGGCCGTACCCGGCGGTGAAGACACCGGCGGCGACGACGGCGATGGCGGTGACCAGGCTGAGGACGGTCAGCGGGACGTCGTAGCGGATGGGGGTGCCCTCGACGCTGAAGCCCATCATCGCGACGAAGTGCATGGTCCAGATGCCGGAGCCGATGGCGAAGGAGGCGAGCGTCAGCCAGTTCCGCTTGGAGGCGCCGTCGGACTCCAACGCCCGTACGGTGCAGCGCAGTCCGAGTGCGGAGCCCAGACAGGCCATCGCGTAGGAGAGGACGGGGGTTATCCATCCGGCGCTGAAGTGGTCCATGTGGCCCATGGGGGAATTCCTCTCGCCCGAGGCACGGGCAGCACTGTGCGGTTTCATGGGAGGGGCCGGCGGGGAACCGGCCCCTCAGCACACCCAAGTGCCCTTCGCCCAAGCGCTGTCGGCTGCTTGGCGGCGCTCTTGGCTACTTGGCGCTACTTGGCGGCGACGGCGGTGCGGACCTCGCCGAGGAGGTCGTACATCGTCTGGCCGGGGCAGTCGGTGGCGAGCCAGTCGCGGTGGCCGCTGATCGCGTTGACGTCCCTGGTGACGCCGTTGACCGGGTTCACATAGGTCAGCTTCGCCTGCGGGTCGAGGCCCTTGAAGCGGGCGATGACCTTGATCAGGCGGATCAGCGAGGCCTTGGCGGCGTCGGTGGGCGGCTGGGCGACGAGGTTGCCGAGCAGCGCGATGCCGAGGTTGCCGGAGTTGAAGCCGCCGGTGTGGAAGGCGGTGACGAGCTTGCCGTCGGCGTCGAAGGCCGGGACCGGGTCGTCGCCGGAGTAGCGGCCCTCGTAGACGACGCCCGCCTCGTCGATGAGGAAGTGGTAGCCGATGTCGCCCCAGTCGAGGGTGACCGCGTGGTACTCGTAGATGCCGCGCACGGTCGACGCCGGGTCGGGGTCGGCGTTCAGGGTGTCCGTGTGGTGGACGGTGACCGTCTGGAACGGGTAGTACGCCTCGGGCGAGTTGACCTTGCCGTCCTTGTACCGCTTCGACTCGTCGGCGCCCCACGCGGGCCGCGACAGGTACCGCACCCCGCGTACCCGGGTCGGTTCGGTCGGCACGTGGAAGGTCTTGGCGGCGCCGCCGGTGGTGTCGATCGCCAGCGACCGCGCCCCGCTCGCGCTCGCGCCGTCGGGCAGCTTCAGCTCGTACGCGGTGGCGTCCCCCGCCGCCACCAGCGCCGTACCGCCGCCCTCGACGGTCGCGCAACCGCCGCTCAGCTCCTGCCACTTGCCGGGCGCGGAGTCGCCGTCCGCGAACCTGATCCCGGCGCCGTCCGCGGCACCGCTCCAGCGCACGCCGACGTACGAGATGGCGAAGGCGGCGCTCGTCTCTGCGGTGCCGGTGGCGGCCTCGGTACGGGTGGCCGGGAACTTCTGCGGCTCGGTACCGGCGGTGCCGGACGCGTCGCCCGTCGTGACGGACGCGCCGGAGTCGCCTCCGCTGCCGGCCGCGAAGACCACCGGGGTCAGCGCGCCGCCGACGGCGACGGCGCCCGCGGCGCCGATCACACCGCGCCGGGTGACGGGGACTTTCCTGCGATGGGACGGTGACGAGGACGAGGGGGGAGGTACGGACACGGAGATGCCTTCCGGAAGTGCTGGGGGAGTTGGCAACTCAAGGGGGACCCCACGCCGCGCGTACTCGTGCGACCCGTGAGGGGAGTGCGACGGCGAGTGCTTGAAGTTGAAAAGACCCTACGCGTCACGTCCGCCCCACCCGCACCGCCCCGGGCCAAGGAACAGTGAATTCCCTGTGGAGGTCGGAAATATGGGGTAACCCGAAAGTAACTCTATGTGCTCACCGTCACAGCACACTGGCGCCCGGCACCGGCCCGGCGGCCACCCGTACGGAACGACACGTCCCGGACGCCGCGAGCGCCTCGGCGACCTGCCGAGCGGCCCCCGCGTCCCGGGCGAGGAAGGCGGTCGTAGGCCCGGAACCCGAGACCAGAGCCGTGAGTGCACCGGCCGCGCGACCGGCGGCGAGGGTGTCGGCGAGGGCCGGGAAGAGGGAGAGCGCGGCGGGCTGGAGGTCGTTGGAGACGCTGACGGCGAGGGCGTCCGGGTCCCCGGAGGCGAGCGCGTCGAGCAGCCCGGCCGAGGCCACAGGCGGCGGAACCTCACTGTCCGCGACCGCGACGAGCCGGTCGAACTCCCGGAACACGGCGGGCGTGGACAGCCCGCGCTCGGCCATGGCGAACACCCAGTGGAAGTCACCACCGGTCTCCAGCACGGTCAGCTTCTCCCCCCGCCCGACCCCGAGCGCGGCACCCCCGACCAGACTGAAGGGCACATCGCTGCCCAACTCGGCGCAGATGTCGAGAAGTTCGACACGCGAGGCACCAATGCCCCACAACTCGTCGCAGGCGACGAGCGCCCCGGCACCGTCGGCACTCCCGCCCGCCATCCCCCCGGCGACGGGGATGTCCTTGGCGATGTGGATGTGCACATCGGGCGTACGTCCGTACCGCTCGGCGAGCGCGACGGCGGCCCGGGCAGCGAGATTCGTACCGTCGAGGGGCACTTGGGCGGCGTCCGGCCCCTCACAGGTGATCCGGAGCCCGGCGGCCGGGGTGACGGTGACCTCGTCGAAGAGCCCGACGGCGAGGAAGACGTTGGCGAGGTCGTGGAAGCCGTCGGGGCGGGCGGCACCGACGGCGAGCTGGACGTTGACCTTGGCGGGAACTCGTACGGTGACGCTCACAGCTGCCCGGACTCCCCGCTGACGTCGCTGTCGTCCTGCTCTTGAACCTTGTTCTCGGCGATACGGACGAAGTCCTCGACGCCGATGGACTCGCCGCGGGCCTGCGGGGAGACACCGGCGGCGACGAGGGCGGTCTCGGCGGCGGCGGCCGAACCTGCCCAGCCGGCGAGCGCGGCGCGCAGGGTCTTGCGCCGCTGGGCGAAGGCGGCGTCGACGACGGCGAACACGTCGAGCCGGGACGCGGTGGTCTTGAGCGGCTCGGCCCGCCGCACCAGCGAAACGAGCCCGCTGTCGACGTTGGGCGCGGGCCAGAAGACGTTGCGCCCGATGGACCCGGCCCGCTTGACCTCGGCGTACCAGTTGGCCTTGACGGAGGGCACGCCGTACACCTTGGACCCGGGAGGAGCGGCGAGCCGATCGGCGACCTCCGCCTGCACCATGACGAGGGTCCGCTCAATGCTGGGGAAGGTCTCCAGCATGTGCAGCAGCACGGGCACGGCGACGTTGTACGGCAGATTGGCGACCAGGGCGGTGGGCGGGGGCCCCGGCAGCTCGGTGACGCGCATGGCGTCGGAGTGCACGAGGGAGAACCGGTCGGCGCGGGTGGGCATCCGTGCGGCGACGGTGGCGGGCAGCGCCCCCGCGAGCACGTCGTCGATCTCGACGGCGACGACCCGGTCGGCGGCCTCCAGCAGGGCAAGGGTGAGCGACCCGAGCCCCGGCCCGACCTCGACGACGACGTCGTCGGGCCGCACATCGGCGGTGCGCACGATACGCCGGACGGTGTTGGCGTCGATCACGAAGTTCTGCCCGCGCTGCTTGGTGGGCCGAACACCGAGGACATCGGCCAGCTCACGGATGTCGGCGGGGCCGAAGAGGGCGTCGGGGGCGGGGCTGGTACTCACGGGTCAAGGGTACGGGGGGTGGGGGTGTGAGTTCGCGGCCGTTGTCAGTGGCGGCGCCTAGGGTGCTCGGCGTGGGGGTGTCCGGGGCCGGTCCCGGCCCTGTTCATTAATTCTGAGCAGGCGTTTTTATGCCGTGCTTACATTGATCGTCGGCGCGGGGAGGTGGACTTCGCCGTGCCGCGATTCCGGGTGTTCACGCATGCCTGTCCGGCGTGCGCCTGGCGCTTCTGACCACGCCTGTTCCGCAGCTTCCGCAGCTTCCGCAACGACCTGGTCGTAGCCGACCGGCAGCCCGGCATGGGTCTGACGGCCGACAGTTACGACGGTTTCGACAGCGCCGCCGCGGAGCAGCTGCGACAGGACCAGTGCCTGATGGCAGGGGTGCTACGGCTGGGCGGGCCGGGCATGTTCACCACCTCGCAGGACGCCATCAACGCGACCCCGGACAAGCTGCACACGGCGGCGAACCGGGAGCGCTGGAACGGATACTCCGCTGGCCAAGGCGTTCGACCAGGACAAAGGGCTGCTACGCCAAGGACGCCCGTGACTCCGCCGACCAGGCGGCCCTGGACGCGTCGGCCGCCCGCCAGGCCTCGTCGGAGGCCGCGCGGGCGGCGAGGGACGCCCGCACGGCGGCCGACAGCGCCGAGAAGGCCGCGAACGCGCAGCAGATCGAGACCGGGACCGTCGTCGACCAGGACGGTGCCATCGGCAACATGTTCTTTGTCGTCGACCGTCTTGAGCCGATCGGCGAACCGGAGGTCGTGGAGAAAACCGACAGCTGCGACAACTGGATCGACCAGCTCTTCTACAAGGGCGACTGCACGATCACCACGGAGATCCGGTTCAAGGCGATCCTCGACCTGCACATGTGCACGGCGGAGGAGCTGAACCCTTCCCAGTACACGTGCCCGTCCGACGCGACGGTCTATCTGGGCGAGCACCCGACGAAGGAGCTGTCCGAGGAGGTCACGCACACGATCACGATCGCCGAGTACCAGGCGAACATCGACCCGGTCGACATCGTCTTCGGGGGACGAAGTCATCGCCGGTATCGGCACAGCAGTGGCCAGGGAACTCGGCGAGGCATGCAAGAAGATCCCCCGCACTGCATCCCTCACGACCCGTTCTGCAAGCGCTGTGCCAGAATGCTGGGTCGAACTGGGCGGGCCTGGTAGGTGGGTTGCAGAAAGGGAGTCGATGAAATCTACCGACCCTGAGTTCATCTACCAGCAGACGGTGACGGACGGTGTTCCACTTGGCTTCGTGTACAAGGTCTCCGCACCTTCCCAAGCGAGTGGCTTCGTCAAGTTCGACGGCTACAAGAACGGCACTCTCATCGATGCCAAATACCTGCACTATCCCGACAGCTTCATCGAGCAGAGCACGGGCAAGCTCAGGTTTCCCACAAAGGAGACAGGTACGATGAAGAAGCAGGTCGAAGCAGCGAACGGTGTGCCCGTCGTCTGGTACGTGGACAACGAAAGAACGGCAATCGCTTTGCGGCACTGGGCGGTTGACAACAACGTCAAGGGTATCGAGATCACGTTCAGGCCCGTCCCTGTTACCGGGTGAACACCGGTGTCCCCAGCTCCCCTCGGAGTCGGGATACACCAGGCATCGTTACTTCCAGAAGGGAATACAGTGAGTTACGGCCTGGCGATGTACAAGTTCGTTGATGGAGAGATCACCCCGCCGGACATGGACGTCGTGCGGGCGATTGTCGCTCCTTACGATGCCGCACCCGAAAAGGCGGCGAACGCCTTGGATTTCTGGATCCGTGCCGCAGACGGCGGCGAGGCCGAACTGTCCGTTGCCGACAACGTCATCGGAGTCGACCGTCCAGCGCTGGGCGAGATCCGCGGCATCATCGCTGAACTCGCGAACCGACTTGGCGCGGGCATTCTCACTCCTCGCGGAACGTTCCTGTTTCGCGAGGACAGCCGAGCCCACCTTCCTGAGGGGCTGGGGGACGACGCCATTTTCGTCCCCGAGATCACCCGCGAAACGCTTGAGGCAGTCGAAGCCGGTACCGCATAGCCGACCGAACGACTCCCCGCGCGTGACTGGGGCCCGCACTCTTCGCCCTGTGATGAGTACGGGCCCCATTGCCGGCTCACCGAGAACAGTGCTGTCCGACCTGCCGTCCGGCGCACGCCGACCAACGGGGAGCCGGTGCCGTGATCAAGAGAGGGCTTCGGGCATGACCGATTTCATCCGTACCGGGAGGCTGTTCCGAGTGGTCGGGTTCAACCCGTCCCACCGGCAGCTCTTCCTGCAGAGCCAGGCGACGCTGATCGACGGGACCTCGACCCACATCGATGTGCATATCGGTCACGTAAGGCTGATGCTCCTGCAACCCTACTACCGCAATGGCCTGCACATCAGGCGTGCCAGTCCCGAGCAGTTCGCGGTGTTGACCGAGCGGCACGGGCTGAAACCCGACGACGCGGCGTACACATGGATGCTGGACCCTGACAGCGACAGCTTCGTCGTAGGAGGCGTCCCGGACTGGCGCGAGGCGGAGTACGCGCTGATGGGCGGCAGGGAGTCGCTGTTCGACGGGCCCTGGCCGGAGGACTTCCCGATGGAATCGGGAATCCTCTTCTGACGCCTCGGCGTTACGGACACACAAGGTGAGGGCGGCACCCGTATCTCGGGGGCCGCCCTCACCTTGTCGCTTCTGGTGCGGCACCGAACGCGACTCGAACCCGAGGCAGACAGTTCTGCTGACCTGTCGGCCGCCACCAGCCGCCGCCTGCCCGCCTGCCTGCCCCTGCGGGGAGACCGCGACAGCGCACCGATCCGGCCGGGTGGTCTACATCGAGCCCGACGCCGAGACAGCTTCGGCACTGTTCGGAATGGTGTCTGACCTGCCACCCGCACTGATACCGACGTTCGTTCCGCAGGGACGAGAGGGCCCACGACCGAAGAGGCTCCGAGCGGGACGGAGTGTGCATCGCTGAACTCCGGCAAGGCTCTCTCAAGAGATCGCGATCACGCCGGAACCGGAGCCGGGGCTGGGCTAGAAAGACCGGTATGGAACTCACCCAGATACGCCTGCTGGTCTCCGACTTCCCAGCTGTCTACCGCTTCTACCGCGACGTACTCGGGCTCAAGCCACAGTTCGAGGCCGAGAACGGCCCGTACGCCAAGCTCAGCCCCGACACCGGGCCCGCCGCGATCGCGCTGCAGGACCGGTCGCAGATGGCCGGCGTGCTGGAGCAACTGGGTACGGAGCCGGAGGGACACCGCAGCCTGGTGGTGCTCCGGGTGGCCGACCTGGACGCCGCCCACGCCGAACTCACCGCTCGCGGGGCGGACTTCACCCGGGCGCCGGGCCCGATGGGCGACCGGATGCGGGTCGCCCACCTGGAGGACCCGGAAGGGAACCTGATCGAACTCCAGGAGTGGCTGGCGCCGCGATGAGCTGCGGTACTCATTCCTTGCCTGCTCGGCAACCGGCCGCGCGTCTCGGTCCGTTGTGGCCCGTGCGCTACCGGGACGAGCGGCACCGGACGGCGAAGGTCCGCTGCGTTCGGAGGGGTTCGGGGGCTTCTGGGCCGATGGTCCGGCCGCCGGGCTGAGCTTGCCCCAGGGGCTCGTCGCCGACCTGTACACGTGGGCGAAGTCGGGCCCGGCCGGAAGGTGATGTACAAGGGGCTTGCCAATGGGGGCCTCACCGCGTTGGCGTCGATCACCTGGCGAGGGGAACGGCGGCTTCAGCGGGCGCGGCGCACGCGGCTACTCCGGGAGTTCGAGCATCGGTTCGCCGCAGGACTGGCATTCGGCGTACACGTCGAGGTCGTTGAGGATCTCGGCGTACTCGGGGTGCCCCTTGAGTGCCGCCGTCGCGGCGAGCAGATAGCGGGTCGTGATCTGGTCGTGTTCCGCCGTGACCAGCGTGTCCGCCAGGAGGGTCAGGGCCTCGGGGAGGGCGTGGCGGTAGGCGTCCGCGATGTCGTCGGGCAGGTCGGTCGGGACGTCTCCCAGGTCACCGGAGCAGATGGCCACGAGACCGACGACGTACAGGTATTCGTCGCGGTCGGCGGCAGGCAGGCCGCGCGCGATGGCGACCAGATGCGGCACCGAGGCGTAGGCAGCGGGCCAGGCGGTGCCCTCGGAACACAGGTACGGCCACAGGTCGTTGAACCGGGCACGGGAGGTGGGCTGGTCCACCAGGTGCCTCAACTCGTCCGGCACGTAAGGGGCGTCCTCCGCCCCCTTCCCCCCGGACCAGCCCTCGGTGGTCGAGGGCGGGCCAGCGCGGGTCGTCCAGAGAGATCATGGGCGAGAGTGTAGGCGGGGGCCGAGTGCCGGGGTGGAAGGGGTGGAAGGGGTGCAAGGGGTGTGCGCGAAGGCGGGCGGCACGAAGTGGGCTCTGGTCCACTGCTTGTGGAGGGCTCGCAGGCAGTGATGTCAGAGGCGCGTGGTGAGATGACCCCGCTCTGTCAGCCGCCTCGTGGGAGATGTTCCGATGCCGGTGTACCCGTCCCTGACCCGGGCTCTGGCGGAGGCGTTGGTCGACGTCCTCTGGTTCGTCGAGGGCTGCGAGGACGAGCGGATGGACCCGGATGACGCGGTCAAGGTCTTGGAAGGTGTCGCCCATCTGGTGACCCAGCTGTCGAGTGATCAGCGGAGCGAGTTCATCGGCCTCCTCGGTTCGATGGCCGCGAAGGAGGCCGATCCTTCGCGCCGTGCGTTCCTGGAGGGCTTCCCTGAAGGTTTCGGACTCGTCGAGGAAGGCTCCTGACCCGGGTTCCACGCAGAGAACAGCACGCGCTTGCTCGTACGCGTCCGGGGCCCAGCCGGACGTCGGCTGGTACTCCCCTGGGCTCTGCACCGGTCCGGCGTTCTCGGCGAACAAGTGACGACACACGAGAAGCCGCCGACGATGAATGGGACGTGCCGCTCAGCCGAATCAGGATCGCGCACGGTGAAGATCACCAGGACCGACATCGGCGCGATGGGCGGCCTGTCCGTGGTCGTCACCTGGGAGGAGGGCGGCGCGGACCGATTCCGAGCGGGTGATGAGCTGCCGGTGAGCGACCCGGACTCCACCTGACCTGCGCGACCTGACGGACACGACGAGGGCGACGAAGGCAAAGACCGAGGCGGGGAACGGCCCGTACGCCAACCTCAGCCCCGGCAGCGGCAGCGGGGTCTGTCTGCTGCCGGACCTGCGTCGCGTTGCCAACCTGCTTGAGTGCACGCCGAGTTGGCGGAGGCTGGGTGCGGGACGAGGCGAGGCTCCTGGTTGGATGGGTCGGCGACAAGTACAGGCGGACGAAGGACGGATCTCATGGGAACGACACAGGGCCCGCCGGTCGGGCACGAGGACATCCACGTCCCTGCGGGACGGACCAGGTGGTGGGTGGTCGCCCTCATCCTGGGTCTGCCGGCACTTCTCATCACTGGCTTCCTCGCCATGGTCGCGATCTGGGTACTGACCGACGACTCGTCCGAGGCCGAGCAGCGACCTCCCCACGCTCTTCAGGTGAGCGTGGGAGCCGCTTCGGCGGGAAGCACTCCTACGTTGTCCCAGACATCGACGATGTGACGCCGAGGTCTCTCTTCGAAGGCCTCACGCCACGTCACCGGTGAGGAACACACGAATTCAGGGTGCGGAACGGGCCCTGCGGATGGGTGACTTGACGGACTCCACGCAGCCGTTGCCATCGCCGCCGCCCTCCGTGTGCGCCGGCGGGCCGGTGTCCTCCGCATCGGAGCTTGGGACGCCGACCCCAACCACCGCAGCCGAAGCTGGAGAAGATCCGCTCACCCGTGCAACCGCACCCCACAATGCGGCCAAGGCCCCGCCCCCCGCTGCACATACAGCCTCTTCGCCCTGAACGTCTGCTCACTCGCCGTCGCGTCCTGCGGGCGCCCCGAACCGCCCAGGCTCTGCCATGTCTGCGTGTCGAACTGGTACAGGCCCCCGTAAGTCCCGGACGGGTCAACCGCGTTCGGGCGGCCCCCGGACTCGCAGGCCGCCAGCGACCCCCAGTCCAGATGGTCCGCCCCCTGCACCGACGTCGGCATCGGCTTCGAACCCACCCTCACCAGCTGGGCCCTCGGCTCGCGCACCACCTCCGTACGCACCCGGCGTGGCTTCTGCTTCACCCCGTTGACCGACCGCAGGGCGAAAGTGACCCTGCGCAGGCCCGGGCTGCCCGCCTGGTCGACCACCTCCGTGCCCTTGAAGAGCGAGGCGTCCTGGGTGCGGCGGACGTCGAAGGGGATCTGTTCCTCCCGTACCTCCTTCGAGCCCGTCACCCGCAGTACCGTCACCGTCTGGCCGTCGCGCGGGAAGCTCGCGGAGGCCACCGAGATCGTGTCCTCCCCTCGGAGGGTGATCCCGGCCTCCTCCACCGCCTCGCCGACCGTCGCCGCGTTCGTGCGGATCGTGCGGGCCCGGCCGTCCGCCATGATCGTGACCGTGCGCTCGGTGCGGACGTCGATCGTGAGGCCCTGGCGGCCGATCTTCTGGGAGCGCGCGAGCGACAGGTACGCGCCCTCCGCGCGCACCCCGAACTCCCGCAGCGCCCCCTCCACCGTCTGCGCCGTCGTCCACAGTTCGCGCCGTTCACCGTCCAGAGTGATCCGTACGGGTCGCCCGTAGTGGACGTGGACCTCGTCGCCGCTGGCCAGCGCGGTGCCCGGCGCGGGCGCGACGACGTCGTGGGCGCCCACCGGCACCCCCTCGTCGGCCAGCAGTTCGGTCACGTCGTCGGCGAAGGTGTGCAGGGTGCGCGGCTTGCCGTCGACGTTCAGTTCGATCGCCTTGTCCTTGGCGACGAAGGCCGTCGTACCGCCCGCCAGGAACGCCACCACGAGCGCCTGCGGGAGCAGCCTGCGGATGGCGTCCGGCCGTTCGGAACCCTTGCGGCGCTTGGTCGAGCGGCGGTCCCGGGCCCTCCCCGCGACCGGCTGCGGCTGGGGCAGCTGCTGCCGGGGCAGCGCCGGCGGCGGCTCCGGGGGCGCCGGGGGCTCGTAGGCGGGCCGGTACGTGTCCTCGTACGGCGGCGGCCCCGGCATCACCGTCCCGTACGCCACCGTCTCGGCGGTGTGCGGGTCGTACCCCCCGTACGGCGGCTGCGTTCCGCTGACGGTGCTGTACGTCTCGTACGGCGGCGAACTGCTCACGACGACACGCTCCAGGTTCCGGCGACGGGGACCAGAACCTAGCGGAGCGGCCGTCACTCTCCAAAGCGACGCGGCTACCGAGCGTCAACGCACGTGCGTGCGCGTCAGTAATCGAAGGCGCGTGCGGTGTTCGTCGCGATGGCCGACGCCAGCGTGTCCTCGTCGATGCCGCGTACGGCGGCCATCGCCCGCAGGGTGATCGGGATGAGGTAGGGGGCGTTCGGGCGGCCACGGTACGGCGCGGGGGTCAGGAAGGGGGCGTCCGTCTCCACCAGGACCAGTTCCAGCGGGGCCACGGCCAGCGCGTCGCGCAGGGGCTGGGCGTTCTTGAAGGTCATGTTCCCGGCGAAGGACATGAAGTAGCCGTTCGCTGCGCAGATCTCGGCCATCTCCGCGTCGCCGGAGTAGCAGTGGAAGACGGTCCGCTCGGGGGCGCCCTCTTCCTTCAACACCCGAAGGACGTCGGCGTGGGCGTCCCGGTCGTGGATGACCAGCGCCTTGCCGTGCCGTTTGGCGATCTCGATGTGGGCCCGGAAGGACCGCTCCTGGGCCGCCTTGCCCTCCGGCCCGGTACGGAAGTAGTCCAGCCCCGTCTCCCCCACGCCCTTGACCTGCGGGAGTCCGGCCAGCCGGTCGATCTCGGCCAGCGCCTCGTCCAGGGCCGCGTCCCCGCCGGGAACCCGCGCGCCCTGCCGGGACCAGCCGTCCGGGTCGCCGTGGACGATCCGGGGGGCCTCGTTCGGATGCAGGGCCACGGTCGCGTGGACACTCTCGTACGTGGCCGCCGTCTCCGCCGCCCACCGCGAGCCCTTGATGTCGCAGCCGACCTGGACGACCGTCCCCACCCCGACCGACGCGGCCTTGGCAAGCCCCTCCGCGACACTCCCGGCCTGCATGTCGAGGTGCGTGTGCGAATCGGCCACCGCCACGCGGAGGGGTTCGGGCAGTGGCGGCGCTTCGGACTTGGCAGGCATGCCCCGATCCTACGAAAGAGGCATGCCTGCAACTCCCTCAGGGGCGCGAGGCTGTGTCGATCTGCGGCTCCGCCGCGTGGGCGCGACCAGCCCCCACCGGGCCCGCAGCCGACAACCCGCCCAACCAGCGGAGCTAACTCGCCTTGCGGTGGAACGGGTGCAGGAGATCCGAGAAGTGCCAGTGGTGATGCTCTTCCTGCGGCGCCCCGGACTCACCGGCCCCGCCGGAGGCATCCGCCTGCTTCGGCACCGACCGCTGCGGACGCGCCGACTTCTGCACAGCCGACACCTGCCCCGCCCGCATGATGCGCACCACGTGGTTGTCGCAGTTCTGGCAGGTGGGCCGGGTCAGCGGCGACGGCACGACCCGGCCGTCCGCCACGTACATCACCATCTCGGCGCCATCGCCGTCGATGTGGTGCTCGATCTCGTACGACTGTTCCCAGCCGTGCCCGCAACGCATGCAGGCGAAGGAATACGACTCGTGAACGACGGCGGTGGCCGTGCTGCGGTGGCCGGTGATCTCGCTCATGCCAGCTCCTCTTGTCCGCTGGACACGGGACGGGTGCGTCCCTGTGAACCAGTGGACGCCTCTACCGGCGTGAAGGCATCAGACCTGTCGACTGTTGAAGGCGTTTTGGGCATTCCTTGTGGGAACAGCCCTGGTCCGAGGTCTGGGCTTTGCCTTTCGACTTACTCTTTTGCCCGGTTATGGCACCCGCGGATGCGTATCGCTCTTCACGGCGTTCTTATCCGCCACGAACGGCGTTCTTGTCCGCCACGACCGCGTCGAACACCTCCCGCTTGGGCAGCCCCGCATCGGCGGCAACCGCCGCGATGGCCTCCTTGCGCCGCTCCCCCGCCTCCTCCCGCACCCGCACCCGCCGCACCAGTTCCGCCGCGTCGATCTCCCCCGAGGCCCGCTCCGGGGCGCCCTCGACGACGACGGTGATCTCGCCCCGTACGCCCTCCGCCGCCCACTCCGCCAGCTCGGCCAGCGGGCCGCGCCTGACCTCCTCGTACGTCTTCGTCAGTTCCCGGCAGACGGCCGCCCTCCGGTCGGTGCCGAAGGCCTCCGCCATCGCGGCGAGGGTGTCGTCGAGGCGGTGCGGGGCCTCGAAGTAGACGAGGGTGCGGCGTTCCTCCGCCACCTCCCGAAGGCGGGACAGCCGTTCGCCCGCCTTTCTCGGCAGGAAGCCCTCGAAGCAGAAGCGGTCCACCGGCAGCCCGGAGAGCGCCAGCGCCGTGAGGACGGCGGACGGGCCCGGTACGGCCGTCACCTTGATGTCCTTCTCCACGGCCGCCGCCACCAGCCGGTAGCCGGGGTCCGAGACCGACGGCATCCCGGCGTCCGTGACCAGCAGCACCCGCGAGCCGCCCAGCAGCGCCTCGACCAGTTCGGGCGTGCGCGCGGCCTCGTTGCCCTCGAAGTACGACACCACGCGGCCCTTGGGCTGCACCCCGAGCGCCTGGGTGAGCCGGCGCAGCCGCCGGGTGTCCTCGGCCGCGATGACGTCGGCGCCGGACAGCTCCGCCGCGAGCCGGGGCGGCGCGTCCGTGATGTCGCCGATGGGAGTGCCCGCCAAAACCAGTGTTCCTGTCACGTTTCCATCTTCCCAGGGCCTCCAAGGGGCCCTTCCACCGGACGCACACAGCGCTGTTCCCTACGATGGCGCGGTGACCAGTACCGCGCCCTCCACGGACACCCGGCAAAGCGCACCCTCGCCAGAGCAGCGGCCGTCGTGGCAACAGCGGCTGCGCCGCTACGGATACACGGCGAAGCCCAGAAGCGATGTCCGGGACCGGCTGGTGCCGCCGTACACCGAGCCGAACCCCCGTCTGTGGGCGACCCTCGGGCTGCCGCCGACCCTCGGCGAGCGGATCAACCGCTGGTCGGGCTGGGGCGGACCGCTGCTGGTGACGATCCTCGCGGGCTGGCTGCGCTTCTGGGACCTGGGCGATCCGAAGCGGGTGATGTTCGACGAGACCTACTACGCGAAGGACGCGTGGGGGCTCATCCACCGCGGCTTCGAGGTCAACTGGGACAAGGACGTCAACAACCTCATCCTGCAGAACAACGGGAACGTCCCGATCCCGTCCGATCCCGCCTATGTCGTGCACCCGCCCGTCGGCAAGTACGTCATCGGGCTCGGCGAATGGATGTTCGGGTTCAATCCGTTCGGCTGGCGCTTCATGACGGCACTGCTGGGCACGCTGTCCGTCCTGATCCTCTGCCGGATCGGCCGACGGCTCTTCCGCTCGACCTTCCTGGGCTGTCTGGCGGGCGCGCTGATGGCCGTGGACGGCCTGGCCTTCGTGATGAGCCGGACCTCGCTGCTCGACGGCGTGCTGCAGTTCTTCGTCCTCGCCGCCTTCGGCTGCCTGATCACCGACCGCGACAAGGCCCGCGAACGGCTCGCGGCGGCGCTCCCGCCGGATGCCAACGGGGTCGTACGACCGGACGCGCACATCGCCGAGACGACCACCTTCGGCTTCCGCCCCTGGCGCTGGACGGCGGGCCTGATGCTGGGCCTGGCCATCGGCACCAAGTGGAACGGCCTGTACATCCTGATCGGCTTCTGCGTGATGGCCGTGCTGTGGGACGCCGGTACGCGCAAGGTCGCGGGCGCCCGCCACCCGTACATCGCGGTCGTCAAGCACGACCTGGGCTGGGCGTTCCTCGCGACGGTCCCGGTGGCGATCTTCACGTACATCCTGTCCTGGACGGCCTGGATCCTCTCCCCCTCGAACGGCACCGGCGGCTACTACCGCAACTGGGCGGCCACCGAGGGCAAGGGCGGCGACTGGACCTGGCTCTTCCCGGACTGGCTGCGCAGCCTCTGGCACTACGAGCACGCGGTGTACGAGTTCCACGTGGGCCTGCACTCCCCGCACAACTACCAGTCCAACCCGTGGAGTTGGCTGGTCCTGGGCCGCCCGGTCTCGTTCTTCTACGAGTCCCCGGCCCCCGGCACGGACGGCTGCCCCACTAACGCGGGCGAGCAGTGCGCCCGCGAGGTCCTGGCCCTGGGCACCCCCCTGCTGTGGTGGGCGTCCTGCTTCGCGGTCCTGTACGTCCTCTACCGCTGGCTGCTGCGCCGCGACTGGCGCGCGGGAGCCATCGCCTGCGGCATCGCGGCGGGCTATCTCCCCTGGTTCATGTACCAGGAGCGCACGATCTTCTACTTCTACGCCATCGTCTTCCTGCCTTTCCTCTGTCTGGCCGTGGCGATGATGATCGGCGCGATCGTCGGCCCACCGGGGTCGAGTGAACGCCGCCGGGTCGCGGGCGCGGCGGGCGCGGGTGTGCTGGTGCTGCTGATCGCCTGGAACTTCATCTACTTCTGGCCGCTGTACACGGGGACGGCGATCCCCATCGACTCCTGGCGTTCACGTATGTGGCTGGATACCTGGGTGTAGTCACTCTTCAGACAAGATGACGGCTCTCCTCCCACAGGAGCCCCTCAGGCCACTTACAGTGCTGTGGCCAACGGGGAGGGAAACACGCATGCGCAAGGGAGCGAAGGCCGCCGTCATCGGGACCGTGTTCACGGTGATGGTCGGCGGGGCCGGGTACGGGGCGTTCAACGTCGTGTCCGCGCTCAGTGAGGACGGCGGTACGAGTGTGAAGACCGGGCCGCCCTCGAAGGACGAGATCGCCGACGCGAGCAAGGAGTTCTTCGCGGCCTGGGAGAAGGGGCGGGCGCAGGACGCCGCCGATCTCACCAACAACGCGATACCCGCGAAGAACCTGCTCACCGGGTACAGCGCGGAGGCGCACATCACCGGGGTGAAGATCACCCCCGGGACCGCCACCGGCGCGACCGTGCCCTTCTCGGTGAAGGCCACGGTGTCGTTCCAGGGGAAGACGAAGCCGCTCGCGTACAGCAGCAAGCTGACCATCGTGCGGGGTACGACGACCGGGAAGGCGCTGGTCGACTGGCAGCCGTCGGTCATCCATCCCGGGCTCAAGGTCTCCGGGGACAAGCTGGTCACCGGCGAGGCGGGGAGCCCGCCGATCGAGGCCGTGGACCGGGACGGCAAGGTCCTGACGAAGGAGAAGTACCCGTCCCTGGGGCCGATCCTGGACACTCTGCGGGCGCGCTACGGCGACCAGGCGGGCGGCAAGCCGGGCATCGAGCTGATGATCCGGCACGCGGACACCGAGACCGCCGACACCTCGCTCGTGACCCTCGCCGAGGGCACCCCGGGCAAGCTGGAGACGACGCTCAGCGCGAGCGCGCAGGCCGCCGCCGAGAAGGCGGTGCTCAAGTTCTCCGAGTCGTCCGTGGTCGCCGTACAGCCGAGCACGGGTGAGGTGCTGGCGGTCGCCAACCACCGTACGGACCAGTTCAACGCGGCCTTCGAGGGCACGCTCGCGCCGGGCTCCACGCTGAAGATCCTCACGGCGGCGATGCTCATCGACAACGGCGTGGCGACGATGAACAGCCCGGCGCCCTGCACACCGACCGCGATCTGGCAGAGCCAGACCTTCGCCAACCTCAAGGGCATGGAACCGAACGAGAACGCCACGCTCGCCAACGACTTCCTCCGCTCCTGCAACACCGGTTTCATCAAGCTGATCGACGGCACCGACGCGAACCGCCTCACGGACGAGTCCCTGACGACCGAGGCGCAGGAACGGTTCGGGCTCGGCCGGGACAACTGGAAGACCGGGATCGCCTCCTTCGACGGCAGCATCCCGGCCTCCCCAGGCCCGGACCGCGCGGCCAACGCGATCGGGCAGGGCCAGGTCCAGATGAGCCCGCTGAACATGGCGTCGGTGACGGCGACGGCGATCACGGGCGAGTTCCGGCAGCCGTACCTCGTATCGCCGGACCTTGACGACCGTGAGCTGGCGACGGCGAAGGGCATTCCGGCGAGTACGTCCGCGCAGCTCAAGGAGATGATGCGGATGACGGCGACCCAGGGCACCGCGGCGCAGGCCATGGCCGGGCTGAGCGGGGACATCGGCGCGAAGACGGGGTCCGCGGAGGTCGACGGACAGGCCAAGTCCAACAGCTGGTTCACCGGGTTCCGGGGTGACATCGCGGCGGCGGCCATGACCCAGGAGGGCGGCCACGGCGGCGACGCGGCCGGTCCGATTGTCGCAGCCGTGCTACGGACCGGCGGCTGAACTCACCGTCACAGCGCGGGACTCTAGGGTGGTCGTTGTCGTTGAGGTGCAGTGAGGGCAACGGGGACCCTGGGGATTACCGCGGAGGATCGGGAGCTGTGGGCAAGAGGGGCAAGAAGAAGCACGCCGCCGAGCGACAGAGCGCGCGGAGTGGAGAGAGCGCACAGAGCGCGCGGAGGACCAGGCCCGCAGTCATCGGCGGGATGATCGCCGTGGTCGTCGGCGGCGCCGGTCTCGCCGGGTACGCGCTGTACGGCGGCGGGGCGGCGGCCGAGGACGGCTCCGCGACGACCCTGGCCGACCAGAAGCCGAAGGTGCCGACGGGCCCGGTGTCGGCGGCCCAGGTGAAGGCGGTCTCCACGCAGTTCCTGACGGCGTGGCGGACGGGCAAGGCAGCCCAGGCGGCAGCTGCCACGAACGACACCACCAAGGCGGCGACGACCCTCCTCACCGGCTACACCAAGGACGCCCACATCACCGGCGTGACGATCACCCCGGGCACGGCGACGGGCGCCAAGGTGCCCTTCACGGTCAAGGGCACGGTGACGTACGGCGGTACGAGCAAGCCGCTGACGTACGAGAGCGCGCTGACCGTGGTCCGCCGTACGTCGGACGGGAAACCGCTGGTCGACTGGCACGCGTCGGTGATCCACCCGGACCTGGCGGACGGCGACAAGCTGCTGACCGGGGAGGCGGGCGTCCCGCCGATCAAGGCGGTGGACCGCGACGGCGGCGAACTGACCCTCAAGAAGTACCCGTCGCTGGGCACGATCCTGGACAGCCTGAGGGAGAAGTACGGCGAGAAGGCCGGCGGCAAGGCGGGCATCGAGCTGCAGGTGGTGCGCGGTACGGCGTCCAAGGCGGCGAAGTCGGCGGACAAGACGCTGCTGGAGCTGAGCAAGGGCACGCCGGGGGTGGTGAAGACGACGCTGAGTCCGTCGCTGCAGGCGGCGGCGGAGGCGGAGGTGCTGAAGAAGGCGAAGTCGTCCGTGGTCCTCATCCGCCCGTCGACGGGCGAGGTACTGGCGGTGGCGAACCAGTCCCACGGCTTCAACACGGCGTTCCAGGGGTCGTTGGCGCCCGGTTCGACGCTGAAGGTGATCACGTCGTCGCTGCTGATCGAGAAGGGCCTGGCGTCGGCGGACAAGGCGCACCCGTGCCCGAAGTACTCGACGTACGGCGGCTGGAAGTTCCAGAACGACGACGAGTTCGAGATCAAGGGCGGCACCTTCAAGGCGAGCTTCGCGCGCTCCTGCAACACGGCCTTCATCAGCCAGGCGAAGGAACTCGACAACGACAGCCTGACCAAGCAGGCGCAGCAGGTGTTCGGCCTCGGCATGGACAACTGGGCGGTCGGCGTCTCGACCTTCGACGGGTCGGTGCCGGTGCAGTCGCAGGCGCAGATGGCGGCGTCCCTGATCGGGCAGGGCGGGGTCCGGATGAACCCGCTGAACATGGCGTCCGTGGCGGCGACGGTGGAGTCCGGGGTGTTCCGGCAGCCGTACCTGGTCTCACCGGAGGTGGACGGCCGCACGCTGGCGACCGCCTCCCGGACGATGTCGTCGGCGACGCTGTCGCAGCTGCGGGAGCTGATGCAGTACACGGCGGCGTACGGGACCGCGGCGGAGGCGATGGCCGGCCTGGGCCCGGATTACGGGGCGAAGACGGGCTCCGCGGAGGTGGACGGCCAGGAGAAGCCGAACGGGTGGTTCACGGCGTACCGGGGGGACCTGGCGGGCGCGGGTGTGGTGGTCCAGGGCGGCCACGGGGGGAGCACGGCGGGGCCGATCGTGGCGGCGCTGTTGAAGGCCGGGGGGTAGTTCTCAACACGTGGGCGGCGGCGGTCACTTCTTGTCGCGCAGGTGGGCGATCTGTTGCCGTGAGAGTTCGACGGTGCGTCGCATGTGCCGGTGCAGCAGGGCGCACTCGTCCTCGGTGTAGTCGGCGAACATCGCCTGCCAGCCCTCGCCCAGTTCGGACCACAGTTCCATGAGACCCCGCATCGCCTCCGGGACGGGCTCCACCCGGACGCGGCGGCGGTCGGTCCTGTCGCGGTGCCGGACCACGTATCCGGCCCTCTCAAGGCGGTCGACAAGACGGGTCGCCGATCCGCTGGTCAGGCCGGTGAGTTCGGCGATCCGGCCGGTGGTGAACGGGCCGGGCTCGACGGTCAAGAGGTTGAGGCACTGGACGTCGGTGGGGTGCAGCCCGAGATGGTCCGCGACCGCCTGGTTGAACATGACGTACGCGGCCAGGTAGCGGCGGGACTCCTGCTGGAGATCGTCGATCAGCATGCACACCTCGCTAAATATCTGCGTGACGCAGTAACTGTGTCGTACGGTAACCGCATGACGAAGGAATCTTACCGGCCCGTGGTGGCCGTCGCCGGAGCGACCGGCACCCAAGGCGGCGCGGCCACCCGCTCGCTGCTCGATCAGGGCTTCCGGGTCCGCGCCCTCACCCGCACTTCCGGCTCGGCCGCCGCCCACGCGCTGAGGGGCCTCGGCGCCGAGGTGCGCACGGCGGACTTCGGCGACAGCGAGTCACTGGAGGCCGCCCTGAAGGGCGCCGACGGGTTGTTCGCGATGTCCACGCCGTTCGGCTCCGACCCGGAGACCGAGGTCCGGCAGGGCATCGACCTGCTGGAGGCCGCCCGTGGGGTCGGGGTCGGGCACATCGTGTTCACCTCGGCCGCGCACGCCGACCGCGACACGGGCATCCCGCACTTCGACAGCAAGCACCGCATCGAGCGGCGCCTACGAGGGCTGGGGGTGCCGTGGACGATCCTCGGACCGGCCGCGTTCATGGACAACTACACGGTCGAGTGGTCGCTGGAGGGTCTGCGCGAGGGCCGGTTCGTGCTCCCGATGCCGGCCGACCGGCCGCTGACGCTGATTCCCGTGCGGGACATCGGTGCCTTCGCGGCCCATGTTCTCGCGCGGCCACAGGAGTTCGCGGGCCGGCGCATCGACATCGCCTCCGACCAGCTGACCTGCATGGAGATCGCGGAGGCGCTGACCGGGGCGTGCGGCCGACCGATCGCCTTCGAGCGGCTGCCGATCGCCCACGTCGAGGCGTTCTCGGCCGACCTCGCCGCGATGTTCCGCTACTTCACCGAGGTCGGCCTCGATGTGGACGTGGACGCCCTGCGGCGCGACTTTCCGGAGATCGGCTGGCAGCGCTTCGGCACCTGGGCGGCCGAGCACACCTGGCCGGTCGACTGAGCCCCCGGTCCGGGGACGGCAGCCCCGAGGAAGGGATGGGTACGTGCAGGGGCGGCTGGGGCGAGAAAAGCCCCAGTTCAGCCCACCCTCGTCCCCGCCGCCACATACGTCCGCCGCAAGAATCGCAGCAGCGTCTTCCGCTCGAACTGCACCACCGCCACACCCCCCGCAGCCGAGTGGAACTCCACCACCGCCTGCACCCGCCCGCACGGCCACACCCGTACCTCCCCCGACCCCACCGGCGCCCGCAACCCCTCCTCCAGCAGGTCGCGCGCGAACGTCCACTCATGCGGACCGGGCAGGCCGATCCGTACCGCGCGCGGGTCGGACTCGGGGTCGTAGCGCAGGACGACGGGGACCGCGTCGCGGTCGTCGTCCTGGGTGTCCGTGACGATATGGGCTCGGGCGTACTGCTCGACTGCGGACATCGGACGGGCCCCTTACGCTGCGTGACCTGTGCAGAAGCTGTGAATCCGCTTCCTCTCCAATGTCGCACATTCTCCCGATTCCGCCTCAGATTGCTCCCGCTTCGCTCTTGCGAGAGGTTCGCAACAAGCCTCTATTATCGAACGGTGCATGTCCCTGATGGATTCATCAACGCCCCCGTGTCCGTAGCGGCCGGAGTGGTCGCCGCCGGAGCCGTCGCCGTGAGCCTGCGTGGCGCCCGGCGCGAGCTGGACGAACGGACCGCTCCGCTCGCCGGGCTGGTGGCCGCGTTCATCTTCGCCGTGCAGATGCTGAACTTCCCGGTCGCGGCCGGCACCAGCGGACACCTGCTCGGCGGCGCGCTCGCCGCGATACTCGTGGGCCCCTACACAGGGGTCCTGTGCGTGTCCGTGGTCCTCCTCATGCAGGGCATCCTCTTCGCGGACGGCGGCCTGACCGCGCTCGGCGTGAACATCACGGTCATGGCCGTGGTGACCAGCGTCGTCGCGTACGCCACCTTCCGCGGACTGGTGAAGGTGCTGCCCAAGAAGCGCCGTTCCATCACCGTCTCCGCCTTCGTCGCCGCCGCCGTCTCCGTGCCCGCCGCCGCCCTCGCCTTCACGCTCGTCTACGCGATCGGCGGCACGACGGACGTACCGATCGGGCGGGTACTGACCGCCATGGTCGGCGTCCACGTCCTCATCGGGCTCGGCGAGGCCGCGATCACCGCGTTCACGGTCGGCGCCGTCATCGCCGTACGGCCGGATCTCGTCCACGGCGCCAAGGGCCTGACCCAGAAGCTCCGGCTGCGGGTCAACGGCGAACTGGTCGACGCGGCGCCCGAGCCGCAGCCCACGACGCCCGCACCCGCCCCCGCCCACCGCACCCGCAACGTCTGGCTGACCGGCCTCGCCGCCTCCCTCGTCCTCGCGGGCGTCGTCAGCTTCTACGCCTCCGCGAACCCCGACGGCCTGGAGAAGGTCGCCGCCGACAAGGGCATCGACGCCAAGGTCGAGGAACACGCCGCCGCCGACTCCCCGCTCGCCGACTACGGCGTCGAGGGCATCACCGACGGACGGCTCTCCGGCGGTCTCGCCGGGGTGATCGGCGTCGGCGTCACGATCGTCGCCGGGACCGGTGTCTTCTGGGCGGTGCGCAGCCGTCGTACCGACGAGAACGCACCCGCGGCCTCGTCCGGCACCCCGCGCGCGAGCGTCTGACATGGGCGCCGGGCACGCCCATCGGCTGTACCGGCACGCCCACTCCCCGGTGCACTCGCTGCCGCCGCACACCAAGCTCGCCGCCGCCTTCGGCTTCGTGATCGTGGTCGTGTCCACGCCCCGGGAGGCGGTGTGGGCCTTCGGCGCCTACGCCGTGCTGCTGGCGGGTGTCGCCCGGCTCGCCCGCGTACCCGCCGGGTTTCTGCTCAAGCGGCTGCTGATCGAGGTGCCGTTCGTCGCCTTCGCCGTGCTCATGCCGTTCGTGGCGGAGGGCGAGCGGGTCGAGGTGCTGGGGATGTCGCTCAGCGTCAGCGGGCTGTGGGGCGCCTGGAACGTCCTCGCCAAGGGCACCCTCGGTGTCGCCACCTCCGTACTCCTCGCCTCCACCACCGAACTGCGCGAACTCCTCCTCGGGCTGCAACGGCTCAAGCTCCCGCCGCTGCTCGTGCAGATCGCCTCCTTCATGATCCGGTACGGCGATGTCATCGCCGACGAGATGCGGCGGATGCGGATCGCCCGGGAGTCGCGGGGGTTCGAGGCGAGCGGCGTACGGCACTGGGGCGTGCTCGCCAAGTCCGCCGGGGCGTTGTTCATCCGGTCCTACGAGCGCGGCGAGCGCGTCTATCTGGCCATGGTCAGCCGGGGGTACGCCGGGTCCATGCCCGTCATCGACGAGGTGAGCGCGTCCCGGGCGCAGTGGTCGTACGCCTTCGCGCTGCCGGTCGCCGCGCTCGTCGTCTGTGTGCTGGGATGGTCCCTGTGACAGCCCCCAACTCTCTTGACGTGGCCGGACTCGCCTACGCCTACCCCGACGGCCACCAGGCCCTCTTCGGCGTCGACTTCACCGTCGGGCGCGGGGAGCGGGTCGCGCTGCTCGGGCCGAACGGGGCCGGCAAGACGACCCTCGTGCTCCATCTCAACGGCATTCTCACGGCGGGAGCAGGGTCGGTCACCGTGGCCGGGCTGGCCGTCGGCAAGCGGCACATGGCCGAAATTCGACGCAAGGTCGGGATCGTCTTCCAGGACCCCGACGACCAGCTCTTCATGCCGACCGTCCGCGAGGACGTCGCCTTCGGGCCGGCCGCGGCGGGCATGAAGGGCGCGGAGCTGGAGGGGCGGGTGCGTACGGCGCTCGAACTCGTCGGGATGGCCGACTTCGCCGACCGGCCGCCGCATCATCTCTCCTTCGGGCAGCGGCGCCGGGTGGCCGTGGCGACCGTGCTCGCCATGGAGCCCGAGATCCTCGTCCTCGACGAGCCGTCGTCCAACCTCGACCCCGCCTCGCGCCGCGAACTGGCCGACATCCTGCGGTCGTTGGACGTCACCGTCCTCATGGTCACGCACGATCTGCCGTACGCCCTGGAGCTGTGCCCGCGCGCGCTGATCCTCAGCGAGGGCGTCATCGCCGCCGACGGACCCACCGGCGAACTCCTCGCCGACGACGCCCTGATGCGCGCGCACCGCCTTGAGTTGCCGTTCGGTTTCGACCCGCGCTCCGTCTCCACCGCCCGCACTTCCTGACCACGGGCGCGTGGACAATGGGCGCGTGATCGAACAAGAGGACGCGCACGACGGTACGTACCACCCCGGGTCGCCGCGCCTCGACGACCAGTTGTGCTTCGCGCTCTACGCCGCCCAGCGCGCGGTGACCGCCGCCTACCGCCCGCTCCTCGACGAGCTGGGCATCACCTACCCCCAGTACCTCGTGCTGCTCGTCCTGTGGGAGCGCGGCGAGGTGACCGTGAAGGAGCTGGGCACCGCCCTGTGCCTCGACTACGGCACGGTCTCGCCGCTGCTCAAGCGGCTGGAGGCGGCGGGGCTCGTCCGCCGGGAGCGGTCGGCGCTGGACGAGCGGTCGGTGTCCGTCCGGGTCACCCGGCACGGCGGTGAGCTGCGGGAGCGCGCGGTGCGCATCCCGGGCGAGCTGCTCGCGGCGACGGAACTGGACGGGGCCGAGGTGGCGCGGCTGCGGGGCGAGCTGCGGGAGCTGGCGGCACGGGCCCAGGGCGCGGCCGACCGGGCCCGGCGCTGACCGATCCGCCACTGACCGGCCCGGCGCTGACCTGAGGTTACCCACGGTTCCTACCCCCGGGTAGCGGGTACATCCCTACCGGCCGGTACCTTGTGCACGATGTAATTGACGTAGTTGTTTTTGGTGGAGGTTTTGCAGTGACCGACGAAGGCTCCGCTGTCGACACCCGTCCGACGAAGATCATGTACGTCGCCGAGGCCACCGCCCACGGCGGCCGGGACGGTGAGATCACGAGCCAGGACGGCCAGATCGCGCTGAAGGTCGCGATGCCGCCCGCGCTGGGCGGCGACGGCAACGGCACCAACCCCGAGCAGCTGTTCGCGGCCGGCTACAGCTCCTGCTTCCACAACGCGCTGGTCCTCGTCGGCCGCCGCGAAGGCTACGACCTCACCGGCTCCACGGTCGCCGCGAAGGTCGGCATCGGCCCCAACAAGCAGCGCGGCTACGGCCTCGCGGTCGCCCTGAGCGTCTCGCTGCCGGTCCTGGACCAGGACATCGCGGCGAAGCTGGTGGAGGCGGCGCACATGGTCTGCCCGTACTCGAACGCCACCCGCGACAACATCGATGTGACGATCATCCTGGGCTGATCCGCCGGACCGAGGAATCCCGGTCGGGTGCGGGCGCGTTACCCCGCCGTGGACTTGAACGTGGACTTGAACGTGAACGGCACAGTCTCCGCGGGCTTCGAACCCGTCCAGGACGCGTTCGTACGAAACTTCGCGACCGGCGGCGAACGCGGCGCCGCCGTGACCGTGTACCGGGACGGGCGCCGGGTCGTCGACCTGTGGGCCGGCACCCGTGACGTGGACGGCGACGCGCCCTGGGAGCACGGCACCGCGCAGATCGTGCGCTCGGCGACGAAGGGTGTCGCAGCGGCCGTACTCCTGATGCTGGCCGAGCGCGGCGAGCTGGACCTGGACGCTCCCGTCGGCGAGTACTGGCCCGAGTACAAGACGGCGGGCAAGGAACGCACCCTCGTACGGCACGTCCTCGCGCACCGCGCGGGCGTCCCGGTGCTGGACCGGCCGCTCACGCCCGCGCAGGCCGCCGATCCCGCCCTCGGCGCGGCGGCGGTCGCGGCGCAGGCGCCGGTCTGGGAGCCGGGGACGGACCACGGGTACCACGCGCAGACGTACAGCTGGCTGACGGGCGAGCTGGTACGGCGGGTCAGCGGGCGTCCGATCGGCGAGTGGGTGGCGTCGGAGATCGCGGGCCCGGCCGGGCTGGACCTCTGGCTCGGCCTGCCGGAGGCGGAGGCACAGGCGGGGCGCGTGGGCCGGGTCGGCCGGATCCCCACCCCAGACGAGCCCTCGGGGCCAGGCAGCGGCCTCCGCACCCGCCCCAAGCGTTCCGTGGCCGCCGCCTACGCCGACCCGGAGTCCCTCACGAGCCGCGCCTTCGCCGCGATCACCCCGCTCCCGGACGAGAACGACCCGGCCTACCGCGCCGCCGCGCTCCCCGCCTCCAACGGCATCGCCACGGCCGACGGACTCGCCCGCTTCTACGCCTCCCTGATCGGCCAAGTCGACGGCGGCACCCGCCTGTTCTCCCCGGAGACGGTCGAGTCGGCCCGCCGCGAGGAATCCGCAGGACCGGACCGCGTCCTGGTGATCGGCACCCGTTTCGGCGCCGGCTACATGCTGCACGGCACCGCCGCACCGCTCCTCACCCCCGGCTCCTTCGGCCACCCCGGCCGAGGCGGCGCCCTCGGCTTCGCCGACCCGGAGTCGGGCATCGCCTTCGGCTACGTCACGAACGGCTTCCGCAAGAGCGTGACGGCGGACGCGCGGGCGCAGGCGTTGGTACGGGCGGTACGTGCCAGCTTGCCGGGCACTTGAGGACGACGGAACCCGTCTCTCTTCCTCGCCCCCGCCGCCCCTACCCGTCCCATCCCTGGGGGCTGCGCCCCCAGCCCCCCCCCTTGTCGCGCTGAACGCGCTCGTCCTCAAACGCCGGACGGGCTAAGTAGTCAGCCCGTCCGGCGTTTGAGGA
>NZ_PJME01000052.1 GCF_002954775.1 Streptomyces geranii
AACCCACCCACCCCAGGCCCGTCCCACCCTCCAGCCCGTCCGGCGATTGAGGACAAAGCGGGGGTCCGGGGGCGGCAGCCCCCAGGGATGGGACGGGTAGGGGCGGCGGGGGCGAGGAAGCCAGGTGAGATCAACGCCCCACCGCCACCCCCGCCCCCACACGCTAGTGTCGGACCGACAAGGGACGTTACTGATCGGTAAGGGGAATCGGCCATGCAGCTCGGGATCAACCTTGGCTACTGGGGCGCCGGAATGGACGCGGACAATCTGGCCGTCGCCCAGGAGGCCGACCGGCTCGGATACGCCGTCTGCTGGGCCGCCGAGGCCTACGGCTCGGACGCCGCCACCGTACTCACCTGGGTCGCCGCCCAGACCGAACGCATCGACGTCGGCTCGGCCATCTTCCAGATCCCGGCCCGCCAGCCCGCGATGACCGCGATGACCGCCGCGACCCTCGACTCGCTCTCCGGCGGCCGTTTCCGCCTCGGCCTCGGCGTCTCAGGACCCCAGGTCTCCGAGGGCTGGTACGGCGTCAAGTTCGACAAGCCGCTCTCCCGCACCCGCGAGTACGTGGAGATCGTACGCAAGGCCATGAGCCGCGAGCGGCTCTCCCACGACGGCGAGCACTGGACGCTGCCGCTGCCCGGCGGCCCGGGCAAGCCCATCAAGCTGACCGTGCACCCCGAGCGCGAGCACATCCCGCTCTACATCGCCGCGATCGGCCCCAAGAACCTCGAACAGACCGGCGAGATCGCCGACGGCGCGCTGCTGATCTTCCCGTCCGCCGCGCACATCGAGGACACCGCCATCCAGTACCTGCGCGCCGGGCGCGAGAAGGCCGGGAAGACCCTCGAAGGGTTCGACGTCTGCCCGACGCTCCCGCTCGCCGTCGGGGACGACAAGGACGTGGCGAAGCTCGCGGACACCTTCCGGCCGTACACCGCGCTGTACGTGGGCGGCATGGGCAGCCGTAAGCAGAACTTCTACAACCAGCTCGCCCAGCGCATGGGCTACGAGAAGGAAGCCGCCGAGATCCAGGACAAGTACCTGTCCGGCGACAAGAACGGCGCCGCCGCGGCCATTCCGCACGACCTGATCGACCAGACGACGCTGCTCGGCTCGGTGGACCGGATCGCCGACCGGATGCGGGCCTACGCCGCCGCCGGTGTCACCACCCTCACGCTCGCTCCGGCCGGCTTCACGCTCGACGAGCGGATCGCCTCGCTGCGGGCCGGCACCGACGCCCTGGAGCGCGCCGGACTGGCGTAGCCGAAGGCTTGAGAAGTTCCGCGGCCGTGGTGGGGGCTCGGGGGTCTTCCCCGCCACGGCCGTCACGGAGCACAACGCGCCGACGGCCCCGCGGTTACGCCCTCCGCGCGCCTCCGGCCCCCTCCGCACCCTCGTACTTACGTCCACCCGCGCCCCCTCACGTCCTCCTTTTGGCGGAGTTGTCCGACACAGCTGTTGCAGCGCCCCTGGCACCGCATTTGACTCGTTCCCTGACCGGTTCTTTGACTCGTTCTTTGCGGAACCCCGCGGAACGCGGAACTGCGAGAGGTGCCTCTGATGCTTTCGGCCAGGAGTCTGTTCCAGGAGATCCTCGACAACGACGATTCCTTCCGTCTCTTCTGCTCCATCGCGGCCAGCGGTGAGTCCCAGGGCGGCTGGGAGAACGCCCGTATCGCCGCGCTCGTCCCGGCGGACGAACGCGCCCTCGCTCCCAAGATCACCCGTCATGGCGCGGACGAGGACAAGCACGGGCGGATCTTCAACGCCCTGCTGAAGAAGCGCGGCCTGCGGCCCGTCGACGTCCCGGCCGACACCGACTACACGATGCTGCTGGAGCGGCAGGGCATCGGTCTCGCGCACGAGAAGCTCAAGGGCGAGGAGCCGCTGACCGTCCAGGACATCGTCACTTACCTCGCCCACAGCCGTGTCACCGAGCAGCGCGCCTCCGAGGAGATGGAGCTGCTGCGCAAGTACTTCGGCGACCACCCCGACCTCGGCCGCGCGGTACGGATGATCTCCAACGACGAGGACAACCACCTCGCCTACTGCCACGAGGAGCTGCTGCGCTTCGCCGCCGCCGGCCACGGCCGCGCCATCCAGCGCACCCTGCGCGAGTGCGCCCTCGCCGAGATCCGCGTCTACCGGGACGTCAGCCTCGCGGTCATGGCCCACATGGGACGCGTACTGGACTGGCCGCGTCCCAAGGCGGCCGTCCTCGCGGCGGGCATCCGCGCGGTGTACGTCTACGAGCGCGCCGTCGGCTGGCGCCGCATGGTCTCCCTGCGGATGCCCGAACGGCGCGACGCCCTGGGCGGCCCTGCGACCGCGGCACCCGAGTTCGCGTGAACGCACCACCGCGGTACCGCGTTACTACAACCAGCCCCTGCGCTTGAACATCCGGTAGAGCAGGACCTCCACCACCGCCATCCCCGCGATCAGCACCGGATACGACCACGCCCAGCGCAGCTCCGGCATGTGGTCGAAGTTCATGCCGTAGATCCCCGCGACCATCGTGGGGATCGCGGCCATGGCGGCGAACGCGGAGATCTTCCGCATGTCGTCGTTCTGCCGGACGCTCATCTGCGCGAGGTGGGCCGACAGCACGTCGGAGACCAGGCGGTCCAGGCCCTCCACGGACTCGTTCACGCGCGTGAGGTGGTCGCTGACGTCCCGGAAGAAGGGCTCCGCCTTCTCGTGGACGAACGGCACGCGCGCGCCGAACAGGCCCGTGCCCGAGAGCCTGCCCAGGGGTGCCGCCAGGGGGCCGGTGGCGCGGCGGAACTCCAGGATCTGGCGCTTGAAGGTGTAGATCCGCGACGCAGTGTTCCGCGAGCCGCCGCCGGACGGCGAGAACACCTCCGCCTCCAGCTCCTCCAGGTCGGTGCCCAGCTCGTCCGCCACCTCCACGTAGTGGTCGACGATCGCGTCGGCGATCGAGTACAGCACCGCGGTGGGGCCGTGCCGGAGCATCTCGGGCTCGGCCTCCAGCCGGTGCCGTACGGCCGCCAGGGGCGCCTCCACGCCGTGCCGGACGGTCACCACGAAGGAGTCGCCGATGAAGACCATGATCTCGCCGGAGGAGACGATGTCCGCCTTCGGCTCGTAGCCGACCGGCTTGAGCACCATGAACAGCGAGTCGTCGTACACCTCCAGCTTCGGCCGCTGATGCGCGTTGAGGGCGTCCTCCACGGCCAGGGGATGCAGTCCGAACTCCTGCGTGACCCGGTCGAACTCCTTCTCCGTGGGCTCGTACAGCCCGATCCAGACGAACGCGTCCCCGGACCGGTGCGTGCGGCACGTGTCGAGGGCGGCGGAGAAGTCCGCGGGGCCCTCCGTCCGCCGTCCGTCGCGGTAGATGGCGCAGTCGACGATCACGGTGCGAATTCTCCCGCCGTACGGCCGGAAACGCACCCCCGCGTACCACGGCGATCCGTACGCCTACCCTGGGCCGCATGCCCACGCTGATCCTCGTCCGGCACGGACGTTCCACCGCCAACACCTCCGGAGTGCTCGCCGGCCGCACCCCCGGCGTCGCCCTCGACGAACGAGGAGCCGCGCAGGCCGCCGCACTGCCCGGGCGGCTCGCCGGGCTGCCGATCTCGGAGGTCGTCACCAGCCCGCTGCAGCGCTGCCAGGAGACGGTCCGGCCGCTGCTCGACGCCCGCCCGGAGCTGCGCGCGCACACCGAGGAACGGATCTCGGAGTGCGACTACGGCGACTGGTCCGGGCGCAAGCTCGCCGAGCTGATGGACGAGCCCCTGATGCAGGTCGTCCAGAGCCACCCGACCGCCGCCGCCTTCCCCGGTGGCGAGTCCATGCGGGCCATGCAGACGCGCGCCGCGGAGGCCGTACGCGAGTGGAACGCGCGCGTGGAGGCCGAGCACGGCGCCGACGCCGTCTACGTCATGTGCTCGCACGGCGACATCATCAAGTCCCTGGTCGCCGACGCCCTCGGGCTCCATCTCGACCTCTTCCAGCGGGTGTCCGTCGACCCGTGCTCCGTCACCGCGATCCGCTACACCCGGCTCCGGCCATTTCTCGTTCGCCTCGGCGACACCGGCGATTTCGCCTCCCTGGCGCCCCGCGAGGAGCCCCCGGGCGAGGAGGCCGCGGTCGGGGGTGGTGCGGGCGCACCGTGATCGTCGGCAGCAGTAGGGTGAAGCGGTCGCGGCAGCACCGCGAATGCCGAAAATCAGTCGATCCAGATTCATCCGATCAAGATTCTTCCGATCCCGGTTCATTCGATTCAATGGAGACAGGACGTGTCCCGTCAGGTGTTCCTCTACGACCCCCCGGACCGCTTCGTGGCCGGTACGGTCGGACTGCCCGGGCGCCGTACGTTCTTCCTCCAGGCCACCGCGGGTCCCCGGGTGACCAGCGTGGCCCTGGAGAAGACCCAGGTCGCCGCGCTCGCCGAACGCATGGACGAACTCCTCGACGAGGTCGTACGCCGTAGCGGGGGCAACGCCTCCGTCCCGGCCGTGGCCCCCGGCGAGGTGTCCGACACCCGGCCCCTCGACACCCCCGTCGAGGAGGAGTTCCGGGTCGGCACCATGGCGCTCGCCTGGGACGGCGACGAGCAGCGCATGATCGTCGAGGCGCAGGCACTGGTGGAACTGGACGCCGACTCCGAGGAGGACCTCGCCGAGGCCGAGGAACGGCTCCTCCAGGACGAAGAGAACGGCCCCCCGATGCTGCGCGTCCGCCTCACCGGCGCGCAGGCCCGCGCCTTCGCCAAGCGCGCCCTGGACGTCGTCAACGCCGGCCGGCCGCCGTGCCCCCTGTGCAGCCTCCCGCTCGACCCGGAAGGACACGTATGTCCGCGCCAGAACGGATACCGCCGCGGAGCGTGAAAGCCACCCCCACGCCCACGCCCACGCCCACGGAACTGCTCACCAAGGGCGAGCTGACCGTACGCGGGCGCATCAGCGAGGCGTCGAACGCGGCGTTGTACTGCACGGTCTCGTACGAGGGCGAGGAGGCCGCCTGCATCTACAAGCCGGTGGCCGGTGAACGCCCCCTGTGGGACTTCCCCGACGGCACCCTCGCCGGGCGCGAGCTGGCGGCGTACGAGGTCTCGGAGGCGACCGGCTGGGGTCTGATCCCGCCGACGGTGCTGCGAGAGGGCCCGTACGGCGAGGGCATGTGCCAGCTGTGGATCGACGCGGCGGCGGAGGGGGCCCAGCTGCTGGCCCTGCTGGACGCCGAGGAGCCCGGCCCCGGCTGGAAGGCGATCGCCTTCGCGGAGGTGGGGGAGGGCAGGACGGCACTTCTCGTCCACGCGGACGACGAACGCCTGCGCCGCCTGGCCGTCCTGGACGCGGTGATCAACAACGCGGACCGCAAGGGCGGCCATCTGCTGCCGGGCGAGGAGGGCCGCCTGTACGGCATCGACCACGGAGTCACCTTCAACACAGAGAACAAGCTGCGCACCCTGCTATGGGGCTGGGCAGGCGACCCGCTCCCCGCGGAGGCAGTGTCGGTTCTCACATCCCTGCACACGTCCCTGACCCCGGGCGCCCCCCTGAGCACCCGCCTGGAGGCCCTGATCACCACGGCGGAGGTGTCCGCGACGCGCACAAGGGTGAACCAACTCCTGTCGACCGGCAAACACCCGGAACCGAGCGGAGAGTGGCCGTCGATCCCCTGGCCCCCGGTGTGAGGACGCGGGGGACCGTCAGGGGCGCGAGGAACTGCGCGCCCAGCCCCCACCGAGCCCGCGGCCAAACGAAGAGGGCCAGCCGGCGCTTTTAGGGGCGCGGGGAACTGCGCGACAAGCCCCCACCGGCCCGCAGGCAAACGAATTGGGACACCACCCCCCACCTACGACACTGAGACGAATCTCGCAAGACCGCCTTCCAGGCCATCTCACCCCCGTCCAGCTCGTATACGGAACATCCGTCCGGTTACGCTCATGACATGCATGCCTGGCCCGCTTCCGAGGTCCCCGCCCTGACTGGTCAGGGCCGCGACCTGAGGATCCACGACACCGCGACCGGCGGTCTCGTCACCCTCGACCCCGGTCCCGTCGCCCGTATCTACGTCTGCGGCATCACCCCGTACGACGCGACCCACATGGGTCACGCGGCGACCTACAACGCGTTCGACCTCGTCCAACGCGTGTGGCTCGACACCAAGCGGCAGGTTCACTACGTCCAGAACGTCACCGACATCGACGACCCCCTGCTGGAGCGAGCGCAGCGCGACGGCATCGACTGGGCCGGCCTCGCCGAGAAGGAGACCGCCCTCTTCCGCGAGGACATGACCGCCCTGCGGATGCTCCCCCCGGAGCACTACATCGGCGCCGTCGAGGCGATACCCGGCATCGTGCCCCTCGTCGAGCGCCTCCGGGACGCCGGCGCCGCCTACGAACTCGAAGGGGACGTCTACTTCTCCGTCGAGTCCGACCCCGACTTCGGCAGGGTGTCCAACCTGGACGCCGCCGCGATGCGCCTGCTGTCCGCCGAGCGCGGCGGCGACCCCGACCGCCCCGGCAAGAAGAACCCGCTCGACCCGATGCTGTGGCTGGCCGCCCGCGAGGGCGAGCCCAGCTGGGACGGCGGCTCGCTCGGCCGAGGGCGCCCCGGCTGGCACATCGAGTGCGTCGCCATCGCCCTCAACCACCTCGGGATGGGCTTCGACGTCCAGGGCGGCGGCTCCGACCTCGCCTTCCCGCACCACGAGATGGGCGCCTCGCACGCCCAGGTGCTGACCGGCGAGTTCCCCATGGCCAAGGCGTACGTCCACGCCGGCATGGTCGCGCTCGACGGCGAGAAGATGTCCAAGTCCAGAGGCAACCTCGTCTTCGTGTCCGCGCTGCGCCGCGAGGGCGTCGACCCGGCCGCCATAAGGCTCGCGCTCCTCGCCCACCACTACCGGGCCAACTGGGAGTGGACCGACCAGGTGCTGGAGGACGCCGTCGAGCGCCTCGGACGCTGGCGGGCCGCCGTGTCCCGTCCGGACGGCCCGTCCGCCGACGCGCTCGTCGAGGAACTGCGCGAGGCCCTGGCGAACGACCTGGACGCCCCGACGGCCCTGGCCGCCGTGGACCGCTGGGCGGCCCTCCAGACCGAGCAGGGCGGTACGGACGAGGGCGCACCCGGCGTCGTGTCCCGCGCCGTGGACGCCCTGCTGGGCGTGGCGCTGTAACGAGAAACACCCGTACAGGAAGCGGGGCGCCGGGTGGGTCGACCACCCGGCGCCCCGCCGCCGTTCACCCGGCGATCACCAGCCCCACCACCTCGTCGTCCGAGAACCACACCCGTACGTCCGGACTGCCACCCGCGAATGCCCTGTGCACCGCCTGCCGGATCTCGGGGGACGGCCGGTCGAGGTTGCGCCACGCGCCGGACACGAACAGCCGGAGTCTGGGCGGGAGTTCGCGCGGGTAAGGGAGCAGCTCGTCCCAGTAGCGCTCGGCGCGGCCCGAACCGACCGCCTCCGGCAGCAGCCGGGTCACCGCCGCCCTGATGTCCGGCCGGCCCCCGATCCGCTCGGCGGTAGGCCGGCCTGGTGCGTCCCGCTGCGGGGAACCGGTGTCCCGCAGCACCGTACGGGCCGTTCCGGGGCTCATCGGCGGCCGGGCCGCCGCCTTGAGCATGCCCTGCAGCGCGGCCAGGGCGCCCGCCACCGTCGCCGCGGCGGCGGAGGTCCCGCGGAACGTGTCTGTGTACCAGGCGATCTCCTCGGGGCCGCCCCGGAGATCACCGGGCCGGTCCAGGCAGCCGCCCGCCGTCGTGACCTCGTGGCCCCAGCCCTGCGCGTCCACCCGGGCCCCGTGGTTGGAGAACGCGAGCCGGGACCGGTCGGGGCCGTGCTCGCGCCCGTGCGTGCCGGGCGGCGGGGCGCCCGCGCCGACCAGGACCGCGCCGGAGGAGGGGTGTTCGGGGTGGAAGGGGTTGCGCCACCAGTCGGGGAACCCGTCCGGGCGGCGCTCGTACACACCGTCGTCGAGCGATTCGCGGCCGTCGCCCGCGGCGGCCACCACGAGGACGCCCCGGGCGGTGGCGTGCCGGACGGCCGCGTGGTCGTCCGGCCACCATTCGAGGGCGATACAGCCCCGCCGGTCCTCCCGGAGCGCGAAGTCGAAGCGCGGCCCCGGCCGGTGCAGCCCGACCAGGACGAGGTCTCCGGGACCGAGCCGGCCGGCGGCGGTGTGGATCGCGGCGGCAGTCCCGAGCCCCTGGACGGACACGGCGGCCGTCACCGCGTCCGGGACGATCCCGGTGACCCCGCGCCCGTCACGGGCGCCGCCGAGCACGCCCAGCACGGACGTGCCGTGGTTGCGCCAGGCCAGGTCGGCCACCGGCGTCCCGGCCACCACCCCCGCGAGCCCGGCGGCGAGCGCCTCGTGGCCGAACTCCCAGGCACCTCCGACGTCGATCACCGTGACGCCCCGCCCCGAACCGCCCGGCCGCTCCCACGCCCACCGGGCGTCCACCCCCTCGGGCGCGGGCCGCAGAAAGCCCTGCCGGCCGGTGAGGTCGGGGGTCGCTGTGGCGCCCGCGTCCGCCGCACCCTCCTCCGCCGCGCTCGCTCCCGTCGCCCGCGAAGTGGCGGGCAGGGCGCCCGGTTTGACGTACGCCGTGTCGATGCCCGGCAACTCGGCGATCCCCGACCGCAGTTCACGGACCCGCGCCTCGCCGCCGCGCACCCGGTAGAACAACGCGAGGTCGGGCAGGCCGTCGGTCGTGGTCGGCCGGAGTCGCTCCTCGCCGCCGAACAGCGGTTCCAGGACGAGTCGTTCGGCACCGAGGAACCGGCCGAGCGCCGACACGTCCGCACCGGCCGCCGAGCGCACACCGTCGGGCCTGGCCCGGAGCCGGACCTCGGGGCGGGCGACGACGATCAGTTCCTGCCCGGCCGCACGACAGGTGATTCCCGGCTGTACCTGGTCGGTCATCGCAAACCGCTCCCTTCGGTCCGTGCGGGTGCCAAACAGGGCTCTTCGGTGCGTCCTTGCTGTCGAGGTGCTGTCGACTCACTGTGGCAGGGTGTGGTGCGAGTGGACATGTGATGTGGTGGCGGGGTCAGTTGACCCGCAGGACCGGCCAACTGCCGGTCCCTTCCTGGAAGGAAACCCCGTGGCACCCACACACGGTTCCTTCGCACGCCAAGTCAGCCGCCGCGGACTCCTCGTCGCGGGAGCCGCCACCGTGTCCGCCGCCCTGGTCGCCTCACCGGCCGCCGCCTCCCCGAAGAACCTGCCGACCCTGATACCCCTGCCGAACGGTTTCCGCCCCGAAGGCATAGCCACCGGAGCCGGCCCCTACGCCTATCTGGGCTCGCTCGGTGACGGCTCGATCTACCGCGCCGATCTGCGCACCGGCGCCGGCGAGATCATCTCGGCCGGACCCGGCACCCCCTCCGTCGGGCTCAAACTCGACGCCCAGGGACGGCTGTTCGTCGCAGCCCGCGCCCAGGGCGCCCGCGTCGTGGACACCCGTACCGGCGCGGTCCTCGCCTCCTACGCCCTCACCACGGCGACCCCCACCTTCGCCAACGACGTGTTCCTGACCAAGCGCGCGGCGGTCTTCACCGACTCGTTCCAGCCCGCTCTGTACGTCCTCCCGCTCGGCCGGGGCGGCGCGCTGCCGGACGCCTCCGACGTCGTACGGATCACCCTGAGCGGTGACTGGAGCCAGGTGCCCGGCGAGGTCGTCAACGCCAACGGCATCACCGCCACCCCCGACGGAAAGGCGCTGCTCGTCGTCCAGTCCGGGGTCGGCGGACTGCACCGGGTGGACCCGCGCACCGGGGTCACCCGGCTTGTCGGGCTCGGGGACGCGGCGCCGCTCACCAACGGCGACGGTCTGCTGCTGATCGGGCGCACGCTGTACGTCGTACAGAACCGGCAGAACGCGATCGACGTGTTCACGCTCTCCCCGGACGGCAGCAGCGGGGTCTTCCGGCGGCGCGTCACCGACCCGGACTTCGATGTGCCGACGACCGTGGCCGCGTACCGCAACCGGCTGTATCTGCCCAACGCCCGCTTCACCACGACGCCGACGCCCGACACGACGTACGCCGTGGTCGCCGTCGACCGCTGACGGATTCCGTACACGGGGGAAGGGCCGGTGCGCGTGGTGCGCACCGGCCCTTCCCGCCGTCCGGTCCGACCGGGTCAGTCCTCCGCCGGCGGGTCCTCGTCGTCCGTGCTCGGGAGCTGGGGCGGTTTCGGCGGCTGCGGCTTCGGGCGGGGTGCGGCCGGGTTGTCGCGGAGGTACGACGCGCTGTCCGTGCCGTCCGCCGTGGCGTGGCCGCCGGGGACCGGACCGGGGCCCCCGGGGCCGCCGCCGTCACGGCGGCGCAGATAGCGTTCGAACTCGCGTGCGATCGCCTCGCCCGTCGCCTCGGGCAGCTCGGCGGTGTCCCTGGCCTCCTCCAGCGTCTGCACGTACTCCGCGACCTCGCTGTCCTCGGCGGCCAGCTGGTCCACGCCCACCTGCCAGGCGCGCGCGTCCTCGGGCAGCTCGCCCAGCGGGATGCGGACGTCGATCAGGTCCTCCAGACGGTTCAGGAGGGACAGCGTGGCCTTCGGGTTGGGCGGCTGCGAGACGTAGTGCGGGACCGCCGCCCACAGCGACACCGCCGGTACGCCCGCGTGCGTGCACGCCTCCTGGAGGATGCCGACGATGCCCGTGGGGCCCTCGTACTTGGTCTCCTCCAGGTCCATCCGCTGGGCCAGATCCGGGTCGGAGGTGACCCCGCTGACCGGAACCGGACGGGTGTGCGGGGTGTCACCGAGCAGGGCGCCCAGGATCACCACCAGCTCCACACCCAGTTCGTGCGCGAAGCCAAGCAGCTCGTTGCAGAACGAGCGCCAGCGCATCGACGGCTCGATGCCCCGGACCAGGACCAGGTCACGGGGCTTGTCGCCGCCCACCCGGACCACCGACAACCTTGTCGTCGGCCAGGTGATCTTGCGCACACCGGCATCCAGCCACACGGTGGGGCGGTTGACCTGGAAGTCGTAGTAGTCCTCGGCGTCGAGCGCCGCGAACACCTCGCCCTTCCACTCCCGGTCCAGATGCGCGACCGCGCTGGAAGCGGCGTCGCCTGCGTCGTTCCAACCCTCGAACGCGGCCACCATGACTGGGTCGATCAGCTCGGGAACCCCCTCCAGCTCGATCACCCAGCGCCTCCTTCCGACGTGCCCTCGTTTGACCACCCAACCTTACGGCGTGTGGCGGGGGCGCCCGCAGCCCCCTTGCACGGGGGAGTGAACGGATCACTGCCCCGATGGACGCCCGTAAACACCACCCTTGAGCCACCCCGCACCACCCCCCTCACAAGTGAGGGGGTCAGAGGGTCGACCTGAGCCACTGCTCCACGCTCGCGATGTGCACCGTCGCCCACGACCGCGCCGCCTCCGCGTCCCGGTCGCGCAGGGCGCCCAGGATCGCCCGGTGCTCGTGCAGCGTACGGCTGACCGCGTCCTCCTGGGTCAGCCCGCGCCAGATCCGGGCCCGGGTGGTGGGCCCGGACAGACCGTCGAGCAGCGAACAGAGCACCGAGTTGCCGGAGCTCTGCACGATGCCCCGGTGGAACTCCAGGTCGGCGGCGACCAGTTCCTCCACCGACGGCGCTCCGCCGAGCCGGTCCAACTGGGCGGAGAGCGCGTCCAGTTGCTGCTCGCTGATGCGCGCCGCCGCCATCGCGGTCGCGGCCGGTTCCAGGATGCGGCGCACGGCCAGGAACTCCAGGACCGTGTCGTCGCGGTGGAAGTCGACGACGAAACTCAGTGCTTCGAGGAGGAGTTGGGGATCGAGACTGGTGACATAGGTGCCGTCGCCCTGCCGCACGTCGAGGATCCGGATGAGCGACAGGGCGCGCACCGCCTCCCGCAAGGAGTTGCGGGACAGGCCGAGTTCGGCCGCCAGCTCGCTCTCCTTGGGCAGCCGGTCGCCGGGGCGCAGCGACCCGGAGACGATCATTCCCTTGATCTTCTCGATCGCCTCGTCGGTGACTGCCATGGCGGGCCTCCCTGCCGTTCTGACCTGTCGTGCAGACCTGTCGTTCAGACATCCGATGTCTCAGGCCATTATGGGGGTTCAGTGGGCTGAACGGGACGCAAAGTGCGATGTCAGCCCGTACGAGGGTCCCCCAAGGGTGGCGGAAACGGTACCCGCGCGCTGCCGGTTCGGTTTTCAGGCGAGTGCTTCCAGGTCGGCGAGGGCGGCGGCCTCGTCGATCGTGGTGAGGGTCCGGTTCCGCATCAGCACCCTGCCGTCCACGACGGTGTCCCGGACGTCCGCCGAGTGCGCCGCGTACGCGAGCGTCGACCAGGGGTCGTGCCGGGGCCGCAGATGCGGGGCGTTCAGGTCGAGCACGATCAGGTCGGCCCGCTTGCCCACCTCCAGCGAGCCCAGCCGGTCGCCCAGGCCCAGCGCCTTAGCGCCCTCGACGGTCGCCATGCGTACGGCCTGCTCGGCGCCGACGGCCGTGGGGTCGCCGCCCGCCTTGTGCACCAGGGCCGCCTGGCGGACCGCCCCCAGCACGTCCAGGGTGTTGGAGCTGACGGCCCCGTCCGTGCCGAGGCCGACCGTGACGCCCGCGCTGAGCAGCCGGGGCACGGGCGCGATACCGCAGCCGAGCTTCAGATTGGAGACCGGACAGTGGGCGACGGCCGTGCCGGTGCGGGCCAGCGCCGCGATCTCCGGCCCGGTCAGGTCCACGGCGTGGGCCAGCAGCAGGTCGGGGCCGAGCAGCCCGATCGAGTCGAGCAACTCGACAGGGCGCTTGCCGTACTTGACCTCGACGGTGGCGACCTCGGTCGCGTTCTCGGCGGCGTGGATGTGCAGCAGCGCGCCGAACTCCCGTGCCAGGGCGGCGATCTCGACCAACTGGTCGGGGGAGAGGGTGTAGGTGGAGTGCGCGAAGAGGATCGGGCGGAACCCGGGGCGCGGGCTGCCGCGCGACTCCAGGTCCTGGCGAGCCCAGGCCAGCCGGTCCTCGTAGGCGATGCCGTCGGGCGGCTGCGGTACGTCCATGAAGGTGGGGCCGGTGTGCAGCCGCCAGCCCGCCTCACGGGCCGCCTGTTCGGCCGCCTCGTGGAACCAGTACATGTCGAGGGCCGAGGTCACCCCGGCGCGCACGCTCTCGGCGACCGCGAGCCGGACGGCCGCCGCCACGTTCTCCGGCGAGAGCAGCTGCGCCTCCCACTTGAGCACGCGCTCCAGGAAGCCCTGAAGGGTGACGTCGTCGGCCCGGCCGCGCAGGAGCGTCATCGCGAGGTGGGTGTGCGTGTTGACGAGGCCGGGCAGGATCAGGCAGTTCGAGGCGTCAAGGGACTCGGTGGCTGTGAACCGAGTTGTCAGCTCGGAAGCCGGTCCTACGGCGACGATCTCGCCGTCGCGCACGGCGACGGCCCCGGTGTGAACAACGGTTCCGGCCTCGTCGACTGTGAGCACGTCGCCGCCGTGGACGAGCAGGTCGATCGGTTCACGCTGAGACTCACTCATACGAGGGGCTCCCCGGACTCGTTCTCGGCCTCGGCCTCCGCCAGCAGCCGCAGCGCCTCCAGCGACACCACCGCGCCGCGCTCCACACCCTCCGCGACGACCTCCCGGTGCGGGTTGTAGCCGCCGGTGACGGTCTCGTCGACCAGTTCATCGGCGTTCGCCCCGTCGACGACGACCACTCCGCCCGCGACCAGTCCGCGCAGCGATGCGGTCACCAGCAGCGCGCTCAACTCCATCTCGATGGCGGCGAGTCCGGCGCCCTCGTAGGAGAAGAGGGGGAGCAGACCGGGCTGGAAGGCGGCCCGCGTCCACACGATGCCCCGGTGGTGCGGGGCGCCCGCCTCGCGCGCCGCCCGCTGGAGCGCGAGCACCGCCTCCGGGGAGGACACCGCCGGGTACTCCGGGGGCAGCAACTGCTGGGTGACACCGTCGTCCCGGACGGCCGCCTCCGCGATCACGAGGTCGCCGTCGCCGATCCCCGGCCGCATCGCACCGGCCGTACCGAACCGCAGGAAGGTCCGCACACCGGCGTCCGCCAGCTCCTGGAACAGCAGGATCGCCCCCGGGCCGCCCACCCCGTGCGAGGCGACCAGCACCGGCACGCCCTTCCAACTCCCGCTGAACACCCGGTATTCGCGGTGGTACGACACCTCCCGCGCGCCCTCCAGCTTCGCGCCGACGAGAGCGGCACGCTGCGGGTCGCCGACGACCAGCGCGCGCGGCGGCAGCCCCGTGCGGGGTATCCGGGTGACGGGCAACAGGTCCTGCGTCATGAAACGGCTCCGGTGGGAGTTGGGTCGGCGGTGGTGGACGTGGCAGGGGTACGGCGACGGCGGCGGGCCGTCGTCAGGAAGAGGGCGCCGAGCGTGACGACGTACGGCGCCGCGTCGGTCGCCTGCTGCGGCAGACCGAGGCCCTGGAGCCGGAAGCCGGCCGCCTCCGCGACACCGAACAGCAGCGCCGCCAGCAGCACCCCGAACGGCAGCGCACGGCCCAGCATCACCGCGACGACGGCGATCCAGCCGCGCCCCGCCGTCATGTTCTCCGAGAACAAGGTGACGTTGCCGAGGGCGAGTTGGGCCCCCGCGAGCCCGCACAGCACACCCGAGACGAGCACGGCCGCGTACTGGTACTTGACCGGGCTCACCCCGAGCGTGGCCGCCGCGTCCGGTGCCTCGCCGACCCCGCGCAGCCGGAGCCCCCACACATGCCGGGACAGCATCAGCGCGGCCACGCCGACCGACGCCCACGCCAGATAGGCGAGCGGCGAGAAGCCACCGACCAACGGCAGCCCGGCCAGTGACGGATCGTCAAAAGTGCCCTGCACACCGAAGACGGTACGGAGGAGGAAGCTGGTGAGGCCAACCGCCAGCAGATTCAGGGCGATTCCGAGCACCACCGCGTCCCCGCGCAGGGTGACCGCGCCCACGGCCAGGATGAGCGAGTACGCGGCGGAGGCGAGGGCCGCCGCCAGGACGCCGAGCCAGGGGCTGCCGGTGAACCAGCTCGTGGCCACGGCGGTGAAGCAGCCCATCAGCATCATGCCTTCGAGGCCGATGTTGAAGACGCCCGCACGCTCGCAGACGGCCCCGCCGAGCGCGGCCAGCAGGATGGGCGTCAGCGCGCGCAGCGCCGACATGAGGAGATCGGAGTCGAAGAACATCACACCGCCTCCTTGCGACGGTTGAACCACCACTGGGGGAAGCGCAGTCGCGCCGCCAGGAACACGATCACGATCGCCTGGAGCACCTGCGTCAGCTCGCGCGGCACCTCGGTCGTCCGCTCCATCGACAGGCCGCCCACTTGCAGCACGGCGAAGAAGAAGGAGGCCAGGACCGTCCCGACGGGGGAGGCAGCCGCGAGCAGGGCCGCCGTCAGTCCCGTCCAGGTGTAGCCGGAGGCGGTGAGCGAACCGTCCAGGAAGCGGTACGGGAAGCTCAACACCCCTATGGCGCCCACGAGTCCGGCCAGCGCGCCCGACACCGCCATCAGCCGCAGCGTCAGGCCCTTGCGCTCGACACCCGCGTACGCGGAGAAGCGGGCGTTGAGGCCGGTCATCCGCATCTCGTAGCCGAACGCGGTGCGTCGGTCGGTGAACCAGTAGGCGGCAGCGGCCACGACCACCAGCAGCAGTCCGACCGTCACGGTCGACGAACCGAAGGTGGCCAGCGCTACCCCGTCCGGGAGTTGCCGGGTCTGGGGGAGGCTGGAGCCGGGCTCCTTCAGCGGATAGCGGGCCAGGTAGGAGGCGAAGGACGCCGCCGGATAGCTCAGCAGCAGGCTGCTCACCAGCAGCGGTACGCCGAACCGGTTCTCGCACACGGCGGCCAGGGCCGCGTACCCGGCACCGGCGGCCATGCCCGCGAGCAGCGAGAGGACGACGGTGAGCGGCGCGGGCAGCGGCGAGTACAGCCCCGTCACGGCCGCCGCCATCCCGCCGAGCACCAACTGCCCGTCCCCGCCCAGGTTGATGAGCCCGGCGCGCAGCGGAACGGCCAGCGCGAGGGCCAGTCCCAGCACGCTCGTCAGGGTGGTCAGCGTCGACCCGATCCCGTCGGCCCCCAGCGAACCGGTGATGACCGCCTCGTACGCGGCGACCGGATCGGCGCCGGTCCCGACGAGGAACAGGGCGCCGATGACGACCCCGGCGAGCACGGAGAAGGCGACGGGGGAGGCGACAACTGCCTTTATTCGATGCATGTCAGTCCCTGACCTCCGTCGGCGCGGGCCCGCCCGCCATCGCGAGCCCCAGCGTCCGCTCGTCCGCCTCGGCCTTGTCGTACGACGCCGTCACGCGGCCCTCGTACATCACCAGGACCCGGTCCGCGAGCCCCCGGATCTCGCTCAGCTCGGCCGAGACGAGCAGCACGGCGTGGCCCGCGTCGCGGTAGGCGATCAGCTGGTCGTGGATGTTCTGGACGGCGCCGATGTCGACGCCGCGCGTCGGCTGCTCGACGAGCAACAGGGGTGCGTCGTGGGCGAGTTCGCGCCCGATGAGCAGCTTCTGGAGATTGCCGCCGGACAGCGAGGACGCGGGCACCTCCGGGGAGGACGCCTTGATGCCGAAGCGTTCGATCAGGCGTTGCGCGTGACCCCGTACGGCCGTCGGCGGCAGCAACCCGCGCGAGGACAGCGACGTACGGTGGTGGCCCATCGCGAGGTTGTCCGCGACCGACGCGGCAGGCGCCGTACCGACGGCGTGCCGGTCCTCGGGGACGTACGCGAGGCCCCGGGCGCGGCGTTCGGTCGCCGAGGCGTGGGTGATGTCGTCGCCGAGCAGCGCGACCCGGCCGGCGGTCACCGGACGGAGCCCGGCCAGGGCCTCCACCAGCTCGCTCTGGCCGTTGCCCGCGACGCCCGCGATACCGACGATCTCCCCTGCGCGGACGGCGAGTTGGACTCCCCGTACGCCGTCCGTGGCAAGGTCGGTGACGTCGAGGACGGTGGCGCCCGGGGTGCCGGAGGCGTGGACGCGGTCCAGCTCCACCGCGCGGCCGGTCATCGCGGCGGCGATGTCGGCGGCGGACGTCTCTGCGGTGACCAGCCGGGCGACGACCCGGCCGTCCCGCAACACCGTGACGTTGTCGCTGCCTTCGAGGACCTCGCGGAGCTTGTGCGTGACCAGGATGACCGTACGGCCTTGTGCGGCAAGGGACTTGAGGACCGCGAACAGGGCGTCCGCCTCGGCCGGGGTGAGGACGGCGGTCGGTTCGTCGAGGATCAGCGTCCGGGCGCCCCGGTGCAGCAGCTTGAGGATCTCGACGCGTTGGCGCAGCCCCACGGGCAGGTCGCCGACCAGGGCGTCCGGATCGACCGCCAGCCCGTGCTCCTCGGCCAGCTCTCGGACCCGGCGGCGGGCCGCGCCCCGGTCCACCAGACCGAAACGGCGCGGCTCGGCGGCGTACACCACATTTTCGGCGACCGTCAGCGAGTCGAACAGCTTGAAGCTCTGGTGGACCATGCCGAGCCCGGCGGCCATCGCGTCGCCGGGGTCGGAGAAGGTGACCTCGCGGCCGTCGACGTGGACCGTCCCGGCATCCGGACGCTCCATTCCGTACAGGACGGACATCAGCGTCGACTTGCCGGCGCCGTTCTCGCCCATCAGCGCGTGGATCTCACCCCGTGAGACGGTGAGGTCGACGGCGTCGTTGGCGAGCGTGCCGGGGAACCGCTTGGTGATTCCCCGCAGCTCGACCGCAGCCTCCCGCATGTCAGCTGGCGGCGGCGGGGTCATCGACCGTCAGCTCTCCGGACACGATCTGGTCGCGCAGCGCCGTGACCTTCTTCAGGACGTCGGGGTGCTTCGCGATCACGCACTGGGACGAGTCGACGCCCTTCTCCAGCCCGGTGAGGCTGATGCCGCTCTCCTTCAGTCCGTACGAGGTGGTCGTGCCCGTCTGGCCGCCGAGGACCTGCTCGATGCCCTTCTCCACGGCGACGTCCGTGCGCTTGATCACATTGTCGACGACCGTGCCGGGCGCCGAGGGGCACTGGTTGACGTCCACGCCGTACGCGAACGCGCCCTTGGCCTTGGCCGCCTCGAACACGCCGTAGTTGCCGGCCGCCGCAGCCGCCATCAGCTGGTCGTAGCCGTCGGACAGCAGGTCGTTCGCCTGTTCCTTGGCGCGCGCCGAGTCGTCGAACGGGGACTGGCCGCCGACGAAGCGCGTACCGGTCTTGGTCTTCGGGGCCACATGCTGGGCACCGGCCGCGAACGGGTCGCTGAAGCGCCGGAACACGGGCGTGTCCAGCACGTCCACCGCGCCGACCTTGCCGCTCTTGGTCAGCAGCCCGGCCTCGGCGCCCGCGAGGAAGACACCCTCGTGCTCACGGAAGACCTCGCAGCTGACGTTGTCGAACGCCTTCGTGGTGCACGCGTCGATCATCAGGAACTGCTGCTTGGGGTGCGCGGCGGCCTGCTGCGCGACCAGGTCCGCGAACTCGAAGCCGACCAGTACGACGACGTCCGGCGCCGCGTCCACGGCCGCCTGCACGTTCTGCTGCTGAGACGCGGTGTCCGTGGACTGGAACACCTTCGAGGTCCCGTCGTGCGCCTTCGCGGCGGCCTCGACACCGGTGACAGCCAGCTTGAGGAACTCGTTCTGCCCGACGGCGTCCGGCGTGACCAGCGTGAACGACTTGCCCCCGGCCGAAGCACTGCTGTCGGCGGACGCGTCGTCCTTCGCGGCGGCGTTGCAGGCGGTCGCACCGGCGACGAGCAGCACGGACATGGCGGCGAGCGGGAGCGTACGACGGGATCTGCGAGACATCGGGGACCTTCCGGAGGAACGTAAGGCACAGCCCGCGCTCGGCGCTGAGCACGGGAGGGAAAGCGGGGGAGGCGTGGGGAGGGCGTGGGGGAGAGGAGGGAGAGGGGGGAAGCGGGACGGAACCGGGGACGCCGAGGGGGACGGGTCAGCGTCGACAGCCGTCGCTCGCACACCGGCCGTGGTCGAGGAAACGGCGCGTCGTGAGCAGCACGTGTCCTCCTTCACCTGGGCCTTACGCATGCGGGTCCTGGACTCTAACACCGGAATTCGGCCACCCGTCCAGCTGTCTCGAACTGTGGTTCTTCGAGGTTCTCCGAGGTCATGTACGGTGTCGCGCACCGTCGGAACTTCAGGAGCGTCCCGCCATGTCCCAGGAACTGTGCGCCGTCGGCTGGACCGGAAACAGCCTCGCGCTCATCGACCAGACCCTGCTCCCGCACCGCAACGAGACCGTGGATGTCCGCGATGTGGACACCCTGGTGGACGCGATCCAGCGGCTCGTCGTACGCGGCGCCCCCGCGATCGGCGCGGCGGGCGCGTACGGGGTCGCGCTGGCGCTGATCGAAGGGGAGCGCGAGGGCTGGACCGAGGAGCAGGTGCGCGCGGCAGTGGCCCGCATCCGCGAGGCCCGGCCGACGGCCGTCAACCTGATGGTGTGCGTGGACCGGGTCATGACCCGCTTCGAGGAGGGCCTGGCGGCGGTGCTCGACGAGGCCGCCGCCGTCCAGCGAGAAGACGTCGAGGCCAACCGGGCGATGGGCGCGCACGGCGCCGACTGGCTGCTCAAGAAGCTTGCCGCCAGCGCCGGTGATCGCCCGCTGCGCATCCTCACCCACTGCAACACCGGCGCACTCGCAACGGCCGGATGGGGTACGGCACTCGGCGTCATCCGTGAACTGCACGCGCGCGGGCGGCTGGAGGTCGTGTACGCCGACGAGACGCGCCCGCTGCTCCAGGGATCACGCCTGACCGCCTGGGAGTTGGTCCAGGAGGGCATCCCGCACTACGTCCAGGCGGACGGGGCCGCCGCCGGCACCATCCTGCGCGGCGAGGTCGACGCGGCGATCGTCGGCGCCGACCGGATCGCCGCCAACGGCGACACCGCCAACAAGGTCGGCACGGTCGGGGTCGCACTGGCCTGCGCGGACGCCGGAATCCCGTTCCTGGTGGCGGCACCGACGACCACGGTCGACCTGGCGACGGCCACCGGAGACGACATCCACATCGAACTCCGGGGCGAGGCCGAGGTGTTGGAGTGGGCGGGCGTACGGACGGCTCCCGCCGAGTCGCGTGGCCACAATCCCGCGTTCGACGTGACACCGGGTCGGCTGGTGACCGGACTGGTCACCGAGCGGGGCGTGTTGGAGGTCTCGGCGGGCGAACTCCCGGGCGACCGCTTGAAGTAGACGAATGAGCAGCAGTGAGGGGTCCCCGGTTTCCCGGGGACCCCTCACTGCTGCTCCGCGAGCGCCGTCAGCGCGGCGAGAGTTCCAACTCCAGGAGCCACTCGACGACTTCGGTGTGGTGCCGGGCCTGGCGGGGATTCTCCCCCCACACATACAGCCCGTGCCCCGCGACCACCACGGCCGGCATCCGGGGGTCACGAGCCGCCTCCAGGCGGTCCCCGAGCACCTTCATGTCCTGGCTGTTGGCGATGACCGGCAGGGTCACCTCGACGTCGTGCGCGGGCTGGCCGACACCCTTGAGCATCTCGATGTCCTTGAACACGATCCCGCCCGGCTCACGCCGGCCCATCGCCACGGACGCCACGGTGTGTACGTGCACCACCGCACCGGCGCCGGTCAGCGCGGCGACCCGGGCGTGCAGCTCGGCCTCGGCGGACGGCTTGCCGCCGTTCACGGCCGCGCCCCGCGCGTCGACCAACACGACATCGGCGGGCGTCAGTTCACCCTTGTCGTGACCGCTCGCGGTGACCGCGAGGAGCAGCGGATCGCGGGTCAGGACCACGGACAGGTTCCCGGAGGTGCCCCGCATCCAGCCGAAGGAGGCGAACCGGGCGGACTCGGCGGCGAGTACCGCCCCGGCCTCATCGAGGTCGAGCGTGCTGATGTCGGCGGTCACGTGGTGCTCCTCGAACTGCTGGTACCGGTAGTGCTGGTGATGCTGATCCCGTCGAACGTCCCCGCCTGCGCGTGGTCGCCGACGCCCTGCTCGAAGTACGGCTCCCCGGGTCGCCGGATCCCGACGGCGTGCCAGCCTGCCGCGAGGGCCGCGTCCAGTTCGCCGGGGCGGTCGGAGAGGAAGAGGAGACGGGACGGTTCACGACCGGTCGCGGCGGCGATACGGCCGTACGACTCCGGCTCCTGCTTGGCGCCGGCGTTCTCGGTGTCGTAGAAACCGGAGACCAGCGAGGTGAGGTCGCCCTCCGGGGTGCTGGCGAACCACGCGCGCTGCGCGGCCACCGACCCCGAGGAGTAGACGTACAACGCGAGGCCCGCCGCGTGCCAGCTGCGCAACCGCGGCAGGACGTCGTCGTAGAAGTGCGAGACGAGGTCGCCGCGGGCGAAGCCCTCGGACCAGATGACGCCCTGGAGGGTCTTGAGGGGCGTGGCCTTGCGGTCCTCGTCGAGCCAGGTGTTGAGGGTCTTCTCGACGAGTACGGCGTCTGCGTCCGGGTCGCCGATCAGCTCGCGCACCTGCGCCACCGCACGCGCCACCTCCGGATCACCGCTCCGCTCCGAGAGCAGTGCTCCGAAACGAGAGCGCGAGTACGGGTACAGCACGTCGACGACGAAGCCCGTGGCGCTCGTGGTGCCCTCGATGTCGAGCACCACGGCGTCCACGTCGTACGTGCTGTTCTCCGTGTCCCGCAGGGTCACGCGGCGGCCCTGTCCTGCTGGTACCCGGCGTCGATCGTGTCGTAGTCCGGGAACTGCGAGGCGATCGTCGAGCCGGTGAAGCTGCCGATCCAGCCGTCCTCCTCGTGGAAGAAGCGGATCGCGGTGAAGGCCGGGCTGGTGCCCATGTCGAACCAGTGCGTGGTGCCGCGCGGCACGCCCAGCAGGTCGCCCTTCTCGCAGTACACGGCGTGGACCTCGCCGTTCACGTGCAGATAGAAGATGCCGGACCCGGAGACGAAGAAGCGGACCTCGTCATCGTCGTCGTGAGTGTGCTCCTGGAGGAACTTCTCGCGGGCCGCCTTCGCCTTTGCAGGGAACCCCGGGTCGTCGCTCGGGTGCAGCCCGAGGACGTCGACCGTGGTGAAGCCCTCCTCGGCGTTCAGCTTGTCGATCTCCGGGCCGTACGCGGCGAACACGGTGTCGCTGTCGGCGTCCGCGGGGACGTCCTCGCGAATCGGCCACTGCTCGTAGCGCACCCCGATCGGGGCCAGCGCGGCGGCGATCTCCGCCGGGTCGGACGTACGGCGAACGACGGTCTCCGGGCCGGACTCGGGCCAGGTCGTCAGCAGGGTCATGGGAGCAACTCCAGATGGCTCGGAGGGGGGGGAGGGCGGCGAAACGAGAACCGGGGTGAGCGGCGCAGGACGGGAAAGGAGGCGGGCCGGGGCCGGTCGTCAGTCGCGACAGCCGCGACACAGCGCGCCGGTACAGCGTCGTACCGCTGTCGCGCAGGGTGTCGTCATCATCGGAGCCTCACTGTCCCGGGTCGGGTGCCGGTTCCGTGATGGTAACTCCCGCCGGCGGGTCGGCAGAGTGTGACGAATCCGGCGTTCCAGATAGTGAGATCAATTGTCCAGGGCTTTGACGAATGGCTGGAAACGTTCTCATGATCTCCCTATGAAGACGCTGCTGCTCGTGCGGCGGCTGTACGTGGACTTGCTCCGGTCGACCACAGCCCGCTGTCGCTGACCTGACCCGGAGTACCCGAGACGCCCTCGGCCGTGGCGCGCGTTCCGCCCCACGTCGCCTCCCCTTGGCGCCCGTCGGCCATCACCCCCTTCATCCTCATTCCCCCCCGCACACCCACACCCCGTACTGCCCCTGCCCCTGGAGTCCCGCATGTCCCGCACCCGTCTGCCCCTCGCCGCGCTCTCGCTGGCCTCCGTCTCGGCGCTGTTCCTCGCGGGCTGCTCGCAGTCGACGAACGCCTCCACGGACACCGCGGGTGACACCGCCGCCTCCGCGTCCGCCGCCACCGGCACGAAGCCCGCCCCCTTCGGCAAGGGCGCGGTCAAGGTCGCGCTGGTCCGCCAGAGCGGCGCCGGCGACTACTTCGAGCAGTGGGGCAACGGCGCGAAGGCGCAGGCCAAGGCCCTCGGCATCGACCTGACGGTGTACGACGCCCAGGCCGACAACGCCAAGCAGGCCACCGACCTGTCCTCAGCGATCAACTCCGGCGCGCAGGCGATCATCGTCGACCACGGCTTCCCCTCGACGATCCAGCCGGAGATCGACAAGGCGGTGAAGAAGGGCATCAAGGTCGTCGTCTACGACGTCGAGACCACGACCAAGGGCGTCATCAGCACCAAGCAGGACGACGCGAGCATGGCCCAGGCCGTCCTCGACGTGATGGGCAAGGAACTCGGCAAGGACGCCAAGGTCGGCTACGTCAACGTCGCCGGCTACGCGGCCCTCGACAAGCGCGACAGTGTCTGGAAGTCGACGGTCGACGCCAACGGCTGGAAGCAGGCCTTCAAGGTCGGCAAGGTCACCGACTCCACGGCCACTGACAACGTTCCCCTGGTCTCCGCCGCGCTCACCCAGCACTCGGACGTGACGGGCATCTTCGCCCCCTACGACGAGCTGGCCAAGGGCACCGTCCTCGCCGTGCAGAACAAGAAGCTCCAGGACAAGGTGAAGGTGTTCGGCGCGGACGTCTCCAACGCCGACATCCAGAACATGACGGCCGCCGACAGCCCCTGGGTCGCCACCGCGGGCACCGACCCGTCCGCCGTCGGCGCGGCCGTCGTCCGTACGACGGCCCTGGAGCTGGCCGGTCAGCTGAACAAGACCTCGGTCGAGTTCCCGGCCGTCGCCATCACCCAGGACTTCCTGAAGAGCAAGAACATCCAGAACATGGACCAGCTGCGCGCCGCGCTGCCCGCGCTGAACCTCTCCCAGGTCAGCACGGCGGACTGGATCGCCAATGTCGCCCACTGAGGCGCCTGTTGAACCCGCGGTGAGTCTGCGGGACGTCAGCATGGCCTTCGGCGGCAAGACGGTCCTGGAGTCCGTCTCGCTGGACATCGCACCGGGCAGCGTCGTCGCGCTGCTCGGTGCGAACGGGGCCGGCAAGTCCACGCTCATCAAGATCCTGTCAGGCGTCCACACGGACCACGGCGGCGAGGTGACGGTGAACGGCTCCCCGGCCGCCCTCCAATCCCCCCTTGCCGCCCGGCAGTTGGGCATCCAGACAGTGCACCAGCGGATCGGCGAGGGCATCGTGCCCGGCCTCACGGTCGCCGAGAACCTGGTCTTCGAGGAGCTGGCCCAGGCACGCGGCAACCCGTTCCTCAACGGGCGCCGCGTGCTCGCGCGCGCCCGCGAGATCCAGTCGGCCCTCGACCTCGGCTGGAGCGACGCCCTGCTCAAGCGGGACGTCACCGAACTCGGCATCTCCGACCGCCAGTTGCTGATCCTGGCCCGCGCCCTGGCCACCCGCCCCCGGCTCCTCATCCTCGACGAGCCGACCTCGGCCCTCTCCGCCGCCGAGGCGGAACGCCTCTTCGCGCTGGTGGAGAAGATGCGCGACGACGGCATCGCGGTCCTCTACGTCTCCCACCGCCTCGGCGAGATCGACGCGCTGGCCGACCGCCTGGTCGTCCTGCGAGACGGCCGTCTCACCGAGGACCAGATCAAGCCCTTCGACTGGGACAGCGCCCTGCGCGCGATGCTCGCCCAGGCCCAGGAGGCGACCACGGCACGTCCGCAGCGCGCGGGAGAGCAGGGGGCGCAGGGCTCGCAGGGCGAGATCCTGCTCTCGCTTCGTGGCGTACGGCTCCTGGAGGGCCGTACCCCTCAGGATCTGGACCTGCGAGCGGGCGAAGTCACCGGCGTCGTAGGCCTGTTGGGCGCGGGCAAGACCGAGCTGGCCCGAGGCCTCTTCGGCGCGGAGCCCTTCACCACCGGAGCCGTGGAACTCGGCGGCAAGGCGTACGAGCCCCGCCGCCCCGCCGACGCGATCCGGGCCGGCGTCCACCTGGTCCCCGAGGACCGGCACGCGGACGCCCTGGTCCCCGGCTGGTCGCTGGCCCAGAACATCTCGCTCCCGTTCCTCAAGTCCCTCTCGACGGCCGGGCTGGTGAACCGCTCGAAGGAGGACGCCCTCGGCCGCGAGACGATCGAGGCGCTGGGTGTCGTGGCCCGCGACGAGCACTCCACCGTCGAGGAGCTGTCCGGCGGCAACCAGCAGAAGGTCGTCGTCGGCCGCTGGCTCGCCGAGCGCCCGCGTGTCCTGATCCTGGACGAGCCGTTCCGAGGGGTGGACATCGGTGCGCGGCGGGACATCGGACGTCGTGCGCGTGCGCTGGCGGCGGAGGGGGCGGCGGTCCTGGTCCTGTCCGCCGACGTCGACGAGGTCCTGGAGGTCGCCGACCGGGTCGTCGTCCTGGCGGCCGGCGAGATCCACCTCGACGCGTACGGCGAGGACGCGGAGCGCGACCGGGTCATCCAGACGATCTCGGCGTCGGTTTGATGAGGGGCGCTCCGCGGGTGGCGGGTAGCGGGGTGACGTTGCCCGGCGTAGCTGGTGGGCGCGGGGAACTGCGCAACCAGCCACCACCGGCCCGCAGCCGAACAACCGCCCAACCCGCTGCTCACCCCCACGCCGGCCCCACCGCCCCCGCCACACCAGGAAGCACCTCATGACCACCACCCAGAGCGCCGCCCCGGCGAAGACAGCGACCCCGTCCACGCTCGCCGCCGCAGGTCCCCGTATCCAGAACGCGGTCATCAAGTACGGGTTCATCTTCGTCACCGTCACGCTGTTCACGTACTTCGCGCTGAGCGAGCCGTCGTTCCGTGACTCGGCGACCCTCCTGGACACCCTGCGCTATGTCTCCGTCGCCGCGATCCTCGGCCTCGGGGTCACGCTCACCATGGCCGTGGGCGGGATGGACATGTCGGTCGGCGCGGTGGCCGGGCTCGGGGTGACCGTCGCCGCGAAGACGATGGTCACGTACAACCAGGTCGGAGTCGTCGCGATCATCGCGGTGATCGTGGCGGGCGCGCTCGCGGGCCTACTCAACGCCCTGCTCATCGTGGTGCTGAAGATCCCCGACATGCTGGCCACGCTGGGCACCATGTTCGTCATCCAGGGCACCAAACTCATCCTGGTCGACGGCCAGTCGATCACCCCGGGCATGACCCAGTCCGACGGCACGACGGCCCCCGGCAGGTTCACCGAGGGGTTCCTGCGCATAGACCGGGGCACGATCCTCGGCATCCCCGTCTCCGTGGTGATCTTCGGCGCGCTCACGGTCGTCGCCTGGGTCTTCCTGGCCCGCACCCGCTGGGGCCGCGTGCTGTACGCGATCGGCGCCAACCCCGAGGCCTCCCGCCTGGCGGGCATCCGCGTGGGCGCGTACCGGGCCCTGGCATACGTCCTCTCCGGCGTCCTCGCCTCCATCGGCGGCCTCATCCTGGCCGCACGCATCGGCCAGGGAGACGTATCCGCAGGCACCTCCCAACTCCTCGAAGCGGTCGCCGTCGCCCTGGTCGGCACGTCCGTCCTCGGCCGGGGCCGCCCGAACGTCTGGGGCACCGCCCTGGGCGCGGTCCTGATCGGCATCATCACCACGGGCCTGACGATCAAGGGTCTGCCGTACTACACGCAGGACGTGGTCGAGGGCGCCGTCCTGATCCTCGCCCTGATCTTCAGCTTCACCCTGTCCAAGCGCCGCACCGCATAAGGAAGTTCACGATGGGCTACCGCATCCTGGAGCCGGCCGACATCCCCGCGTACCTGCACGGGCGCGGCCACTGGCCCGACCTGGCGGACATCCAGGTCCGCGAGGTCTCCGACGGCAACATGAACCGCGTGTTCCTCGCCAGGTCCGCCGACGGCACCCGCAGCCTGGCCGTGAAGCAGGCACTGCCCTGGGTCCGGGTGGCGGGCCCGTCCTGGCCGATGAGCCCGGAACGAGCGGACGCCGAAGCGCGAGCGTACGAACAGGTCGCGAAGGTGGCGCCGGACAAGATCCCGGCGATCCACGGCTACGACCCCGAGAACTACGCCCTCGTCATGGAGGACATGTCGGACCTGGAGGTCCTGCGCACCCTCCTCAACGAGGGCGCCTCGTACGGCCCGCACACCTCGGCCCGTATCGGCGAGTTCGTGGCCCAACTGACCTTCGCGACCAGCGACTTCGGCATGGCGTCGGCAGACCGCAAGGCGCTCATCGCCACCTCGGTCAGCCCGGAGCTGTGCAAGATCACCGAGGACGTGGTCCTCGCCGAGCCGTACATCGAGCACGAACACAACCACTGGCACGCGGATTTGACCGACCTGGCGGCGGAGTTCCGCGCGGACACCGCACTCCGCACAGAGGTCGCCGACCTGCGCCACACTTTCATGACCAGCGCCCAGGCCCTCCTCCACGGCGACCTCCACACGGGCAGCGTCATGGTCGGCGACCGCGAAGGCGCCCCGGTGGTAAGGGTCTTCGACCCCGAGTTCTCCTTCGTGGGCCCGATCGGCTACGACCTGGGCCTCTACTGGGCCAACGCCCTGGTCTCGGAGCAACGAGCCCGCGAATTGGGCACCTTGACCGACCACGCCGACCAACTGTCCCTCTCCTGGCAGGCATTCGAGACAGAATTCCGCCGCCTGTGGCCGACAAGGACCGACACCTTCTTCGACGACGCCTACCTCGACCGCTTCCTCCGCAGGATCTGGACGGAGTCGGTGGGCTACGCGGGCACAGAGATCATCCGCAGAATCATCGGCTTCGCCCACCTGACAGACCTGACCACCTTGCCGAACCCGGCCCCGGCATCCCGCCGAGCACTGCTGATCGGACGGCAACTGATCCTCCACCGCGAGGAGTTGAAGAACCCGAGCGAGGTAGGGACGGTAGGGGAGAGCTTTTAGGGGCGCGGGGAACTGCGCGAGAAGCCCCACCCACCCGCAGCCAAACACAAACGCAAAGGGGCGGCTCCCCAAAACAAGGAGCCGCCCCTAAAACGCCGTACACCTACTTCTTGTCAAGCAAGTCCTGCACCTTGCCCCGGACCTCGTCCGTGGCCAAGCCCCGAATGGTCAGCGTGGTCCGACGACGCAGCACGTCGTCCACAGTCTCAGCCCACTCATTGTCCCGCGCATAAACAACCTGCGCCCAGATCTCCGGCGCATCCGCATGCACCCGCTCACCCAACTCCGGGTTCTCATTGGCGAGCCGAGCGATGTCGAACGCCAACGACCCGTAGTGCGTGGCAAGATGCCGAGCCGTGTCCGCGGCCATCCGCGGCCCGGGCGCGGGCCCGTCCACCAGCAACCGGTGAGCGACCGCACGGGGGTTGGCGACCCCCGGCAACGGCATCCGCTTCGGCAGCTCGGAGATGGGCTCGAAGTCGTCGCCCAGCGGACGGCCCGGCAACGTCTCCAGCTTCTGCATCACCGTACGGCCGATGTGCCGGAACGTCGTCCACTTGCCGCCCGAGACGGACAGCATCCCGCCCCTGCCCTCGGTCACGACCGTCTCCCGCTTGGCCTTCGCCGTGTCACCGGGGCCACCCGGCAGCACCCGCAGGCCCGCGAAGGAGTACGTGATGTTGTCACGGGACAGCTGCTGGTCGCGTACGGAGAACGCGGCCTCGTCGAGGATCTGCGCCGTGTCCTTCTCGGTGACCGCGACATCCGCCGGGTCGCCCTCGAACTCCTCGTCGGTCGTACCGAGCAGGAGCATGTCCTCCCACGGCAGGGCGAACGTGATGCGGTACTTGTCGATCGGGGTGGCCAGCGCGGCCTTCCACGGAGAGGTCCGCTTCAGGACCAGGTGCGCGCCCTTCGACAGCCGGATCGAGGGCGCCGCGCCGGCGTCCTCCATGCGGCGGAGGTGGTCGACCCAGGGGCCGGTCGCGTTGAGCACGAGCCGCGCGTTGACGCCGAAGTCGTCGCCGGAGAGCCGGTCGCGCAGGTCGGCGCCGGTGACCCGGCCCTTGGTGAAGCGCAGGCCGGACACCTCGGCGTGGTTGAGGACGACCGCGCCCGCCTCGACGGCCGCCCGGACCGTCATCAGCGCCATCCGCGCGTCGTTCATCTGGCCGTCGCCGTACACGGCCACGGCCTTGAGGTTCTCGGTGCGCAGCTCGGGCACGTCCTGCGCGGCCTTCGCCGGGGACAGGAGGTGGCCGACGCCGTCACCGAACGCCGACAGCATGGAGTAGGCGAAGACGCCCGCCCCGAGCTTCGCCGCGCCGTGCGGCCCGCCCTTGTACACGGGGAGGTAGAAGGTGAGCGGGTTCGCCAGGTGGGGGGCCACCTGCTTGGACACCGCGCGGCGCTCGAAGTGGTTCTCCGCCACCAGCTTCACCGCGCCGGTCTGCAGATAGCGCAGACCGCCGTGGAGCAGCTTGGAGGAGGCGGAGGAGGTGGCGCCGGCGAAGTCGCCGGCGTCGACCAGGGCCACCCGCAGCCCGGACTGCGCGGCATGCCAGGCCGTCGAGATGCCGAGGATGCCACCGCCGATCACGAGAAGGTCGTACGTCGCCTTGGAGAGCTGCTCCCGGGTCTCGGCGCGGCTCGGGTTCGTGCCGGAGGCCGGGTGCGTACCGAGGGCAGGCACGGACTGCAGGGTGGACTGACTGGTCATGTGGGGTTCTTACTCCTCGACAGAGCTGTCTTCGAGCCAGCCCATGGACCGCTCGACGGCCTTGAGCCAGCTCTTGTACTCACGGTCGCGCTTCTCCGCGTCCATGTTGGGGGTCCATTCGGCGGCCCGGCGCCAGTTGGCGCGCAGGTCGTCGGTGTTGGTCCAGAAGCCGACGGCGAGACCGGCGGCGTAGGCGGCACCGAGGCAGGTCGTCTCGGCGACCATGGGACGGACCACGGGGGCGTCCAGGAAGTCCGAGAGGGTCTGCATCAGCAGGTTGTTGGAGGTCATGCCGCCGTCGACCTTGAGGGCCGCCAGCTCGACGCCGGAGTCCTTGGTCATGGCGTCCGTGATCTCACGGGTCTGCCAGGCGGTCGCCTCCAGGACGGCGCGCGCGAGGTGCGCCTTGGTGACGTACCGGGTGAGGCCGGCGATCACACCGCGGGCGTCGGAGCGCCAGTACGGGGCGAAGAGGCCGGAGAAGGCCGGTACGAAGTAGGCGCCGCCGTTGTCCTCGACCGAGGAGGCGAGCGTCTCGATCTCGGCGGCGGTGGAGATGAGGCCCATCTGGTCGCGCATCCACTGCACCAGCGAACCGGTGACCGCGATCGAGCCCTCCAGGGCGTAGACCGGGGCGTCGTTCCCGATGCGGTAGCCGACCGTGGTGAGCAGGCCGGAGTACGAGTTGATGATTTTGTCGCCGGTGTTCATCAGCATGAACGTGCCGGTGCCGTACGTCGACTTGGCCTCGCCCTCGGCGAAACAGGTCTGGCCGAACAGGGCCGCCTGCTGGTCGCCGAGCGCGGAGGCGACCGGGATGCCGCCGAGCAGCTCGCCCAGCGGGCCACCCGTGACCTCGCCGTAGACCTCGGCGGAGGAGCGGATCTCCGGGAGCATCGACAGCGGGACGCCGATCGACTCGGCGATCTTCGGGTCCCACTCCAGCGTGTGCAGGTTCATCAGCATGGTGCGGGAGGCGTTGGTGACGTCGGTGTAGTGCTTGCCGCCGTCGACACCGCCCGTCAGGTTCCAGATGACCCAGGTGTCCATGGTGCCGAAGAGGATGTCCCCGGCCTCGGCGCGCTCGCGCAGCCCCTCGACGTTGTCGAGCAGCCAGCGGGCCTTGGGGCCGGCGAAGTACGAGGCCAGCGGCAGGCCGGTCTCGCGGCGGAAACGATCCTGCCCGACATTGCGGCCCAGCTCCTTGCAGAGCGTGTCGGTACGGGTGTCCTGCCAGACGATGGCGTTGTGGACGGGCTCACCGGTGTTCTTGTCCCACAGCAGCGTGGTCTCACGCTGGTTGGTGATGCCGATGGCCTTGATGTCGTCCCGGGTGATGCCGGCCTTCTGGATGGCTCCGGCGACGACTTCCTGGACGTTGGTCCAGATCTCGTTGGCGTCGTGCTCGACCCAGCCCGGCTTCGGGAAGATCTGCTCGTGCTCCTTCTGGTCGACGGAGACGATGCGTCCGTCGCGGTCGAAGACGATACAGCGGCTGGAGGTGGTGCCCTGGTCGATCGCGGCGATGAACGGTCCGGCGGTGTGCGCGTCGTCGGTCACTGTGTGCTCCTGAGAGGTCCGTGGGTAAGGGGCTGGCTTACGGCGTTGTCGCTCAAGGCTGTTCTGGTCGGTCCGGGACTGGTCCGGGACCGATCCAAGACTGCTCTAAGCAAAGGCGACGTTGTAGATGCCCGCAGCGATGGCGCCGCCGATCAGCGGACCGGCCACCGGGATCCAGGCGTAGCCCCAGTCGGAGCCGCCCTTGTTGGGCAGGGGCAGGAGGGCGTGCACGATACGCGGACCGAGGTCACGGGCCGGGTTGATCGCGTAGCCGGTCGGACCACCGAGGGACAGACCGATGGAGACGACGACGAGGGCGGTGATCAGGGCGCCGAGGGTGCCGAGACCCTTGCCGTCGCCGTTGAGGCCCTGGGTGAGGACGGCGAGCACCAGTACGACCGTGCCGATGACCTCCGTGGCGATGTTCTGCCAGGGGACGCGGATCTCGGGGCCGGTGGAGAAGATGCCCAGGACCGGCCCGGCGCCCTTCTCCTGTGCCTCGACGGCCTTCTTGGCCGGAGTGCCGACGATTTCCTTGTCGGTCAGGTGGGCGAGGAACTGGCCGTAGTAGGCCACCCAGACCAGCGCCGCACCGATCATGGCGCCGAGCAGCTGCCCGCCCCAGTAGATCGGGACGTCGCTCCAGGGGATGCCGTCCTTCTTGAGCGCGAGCGCGAGGGTCACGGCCGGGTTGAGGTGGGCGCCGGAGAGGGGCGCCGAGGTGTAGACGGCCGTCAGTACGGCGAAACCCCACCCGAAGGTGATGGCGAGCCAGCCGGCGTTGCGTGCCTTGGAGGCCTTCAGCGTGACGGCGGCACAGACGCCGCCGCCGAGCAGGATGAGTATGGCGGTACCGATGGTCTCGCCGATGAAGATGTCGGAGCTGGACACCCGCGACTCCTTTGTCCTTCGTTCCAGGGGAAGAGCTGCCGGCCCTTGGCGTTGTCACACTCTAACGCCTATTGCCGGTCGGTGTTCGACAATGTCGACCGATGGACGGGAGTCTTGCTCCGGGGTTACGTGCACGTCAAGGGCTCTGTTATCGAAAACACGATCGTTATTGATTGCTGTGAGCTATCGATCTTGGGCGGGAGCAGCGGAAACGGCGGAGGGGCCGGGACGCTGCACGCGTCCCGGCCCCTCCGCCGCACCGACTTCCTCACCGAAAAATCAGAAGCGCGCGGCTCCCAGATCCCGGGACACGGCGCGGGCGCAGTCCCGCACCGCCGCGATCAGCTCCGGGCGCAGCTCACCGTCCCGGCACAGCCGTTCCACGGCACCGGTGACACCGACCGCGCCGACCGGCATCCGCCGCCGGTCGTGGATGGGGGCGGCGATCGACGCGACGCCTTCCCAGGTCTCCTCGACGTCGGCCGCGTACCCGCGCGCGCGGGTCAGGTCCAGGACGCCCTCGAAGCCCTCCAGGTCGCTGATCGTCCGGTCGGTGAACGACTTGCGCTCGGCCTCCAGGACCTCGCTGTGCGCGACCGGGTCGAAGGCCGACAGGACCTTGCCCAGGGCCGTGGAGTGCAGCGGCTGCATGGCCCCGACCTCCAGCACCTGCCTGCTGTCGTCGGGGCGGAACACGTGGTGCACGATCAGCACGCCGCGCTGGTGCAGCACGCCCAGATGGACGCTCTCGCCGCTGGAGCGGGCCAGGTCGTCGGTCCACACCAGGGCACGCGCGCGCAGCTCGTGGACGTCCAGATAGGTGGTCCCCAGGCGCAGCAGTTCGGCGCCCAGCTGATAGCGCCCGGAGGCGGGCTCCTGCTCGACGAAGCCCTCCTGCTGGAGGGTGCGCAGGATGCCGTGGGCGGTGCCCTTGGCGAGGCCGAGGGACGAGGCGATGTCCGAGAGGCCGAGCCGACGCTCGCCGCCCCCGAGGAGCCGCAGCATCGCCGCCGCCCGTTCGAGCGACTGGATGTTCCGTGCCATCGCCGTCCTGCCTCCGTCCCCTTCGACCGCCAGCAACCGGCGTTCGCTGCCGCCGTTCGGCAATGTCGAACACTACCGGTCGATGTCGACCGTCCGCCAATGCCCGGTCATCACCTGTTACATCCCGCGTACATCCGGGTGGTTGCCGCGTATACGATCCGCCGCCCGCGTCAACGACACGCCCGCCACGTACGTCCGTCCCGTGGACGCCCTGACCATACGGCCCCGCACCGGGCTACCCTTGCGGCGTGCGCCTTCCCAGGGAAGACGCAAAGCCGACAGCCGTCGCACTCCAGGGAGCCCTTTCATGGCCTCGTCGCCCGACCCTTCCGCCGACATCAGGACCCGTGTGTCCGCCCTCAGGGACGCACTCGCCACCCGCGTGGTGGTGGCCGACGGTGCCATGGGCACCATGCTGCAGGCGCAGGACCCGACGCTGGAGGACTTCGAGAATCTCGAGGGCTGCAACGAGATTCTGAACGTCACCCGCCCCGACATCGTCCGCTCCGTCCACGAGGCGTACTTCGCCGTGGGCGTCGACTGCGTCGAGACGAACACCTTCGGTGCCAACCACACGGCGGCGTCCGAGTACGACATCGCCGACCGCGTCTACGAACTCTCCGAGTCCGGTGCCCGGATCGCCCGCGAGACCGCCGACGAGTTCGGTGCCCGCGACGGCCGCCAGCGCTGGGTCCTCGGCTCGATCGGCCCCGGCACCAAGCTGCCGTCCCTCGGCCACATCGACTACGGCACCCTCCGCGACGGCTTCCAGGCGAACGCCGAGGGCCTGCTCGCGGGCGGCGCCGACGCCCTGATCGTGGAGACCACGCAGGACCTCCTCCAGACGAAGTCGTCGATCCTGGGCGCCCGCCGCGCCATGGAGGCCACCGGCCACGACGTGCCTCTGCTGGTCTCGATGGCCTTCGAGACCACCGGCACGATGCTCCTCGGCTCGGAGATCGGCGCCGCGCTGACCGCGCTCGAACCGCTCGGCATCGACATGATCGGCCTGAACTGCTCGACCGGCCCCGCCGAGATGAGCGAACACCTGCGCTACCTCTCCCGGCACTCCCGCACCCCGCTGCTCTGCATGCCCAACGCCGGTCTGCCCATCCTCACCAAGGACGGCGCCCACTTCCCGCTCGACCCCGAGGGCCTGGCCGACGCCCAGGACACCTTCGTACGGGACTACGGCCTGAACCTGGTCGGCGGCTGCTGCGGGACGACCCCGGAGCACCTGCGGAAGCTCGTGGAGCAGGTGCGGGGCGCGACCCCCGTCGAGCGTGACCCGCAGCCCGAACCCGGCGCCGCCTCCCTCTACCAGACCGTCCCGTTCCGCCAGGACACCGCCTACATGGCGATCGGCGAGCGCACCAACGCCAACGGGTCGAAGAAGTTCCGCGAGGCCATGCTGGAGGCCCGCTGGGACGACTGTGTCGAGATGGCCCGCGACCAGATCCGCGAGGGCGCGCACATGCTAGACCTCTGCGTGGACTACGTCGGCCGCGACGGCGTCGCCGACATGCAGGAGCTGGCCGGCCGCTTCGCCACCGCGTCCACGCTGCCCCTCGTCCTGGACTCCACCGAGGTCGAGGTCCTCCAGGCGGGCCTGGAGAAGCTCGGCGGGCGCGCGGTCATCAACTCGGTCAACTACGAGGACGGCGACGGCCCCGAGTCCCGCTTCGCCAAGGTCACCAAGCTGGCGCAGGAGCACGGCGCCGCGCTGATCGCGCTGACCATCGACGAGGAGGGCCAGGCCCGTACCCCGGAGCACAAGGTCGCCATCGCCGAACGGCTGATCGACGACCTCACCGGCAACTGGGGCATCCACGAGTCGGACATCCTCATCGACACCCTGACCTTCACCATCTGCACCGGTCAGGAGGAGTCCCGCAAGGACGGCATCGCGACGATCGAGGCGATCCGCGAGCTGAAGCGCCGCCACCCGGACGTCCAGACCACCCTCGGCCTCTCCAACATCTCCTTCGGCCTCAACCCGGCCGCCCGCATGCTGCTCAACTCGGTCTTCCTCGACGAGTGCGTCAAGGCCGGCCTCGACTCGGCGATCGTGCACGCCTCGAAGATCCTGCCCATCGCCCGCTTCAGCGAGGAGGAGGTCACCACCGCCCTCGACCTGGTCTACGACCGGCGAGCCGAGGGCTACGACCCGCTGCAGAAGCTGATGGCCCTGTTCGAGGGCGCCACCACCAAGTCCCTCAAGGCGGGCAAGGCCGAGGAACTGGCCGCGCTGCCCCTGGACGAGCGGCTCCAGCGCCGCATCATCGACGGTGAGAAGAACGGCCTGGAGGCCGACCTCGACGAGGCCCTCGAGACCCGCCCCGCCCTCGACATCGTCAACGACACCCTCCTGGAGGGCATGAAGGTCGTCGGCGAACTCTTCGGCTCCGGCCAGATGCAGCTGCCGTTCGTCCTCCAGTCCGCCGAGGTCATGAAGACGGCCGTCGCCTTCCTCGAACCGCACATGGAGAAGACCGACGACGAGGGCAAGGGCACGATCGTCCTCGCCACCGTCCGCGGCGACGTCCACGACATCGGCAAGAACCTCGTCGACATCATCCTCACCAACAACGGCTACAACGTCGTCAACATCGGCATCAAGCAGCCGGTCTCCGCGATCCTCGAAGCCGCGCAGGAGCACCGGGCCGACGTCATCGGCATGTCCGGCCTCCTCGTGAAGTCGACCGTGATCATGAAGGAGAACCTCCAGGAGCTGAACCAGCGCAAGCTGGCCGCCGACTACCCGGTCATCCTCGGCGGCGCCGCCCTGACCAGGGCGTACGTCGAGCAGGACCTCCACGAGATCTACGAGGGCGAGGTCCGCTACGCGCGCGACGCCTTCGAGGGCCTGCGCCTGATGGACGCCCTGATCGGCGTCAAGCGGGGCGTCCCCGGCGCCAAGCTCCCCGAGCTGAAGCAGCGCCGCGTCCGCGCCGCCGCCACCGCCGTACAGGTCGAGGAGCGCCCCGAGGAGGGCCACGTCCGCTCCGACGTCGCCGTCGACAACCCCATTCCCACCCCGCCCTTCCAGGGCACCCGCGTCATCAAGGGCATCCAGCTCAAGGAGTACGCGAGCTGGCTCGACGAGGGCGCCCTCTTCAAGGGCCAGTGGGGCCTCAAGCAGGCCCGCGCGGGCGACGGGCCGACCTACGAGGAACTGGCCGAGACCGAGGGCCGCCCCCGGCTGCGCGGCCTCCTCGACAAGCTCCAGACGGAGTCCCTGCTGGAGGCGGCCGTCGTCTACGGCTACTTCCCGTGCGTCTCCAAGGACGACGACCTGATCCTCCTCGACGACCAGGGCAACGAACGCACCCGCTTCACCTTCCCGCGCCAGCGCCGAGGCCGCAGGCTCTGCCTGGCCGACTTCTTCCGCCCGGAGGAGTCCGGCGAGATCGACGTCGTCGGCCTGCAGATCGTCACCGTCGGCAACCGCATCGGCGAGGAGACCGCCAAGCTCTTCGAGGCGAACGCCTACCGCGACTACCTCGAACTGCACGGCCTCTCCGTCCAGTTGGCGGAGGCCCTCGCCGAGTACTGGCACGCCCGCGTCCGCTCCGAACTGGGCTTCGCCGGTGAGGACCCCGCCGACGTCGAGGACATGTTCGCCCTCAAGTACCGGGGCGCCCGCTTCTCCCTCGGCTACGGCGCCTGCCCCGACCTGGAGGACCGCGCCAAGATCGCCGACCTCCTCCAGCCCGAGCGCATCGGCGTCCACCTCTCCGAGGAGTTCCAGCTCCACCCCGAACAGTCCACCGACGCCATCGTCATCCACCACCCCGAGGCGAAGTACTTCAACGCGCGCTAGGTCACACAGCGCGCTGATCGGACAAGACGTACACTGGTCGGTCCATCGCAGGCCGGTTGCCCTCTGTGCACTCAGGGGCAACCGGCCTGATCGTCCCTCAAGGAGGTGCGCCAGGATGACCAGCACGGTCCCCGCGCTCGGAACCCGTACGGCCGAAGGCTCAGCACTGCAGGCCGTACTCCTCGACATGGACGGCACCCTGGTGGACACCGAGGGCTTCTGGTGGGACGTCGAGGTCGAGATCTTCGCCGGTCTCGGCCACGCCCTCGACGACTCCTGGCGGCACGTCGTCGTCGGCGGCCCCATGACCCGCAGCGCCGGCTTCCTCATCGAGGCCACCGGCGCCGACATCACCCTCCCCGAACTGTCGGTCCTGCTCAACGACGGCTTCGAGGACCGCATCGGCCGCGCCCTGCCCCTGATGCCGGGCGCCGCCCGCCTCCTCGCCGAACTCTCCGCGCACGAGATCCCGACCGCCCTCGTCTCCGCCTCGCACCGCCGCATCATCGACCGCGTCCTGGCCTCGCTCGGCCCGCAGCACTTCGCCCTGAGCATCGCGGGCGACGAGGTCGAGCGTACGAAGCCGTTCCCCGACCCCTATCTGATCGCCGCCGCCCGACTCGGCGCCGACCCCGCCAGATGCGCCGTCGTCGAGGACACCGCGACCGGCGTCGCCGCCGCCGAGGCCGCCGGCTGCCATGTCGTCGCCGTACCGTCGGTCGCGCCCATCGCCCCCGGCGCCCGCCGCACGATCGTGACCTCACTCGAAGAAGTCGACCTGCCCTTTCTGCGCGGGCTGATGACGGAAATGCGCTGAACCGTTTACCGAGCGTGCCTGATCAAAAGCGGGAAACGCGCGGATGAACAACCGGGCCATCACATGAGAAATGTGCGGCGGAATTCACCGGCGCACTCTTGGTGAAAGCGTGTGAGTTTCGCCACCCGGCAGGCCCTCGACACTGCACACATGCTGTGTACACGCACCCCTTTCGGGGCCTTGGGCGAAGCCCATGTGTCCCGATTGGGGAGACCCTGCGCGGAATCCTTCCATCGCCGGTTTTTCGGTGCGTCCACACCCGGTTCCGCAGCGTGATGGGCCCCCAACTCCGGCTGCCTGTGGGCCCCTCTGCGGTCCGGACTAACCTCGTTGCGAGAACATCGCCGTAATCCCGAACCCGCGCGCACCACCCCACGCATGCCGGGCCCCTGGGATCGACAGCCTGGAGAAACCCCAGCATGAACCGCAAGACTTTGGTGCTGCCGGTGCTCACCGGCCTGCTCGCCCCGCTGGTCGCCGCCTGCGGCGGGACCGGCAGCGGGGGCAGCGGCGGCGACGCGATCGTCGTCGGCACCACGGACCGGTTCACCGCCACGAAGGAGGCCCCGGCGCCGATCGATCCGGCGTACGCCTACGACGTCGGCACCTGGAACATCCTGCGCCAGACCGTGCAGACCCTCATGGTCCAGCCGCGCGGCGACGGCGACCCGGTCCCCGAGGCCGCCGAGAAGTGCGGCTTCACCGACACCGGCAACGAGCGCTACGCCTGCACCCTGCGCAAGGACCTCAAGTTCTCCAACGGTGACACCGTCACCGCCTCCGATGTGAAGTTCTCCATCGACCGCGCCCTGCGGATCCAAGCCGACAGTGGGGTGTTCGCCCTGCTGTCCACCATCGACACCGTCGAGACCCAGGGCGACCGCGAGGTCATCTTCCACCTCAAGACCGCCGACGCCACCTTCCCGTTCAAGCTGTCCACCCCGGTCGCCGGCATCGTCAACCCGGACGACTACGAGAAGGACAAGCTGCGCGACGGCTTCGACGTCGACGGCTCCGGCCCGTACACCCTGCACGCCGAGGTCAAGAACGACGAGCTCGTCGACGCCGTCTTCACCAAGAACCCCCACTACCAGGGGCAGTTGAAGCCGAAGAACGACAAGGTCGATCTGCGCTCCTTCCCCGACGCCGCCACCATGGGCAGCGCGCTCTCCAAGGGCGACATCGACCTGATGACCCGCTCGATGTCCCCCGAGCAGATCAGAAAGCTCGACGAGGACTCCACCGGCGACATCGACCTCGTACAGATGCCCGGCCTCGAAATCCGCTACCTCGCCTTCAACACCGACGCCCCGACGGTGGAGACCAAAGCCGTCCGCCAGGCGATGGCCCAGATCATCAACCGCGCCGAACTCGTCGCGAAGGTCTACGGCGACGAGGCCCAGCCGCTCTACTCACTGGTCCCGGCCACCATCACCGGCCACTCGAACTCCTTCTTCAACAAGTACGGCGAACCCAGCGACATCAAGGCCAAAACCCTGATGGAGAACGCCGGAATCACCACCCCGGTGAAACTGACCCTGCACTACACGACCGACCACTACGGCTCGGCCACCAAGCAGGAGTTCGAGGAACTGCAACGGCAGCTCAACGCGAGCGGGTTGTTCAGCGTCAGCATCAAGGGCGCCCCCTGGGCCACCTTCCGCCCGGCCGAGAAGGAGGGCGACTACGACGTGTACGGCATGGGCTGGTTCCCCGACTTCCCCGACGCCGACAACTACCTCGCCCCGTTCCTCGACAAGGACAACTTCCTCAACCTGCCGTACGCCAACAGCAGGATCCGCACCACCCTGATCCCGGAGTCCCGCCGCGAGGCAGACCGCCTCACCGCCTCCAGCAGCCTCACGGACATCCAGGACATCGTCGCCGACGACGTACCCGTACTGCCTCTGTGGCAGGGCAATCAGTACATCGCCGCGCGCGACGGCATCACCGGCGCCGAGTGGGCCCTCAACTCCTCCTCGACCCTTCAGCTCTGGGAGCTCGGCCGCGGTGTGAGCAACTGACCGGCACACCCGTCCGACGCATGAATCCCGACCCGGGGCTGGGACGGTCCCGGGTACCCAAGACCCGACGACAAGGCACATCCACGTGAACCTGCGCAACCAGTGGCCGGTCCTGCCCATCGTGGCGGGGCTGGCCTCCGGCCTCCTGACCGGCTGCGGCTCGGAGAACGGCGACTCGGGGGCCGACGGCTCCACCGTGGTGATGGGGATGTCCGACGACGTCCTGGCCACCGACCCCGCCTCCGGCTACGACCCCGGCTCCTGGCTGTTGTTCAACAACGTCTTCCAGTCGCTGCTCAGCTTCCCCAACGGAGGTACCGAGCCGCAGCCCGAGGCCGCCAAGGAGTGCGCCTTCAGCGACGCGCAGACCAAGGTGTTCAAGTGCACCCTGCGCGACGGCCTGAAGTTCAGCAACGGCGACTCGCTCACCTCGGAGGACGTCAAGTTCTCCTTCGACCGCATGCTGAAGATCAACGACGACGCCGGTCCCGCGATCATGTTCCCGATGCTCGAATCGGTGGACACCCCCGACGACAAGACCGTCGTCTTCAACCTCAAGGTGCCCGACGCCACCTTCCCCAGCAAGATCGCCTCCGGCGCCGGCTCGATCGTCGACCACCGCAGCTACGACGAGGACGGCCTGCGCAAGGACGGCGAGGCCGTCGGCTCCGGCCCCTACAAGCTCGACTCGTTCGGCGACGACAGCGCGGTCTTCTCCGTCAACCCGAACTACAAGGGCACCGCCGACGTCAAGAACTCCGGCGTCACCCTCAAGTTCTTCCACGGCGACCAGACCAAACTGAAGAACGCCCTCCTCGACGACGACATCGACATCGCCTACCGCGGCCTCAAGGCCGGCGACATCGCCGACATCGAGAACAGCGGCGACAAGGACATCGACATCGTCGAGGGCACCAGCGCCGAGGTCCAGCACCTCGTCTTCAACATGAACGACCCCATCGCCGGAAAGCTCGGCGTCCGCAAGGCCATCGCCTACCTCCTCGACCGCGAGGCCCTGGTCAACGAGGTCTACGACGACACCGCGACCCCCCTCTACTCGATCGTCCCCGCGGGCATAGCCGGCCACAACACCGCCTTCTTCGACACCTACGGCGCCCGCCCCTCCAAGGCCAAGGCCCAGCAGGCCCTCCAGGCCGACGGCATCACCGAGAAGGTCAAGCTGACCCTCTGGTCGACCCCGTCCCGCTACGGCCCCGCCACCGACGACGAGTTCGCGGCCATCGCCAAGCAGCTCAACGCCAGCGGCCTCTTCGAGGCGACCGTCAAGTCCGTCCCCTTCGCCCAGTACGAGAAGGACATCGAGGCCGGCAAGTACGGCGTCTACGTCAAGGGCTGGGTGCCGGACTACCCCGACGCCGACAACTTCACCGCCCCCTTCTTCGGCGAGGGCAACGTCCTCGGCAACAACTACACCAACAGCACCATCACCGGCACGCTCATCCCCGGCACCGCCGCCGAGAGCGACCGCACCGCCACCGACGCGACCTTCGCCGAACTCCAGGACATCGTCGCCCAGGAGGTCCCCCTCCTCCCCGTCTGGCAGGCCAAGCAGTACGCCGTGACCCGCGACAACGTCTACGGCCTGGAGTACTGCCTCGACGCCTCGACCGTCTTCCGCTTCTGGGAGATCAACAAGGGCTGACCGATCGGTCCTTCATACGACGACGAGGGCGCCGCTTCCTGAATCGGAAGCGGCGCCCTCGTCGTCGTACGGACCCGTCGGGCCGGTCACTGCGCGCCGGGACGCACCAGCCCGCTCTCGTACGCGTACACCGCCGCCTGCACCCGGTCGCGCAGCCCCAGCTTGGTCAGCACATGCCCGACATGCGTCTTCACGGTCGTCTCGCTGACGAACAGATCGGCGGCGATCTCCGCGTTCGACAGCCCCCGCGCCACCAGCTTCAGCACCTCCACCTCACGCTCGGTCAGCGTGTGCAGCGTGTCCGGCACGGGCTCGTCGCCCGACGGCAGATGCCCCGCGTACTTGTCCAGCAGCCGGCGCGTGATGCTCGGCGCGAGCATCGCCTCACCCGCGGCGACCACCCGGATCGCCTGCACCAGCTCGTTCGCCGGCGCGTCCTTCAGCAGGAAGCCACTGGCACCGGCCCGCAACGCCTCCACCACGTACTCGTCGAGATCGAAGGTCGTCAGCACCAGCACCTTCGCCGGCCCGTCCCGCCCAGGACCGGTGATCTGCCGGGTCGCCTCCACCCCGTCCATCCGCGGCATCCGGATGTCCATCAGCACCACATCGGGCTGCAGTGCCCGCACCTGATCGATCGCCTGAAGCCCGTCTCCGGCCTCGCCGACGACCGCGATGTCCTGCTCGGCCTCCAGAATCATCCGGAACCCGGTACGCAGCAGCGGCTGGTCGTCGACCAGTAGAACGCGGACGGCCACGTAGATCTCCTTCGCTAGCCCATCCTTATTCTGCCCTGTGCACCAACGCGCCCCGAAAGGGGCGCGGGGCTGTGTCCATTTGCGGCTCCGCCGCGGGGCGCGCTCAGCCCGGCGGAGCCACCCGCACCGGCAACGGATAGGGCGGGGGAGTCCCCCCGAACTCCGGACAAACAGCCTGATGATCACACCACCCGCACAACTTGGTGGGCCGGGGCCGCCAAACCCCCGTCTCCGTAGCCTCCCGAATCGCCTCCCACAACGCGTGCAGCTTCCGCTCCACCCGCTCAAGATCGGCCACCACAGGGTCGTACGTCACCACATCCCCACTGCCGAGATACACCAGCTGCAACCGCCGAGGCACCACGTTCTTCAGCCGCCAGACCACCAGCGCGTAGAACTTCATCTGGAACAGCGCCCCCTCCGAGTACTCCGGACGCGGCGCCTTCCCCGTCTTGTAGTCGACGATCCGCACCTCACCCGACGGCGCCACATCGACCCGGTCGATGATCCCGCGCAGCCGCAGCCCCGAATCCAGCTCCGCCTCGACGAACAGCTCCCGCTCGGCCGGCTCGAGACGCGTCGGATCCTCCAGCCCGAACCAGCGCTCCACCAGTTGCTCTGCCTCACCCAGCCAGCGCGCCAGCCGCTCGCCCTCCGGATCGTCCGCGAACAGCTCCACCACCTCCGGCCGCGACTCCCGCAGCCGGTCCCACTGACCCGGGATCAGCGACTTCGCCCGCGGCGCCGTCCGCTCCGCAGCCGGGGCGTCGAACAGCCGCTCAAGCACCGCGTGCACCAAAGTGCCTCTCGTCGCCGCCTCGCTCGGCTTCTCCGGCAGCCGGTCGATCACCCGGAACCGGTACAGCAACGGGCACTGCATGAAGTCGCTCGCCCGGGACGGCGACAGCGACGACGGCGCGGAGGGCAGCACGACCGGCGAGACGGACTCGACGGCGCCCTCGGTGCTGATTTCCATGACGACGACCTTACGGCCCGCCACTGACAGTGACCCACCCGCCGCCACGGCCCCACCGCGACAGCCCGGCGAACACAGGGGGTGCCGGGGCGTAACACCCCACGACGGCCGCATACCATCGACCCGAGGCCCTTCCGCCCCGGAGCGGAAAAGGGAGACGCATCCGACAAGGGGACACAGTGGACGAGAGCGGCGGGAGCGGGCAGCCGCGCTCCGGCAACGACCAGTCGACCGACCGCCACACCGGGAGCACGACCCCGGCCACCGACCCCGCGACCACCGACACACGACTCGCGGAGACCGCAAACCCCCGCACCCCGGAACCCCCGAAGCAGCCCGAGTCGTCGAAACCGGCGGAACGCGCGAAACAGAACACCCCCGAAGAGCCGAAGGCGACCGAGCCGACGGAGCCCGCCGAGCCCACGAAACCGGCCGACCGGCCCGCGGACCCCACCGAGCCCGCGGACGCCTACGGCGCAACCGGCGGAACCACCCGCTCCACCCCCCGCCTGGGCAAGTCCCGCGCCCCCCGCAAACCCGACAAGGAACCCGGCGGCGGCCTCCTCATGGGACGCCCCTTCGGCGTACCCGTCTACGTCGCCCCCAGCTGGTTCCTCGTCGCCGCCCTCATCACCTGGGTCTTCGGCGGCCAGCTCGACCGCGTACTGCCCGAACTCGGCGCCCTGCGCTACCTCGTCGCCCTCTTCTTCGCCGTCGCCTTCTACGCCTCCGTCCTCGTCCACGAACTCGCCCACACCGTCGCCGCCCTCCGCTACAAACTCCCGGTACGCCGCATCCAGCTCCAGTTCTTCGGCGGCGTCTCCGAGATCGAGAAGGAGTCCGAGACCCCCGGCCGCGAATTCGTCCTCGCCTTCGTCGGCCCGCTCCTCTCCCTGGTCCTCGCGGGCGTCTTCTACCTCGCCCTCCAGACCGTCGAAGCCGGCACCGTCCCCGGCGTCCTGCTGGCCGGCCTGATGATCTCCAACCTCATCGTCGCCGCCTTCAACCTCCTGCCCGGCCTGCCCCTCGACGGCGGACGCATGCTCCGCGCCGTCGTCTGGAAGATCACCGGCAAACCCATGAGCGGTACGATCGCCGCCGCCTGGGTCGGCCGCGCCCTCGCCGTCTCCGTCCTCATCGGACTCCCGCTGCTCACCCAGTCCGGCGCCCTCGGCTCCGGCGCCGAGGACAGCGTCGGCATGGACACCGTCACCGACGCCCTGCTCGCCGCCATCCTCGCCGCGATCATCTGGACCGGCGCGGGCAACAGCCTCCGCATGGCCCGCCTGCGCGAACACCTCCCGGAACTCCGCGCCCGCAACCTCACCCGCCGCGCCGTCCCCGTCGAGACCAACACCCCCCTCTCCGAGGCCCTGCGCCGCGCCAACGACGCAGGCGCCCGCGCCCTGGTCGTCGTCGACCCCGACGGAGAACCCCTCTCCCTGGTCCGCGAGGCCGCCATCGTCGGCGTACCGGAACACCGCCGCCCCTGGGTCGCCGTCAGCGGCCTCGCCCAGGACCTCACCGACGGCATGCGCGTCTCCGCCGAACTCTCCGGCGAGGAACTCCTCGACGCCCTGCGCGCCACCCCCGCCACCGAATACCTGGTCGTGGAGGAGTCCGGCGAGATCTACGGAGTCCTCTCCGCCGCCGACGTGGAGCGCGCCTTCGTCAAGGCGATGGCCCGCCCCTCCTGACAACGGGCTCCTCGTACAACCGGCTCCCCGTGGTCGGCGGCCCCCGCCAACACCAGTAGGCTGTTCACATGTCCGAACCGACCGGTGCCGCCCGCAGGCGCGGGCCCTTCAAGGTCGGGGACCAGGTTCAGCTGACCGACCCCAAGGGCCGCCACTACACGTTCACGCTCGAAGCCGGAAAGAACTTCCACACCCACAAGGGTTCCTTCCCGCACGACGAGCTGATCGGCGCACCCGAGGGCAGCGTTGTCCGCACCACCGGAAACGTCGCCTACCTCGCGCTGCGCCCCCTGCTCCCCGACTACGTCCTGTCCATGCCCCGCGGCGCCGCCGTGGTCTACCCCAAGGACGCGGGGCAGATCCTCGCCTTCGCCGACATCTTCCCCGGCGCCCGCGTCGTCGAAGCCGGGGTGGGCTCCGGCTCCCTCAGCAGCTTCCTGCTGCGCGCCATCGGCGACCAGGGCATGCTGCACTCCTACGAGCGCCGCGAGGACTTCGCCGAGATCGCCCAGCAGAACGTGGAGCGCTACTTCGGCGGCCCGCACCCCGCCTGGCAGCTCACCGTCGGCGACCTCCAGGACAACCTCAGCGACACCGAGGTCGACCGCGTCGTCCTCGACATGCTCGCCCCCTGGGAGTGCCTGGAGGCCGTCTCCAAGGCACTCGTCCCCGGTGGCATCGTCTGCTGCTACGTCGCGACCACCACCCAGCTCGCCAGGACCGTCGAGTCCATCCGCGAGATCGGCTGCTTCAACGAGCCGAGCGCCTGGGAGTCGATGGTCCGCAACTGGCACATCGAAGGCCTCGCCGTCCGCCCCGACCACCGCATGATCGGCCACACCGGCTTCCTGCTCACCGCCCGCCGCCTCGCCGACGGCGTCGAGCCCCCCATGCGCCGCCGCCGCCCCTCCAAGGGCTCCTACGGCGACGACTACACCGGCCCCAACGCCGACGGCGGCCAGGCTCGCTGACCGCACAACGCACGACCACCGTGGCCGAGTTCCCGCAACACACCGGGAACTCGGCCACACTGCTTCCCGGTTGACGTCACCAGGGCATCGGCACGGACAGCGACCACCGCACACCCCGCCGTTCCCCCGCACTGTGACGTGTGGCACTATGCGGGACACCCCACCGGCACAGCCCTCCACGGGAGACACTCCGAGTGCAGCACTCCGCCGTCCCGGAACTGGCCCACACGCACACCCGCCCCATCCACTGGCTCGCCACGGCCACCGCCCTCGCCGGAGTCGTCGCCCTCTCCTCGGCCCTCCAGCCGGACTCCGCCACCGCGGCCCAGGCCGCCGGACCCGCCGGAAAACCCGCCGCGGCCGTCGCACCCCCCGACCCCACCGGCGTCGACTTCCCGCTCCAGTGCGGCCCCCTCCCGGTCCTCGTCCAGAACAAGGCCACCGGAGACCTCGACGGCGACGGCAGACCCGAAACGGTCGTCTCCGTCCGCTGCGACGCCGGCTCCGGCACCCCGCCCAACGGCGTCTACGTCCTCACCCAGGCCGCCGACGCCAATGAGCCCCGCCTCGTCGCGACGCTCGTCGACCCCAAGGACCGCCGTACCGTCACCGACCTCACCGTGAGCGACGGCGCCGTCACGGCCACCCTCCTCGGCTACTCGTCCCTCGACGTACCCAGGTGCTGCCCGGACGTCACCGAGCGCGCCAAGTGGCAGTGGAAGAACGGCGCGTTCCTGCGCTCGACACCCGCCGGCGCACAGAGCGCGTAACGGGCCGCAAGGGAACAAACGTACGGTGAACACCGTGTGAGAAATCAGACAAGGGCATTACGCATATCGGCCGACGGTGGCGTGCGGTGGTCGGACGATCACTCCGCGTCCGGTCCGAAAACCTCGACCCTGTCCGAAACTCGACGTACATGAATACAGTCGCCCGGACACTCCTTCGCGGAGTCCACCACATCGGTCAGCAACGGCAGCGGAACCGGCGTCGTAGCCCCCGGGGCCTGCAACAACTCGTCCGCCGGGCTCTTCACGTACGCGAGCCCGTCGATGTCCAGCTCGAACACCTCAGGCGCGTACTGGACACAGATCCCGTCACCCGTACACAGGTCCTGATCGATCCAGACCTCCAACGCCTCACCGCCGGTCCCGGCCTCCTCCTGCACGGTCATATCTCCTGCCGTTTCTGTCCCGAGCAAGACAATCCGACGGCAAGTCGGCCCAGCTCTGACGGGTGTTGAACACTTCGACCCTACCTCCGGCCGCTTCCCAATCATGTTCTGTGGGTATTCCCCTGGCGTGAGGGAGAGCGCAAGGGTGAAGATCGGACACACCCCGACAGTCTTTGTGATCTAGGGGTTTCAATCGACACCCACCCAGGTAGGGTCTGGAAGCGTCCAGCTCCCCTTGGAGGAGGTGAGGACCGTGGCAGCCCACGACGACGACATGAACCGCGGCATCCGCCCGGGACGAGGGTCCGACGACCCGTCCGGGCAGATTGCCTACCTTGAGCAGGAGATCGCCGTCCTGCGGCGCAAGCTCGCCGACTCTCCGCGACACACGAGGATTCTCGAAGAGCGGATCGTCGAGCTGCAGACAAACCTGGCCGGCGTGTCCGCACAGAACGAGCGGCTCGCCAACACACTCCGCGAGGCCCGCGACCAGATCGTGGCCCTCAAGGAGGAAGTCGACCGGCTCGCACAGCCCCCGGCCGGCTTCGGTGTCTTCCTGGTCGCCAACGAGGACGGCACGGCCGACATCTTCACCGGAGGCCGCAAACTCCGCGTGAACGTCAGCCCCAGCGTCGAGCTCGAAGAGCTACGACGCGGCCAGGAAGTGATGCTCAACGAAGCTCTCAACGTGGTCGAGGCCATGGAATACGAGAGCGTCGGCGACATCGTCACCCTCAAGGAGATCCTCGAGGACGGCGAACGCGCCCTGGTACAGGGGCACACCGACGAGGAACGGGTGGTACGGCTCGCAGAGCCCCTCCTGGACGTCGTCATCCGCCCCGGCGACGCCCTCCTGCTCGAACCCCGCTCCGGCTACGTCTACGAAGTCGTACCGAAGAGCGAGGTCGAGGAACTCGTCCTCGAAGAAGTACCCGACATCGGCTACGAGCAGATCGGCGGCCTGGGCAACCAGATCGAGATGATCCGCGACGCCGTCGAACTCCCCTATCTCCACCCCGACCTCTTCAAGGAGCACGAACTCAGGCCGCCCAAGGGCGTCCTGCTGTACGGGCCCCCCGGATGCGGCAAGACACTCATCGCCAAGGCCGTCGCCAACTCGCTGGCCAAAAAGGTCGCCGAAGTCACCGGCCAGGCCCAGGGCAAGAGCTTCTTCCTCAACATCAAGGGCCCCGAACTCCTCAACAAGTACGTCGGCGAGACCGAGCGGCAGATCCGCCTCGTCTTCCAGCGCGCTCGTGAGAAGGCCAGCGAGGGCACACCCGTCATCGTCTTCTTCGACGAGATGGAATCCCTCTTCCGCACCCGCGGATCCGGCGTCAGCTCGGACGTGGAGAACACCATCGTCCCCCAGCTCCTCGCCGAGATCGACGGCGTGGAAGGCCTGCAGAACGTGGTCGTCATCGGCGCCTCCAACCGCGAGGACATGATCGACCCCGCCATCCTGCGCCCCGGCCGCCTCGACGTGAAGATCAAGATCGAACGTCCGGACGCCGAATCCGCCAAGGACATCTTCCAGAAGTACCTCACCGACCGCCTCCCGCTGCACCCCGAGGACGTGGGGGAGCACGGCGGCGACAAGGGCGCCACGGTCCAGAGCATGATCCAGACCGCCGTGGAGCACATGTACACGGAATCCGAGGAGAACCGCTTCCTGGAGGTCACCTACGCCAACGGTGACAAGGAAGTCCTCTACTTCAAGGACTTCAACTCCGGCGCCATGATCGAGAACATCGTCGGCCGCGCCAAGAAGATGGCCATCAAGGACTTCCTCGACCACAAGCAGAAGGGCATCCGAGTCTCCCACCTCCTCCAGGCATGCGTGGACGAGTTCAAGGAGAACGAGGACCTCCCCAACACCACCAACCCCGACGACTGGGCCCGGATCTCCGGAAAGAAGGGCGAACGGATCGTCTACATCCGTACGCTCATCACCGGAAAGCAGGGCGCCGACACCGGACGCTCCATCGACACGGTGGCCAACACCGGTCAATACCTGTAAAAAACGGGGTGGCTGCGGGTGCCCTCACCGGGTACCCGCAGCCAACTGTTTTTCAGGCCACAGCCGGAGCAAGGCAATGACGCAAATGATCTCCCCACCAGCGCAAAGGCGTTCTAGGCTCTTTCGTACCGCCGAGGCGCGCAGTGCGGGGACGGGCACCGCACACGCACCGGAGCGCCAGCGGTACTTGAGCGGCGTCCCCGACCGAGGACACCGCCGGGCAAGGAGGGCCGCATGACCGTACGGCGAGTAATGGGCATCGAGACGGAGTACGGGATCTCCGTCCCCGGCCACCCCAACGCCAATGCCATGCTCACCTCGTCCCAGATCGTCAACGCCTACGCGGCGGCGATGCACCGGGCCCGCAGGGCCCGCTGGGACTTCGAGGAGGAGAACCCGCTGCGGGACGCACGGGGCTTCGACCTCGCCCGCGAGTCCGCCGACTCCAGTCAGCTCACCGACGAGGACATCGGCCTCGCCAACGTCATCCTCACCAACGGGGCACGGCTCTACGTCGACCACGCACACCCCGAATACAGCTCACCCGAAGTCACCAACCCCCGCGACGCCGTCCTCTGGGACAAGGCCGGCGAACGCATCATGGCCGAGGCCGCCGAACGGGCCGCCCAGCTCCCCGGCGCCCAGCCGATCCACCTCTACAAGAACAACACCGACAACAAGGGCGCCTCCTACGGCACGCACGAGAACTACCTGATGAAGCGGGAAACCCCCTTCTCGGACATCGTGCGCCACCTGACACCCTTCTTCGTCTCCCGCCAGGTCGTCACAGGCGCCGGCCGCGTCGGCATCGGCCAGGACGGCCACGAACACGGCTTCCAGCTGAGCCAGCGGGCGGACTACTTCGAGGTCGAGGTAGGCCTGGAGACGACGCTGAAGCGCCCGATCATCAACACGCGCGACGAACCCCACTCCGACGCCGAGAAGTACCGCCGCCTCCACGTGATCATCGGCGACGCGAACCTGTCGGAAATCTCGACGTACCTGAAGCTGGGCACGACCGCGTTGGTCCTCTCCATGATCGAGGACGGCTTCATCGCGGTCGACCTGGCCGTGGACCAGCCGGTCCGCACCCTCCACCAGGTCTCCCACGACCCGACACTCAAGCGCCTGGTCACGCTCCGCAGCGGACGCACACTGACCGCGGTGCAGCTCCAGATGGAGTACTTCGAGCTGTCGCGCAAGTACGTGGAGGAGCGCTACGGCGCGGACGCGGACGAGCAGACGGTGGATGTCCTGGCCCGCTGGGAAGACACCCTGAACCGCCTGGAGAACGACCCGATGAGCCTGGCCGGCGAGCTGGACTGGGTCGCCAAGCGGGAACTGATGGAAGGCTATCGCCGCCGGGACGACCTCGACTGGGACGCCGCCCGGCTGCACCTGGTCGACCTCCAGTACGCGGACGTAAGGGCCGAGAAGGGCCTCTACAACCGCCTGGTGGCCCGTGGCCGCATCAAGCGCCTGCTGGACGAGGACGAGGTCGAGCGGGCCCGCACGAAGCCCCCGGAGGACACCCGCGCGTACTTCCGCGGACGCTGTCTGGAGCAGTACGCGGACGACGTCGCGGCGGCCTCCTGGGACTCGGTGATCTTCGATCTGCCGGGCCGGGATTCGCTCCAGCGTGTCCCAACCCTGGAGCCGCTTCGCGGAACGCGTAATCACGTGAAAGAGCTCCTGGACCGCTGCCGAACGGCAGAAGACCTGGTCAGGGTCCTGTCGGGCGGCTGAGCGGGTGTTCTGCCCGGGGCGTCCGGGCAGGGTGGAAAGTGTCGCGTCCGGGAATCATCGAGGTGGTTCCCGGACGTTGTGGCAACAGCGGGGCCAATGTCGGACCCTGCTTGTAGGGTCTGATCAAGAACGTCGAACCGAGCGGGGTGAGGGTTATGGCGACCAAGGACACCGGCGGCGGACAGCAGAAGGCGACGCGCAGCACCGAGGAGGTCGAGGAGGCACCTGAGGCACAGGTGTCGGAGGACCTCAAGGAACGCCAGGAGAAGCTGAGCGACGACGTGGACTCCGTCCTGGACGAGATTGATGACGTCCTCGAGGAGAATGCGGAGGACTTCGTTCGAAGTTTCGTCCAGAAGGGCGGCGAATAGTCTTCGATTCCAAGGCTGCGGGGGCGTTTGGCTTGGCAAGCGAAGAAGGCTTGAAGCGCTGCTCGCGGTGCAAGGAATCAAGGCCGCGAGCAGCCTTCGCCGGCAACAAGGCGGCCCGTGACGGGTTGCAGGCTTACTGCCGGGAGTGCTGGGCGCAATATCACCAGACCCGGCAGTTGGCTAAGGGAAAGAACGTACGACCCCGCGTGGAGACACCTGTGGGTCACAAGTTCTGTCGGAGCTGCGGTGAGGTCAAGCCGCACAGCGAGTGGCATCGCAATGCAACAGCGTCCGACGGTCTGTCCACGAGTTGCAGAGCCTGCCGGGCGAACAAGGGCCGTGCCGGTCATCTGAAGCGCCACTACGGCATGACCGTGGCCGAGCATGACGAGATGGTCGCCTCTCAAATGGGGCTCTGCGTGATCTGCCTGAAAGCTCCTGCCATTCATGTGGATCACTGCCACGAGACGGGTAGGGTCCGTGGCGTACTGTGCTTCAACTGCAATTCGGCCATCGGCAAGTTGGGAGATGATCCCGACGCTGTTCGTCGGGCTGCCGCCTACTTGGAAGGATCCCCGTGGAAGCCAACACTCGTAGCACCGGGCGTCTACCGGCTGCCTTCCTGACGCCTGGGTCGTCGTCCTTCATGGACTTCCTGTCCGACCATCAGCCGGAGATGCTCCCGGGCAGGCGGCAGTTGCCGCCCACCCACGGTGCGGTCGAGGCCCCGCACGGCACGACCATCGTCGCCGTCAGCTTCCCGGGTGGTGTGGTGCTCGCCGGTGACCGGCGGGCGACCATGGGGAACGTCATCGCGCAGCGGGACATCGAGAAGGTGTTCCCGGCGGATGAGTACTCGGCCGTCGGGATCGCCGGCACCGCCGGTCTCGCCGTCGAGATGGTGAAGCTGTTCCAGCTTGAGCTGGAGCACTTCGAGAAGGTGGAGGGCGCGCAGCTCTCGCTGGAGGGCAAGGCGAACCGGCTGTCCACCATGATTCGTTCGAACCTCGGTATGGCCATGCAGGGTCTCGCCGTGGTGCCGCTGTTCGCCGGGTTCGACGTGGACCGGGGGAAGGGGCGCATTTTCTCGTACGACGTGACGGGTGGCCGTTCCGAGGAGCACGGTTACGCGGCGACGGGTTCGGGGTCGTTGTTCGCGCGTGGTGCGATGAAGAAGCTGTTCCGCCGTGATCTGAGCGAGTCGGACGCGACGACGCTGGTGGTGCAGGCGTTGTACGACGCGGCGGACGACGATTCGGCGACCGGTGGTCCTGATGTCGCGCGTCGGATCTACCCGATTGTCACGGTGATCACCGAGGACGGTTTCCGCAGGCTCGATGACGAGGAGTCCGCCGAGATCGCCCGTTTGATTCTGGAGCGGCGTCTGGAGCAGCCCGACGGCCCGCGTGCCGCGCTGCTGTAGTGCCTTTCGTTGTTCAGGTGGTCCAGTGACTTCGGCAGATTCGACAGAAAGGGACGGATAACCGGTGTCGACTCCGTTCTATGTCTCACCCCAGCAGGCGATGGCCGACCGGGCGGAGTATGCCCGTAAGGGCATCGCGCGTGGTCGCAGCCTGGTTGTGCTGCAGTATGCCGACGGCATCGTGTTCGTCGGCGAGAACCCGTCCCGTGCGCTGCACAAGTTCAGCGAGATCTATGACCGGATCGGCTTCGCGGCTGCCGGTAAGTACAACGAGTACGAGAATCTGCGGATCGGTGGTGTGCGGTACGCCGATATGCGCGGGTACACGTACGACCGTGCCGATGTGACGGCTCGTGGTCTGGCGAACGTGTACGCGCAGACGTTGGGCACGATCTTCTCTTCGGCGGCGGAGAAGCCGTACGAGGTGGAGTTGGTCGTCGCGGAGGTCGGTGAGACGTCTGACGGTGATCAGATCTACCGACTTCCTCATGACGGTTCGATCGTCGATGAGCACGGTTCGGTGGCGGTCGGTGGTAACGCCGAGCAGATCAGTACGTATCTGGATCAGCGTCATCAGGACGGCATGTCGTTGGCCGAGGCGCTGAAGCTGGCGGTTCAGGCGTTGTCGCGGGATACGAACGGTACGGAGCGGGAGATTCCGGCGGAGCGGCTGGAGGTCGCGGTGCTGGATCGTACGCGTCCGCAGAAGCGGAAGTTCAAGCGGATCGTGGGTCGGCAGCTGGGTCGGTTGCTGGAGGCCGACGGGGCGTCCACGGAGGCGGAGTCCGCCGAGGAGGAGTAGTCGCCCGCCTGTTCCGCTGTTGTTGATTCGCACCCCGGTTGCCTTTGGCGGCCGGGGTGCGGGCGTTGGTGGTGAGGGTGGGTCAGGGGCGGTTCGGGGGTGGGGCGGTGGAGCCTCGTACGACGAGTTGGACGGGGATGTCGCCCTGGGTGGGGGTGCGGCCGTCGAGGACGGCGAGGAGGGCCTGCATGCCGCGTTCGCCGAAGAGTTCGGCGTCGAGTCGTACGGTCGTCAGCTCGGGGTCGATGGCGGTGGCGAGGGCGAGGTCGTCGAGGCCGGTGACGGAGAGGTCGTCGGGGATGCGCAGGCCGAGGCGGCGGATGGCCTTGTAGGCGCCGGTGGCGAGTTTGTCGTCGTCGCAGACGAGGGCGGTGGGGTGGGGGAGGCCGGGGGCGCTGAGGGCGGCTGTGGTGGCCTGCTGGGCGCCCTCGATGGTGATGGGGGCGTGGACGGTGCGTACGTGGGTGCCGGGGACGGTGGCGAGGCGTGTGGCGAGTTCTCGGGCGCGTACGGCGAAGGTCCAGGAGGGGATGTCGGCGGCGAGGTGGAGGAAGTGGCGGTGGCCGAGGGCGAGGAGGTGGTCGGTGATCTGGCGTACGCCGTCGGCGATGTCGAGGTTGACGGTGGCGGCGCCGAGGCTGCCCTGGGGGTCGCTGTCGAGCATGACGAGGGGGAGCTGGTCGCCGCGGATGGCGGTGAGCGCGTCGGCGGCCATGGAGGAGGCGAGGACGCCGTCCAGGGCGGCCTGGGCGGAGTGGAAGGGGTCGCGGGCGGGGCCGATGCCTTCGGGGGAGGGGTAGAGGACGACTCCGAAGCCGTGCTGGGCGGCGATACGGGCGGCTCCGGTGTAGACGCCGGCGAAGAACTCGGTGGTGAGGACGGGGACGACGAGCAGGACGGTGCGGGTGTGGCCGAGGCGGAGGTTGCGGGCGGCGAGGTTGGGGCGGTAGCCGAGGTCGCGGGCGGCTTCGCGGACGCGTTCGGCGGTGGTCTCGGAGACCCGGCCGCGCCATTTGTCGCCGAGGACGAGGGAGACGGCGGCCTGGGAGACGCCGGCGGCCTGGGCGACGTCGCGGCTGGTGGGTCTGGTGCTGCCTCGGGCCACCGGCGGGCTGCTCCTTCGTATGGACGTGCGGACTCGGCACATGGTACGTATGACGGGCGACGTTATACGTAACACTTCCGGCGTCGCGGTTGACTGGGAAGGGCTGGATCATGGCGTCGGGATACCTGGAGATCCTCCGGGCACGGCACGCGGTGCGGCTGCTCGTGGGCACCCTGGTGGGCCGCTTGCCGAACGCCACCGCGGCGATCGCGATCGTGCTGTTCGTGCGTGCCGAGGGCGGCACCTACAGTCTCGCGGGCGGGCTGGCGGCGGCGTACGGGGTGGCGAACGCGGTGGGGCAGCCGCTGCTGGGGCGGCTGGTGGACCTGTACGGGCAGCCGCGGATCCAGCTGTCGGGCGCGCTCGTGTCGGCGTTCGGGATGGGCGCGTTCGCGTTCGCGGGCACCGATCCGCTGCCGCTCGCGTATGCCTCGGTGGCCGTCGCCGGGCTTTTCACGCCTCCATTGGAGGGCGGTCTGCGGGCGCTGTGGCCCTCTGTCCTCCGTAAGGAGGACCAGGTGCACACGGCCTACGCGATGGACGCGGTGGCGCAGGAGGTCATGTTCACGGTGGGGCCGCTGCTGGTGACGCTGTGCGCGTCGCTGTGGTCCGCGCAGGCCGCGCTGCTGGTGCTGAACGTGATCGGGGTGCTGGGGGCGCTGTCGGTGGTGCTGTCGCCGCCCTCGCGCGCGTGGCGCTCGGCGCCGCGTGAGGCGCACTGGCTGGGCGCGCTGCGCTCGCCGGGGCTGCTGGTGATGCTGGGGGCGTTCCTGTTCGTGGGGATCGCGCTGGGGTCGATCACGGTCGCCTCGGTGTCGTACGCGGACGATCATGGCGGGGACACGGTGTACGGCTGGCTGATGGCGGCCGTCGGGCTGGGCGCCCTGCTGGGCGGGACGGTGTACGGGGCGCGGCGGTGGAGCGGGCCGCCCGAGCGGCGGCTGACGGTGCTGGTGGGGCTGCTGGCGGTGTGTTATCTGCCGTTGACGCTGATGCCGGGTGCGGTGGCGATGACGTTGCTGATGGTGCTGGCGGGGGTGTTCCTGGCGCCGGCTCTCGCGTGTGTGTTCGTGCTGGTGGACCGGCATGCTCCGCGGGGGACGGTCACCGAGGCCTTCTCCTGGCTCGTGACGACGTTCACGGTGGGCGCGTCGCTGGGGACGGGCCTGGCGGGGCCGGTCGTGGAGTGGGGCGGAACGCTGTGGGGGTTCGTCGTGCCGGGTGGTGCGGGGGCGGTGTCGTTGCTGGTTCTGCTGGTCACCGGGCGGGTGCTGGCGGTACCCGCGGAGGGTGCGGTGGTTGCGGTGTCATCGGAAAATGATCCAAACCGTGCTGCCGGATCCCGTTTCAGCTCGGGGCATCAGGCGTAATGTTCAGTCATGGACCGCCGCATTTTCGGGCTGGAGAACGAGTACGGCGTCACGTGTACGTTCAGGGGACAGCGGCGTCTGTCTCCCGACGAGGTGGCTCGGTACCTCTTCCGCCGTGTCGTGTCATGGGGCCGCAGCAGCAATGTCTTTCTGCGAAACGGCGCCCGCCTCTATCTTGACGTGGGATCACATCCGGAATACGCAACGCCGGAATGTGACAACGTGACGGAACTCGTCACTCACGACAAGGCCGGCGAGCGCATCCTCGAAGGACTCCTGGTGGACGCCGAACGACGCCTGCACGAGGAAGGAATCGCGGGCGACGTCTACCTCTTCAAGAACAACACGGACTCGGCGGGCAACTCTTACGGTTGCCACGAGAACTATCTGGTGGCCCGGCACGGGGAGTTCTCCCGGCTCGCGGACATCCTCATTCCGTTCCTCGTCACCCGCCAGTTGCTGTGCGGTGCGGGCAAGGTGCTGCAGACGCCGCGCGGTGCCGTGTACTGCGTGAGCCAGCGGGCGGAGCACATCTGGGAGGGCGTCTCCTCGGCGACGACCAGGTCCCGGCCGATCATCAACACGCGTGACGAACCGCATGCGGACGCCGAGCGTTACCGCCGGCTGCATGTCATCGTCGGCGACTCGAACATGTCCGAGACGACGATGCTCCTCAAGGTCGGTGCCACCGACCTCGTGCTGCGCATGATCGAGGCGGGCACGGTGATGCGGGACCTGACCCTGGAGAACCCGATCCGGGCGATCCGCGAGGTCAGCCACGACATCACGGGCCGTCGCAAGGTGCGGCTGGCCAGCGGCCGGGAGGCCTCGGCGCTGGATGTGCAGCGCGAGTACTACGAGAAGGCCGTGGACTTCGTCGAGCGGCGCGGTATCCGCACGGGCACGGTCGCGCAGGTGCTGGAGCTGTGGGGCCGGGTGCTCGACTCGATCGAGGCCGAGGACCTGGACCGGATCGGTACCGAGATCGACTGGGTGATGAAGTACCAGCTGATCGAGCGTTACCGGGCGAAGCACAACATGACGATGTCGCATCCGCGCGTCGCTCAGATAGACCTCGCCTATCACGACATTCACCGCAGGCGGGGTCTTTACTACCTGCTGGAGAGGAAGAACCAGGCCGCGCGGATCTGCAACGACCTGAAGATCTTCGAGGGCAAGTCGGTGCCGCCGCAGACCACTCGTGCGCGGTTGCGCGGTGACTTCATCCGGCGGGCGCAGGAGCAGCGCCGTGACTTCACGGTCGACTGGGTGCATCTGAAGCTCAACGACCAGGCGCAGCGCACGGTGTTGTGCAAGGACCCGTTCCGCAGTGTCGACGACCGGGTGGAGAAGCTGATCGCCGGAATGTGACCGGCCGCCGGCCGGTCGGCGTGTGAACCGTGCGGGATCCCGGTGCCCGGAGGTGTTCGTGCCTCCGGGCACCGGCGTGTCCTGTGCCGCTCAGTCCCGGGAGCGCGTAGGTCGTAGAGTGGCGGCCATTGTCCTCGCCCCCGATCCCAGTTGGACTGATGAACTACAACACGAAACGACGCATGGTCGCGCTGCTGGCCGTCCCCGCCCTGTTGTTCACCGCCGCGTGCGGAGCGGACGACAAGAAGAAGGACGACGAGGCGGTGGTGGGCGGTGTCGCCGAGGTCAAGGGGAAGGTCGGGGCGAAGCCCGAGATCTCTGTGCCCAAGGATGCCGAGCCGGCCGGGAAGACCGTGATCAAGACGGTTTCGGAGGGCAGCGGGAGTGCGATCAAGGCCTCCGACTTCGTCCGGCTGGACTGGACGGTCGAGAAGTGGGGCGGCAGCGAGGAGCTCGGGGGCACCTGGAGTGCCGCGGCGGCCGGTTCGACGGCCCGGCGGCAGTCCGTCGAGCAGGTCGGCAAGCAGAGCCAGCAGCTGCCCGAGAAGGTTCTCGACGTGGTGAAGGGCAAGAAGCCGGGCAGCCGGATCCTGGTGCAGGGCACGGCGGGTGACCTGATCGGCCAGAACCTGAACACGTCCTCGGGTCTTGCCGCGACGGACGTGCTGATCTGGGTGGTCGACCCGGTCGGTGCCGCGACCGTCGACGCGAAGGCCGAGGCCGAGGGCGAGCAGGCGGCCTCCGCGGCGGGTCTGCCCAAGGTGGAGTCCCCGTCGCAGAAGGCGGCGGTCATCACCATCCCCAAGGGGGCCAAGGCTCCCAAGGACCTTGAGCAGCAGGTGCTGATCAAGGGCAGCGGCAAGAAGGTCGAGGCCGGTCAGGGGCTGATCGCCCAGTACACCGGGGTCAAGTGGGAGGACGGCAAGCAGTTCGACTCCTCCTGGGACCACGGTGGTGCCACCGCCTTCCAGATCGGCACCGGTTCGGTGGTGGAGGGCTGGGACAAGGGTCTGGTCGGCAAGAACGTGGGCGACCGGGTGCTCCTGGTGATTCCGCCCGCGCTCGGCTACGGCGCGAGCACCGGCAGTGAGCTGGCGAAGAACACGCTGGTCTTCGTGGTGGATATCCTCGGCACGGTCTGACCGCCCTCGTCTGTGAGACTGTTCCCGACGCAGGTCACGCAACAAGGAGAGATGAAGTGAGCATCGAGAAGCCCGAGATCGACTTCCCCGAAGGCGAGCCCCCGACGGACCTCCAGGTCAAGGACATCTGGGTGGGCGACGGCGCCGAAGCGGTGGCGGGTCAGAACGTGACCGTCCACTACGTGGGTGTCTCCTTCAGCACGGGTGAGGAGTTCGACGCCAGCTGGAACCGCGGCAACCCGTTCAAGTTCCCGCTGGGCGGCGGCCGGGTCATCAAGGGCTGGGACCAGGGTGTGCAGGGCATGAAGGTCGGCGGCCGGCGCGAGCTGACCATTCCGGCCCACCTCGCCTACGGCAACCAGAGCCCGACGCCGGCGATCAAGCCGGGCGAGACGCTGATCTTCGTGGTCGACCTGATCGCGGTCTGACGTTCGGCGTCACCGTCCCGTCCGATCGTCGTACGACAGTCGAATCTGATCGGGATCAGGTCGGATCGTCGTACCGAACAGGTACGGGATTTGACCGAACTTGATCATCTGGGGTCCATGCCTGTCCGGGCATGGACCCTCGGCTTTTGCCGCGCCACTTCGGGGCGGTACGGTCATCCGTCTAAGCACCATAGGAAAGGCGAAGGGCGTCGATGGCCATTGCCAAGGCAGAGCGGCTGATGAATCTGGCGCTGTGTCTGCTCGGGACGCGCAGGCCGCTGAGCAAACGCGAGCTGCGGGACTCCATCGAGGCCTACCTTGAGGCGGGCAGCGACGACTCCTTCAACCGGATGTTCGAGCGGGACAAGGACGATCTGCGCGAACTCGGGCTCGTCATCGAGACGGTGGAGAACCTCGACGGCGAGGTCGGCTACCGCGCCGGCCGTGACAGCAACCGTCTGCCGCCCATCACCCTCGACGCCGAGGAGGCCGCCGCCCTCGGTCTGGCCGCCAAGGTCTGGCAGCAGGCGCGGCTCGCCGGCGCGGCCAGCGGCGCACTGCAGAAGCTGCGCGCGGCCGGACTCCCCGAGGACGTCGACCCGTACGAGTCGCACGGCGCCCTGGAGCCGCGCATCCCGGTGCACGAGGCCGCGTTCGAACCGCTGATGCTGGCCTGCCGCGACCGCCGCCCGGTGCTCTTCGACTACCGCAAGGCCACCGCGGCCCGCCCCGAGCCCCGCCATGTGGAGCCGTGGGCGCTGGAGTGCTGGCGCGGTCACTGGTACCTGGCGGGCTGGGACCGCGACCGGGGCGCCGAACGCGTGTTCAGGCTGTCCCGGATCACCGGCAAGGTCCGCAGCCGGGGCGCGAAGTTCACCGCCGAGGTGCCCGACGTCGTCACCGTCCGCGAGACCGTCGCGAGCTGGGCGGGCGAGACCGCCGACCGCTCCGCGCTGATCCGGCTGCGTACGGGCGCCGGTTACCCCCTTCGGGCGAAGGCGGCCCGGGTCCGGGAACTCGGCGACGGCTGGGACGAGTTGGAGATTCCGTACGGGCACGGGCTGGACGCCTGGCTGGTGGAGTTCGGGCCCGACGTGGTGGTCCTGGAGCCGGCGGAGCTGCGGGCCGACGTGGTGGACCGGCTGCGCGCCGTGGCCAAGGGCTGAGGGGGAGTACGAGCAAGTGGCAGGCAAACCGGCCAGGCCCGTGAACGCCATCGACCAGACCCGGCGGATGCTGTCCCTGGTGACGTATCTGCGCGAGCGGCCCGGTGCGCGCGTCGGCGATGTCGCGCGCGCGTTCGGGATCACCGAGGACGAGCTGGTCTCCGACCTGGACGTGCTGCCCATGTGCGGCACCAGCTTCCGCGGCGGCGACCTCCTAGACATCGACACCGACGGCGACCGGATCTGGTGGCACAACCCCGCCGCCCTCGGCGAGGAGGCCGCCGAACCGCTCCGGCTGGCCGCCGACGAGGCGACCGCGCTGCTGGTCGCCGCCCGCGCGGTGTCCACGCTGCCCGGGCTGCGCGAGGGCGACCGGCAGGCGCTGCTGCGGGCCACCGCCAAGGTCGAGACGGCCGCCGGTGAGGCCGCCGGGGCCAGCACCCGGCTGTCGGTGACCTTCGAGTCGGAGGGCGGGGTCTTCGCGGACGTCGACCGGGCGATCTCCGAGCGCCGCCGGCTGCGTATCCGCTACTACTCGCCCGCGCGCGACGAGGTCACCGAACGGGAGATCGACCCGATCCGCCTGGTGAGTGTCGGGCACACGTATGTGGAGGCCTGGTGCCGGCGCTCGGAGGCCCGGCGCACGTTCCGGCTTGACCGGGTCGCAGAGATCGAGATCCTGGACGAGCCGTCCGTACCGCCCGAGATAGAGCTGCGGGACCTGTCGGAGGGGCTGGTGCAGCCCGCCGCCGAGGATCCCGAGGTCGTCGTCGAGGTCGGGCCCGGCGGGCGCTGGGTCGGCGAGTACTACCCGCACGACAGTGCCGATGAGCTTCCCGACGGCGGGCTGCGTATCACTCTGCGTACCCCTGACCCGGCGTCGCTGCGGCGCCTGGCGCTGCGGCTCGGCCGGGACGGACGCATCGTGTCGCCGCAGGGGCTGGCGGACAGTGCCCGGGAGGCCGCCCAGGAGGCGCTGGCGGCGTACGACGTGCCGCGGGGCGCCGTCGGGGGGCACGGGGTTCAGGACGGGCTGTACGACGGACGGGAGCGGGAGCGTTGAGCGAGTCTCCGATGTCAGGTGTGCGGGAGATGACCGTGGCGGCTGCGTTCGCCGGGATGAGAAGGGTGGCGCCGGTGGTGTTCCGGGCCGCCTGCCCGGACTGCCGCGGCAACTTCGAGCTGACCGCGAGCGCGCTGCGGCTGGCCATCGGCGCGACCAGCCGTACGACCTTCTACTCGTTCACCTGCCCCGTGTGTGACATCACCGTCCGCAAGCCGGCGGGTGAGCGGGTGGTCGAGCTGCTCACCGGGGGCGGGGTCAGGACGCTGCGGCTGGCGGGGCCGGCCTGAGGGGGTCTCGTCCTCGGTCGCCGGATGGGCTGGAAATGCCGCTAGGCTCCCTGGCATGTTCTGGCCGATGGTTGCTGTTGCTGTGGGATTCCTGGGGCTCGTCGTTCTCGGGGTGCTTGCCGTCCGGGTGTTCCTGGAGGCTCAGCGGCTCGGGAGGCAGGTCACGGACTCGGCTCGGCGGATCGGGCGGGCCGCCGAGGATCTTGAGCGGGCCGCCGCTCACACGGCACGCTCTGTCGATGCACTGTGAGTGTCCGGCCGCTCTCCTGTGAGTCCGTGGGTTGGTGTGTTTTGGGCGACTTCGCCCTGTCACCTTGTCGGGGTCGGCAGGTACGCTGCTGATCGCGGCCGGAAAACGAGGCCCGGACCGCTGACCGGGAGTACGCACAGGGATTGCCTCAGGTTTACCCCCGAGCGTTACGATCGCTGTCAACACGACGGTCGGACACCTGTCCGAGCCATCGGACAGCACCCCACCCAGCCGCCTCGGTGAGAAGGTAAACACTTATGTTCGGAAGGCTCGGAGCTCCCGAGATCATTCTCATCCTCGTCGTCATCATCCTGCTGTTCGGCGCGAAGAAGCTTCCGGACATGGCGCGCTCGCTGGGCAAGTCCGCGCGCATCCTGAAGAGCGAGGCCAAGGCGATGAAGTCGGAGGGGCAGGAGACCGCCCCCGCCGGCCCGCCGCACACCGACGAGCAGACCCCGGCACAGCGCACCATCCAGGCCGCCCCCGGTGACGTGACCAGCTCCCGCCCGGTCACCGAGCCCACGGACACGACCAAGCGCTGACGCTGACGCAAGGCCGGATGCCTCCGGCCTGCCGCACGAGATGAGGACGTGGGTTGCTCAAGTCTGCCCGCAACAAGGAGAAGGAGAGGGATCCCGAGGGGCGGATGCCCCTCGTGGAGCATCTCCGCGAGTTGCGAAACCGCCTCGTGAAGAGCCTGCTCGCGATCGTCGTCACGACCGTGATCGCGGCCTTCTTCTACAAGGACATCATCCAGTTCTTCACGGACCCGATCCTGGATGCGGTGGGATGCAAGTACAGCTTCGCGGAGCTGTCCGAGGCCACCACTGACACGACCCAGTGCGCGCGCATCGTGCAGAACGGTCTGCTCAGCCCCTTCACGCTCGCGCTCACCGTTTCGCTGTCGTCCGGCGTCGTGCTCGCCACCCCGGTCTGGCTCTACCAGCTCTGGGGCTTCGTGGCGCCGGGTCTGCACCGGAGCGAGAAGAAGTACAGCCTCGCGTTCGTGGGTGCGGGATTCCCCCTGTTCCTGATGGGGGCCTTCTTCGCCTACTGGTCACTGCCCAAGATGGCGTCCGTGATGCTGGAGTTCTCCATCATCGGCAGTGACAACCAGCTTCCTCTCGACGACCTTCTGCAGCTGATCATGCGGATGATCCTCGTCTTCGGCCTCTCCTTCGAGCTGCCGCTGCTGCTGGTGATGCTGAACTTCGGCGGCGTCCTCTCGGGCAAGAAGATGGCCGGCTGGTGGCGGGGCATGATCATGGGCATCACGGTGTTCGCCGCGATCGCCACCCCCAGCACCGACCCCATCTCCATGCTGGCGCTGGCCGGCCCCATCTGGGTCATGTACTTCGGCGCGTCGGCCATCGCCCTCGCCAACGACCGGCGCCGGGCCCGCCGCGCCGCGGAGGGACCGGACGACGACGAGGCCTCCGACCTCGACCTCACCCCCGAGGACATCGGCGAGATCGAGACCGTCTCCGCCAGCCGCGCCGCACTGCCCGAACAGACGGGCACGGAACGGGTCAACGGCTATGACGACGTGACCTGAGAAGACGCGGGGAGAACGAACAGCGGTCCATCGCCGAGCGATGGGCCGCTGCTGTTCCTCGCGGTGCCTCCCGCGATCCGACGTCAGATGCCGGGCGAACCGCCCAGCGACCAGGTGCCGCCGCCCGCACAGCGTGATGCAGAGACCGACGCCTGAAAGCACTCGCTGACGGCCTAGGGGGGAGGAGACCGGCGTATGGGCACAGGTCATCCGGATAATGATCGTCCTGTTGTCAGTGGGGGCCGGTAGTCTCGAATGCACGATGACAGAGGACCTCTCACCGGCCGAGCGGTATGCGGCAGCACGTAAGCGCGCTGTCGAGCAGGCCACCGCGCTCGCGCCCTTCCGCGAGATGTACGACTTCGGCCTCGACCCCTTCCAGATCGAGGCCTGTCAGGCACTCGAAGCCGGGAAGGGCGTGCTGGTGGCCGCGCCCACCGGTTCGGGCAAGACGATCGTCGGCGAGTTCGCCGTCCATCTCGCCCTGGAACAGGGCAAGAAGTGCTTCTACACGACACCCATCAAGGCCCTGTCGAACCAGAAGTACGCCGACCTGTCCCGCCGTTACGGCGCGGACAAGGTGGGCCTGCTCACCGGCGACAACAGCGTCAACTCCGATGCCCCGGTGGTCGTGATGACCACCGAGGTCCTGCGGAACATGCTGTACGCGGGCTCGCAGACCCTCCTCGGCCTCGGGTACGTGGTGATGGACGAGGTGCACTACCTCTCCGACCGCTTCCGCGGCGCCGTATGGGAGGAAGTGATCATCCACCTCCCGGAGTCGGTCACCCTCGTCTCGCTGTCGGCGACCGTGTCCAACGCCGAGGAGTTCGGCGACTGGCTCGACACCGTGCGCGGCGACACCCAGGTGATCGTCTCCGAGCACCGGCCCGTGCCCCTCTTCCAGCACGTGCTCGCCGGACGCCGGATGTACGACCTCTTCGAGGAGGGCGAGGGCAGCCGGAAGGCCGTCAACCCCGACCTCACCCGGCTCGCCCGCATGGAGGCCCAGCGGCCCTCCTTCCAGGACCGCAGACGCGGCCGTGCCATGCGCGAGGCCGACCGGGAGCGGGAGCGCAGATCACGCTCCCGGGTGTGGACACCGGGGCGGCCCGAAGTCATCGAACGGCTCGACTCCGAGGGCCTGTTGCCCGCCATCACGTTCATCTTCAGCCGCGCCGCCTGCGAGGCCGCCGTACAGCAGTGCCTGTACGCGGGCCTGCGGCTGAACGACGACGACGCGCGGGAGCGGGTGCGTGCCCTCGTCGAGGAGCGCACCGCGTCCATCCCCACCGAGGATCTGCACGTCCTCGGGTACTACGAGTGGCTGGAGGGCCTGGAGCGGGGCATCGCCGCCCACCACGCGGGCATGCTGCCGACCTTCAAGGAGGTCGTCGAGGAACTCTTCGTACGGGGCCTGGTGAAGGCCGTGTTCGCCACCGAGACCCTCGCCCTCGGCATCAACATGCCCGCCCGCTCGGTCGTGCTGGAGAAGCTCGTCAAGTGGAACGGCGAACAGCACGCCGACATCACCCCCGGCGAGTACACCCAGTTGACGGGGCGTGCGGGGCGGCGCGGCATCGACGTCGAGGGTCATGCCGTGGTGCTGTGGCAGCGCGGGATGAGCCCGGACCACCTGGCGGGACTGGCGGGCACGCGCACGTACCCGCTGCGCTCCAGCTTCAAGCCGTCGTACAACATGGCGGTCAACCTCGTCGACCAGTTCGGACGGCACCGCTCGCGCGAACTGCTGGAGACGTCGTTCGCGCAGTTCCAGGCCGACAAGTCGGTCGTCGGGATCTCCCGGCAGGTGCAGCGCAACGAGGAGGGGCTGGACGGCTACAAGGAGTCCATGACCTGCCACCTCGGGGACTTCGAGGAGTACGCGCGGCTGCGCCGCGAACTCAAGGACCGTGAGACCGACCTGGCCCGGCAGGGTGCCGCCCAGCGGCGGGCGGAGGCCGCCGTCGCGCTGGAGAAGCTCAAGCCCGGTGACATCATCCACGTCCCCACCGGCAAGTACGCGGGCCTCGCCCTCGTCCTGGACCCCGGGCTGCCCGCCGGCCGGTCCAACGGCCACCGCGGCTTCGAGCAGCACGACGGGCCGCGCCCGCTGGTCCTGACGGCGGAACGGCAGGTGAAGCGGCTGGCGTCGATGGACTTCCCGGTGCCCGTCGAGCCGTTGGAGCGGATGCGGGTCCCCAAGTCCTTCAACCCGCGTTCGCCGCAGTCCCGTCGCGACCTCGCCTCCGCGCTGCGCACCAAGGCCGGGCACATTCCGCCCGAGCGGGCCCGCAAGCAGCGCGCCCAGGCGGCCGACGACCGCGAGATCGCCCGGCTGCGCACCGCGATCCGCGCCCACGCCTGCCACGGCTGCAACGACCGTGAGGACCACGCCCGTTGGGCCGAGCGCTACTACCGGCTGCTGCGCGACACCTCGCAGTTGGAACGGCGCATCGAGGGCCGCACCAACACCATCGCCCGCACCTTCGACCGGATCGTCGCCCTGCTCACCGAGCTGGACTATCTGCGTGGCAACGAGGTCACCGAACACGGCAAGCGGCTCGCCCGGCTCTACGGCGAACTCGACCTGCTGACCAGCGAATGCCTGCGCGCGGGCGTGTGGGACGGCCTCTCGCCCGCCGAACTCGCCGCCTGCGTCTCCGCGGTGGTGTACGAGTCGAGGGTCGGCGACGACGCCATGGCACCGAAGGTGCCGTCCGGAAAGGCCAAGGCCGCGCTCGGCGAGATGGTCCGCATCTGGGGCCGGCTCGACGCGCTGGAGGAGGAGTTCCGGATCACCCAGAGCGAGGGCGTCGGCCAGCGCGAGCCCGACCTCGGCTTCGCCTGGGCGGCCTACGAGTGGGCCTCAGGCAAGGGCCTCGACGAGGTGCTGCGCGAGGCGGAGATGCCCGCCGGTGACTTCGTGCGTTGGTGCAAGCAGGTCATCGACGTCCTCGGGCAGATCTCGGCCGCCGCGCCGGTGTCCGGGGGCGAGGGGGCGTCGTCGGCGGTCGCGAAGAACGCGCGCAAGGCGGTGGACGGGCTGTTGCGGGGGGTCGTGGCGTACTCGTCGGTCGGCTAGACGGCTTGGCCGTGTTTTAGGACGGCTCGACGGGCGAGTGATGGGTTCGGTTGAGCTGGGCTGAGAGCGGTGGGGAGTCGTGCCTTGTGGGCGCTCCCTGCCGCTCTTCCGCGTCGTGGGCGTCAGGGGCGGTCGTTCAGATACGCGCGCCAGCCGCCGTACGCCGTGATGTCCTCGGCGCCTTCCAGGGCGGACGGTTCGCAGAGGAAGCCGGGTACGTGGGTGCCGTCGGCGAGTTCGACGCGGCCCAGGGTCATCGGGCGGGGGAGGGCGGTGAGGAAGCGGCCCAGTCCTCCGGCGGGCAGGCGCCAGACCTCGGCCTCGATCGCCGCTCCGGCCGGCTCCTCCTTGCCGATGTGCACGAGGCCAGGCTTCGGTGGGGTCGTGGGGAGGGCGTGCAGGCGGTATACGGGGGCTGTGGTGGTCGTGCGTTCCAAATGGGCGCCCAGGGCCAGGAGCTGGGGGTTGAGGGGCTGGCCCGTGAGGTGCGCGCCCACCACCGCGAGGCGGGTCTCCGGCTGGAGGAGGCGGGCGATCGTGGCGAGGCGTTCGTCGGTGAACGCCGGGCCGATCAGCATCACGCCGAAGGGGAGCCCGTTCACCTCGCCTGCGGGGACGGCCACCGCCGCCTGGTCGAAGAGGTTGGTGGAGTTGGTGAAGCGGCCCAGGCGGGCGTTGGCGCCGAGCGGGTCGGCGGCGACCTCGGCGAGGGTGGGGTGACCGGGGGCCGTGGGCAGCAACAGGGCGTCGGCGTCGGCCAGTTCGGCGAGGGCCTGGGTGCGCAGGGTGGCCAGGCGTTCCTGGTCGGCGTAGAGCTGGTGGGCGGGGATGTCGCGGGCTCGGGTGATGATGCCGGCGACGGTGGGGTCGAGGGAGGCTGCTCCCTCCCCGCCTTCCGCGAGCAACTTGTCGACAAAGGCGCCCACCGCTGTGTAGCGCTCCGCGACGAACGCGCCCTGGTAGAGCATCGCGGCGGCCTCGGTGAACGGGGTGAGGTCGAGCGTGCGGACGGAGGCGCCCGCACTGCGGAGTCGGGCCACCGCGGCCTCGTACGCCGCTGCCCAGCCCGGGTCCAGTTCGCCGAGCTGGGCGAGGGGCGGGACCGCTACGCGCCAGGGGCCGGGGGTGCGCTGGGGGAGGGGCGGGAGGTCTCGGGCGGGCGGGGACGCCATGAACGCGAGGGCCTGTTCGGCCTCGGGGAGGGTGCGGGCGAAGACGGTCACACAGTCGAGGGAGGCGCAGGCCGGGACGACGCCGGTGGTGGGGACCAGGCCTCGGGTGGGTTTGAGGCCGACGATGCCGTTGAAGGCGGCGGGGACGCGGCCGGAGCCCGCGGTGTCCGTGCCGAGGGCGAAGTCGACGATGCCGAGCGCTACCGCTGTGGCCGAGCCGGAGCTGGAGCCGCCGCTGATGCGGCTGGGGTCGTGGGCGTTGCGGACGGCGCCGTAGGGGGAGCGGGTGCCGACCAGGCCGGTGGCGAACTGGTCGAGGTTGGTGGTGCCGAGGAGGAGGGCGCCGGCGGCCTTGAGACGGGCGATGACCGGGGCGTCGGTGGTGGGGTGGTAGGCGTAGGCGGGGCAGCCGGCGGTGGTGGGGAGGCCTTGGACGTCGATGTTGCCCTTGGCGGCGAAGAGTTTGCCGGCGAGGGGGAGGGGGGTGCCTTCGGCGAGGAGTTCGTCGATGCGGGTGGCTTCCGCCTCGAGTTCCGGGAGGGGGCGTAGATCGATCCAGACCTCGGGGCGGGCTACGGCGTCGATGCGGGCGTAGGCCGTGCGGACTCGGGTGAGGGTCGACATGTGGGCTCCTTGGGGGGTGGGGTGGGGTGGGCCGGTGCAGGTGAGCGGGCGTTGGGTTTTTCGCCCCCGCCGCCCCTACCCGTTCCCGTCCCTGGGGGCTGCGCCCCCAGACCCCCGCTTCGGCCTGAACGGCCTCGTCCTCAAACGCCGGACGGGCTGGGGGTGCGGGCTGGGGTGGAGGGTAAGGCGGGGCCGGCGGGTGGGATGGTCGGCCTGAACGGCCTCGTCCTCAAGCGCCGGACGGGCTGAGTGGGTGGGTGGTGGCTGGGGGTTGATCTTTTAGCCT
>NZ_PJME01000053.1 GCF_002954775.1 Streptomyces geranii
GGCACCCGGCCGGGTGGACGCCCGGATCGACGGCGGATCGGACGGTCAGGGCGGTTCCCGCCGCAGCCGTGCCGAGACCCAGCAGCACCTCCGCCAGCTGCTCGACCAGATGGACCCGGAGGTGCGCGAGCGCGCGACGGGAACGTCCCGGCGGGAACTGGCCCGGGTGCTCATCGCCGAGTTCTCGCTCGACCTGGGGGAGGACGCGGTGCGCAGTCACCTCAAGGACATCGAGGACGAGGACACGCAGCGTCAGGGCGGGGAGGTTCCCGCTCCCCGCAGCGATGGCGACCAGGTCGAGACCGAGCACGAAAAGGCCACAGCGTGAGTGCCCGGGACTGTCGTCCACAGGGGCGGCCGACGGTCGCCGCGCTCACCGGAATCTATCCACAGGCGGACGGCTACAGCATGGGGCTGTCCGGTCTGGCGGGAAGTCTGCCCAGGTCAGCCCGCCCGGCGGGAAGCTGCGCGACCCAGCGCAGCAGGTCAGTAACGATGGGCGATAACCATGCGGCGATTGTCAGTGCAGGGACGTATACCAACTGGAGTGGCCCCGGTGCGCTTTGAGCTTGGCGGCTACGCACCGAGGCCCGCTACGAAGGGAACCTTCGTGAACAACGACAACATTAAGGGCAGCAGCACGATCGACTCGACCACTGGCGAATCCGTTGGGGAAGACATGGTCATCCCGGACGGCGCCGGGCAGGACACCGACGGGCCCGCGCCCGCCCGGCTGCCGGTTCTCGCCTACGACCCGGCGCAGGTGTCCGGCTCGCTGACGCGTCTCAAGCACCAGCTGAACGAGCGGCCGACGGCCAGCTACACCGCGCTCGGCGCCGTGCCCGCCACGTTCCTGGCGGCCGGTCAGGCGCCCACGGGCGACACCGACGTCAGCTTCGGCGAGGTCTTCGGCACGCTCGCCAACCTCGTCGGCGACCTGGTCGGCGGGCTCTTCTCCGCGCAGCCCATCGCTGGCACGGCCCTGGTGGTGGGGCTGGCGGGGGCGGGCTACATGTACCTCAAGGACGGTGCCTTCCTCGGCAACCTCGGCGGGGAGAGCGACGGGTTCGCCCCCGCCCGCGCCATCCGCAAGAACGTCAGCCGTCGCGCCTCGATCAGGAAGCGGAAGACGTACCGGCCGTCCCTCGCCGCCGTGCCCGGCCGTCACGTTCCCACCACCGAGGTGGCGGTGCGCATCGGCCGGGACCGCAAGACCGGCATTGAGATCTGGTCGCCGATCGAGGACAGCACCGTCGTCATCGCGCCGATGGGTAGCGGCAAGACCGGTCTGATCGGCAACTTCGTTCTGGATGCCCCGGGTTCGGTGGTGGCCACCAGTACAAAGCCCGACATCGTGCGGCTGACCGCCGTGCAGCGAGGGCAGGCCGGTGCCCGGATCTGGATCTTCAACCCGCAGCAGCTCGGCGAGGGGAAGTTCCCCACGAACCTGGCCTGGGACCCGGTCGTCGGCTGCCGTGACCCCAAGACGGCCATCCGGCGGGCCAAGTACCTGCTCGACGGCTCCGACGCCACGGGCGGGCTGGAGGGGCGCGACTTCTGGAACAACCAGAGCTTCAAGGTCCTCAAGTCCTTCTTGTGGGCGGCCGACATGGCGGGCCTGACCCTGCTGGACGTCGCGCGCTGGTCGAAGAAGCCGATGGAGACCCCCGCAACCAAGATCTTCGAGCAGTACGAGGACCAGGCCCCGATCGGCTGGGCAGACGACCTGCAGCAGACTCAGGCGTCCGCGCAGCAGGGCAGCCGGTCCAAGACGACGACGCTCGACAACGTCTTCATGACCCTGTCGAGCACCTTCGAGTGCCTGTCCCTGCCGGAGATCGCGCAGTCGATCCTGGACGCCCACCGCGCCGACATGCCCCAGTTCAACCCGATGGAGTTCATCGAGTCGGGCACCGACACCGTGTACATCCTCGGCGAGGACACGGGCATCGGCGGCATCGGCCCGCTGTTCACGACCCTGACCGGGGACATCTACGAAGCCGCTCGCCGTCGCGGGCCCGCTCAGCCGGGCGAGCGCAACGACCCGCCGCTGAGCTTCGTGCTGGATGAGGCGGCGCTGATCTGCCCGGTGCCGCTGGAGAAGTGGACCGCCGACAGCCGCGGCCTGGGCATCACCGTGCACTCGGCATTCCAGTCCCGGGGCCAGATCCGCGACCGCTGGGGCTCCAACGGCTTCGACACCATCTGGGACAACTGCACCGCCCTGATCCTCGGCGGCCTCAAGGGCGACAACCACCTGGAGTCGCTCTCCAAGCTGAGCGGCCAGAAGCGGGTCAAGGAAGAGACCGGCTCCAGGGGGCCGGGCCCCAACGGCACGACCCAGACCAGCACCAGCTTCCGCTACGTCAAGGAAGCGACCATGTCGCCCGCCGACATCATGAACCTGGAGCCGGGCGAGGTCCTGATGTTCCGCCGTCACATCGGCGGCTGCCTGGTGGCCCGTTACGACATGGTGTGGGCCCGCAAGGACGCCAAGAAGGTGGCGAAGGCGAACCAGAAGCTGGCCCGTGCCGAGCAGCGGATCCGGACCCGCAAGGCTGCTGCGGTGACCATCCCGCCCCTCGCTCCTGTCGAGGACTACGCGCCTCCGATGCCGGTGGGCGCCCCGCCGGCCAGCCCGTGGGGCCCGGCGCCCGCCGCGCCCCCGGCCGCTCCGGCGGCCAGCGGCTGGGGTCCTGCCCCGCAGGCTCCCGCAGATCCCTGGGCGCCGCCGGCCCCGGCCGCGTCGACCAGCCCGTGGACCGCCGATCCGGCGGCCAGCGGCTGGACCTCCGGCACCCTGCCGGGCCCGCGCGAGCACCTGCGCGTCGTGCGCGGCGAGGTCCTCGACCCGCAGCACGCGGCCCCGGCCGAGCCCCCGGCTCCGGCCCCGGCGCCCGCACCGCCCGTCTTCAAGCCGACCGTTCACCTGGATGAGGTTCCGGCACAGCCGGAGCCCGCAGAGGAGAAGAAGGACGACGAGACCGCAGAGGGCGAGCCTCAGCGGCGCTGGAACATGGGGGCGTTCTAAGTGGCAGTTCCCTCCCCGGACGAGATGCTCTACCAGGTGGTCGGGGACCTCGCGGTCCTCGGCAACCGGGTCAAGGTTCTGGAGGACCAGGACCTCGCCACCGCCGTGTCCGGCATCCAGCAGACCCTCGGCGACATCCATGAGGCCATCGAGGAGCTGCGCCCCGTCGGTGAAGACGGGGAAGGGGCCGGTCCCGGAACCGCCCCCGACTGGACCAAGGTAGACAAGGACGAAGCCAGGGAGCTGTGGGACTGGCTGATCTTCTGGTGCCGGGACGTGCTGCGCCCGATGTACGGGCTGCAGGTCTGGCGTCCCTGCTGGTACCAGCACCCGGAGCTGCGCATCATGCTCACGTGGCTGTGCGCGCACTGGCACTGGTCGTACGAGAAGAAGGCACCACCGACCCGGGCCGCTGAGTGGCACACCCGGTGGTGGCCCTTCGTCAAGGACTTCATGGTCCGGGAGTTGGAGGGCTGCGGGTACCCGGTCGCAGACCGCAAGATGCTCCACCCGATCGAGTTCCGGGTCCTCGACCCCAGCAAGCCCGACGACCGCACCCCGGCGGTCGACGAGAACGCCTTCGAGGACGGCTACCTCTCCGAGTACGTGATCGAGCACATCAGTCGCCGACCGGATCCGCCGGAGAAGTCGGACGACTGACCGGACCGGCGACAGATGAAGGGGGAGTCACCCAAATTTGGGTGACTCCCCCTCTGCATGCCCCGGGTGGCTACCGGTTCTTGAGAACCTCCTCGGCGGCCTCCGCGATGGACCGGGCCACTGTGCTGATCTCCTTGAGCGTCTCCGGGCGCGCGCCCCGAAGTGCTCCGGCCTCGAACCCGATCTGGTACCCCTGCAGTTGACTGAGGACGGCGGCGGCCCGCTGCTGCTGCACGTCGTCGACGATTTCGGCGTCCACCACGATCTCGTCGCCGTCGTCCTCGACCTCGGCCGCGGGGATCTCGTCCCCCTCCGAGTCACCCAAATTTGGGTGACCGCCGGTCGGGAACTCGCCCTGCTCCTGGGTGTCCGGTTCGGCGACCACGGGGGTGGGCTCCGCCTCGACCGGGGCCTTCTCCTTCTTGGCGGCCCGCGCCGGCTTCGGCTTGGGCTTCGCCTCGATCGCCCGCTGGAAGGTGCTCGACGTCGTCAGCGCCGGCGTCTCCGCGGCCTTCGCCAACTCGACCAGCCCCACGACGACCTCGGCCGTGACCCGGTGCTTGCGCTCGGCGGCCCATCCCCTCAGCGCCACGTACGCGCGGGCGGTCACGTCCTGGCCGTGCTGCTCGACCATGGGCAGCAGCAGCTGCACGTGGGAGTCGGGGATCGCGCGGGGCCGGTCCTGCTGCTCGGTGATGGTCTTGAGCAGGGGCCACTGCTGAATCCGACGGTTGACCTCGCTCTCTGACTCCCCGAACCGGTCCTCGCAGTAGATCGGCCACGTGCGGCCGTCCTGGCGGTACAGGCGCCGGGAGCGGATGGCGTGTGCCGCCTTCCACTTCATCCACTCGGCCCGGTTCCCGTGGTGAAGGGCGGCCTCGCAGTGCTCCAGGTCGTCGACCTCCTGCGGCGTCAGATCGCCCTCGGCGTCGATCTCCTTGGGTTCGGGCAGCAGGTCCGGGGTGAAGGGCTGCGGCCGGTAGGGCTCCACCGGGGCGGCCGGCGGGTCCGGGACGACCTCGCCGCCCGGTGAGGGGATGGCCACCGAAGCCTCGGCTCCGGACGCTCCTACGCTCTCTCGCCCAGCGGCGGCCTCACGCTCCCGGCGTTCGCGCTCTTCCTTCTCCCGCTGCTTCAAGAGCTTCTGGTAGTTGGTGGCGCTCACGGCAGCAGTCCCTTCTCCTTCATCTCGACGACCAGGCCCCCGAAGGGGGTGTCCTTCGCGCCGGTGATCGGGAAGTTCATGCTGTGCGCGTACTGCCCCATGGTGGGGATCACCGTGGTGAAGACGCTCCATCCCGCGTTTTCCATGCGTTCCGCGTAGAACTTCGTCATGCCCTTGTCGCGGGGGCTGCTGGGGTTACAGCGGTTGAGTAGGACCCACGTGGGCGCTGGCTTTCCGTCCGCGCGGAAGACCGCGCTGCGCTTGATGATGTCCCTGAACGGGGTGTCGTCCACGGGCTTTTCGACACGCAACCAGTCGGCCTCGGTCGGGGCCAGGTGCAGGATCACCAGGTCGGCGACCCTGAACAGGCTGTCGGTGATCGCCGGGTGGTTCTCGCTGTGGCCGCAGTCCACCAGGTTGATCTTCCCCTCGGGAAGCTCGACCTCCTCGTGGAAGCGGGACGTCGCCTTGAGGTGAACCTCGAAGGAGAAGCTCCCGGCCCCCGGCTGCGACCAGGCCCAGAACTGCATGCTGTGGTCCGCGTCGAACCCCTCGACGTCGTACCCGTGCTCCTGGAGGGCGTGACCGAACCAGGCGGTGTCCGTCGTCTTCCCGGAGGTTCTGGGACTGGCATTCACGATGAGCATGGCGCTGAGCCTAGGGCTACTCCTGAGATCAACACATCAGCATGGGGCACGTTGACCGGCGGGTTGACGTGGAAAGGCCCGCCCGGGTGACCGGACGGGCCTCAGCGCGGGGGTGGCGGTGCGTCAGCTGCTCTGCCAGATCAGCCAGGGCTGGTCCTCGGTGGCGCCGCGGACCCACATCACCGCGTGCTGCACGCCGTTGGCGTGGGTGCGGCGCGGGCCGGTGCGCATCGCCTCGTCGGCTGCGTCGTCCTCTTCGCGCAGCTGCTGGGCGTCGGGGATGCCGGTGCGGCCGGTGTAGGGGGCGGCGGCCCGGCCGCTCACCCACCGGTAGGCGTCACGGACCCCGTCGAAGAACTCGGGGAGTTCGTAGCCCTCGCGCACGGCCAGCTCGATGTTGTCGAGCAGGCGGGTGATGTCGGCGAAGGTGCGGCGGCCGACGGTGAGCGCGGGCGGGGCGACGGGCGGCGGCGCCGGCCACTGCTGGCCCGTCGGCGCTCCGGCCGGGGCCGCGGCGCCGGTCCTGTTCCACGAGGGAGTGTCAGCCATACCAAAGACGGTAGCGCCCGGCACGGACACCGGGCAGCACGTTCCCGGGAGCCGCTACAGGTCCATGTCCCCATCGAAGTCCAGCTCAGGCAGCGCGGGGGCAGGCTCGGGCGCCTGGACGACGGGCTCCCGCCCGGCCATGGTGTGCTCGGCCTCGGCGATGTCGCGGCCGATGCGGGCCCACGGGTCGTCGAACCCGTGGTCGATCCGCTCGCGCTCCATGTCCTCGGACCGCTCCGGCGTCTGACCGGCGGCCTCCCGCTCCCGCGTCTTCTCGGCGGCCCGCTCCTCCAGGATGCGGTGCGCCTCCTGGGCCATCTCCATCGCCCGCCGCAGCTCTTCCTCGGTGTTCGGCTGAGCCGGGGCGGACGACCGCGCGGCCGGCGCGGTGCCGGTCTCCGTGTCCGGCTCCAGCTCCGGCTCCGCTTCCGGGGTGCGGCGCTCCAGCTCGGTGCGGGCGAGGTCGGCCTCGTCGCGGACGACCTGGGTCTCCTCGGCCCACCGCTCGCGGGTCTCGTGGACCTCCCGCAGCCTGCCGGCACGGTCGCCCATCGTCTGCGCGATGTTCTCCGAGGTGTCCGCCCGGTCCAGCGTCTCGCGGACCCGCTGCGAGGGGTCGATCTCGGCCTGCAGGGTCCCGACACCCGTCTGCAGGGCCATCGCCTGCGCGAGGGCCTGCTGGTGCTCGTTGTACCCGGTCACCTTCGAGACGTTGAACATCGTCTCGTTGACCTTCGCCTCGTGCTCGGCGGCTTCCTTCTCCGCCATCTCCTGGGCGGTGAGCCGCAGCTGGGTGGCCTGGTCGGCGTAGTTCCGCTCGGCGGTGTACGCCTTCTGCATCGAGTCGCCCACGTACGGCGGCGCCCACTCCTGCTCGCGCTCGCCCCGCTCGACCATCTGCCGCAGCGTCTCCTCGGAGGCACGCGCGACGTCGGCCTCCTTGTCGTCGACCCCCAGCGCAAGGCGGGCGCTCTCCCACGCGGTGTGTGCCTCGACCGCGCCCTTCGGCGGGGCCTGGCCGATCGCGTTGCGCTCGTCGTCGTAGCCGTGGGCCTCGCGGTACCGCTCGACCCGGCCGGCCTTGCGCTCCCAGTCGGCGCGCTCGGTCGGGTCCTCCGGGACCGGGCCCAGCCGGTCCAGGGCCCAAGCCGGCGGGTCTTCGGCGACCCGCTGGCCCAGCCGCTCGGTGCGCTCGTCCATCTCGACGGCCCACTCCTGCATGAACCGGCCCAGGTCGCCGTCGAGCTGCGGGGTGCGGGCGGAGTAGGAGTCCATGGCCTCCCGCTGCGCCTCACGCTCGGCCTGCTGCCGCGCCCGGACCTCGTCGTCCTGTCCGGCGTGCAGGACCTCCACGCCCAGGTCGAACGCTTCCTGCTGCTTCATCAGCTCGGCGAAGTGCTCGTTCACTTCCTCCGTCGGCACCACGGGCTCGGTCTCGGGGGTGTCGACCAGCGCGGCGACCTCGGCGTCCGTGACCTCGCGGGCGGCGTCCTGGACCGCTTCCAGCTCCGCCTCCTGCTGCTCGCGCGTCTCCTCGTCGGTCCCCGCCTGCAGGGTCTCGACGCCCGTCTGCAGGGCGAGGGTCTGGCGCAGCAGCTCGGCCTGGTGCTCGTCGACGACCGGCTGGTCGGCTGCCTCGGCCAGCTCGCGCAGCCGCTCGGGGTCGACCGGCGTGTGGGCGGCCTCGATCGCCTCGTTGACCTTGCGGACCTGTTCGGCGAGCGCGGCGCGCTGCTCGGCCTCCTCCGCCCGGATCTGCTGGCGCTCGATCATGTTGACCGCGGCCTTCAGCCGGTGGTGCAGGGTCTTGCTGAGGTCCTCGGCCGTCTCCACCTCGCGGGAGCGGATGGTGCGCACCATCAGGTCCTCGACGTCGTGGCCCTGCTCCTCGGCATGCCGGGCCAGCCGCATCAGGGAGCCCCACGCCTCGCTGGACTTGGCGCGCTCGTAGTCGTCCACGCCGAGCGTCTGCAGCAGGGTGGTGCCGTACCTCTTCTCGGCGTCTTGCTCCTTCACGCCCGACCACACCGGCTCCAGCACCGCGAGGTTCTCGCGCCGGTCCAGCTCGGCCTCGATCGTCTTGGTCGCGGTCTGCTCCAGCCCGCTGCGCTGCAGCACGCCGTCCAGCGTCGCGAGGTGGTGCGGGATGTCCTCGCGCTTGAGGTTCTGCTCCGGCCGGTGGGTGATGACCCACGCGTAGTTGCCGCTCTCGCCACGGGTGAGCATGACGTACAGCGACTCGCGGGTGCCCGACCCGTCGACCAGGCTGTGACACACGCCGACCGTGCGGCCCTGGGCACCGTGCACCGTGGCCGCGTACGCCAGCTCGACGTGCTCCTTCACATAGACGGAGGGCAGGTGCATCTGGGAGCCGTCCTCCAGCCGCACCATCAGCGACCCGTTGTCGCTGATCCCGGTCACCTTCGCCACCGTGCGGTTGACGGCGAACGACCCGTTCTCCGCGGTGATGCGCCGGTTGTTGCGGCGCAGCTGGATCAGGTCGCCGACACCCGCCTTGGTCTCGATCCCGTGGTCCTCGCGTCCGGTACGCAGCACCACACCGTGCTCGGAGACCCGCCCGTCGCGGACCAGGTCGGCGCGCACCCGGGCCGACAGCTCCGCGACCTGGGCGTTGTCCTGAGCGATGAGCAGCGGGTTCTTGCCGTCGAGGAAGTCGGTCAGCCACGCCTGGTAGGCGCGCTCGGTCATCTCCTCGGCGCCACCGCCCTGCAGCCGGCCGTGCAGCTCGTACTCGGTGAGCGACTCGGTGTCGCCGGTGCGCAGCTGCAGGGAGGCGTCCGCCTCCCACTGGCGGGTGGTCTTCTCGCCGGTGATCGGGTCGGTGTCGCGGAAGCGGCGGACCTCGTCGAGGACGTGGACGCCGGGCGCCTGCTCGACCCACTGGGCGAAGACGCCACCGGCGCCGACGCTGGTGAGCTGGTGGTGGTCACCGGCCGGGACGCACTTAGCGCCCGCGGCCTCGATCAGCGCGCGGACCTTGTCCAGGTCGTCGGTGTTGGTCATGCCGGACTCGTCGAGGATGACCAGGGCGTTCCTCGGGATGCGCAGTTGCTCGGCGCCGGGGAACGGCCGTCCCTCGGCAATCGCCTGGTTGGCGATCAGCATCATGGAGATGTTCGCGACGTTCTCGATGCCCTCGTCGCGCAGCACTTCGGCGGCCCGCTGGCCGCTCGCCAGACCGATGACCTGCCGGTTGTCGTGCGACTCCCACACCTCGGTGAGCGCGGCGAGGCTGAAGCTCTTGCCCGCGCCGGCCGGGCCGACCAGGACGTCGACCTTGCGGCCCGACGTGGCGGCGGCCCGCACGAACTCCGCCTGCGCTCCCTTGAGGCCGCGCTGCGCGATGACCTCCTCGACCTTGTCGACGGGCACGGTGGGCGCCCCGCGCTCGCCGGCGAAGTTCGCCAGCCGCTCCTCGGTACGCAGGTGCTCCTCGGTCGCGTACCGGTCGTACGTCTCCGGGTTCGGCTCGTACCGGAAGGTGCCGTCGGCGCGCTGCAGCTCGACAGGGATCTCGACCAGGGCGGGCGCCTTAGTGAGCACCACGCCGTTGTCGGCGGTGGGGGAGAGTGCGTCGTCGGCCAGCTGGTTGAGCAGGTCGCGGACCTGCTGGCGGTCGAGCCCACCGAGGGTGTCAGGCAGCTGCCGGTTCAGCTCGACGAGCAGGTCGGGGCGCGTCCAGGTCGGCTTGGCCTCCTGGACTGCGGCGATGGCCCGGCGCTGGATGACCTCGGGGTCCCATTCCTTGGCCGGGCGGTGCAGGTCGTGGACCGCGGACTCGTGCGCAATCTTGTCGGGGACGTCGGCCAGCGACTCGCGGAAGCGGGCCTTGCTCGACTCCTCCCAGCGCTGCAGCAGGGTCTCCCGGCTCACGGCGTCGTGCTTCTTGGCCTTGCGCTGGCGCAGGCTGACGTCCTCGCTGATCCGGGCCAGCGTGTACGCGGAGGGGGCGACGCCGTACTTCTCCTCGAACGCCTTGCTGATGTCGGCGACCTCGGCGGTGATGGCGACCCGGCGGCTGCTGAAGTTGTCCCGCAGGTCCTGGTCGACGCCGACGATTTCCCATGCCTTGCCGTCCGGGCGCATCTGCACCCGCCAGCCCATGACCCGCTGCAACTCCTCGTTGGCGACGCGCTCGGCGAGATGCCCGGCGGCCTGCTTGTGCCGGTACAGGCCGGTGCCGTCCAGGGAGCGCCACACCTCGCGCTCGCGGCCGGTGACCGGGTCGACCTCGCGGCACAGGACCTTGTTCAGGACCGGGACGTGCACGTGGAGCTGCGGGTCGTCCTGCCTGGACGTGTGCTGGGCGAACGCCCCGGCGATGAACTTGTCGGTCTTGACGTACTCGCCGCTGGAGCGGCCGTCGACCTTCGCGCCATGGTGGCCCTTGCGGGTGTACCCGGCCTCTTCCTGCATGTGCTCGATACCGGCCTGGACGCCGGCTTTCCAGCAGTCCCACAGCTGGTCGGCCTGGTGGCTGTACCGCTCGGCCGTCTCCAGGTCGCCGGCCTCGCGTGCCTCGGCGGCCTTGACCTGCAGCGCGGCGTGCGCGACCGACCAGGACTTCGGCGCGGAGAACGTGAGGTCGTAGTAGTGCGTGGCGCTGGGGGCTTCCTTGCGGGTGGAGATCTCGATCGCCTTGATCCGCTCCGGGCTCAGCACCCCGCCGGGTGCCTTCGCCTCCGCCGCGGCGAGGTTCTTCTCCAGCCGCTTCTCGTACGCCTTCTCGTAGTTGCGCGGCGCGGCGCCGAGACGGGACTCCTTGCGGATCTTCTTCTCCGCCTTGGCGTACTCCGCGCTGCCCTCCGGGTGCGGGATCTCGGCGAGCCGGGCGTACATTTCGTCCCGCTTTCGCGGGTCGATGAAGTCCGTGTAGAGGTCCGTGAAGACGTCGTTGTCGATCGTCCCGGACAGCCCCAGGTCCGCGATGCCGTCGCCGAGCCAGTAGCCGGGCGGCTCCCCCTGCAGCTCGATGGAGCGCAGGTAGTAATGCTCGGCACCGGCACTGACCTCCTTGGTCAGGTAGCCGGGATCTGAGCCTGCACTGATCGACAACATCGCGACTCAGAGTAGGCGACTTTCAAGATCAACAACAGCCATTGGATCGTGATGCATAGGTGTGGGGATTGATGTAGTGAGCAGGGGGATTACGGTAGGTAGGAAGTCAGGATGATCAGGTGGCAAATGTGGATCTTCGACCGAGGGGCGGAGGAGGGTCTGAATGGGAGGTTCCGCCGGGGGTGTGAGGCGGTCCATGGGCCGGTTGGGCGGCCACCGGGCGTCAGCCGACGGGCCCCCTGGGGAGAGCGCGAGAGGGGTCTCCCCTCTCGCAAGTAGCCCCCACGGAGCCGCGCGTTCGGGGGAGTCTGAGGGGGTGACCCCCTCAGAACAGGCACTGGCCAGCACGCCGCGCCGTGCGCTACGGTCGGCGGCGACGACTTCGAGCCCCGCGCGGACCCCGCGCGGGGCTCGGCTGTTACCAAGGGGCGGTGAGCGTGGGGCCCACCCGCGCCCCCGTCCCCACCGACCCGGCCGGCGGCCGGGTCGGGTCGTCCCCACGGACCCGCGCCCACGGCGACGCTGCGTGATCGCGCTGCCGGTCCGCTCACCGCGCCCGACGCGCTCGCGCTGGGGACGGTCACCAGCCGGACGGGGACGGTGGTGGTGACGCGGCGGGGTCCACTGTCACCACCGGAGGGTGGGGACGCTCGACGGCGTCACCAAGTCGACTTGGTGACGCGCGGACGCGGCGCGGTGATGCGCCGGTGCCGCCCGTGGTGACGCGCGCCCCCGCCGGGCCGGGTGCCGCGCCCCGGCGGCTGGGGACTGTCACCAGCCGGGCGGGCGTCCGATCACCACGCCGTGGTGACGGCTGCTGGTGATCTCCGGGCCCGGAGGACGTCCGCCCGTCCCCAACTGGATCACCAACGCACCCGGCCCCGGACCGCGTGCGGTCCGGGGCCGACGGCCGGGGTGAGCGGGGGTCAGAAGAGCGGGTCCTGGTGGGTTCCGGCGGGGTTGCCCGCGGCGATGGCGGCGGCGATGGCCTCCTCCACCCGCCCGGGATCGGCGGCCTGGATGGCGGCCCGGATAGCTCGCGCCCGCCCCAGGGTGCCGCGCACGTCGGCCAGCGCATGGCCCGCCAACCTGCGACGACTCACCGCGTCGCGGTTGTTGTCCCCCCTCGTGCCGAGCAGCCAGTGCCCCGGGTTCTGGCACGGCGGTTCGTCGCACCGGTGCCTGACGACCAGCCCGGCCGGGATCGAGTCGGCGCCGTTGTGCAGCCGGAAGCCGAACAGGTGGGCGAGGACCACCCGGCTCGTTTTGGAGGTGTGGGACCCGGCGCGGAACGTGCCGTGCGCGGTGCTGCTGAGGCTGTCGGTCCACCACCAACACTGGTCCGGGCCGCGCCGGAGGATGTGGCTCCAGTACCGCCTCACCGTCTCGGCGTCGGCCAGCAGCAGCTCCCACGGCACTGGTGACGGCGGCGCGCTGGCGCCCGCGTCGTCCCCAGCGACGTCCCCACGGGGGACTTCGTCACCAGGGAACTGGGGATCGCCGTGGTGGTGACTGTCACCACGGGCGGGGCTGGGGACGGTCACCGCGTCACCAGCCCGGCGGGGCCGGGACGGCTCGCGGTGGGGACGGTGTCGGGTCCCGCGTTCACCATCCGGGCCTCCGGCCACGGGTCCTCCCTCACCACCTCGCCGTCGCTGTACGTGATCGTCACCGTGGTGTCCCCGGCGTCCGGGTCGTACGTCGCGCTGGTGAAGAACCGCCATCCCGTGGGGTCGCCGTAGATCCATCCCCACGCCCCGGTGAGCGCGCTGGTGAAGTCCTTCACCCTGACCTCGCGCACCTGCGGCTCCCAGACGGCGGCCGGCGCGGGGCCGTCCGGCTCCGGGTCGTCCTCGCCGTCCGGCCCGTCCTGGGAGGCCAGCTCGGCGGTCGCCTCGATGTCGACCTCGCCGTGGCCGTGGAAGATGAACACGGTGCCGTGCTCGTCGGTCTCGGTGTACCCGGGGAGGAAGTCGTCGTCGTCCGGGTCGTCGGTGCCGTAGGTGCGCCTGGTGCAGTCAGGGGCGGTGCAGCTCCAGACCTCCTCGCCCTCGACCTCGATCGGCTCGGTCACGGCCTGGCACTCGGGACAGGGCGGCGGTGTGACGGACATCACGCCTCCCCGGTGCGGAGGGATTCGGCGATGCGGGCGAGGGCGTCGGGGGCCTCGATCCACTCGGCGAGGGACTCGACGGTCGTCGTCGACCGCCGGGCCCGCCACAGGGTGCCTGCCTCCTGCAGGGCCCCGGACAGATCGATGACCTCCTGGGTGCCGAGCATCCCGCTCAGCTCGACCAGCCGGTCGGCCTCGGCGAAGTCGCCGTCCCCGGCCGCGCCGTCGGCGGCGGCCATCAGCTCGTCCCCGCGCCGCATCGCGTACGCGAGGTCGGGACGCAGCAGCTCCGGCAGCGTCGCCTCGGTGCCGGAGACGACGGCCAGCTCGCGGTACCACCAGGACCCGTCCGGGCGGCGGGCCAGCTGTCCGCCCGGACCGACGGGGTGCCCGGCGGCGATCGGGCGGAAGAGCAGGGCGTCGGGGTACGGGGGCACGGTGTCGTGCCACGGACGGGTGCCCGGGGTGGTCACGGGCGGCTCCCGTCGTCGGCCGGCGGCTCCTCGACGGGCCACGCCTGGACGGCGAACATCGGGAACGCCCACGTACCGGGCCAGTGCCCGACGCGGCCACGGTCGCCGACCCTGTCGACGCTGTAGGTGGTGCGCTGGAATGCCGTCAGCTCGTGGTCGTCGCCGATCGCCTCGGCGACGCGGGCGAGCAGGTGCACCGCGTCGTCGGCGAGGGTGCCGTCGAGCCGGGCCTCGGCGGTGCCCCCCGCGTGCCACTCGGCCGGGTCCCACAGCTCCCATCCGCCGTCGGCCGGGTCCTCGGCGTGCCCCGGTCCGGGAGTCCAGACGAGCAGGTGGGTGATGTCGTCCATGTGGCCCGAGGTTCCGGTGCCGCCGCAGTGCCCGCAGCGCTGGTCCCCGTCGCTCTGCGCCCGGCGCTGGGTGTCCTGCTCCCGCTGGACCAGCCGTACCAGGTCCTGGATCTGGCCGGGGGTCAGCGGGAGTTCGAGGGCGCCCTCGAACCGGCCGGGGTCGGAGAGGTCGGAGAAGCCGAGCACGGCGTCGACCGAGTCCTCGTCGCCGGTGACGTCGTACGTGGGGTAGTCGTCGAGCAGCGTCTGCAGGTGGCCGAGCAGGTCGGTGGCGGTGGGCGTACCGCGCGGGGTGAACATCATGACTGGGTCTCCTTCGGGGTGCTGTTGGCGGAGAGGAACGCGCCGGCGTGGGCGAGGGCCTCCTCGCTGGTGTCGTACGTGACCTCGTCGCCGGCGTCGGCCTGGCGGCCGTTGGCGGCCTGGCCGATCCACCACCAGCCGCCGTCCTCCGGGTGCCAGGCGACGCGGGCGCTCCCGCCGAACGCCTCGACCTCGATGGGCTCCTTGTTGGCGTGCGGGTTGATCGCGACGACGGCGCCGGGCCACTTCTTGCGTGCGGCCTGCCGGGAGACCCCCCAGGCGTCGCCGATCTGCGGGTAGTTCACCCCGCCCCCGCCGGCGCCGCGGGCGTACTGCTCGGTCATCGGCTCGACCTCGTCCCGGGCGATGCGCAGGGCGCGCAGCATGGCCAGCTGCCAGTCGGGGGTCGAGCGGACCGGGAGGTCCGGGTCGGGCCTGCCGGGGCTGGTGTCGCGTACGGAGAGTTCGTCGGCCAGCGTGGCGACGGTGGCGCGCAGTTGCTTGCGGAACGCCGTCAGTTGTTCCTGGGTCGGCTCGGCCCACGCGGGATCGCGTGGGGCCATGAACGCCTCGTAGTCCGGGGCGTCGTCCTCGTTCGTCGTCATAAGGACAATTGTAGTTGTCGTGAACCTAGATTGTCACGGAAACCTGGATTGTCGACGGGGGAACTTCCGGCACTGCCGCGAAGTCACCCAAATTTGGGTGACTCGCGCCCCGTAGGGCCTGTTATTACCGACAGTCGGCCGGATGGCGCCTGATCTGCGGGGTCGCGCTGTACGGGCCCCCCGGCGGGCAGATATGACATGAGGCGTCATCAGATACGGGGGGCAAGGTGGTGGGGGTGAGCGGGGTGTGGTGGCCGCGCCGGTCTCCGGTGGGGACGCGACGGGCCTGGCGCCAGCGCGAGGAACTGCGGCTGCGGGTCAGCGGGCAGTACGGCCCCGAGTGGTGGGAGGTACTGCCGGCGTTCGCCGCGGTGCTCACTGCGGTCGCCGTGCCGCTGGTCGCGCTGGGCTGGCTGTGGACCCGGGTCGGCTGGTGGGCGGCGCTGGTCGCCGCGGCGGCGCTCGCGTACGCGGTGCGGGCTCTCGTGCTGCGCCGACGGGAGGCGGCTGTTCTCCGGCGCCGCAGCTCGGTGCGCTTCACCCTGGAGCAGATCGACGCGGCCGACGACAAGGGGTACCGGACGATCGTCGGGCGGCTCCTGGTCCGCGACGGGTGGACCAACGTGCGGGGCGTCGTCGTCAACGACCGCCGGGTGATCCACCTGGTCGGCGTCGGCCCCGACGGACGGCAGATGGGCTGTGCCTTCGAGCGCGGGGTCGAGGCGGCCGGGCAGGACGGCCCGCGCCCGGCGGCGGCGCTCCGGCCGGTGAGCGCGGCGGCCCCGGGCGACGACGTGCCCGGGGGAGAGGCGGGCGGCGGACGGCCGCTGCTGCTCGTCGTCTCCTCCGGCTCGTACGCCCGGGAGCGGGTGGTGTGGGCGGCCCGCTCCCACGTGCACCTGGTCGACCGCGGCATGCTGCAGCGGTGGGCGGCGGGGGAGAGCCTGCGGGACCTGCTCGGCCTGGAGCAGGGAGCCTGAGCCCGGACGTGCGAGAGGGCCCGGCATCACGCCGGGCCCTCTCGTCGTACGGCCTGCCGTGCCCCGGGGGGTCAGCCGCCGTGCGGGGGCAGCCTCTGCTCCGCCAGTTGCCCGACGGCGGTGATGCGGTCCGGGGTCCAACCCGGCTGCGGCGGGAGGTTCTGCAGCAGCTTCGGCAGCTTCCGCGCGGCGACGACCGTGACGCCCTGGACCTCGACCCTCTGCCCCCAGAATCCGGGGACCCGGGCGCCGTGCACGGCGACGATCGGGCGCACGTCGCAGCCCAGCGCCCGGCCGGCCTGCTGCGCCTCCCACACGACCTTGCGCAGGGCCTCGCTCTGGTCGTACCGGCCGTACTTCAGGGTGTCGCCCGCCACCGTGAGCTTCGACTTCTTCGACACCCACGCTTTCGAATCTACGTACGACACCCCGGCGGGGCCGATTACCAGATGATCCAGGTTTGCCCGGCTCCTGGGGATGGCCCGGTCATGGACCACGGCGTAGCCGCGGCGCTCCAGCGGTGCCAGTAATCGGGCGGTCGCCCGCTCGCCGGCCGCGCCCTTGGCCCAGTTGTCGTCCGCGCGGCGGTAGGTCTGCCGCACGCCGTACGCGACGATGCCCAGAGCGACGACCAGCCCGGCCTGCCACACGGTGGCCACGGCGGCGGCGGTGCCGAAGACTGCGGCCAGTGCGACGGTGACGGGCAGGGTCACCCGGGCGCGCTGGTGCTGGCCGGTCCGCTCGACGGCCCGGCGGCGCTCGGACTCCCGCCGGGCGCTGGCCCCGGCGTTGCGGCGTCCTGGTGCGGTGGTCATGAACTCCCCCTCGTAGTCGGTCTGTTGCTGTCTGCGAGACCGTAGCGCTCGGCGCCGACACGGCATCAGTGCGCCGGTGCCCCGGCCTCGGGGCTTCGCGGTCAGGGCTGGCGGGGGCCTGCGGTGTCGCCGAACTCGACGAACCGGGCGAGGGCGCGCTCGACGGGCGGCTTGCCCTCGGTCACCGCGGTGATGACGCGGTTGAAGTACCGCTCGGCGGCCCGCTCCTGCTCGGCGGTCAGCACGATGCGCCGGTTGGGCCGGGCCCCGGTGACGGCCGTCAGCAGCGCCTGGGCGTCGTCGTCCTGCAGCTGGAGCACTGCGACGGAGCGGGCGAGCCGGTTGACGACCCCTTCGGCCTGCTCCGGGACACGGTCACGGCCCTCGTCGCTGAACCACTCGCCTGCCTGGTCGAGCAGGCTGTGCAGGTCGGTGTATCCCTTCTCCCTGGCCAGCGCCTTGCGGAAGTGGGCGAGCAGCTCGACCAGGACCTCGACGTCGGCCGGGTCGACGGGCACGGCGTACAGCGGGGTGTACTCGTAGCCGTCGGCACCGAAGACCTGGTTGCCGGTGGTCGCCTCCTCGCCGTTGTCGGCCGGGTGCCGCTCGGCGCGCAGGTCCTCGGGCAGCGCCTTCGAGATGCCGGTCCAGGCGGCATGGGCGGCCATGCCGTCGAGGCCGGCGGGCAGTTCATAGACGTCGTCCGCGCCTGCACGGGCGTCGCGTGCGGTCTGGTCGAGCCAGCTCAGCAGCGGCTCCTCCAGGTCGAAGAAGTCGGTGAGGAACTGTTCGTCGGCGGGCAGCAGCCGCAGCGCGGTGTCGGGTCATGAGGGTCACTCCTGGGTGATGGCGGGCCGGGTTGCAAGGACAGATGAGGAACGGCTCTGTCAGCCCTGCGGGTGCTGGCAGGAGGGGCAGCCGATGGACTGGGCCGCATCGGCGGCGGTGGCGCCGGCGGCTTCGGCGACCGCGCGCCAGCACAGCGGCAGGCCGGTCTCGTCGAGCGTGCGCCCACTGGGGAATTCGTCGTCCGGGCCGTAGAAGACAGCCACGAAGGGCTCGACGCCGGGCAGGACGATGCGCGTCGGCTCGATGTGGAGGTCGAACTGCGGGGCGGGCGGGATCGAGGCGAGGCTCTCCCACACCACGCAGTTGAGCAGCTGCGCCACGGTCCGGCACTCGTGGTCGGTGCACGGGTCCCAGGTGCTGCCGTTGGCACGCAGCACCTCCAGGCGGTCGGTGATGGTCAAGGTGATGGTGTCGGCGTAGTGGACGGGCCGGTCGGCGGGCTCGGGCGCGGTGGCGGTGCGGCTGCGGAACAGCTGGCGGATGTTCACGGGGTCTGGTCCTCCTCGTCGTCGAATGCGTCGGTGATCAGGTCGGGCCAGCGGGCGTGGCCCCGGAACTCCAGGCGGTGGCGGAGCATCGCGGCGGCGTGGTCCCGGGGGACCTCCAGCGCGAAGTCCTCGTGGGCGCGGGCGATGACGTCGCCGGTCGTGACGCGCATTGCGGGGACGTGGTGCAGGTCGGTGACGGGCTCGGCGAGACGGGCGCGCACGGAGGTGGTGATGGCGTGGTCGGTGGCGGCCTGCAGCTGCTTGCGGTAGTGCTCGTCCCCCCGGCGCTGTCGGCGGTCCGCGTCCAGCTTCATCAGCCGTGGGGCCGAGACCGCGGCGAGCAGGGCCAGGGCGAGGGCAATGCCCACGAACCAGGCCACGCCCGTAAAGACCATGTCGGTGACGGAGTTGAAGGTCTCCCTCATGGTGGTTCCCCCCCTTTCCGGCGGTCAGAGCAGGCTGGTGAGGACGGCGGCCAGTGCCAGGAACCCGACGCCGGCCAGGGTGGAGCCGATCGCGTACTGGATCCGGCGGAACTTACGGACGGCGCCTGCCTGCAGGGCCCGGACCTCGTCGGTGCGCTGGCCCCCGGCGAGGCGGGCCTGCAGCTCGGCGTCGCTGAGCCGGTGCCACGACGGCCACCCGTCCCCGGTGAGGCTGGGGAACACCGCGATGAGCAGCAGCACGATCGCGGCGACCAGGGCGATGAGACCCGCGACACCGGCGGTCACGGCCGACGCGGTGAGGTCGAGTTGGGGCGCGGCGGAGCCGACACCGGCGACCAGGCCCCCGATCAGGGCGAGCAGTAAGGCGGCCTTGTTGTCGGCCCGCCCCATCTCGCCGCGGAGCATGGCGGCGGCGTCGGCCACGCCCGGGGTGTCGGTCCGGACGGGCTGCGGCTCGGTGGTGGTCACGGGTTACTTCCCCTCTCGCTTCGTCTTGTCCTGGTGCTCCTGCAGCTCGCGGCGGGCGTCGCGGGCCTCGTCCTGGGCGGTCCGCTTCTCGGTGAGGGCGGTGTCCAGCTGGGTGCGCATGGTGTCGAACTGGGTCTCCAGCTGGCCGGCGCGGGTGCGGTAGCCCTGGGCGTCCTCGCGGACTCGCTCCAGGGCGTCGGTCAGTTCGGTGACGACCTTGTCGGCGGCGTCGACCTGGGCCTTGGCCTCGACCTTGGCCTTCTCGGCGGCGTCCTCGGCGGCGGCGGCCCGCTTGTCGGCGTCGGCCTGCGCCTTGGTGGCCTCCGTCTTGACCCGCTCGGCGTCGGCCTTCGTCTGGTCGACGGTCTTCTGCATCGCCTCGACGTCGGTCTTCGCCTGCAACTGCGCCTTCCCGGCGGCTTCCTGGGCCTCCTTGACGCGCTTGTCGGCTTCGGTCTTGCCGTCGGCGACCTTCTGCTCGGCGTCGGTGCGGGCCTTGTCGACCGTGTCCTTCGCCTCCCGGCGGACCCTCTCCATCTCCTCCTCGACGGCGGTGACCTGGTCGGCGGCCTCCTCGCGGATGCGCTCGGTCTCCGTCTCGAACCGGCTCGTCGCCGCGTCGAGTTCCTCGATCGCCTGGTCCGCGGCGGCCTCGGCGGCGGCCTGTGCCTCCTCGGCGGCGTCGGCCCGCCGATCGGCGGTCTCCCGGCGCCCGCGCTCCGTGGTCGCGGTCTCGCGGAACTCGGCGACCCGGGCGTCCGCGCGTGCCTCGGCGGCGGAGACCTGTGCTTCGGCGGCCTCCGGGTCGGTGACGGTCTTGAGCAGGTCCGTGTACCGGGCCAGTTCTGCCGTCAGCTCCTCGATCCTCTGCAGGACGGTGCCCTGCACGATGGTCGCGGTCTTGGCCGCGTCGCTGACGATGTGGTCGCTGGGCTCCTCGGCGGGCCTGCTGGTGGTGCCCGCCGGCTTGCCCGTGGGGTGCTTGGCCCGGTAGGCGGTCATGGCGGTGTGCTCGGGGTCGTCGCAGTACTCCGGCGCGCGTCCGCGCTTGCCCGGCTCCTTGGGGACGGGCGGCCGGGAGCACCCGGGGAACCCGCACTCGGGTGCCTTGGCGGGAGCCTGGGTGGTCTGCTCGGTCTGCTCGCTCATCTGGGAGAACTCCTCGGGGTGGTGCGGTCGGTGCGGTGTGCGCGCGGTCGACAGCGTGCCGTATCCGGGCGGGCCCGGATGACGGGCCCGCTCACGCGGCGGTCGCGTACAGGTCGGTCTGGGTGGGGCGCTCGCGCAGCGCGGTGAGTCGGCCGCGCTGGCGGCCGATGCCGAGATGGGCGAGCGGGGTGAGAGCGGCCGGCCACACGGCGGCGGCGCGCTGGGTGTACTTGCCCGGGGTGAGGAGTACGACGTCGGCGGTGGCGGTCAGCCCCATCTCGGCGGCCTGGTCGCGCAGTTCCTCGACGGTGATGCTGCCCTCGTCGTCCCACGTGTGGTCGTACGGCTCGATCACCCGATCCAGTGGCAGGAAGCCGTGCAACGCGCTCATGACCAGCACGGTGCCGCCCTGCGCGGTGAGGGCGTCGGCGGTCCGGCGGGCGTGCTGGTGCAGCTTTCCGACGTACAGCTTCCCTGCCTCGGCGGGGTGGTCGAGCTTGGCACCGGAGCAGGGGATCACCACGATCGGCCCGGCCGCGGCGGGGACGGCGGGGTCGAACAGGGCCAGCTGTTCGCCGTGGGCGGCGGCGACCGGCCAGCGCGCGGCCGGGGCCTCGATCCGCTCGGCGTCGTCGAGCAGTTGCAGGGCGGCGGCCGGGTCGTAGGCGTCGCGGATCTCGACCCACCCGTACTCGCCGAGAACTCCGGCGAGGGTCTCGGCCTGCTCCCACAGGGGGAGGGCGGGGTCGACCTCGGGCACGGCGGCGGGCTGGGGTCCGGTCAGCACCTGGACGATCCGGCGGAAGGCGACGGCCCGGAAGTAGGCGGCGGCCCCCCGTCGTCCTCCGGTGCCCAGGGCCTCGAAGTGGTCGGCGTGCCGGGGCCGGCGGGCGCACTCGCCGTACATGCGGGCGGCCCAGCTGGTCAGCTGCTCGGCGTGGTCGAGGACGCGGGGGAGCGCGGCGGCGTAGCGGGCCACCTCGTCGGCGGAGCCGGTGACACGCAGGGCTCGCCCAGACCGGTCGAGCTGGCGGGCCTCCACGCCGAAGCGGGCGGCGACGGTGCGGGCAGCCTCAGCGCGCTGCGGACCGCGACCGGCGGCGTAAGGGAAGTCCAGACGGACCGCGGCGCGGCCGTGCACGCGCAGCTGCAGGCGGTCGGCGACGACGTAGCGCGCACACCGGGCCGCATAGCGGGCGGCACGCTCCGGTCCCCAGCCGATGTCCAGCAGGGGGCGGCGCATCAGGCTGCCGTCCTTGCGCGGTACCTCGCGGTTCTCGTCCCTCAGCCCCATGCCCGGCGCCCCCTTCGTGGTGTGTTGTGCAGGGCTCCAGTCTAATGCATTGCATTTCATTTCGTCAATACATTTCATCACGTGCGATGCAATGAAATGCAATGCAAATGGGGGGTCGGCATGATCACTTCCGTGGGTTCGCCGGTCGCCGTCGTCGTACGGCTGCTCGCCGCGACCGCCGGGCGTCTGTCGTCGGCCGACCTGGGTCCTCCGCCCGGTCCGGCCCGCTGCCAGCGCACCGACGCCGGGTGGTCACCGGCCTCTTCGCTGCCAGCCTCTTTGAGCGGTTCCGCCGTGCCCGCCGCAGTCGGCAGTGCTCAGTGCCCCGGGGAACCTTGGGCCGGCGCACCCGCGCCGTACGTCGGGCCTGAGCGGGGTGCTCCCTCGTCGTCCGGGCGCGCGTAGCGCTGCTACAGGTTCCCGGGGGCTGGAGAGGATCGCGCTTGCGCGACCGGCTTGCCGGCGCCGAAGGCGTCCTCGTAGGGCCCCGGGGTTCTGTGGCACCCTTTGGGGCCCGGTCGTCGAGGGAGTGCACCGCGACCCACCACACCACTCCCCCACGGACCCGCAGTCGGCCGTGCTCTCCCCACCCCCTCAGAGGGAGGGCCGGGGGTGTGGGGGCAGAGCCCCCGCGAAGACCCCAGCTGTCCGGCCGGTCCGCACCACGGCGTACGAAGCACGATGCCCGGCGGGACCAATTGGTCCCGCCGGGCACAGGGGCGCGGGCGGCGGTGGCGGCTGGGGTGGGGGCTAGGTGCCGTCGGGGGCGGGGAGCTGGACACCCCGGGCGCGCGACACCCAATGGATGCGCTGGCGCGGCGGCAGCAGGCTGTACTCCAGGGTCCGCAGCCCGGAGCCTTCGGTGAGGTGCCAGGGTGCGATGGTCCACAGCCCGTCGCGGTCGGGGACCGGTTCGACCGGGCATCCGGTCATCACCAGGTCCCACCGGTCGGTGCTGCCGTTGTCGCGGTCGTCCTCCACGGTCACGCTGCCGCGCACCTGGTGGGGCAGTTCCTGCCCGGCCTGCTTCGCCGCGTGGTTCTCCGCCAGCTGCTTGATGGTGAACTCGCGCTGCAGGTAGACGTCAGGGGTGCTCTCCCCCGGTTCCAGCAGCAGGACGCCGGCGGCCGTGGGCCTGTTGTCGTTGGCGACGACCAGGTCGCCGTCGAACCGGGCCTGGACCCGCCGGTCGCTGAGGTTCTCCAGCACCAGGACCTGCTGCAGCACGAGACGGTTGGACCCGTCCTGGTCGGCGGGGAAGTGCCACTTGTGCCCGGCCGGCCACGTGTTGCAGGGCATCCCGCTGCTGTTCCAGGCCAGCGGTTCCCAGGGCGGCTCGCTCAACTTGAGAGTGACGCCCGGGGCCTGGGAGTCGAGTCGGCTGCGGATCGCGTCGGCGGTCATCAGCTGGCTGACCGTGAGCGCGGCGCGTGTGAGGTATGCCTGCCACCCGACGAAGCCGAGTGCACCCGTGGTGCCGATCGAGCCGACGGCGGTCCAGAACGTCTCTGCTGACATGGCGGAGATTCTGGCAGCACCACCGACTCCCCCGTACCGCGCGGGCCGGTGCCCCCCGGGAACGGAGTACGGGTCTACGCGGTCGCCGGGGCGTTGGTGAAGCCGATCCGGCCCCCGACCAGCCGCCCGGCCTGTGCGGCGGCGGCCAGCGCGGCGGTGCGGGCGTCGTCGCTGTCGAGGCCGGGCAGCCCGGCGTTGCCGGAGTACACCACCACCTGGCCGTGGCGGTCGGCCTGCTGGAGCCAGCCGTCGGGCAGTACGAGGGAGCCCTGGAAGAAGATCCCGCCGCGCGGGTCGAGGATGAGCAGGCCGTCGGTCTCGGGGGCCACGTGGTCGAGGAACAGGACGGCGATCCACTCGGCGACGGTCGGCGGCGCCTGGTGCAGCTGGTCGACGTGGGTGAAGCCCTCGTCGAGCAGGAAGTCGGTCACCAGGTCGTCGGTCGACTGCTCGTGCAGCCGGTACGCCTTGACGGCGGACTCGCAGACCAGGACCGGCAGTTCGGTGCCGGAGTGGTCGACGACCAGGGCCGTGATGGTCATGCGGTCGTCCGGGGCGGGCGGCTCGTAGCCGTCGGGCAGCGGACGGACGCCGGACGGTGCGCACGCGGCGTGGGCGAAGGCGACGCGGACCATCCCGTCGCCGGCGAGCACCACCATGCTCACCGTGGCGGTGGCGTCGTCGAAGGGCTTGCTGCAGTCGATGCAGGGGTCGGGGGGCAGGTCGGCCGGGGCGACCAGGGCGAGGTCCTCGCCGAGCAGGGCGCGGACGTCGTCGCTGATGTTCAGGTCGATCACGGGTGTGCACCTCGCGGTTCGTCGGGGTCTGTCACGGGGGGTTCCGTCGTACGGGCCCGGGGCCGAAGTCAGCTGCTATGACTCCGGCCCCGGGCAACGTGCGGGGTTGGTCAGTCTTCCTGCTCGTCGTCGTGGGCGAGTTTCTCGCGCAGGTCGCCGACGGCGGTGTGGGACATCGAGGCCAGGGTGCCCAGTTCGCGGTCGCTGCGCTGGGTCCAGGCCATCACGCGGACCAGGTGGATGCGCCGCCGGTCGCGGGCCTGCTTGAGGAGTGCTTCGATCCGGGCGACCTCGGAGCCTTCGCGCTGGAGCAGGTCCTCGACGGCGCGGCGCTCGGTGGCACGCTCGCGTTCGAGGTGCTCGCGCACGCCGGTCAACAGCAGGTTCTCGACGGTGGCGGCGGCCTGGAGCCGGTCGGCGAAGGTGTCGAGGCGGTCGTCGTTCTGCTCGGCGAGGGCGCCGTACTCCGTGGTCGCGGCGTCCAGCGCGCGCTTGCCCGCCTCGGTCTGCAGCCACGGCTCGACCGGCGTGCTGGTCCGGTCGCCGGCGGCCTGGGCACGGTAGGCGTACAGGGCCGCGCGGTCGCCGTAGAAGGAGTGGCCTCCCCATCCGCCGTCGTAGATCTGCGCGTTGCCCTGCGTGCAGAGGTAGCCCGCCACGCCTCCGTAGCCGGACGGCGGCTTGTACGCGGCGATGCGGTCCAGCTCGGCGTCGCTGGCGGTGGCCCACTCGGCGGGGATCAGCTCGGGGTGGCGCTCCAGGAACTCCGTGGCTTCGTGCCGCCAGTCGGCCACGGGGCTGATGACCGGCTCCGGCCAGCTGACGCTGTCGCGGCCGACGGTCGGCTCGACGGCGCGCTCGAAGTCCTTCCAGGCGCTGTCCGCGGCGGCCGACCACTCCAGCTCGCCGCGCGGGCCGACGCGGTGCATGGTGTCGACGATGCGCTGCACGATCGGCAGCACGGAGGTCGCGACCTCGTACAGCTCCTCGGCGGTGAACAGCCGCGTCGTGTAGCCGTGCTCCTGGCTGTAGCCGACCGGGGTGACCAGCCGGACGATCACCTTGCCGCGGACCGTGAGGTCGTTGGCGGACTGGCGCAGGTAGCCGGGGAGCTGGCGGACCAGGTGCTCCTCGGCGTCCCGGTAGTCGGTGTCCCCGTACCAGAGTTCGCCGGTGTCCAGGTCGAGGGCGAACCAGTAGCGGTACTGGGTGCCCGGCCCGTAGCGGCCCGGCCCGGAGGTGTCCCGGAACCAGACCTCGGCGGCCGGCGGCGGGGTCAGCGTGACGCCGGTGAAGGCGTCCTCGGGGTGGTAGCCGGAGCGGACGTGCGCGGTGCGTACGGGCTGCTCGGTCTCGGTAGCGGCCATCTGGGCTGCTCCTCTCGTCGACTTCGGCCATCGTCCCGCGCAACGCCCCATCGTGGAAGGTGGTTTCCAGTCATGCGGGATCTATTGGCAAGTGGTTTCCAGTCGGAATGATCACCCGATGGTCACGTAATAACAGGCCCTGCGGTGAGGGGTCCCTCTCGAACAGACTGCAAAGACAGCAGCTGCTCCCGGGGGGCACGGCTAGCCGTGACAGGGGATCAGGCGGTCGCGATACGGCGCTCGATGCGGGCCCTGGCTGCCCCGTGGTCGCCTCGGCCGTCGGCGGTGCGGGGGTAGCGGCGGCGGGGCTGCCGGGCGAGCGTGGTGAGGACCAGGGCGGCCTGCTCATCGTTGACCTGGACGCCAGTGCGCACGCCGGCCTTGGGGGTGCGCATCCACTCCTCCTCCTGACGCCACCACCGGTACAGCTCGATCTCGACCGCGTACCGGCGTGCACGGCTAGCCGTGACACCGAAACAACCCAGCGCCTTCGCCGCGGCGAGCAGGGAGCCGGGCCTGGGCCGGTAGTACGGGGTGCCTGCGCGCCGGGCGGCGAGGGTTCGGCGGGCGGTGTGCTGGTCGGCTCCTCGACGGCGTACGACGGTGCCGGTAGCCGTACGGCAGCGTTCGCCCGGCAGGGCCTGGCAGGTGGGGCACTCGTGCTGAACGGCCATGACCGCGCGGGTGACGACCATGAGGTTGCGCATCGCCGTCAGGTGCTTGACGGCCGTACGCGGGGCGTACCCGGTGCGCGCGCACACCTCGGAGAGGCTCAGGGGGCGGTCGGCGTGCTCGATGAGCTGCTGGTAGACGCGTGCGGCGTGGTGGCCGAGCCCTCCCCCGTGGTGCTCAGTAGCCCGGCCGTAGGCGAAGACATCGGCCTGACCTGCAGACAACCGCTCCTGAAGACGGGAGATCAGGAATCGTCGGACCTCCCCCAGGGGGGGCGGGGTTCCTTGTGTCCCACCCTGTGCAACAAGCGTGAATCCGGGATGCGCAGCGGTGACGGGGAGCAGCTCGTGGGTGCCTGCGGGCCCGTCGGTGTCACGGGCGGCGAGCCAGCCGTCGAGGGTGAGCCGGTTCTGCGCGCGGTGCATGGTGGAGCGGCCGTGGCCGGCGGAGACGGCGGCGCGGCGCACGTCGAGGTCGAGGACGGTGACACCGGAGCGCAGCGCGTACAGGCAGCGCAGGTCCAGGGCGGCACGGTCGGCGGGGCCAGCCTTGTCTGCCCAGCGCTCGGGGCAGGCGTCGGCGGCGGCCTGGAGCTGCTCGACCAGGGCGACGACGTCGGCGATGGTCTCCGTCCACTCCAGGGAGTCCTCGGTGAGCGGCAGGGTGGCCGCGTACGCGACGCAGCGCTCCCACTGGCGGCGCAGCTTCTCGCGGGCCTGGGTGTCGGTCAGGACGATGCGCAGCCCGCGGCGGCGGGTGCTGGTGCAGGCGTGCAGCAGACCGCCCTCGCGGTGACGGCGCTCGTCCATGAGCCGCTCGACCATGGGCCACGTCCAGCGGCGCAGGGCGAGGCGGCCGAGCAGCGAGGCGAGGGTCTCGCTCACGCGGTCGTCGGCCGGGCGGCGGGTGAGCAGCGCCCACGTCTCGTCGTCGAGGGCGGTGTTCGGGGTGCCCGCGAGGCGGGGGCCCAGCTCGTCGTCGAGGATCTCGGCGACCTGCTGTTCGCGGACGATGCGCGGGCGGACCGTGGCCGGGGCCGGGACGGAGTCGATGATGAGCGCGAGGCGCACGAACGCGTCGGACACGTTGCCGCAGCTGGCCGGGGTGAGCAGGTCGGCGGCGCGGCGCTGGTCGAGGGGGGCCTGCAGCTGGCTCTTCCCGCCGTCGCGGTGCGCGGCGCCGATCGGGCGCACGGCACCGGTGGCCGGGTTGCACAGCAGGCCGTGGTCGAGGGTGGGCAGGCGCAACGCGGCGGCCCTGGCGACGGAGGCGACCAGCACGGCCTCCAGCGGCTCGGCGGAGGTGACCCACACGTGCCGTCCGCCGGCGGAACCGGAGGCGGCGACCACGTAGGTCAGCCCGGCCTCCTCCAGCCAGCGCAGCAGGGTCGCGAGGTCCGGGCCGGTGTCGCCCTTGGAGCTGTCGAGGTCGAAGCACACCCACCGGAAGCGGTCGAGCCGGTCGGCGAGGTGGACGGCGTACGGGCCGTACGGTGCGGTCTCCGGCAGGGGCCGGGCCTTGTAGGAGTGGAGCCATTCGCCATCGCCGGAACGGGTGTCCACCCGGATGGAGGCACGCGGGGACAGCTCCAGGAACAGGGCCTGGAGGTCGACCTGCGCGACCTCGAAGAGGGGCAGAACACCGGTATGGGGATTGTGAGTTCGTGCAGATGACGGGCTGTGCGCTCCCGCCCCACGGGACACACCGTGGGGCAGAGTGGGCTGTCCGGCACCGTAGCGGTCCGCTACGATGGCAGTGCTCCTAACTTCATAACAACGCCGAAGCCCCCTCTCGCCTGACGGCGGAGGGCTCCGAACGCGGCCACCCAGGTCGCAGAAAAGAGCAGGGCTCCGGACTTATGTGGTAGGGGACCACCGCCCGACAGCCGCCCTGGAAAGCGTCTGTGGGGCTCGTTTCACCTCTTCTCTGTGTGGCTTGTCGAGAGACCCGGTTGGAAGCCGAGTCGCTCTGGGGCTGACAGGTAGGTCGACTGGGGAGTCGGCCCGGGTGTTGCAGGTGGTGCGTTTGCATTTGATCTAGGGATTCAGCGGGCTGGCAGGCCCGTGGTGCTGAGTCCCACGTACGTCGTCAGGGCGGCCCCAGGTTGGAAGACCGAGGGGCCCTTTTTCTTGCCCGGCGACGGTTCCGCGTCCGGCGCTACCCCGTGAGAGGAAGCGCCTTTTGTTCGTCGAGTTCATTGGCCCACAGGGGGCGGCCGTTCTCGTCAACGGGCATGCGCTTGATCAGTTCGTTGACCAAACCGGCGAATGACTGTCCCGTGAAGCCAGCGGCCTTGATGGCCTTCGCTGCCATATCGGGGACGATCACCACACCTGTGCGCCAGTTCTGACCGGACGTCGGGTCATAGCTCACCGGGCGACCTGTCTGCGCGCGACCGCGCAACGGGCCGCCAAGGTCTCGCCCTTCGCTTTCGATCTTCCTGACCATGATGGCGATCTTGCCATACTCCCGACCCGTTTCACTACGACGGGCGCGCGTGTTGTGGGAATTCTTGTGAGGCGGGCGTTTATTTCTCGGACGCAGGTTGTTATGGGCCAACGCCGTATGACGGATCATCAGGGCAGTTCGGTGGCTTTCGAGTTCAGGCACGGCGCGGCCGGCCCATCGTGTCGGACTGGTGTGCGTCTTGCTGCTGCCCGACGGCTTCACTCGATCCGGTCATCCCGAGTCCCCTCCCGCGCTGCCTGGTTGACGGCCCTTCAAAGCCGTAGACGTACCAGCCCTCGAAATCGTTACAGGTTCGGGGACACGAATTTCTGCACGTCAAGTGGTGTCCCCAGGGGTGGGACCGCAGCATGGGGCGGCGTCCCGCCGGGCGGGAAAGGGTGCGGGCGGGGCATCGTTCGCATCGTCACACTGGAGGAACGCCGTCGGCCCGGATTTTGTGACACGCCTCCCGATGGGGAGTTGACGGCGGAGCAGACGACTGTGCAAGAACGGACGTTTTTGCATCAGGCGCGGACGTGCACAGCACGGTGCCCGGCGGGACCAATTGGTCCCGCCGGGCACGGGCGTGGTGGTGGTCCGGGTCAGTGCTGGGGGAGGTCGAGCAGCATGGCGTGCATGAGCGGTGCGTGCTCGATCCTGGGGCGCAGGTCGCCGATCGTGCGCCACCCCCAGCTCTCGTACAGCGCATGGACCTTGGGGTGCGACTGCCGGACCAAGAGGGTGGCGCGCTCCTCGGCCCGCTCGGCGAGCAGCGCGTCGTGCAGCTGGCGAGAGGTGCCGGTCTTGCGCCACGGGACGCGCACCATCAACTCGGACAGGGCGTAGGTGCGGGTGCCGGTCTCGCGGACCAGGTCCTCGTCGACCTCGGTGAGTAGTCCGCCCCACCACCGGGCGTTCGGCGGCAGTACGGCGCCGTAGGCGTAGCCGACGACCTGCTCGTCGTCGTAGCCGATGGCGCAGCTCCAGCCCGGCCTGCCGCTCCAGCCATCGAGTCCGCCCGCGAACCGGTCGACGCCGGCGAACGGGTCGCTGGCGATGTCGTCGGCGTAGACCTCGGCGTACACCTCCAGCAGGGTCGAACGGACCTCGGGGACCTGGTCGGTGGTGTAGTGCCGGACGGTGAGGGTCACGGGAGGGGCCTCCTAGGCGGCAATGGCACGGTGGACGGCTGCAAGGCGGGCAGTGATCCGCTGGCTGCTGAGTGCACTGGTGTCGATGGCGGCGGCGGTCTCCTCCGCGAGATGCAGGTTCCCCTGAGCGACCTGCAGCTCGGCCAACTGGACTGAGTAGTACGCCCGGTTGCGGCGCATTCCCTTGGGGAGTAGCTGCAGGGCCTGCGCCGTGGCGATCTCGGCGTCCGTGAGCTGACCCATGGCCTGGTGGGCGATGGCGGCGAGCCCGGAGATCTCGGCGGCGTCCAGGAACTTCAGCCACGGCGGGGGCGGGGCAGCGGTGTCGAACCGGTCGTGGGCTCGCTGGGCGGCGAGGATGGAGCGGGCAGCGGCGCGGGGGTCGCGGGCGCGGGCGTGGCCGATGGCGAGGCGGGAGTGGAGCAGGGCCGCGATGCGGGGGTCCTGGCGGGCCTGGCGGGTTTCGAGGGCGGCGCGGTTGACCCGCAGGGCCTCGCGGGTGCGGCCGTCGATACGGGCCTGCATCGAGAGGTTGCTCCAGGCGCGGGCCTGGCCTCGCTTGTCGCTGGCGAGCAGGGCGGACTGCAGGGCGTCGGCGAACAGGATCCGGGCCTGGCCGGGCTGCCCGGCGTCGTGGGCGGCCCACCCGACGGATGAGCACAGGTCGCCGATCGCGCTGTGCAGGGCCTGTTCGACGCTCGGCCCGTACGTGCAGCCGTCGAGGGCGGCGCGCAGCCGGTCGAGGTAGCTCGTGGAGACCTCGAACAGGGCCCCGCCTCCCACGGAGTTGAAATGGGCGGCCATGCGGCCGATCTTGTTGCTGATGCGGGCGACGTCGGTGTGGGTGAGACGGCCCGTGGTCGGGGTCTCGTCCAGGCCCAGGGCCAGGGCGACGGTCATGGCGGCTGGAGCGAAGACGAACATGCGGCGCTTCACTGGGTCATCTCCCTCCCCGGTGCCCGGGGTGGTGGGAGGGGGGACGGGCAGGCGGTTGCTGGAGCGTCCGCGCGGTACGAACCCCATGGCCTCGGGCGGCCGGTCGAAAATCTCTACGAGAGGCAGAAGGTAGCGGGCGTTGGGCCAGCGGGCCTGTCCAGAGAGCCAGCGCCGGACGTGCCGGTCGGTGGCCGCGCCGGGGCGCCCGAAGATCCGCTCGCTGATTTTGTTGACCTCTTCGGCCAGCTTCTGGCGGCCGAAGCCGTATTCCTTCATCAGCGCGGCTAAGACCGCGTTGCGCTGGGTGTCCATCGTGCCCCCGACTGCCCGCTGTGCTCGTGCGTTGACGGTAGCGCCGGTGTCCGGGGTCCCGGACCGCGAAGGTAAAAACGTCCGCCCTTCTGCTGTGAAGTGCCCGCGAAACGCCCTGATCGCACCCGCCCCCTGAGCAGTTAGCTGGTCGTACCTGACAGACACTCAGCGGGGAGGCGGCCGTGGCGACGAAACGCTCGTCCGGCAAAGGGCCGACGACGTGGCACGACCTGGCGGCGGAGACCGACGACAAGAAGCGGCAGTGGCTGCACGGCCACCAGAACGTCACGGAGTACGTGCCGTGCGGGATCGACTGGGACGCGGTGGCGGTCAAGCCGATGCCGCTGGGCCTGGACGCGCTGGACGCCATGCGGATCGGCGTCCGCCGGGGATACCTGATCGTCGCCGACCACGTGCGCGGTGAGCTGTACGTGATGGTGCCGACCGGACACGGCGAAGCGTTCGCCGGCATCCCGTGCGTACGCCTCCTCGGCCGGGGCCACCAGGTACTCGTGCCGCGTTCCCCGCTGGACCGCAGCGTGGCGGCCGACTGGGTCGGCACCCCGCACGACCTCGACACCCCGGTCCTCGTCGATGCCGACCGGCTCGCCGCACGGCTGCGGGACCTCGCGCCCGCGTACGCGGAGGCGATGGCCTCGTGATGGACACCTCCGTGCAGACCGGCGCGACGGTTCTGGACGACCCGAAGGGCGTGCTCGCACGTCTGCCGCTGGACCGTTCCGCGGTGCTCAAGCTGGTCACCGCAGTGCTCGACCCGCCCACCCCCGGCTCCGAACTCCCCCCGCAGGACTGCCTGCAGATCGGTCAGCTCCTGGCCGGCCACGCCAGCCTCGTCGCCGCCGAAGTCGGTTCGCTCCTCGCCCTGAGTCCCCGTACCAGTCAGCTGCGCCCGTTGACCGAGACCGTACTCACCGAAGCACGCGGCCGGTTGTCGGTGCCGCCCGCGGCGACGTTCGCCTCGGTGCAGAACCGGGCCCGGCTCGTCCGGGCCCTGTACGAGCGATACGACCGGCTGATGTCCGCTCAGCTCGACTGACCTCCCCGGGGGCGTGTCCAGCGCCATCCCCCGTGCGTACGGGCCTGGACATGCCGGAGCCCCGGTGGCTGCCTTCACCCGCAGCCGCCGGGGCTCTTTGCTGTGTCAGGCCGGTGAGGGGCTCACTCGGTGCCGGTGTAGTCCAGGAATTCGGCGACGGCAGGTATGCCGCGACGGCGGGCGAGCTTCTTGCGCAGGTCTTCGAGGGTGCTGGTGCCGCGTGCGGAGGTGACGCCTCCCATCCGGTCGACGGCATCGTGGGCGGTGGCCACGGCGGCGTCAACGTCGCCGAGACCGAGATGAGCTTCGGCGAGACGGGCGAGGTAGATGGAGTGGCCGCGTGGGAAGGCGTCGCCGTTGTACGCCTCCTGGCTGGTGTGCGCGTCGGAGGCGTCCAGGAAGTGGCCGACAGCCCGTTTGGGGTGACCGAGATTCAGGGCCGAGGAGCCTATGAGCTGGTGGGCTTCGCCGAGGTTGTACCAGTAGACGCACGGCAGGTCGTCCTCGATGGGCGCGGCGCGCTCGTAGGCGTCCAGGGCGGCGTTGGCGGACCGGTCGGCGGCCCGGAAGTCGCCGGCGTGCGCGTGGGCGCGGCAGGCGCGGGCGTGCAGCATGGAGATCAGGCGGGGTGAGCCGATCCTCGGTGCCTGGGACAGGGCGGCCTCGATGAGGTCGACCGCGCCCCGGGGGTCGCCGGTCGAGTAGTGCTGGATGGCCCAGAACGCGAGGGTGTTGGCCGCGACCACGGGATCGTCGGCGCTGGCTGCGGCCCGCAGGGCTGTGGAGTAGTGGCGTTCGGCGGCGGCGGCCATCCCGCTGTCGTAGGCCGTCCAGCCCGCACTGCGGGACGCTTCCGCCGCGACCCCGAGGAGACGGCGTTCGACGCCTTCGCCGAAGCTGGCGTTCTTGAGGGTGGCGGTGATCAGCCGGAGTTCGGAGCGGGCCGCGTCGTAGACGGCGCCGGAGCCCACGGTGTCGTCGAGGCGTCGCAGGCTGTCGAGGCGGCTCTCGAAGTGGTCGGGGACGTCGGCGCCGATGTGGCGGCCGGCGGTGGGGGCGGCTCCGGCTGGGGCGGCGGCGGACCATTGCGCCACGGTGGTGCCCAGGGTGACGGACGTCGTGATCAGAAACTGCCTGCGGTCCACCGGACCTCCTGTGATCTCCAGTGCATGCACCGCGCCCGTGGTCGTCCACGGGAGGGTGAAGAGGGTGTGGTCCGGCAGGGCAAGAAGGAGCCAGCCCGGCCAGCCGTGGGCGTGGATCGCCTCGGGCGGGATGTTTTCGAGTGCGGCCATGGCGAGCTGGGTGTGGTAGTTGGGCGCGTGGATGCCCGCGATCCACCGGCTGGCTTTCTCCTTGCGGTACGCCATCTGCCCGTACCCCATGCGCTGGTGCTGGTCGGCGACACGGAGCAGGTACGCCTCCGCCTTCTGGCCGCGCACGGCCAACAGATAGGCCAGCGGGTGGCGTACGGCAGCGTCAGAGATCACGGACCAACCCTTTCGCGGGTACGCGCGGGCTTCTCCAGTCTTCCGGCTCCCGGCGGGCGGGGGAAGGCCGCCCGGGGTGAACGGCAACCGGCGGCAACCACCCGCAACGGGCGGCAACGCCACCTCTCTGGGAGGGAGTTCGTGTCTGCGGTGTCCTTGCACGGCTGCCCGTCAGGGCCGCGTCCGACAACGTGTCAGGAGGACTCCGATGGTGACCACACTCCCCGCCGCCGCGGCGGCGCAGACCGGTCCCTGGCGGGCCGACGTGCTCGACCAGGTCGCCCGGCTGACCGACCTGGAGGAGACGGCGGTCGAGCAGATGCGGGCCGAGGTGCTCGGGGCGCCGACACCCGGTGTCGTCGCGTACGGCGAGTACCAGTCCGGCGGCTGGTGGACCACGGCGCTGATGAACATGTCCGGTGACCCGCACGACGTGGTGATCGGCGACGGGCGCCCACGCCCCACCTCGTTACTGAAGCAGATGCCGGCCACCGCGGCGTTCCTCGACTCGCTGGGGCTCACCTTCATGTACGTGCGCCTGGCCCGCCTGGAACCGCACTCCTACCTGTGGGAACACCGCGACTACGCCGAACTGCGCGACACCGGACGCCACCGCCTGCACGTCCCGCTCGTCACGAACCCCTCGGCCGTCCTGGTCACCGCGGGCGCCCGGGTCCACATGGCGGCCGGGTCCCTGTGGCGGTTGACGCCCTCACAGGCGCACGGGGTGTGCAACACCACCGGCCCGGACCGGCTCCACCTGATCGCCGACGTGTACGCGGACGACGCCTATGAGGCGCTCGCCGCCCGCCCGCACCTGCACGACGGGGACGCGGCGGACCTGCCGGAGATGACGGCGGCGGACCGGGCCGGACTGCTCGCGACGGCCGGACAGCTCGCGGACCTCGGCTTCACCGACGCGGCGGAGCAGACGCTGCTGAGGGCCTTCTACACCTACGCCCTGCCGGAGGGCGGCGCGTACGACCTGATCGCCGACCTGCACACGGCCCGCCGCGCGGACACCGACGTGAGCCGCTGGCGGGAGGCCAAGGCGCACCTGCTCGCCCGCTGACCCACGCCCCAACCTCCTTCACCCGAAAGGCAGGACACCCATGTCCACCCTGGTATCCGAGCCGGGCGAACTGCCCGCGATCGAGGAACTGGCGCACGCCCACCGGCCGGCGCAGCTCGCCGTCCTGGGCGACCTGGCCCGCACCCTGTCGGCGACTACGGCGGTGACGCACCTGCTGGTGCGCGGGTCGCTCGCCACGGGCACCGCGGACCGGCTCTCCGATGTCGACCTCGTCGTGGCGGCCCGTGACGAGACGCTCCCCGCCCTCATGGGCAGCCTGGACGCGCTGATGGCCACCACCTTCGGCGCCCTGCTGCCCGGCTGGCGGGACACCATCGTCGGCGACCTCGGCGGCGCCGGGTTCGTCTACCTGCTGCCGTACGACGGCCACCTGCTCCAGCTCGACCTGTACCTGTGCCCGACCAGCGCGGTCGAGGCGCTGCGCCTCCGGATCGGCCCCCGCCTGCTGTGGCAGGGCCCTGGCGCCGACGACCTCGCCGACGCGGACACCCGGGCGCGGACGGCTCAGGACCTGGCCCTCGCGGCGCAGGCCCCGGCGGACTGCGGCGCGCTGCTGGTGCAGGCGATGGTGCTGCACGCGATGCTCCGCAAGCGCCTGGCCAGGGGTCAGCAGTACATCGCCTACGGCCTCCTGCACGACCTGCACGTCACCTTGCGGGAGGTGATCCGTACCGCCCTGGTTCCGTACTCCCGGCATCACGGCTGGTACCACCTGCCCGACGAGGTCGGCCGTACCGCCACCGGCCGGGAGTGCCTGGTCGAGTTGACGGAGGCGCTGACCGGCCCGCCGGTGCCCACGGTGGCGCAGGCGGATGAGGTGCTGGAGCGCATCGTGCGCCTCGCGCAGCGGATCGCCCCGCACGCCGTCGCCTCGCTGGCCGACGAGATCACCGCGTACCGCGCCTACCAGCAGCACGAGGAAGGACTGGCATGAACCCCACCGACCACGCCACCGGCCTGACTGTCGCCCTGTTCGCCGGCGTCGTCCCGCCGGACGGGGAAGAGCCGTTGGCGGAAGAGGCGGGCGCCCTGCTGGCCCGCGCCGGGTACGCCCTGCGGCACGGCGGCTACAACGGGCTGATGGAGGCCGCCGCGCGCGGCGCCGCCCGCCACGGTGTGCCGGTCACCGCGATCACGCTGGCCAACCGACCCGACTGGGGAGCGTTCAACCCGTACGTCACCACCACGGTGTACGCCCCGACCGTGGGGGCCCGGTTGCACGCCTACCTCGACGACGCGGACCTGGTCGTCGCGATGGGCGGCGGGGTCGGCACGCTGCACGAACTCACCGCTGCCCTGTACTACTCGACCACGATCCGGCCGCTGCCGGTACGGCTGCTCGGGCCCGCCGCGTGCCGTCTGAGCGCGTTCCTGCGGGCCGAGAAGTGGCTGTTCGAGCTGCCCACCCGGCCGCTGGACTTCCTGCGGGAACTCCCCGACGTCGAAGCCCTCGAAGAGGATCTCAAGGCTCTCGACGCCGGGCGGTGCGAGCGGTGACCGCGCCCACCACCGACTTCGCGGAGCGGATCGCGACCGTCGCCTACCGGCCGGGCCCGTACCTGCTTCCCGACGGCGGCACCCTCGACAGCTACTTCGACCCCTACCGGCTGGCCGGTGACCCGGGGCTGCTGACGGAGACCGCTGCCGCGCTGGCGGACTTGCTGCCCGCCGGCACCGAAGCCCTGGCCGGTCCGGCGCTGGCCGGGGTGCCGCTGGTCACGGCGGTGTCCCTGCACACCGGTCTGCCCGCCGCGTTCCTGCGCCCCGCGCCCAAGGGCCACGGCACGTGGCAGCAGATCGAGGGCACCGACCTGGACGGCCGGCGGACGGTCCTGCTGGACGACACCGCCCGCAGCGGCGCCAGTCTCCTGCGCAGCGTCCGCCTGCTGCGGATCGGGGGCGCCCGGGTCGGCACGGCCGTGTGCGTCCTGGACCGGGACGCGGGCGCCACCGCCCTGCTCGCCGGTCACCACCTGGTCCTGCGCGCGCTGGTCCGCGACCCGGACGGTGCGCGGTGACGGCGCGGCAGGCGGCACTGCTCGACCTGGACGGCGTGCTGCTCGACAGCGCGACCGCGGTCCGCTCCACCCTCGCGGCGGTCGCCACCTGCGCTCTCGGGCGCCGGGTGATGCCGGATGACCTTCCGCTCAACGCCCTGCACCGCCCCCGCATCGAGGTCTTGGCGCTCCTGGACGTCGTCGACCCCGACGACGCGTGTGACCGCTGGTGGGACGGCGCGATGGCGGCCACCCCAGTTCAGCCGTTCCCCGGAACGCTCTCGGGCCTGCAGGCCCTGCGCGCACAGGGCACGGCCACCGGCGCCGTCACGCTGCAGGACCCCGAACGGCTGCGGTGGCTGCTGCCCCCGGCGGTGGCCGAGCTGCTGGAGGTCGTCGTCACCCGGCAGGACGCTGCGCCGAAACCGGCTCCCGACGGGCTGCACCTGGCCCTGGACCGGCTGGGCGTACCGCCGGAACGCGCGGTGTTCGTCGGGGACAGCCCCTCCGACATGACCGCGGCCCGTGCCGCCGGCGTCGTCGCCCTGGGCGCGGTCTGGGGCTGGCACCCTCCCGGCGCCCTGCGCGCGGCCGGAGCCGATCACCTCCTGCACACCCCCACCAGCATCGGGGCGTCCCTGATGCACCACCTGTCCCTAATCGGCAGCACGTGACCCGACCGGACCACTACAGTGGAGGGGCGTCCCTGCGGGCGCCCCTTTGCACTTCTGATTCAGAGGACACAGGCGAATGCGCGTGATGCGGCGACGAGCACCCGGCGTCGAGCTGGAGTACTGAGGACCTCGTTCCTCAGCCCGACTCGCGGTCCGGCTCGGCGCGCACCCCATCACCCTCGCCACCGTTTCCCGGACCTCTGAGAGCTGCCCCCAATGTCTGTACCGCCCACCAGCGGCCGTCTGCGATTCACCGACGTCCCCGCGCTGTTGCGCGCCCGCCTCGACCACGTCCTCGGCTCGCCCGTCACCGACGCGGTCACCCCCGCTGGCGGCTTCGGCCACCAGCTCGCCGCCGCGCTCACCCTGGCCGACGGCCGACGGGTCTTCGTCAAGGCGGCGCCGGACGACGACCCGCTGACCACCGCCAACCTCCATGAGGGCAACGTCCTCGGCGCGCTGCCGCCCGGTGCCCCGGCCCCGGAGCTGCTGGGCATCCACCGTGCGGGCGGCTGGACGGCCGTCGTCATCGCCCACCTCGACGGCCCCCACCCGGACCTGTCCCCGGTCTCCGGCGACGCCGGGCAGACCTGGGCCCTGCTGGACAAGCTCACCTCCAGCCCGGCCCCGGCGGCGTACGCCGCGGCGGTCAGCACCACGCCGTCCACGGCGGCCACCCTGCACGGCTGGGACGAACTCGCCTCCGACCCGCCGGCCGACCTCGACCCCGCTGCCCACGACCGCCTGGAGCAGCTCGCCGAACTCGAAGCAACGTGGCCCGGCCTCGCCCACGGCGACCGGATCGTCCACGGTGACCTGCGGGCCGACAACATGGTCCGCGACGGTGCACTCGGCGTCACCTTCGTCGACTGGGCCCACGCCACCACCGGCCCGGCCTGCATCGACGCGGGCTCTCTCGCCCCGCAGCTCGTCCTCGCCGGACACACGCCCGCGGACATCGCCCGCCTGCTCCAAGACCACCCCGCGACGGCCAGCGACCCGGAGACCACCACGGCGTTCCTCGCCGCGCTCACCGGCCACTGGCACCGCAACGCCCGCCAACCCGCGCCCCCCGGAGCCCCTGGGCTGCGCGCCTACCAGCACCGTGCGGCGGCGGCTGGTCTCGCGCTCCTCGGCTACCGCCTTCGGGACTGAACGACGTCGGAGCTCCGGCGGCTGCGGGTCGATGCAGCCGCCGGGGCTCCTCTACGTGTACGCGCGCGTGGACCTGCGCAAGCTGCGCAATAACCCGTCGATACGTCCCGATTTCACATGCCGGGGACGGCACCGAGGAACATCGCCGCGGCGGTGGCGGGCAGCGCGTCGATCTCGGCGAGGGCCTCAGCGAGGTCCTGGCGGGCGCGTTCCAGCTCGGCAGGGATCTCTTGGGCTCGCTCGTCCTCGGTGGAGAACACGGCCGAACAGGCGAGCAGCGCGAGCAGCGCGCTCGACGTACGGGCGGCTGCCGCGATCACCGGACCGCAGCCCTCCCTGTCCATCTCCTTGAGGAGCTGGGAGACCTGTCCGGTCTGCCAGTGCAGCGCCCCCATCACTCCGGGGCCGTCGGCACCGGACGCCTTGATCACCTGCTGGCGGGCCAGCCCCAGTTCCTTGCCGCCCGCGCCCTGGGCGAGCATGTGGCCCTCGGCGAGCATCCCCGCGCCGATCGAGGCGCCGTACAGCGCGTTGGCGAGGATGGCGGCCAGTACGTGTTCGCCGCCCACGGCCTGGGCCTGCTGCTGCAGCTCGTCGGCGGTGGGCGGCTGGGCGTACGAGCCGAGCGCGGTGAGCGCTGCCGAGAAGTCTGCTGCGCTCGGTGCGGGCTCGGGCGTCGGGTGTTGGTTCGGGATCGACATGGCCCGGAGCGTAGCGGGGACCAGGTGGGCGGCAGGCTCAGTGATCGGGATCGACCGGACCGGCCAGCAAGTTGGTACGAAAGCTACCCTTCCGCAGGTCGGGCAGCAGCGGGTCCCCTCGGCCGGGGGCGGCCGACGGTGAGCAGGGCGCGGCTCCCGGTTCAGGCGCCTGGTCCCGGGTGCGGTGCCGGGGGCCGGAAGCGCCACTCCCACAGGGAGGTCACTCCCTCCGGCACGGGATCATCCGCGCGTGGCCTCCGGTGCCGAGCAGGCGGCTCCGGCTCGTCTGCCGGCGAAGCACTGCCGGAACCCTGATCCTTCGGTCTCCGGTGGCGCCCGCTGCCGGCGTAGACGTCCGGGGGCACGGCAACGGTCCCGTACGCGTGCGCGTGGAACGGTCTCATAGGTTCCACGAACGGACCTTCGTGCAGGTCAGTGGTCTGGACGTGGATCTCACGGAAGGGCTCGGGTGCGGTGGCCGGGGGCAGCTGGCGTTCGGCGTCGTCGGCGAGGACGTCGACCAGGCGGCGCAGCGGCAGCAGGGCGGTGTCGCGGGCGTCGGCGTACCGCAGCACGAACGCCGCGTTGTCGACCAGCAGGGCGAGGGGACCCGTCCCGGGTGGCGCTGCGCGCTCCGCCGACCGGATCGACTCCTCCGTCCAATGGAGGCGCGCGAGGGTCTCGGCGAACTCCAGCTCGGCCATGGACGGGTGCCACAGCTCGCTGTCGTAGCGGTGCTGCAGGGCGCTCACGTCGCGGGTGAGGACGTACCAGGCGATGTCAGCGGGGCCGACCTCTGGCTCGTCGCGGGCGGGCCGGCCGGAGCGGCACGGCTCGCACAGCCCGACGGGCCGTGTCGTGCCGGATGCGGGGCGCAGGATGACGGCCGGGCCCTGGTCGGCGGGTTCGCCGCACAGGTGGCAGGCGGGCGGGAGCGCGGCGAGGCGCGGGCGGTCGGAGTCGGCTGGGCTCACGTCGTGATCAACGGCTGCCCGGCCCTGGACGGCACGGCGCACCTTGAGATCCGTTTCAGGGCCTGGAAGTGTGCCAACTGCCGTACGAGACACCGAAGAAGGGGCAGACAAGTGCCAGTGAAGGACGCGTGCCAGGTGTGCGGGGCGCCCCAGCAGGAGAAGGACCGGTGGGGTGCCTGCCAGAGGTGCGGGGCGTCGCAGCGCCGGTTCGCCCCGGCCCCGGAGGACTGTCTGCAGGTGTCAGTGATCCGCTGACGGGCGGGAGGGTCAGCCCGTCCAGGTCAGCGACAGAACCGTGATCCGCTGAGTGATCGCGTTGACGAACAGCACGGCCAGCCCGGCACCTCTACCGAACAGCGCCTGCCTGGTGATCTTGTCGTCAACGCCATACGGCTCGGTCACCGCGTACGGGTCACTCTCCAGCGCCTCGATCAGGTCGAGCAGGGCCAGCTGCCCCTCAATGGGCAGGGCCAGGATCATGTCGAGGGTGTGCTGAGAACGGATGAGCTGCCAGTTCACGCGGCGCCGCGCCCCTGTCGGAGAGATTCCATCTGCTGGCGCCAGTCGTCGAACCCGGCCACGGACGCCGGGGTCTCCTCGTACTGCGCGGGCAGCTCCCCGGTGGCCTCGACGTGGGCGCGGGCCTCCTCGATGCGCGGAGCGGTGGTCAGGGTCCATTCCGCAGCGACGGCACGCCACCGGTCGACCACGGCCTGCAGCTCGGCCACGGGGGCGAGGTGTATGTCCCGGAGGGCCTGCTGGCGCATCTCCGGCACGGGCAGGGCATGCACGATGGTGTCGATGCTCCAGTCGCTGCCGCTCACTTTGGTCTCCTCTCGCCTGGGTCCACGGTAGCGGTCGGCTCGGCGCGCTGTCAGGCACCGGGGACGCACCGGACTTCCGGACCCCCCACCGGGCGGACACCTTGACCACAACCCCGGTGCTCGACGACGCGCACGGTCCGCACCACGACGATGCGTCCCGCGTCGGCGAGTGCCGGGGCAGCGGGGGTCTGGGGGCCGGCGAAGGCCCCCAGCACCCACGCGCCCCGGCCACGGGTCTGTACGCCAGCCCGTACGGTCAGCGCAGCCGCTCGGCCTTCCGCACCAACTGCTGCCGTTCGCGCTCGGAGCGCTCTCGCACCCGGGCCAGCGCCCGCAGGTCGACAGCTGCCTCGACCCCGGCCCGGACCAGATCGGTCAGCTGGGTGGGGCTGAGCGCCTCGGCCTGGACGGTGTCGTGCATGTGTTCGCCGCGGCGGTCGGTCCTCTTCTGCGGCACGGTCTCCAGCCCGTACTCGGTGATCTGCTCCTGGGTGACGGCGAGCCGCTTCACGGTCGGCGGGCTGCCGCCCATCGCCGCGACGAACGCGGCGACGTCCTCGGCGGCGGCGTCGAGGATGCTGAGGCCACTGGGGTCGTAGTCGCCGACACTGAGTACGGTGCTGGGCACCTCGCGGTAGGCGATGCGGGCGGCGGCGTCGTGTTTGGCGGCCACCGACTCGAAGCCTCCGCTGCAGTAGACGATCACGCCGTACTGCTGGGTGACCTCGGAGACCATTGGCAGCATGCCCTGGGCCTCGATCCATACCTCGACCGCGCGTGTCTGCCCCTCGGCCAGCGGCCGGGCGTAGTACTGCGCGGACGCGCGGACGGACTCCCAGAAATCCGCCGGACTGTCGTAGCCGCCGGTGTAGCCGGCCGACGCGGCGCGGTCGTCGCGGATCGAGCCCATCGGGATCATCCGCGCGCGCCGGGCCCGGTTCAGGGTCTCCTGCAGCCGGTCGTACGCGTTCTCCTCCTTGGGGTACTGGAAGGCGCCGACCAGCCGGTAGAAGACCTGGCGGGCGGTCATCGGCAGGTGCTCGCGGTACTCGTCGAGGACGGCGCGGACCTGGTCGACCAGCAGCAGGGTGTCCGGCTTCGGTGACCAGTCGGCGAAGCCCCTCGGCCTGGTCCTGCGGTAGGTACGTCCGGACACGGTGCTCATACCCCCATGGTGGCAGCGCCGGCGGCGCGGCCCGCCCGGAATCCGGGTCAAGGACGGGCGCCGGTGCCCAGGGTGCGGCGCTGGCCTGGAAGCGGCGCGGGGCGGGCTCCCAGGGCTCCGCGGGCCCGCATCTCGTCGAGGTCGGGGAGCTGCACGGCGGGCAGGGAGGCGAGCAGGTCGGCCTCGGCGGCGCGGATGTTCAGCGCGGGTGCCTGGGGGCCACTGCCCAGAGTGCGGCGGGCGGTCATGGCGATCATCGTACGGGCGGCCGTTCCGCTGGCTTCCGGTCCCGCAGCAGGCTCCTGGCGGATGCGCGGCCGGGCTCGGCCTGGAGGCGGTATCCGCTCACGCGTTCGTCGAGGTGCGGGTGCGCGTCACCACTGACGCCGGGCGGTCGCCGGACGGAATCGGTGAAAGATCCGGCCATTCCTGTCCGACGTACGGCGGGGGCCGGGAGAATGAGCGCTTCATCATCATCGACACTGTGGGGGATCCCGTGCTGATCAGGCTGTTCGGCCTCCGGCGCACGCTGAAGATCGCGGCTCTGTTCGTCGGCGGCGTGATGATCTGGGGCTGGGTGAAGGGCTGACCAGTCCACTTCAAGTCACCATTGGTGATCACGCCCTGACCTAGTGTCAGTGCCCGCTGCTTTCATGGTCAGCTGCGCCGGACCCGGCGCGCTGGCTGAGGGGAGCAGCGGGCATGCCCTGGGTAAACGACTACGTTCGGGCCGACGGAACGAAGGTGCGGGGGTACTCGCGGTGGGCTCCGGGCGCCCGGAGCGAGATGGCGAAGTTCGCGCTGTTCGGCCTGCTGGTCCTCGGGTTCGGCGGCGGGACGGCGGCCACGAGCAGCGGGAGCGGCTCGGGAGAGTTACCGAAGCCGAAGTCGACGGCCGTCTACCCGATTACCTTCCCCGGGCAGGACGCGAAACCAGCGCCGCGCCCCAGCTCGACGGTGTCGTACCCGATCCCCTGGGATCGCGGACAGTAGAGCGGGGCCGCTCGCAGACCTCGACGCCGATGAACCTGTGCCCCGGCATCTCCACGCTGTCGAGCGGCCGGGCTAGAGTCAGCAAAGGGCGCCCGCAGCCAGCTGCTATGGCTGCGGGCGCCCTCTTGCGCGCGTGCTGGTCAGCGGGCGACGACGTCCTTGTCCAGGTCGCGGTGGACCAGCTCGACGACCAGGTCGCGGCCGGCGAACTGCGCGGCGGCGTCGGCCAGTCCGTACGCGGCGGCCTGCTCGACGTCCCCGGCGACCACGGCGCGCAGGGCCATGGCCGTTGTAGCTGCGCGGTGGCGTCCGCCGGCGCACTGCGTCACCACGGTGAGCGGCGCGGCCGTCGGCCCGGCGAGGTAGCCCAGCACCTGCAGGGCGGTCGCTGCGAGGACCTCGCGCACGCCCGGGGTGTCCATGACCGTGTCGCGGACGACCTGGTCGTGGGCGGTGAGCTGGCGCAGGTCAGCACGCACGTGCGGGTCGCGGAAGTTCCGGCTCAGGTCGAGCGCGATGGTGGCGCGCTGCAGGACGTCGGCGTACTCGCCCTCCACACCGTTGTGCAGGCGGCCGATGGACACGATCGTGACGTCCGGCTGCGGTGGCTGAGCGATGACACGGTCCCGCTTCGGGTCCCACCCGGTGCAGTGCGTGGTCTCGCGGCCGTCGTCCCAGCGCACGGTGATCTCCCACGGTCCCCAGCTGTCGGGGTTGTCGTCGATCTTGAGGACCTCGTACTCCTGGCCCCAGTACCCGTTGTAGTAGCGGCCCCCTACCTTCCGCGGCCCGACCTGGTTAACGATCCAGTCGGCGTCCTCGTCCCCGTCCACCGTCTCCTCGACCGGGTCGGCCGGGGTGGGGCCACAGTGCCCGTCACAGCCTTCGCCGTCGTGGATCGTGCAGGTGTAGCGGTGTACGCGGGTGCCGTCGGCGTGGAGCTTCCAGCCCTCGGCATCGCGGGGTCCGGCGTCGTACGCCATGGCGTTCTCGGGTTCGGTGTTCACAGTCCCTCCTCGTCGGTGCGCTCGGCGCCGGGCGGCTGGTCCTCGACAGAGAGGTCGGCCAGCTCGGCGGCGAGTCGGTAGATGGCGGCGGCCTGCGGGTGTCCGACGTGCGTGATGTCGATGACGTCGCGCACCAGCCACCCGGCGGTCGTCGGGGAGAAGAACGGCTCGCTGCGGGTGCACACGCGGTGGGTGCCGCGGTCGACCTGGCCCAGCTCGCGCCGTACGCGCTCCAGTCGGGGGATGTCGACGGTCGGGCGCTCCGCCCGGCGCTGCGCCGTGATCACGGTGTCCAGGATCGTGCGCATGGCCGGGTACGCCGTGTGCCAGTGCTCGACCAGCCGCTCGGCTCCGGCCTGGTCGATGCGCGGGTAGGTGCGCACCGCCTCCGGGGTGAGGGCGGACGTCAGCCGGGTCGCCGTCGTCACTGCTGGCCCCCGTACAGGTGGGTGATCAGGGTGTCGAGCAGCCGGTAGAGGTCGGTGTGCTCGGTGACGGTCGGGTCGGCCAGCTCCAGCTGCCCCAGCTTCCGGGACCGGGCGGTGACCCGGGCGGCCACGAAGCGGAAGCCGTAGGGGTGGCCGTCGAAGCGCTCGGCCTCCGGGTCGTAGGTGAAGGTGGCGAGGATCTCGGTGCTGCGGCGCCGGCGCTCGGCGCGGGCCTCGATCGTGAGGCTGATCGTGTCGCGGCTGTCGCCGTGGGTCCGGGTGGAGATCACGCTGAAGCCGGGCAGGGTGCCGGTCTCCTGGGTGAGCAGACCCGCCTCCCCGGTGACGTACCGGCGGGTCTCCCCGTCGTCCTGGTACTGCACGAGCAGCACGGTCTCGCTCTTCGTCCGCTCCTCGCCCATCAGGCCGGGGAACACGAACTGGCTGTGCCCGTACGCGCGCCACAGGGGCCGGGTGGTCTCCACGACGGTGTGCTCGCGGGCGCAGCGGTTGCACAGATGCGAGTCGTCGTCCGCGATGACGGTGGCGAGCTTGTCGGCGCAGCAGAAGCACAGGAAGCCGTGGATGTCCCGGTCCCACTCGGGGATGGGCCTGCCGGTGAGCACCAGGTTGTCCCACGATCCGACGGTCGCGGTGACGGTGCTCTGGCGGCGGTCGGCGTACGTGGTGTACACGGAGGCGGCCCGGTCGGGGCCGTGCGCGGCGATCAGCGCCTGTACCCAAGCCATCTGTACCTGCTTGGCCTCCTCGCTGAGGTCCGGGCGGCCGTTGTACGGCACCAGGACCCCCAGACCGGCGTCGTCGGCGAACAGGCGCTCCATCTCGGCGAGCAGGCGGGCGCGGGCGGTCTGCTGGGTCTGGAGGGTGGGTGACAAGGCGTTCTCCTTCTTCGGGTCGGCGGGGGTGGTCACTGGGTGGGCTGGGCGTGGCGCAGGGTCGCGGCGGCCACCTTCTGGCGGCGCTCGTGGGCCTGGTCGAGGTTGGCGAGCAGTTGCTCGGCGGTCTGTGCCGGCGTCCGGTCGAGGTCGGCCAACGCCTGTTCCAGAGCGGGGTGACCGGCCTCCTGGATCTGCCGGTAGGCGGCTTCGTCCCTCGGCGAGGAGCAGAAGAACGGACGCTTCAGGGCGGCCTCGGCCCGCTCGCGCCACATGTCGATGGCGATGCGCGCCTCGTCGACCGCGACCGTGTAGGCGTGGTGGGCGGCCAGCCACGCGGCGGCGGTGCTCAGCGCCTCCCAGCGCAGCTCGACCTGGTGCAGCAGGCGGTCGCGTTCGGCGCGGGCGACCTGCTCGTGGGCCAGCAGGTCGCGGACGTCGGCGTAGCGGTAGGTCATGTCCATCACGCCCACCAGGCGCATGCCCTCGGCCTTGCCCTGCTCCTGGGTGGCGGTGGGGTGTTCGGCCGCCCAGCGTCGCAGTGCGGCGTCGAACTGGGCGTCGAGCAGTTCGCCGACGCCGGTGAAGCCTTCGATGTCGAGCGGGGAGAGGTTCGTGATCACGCTTGTGCCCTTCGGTCGGTGGTCGGGGTCGATGCCCCGGGATCGCAGATCGGCGTAGACGGTCGGCCGGGTTATGCGCCCTGCCTCGGCGAGCGCGGAGACGTTCGTCTCGCCCGCCTGCCACGCGGCGGCGACCAGGTCGCCCCGGCGGCCGGGCCTCGACCAGTCCCGCAGTGCGGCCATCGCTTCGTCTCGTGTCGTTCTCACCCAACTACGGTCCTGTAAAACGGTTTTACATGGCAAGCCGCTTTACAGTGCCCGGCTGGAACGCGCCCCTGAATGTCCGGATCGTGTGAGCAAGAACGGACGTTTTTGCTCGTGCTCGGCCCTCCGGGCAAGCGGCAGGGCCCCGGGCGGACTGGCTGCCTGGGGCCCTGCTGTATCGCTTCCGGGGGAGGGTTCAGGTGTGGCGGCTGCCTGCCAGTACCGGGGCGTCGCGGCCGACGAACTCGCCGCTGACCGCGACCAGGCGCAGCTTCGGGAACGCCTGGGGCTTGTCCTGGCCGGGGACGGCCGGCCATTCGTCGGCGGACAGGCCGTACGACGGGGGCTCCCATTCCGTGCGGTGCCGGATGACCCGCATCGCCTTGCGGTAGCGCGATTCCCAGTTCCAGGCGAAGAACAGGGGCAGTCGCCCGCCGGCGTTGGGGATCGGTTCCGGAGCGCGGTCCTTGCTGTGCTCGGCGCGTTCGAGGATGGGACGCGCGTACTCGCGGCAGCGCGGCCGGGAACAGAACCCCCAGTCGCGCATCCAGCCGGTTGCCGGGTCGAACTCGGCGAAGCCGATGGTCGTGCTCCTGCCGCACAGCCGGTCCACCCGGACCATCGGGGCCTGGCAGCCGGACGGGCCAGCGTGCCAGTCGTGCTCGTAGCGGGGGACGTCCTCGGCGATCGTCTCCCACATCTGCCGGTTGTCGAGGTTGAGGACCTCACGGGTCCGGTCCCAGACCGGCACGTCGGGGTGGTGGCGCTTCGGGTCCCGCAGGGTCACCCACCCCAGCGCGAGGATCAGGTCCCGGGTGCAGGTGGGAAGACGGCGCTCGCCGTACACCCGTGCCGTGAGCTGGTCGTACCTGTGTATCGCGTCGAGGTCCGTTGTCACTGCTCGCCGCCCTCCTGAACGTCGGGGACGCGCGTCCGCAGAACGGCCTGCAGCACGAGCAGCACGTTGCTGCTGGTCTTGCGGTGGGACGACAGGATCTCCTCGCACTCGTCGGCCCACTCCGGCACAGGACCGGAACGCAGCAACTCCACCGGGCGGCGCTCGTCGGGACGACAGACCCAGGTGTAGAGCGTGCCTACGTCGGCGCCGTCCAGGGCGGCGGCCATCAGGTAGCGGGACAGGAGCCTGTGGCTCAGGCTCTGCCAGAACTCGGTGTTCGGCGCGTAGTCCTGAAGCAGGGAGGTCGCGGTCGACAGGGCGATGTCCGGATCCGAGCAGGCGGCGATGTCGAGGACGAATGCCGCCCGCTGCTTCGCGCGGTACGCCTCGATGGCGTGGTCGAGGTGCTTGCGGATGCTGTCGGCGCCAGGGCTGTCGAGGCGCTCGGCGAGCAGGGCGGCCACAGCGCGCTTGGAGCCGCTGCGTTCCTGGTCGGTGAGATCGAGGTACGCGGCGTACACCCGCTCGCGGGTTCCGCCCTCGGCCGGGAGGCTTTCCGCGGAGCGGCCCCGGAGGATGTCCTGGGCGATGCCGCGCTGGGTGGCGGCGCGGCGTCGGTGCTCGGCGGCGAGGGGCTCTTCGAGGTCGGCGAGCCGGTCGTAGACCTCGGCGCGGGCGAAGTGCTTGGCGGCCCACACGGCGCGCTTCTCCTCGCGGGCGGTGCCGGTGGCCCCCATTGCGTCGTTGGAGGCGGCGTCGATCTCCTTCCGCAGCTCCTCGGCCCGAGCGTGCAGCTGCTTGGCCTCGGCGCGGCGGGAGTTGGCCTCGGTGCGGGCGGCCTCGTCGTGCAGGGAGGACAGTTGTGTGCTGATCGCGTGCGGTTCGTCGGGTGTCAGTTCGGCGTACCACTCGTCCAGGTTGCGGACGTGGTCCGCAGGGTCGGCCGGGCCGTGGCCGATGCCGTTGCGCTGGCGGCCCAGCAGGACCCACGCGCCGACCCTGGTGTTCCACCGCTCGTGGGCGGACTGGCGGGAGCTGCCGACGGCGGAGCCGATGTCGGTCCAGCTGGCCCCGCGCTCGCGTTCGGCAACGACGGCCTGGTCGATCAGCCGCTCGGCGAGGCCCTGCACGAACAGGGCGTCGCGGAGCAAGCTGCCGTGGTCGTCGCCCGGGTAGGGCTGGCCGACGGCGAGCAGGGCCGCGTCGGTGATCTCACGCAGGGTCTGCGCGCGGGCGAGCATCGCTTCGTCGGCGGGGGCGAGGGCCGGGGGCCGCTCGCGTTCGGTCGGTTCGTTTGCTTCATCCATGCAGTCAGGTTAGACCTGACAGATAGGAACGTCAGCCCCAACCTGACAGATAGCCCAGATTCACCCGTCCGGGTGGCCGGAATGAAGGCACAGGATAATTACAGTTATCCTGTCGCTCACTGAATCCCGCTCGGGGGTTCGAATTCCGGGGAGACACCGTGCCGCTGACAGCCGATCACTTCGACCGCGTCAACGCGTTCCTGCGCAACCGCATCGACCCGCTGCTTGCCCACGCGCGGGAGCAGGGCAACAGCGACCTCGTCACGGCGCTGACCGCACTGTCGAGGGCCGTCGAGTCGAACTACGTCATCGGCCGCGACCTGCTCACCGTGGAACTCGACGCCGAGCACCGGGAGGCCACAGCGGACGCGCGCTGGGACAGCCTGAGCACCATGGCGTACGAGTGGCGGGACCACCCCGACTACCTGGACGAGTTCGAGCTGAACATCCACGAGCTGGGCGGCGTGCCCACTCCTGTCCAGCCGTGACGGCGGGGGCCGTTGAGCGTTCGCCCCGGACGACGCTCGCCACGCTGCGCCGTGACCCGCGTGACCTGTGGCCGGAGCATGCACGCAAGCTGTACGACTTCCTCGTCGGGCTGTACGGCGAGGATGACGTGCTGCCGACCCTCGCGGCCTCCTGGATCGCACACCAGCGGTCGGTGAACACACAGAAGTCGTACGCCCGGGGCTTCCGCATCTTCGAGGAGTTTGCCCGGGAGTACGGCACGCACCCGATGACGGTGAAGTTCCCGCTCGCCGACACCTTCCGGCTGTACCTGGAGACGACCCCCACGTGGGTACGGGTCAAGGGCGGCCGGCGCGGCGAGATGGTGCGGGCCGGGAAGCCGTACAGCGACGCGTCGCGCGCGAACGCGCTGTCGGCGGCCAGCTCGTTCTTCAGCTACCTGGACGTGGTCAGCGACGACCCGCTGAAGAACCCGTTCGACGCGGTCGCGCGGCCGTACCTCGATCCGGACTACTCGCCGACCGTGGGCTACACCGAGGAAGAGTGGGTGACCCTCGTGGTCACCGCGCGCGACCACCACCGGGTGGCTGCGTACCGCAAGCGCGCGTATGCGCTGCTGCTGCTCCTGTACACCTGCTGCCTGCGCATCGACTCGCTGCTCAACGCCCGGGTCGAGGACCTCGGGTATGACAAGGGGCACCGTGTGCTGCTGCTGGAGAAGATGAAGGGTGGCGGGCGGAAGAAGAAGCCGATCCCGCCGGTGGCCTGGGACGCGCTGCAGGACTACCTCGGCGGCCGTACGGAGGGGTGGTTGTTCGAGACGGCGACCGGCGGCCAGCTCGACGAACCGGCGGTGTGGCGGCTGCTGCAGGCCCTGGCCAAGCGGGCCGGGCTGCCCGCGCGCGGTCCGCACGGCACCAAGGGCGACGCCATCACCCACGCCCTGGCGAAGCCGGACGCGCGCCCCGACAAGATCCAGCGCTGGGCCGACCACAAGGACTCCCGCACCACCCAGCGGTACAACCGGCGCAAGGAACTGCTCGACGACAGCCCCGGCTACAGCGTCGGCGCGGACGTCGCCGGCGCCCTCGCCGAAGGCCCGGCGTAATGCCCAACTCAACCGCCCTGTAGCCGATTTGACACAGAAGCGGCCGACCGGCACTCTCAATGCCCACAACCGAATGACACAACCGCCCGCGGGTTGACGGACCACGGTCCACACGATGTCCCCGGGGCGCAGCACAACCAGCACCAACGGCATCACCTGGAGTCTGAGAGCACCACCGAACTCCTCCAGGACCTGTACGGCCCCGTTCGCCACACCCGGCGACCGGGGCCGTCTTGCTGCCCGCTTCCTTGCCCTTCCCTCTCTTCACCCCCGCCATACGAAGGAGATCGCCCATGCCTGCACCCCAGACCCCGCCGATGACCAAGCCCCAGCCCGCCGGGGCTTCCGGCCGGCGCCGACGCCGGACCAAGGTGCTGCTCTGGCGCGCGGCGCTCGGCGCGGCGTCCGCTGCCGGAGCGGGGCTCGTCACGGTCGCTATCGACCGGATCAGCTCCCTGTTATGAGCCCGGCCTCGCGGCCCTCGCGCGCGCCCGTGCGTAGGGCGGTCTCAAAAGTCCCAAAACCCGGATCGCCTCGTCATACGCGCGCCCGCGCGTAGGGGGGTCCAGAAAGTCCAGAAACCCCGCCCATCTGCGGGCGGGGCCTGCGACGGTGCGCCACAATCGGGCGCGTGCCGGAGACGTTTCCCTCGATCGACGCTCTCGACGTCCTCCTCGCCGACCTGCGGGTCGGTGAGGCGCGGCGCCGCCAGCTCGGCATGGTCCGCAGGGAGCTGGAGCAGGCCCTGGCCCGGGGCGCGCTGCCGGTCGGCGCCCGGCGCAGTCTGCGGCGGCTCCTCGAACGGGAGGCGCTGACGCCGTACGTCCGGCTCGCCCGCTCCGGTCAGCTGCGTGCCCGCCGGGTGAAGGGCGGCTTCCCGCCCACCTCGGAGGCGACCAACGAAGCTCGTGCCCAGTGCCTCGACCTGCTGTGTAAGGCGTACGGCCTGCCCGCGCCCCGGTTCGGTGCCGGCGGCCGGGTACCGCCCCGGCCCACCCCGGACTTCGGGGACCTCGCGGCCCTGCGCCGCCAACTCGACCAGGACCTCGGCGGCTACATGTCACCGGGCCACACCCGGCTCACCGCGGTGGTCGCCCTCGTCCTGGACGCGGCGCCCCGGTCGGGGGAGCTGGTCGCCATGCGCCTGTCCCACCTGCAGCCCGGGGCGGTGTACGTCGACCGGCGTCCGCAGCGCGGCGGCGAGCCGGACGGCGACTGGTTCGAGCTGTCGCCGATCGGCGCCGCGGCGCTCGGCCGGTGGCTGCCGCTGCGCAAGGACTACGTCGACCGCACCCACGGGACCAGCAAGCTGTGGGTCAGCCTGCACCCCAACCACGACGGCGTCCTGGACGCGGACGGGCAGGCCACCCTGCGGCCCGCCGGCGTGCCCCTGGAGGACAAGGGCATGACGGACAGCTACGCGGCCGGGCGCGCGCGGTACGGCCTGGACAAGCTCCCGCCCAAGCTGGAGCAGCTGCGGCGCGCGGTCCTCGAACAGACCCCACCGGTCGCCCTCGACCTGCCGGCCCCCGCCGCGTAGTTCCCTCTTCCTTCTCGCTGCCCGACCTGGTCCGTCTTCCCGAAGGGCGCGGGCGCCCCACAGGGCCTGTTATTACCGAGCGTAAAAACGGACGTTTTTGTACCAGGGGACGGCGCCCCCGGTCCACCGGGGGTTGGGTGCCCGCCCTGGGGACCTACTCGTCGTCGTCGGCGGCCGTGGCGAGCAGGCCACCGAGCTGCAGCTTGACGAGGTTGAGGGCGGCGCGGGTGTCGTCCAGGGAGGAGGAGAGGAGTTCGGAGTGCTCCTCGGTCGTCTCTTCCAGGGCGCGGAACCGCTGGTGGAGCGCGATGGCTTCCTCGGTCTTGCCGCTGCGCTGGGCGGCGACGATGTCCTGGGCCAACTGGTCGAGGTCCTCCTTTGCCCGAGTGGTGAAGGCGGCGACGATCATCTCGCGCATCTCGTCCTGGTCGGGGAGAGGGACGCGGACGAAGTTGCTGCCCTGGCCGAACCGCTTGACCAGGTCCCTCAGCTTTCCGAGAGTCTCGGAGTGACGGCGGTTGACGAAGTAGACCCCACCGGTCGGCCTGATCTTGGTCCCGTCGAGGGACTCGACGTACCGGCGCAGGACACCACGGAGCTTGTCGCTGGTGAGGTAGGTGCAGCGGCGGCGGAACGCGGCGCCGACGGCGTCGAGCATCTCCCGTACGGTCTCCTGCTCGGCCTCCGGGAGACGGGCGATGGCCGTGTTGTTCGGGCGGATGTCCAGGGTGCCGGCGCCTTCGGGACTGCCCTCGCTGCTGGCCCGGTGGAAGGTGCAGGTGGCCAGCTGGGTGTCGTACTTCAGGCTGCTGGCCTTCTCGTCACGGATCTCCCGCACCACGTGCCGGACGATCTGCTCACCGTCGCGGCGAACGGGCCGGACCATCAGGGTGGCGGCGTCGACCGGCTGACGGCCTCGGCGGCGGCCGTGGCGGCTGGCGGGACCGGTGGCGCGGGGATCGTCCAGGGGGTAGGTGACCCGGACCCCGTTCGGTCCGGTGACCCGCTCGAACGCGTCGACCTCGCGCACCGGCGGGGGCAGCAGGTCCTCGTCCAGGCCCAGCTCGCGGAACGCCGCTACTAGGTCGTCCCGGGTGACGTGCCCCTCGAAGACGCTGTAGAGGACCATGTGGCCGAGCAGCGGGGCGTCGTTCGTATCCATCGTCGCCGTGTAGGCGTCGAACACGACGTCGCCGGTCCCGGCGGACTCACCAGCGGTGGGCTGCGGCACAGGCGCGGAGGGCGTGGACATGAACGGGACTCCTTAGCAAAAACGGACGTTTTAGGTTTAGGGGGTCCTTCCCCCGGCCGGGGGAAGGCGGCCCTCAGATCAGGCGGAAGAGGTCGGCGGCCTGGCGGGTGTCGGTGAGGTCGTCGAGGGTGCGGAGGTTGTCGCACAGGGCGTCGAGGACGGAGCCGGGCTCGGCCGGGGCACGGGCGCCGATGGCGATGCCGAAGCAGCGGAAGCCGAGTTGGTGCCGGGCGTCGTTCCAGCCGCGCATCCAGTCCTCGGTGACGTCGCACTCGCCGTCGGTGATGAGGACGATGTCGCCGCGCGGCCGGCCGTCGTCGTTGAACTCCGCGTCGAGTTGGTCGACCGCGACGGTGAGCGGGGCCTCGAAGTCGGTGCCGCCCCCGTAGTACGTCTCGGCGAAGGCGATGACGTCGGCGATGTCGACGGGCTGGGAGGCGGGGAACGGGTGCACGCTGACCTCGTTCTCGGAAGAGAAGAGGATGCCGACGAAGTCGCGGCGGGCGGCGCGGGCCTGGTCGAGCAGGGCGAGCGCGCACGCCTTGGCCCATGCCTCGCCGGTGACCCCGCTGCCGACCGGGAGGCTCATGGAGAAGGAGGTGTCGATACAGGCGATGATCGCGCCCTGCCCGGTGTACTGCTCGCCGCGGCTGTCGTACTGCATGAGCTGGGCCTCGGCGTAGCGGGCGGCGAACACCGCGCGCAGGGCAGGGATGCCGAGATGGGCCAGCTCGGAGGGCACGACTCGGGTGAGGTCGTCTCCGAGGGTGATCCCGACCAGTTCGCCCGGGGCGTTCTCCACGCGGCGGTCGCGCTCGCCCACGGCCATCTGCCGGAAGCGGCCGATGAGTTCGGCGAACTGGCCGATCCGGCCGGAGCGCAGCCGCTCGGCGAGCTGGGCGCGCTCGGCGTACGGCATCCGCTCCAGCTGCCCGGGGCCCACGCCCCACGCCCTCATCAGGGCGGCCTCCTCCTGGGCCTCCTCGACCGCCTCGTCCAGGGCGCGGCGGACGGCCGTACGGATGCCGGGGGCGGCCTGGGCGAGGGACTGCGCCGCGCGCTGGGCTGCGTCCTCGGCCTCCTGGCCGGCGGCGTCGGCCCGGTCGGCGGCCTGCCGTACGGCGTCGGCCTCGTCGTCGGGCACGTTGCCGTCCTCGTCGGCGGCCCCGGTCGCCTGGGCCAGTGCCTCGGCGAGGGCCTCGGCCGCTTCCTGCTCCGCTTCCTGCGCCTCCTTGGACTCTTCGGCCTGCTCGCGGGCGGTCCGGCTGTCCTCCAACATCCGGCGCAGGGCATCGGCCTGGGACAGCACGGCCATCGCCGCGGCGTAGGGGTCGCCGGAGGTCTCGCGGTGCAGGTCCTCGAACTCGGGGGCGTTCATCATCGCCGCGACGATCTGGTGGTTGGGCACCCGGGAGGCGTCCATCTCCTCGCGCCCGCGCAGCTGGGGGGTCACCTTGTAGGCGGCGAGGTAGAGGTCACGGAGCAGGTCGGCGGTGTAGTCGTAGCGCTCGGTCAGCTCGTCTTCGAGGTCGCGCAGGGCGTCCGCCTGCTCGTACACCTCCTGCCAGGACATCGCGTCGAAGCGGTCCGCGACGACCGCGCCGGTGGCGCCGGGCGGGGGAGGGGACTGGGCCAGCCCCAGCCACTTCCCCGCACGCCCGACCAGGTCCTTCAACTTGGTGGTCAGCTTCTTCTTCATCCCCGTCCCCTCTCCTCCTCGCGGTCCCGGCTCAGAGCTGGCTCTGGACCATCGAGGCGTCGACCCCGAGGGCCTCGGTCAGCACCCGGGCGTGCACCGCGCGCTGCCGCCCGATGACCCGGTCGATCGCGGTGGTCGACCGCCCGCTGCCCTCGGCCTCCTTGCGGAGCTTCACCAGCTTCTTGCCCGCGCGTGCGAGCTTGGTGTTGGCCTCTTTGATCGCCCAGTCGCTCAGGGCCTCGCGGGACTGTCCGGCCTTGGCGTCCAGTTGCGCCTCCAACTCCTCGATGGCGTCGGCGAGGTCGAGGGCCTCGCGCGCGTCCGGGTTGACCATCTGCAGGACCTCGCGCTCGACGACCGGGCGCTGCGCGGGGGAGTCCCACAGCACGTGGGTCAGCACGGTCAGGTCGGTCTCACCCACCGACTCCCGCCCGTCGAGGTACGCGGACGCCTGCAGCAGCCGCACAGCCTGGCGCCAACGGCGGTCCGACGAGACCAGCTCCTGCCGGCGCAGCGCGGCCCGCAGCGTGCAGATCCCGTCCACGACCAGGTCGGGCACGACGACGGTGGGGACCTCCTTGGTCACCGCGCTCTGCAGCTGCTCCAGCGACACCGTGGTCCGGACTGGGATCGCCGGTTCGGTGACGGCGCCCCGGATCAGTGCCGCGAAGTTGCTCGGGTCGGCGAGGTAGCCGACCTCGATCCGTACGAGCAGCCGGTCGTAGATGGCGGCGGACTCCTCGCCGACGGGCAGTTCGTTCGAGGCCGTGATCGCGCTGATCAGCGGGCACCGGATCGGGGCGCCGCCGTTCTCCGGGTGGTAGAGCCGCTCGTTGAGGAAGGCCAACGTCTCGTTGAGTGCGGCCGTCGAGCACTTGAAGATCTCGTCCATGAACGCGATGTGCGCGGTGGTCGCACGGCCCTCGTACACCTGCCGGTACTCGCCCTGGCTCAGTGCGCCGACGTCGATGGGGCCGAACATCCGGGTGGGCGCCGTGAATTTCGACAGCAGGATCTCCCAGAGTTCCGCGCCCTCGATCCGGCCTGTCAGCTCCCGCGCCAGCTCGGACTTCGCCGTTCCCGGAGGGCCCAGCACGAGGGAGTGCTGCCCCGCCAGCATCGCCACGACCAGCGCCCGGACGACGTCGTCCCGCTCGAAGAAGCGGTCCGACAGCTCCCCGGTCACCGCCCGCAGCTGACCCGCCGTGTCCACCCCGCTGGCTTCCGCCACCGTCACCAACTCCTTGGTCGCCGACCCCTCCCGGCCTCCCGGGCGAGGACACCACGGTACCGAGATCCGATGCAAAAACGGCCGTTTTTGCAGAATCTCGGGGTCCCCTTTCGGGCGAACTCTTGATGGCGCTGGCCGACAACCTTCTAGCCTGGCCCCATCGCAACACCGAAGGAGAAACCCGTGCCCACCACGTATCCGTCCGGCTTGCCTTCCGTCCCTGCAGACCGGTGGGGCGCCGAGAAGCTCGCCGACCTGGGCATCGAGCAACCCGACGAGGGGCGGCCGGTCGCGGTCGCCGACTTCGTCCTCAACGCCGACTCCGCCCAACAGGCCGAGCAGCGCCTGCTCGCCTACATCGACAACGACTACGAGGACGACCTGCGGGGCGCAACAGCAACGGCGGCCGACGAATCGTCCCCGGGTCGCTGGCGGGTGACTCTGCGGGTGCCAGGGGAGTTCTGACCCGAGTCAGGCGGCTCGTCGCCGGGGAGATCGTCCGCCGGGGTTGGGGAGGTTCCGGGCTCGGCGCTCGGCGTGCCGGGCTCGCATCGCGCAGGACCGGCAGGCGCCGATGCCGTCGCGGACCTGGCGGAACCGTGGGGTCACCTGTGCCCCGCACTCCGTGCAGCGGCAGGGCCAGGGGACGTTGTACCCCGGGTACGGCCCCTCGGGTTCGAGGCCAGCAGCGCGCATGACCATGTCGGCGTAGATGAACTGCAGGGTGTCCGGCAGTTTGGTCACCTCGTCCCCTCCCTCGTCCGCTCAGCGCCCGCCGGTCGCGGCGTGCAGGTACTGGAGCCGCTCCTGGGCCGTGGCCACGTGTCGCCGGTCGAGCGAGGGCAGGGCCCGCAGCAGGCTGATCAGTTCCGGTGCGCACGCGATGGCATCCCTGGGGGTCGGGATCATCGCCCAGCAGTAGTGCGCGCTCGTCGCTGCGGCCATCACCTCCGGCGCATCCGGGGCCTGGTGCGCGAGGCGGGTCCGGCCGGCCGCGACCCACAGCTGGGTGGCGAGCAGCCACCGGCCCTCCATCTTCGCCAAGTCGGCGCGGATCTCTGTCCATTGCGTCGCCTGGGGGGAGTCGACCCCGTAGGCGTGCAGGGTGTGCTGCTCCCACGCCTGGGCCAGCTGCGCGGCTTCGTGGAACCGCCCGGCCGCGGCCAGTTCGTGGATGTGCGGGCGGGGGTCCGGCTGCACCGGCGGGGCCGGCGGCTGCGCCACGGGCACCGGCTGGGGCACGGGCACGGGAGCCGGGTACTGGTACGCCGAAGCTGGCGCGGGCTGGGGCACGGGAGCCGCGACGGGCGGGCTCGGCCGGGGCGGAACCTGCTGCTGAGGTGCCTGCTGGGGGACCGGCACAGTGCGGGACTCGGCCTGTACGGTCCGGTCGACGTCCGGGACCCGCTGGTGTGCCCCCGGCGGGAGTTCGTAGGTGATCGCCTCGTCCCACGGGATCTCGTCCGGGCGTCGCTGGGGCTCCGGCTCGGGCTGGCGGCGGCCGGGGAGCCGCTGCAGCAGGGAGGTGTCCCCGGCGAGCAGGCGCTGAAGGTTGGACACCGGCGGCCGGGGCACGGGCGCGGTGATCTCCGGGGCGGCCGGGATGATGAACGTGCCCGGGGGGAGTGCGGCGGAGCCGACGGTGAGGGCGTGCAGTCGGCTGCTGGCGGGCCGGTCGGGGTTGAGCCGCAGCTGCTCGATCCAGTGCCGGGTGTAGGTGCTGGCTCCGTGGCTGCCGGGGAATCCGGGCGGGGCGATGACGCCGTACGTCTCGGCGGACGCGGTGTCGGGCAGCGTGCCGTACTCCTGGAGCAGGGGCCAGGCGTGCTTGTCGGCGGCGAGGTCGAGCAGGATCGTCGTCAGGCCCGCCGGCCGGGTGCGCAGCTCGGCGCCCAGCCACTCCCACGGCAGCGCGGTGTAGCGGGTGGTGGACGTGGTGCTGCCCGGCAGGGCGAGGTGCAGCTGCTGGCGCCGGTCGGCGGTGAGGCGGCCGGAGAGGTAGACCAGCAGCGGTCCGGGGGTCGCGGCGGCCGTGCGCAGCCTCATCAGCAGGGCGTTCTGGTCGCGGATGCCGTCGAGGTACGTGGTGTCGCTCGGGACGTTGCTGCCCAGCAGCACGGGGGTGGGAACGATGGCCAGTGCCGCGAGGTTGGCGGACGGCTCGACCTGGACGGTGCGGCGTCGGCTGGCGACGTCTCCTGCGATCAGTAGTACGTGCCCTCGCTGCTGGTCCGCCCCGTTGGTCTGCATGTACAGCACCGTACTCATCAAGACCGACAGCCCCGGCAGGGTTTCTGCCGGGGCTGTCGGTCTTGCGGGGGTTGGTCGCGGTGTCAGATGTCGATGTCGTGCTCGTCGACCTCGGGGTCGAGGTCCTCGTCGACCTGGTGCTCGGCGGCCTCGGTGGGGCCGCCGCTGAGGAGGTGCTCGGCGACCTGGTCCCCGAGCACCTCTCGGGCCCGCTGGTCGCCATGGGCCATGGCCTGCCGGAACAGGGTCTGGTTTGCCTCCGAGTTGCTGAACACGTCGTACTCGGGGTGACGTCGCCAGAACTCATCGACAGCGGCGTCCCGGGCGTCCAGGGTGGCGCGCTCGGCCGGGTCGAAGGGGCTGGGATTCGCGGGGATCGCGCCGGCGGCCTCGGCGGCGGGCATGATCTCCTCGTCCCAGACGCACGCGGCGTACTCCGGGTCCATGCCGGACTCCGTGATGTACCGCGCGCGCTGGTCCTCGCCGTATCCGGCGGCCGTCAGCGTCTGCTGGTAGGCGTCGTGCAGCTGCTCGTGGTCCGCGACGTCGTCGGCGGAGACGGTGACCGGCGCCCACGGGTCCGCGGGCTCCGTCTGCTGGGCCTGGTCGTGCTTCTCGCCGTTCAACGGGTGCTTCCCTCCGGGGTCGTGGTCTGCAGGGCGCGGGGGTACTCGTCCCAGGTCCGGCCGTCCAGCAGGCGCCCGCCGGCCTTCGGGGTGAGCCCGCCCACCTGCTTGAAGAAGAACGGGACGGCGTCCTGCTGGCACCGGTCCCGCAGCTGTACGGCCCAGGACAGGTCCATCGGACGGTGGCCCGGCCCGGACTCGCCTCCGGCGATCACCCAGTGGATGCCGTCGAGGTCGAGGCCGTCGAGCGGCCCCAGCAGGGGCTCGCAGGACAGGAACCGCACCTCGGCCGGGACCTGGCGCAGGTCCTCGACGCGGTGCAGCTCGGCGGTGTTCTCCACGGAGACGCCCATCCAGACGTTGGGCGGCCAGTCGAGGTTGGGGGCGAGGCGGGCGAGGCGCCGGGCCCGCTTGGTCAGCACCTGATAGGTGTGGTGCGGGGTGGCGGCCATGACCTCGAAGACCTGCCGGACGAAGTCGAGCGGCACGCGGGCGTGGAAGAGGTCGCTCATCGAGTTCACGAACACGGTCCGCGGCTTCTTCCACGTGTGGGGAATCCGCAGGGCGTCCGGGTGCAGGGTGAGTCCGAAGCCGGGGCCCGACGTCCTGGGGTCTCCGTCGGCCTGGTACTTCGCGGACCCCATCGCCTTCAACCGCTTCGCCAGCGTCAGCGCATAGCAGTTGTCGCAGCCCTCGGAGATGCGGTCACACCCGGTGGTCGGGTTCCACGTCGCCTCGGTCCACTGGATACCGGTTGCGTCGCTCACAGGTCGATCTCCCGCTCTTCCTCGACGTCCCGCTCTTCCTCCGCCGGCGTCGCCTCGAAGCTGCGGGTGTGGGTGACATGGTCCAGGGCCTCCGCGACGGCGCGGGCCTGGGCGCCGCCCTGCTCGCGGGCGGCCTCCTTGACGTCGTTGGCGCTGAGCCCGCCGCTGCTGAGCAGGTGCTGGGCGTGCTGGGCCTGCAGCTCGTACGACAGGACCGTGCCGCCGTCGATCTGTTCGCCCCGCTCGGCGGCCTTCTCCAGGGCGGCGGCCTGCTGGTTGAGCTGGGTGAGGACGGGCAGCACCGCGGCGGCGGCCTGCTGGCGCTCCTCGGCGGCCGGGTCGGTCGGGGTGGTGTTGTTGTTCAACTCGGGTGTCCTTCCGGATCGTTGGGTGTGGTGTCACAGGTCGGAGGTCATCGGCCGGGTACGCGGCCCCGGGCGGGGCGGGGCCCTCGCGCCCGGCGGCAGCGGTCTCACAGGGCGATCTCGTCGGCGAACAGCTCCTGCTGCTCCGGCTCGACGACCGCCGGGGCCGGGTCGGGCTCCAGCTCCGGCTCCTCGGCGGGGTCCCACTCGATCCGGGCCTCGGCCCAGTCCAGGGCGCGCATCTCGTCGAAGGTGAACGCGGACCGCCACGTCTGGCCGCTCATGACCGAGGTGATCCGCCCGTCGGGGTGCAGGGTGCACTCCTGGGGGCCGTGGTGCTCGAAGTGGACCCGGAACGCCCGCGGTTGCGTGGGCAGTTCGACCGGCGCGGCCGGGGCGGACGGTTCCGCCGGGGTCGGCTGGCCGGGGGAGGTCCGGCTCTGGCAGAGGGGGCACGGGCAGACGCCGGTGTGCGTGGGGCTCACCGGCGCCCGGCCGTCAGAGGTCGATGTCATCGTCGAAGTCGAGGTCCTGGTCGACCTCGCCGAAGTGCGGGTCGTCGGGGTCTCCGCGCGTGACCAGGTCCTCGTCCTCGTAGCGTGCTGAGGGGTCGTCCTCGGCACGGTCTCCGTCGAACCAGGGCTGGGGGTCGCCGGTGAAGCGCGGTGCCCAGACGACGCTGCGGTCGTCGTACGTGTAGTGGACCTGGGTCTGCCGTTGGATGCCGGCCTCGTCTGTCCAGGTGTGGATCCAGGGTTCGCGCCGTACGGTGCCGCTCATCGCCACTGCCCGGTGCGCTCGGCGGCGGACGGCTCGCGGGGTGCTTCGCGGGTCGCGCGGAGCAGGTCCTCGATGCCGTATTCGTCGTCGACCGGTGCGGACTCCAGGGCGGGGGTGCGCTCGTGCCCGGCGGCCCGGAGCAGGGCGTCCACGTCCAGTTCGTCGCCCGGTGCGACGGGGCGGGTCTGCCGGGCCTCGCTCGCGGCGACCAGGGCCTCGACGCTCCGGGTGATGCCCTCGACCCGGGCGGCCTCGGTGCGGTAGTCCCAGTACCGCTCGGCGGTGCGGGTGTGCCCCTCGATCACCGCGAGGTTCTGCGCAGTGCGGCCCCGGGTCTCCTCCATGACGCGCTCGTGGCGCTGTTCGCGCTCCAGCCGCCGGTCCTTGCGCCACAGCGGGGCGCAGATGGCGTAGACGGCGGCGGTGCCCAGCAGCCACATCAGGGCGCGCAGGGCCGAGTCCGGCGTCCAGGCGGTGATGCCCAGCAGGGTCGCGACCCCGCCGGCAGCGAACGCCACGCGGGTGATCTCCTTGTCGCCGTGCTTCTTGGCGGCCGACACCACACCGGCTCCGGCGGCGAGCACGGTGAGCAGCCCGCCGATCCACAGCGGCTGAGTGGACCCGTCGGGCAGCTGCTCGTGCCACGCCCACGCCAGTCCGGTCGCCGCGCTGGTGACCAGGCCGGGGGCGACGCGGCCGAAGTGCTCCCACAGCACCCGGGCGGCGCTGCGGACGGGCGGCAGTGGCTCAACGTTCGCGACGTACGGGGCGGTGATCTGGTGCTCGCGGCCGATCAAGTAGGCGGTCGGGTCGAAGGGCTGGGGCTCGTTCACGGGGTCAGATCTCCATCTCGGGTTCGTAGGCGGGGGAGTCGTGCGGGGTGAAGTCGGCTGGAACGGGCTCCGTATCGCTGGGGGCCAGCTCGGGTTCGCGGTCGGCCTGGTGGATGCGCTCGCGGTCGGCGTCGACCGGCTTCAGGGCCTGCCCGGCGTGGTCGACCAGGCCGGTCGGGGCGAGTGCGGGGTGCCGGGCGAGGTTGCGGATGTCGTGGCCGGCGGCGTCCATGCGGTCCAAGGCAGCGGTGCCGAGCACCCGTTCGCCGGTCCAGGCGGCGGTGCCCGGGTTGCCGCCGTACTGCAGCTCGGCGAGGACCTGCTCGCTGGGCTGCGGCCCGGGGTGACGCTGTGCCTCCCACGCGACGGTGACCGGGTCGATCGGCGCCTGCCGCTGGTCGAGCGTCTGCATCGCCCGGAAGACGGCCTTGAGTTCGGGGTGGCTGAAGTCCTCGTTGCGCAGCCACGGGACCTCGGCCAGCTGGCGGGGCTCGGCGAGCAGCGAGGCGACGGTCTCCGCCTCGACCTGGAGGTCGACCCGGGCCCGCTCGGTGCGGGGCGCCGTGGTGACCGGCTCCTCGGGGTGGGTGTCCAACAGGTTGCGCACCACCTCCGGCGCTGCCTGCCATGCGGACCCCAGCTGGTCCAGGCGCCGCCCGGTTCGGTCCGCCTGCTCCAGTGCCTCGCGGGCGTGGTCGGCCTTGGCCTGCCGGGCGGTGTCGCGCAGCTGCTCGCCGGCGTGCTCAACCGCCCGGTGGATGGCCGCCTCCACCACCATCCCGCCGTACAGCGGGGCGGTGCGCGGGTCGGGGCAGACGTTGCGGTTGGCCAGGCCCATGACCCGGGCCGGGCTGAGCAGGTGCCGAATGCCCTGCTCCTCGATCCGGGCCACGGCCTGGGTGACCGCGGCCGGGATCTCGTTGCGGGGGACCTTGGAGAAGTCGACCGAGTGCAGCGTCTGCCACAAGGCGGCGTAGTCCGGACGGGAGAAAGCCCCCGGCGGTATCCAGCGCATCGAGGGCAGCGCCTCGGGGCGGTGCAGCATCGCCCCGAGCAGCGCTTCCTCGGCCTTGAGCGTCAGCCTCTTCACCGGGCCACCCCGCCCGGCTCGTACAGGTGCAGGGGCGCAACCGCCGGGAGGTACAGCGGGTGGCGCGGGTGCCCGGACTTGGTGGTGCCCAGGGCCCACAGCCGCGCGCCGTGGGCGGTGAGGGCCTTCTCGACGGTGGCGGCGCGCTGGAGCCTGCCCCATGCTCCCCAGCCGACGGTGAGGTCGTGGGCGGCCTCGGCAAGCAGCTGCAGCAGCGCGTCGTTGTGGGCACCGACGGTGTCGCCCCGCCCGGCGGTGAGGATGCTGGGGTCGGTGGACCGGACGGCGAACAGGTTGGCCAGCACCAGCCCGCCGTGGCCGTCGCGCTGGGCGAAGCCGACCAGTCGCCGGACCGTGGGGTCGTCCTGGTCGGCGGTGGCCATCGACGGGTTGAGCAGGACGTACACGCGGTGCGGTCCGTGTGCCCAGGTGCGGGTCAGGGCATAGCGGTGGACCAGGTCGGGGCTGAACACGGCGGTGCCGGCGTTCCCCTGCTGATGCGTCAGGCCCTGGTCGGCGGCCCATGCCTGGATCTGCTCGGGCAGCGTCACGGCGTCACCTCCGCCGCGTCCGCCAGCTCGGCGAGCACGCGCGCGTGGCACGGCTCGCCTTCGTGGCACCAGCAGCCCAGCCGCTTGCCCTTGAGCCGGGGAAGCTCGCGCGCGACCAGGTCGCGGTGCTGGTCGAGCCACACGCGGTACTTGGCGACGACGTCCTCGGCGGTGCCGTGCTTGCCCACCTTGAAGGGGTTGGCGAGCAGGTGACCGGCGAGGTGCCATCCGCCCTGGTACATCGGGCGGCCGACGTAGACGACCCCCCGGATCCCAGGGTCGTCGCGGCGGCCCTTGAGGCACACCACGCTGGTGCGCACGACCAGGTGCGGGTCGTCCGCCAGCCAGACCGGGAACCACACCTGGCGCTCGCCGCGCCGCCGGGAGCCGCACAACTGAGTGATGCGCTTGCCGGTGCGCTGGCACCCGTTGCCCATGTGGTCGACCCGCAGCGGGCCGATGCCGAGCAGGGTGTCGTTGGCGTCGGTCCACCGGTCGACGACGTACTCGGAGACCCACTCCGCATCGACCGCGCTCATCGCCTGCGGTACGACCGGAGGGAGCGGCAGGGCAGGGCCCGCCGGGGCGGCGGGCTGCGTCTCCTGCGGGGCGGGGTCGGCGAACAGGTCGAGCTGCTCGCCGCCGACCATCTGGGAGTTGAAGCGCTTGGTCATGACGGCAGCACCGCCTTCACCTGTTGCGCCACCATCGTCGCGACGGTGACGGGGACGGCGTTGCCGACCTGGAGCCCAATGTCGGACTCGCCGCCGGCGAAGGGGTGGTGAGCGGGGAAGCCCTGAGCGCGGGCCTTCTCCGGGTTCTTCAGCGGCCGGTACTCGCACTCGTCGACGGTCATGTCGGCGGTCGGACGGACGAGATAGTGGTGCTCGCCGCCCTGTGCCGTCAGGGTGCCGATCGGCGCGTCCAGTGAGGTGGCGCGGCCGTGGTTCCGCAGGGTGATGATGAACGGCTTGCCGCCGAACTCCTGGATGCCGTCCTCGACCCGGGCGCGGGTGGCGTCCTCGTAGGGCACGCCGGGACGGTCCCGGCGGCCGTCGCCGAACCGTTGGCCGCGCAGGGTCGGGTCGAGGACCTCGCCGATTCCCCTCGTGATCGGCTCCACGCGCGCGTGGCAGCGCTCGGTCGGGCAGACGTAGTAGTACGACTGCCGTGCCTTCGAGTCGGCCTTCAGCCGGGGGTTGTAGGAGCCAACCCGCCGACCGCTGGGCTTGCCCGGCCAGTGCTGGATGCCCTTGACCGGACCGCAGTTGGGGCAGATGGAGGCCGGGCGGGGCCGCAGGTCGGGCACACGCCCGATGTCCTTGCGGACCATGGCCCACACCAGCCGGTCGCGGTACTGGGGGAGGGGACCGAGCACTCCGTCCGGGGTCTCGACACTGATGTGCGCGGCGTTCACCGACGCGAGCGTCGGGTAGAAGCCGAGAGCGTCCCAGACGGCCAACCAGGCGTTGAAAAGCTCGGGGTTGCGGGTCGCGAACCCCGGGACGTTCTCCCCGCAGTAGGCCAGCACGCGGCGCTTGTGCACCTCGACGTAGCGGACCGGCTCCCATGCGGTCATCCGGGTCTGGCCCCAGTCGGAGCGCTTGCGGTTCTGGTTGTCGCCGAAGTCCAGCTCGTCCTGCACCCGGGCGGCTGAGTTGCCGCCGGCCGGGGTGGACTCCCAGCAGATCGGCGAGCCGACCACGACCTCGCAGGGCGGCAGGGTCCGCATGTCGATCGTCTGGATCGCCGCTTCGCGCACGTAGATGCCGGGAACGTTGGCGCGCGCGGTCGCGACGGAGGCGGGGTGGTGGTTGGCGCCGAACACCGGGGCGTACCCGGCGTTCATGAAGCCGCGGCCGTCGCCCCACCCGCCGCTGAACAGATGACCAGAGGTGTGCACGACGGCTACACCTCCCGTCCGAGCAGGCGGCCGGCGGTGTCGTCGTCCAGCTGCAGGCGGACCCGGGCGACCAGTTCGGCCGGCGGGAACCACAGCCCCAGCTGGCCCCGCTCGTGCGGGACCGGAAGGGGCAGCGGGGTGATGTCGTCGAGGACGTAGTGGGTGTGGCCGGGCAGGGACCAGGGCGTGCACTCGCCGTCGTCGTCGTGGGCGTCCACGATCCGGGCGACGGCGATGACGGCGCGCTGCTCCAGCTGCAGCCCGCGAATGACGGAGGCCATGGGCGGGTGCTTCTTCGCGGCCTTGTCGACGGCCGCGCCCGCGTGGATCAGGATCGTGCCGCGGTAGGACCAGCGCGTGACCCTGTTCTCAACGGTCTTGCCCGCGTACGCGATGCACGCGGCGTAGGGCTGGCGGACCGTGAGGGCGCGGACCATCACAGCCCCCGCAGCGCGCGGTAGATGCCGATCAGGACGATCACCACGATGACGGCGCCCATGATGGTGCCCCTCGTCGTCGCGGCGACGACCCTGGTCGGGCGCACGGGCATCTTGTGCATCGCGTAGATGACGGTCCCGACGTACGCGATCAGGGCGGCGGAGAGGGCGTTGACCAGGCCCATTCCCAGGCCCAGGGCCAGGAAGCCGATCAGTACGGCCGCGAGCGTCACGCCGACGGCGGTCAGGCGCTCGGTGTTCGTGGTCTTCGAGGTGGAACGCACAGCAAGTCCTCCGGTGCAGGAGAAGAACGGGGAGTGCTCGCCCCGGGCGGAGGCGGTGCCTCGAACACCCGGGGCGAGCTGTAGGGGATTGATCAGCTGCGCTCGGCGTGCGACCGGTGGCAGCTCAGCGGGAGCCCCCGCGGGGGGCCTCCTCGGACCGCTTGTTGGCCTCGGCGACCTTGCGGCTCAGCTCGGCGCGCTCGGCGTCGGTGAGGTGCGTGGTGAACACCGGCGTCAGCCGACCAGCAGGGCGGAGCGCGGGCGGGTGGGCTGCGCCGGGGGGTTCTGGCGGCCGTCCCGCTCGTGCGGGGTCGGGCGCATGGGGAGCTGCGGCCGGTTCTCGGCGTGCACCGGGTTGTCGCAGATGGCGACCCCCGCGAGGGTGATGACGCGCTCGAAGTCGTGGCAGTCCGAGCAGTTCGGCGCGGCCGGCGCGTCGAAGGCGGGGCCCATCTTGCCGACCAGGATCAGCCGGGTGCCGCTCGCGTTCAGCGCGTTGACGACCTGCAGGTCGAAGAACCGGGGGCGGGTGGAAGACTTACGCATGGATGTCCCTCTTCAGTCAGGGGTGTCCCGGATCCGGAAGGCGTTGGGTCGCCTGTCCGGTGTCGGCCAGCGGCTGCAACCGCCGGCCTGAGAGAGGGTCAGGGCCTGCAAGCCCTGGCCCTCTCTCGTGCTTGCAGAACCAATGTAACCCCTAGACCTTTGAACTTCAAGACCCTTGAACTCTTGGAGTTTTGAAGTTATGTTGATCTCCACAGCTACTGAAGGGAGGGGCGAATGGGAATCGCCTCGGTCCGGGAACGGGCACCGGTACGGCGTACGGTGCCCGGCGCCCGGACCCATAACCTCTTGGAGTCACTCACTCCACGACCCCAAGGGGGACACCAGATGGCGGACAACTCGGCCAAGCAAAAGGCCACGCAGTCCGAGGAACGGCCCAAGTGGGTGCCGTTGCGCGAGGACCAGCACTCTGAGCTGTCCACCATCGCCCGGGAGCTGATGCTGGCCCGGTCCCGCAAAGGGGAGCGGATCACCGAGAACACCGTGATCCGGCTCGCCGTGGACCTGGTGATCCGGCACCCGGAGCTACTGATCGGAGACACGGAGGAAGAACTGCGCACGAACATGTTCAGCCGGTTCGATCTGCTGCTGGCCCGGGAGCGGGAACTGCTCGCCGGCGGTGCGAAGGACGAGCCATGGGAGGACAAGTGACCTCAGCAGCATCGACCGACCCGCTCGACTGGCAGGCGGAGGCTGAACGCCTCTTGAAGGACATGCCCACCTGGGTCCTGCTGGCCATCGCCGGCGCCGTACTCATCACGGTGCTGATCGCGGGCTTCCTGGTCCTGTCCCGGACCTCGAAGCGAAAGGCGGAGAGCGACAAGAACCACGAAGCGGCCGTCGCGGTCGCCCGGGAGAAGGGGCAGCCCCTCCCTCCGAAGCCCCTGCACATGGACCCCACGCCGCTGCTCGGTGGTATCGCGGTGTCCCTGAACGGC
>NZ_PJME01000054.1 GCF_002954775.1 Streptomyces geranii
CGGGATGGGACGGGTCGGGGCGGCGGGGGCGAAGGAAATCCGGGCGACATGGGTGGGGGCTCCGTTTAGCCTGGCCCCATGACCCCGCGCGATGCCATCGACATACGCCCCGTCGGCGAAGACGGGCTTCGGGAGTGGACCCGGGCCCTGAGTACCGGGTTTCTTCGGTCCCCCGAGGTCAGCGATGTCGAGCTGGACGCGCGGCGCGGGCAGTTTCTGCCGGGGCGGACGCTCGGGGCGTACGACGGCGGCCGGTGCGTCGCCACCTTCCGGTCGTTTCCGCAGGTGCTGAGCGTCGGCGGCGGAAACACCGTCTCCGCCGACGCCATCTCCAACGTCACCGTCTCCCCCACCCACCGCCGCCAGGGCATCCTCACCCGCATGATGACCCAGGACCTCACCGCCGCGAAGGAACGCGGCGACACCGTCGCCACCCTGATCGCCGCCGAGTACCCGATCTACGGACGGTACGGCTTCGGCCCCGCCACCTCCACCTCCGAGTGGACCATCGACGTACCCCGCACCGGCCTCGACCCCCGCCGGTCGGGCCCGACGGACGGCGGCCGTATCGACCTCGTGGACGCGGACGACGTACGCAAGCTCGGCCCCGACCTGCACACCCGCCTCGCGCGGCAGCAGCCCGGTGCCGTCAGCCGCGACGAGTACTGGTGGCAGGTCAACACGGGCGCGGTGCGGTTCGGCGGGACCTGGGACGAGCCCTTCTACGCCGTGTACCGGTCGGCGGAGGGTGACATCGAGGGGCTTGTCTCCTACGAGGCCGTCGACAAGTGGGACGGCAAGCAGCCGCAGAACACCGCCGACGTGAACTGGCTCATCGCCGTCACCCCGGCCGCCGAGCGCGCCCTGTGGCAGTACCTCTGCTCGATCGACTGGATCACCAAGGTCAAGACCGGCTGGCGTGCCCCGGACGACCTGCTCCCCTTCTTCCTCCCGGACCCGCGCGCCGCCAGACTCACCACCCACGCGGACTGGCTGTGGGTACGGATCCTGGATGTCGTACGTGCTCTGGAGGCCCGTCCGTACGACAGCGGCGGCAACGGTGGTGGCGCGAGCGGTCGTGGGCTGGTTCTTGAGGTCGTCGACGGCGCCGGGTTCGCCTCGGGGCGGTATCGGCTCGACGTGTCCGAGGACGGTGTCGGGTCCTGCACTCCCGGGAGCAACGATGCCGCCGAACTCACCCTCGACGTAAGGGAGTTGGCGGCGCTCTGGCTCGGTGACGAGTCCGCGGTGCGGCTTGTCGCGCTCGGGCGGGTGCGGGAAGAACGAGCGGGCGCCGCCCGAGTGGCCGACGCCCTGCTGCGTACGTCCAGGCGACCGTGGTGCCCGGACATCTTCTGATCCTTCTGGTCCTTCTGGTCCCTTTGATCCTTCTGGTCTGCTGCCGATCCGTTTCCGATCCGTCCGATCGGCTTCCGCTCCGACCCCTTTCCCCTCGTGGTGGCCGCCGAGCTCCAGGCTCCCCTCCGGAGAAGAGTCCGGCAGCCAACCTGTGGAAGGTTTGACCATGTTTTAGAAGTTGGTAGCCAACTTCATAGTACTTATCTCCACTTGGGGGCGTCTCATAACCACCTTCACTTGAACTGCCCAAAGATGGCGAGAAGTTGTAGTGTTTGGTTGTGGAGCCCCAGAGGTCACACCGCGAGGTGGCCGACGCCCTGCGCAGCCGGATCAGGACCGGTGAGCTGCGGCCCGGCCAGCGCATGCCCACCCAGGCGAGGCTGGCCGAGGAGTTCGGCGTCGAGCGGGGTGCCGTACGGGAGGCGTTGCGCATCCTGCACTCCGAGCGGCTGCTGACCAATGTGAGCAAGGGCAGCCCGGCGACGGTCGCCTCCGTGCCCCGACCCGCGCTGACCGGCCCCGCCGCCCCGCCGCTGCCCACCACCGTCGCCCTCGCGCCCCGCATCGAGGCCGCCTTCGCGGCGCCGCACGTCGGGATCGACGCCCTGTGTCTGACGGCCGTATCGCTCACCCTCGCCATCGGGGAGCCGCTGCGGCAGATCCACGCCGGACGACTGAATCCGGCCAGAATCGACGTACGCATCCTGCTGCCGAGCCGGGACATCGACCTCGCGTGGCCGGCGCCGGTGGAGTCGGCGGACGGTTCCCCGGCCGGGCCGCTGGCCACCGGGCGGCTGCAGCGCCGCTGGCTGGCCCAGCGCAACGCCCAGGGGCAGGTGCTGCGGCACAATCTGCTGGCCCTGCGCGGGACGCACGGTATCGATGTGCGCGTCTCCTTCCGGGCCCTCCCGTTCACGCCACCGGTGAAGCTGTATCTGCTCAACGAGTCGGAGGCGCTCTTCGCGTACTACACGCTCAAGCGGCGCGAGGCGGAGATCGACCACGAACAGGTGGAGCTGTACGACGCCCTGGGCGTCCGGTCGATGCTGTTCGCCTTCGAGCAAGGTGCCGGGCTGCGGGACACGACGTTCGTGGAGCAGTCGCACCTGTGGTTCAACGCACTGTGGGAGACGATCAGTTCGGAGCTGACGCTCACGGACTGACGTCTCCCCGGGTGGGCCGGCACCGTCAGAGGGTGGGGCCGGTGACCAGGAGGGCGAGGACCACGGCTCCGATGGAGCTGAGGGTCGCGTTCCTGGCCTTGATGCCTATGGTGAGCAGCAGCAGGCCGACGACACCCGAGGTGCCGTACTGCCAGCTGATGAACTGCTGGAAGCCGCTGATGAAGACGGCGGCAAGGAGGGCGATGGCGGGCATGGTGGTTCCTCCTTCGAGCGTAACTTGCGCCAACTTCATCAAGTTGGCAACCAACTCTGAGTAGGTTGTCCCCACTTGGCTACTACTCATAAACAACTTTTAAGCAACTCCCCAAAGATGGATCGAAGTTGTAGCGTTTTGGTTGTGACCCAGGAGAACGAGACAGTGAACGGCAGCAGAAGACGGTCGCCCCAGGAGATCGCCGACGTCCTGCGTGACCGCATCCGGGCCGGCGAACTGCAGCCCGGCGACCGGCTGCCCACACAGGCGGAGCTGACCGAGGAGTTCGGCGTCGAGCGCGGCGCCGTACGCGAGGCACTGCGCGTCCTGCACTCCGAGCGGCTGCTCACCAACGTCAGCAAGGGCAGCCCGCCGCGCGTCGCCGAGGTGACCCCGCCCCGGGAGGGGCCCCAGCCGACGATGGTGGGGCTCGCGCCGCGGCTGACGGAGGCGTTCGCCGCCCCGCACGTACGGATCGACGCGGCCTGTCTCACCGCGGAGACCCTGATGCTGGCGGTCGGCGAACCGGTCCGGCTGATCCACGAGGGCCGTATCCACCCCGTGTCGGTCGACGTACGCATCCTGCTGCCGTCCCGGGACATCACGCTGGCCTTCCCGGTCCCGGTCGAGGGCCGCAGCGACGACGACCCGGTCCACCAGCGCTGGCTGTCCCAGCGCAACGCCCAGGGCCACGTGCTCCGGCACAACCTGCTGGCCCTGCGCTCCTCGCACGGCATCGACGTCCGGGTCACCTTCCGGGCACTGCCGTTCACCCCGCCGGTGAAGCTGTACCTGCTCAACGAGACGGAGGCGCTGATCGCGTACTACATGATCACCCGCCGGGAGGAGCAGGGGGAGAGCGGGACCATGCTGGACATGTACGACACCCTGGGCACCGAGTCGCTCCTGTTCTCGTTCGCCAAGGGCGCGGGGGAACGGGACACGGCGTTCGTCGAGCAATCCCAGAAGTGGTTCGACGCCCTCTGGGAAACCATCACGACGGACCTGACACTCTCCTAGTGACCTCTGATACGACACAGTCCGAACTGGCGACCGACGCGACCGAGCCCGTGAGCGACTCCGCGGGCGACTCCGTGCCCGAAGACCTGGAGAGACTGAGGGAACTGATCGACCCCGCACGGGTCGTGCTCTGGGACTTCGACGGGCCGATCTGCCGGCTGTTCGCGGGGCACTCGGCGGAGCAGGTGGCGATCGAGCTGGTGGAGTGGCTGGAGCGGCAGGGGTTGCACGGCCTGCTCACGGAGGCGGAGAGGGTGTCCCCCGACCCGCACGTCGTCCTGCGGGCCGTCGATCACCGGCACCCCGGCAGTGACCTGGTGGCGGAGCTGGAGGAACGGCTCACCCAGGAGGAACTCCGGGCCGTGCCCAGGGCGTTCCCCACGCCGTACGTCGACATCCTGATACAGACCTGGCGGGCGGTCGGCTCCCGTCTCGCGATCACCACGAACAACTCGGCGAGAACGGTGGGCACTTACCTCACGGAGCGGCAGCTGACGGGATGCTTCGCCCCGCACCTCTACGGCCGTACGCAGGCTCTCCACCAGCTCAAGCCGGACCCGCACTGCCTCAACCGCGCCCTCGGGGCGATGGGCGCGGCGCCGTCCGCCGCCCTGATGATCGGCGACAGCCCGGCCGACTTCCTGGCCGCCCGGCGGGCCGGGGTTCCGTTCCTGGGCTACGCGCGTAACGACCGCAAGGAGAAGGAACTCAGGGCGGTGGGTGCGGAAACGATCGTGAACTCGTTCGCGCCGGTGCTGCGGGTGGTCCGTGACCGTCGGCCGGGAACCGGTCAGGCCTGAGTCATCAACAGGATGAGCAGCACCGCCGCGCCTACGGCCGGCCCGGTGCGACGCGCGCGGACGCCCATGGCGACCGTCCACATGAGCAGGAGTCCCAGCAGCCCGAGCCGTGACTGGGCCAGTTGTCCCAGGAGCAACTTGGCCAGCGCCCAGAGCACTTGAAAAGCGATCACTTCTCCCACCATTCCCTCCACTTTGCCCGAAGCAGTCAACTAGCCGTCCAATTGGGCTGGTTGGCCTGAAAGAGGTCTGCCCGGTCCGGCTGATCCCTTAACCGGCCGGGTAGTTGTGGGTTGACCGGCCGGGTGGTTGTGGGTCGAGTTGACTGGAATCTGTTTGACGGCGGACCGGAAACGGTACGGTCGGGGTGTGGGACACGAGGATGGACGGCAGGTCCCTGCCGCCGCCGGCGGCAGGGAGTTCGAGCGGGTGGCCGCCCTGCTGCGGCAGGGTATTGCGGGCGGGGTGTACCCGTTGGGCTCCCTGCTGCCCGCGCAGCGTCGACTCGCCGATGATTTCGCGGTGTCCCGGGACACCGTGCAGCGGGTGCTGAAGGAGCTGCGCGACGAGGGCTGGATCGAGTCCCGGCAGGGCAGCGGGTCCCGGGTCGTGCGGGTCCCGCCCGTGCGGCACTCGGCGGTCAGGCCCGTCACCGGGCACCTGGGGCCGATCATCAGTGAGGCGTTCGAACAGCCCGTGGTCACCCTGGACGTCTACGCGCTGACCTCGGAATCACTGGCCACGCACATCCAGCTTCAGCTGGAGCGGGTCAGGGCCTACCAGATCAGCCCCTCGCGCATCACCCTGCGCCTGCTCCTGCCCGGCGACGACGTGGACCTGCCCTACCTGCGGGCGGTCAACGCCGAGCACACTCCACTGCTGCGGGAACGGTTGTGCACACTCAGGCGCCAGCATGTGGATTCGTCGCGGCGGGCCCTGCGCGAGATGCACGCCGAAGGGCTCGTGGATCATGTCGAGTTCACCGTCCGCCGGGTGGCCGTCGCCCCGACCTGGAAGCTGTACCTCGTCAACGGGGTCGAGGCCCTGCACGGCCTCTACGTCCCGATAGAGCGGCCGGTCGTCCTGGACACCGGCAAGGAGATCCCGGCGCGTGACGTCCTGGGCCTCGGAACCCAGCTGACCCCCTTCGTCAAGGACGCCGACCCGGACTCGCAGGGGACGCTCTTCGTCGAGGGCGCGCAGCGTTGGTTCGACGCCATGTGGGAACAAGTGGGCGTGGAGTAGGGGTGGGACTCCGTCCGGTAGCATGCCCGCACCAAGTGAGCAACCGCACTCGTTCTTGCGTATGAGAGGGCGAACACGCCTGCCTCGAACGATCTGATGCAGATGAGTGGCAAACCCACTCTTCGTGGCCGATGAGCTTCGGGCTCCGGTCGTGCTGGACGCGCTCTGTGCATAACGTTTGCCCAACCGCGCGTCCTCTACTTCACCTCGCGCGAGCAAACAGGAGCGGCCAGTGGACGCACCCCCCGTTCCCCGGCCCCCGCTCCGGGAACGATCCGCCGGTGAGAGGTCCGCCGGGCAGCGGACCGCCGGTCAGTGGTCCGACGTCGTGTCCGCGTTCGTGCGGCGGGCGCCGGAGACGGGCGTGGCGAGCGGTGGCCACCACAACCGCAACCATGTGCTCCCGCTGCCGGAGGCCGTGGCACGGGCCGTGTCCGGCGAGGCGGGTGCGCAGGTGCTGGTGCGGGTCCGGCGGCCCGACGCCCTGCCGGTGGTGCTCCGGACCTGGGAACGTGAGGCGGCGATTCTGGACGCCGTCCAGCAGACAGTCCCCCTGGCACCGAAGTGTCTGGTCTCGGGGCCCGGCTTCGCCATCCACAGCTATGTGGACGGCGTACCGCTCTCCCAGCTGTGCGAGAACGGCAAGCCGGTCTCCGGTCCGGTGATCAAGGCGCTCGCGGGACTGATGGCCCAGGTCGCCCAGGTGCGCAGAGAGGCGCTGCCGAGCAGCCTGCCGCGCAACGTGAAGGACGGCCAGAGTTTCCTGCGGATGCTGGCACACCGCGCGGACCGTGACATTCGCCAGTCCAATTGGGCTGATTACGGTGGGCTGTTCGTCGCCCTCGGTGTCTCGGCGGACGCGCTGATCCGGTGGGCCGAGCGGGTGCCCGTGATGGCCCGCCGGCCCTACGGCCTGCTGCACGCGGATCTGCACCGCGACAACGTGATCGTCACCTGCCACAACGACCCCTCCTCCTCGCTCGCCTCCGTCGACTGGGAACTCGCCACCTACGGCGACCCCCTGCACGATCTCGCCATCCACCTCGTCCGGATGAAGTACCCGGATTTCCAGTGGGACGAGGTGGTGAACGCCTGGGCCGAGGCCATGCGGGCGACCAGGCCCGCCGCGGTCAACGGTCTGCGCCGGGACCTGCCGCACTACGTCGCCTTCGAGCGGGCGCAGTCCGTGTTCCCCGACGTCATGCGGGCCGCGAGATCCCTTGAGGAATCGTTCGACCAGACGAGCCTGGACCGGGCGACGGCCGCCGTGCGCGAGGCGCTGGCAGGGGCCGCCGAGCCGCTGGGGCTGGCCGATGTGCCGGGCGACGCGGTGATCGAGCGGATCCTGTACCGCTGGCGGATGTCGTCGTCCCGGCGGGACGTGGGACCGCGCACACCGATCGGCTGGGAACCGGACCCCCGGGTCCCGGAGCACCCCGACTTCCCGCGTGCCGCCGTGCCGCACGCGCTGCGGGCCGAGGGCGCGGCTCCGGCCAACCGGGTGTTCAAGGGGACCACCCACCTCAATTCGGTGGTCCTCGTCGAGGGCGTCGACTTTCCCGTAGTCGTCAGACGCAAGGTGGCGGAGGTCTGCCGGCGCGAGCACAGCTTCCTGAGCGAGCACGCCGTACTGAGGGCCATCGAGCGGTCGAAGGCCGAAGTGGCTGTGCCCCGGGTCCTCGCGCTGGGCACCGGCTACCGCGACGAGCCCTTCGCGGTCCACACGTACGCCGGACGCTGGGACATCGACCAGGCGCCCGGCCATCCGGTCCACGGTCTGCTCCCGCGCGAGGCGGACGCGCTCGTCGACCAGCTCCGCGCCCTGACCGGGGTGAAGTACAAGGAGCTGGACCCGATGGCGGGCGGGGGGCGCTTCTACAGCTGGCTGAGCGAGCAACTCGTCCTCCTCGTCGGCGACTTGCCGGGCGAGTCCCGGCAACTGGCCCGGTCGCTCGGCCTGCCCGACGCCGCCCGGCTGCGGGAGATCCTCAGCCGGCATGTGGTGAGCGACCGCGAACCGGCGCTGCTGCACGGCGACTTGAACCCCTGGAACCTCGTACGCCGGGACGACTCGATGGCGCTGACCATCATCGACTGGGAGATGGCGGTGGTCGGCGACCCGCTCTACGACCTGGTCCGCCACATGCACCTCACCCCGACCCGCTCCGAGATCCGGGACCGGATGTTCCGGCGCTGGGAGAGCGTGCTGGAGCCGCGGTTCACCCACGACTGGCGGCAGGACTGGCGGGTCTACCGGGACATCGAGATCGTCCGGTCCGCCTACATCGACCTGGACCGGCTGGTCACCGGCGCGGGCCTGGAAGCCCCGAACGTGCGCCGGGCGGTCGACTCGTACCCGATGACACTGGCGTCGGCGACGGCCGCGCTGGGGCTGCCGGCCCGTTCCACGGAGAACCCGTATCTGGCGCTCGCGCTGCGGTAGCCGGGCGGTGGGGGTGTGCGGAATCAGGCGTTTCCGGAGTGCGTACTCTCGCTTCCATGGCAGAGATCGGGCTGCGTGAGCGCAAGAAGCGGCAGACGTACCAGAACGTGTCCGACATCGCGATCGGGCTGTTCCTCGCGAAGGGGTTCGACGCGGTCTCCGTCGCGGAGATCGCCGCCGCCGCGGGCATCTCGAAACCGACGCTGTTCCGCTACTTCCCGGCCAAGGAGGACCTCGTCCTGCACCGCTTCGCGGACCACGAGGACGAGGCGGCGCGGGTGGTACGGGCGGCTCTCACGGGGGCGACTGTGTCATCCGTGGATGCCCTGCGGCGGCATTTCCTCGACGGGCTGAGCCGCGAGGACCCGGTCACCGGCCTCAACGGCGACCCCGGGGTGCTCGCCTTCCACGGGCTGCTTTACGGCACCCCGTCGCTGGTCGCACGCGCGTACGAGTACCAGCAGCGCTCGGAGGCCGCCCTCGCCGGCGCCCTGGGCGGCACACTGGCGGCGCGACTGGCCGCCGGGCAGATCATCGCCGTACAGCGGATCCTCGCGCAGGAGAACTGGCGCCGGATTGCGGCCGGGGAGGGCGTGGAGGCGGTGCGGGGGGACGCGGTCGCGGCGGCGGAGGAGGCGTTCGGGCAGTTGGAGGCGGGGCTGCCGTGGCTTCGGCGGGAGGGGTCGGGAGGGGCGGCAGGGGTAAGGGGCGCGACTCGGTAAAATATTTAACCTGGTTGCGTTATCTGGGTTAGGCTTGCTGGAATGACGCCACCCGCCTCTGTCGAGCCCGAGTCCGAGTCCGGACTTCGCGACCTCCTGCTCCGCGAACGTGACCATCACGACCTCTGCCGGGCCGCGCTCGCCGCGATGGTCGACGGCGCTCATGAGCACGTCGTCACCGGTGAGGACGTCTCCGCCTCCGGGGCGGACGCGGAAGTGCTCGGGTACCAGCTGCGCAGCAAGGCGAAGGAGCTGGGGGAGCTGCCCGAAGGGCCGTTGTTCTTCGGCCGGTTGGACTTCGACGGCGGTGAGCGCGGGGGCGATCACCGTGGCGCCAGCTATCACATCGGGCGGCTGCGGATCAGCGAGCACCCGACCCGCCCGCCCCTCGTCGTGGACTGGCGGGCGCCCGTCTCCCGGGCCTTCTACCAGGCGAGCGCCCGCGATCCACAGGGTGTGGCCGTACGGCGGCGGTTCGGCTGGGCGCCCGGCAGTACGGGGGACTCGGCCGATCTGACCGGACTGGAGGACGAGCACCTCACAGAGGTGGCCGTGGGGGAGGGGGTGGGGGAGGGGGAGAAGGAGGGGGCGGGGGAGTCGGTCGGTGGTGTGGGTGGGCTGGTCGCGCGGGAGATCGCGCGGCCCCGGGTCGGGCCGATGCGGGACATCGCCGCGACGATCCAGCCCGAGCAGGACGATCTCGTACGGGCGGGCCTGGGCGTCTCCGTCTGCGTGCAGGGCGCTCCCGGCACCGGCAAGACGGCCGTCGGGCTGCACCGGGCCGCGTACCTCCTCTACACCCACCCCCAACGCGTCCAGCGCGGCGGCCTGTTGATCCTCGGCCCCAACCGGACGTTCCTCTCGTACATCGCGGAGGTGCTGCCCGCCCTCGGCGAGACGGGGGTACGGCAGTCGACGGTCATGGACGAGATCGCGGGCCCGGGGCGTCAGGTGCGGGCGCAGGACGACGAGCGGGCGGCGGTGGTGAAGCATGACGTGCGGATGGCGGAGGTGCTGCGCCGGGCGCTGTACGCGCGGGTGGCGACCGACGAGTACGCCAACTCCCTTGATCCCCTTGAGGCGCCGGACGATTCGTACCGTTGGCGGGTTCCGGCGGCGGAACTGGCGCGGATCGTGGCGGGCGTACGGGCCGAGGAACCGCCGTACGGCGTGGGGCGGGAGCGGGTACGGACGCGGGTGGTGGCCCGTATCCAGCGGGAGGCGGAGCGGCGGGCGGGGCCGCAGCCGAACGGCTGGGTACGGCGGATCGAGCGGGCGCGGCCGGTCGGGGCGTTCGTGGAGGCGGTGTGGCCGAGAGTGCGGCCGGAGGAGGTGGTGGCCGAACTCCTGGGCGATGAGCGGGTGTTGGCGCGGGCTGCGGCTGGGCTGCTGGGGGTGGAGGAGCAGCGGGCGGTGTGTTGGGGGCGTCCGCCGAGGTCGTGGAGGTCGGCGCGCTGGTCGGCGGCGGATCTGGTGCTTCTGGACGAGGTCGCGGGCCTGATCGAACACCCCGGGGGATACGGCCATGTGGTGATCGACGAGGCGCAGGACCTCTCCCCGATGGAGTGCCGGGTGATCGCGCGCCGGGCGCCCTACGGTTCGCTGACCGTCCTGGGCGATCTGGCACAGGGGACCACGCCGTGGGCGGCACGGGCGTGGGGCCCTCTGCTGGCCCACCTGGGCAAGCCGGACGCCACGGTGATCCCGCTGACGACGGGTTTCCGGGTGCCGAGGACGGTCGTCGAGTTCGCCAACCGGCTGCTGGCACGGCTGGAGGTGCCGGTGCCGCCCGCTCGATCCCTGCGCGGGGACGGGGAGTTGAGGGTGGTGGAGACGGCGGACGTCGCTGGGGAGGTGGTGGCGGCGGTGGGGCGGGCGTTGAGCGGGGGGCGCGGCGGAGGGGGAAGTGGCGGCGGTACGGGAGGTGTTGGGGGCGTCTGGGGTGTTGGGGGTGCTGGGGGAGGAGCGGCGGGTCGTGGTGATGGCGGCGACCGCGGTGAAGGGGCTGGAGTGGGACCACGTGGTCGTGGTGGAGCCGGCGGCGATCGTGGAGGCGGAGGGTGAGGGTGCGGTCGGGGGTGCGGGTGGGCGGGGGTTGCATCGGCTGTACGTGGTGCTGACGCGGGCGGTGTCACGGCTGGAGGTGGTGCATAGGCGGCCGTTGCCGTTCTGAGGCACGGTGGGGCCGCCCTCCCGCGAAAGGCGGCCCCACCGTCACTCACGTGGTGCTCAGAGCAGCGGGATCAACTGCTCTTCCTCGTAGGTGAGATGGGCTTCGAGGGCGAGGGTGAGACGCTCGACCTCGGTGCGGACGGTGGCGGGGTCGGGGCCTGTTGTGGAGAGAGCCCGGCGCAACTGCTCGACGAGGTCGGAGATCTGCTCGTGCTCGGTGCGCAGGCGCTCGATGGCGGGGGCCGACTCGGGATGGCGGTCGGCGAGGAAGGGGAAGAGGCCGATGTCCTCGCCGGTGTGGTGGTTGTGGAGCCCCGCGCAGAAGGTGAGGCAGTTGGCGCGGAGTTGGGCGCCGAGGTGTGCGGTGTCGCCGGTCTCGGCGCGCATCTCCTTCCTGATCAGGGCGAGTTCGCGGCGGAAGGCGTCGTGGACGACTTTGATGGCGTCAGCCATGCCGGACGCGTTGATGCGGGGAGGCCCGTCCGGTGCGATCTCGTACAGGGCGACCACGGGGATGATCCGGTCGGTCTTCTCCTGGTACGCGGCCCACCCCGGCTCGGCCTCGACGGCCCGCGCGAAGACGCGGTCCCGTTCGTCGCGGTCGAGCACGACGGCACGGGCGTCGTAGGTGAACACGCCGGTCTCGACGGTGACTTGGGGGTCGGCGAGGATGTTGCGGTACCAGTCGGGATGCCTGGGGGAGCCGGCGGCCGAGGCGATGACGAAGACGCGCTCGCCGTCGTCGGGGAGGTAGCCGAGGGGTGTGGTGTGCGGGGTTCCGGTGCGGGCGCCGGTGGTGGTGAGGAGAAGGAGCCGGGCGCCTTCGAAGTAGCCGCCGAAGCCGCTTACTCGGCTGTGGTTGGCCCGGAACTCGTCGATGACCTGCTGGTTGAAGTCGTTGGGCATGCGCTGCTTTCTGTGCGAGTGGTTTCTCTGTCGGTCACACGGACTCCCCGAAGGGAACGGAGGAACAAAGAGAAACCGGCGGGCCCCTGGCCCACCCCGACCTCACTCAGAGGCCGGGCACCCAACTCGCTCACGGCACAAGGCCGACCCGGCAGTCATGGGCCGTACGGTATCAAGGGGGACGATGACGAACCCTTCCTTTTTTCCGGCCCCGCGTCCGCTCCTCTTCCTGGACGTCGACGGGCCGTTGATCCCGTTCGGCGGGACGCGGGAGCAGTATCCGGACGGCTATCCGACGTACGCGCCCGCGCGGCGACCGCGGGTCGCGGTGTCGGAGGCGAACCCTTTGCTGTCCAGGATCGATCCCTCGCTCGGGTCTCGACTGGGGGCGTTGGGGTGTGAGTTGGTGTGGGCGACGAGTTGGTTGGGGGAGGCGAATGAGTGCGTGGCGCCGTGGTTGGGGTTGGCGGCGCTTCCGGTGGTGAGCTGGCCGGAGTCGGAGTCGGAGTCGGAGTTGGACTCGGGGTCGGGGGCACCGCATGGGATGCGCGGGGTGCACTGGAAGACGGCGCCTCTTGTCGAGTGGGCGGCTGGGCGGGATTTCGTGTGGCTCGATGACGAGGTCACTGATGCTGACCGGGACTGGGTGGCGGAGCATCATCGGGGGCGGGCTCTGTTGCACCGGGTCGATCCTCGTCATGGGTTGGGGGACGGGGATCTTGGGGTTGTGGGGGCGTGGTTGAGTGATCGGCTGCGGGCCGGTGGGGGCTGGTCGCGCAGTTCCCCGCGCCCCTGAAAACGCCCAGTTGCGGGCGCCGTCCCGCCGAGAGCGGCGCCCCGTCAGTGCGGGGCTGCATGCCCCCCAGCGTCAGCCAACCCTCACGCCCCTACGTACCCCGCCAAATGCTCCCCCGTAAGCGTCGAGCGCGCAGCGACCAGCTCCGCCGGTGTCCCCTCGAAGACGATGCGCCCGCCGTCGTGTCCCGCGCCGGGGCCCAGGTCGATGATCCAGTCGGCGTGGGACATGACCGCCTGGTGGTGTTCGACCACAATGACCGACTTGCCCGAGTCGACGATGCGGTCGAGGAGGCCGAGGAGGTGTTCGACGTCGGCCAGGTGGAGGCCGGTTGTCGGTTCGTCGAGGACGTAGACGCCGCCCTTGTCGCCCATGTGCGTGGCCAGCTTGAGGCGTTGGCGTTCGCCGCCCGACAGGGTGGTGAGGGGCTGGCCCAGGCTGAGGTAGCCGAGGCCTACGTCGGCCAGGCGGTCCAGGATGCGGTGCGCGGCCGGCGTACGCGCGTCGCCCGTGCCGAAGAACTCCTCCGCCTCCGTCACGGACATGGCCAGCACCTCGCTGATGTCACGGCCGCCGAGGTGGTACTCCAGCACCGCCGGCTGGAAACGCTTGCCCTCGCAGTCCTCGCAGGTCGTCGCCACCCCTGCCATCATCGCCAGGTCCGTGTAGATGACGCCGGCGCCGTTGCAGGTCGGGCACGCGCCCTCCGAGTTGGCGCTGAAGAGGGCCGGCTTGACCCCGTTGGCCTTGGCGAACGCCGTACGGATCGGGTCCAGGAGGCCCGTGTACGTCGCCGGGTTGCTGCGGCGGGAGCCGCGGATCGGGGTCTGGTCGACCGAGACCACGCCGTCCGCGACCGCACCCTTCGTGCCCACCAGCGAGCCGTGGATCAGTGAGCTTTTGCCGGAACCCGCCACGCCCGTCACCACGCACAGCACACCCAGCGGGATGTCCACGTCCACGCCCTGGAGGTTGTGCTTCGTCGCGCCCCGGATCGGCAGAGTCCCCGTCGGCTTTCGCACCGACTCCTTCAGCGTCGACCTGTCGTCGAAGTGGCGGCCCGTGACCGTGCCGCCCTTCCGCAGGCCCTCCACCGTGCCCTCGAAGCAGACCGTGCCGCCCGCCGTACCGGCCCCGGGGCCGAGGTCGACGACGTGGTCGGCGATCGCGATCACCTCGGGCTTGTGCTCGACCACCAGCACGGTGTTGCCCTTGTCGCGCAGCCGCAGCAGCAGGTCGTTCATGCGCTGGATGTCGTGCGGGTGCAGGCCGATCGTCGGCTCGTCGAACACGTATGTGACGTCGGTGAGGGACGAGCCGAGATGGCGGATCATCTTCACCCGCTGTGCCTCGCCGCCCGAGAGAGTGCCCGAGGCGCGGTCCAGGGACAGGTAGCCGAGGCCGATCTCCACGAACGAGTCCAGCGTGTGCTGGAGCGCGGCGAGGAGTGGGGCGACGGAGGGGTCGTCGAGGCCGCGTACCCATTCCGCCAGGTCCCGGATCTCCATCGCGCACGCGTCACCGATGCTGATCTTCTTGATCTTCGACGAACGTGCCCCCTCGCTCAGCCGCGTCCCCTCGCACTCGGGGCAGGTCGTGAAGGTGACCGCCCGCTCCACGAAAGCCCTGATGTGCGGCTGCATCGCCTCCTTGTCCTTCGACAGGAACGACTTCTGGATCTTGGGGATCAGGCCCTCGTAGGTGAGGTTGACGCCGTTGACCTTGACCTTCGTCGGCTCGCGGTAGAGGAAGTCCTGCATCTCCTTCTTCGTGAAGCGGCGGATCGGCTTGTTCGGGTCGAGGAAGCCCGACTCGGCGTAGATGCCGACCGTCCAGACGTTGTCCGACTTCCACCCCGGGATCGTGAACGCGCCCTCGGAGATCGACTTCGAGTCGTCGTACAGCTCGGTGAGGTCGATGTCGGAGACCGCGCCCCGGCCCTCGCAGCGCGTGCACATCCCGCCGGTGCGGTTGAAGGTCGCTTTCACGGTTTTTGTCTTGTCCGCGCCACGGTCGACGGTGATCCCGCCGCTCGCCTTCACCGACGCCGTGTTGAAGGAGTACGCGCTCGGCGGGCCGATGTGCGGCTGCCCGAGCCTGCTGAAGAGGATGCGCAGCATCGCGTTGGCGTCGGTGGCCGTGCCGACCGTGGAACGCGGGTCGGAGCCGAGCCGCTGCTGGTCGACGATGATCGCGGTCGTCAGACCTTCGAGTACGTCGACCTCGGGCCGCGCCAGTGTGGGCATGAAGCCCTGCAGGAACGCGCTGTACGTCTCGTTGATCAGCCGCTGCGACTCGGCGGCGATCGTGTCGAACACCAGGGAACTCTTGCCGGAACCGGAGACACCGGTGAACACCGTCAGCCGACGCTTGGGCAGCTCGATGCTGACGTCCTTGAGGTTGTTCTCGCGTGCGCCGAACACCCGGATCAGGTCGTGGCTGTCGGCACTGTGCGGGGGCCTGTTGCTCATCGGGTCTCCGTATCGTCCGTTTCGTTCTATTTTCTTGCGTAACTACGGTTATTTCTTCGGCTTCTGCGAGATCCGCACCAGGTTGCCCGAAGGATCCCGGAACGCACAGTCCCGTGGGCCCCACTGCTGGTCCATGGGCTCCTGGAGCACCTCGGCACCCGACGCCCGTACCTTCTCGAACATGGCGTCGAGGTCGTCGGTGCGGAAGACGAACATGGGCATGACGCCCTTGGTGAGCAGCTCCTGGAGCGCGTCGCCGTCGGCCGGGGAGCGGCCCGCGTGCGGTTCGGAGAGGACGAGGTCGAGGTCCGGCTGCGCGGGGCTGCCGAGGGTGACCCAGCGGAAGCCGCCGGAGGCGACGTCGTTGCGGACCTCGAAGCCGAGGGCGTCGCGGTAGAAGGCGAGCGCCTCGTCGGGGTCGTTGACGGTGATGTGGCAGTACTGCAGTGCGATGTCCATGCCGACCACGCTAGGCGGCGGCCGTGGGGCCCGCTTCTCGAATCCTGCTCGGTCCGGAATTCCCGCTCGGCCCGGAATTCCTGCTCGGTCGGGTGTTCACCTTCGCCACACAGGCGGGCATCGCCGTGACCGCGTCGTGCCCGCGACCGCGGTACGCGCTCGGTGTCTCCCCCACGATCTCGGTGAACCGCGAGCTGAACGACCCCAGCGAGGTACAGCCGACGGTCATGCACGCGTCGGTCACGCTCATCCCGCCCCGCAGCAGCGTCATCGCCCGCTCGATCCGCCGTGTCATGAGATAGCTGTACGGCGTCTCCCCGTAGGCGGCCCGGAAGCGCCGGGAGAAGTGCGCCGGTGACATGAGCGCGTGCTGCGCCATCGTCGGCACGTCGAGCGGACGCGCGTACTCCCGGTCGATCAGATCCCGTGCCCGACGCAGATGCGCGAGGTTGGCGAGTTCCTGCGGGTCCATGCGGCGACGGTACCACCGGGGTACGGGGCCGGTCAGGGCCCGAGCGACCGGCCTCGGGAGGTCGTGCGCACGCTCAGGCGGTGATCTCCCGGCGCAGGCCGCCCTCGTCGTCGTACAACTCCAGACCGAAGCTCAGCCCGAAGCGCGAGAGGAGCGTCGCGAGGGTGTCGAGCCGGTCCGGGGCGATGACGCCGTTCAGCAGGATGTCCGGTCCGGCGGCCGGATCGAGGTCGACCCGGCACCAGCTCGTCCCGACCTCGTACGCGTCCCAGGACGACGACCGGGACGTCCAGCCGGCCCGGACGAAGTGCCCGGCCACGGCCGAGACGTCGAGGCGCCCGCGCAGCACGCCGCACAGGTTGTTGTCGGTCTCCCGCAGGCCGGGGGCGAGATCAGGGCCGTCGTCCGAGGTGTCCACGATCGGATTATCGGTGTTCGGCGGGATGACGGGCCCCCGTAGGATCGAGGTGGCGGGCCGTCCTCGCTCCTCGGCACGCCTGGTTGACCTGCGAAGACGGAGGCATCGGCAGCATGGACGAGGAACGGCCGTTCGTCGGCGACCCGATGGCGGAGCTGGACGAGCTGGAGGCCGCGGCGGACGTGTTCCAGGCGCTGCGGCCGAGACTGTTCGGGATCGCCTACCGCGTCCTCGGGAGTGTGTCCGAGGCCGAGGACGTCGTGCAGGACGCCTGGGTGCGGTGGCAGGGCGCCGACCGGAGCGTGGTGCTGGAACCCGGCGCCTTCCTGGCCAAGACCACCACCCGGCTCGCGATCAACGTCGCCCAGTCGGCACGGGTCCGGCGGGAGGCGTACGTCGGTCCCTGGCTGCCCGAGTTCGTGGACACCCGGGTCGACCCACAGGTCGGCGCGGAGCGCGGGGAGGCCCTTGAGCTGGCCGTACTGCTGGTCCTGGAGAAGCTGAACCCCGTAGAGCGGGCGGCCTACGTCCTGCGGGAGGCCTTCGACTATCCGTACGACGAGATCGCCGGCATGCTGCAGCTCGGCCAGGCCAACACCCGGCAGATCGTCAGCCGGGCCCGGAAGCGGCTGGCCGCCGAGCGCCGGGCCCCCGTCGACACGGCGGAGCACCGGCGGCTCCTCGAAGCCTTCGTCGCGGCGGCCCGGGACGGTGACGTCGCCGCCCTCGAAGACGTCCTCTCGGCCGACGTCGTCGCCTACGCGGACGGCAACGGCATGCGCGGCGTGGCCCGCCTGGAGGTGCTGGGCGCCGGACGCGTGGCCATGGTCACCGCGTTCGCCAAGAAGTTCTTCCCCGGCGCCGACTACGGCATCGTCGAGGCCAACGGCAGCCCCGCCCTCCTGATCGCCCAGGACGGCACCGCCGTCGCCCTGATGAGCGCGACTGTGGGAGCGGACGGGCTCGACACGCTCTACTGGATCCTTACGCCGGAGAAGCTGAGGGCGTACGAGCGCTCGGCGCACCGGCTTGTCCCGTAGCCGTCCAGCCCTGACCTGGGGGTTTCATGATCGACGTGATTGATGTGATCGTCGTGGGCGGCGGGCCCACCGGCCTGATGCTCGCCGCCGAGCTGCGCCTGCACGGCGTGCGTGTGGTCGTGCTGGAGCGGGACCCGGAGCCGACCCCCGTCGTCCGCTCGCTCGGTCTGCACGTCCGCAGCATCGAGATCATGGACCAGCGCGGCCTGCTGGAGCGGTTCCTGGAACAGGGCAAGCAGTACCCGGTCGGCGCCGGATTCTTCGCCGGCATCACCAAGCCCGCACCCGACCTGGACACCGCGCACGCCTACGTACTCGGCATCCCCCAGCCCCGCACCGACCGCCTGCTCAACGAGCACGCCGTCGAACTCGGCGCCGACATCCGGCGCGGCTGCGAACTGGTGGGCCTGAGCCAGACAGAGGACGCGACAGAGGACGGGACCGGGGTCACGGCAGAGCTGGCCGACGGCACGAGACTGCGCGCCCGCTATCTCGTCGGCTGCGACGGCGGCCGGAGCACCGTACGCAAACTCCTCGGCGTCGGCTTCCCCGGCGAGTCCGCCCGGGTCGAGACGCTGATCGGCGAGATGCGGGTGGAGGCGGCGCCGGAGACGGTGGCCACCGTGGTCGCCGAGGTGCGCGAGACGCACCGGGGCTTCGGCCTCGGGCCCCTCGGGGACGGGGTGTACCGCGTGGTCGTACCCGCCGAGGGGGTCACCGAGGACCGCTCCGTGCCGCCGACCCTCGACGAGGTCAAGCGGCAGCTGCGGGCGTACGCCGGTACCGACTTCGGCGTGCACTCGCCGAGCTGGCTCTCCCGCTTCGGCGACGCCACCCGGCAGGCCGAGCGCTACCGGACCGGCCGCGTCCTGCTGGCCGGCGACGCCGCGCACATCCACCCGCCGGTCGGCGGCCAGGGCCTCAACCTCGGCATCCAGGACGCCTTCAACCTCGGCTGGAAACTGGCCGCCGAGGTGCGCGGCTGGGCCCCGGCCGACCTGCTGGACAGCTACCACGCCGAACGCCACCCGGTGGCGGCCGACGTACTCGACAACACCCGCGCACAGATGCTCCTGCTGTCCGCCGAGCCGGGCCCCAGCGCGGTACGCCGCCTGCTCTCGGAACTGATGGACTTCGAGGACGTGAACCGCCACCTGATCGAGAAGATCACCGCGATCGGCGTCCGCTACGACTTCGCCGACGGTGACGGTGACGGTGACGGTGGCGGTGGCGGTGGCAGGGATGGCGGCGGCCACGGACTCATCGGCCGCCGCCTGCGCGACGTACCGCTGAAGCACGGACGCCTGTACGAGCTGATGCGCACCGGCCGAGGCCTCCTCCTCGACCGGACGGGCAGCCTGTCGGTCACGGGCTGGTCGGACCGTGTCGACCACGTCGTACCGGAGGGGCTGGAGGGGCTGGAGGAACTGGAAGGACTGAGCGCGCCCGCCGTCCTGCTGCGCCCCGACGGATACGTCGCCTGGGCCGGGGACGATCAGCGCGAACTGCTGGCTCGGCTGCCGAAGTGGTTCGGCGCGGCGGCCAGTTGAGCGTTTCGCGTCGGCGTCAGTGCGGGGCGAGGACGCAGAACTCGTGGTCCTCCGGGTCGGTCAGGCACGTCCACGGGACGTCGCCCTGGCCGATGTCGAGGGCGGTGGCGCCGAGGGCGAGCAGCCTGGCCACCTCCGCGTCCTTGTCGTCACCGGCGTACGGCATCAGGTCGAGATGGACCCGGTCCGGCGCGGTCTTCCCGTCGGACTTGCGGAGGAACTCCAGATACGGTCCTGTCCTCGCGACGGAGCGCAACGTCGCCTGGTCGTCGGTGACTTGGTGCACGGCCCAGTCCGTCGCCTCGCCCCAGAACCGGGCCATGGCCCGAGGATCCGCGCAGTCGACCACCACGGCGGCGATCGGCCCGGTGTCCCGGTAGACCTCCCGGGGCTCAAGCACGCAGAACTCGTTGCCCTCCGGGTCGGCGAGAACGGTCCATGGCACCTCACCCTGCCCCACGTCGGCGGGCGTCGCGCCGAGCGCCAACAGCCGGGCGACCAACTCCGCCTGGTGGGCGGGGGATTCGGTCGCGAGGTCGAGGTGGGTACGGTTCTTCGCCGCCGACTTGAGTTCCGGGACGGGCACGACGTCGATGCCCACGCCGACCGGGTCGGGCCAGACGAACTCACCCCTGGGTGCTACGTACGTCGTCACACCTGGGTTGTACGCGGTCCAGCCGAGGGCCGCCGCCCAGAACCGGCCGACCGCCGAGTGGTCAAGGGCCTTGACGTTCACCTGAACAGGCCGCAGCGCCATGTGTCTAGTTCTCCTTCTCCAAGCTCGTAACTCTCTTCATGACTCTCTTCATGCTCGTCACGTCGTCATGGCGTGACGAGCATGAAGAGAGTCGCACCGCCCTCACCGACCTGGTCCTCCCCCCACCAGCACGAGCATGCCCGGAGGGAGGACCGGGTGGGTTCAGGAGGACCGGCGATTTCCGCCGTCGAGCGACGGTGACGTACGGGCGAACCGGTCCCGCGCCTCGTCCGCGGGCAGTACGCGCGTCAGCTCGGCGCGGCCCGGCAGGTGCGGGAAGAACCGGTCGGCGTTCCAACTGCGCGGGTAGGCAGGCTCGTCGAGTCCAGAAGCTTCCCGCTGCTTCCTGAAGAACACCGGAACACGGTAGACGCTCCGGTCGGGGACAACTCCGGCGCCCCCTCCCGCACTCCACGGTGTACCTCACCTGACCATCTCCTGCGGAACAGCAAGATCCCGATGCCCGAACACCTCAAATGGACCGGCGGTAGCGCTCTCCCGGGTGGCGCCCGTGCCGTAGCTCTTCGTGCGGCGGCCACGAGGGCCGTTGTCAGTGGCGATTGGCAGGATTGCGGCCATGAATGTCACTCCTGTCACTCCGCCACGGCCGATCGACGTTGCCGCGGTCTTTCCCGAACTGGCTCCGCTGGCCCGTACGGCGACCCGCCTGCACCCCCGCCCTGGGGCGCCGACGTGGCACGACAGCTCGATCGGCGGGCCGCTGCTGTGGCCCGCCGAGGAGCCGTGGCCGCACTGTGAGGAACCGCATGTGGTGGATGGCATCAACCCAGCCCAGTCCCCGACGGATCTGCGGCTGGAACGAAGGATCTTCGCCGCCTCGCACGGCCGGGACCTGACTCCGGAGGAACGGGAGACTCTGGAGCGGATCCAGCCCCCTCGGACGTATCCGGTGAGGCTGGCGGTCCAGGCGTACGACGGCCCCATAGCGATGCTGCCCGTCGCGCAGCTGTACGTACGCGATGTGCCCGATCTGAGCCCGCCGGAGGGCAAGGACCTGCTGCAGGTTCTGTGGTGCCCCTTCGATCATCCGATCATGCCCAGGACCCTGCTCTTCTGGCGTTCGGCAGCCGCCGTCACCGACATCCTCGACACGCCCCCCGAGCCGCCCGCAGTGCAGTTCGACGGCTATCTGCCGGACCCGTGCGTGCTCGAACCGGAGCAGATCACCGAGTACCCCGACCATCTGGAGCTGAGCGAAGAACTGCGGGAGCAGCTGAGGCAATGGAGTGTGCCGCAGGCAGCGGAGGAAGACATGGACCCGGACACGTACTACGACTGTGTGCTGTCCAACGCACCCGGCTGGAAGGTCGGCGGCTGGCCCGCTTGGAACTCCACCGACCCCAGACCGCTGCCCTGCTCCGAGTGCGGCACCGGCATGGAGGTCCTGATGACCGTGGCCACGTTCGAGAAAGGGGACGACGCCGGGAACAGCTGGTCTCCGCACCCCCACCCAGGTGCCGGACCGTACCCCGGCCACCGCGGCTACAACGCGACCGGGGTCCAGATAGGCAGCGGCTACCGGCAGCACCTGTTCGTCTGCCCGGCAGAGCCCGAGCATCCGCACATCGAGTTGATGACGTAGCCCGTCCGCGGTGTGCAGCCGGGGCGTCACGGTGCGGGCCTGCCGTGACGCCGGGTGGCCGCGAGGCTCAGGGTGCCTGCCTGCGGCCCGACATCCGAGAAGGAAGCAGGCCATCCCTGACCCGACCGCGACGCCTCTCCCTCCGTGAGAGCCCACCACGGGCCCATTGCGCCGTCACCGACCACGAGCATGGGGCCCGAATGCCGCGCCGCCGAGGAACTGCTCCATGGCGGGCACGAAGTCGCCGCAGGACAGTACGCGCAGGCAGAGCAGGAGAGGGACCTCGCTGATCTTCGGGTACTTCCCGCACCAGGGGTCAGGATCCTCGACGAGAACCGCTCGCGCTCGCCCGTGGCGGTGTCGACGCGCTTGTCGTCCACGCGCGGCGCCTTGACCGGTACCGGGCCTGCGGCGGTGGTCACGGTGCGCTCGCGGTGGTGGCCGTCGCGGACCACGAACCAGCGACCGGCTTCGGCACGCTGGTCGGCCAACTCGGCTATGTACTGGTGGACTTCGGCCTCCAGGGCCGCGACGAGCATCCGCCGGGCGCCCTCGCGGACGATGTCGTCCACCAGGAAGCAGGTCTCGGTGGTTCCGTCGTTGTTGACCACGCCGAGCACGGGTGTGCCTTCCCGAGGCCGATCCACCGGTCCTTGAGCGTTGCTCGCCCATTCCGGACCGAGTACCGCCTCAAGCGCTGCCATCGAGCGACAGCGGTCGCGAAGCGACATGGTGAATGGGCGCGTCTGCATCCAACATCAGGGGTCTGACAGTGATGGCGGTGAGGACGGGCGGACGGTGATGGCGGACGGTGATGGGGGGGGGGAGGGGGAGCGACTCGGCGCGCGAAGGTTCCGAGGCGGGCAAGGTCAGGACTGCGCGGCTCGGAACGCGAGGTACCGGCCGAAGGCCTCGTGGCTGTCGGGGGTGAAGCGCCACTCCAGCAGGGCCGACCGCAGCTCAGGCTCGGTCAGCCGGCCGTACCAGGCGATCTCACCGGGATCGGCGACCACGGCGTCCGGCAGCACGGCTTCGTGCACGCCGAGCCAATGGGGGCTCAGACCACCGCGGTTGAGGAATGTGAACAGCAGGCGCGGCAGCACACGTATGCCCAGCTCTTCGGCCAACTCCCGCGCGGCGGCCTGTTCATAGGACTCACCGACACCCACGGCGCCACCGACCATGACTTCGTAGAACCCGGGAAAGCGCGACAACTGCTCCGACCGCCGGTGCACGAGCATCCGCCCACACTCATCACGACACACGGTCACGGCGACCCGGTGCAGCCACCCCTCCCGGATGGCCTGCCGACGGGGCACAGCCACCCCCAGCCCACGATCCTGATCGTCGACACGCTCCACCAGTTCGTACTCGTCCTGGTCCTGGTCTTGGTCTTGGTCCACGATCCACACTCTGGCAGTGCCCACTGACAACGCCGCTTTCCGGCACGTACAGCCGAACAACGCACAACTGGCCATACCGGTATGGCTGGAAGATCGCCAGGACGAGATGAAGACGAATTCGGCTACGGTCGGACGCATGGATCGTCTGTCCGAGATCACTTTCCTTTTGCCCGCGACGCCGGAATCACGCACTTTTCTCGGCGAACTGCGTTCCCTGCTCGCCGAGGTGGCGTACGCCGACAGCGCCGGGTCTGTGAGCACGGCCGGGGTGGTTGACCAGCTGACCCTCACACCGCCGCGACCCGCTGACGCCCGTCCGGTGACGACGTTTCAGCTGGCGGACGTATCTGGGCCCCAAGTCGCCTTCGACGCAGGCCGCTCCCTCGGCGTGTGGGGTGGTGACACGCCCGATGCCCGGCCCTTGCCGGCCGGAGTGGAGATGGCTGACCTGACCCGCCGTCTCGCGGGGCACGTCAAGCGGGTCGATCACACCGGCGTGAACCTGCCCGCCGGCCCCACCTCGCCCGAACAATGGCACGACCTCGTGAGCGCACTCGCCTCGGCATCCACCATGTACCGCTATCCCACCGGCGAGGAGTGGCCGTTCGTCCTCCCCTCGACATCGGGTGAACTCCTCGGCGACATCCACGACTTCGTCGTCGGCCGCGAGCCACGGTTCGAGCTGGTCTACGACCAGGGGCTGACGCATACGGAGTGGCAGTTCGCGCTCTGGACCGATCTGACCCGCACAGAGCTGGAGTTGCTGTTTCCCGAGCCCGAAGGAATCACGTTTCCGGGCCTTGAGGAGTTCTTCCGCGTCGTCCCGGTCCGTCACCCGTGGCCGGGGCTGGGTATCCGCTTCGACCTGTACCACCGCATCGACGAAGGCCCGTCCGACTGGGAAACCGGCGAATGGCTGGTCACCGAAGGCGGCCGTATTCGCTGACACCAGCTTCTGGACAGGGGGAAGCCCTTGGCCTCAGCTGACGGGCGATGACGGGTGGACGGCGACAACTGCGATCGGTGGCCCGCGAACCTGTGCACATTTGGCAGTGCCAGGCTGTGCACGTTGGCTCGTACACCGATAGCACCAAGCCACAGCACACCGACAATCGGCAAACTTGATGCCTTGGGCCCTGGGCAGCAGGCACGAGGCCGAAGAGTTCACGGAGCGCGTCGGTGGATCTGAGTTCAGTGATCATCGCAGTGGCAGGCGTCGCGGGGACACTGGGCGGGTCGATACTGACACAGCGTGGTTCGGAGCGCGCGAGGCGCAGAGAGATAGAGCTTGTTCGTGGTCATGAGGAGATCCGCGAGAACCGTTCACTGCGACCGATACTCCGAAGCACAGATGATCGCTCCTGACGAAGTACTCAAGCAGGCGAGTGTCGTTAACCAAGCCCTGAACAAGGTCTATGGGCAGGTGAAGCGCCTCGAACGAGGCGACCCCGGGCCGGGAGAAACGATGGAGACCGCAGCCCAGGCTCAGTGCGAGATCTGGGACATCCTCCGGGCTATGCGAACTGCCATGCGTCACGACCTCGCTGTGACGCCTGAAGAATCAGGTTGAGCGAGACGGGCGCAGGTCGGCTGTCTCACTCAGTCCGAGTGCGTGACGTATTCGGCCGTGGCCTCGACGAGCGAGCTGAACTTGCTGCGGATCCATGGACCTGCGGTGGAGCGGATCTTCGGCGGCTGGTGTTCGGACGACGGGTTCTGCTATTTCGGCCGAGGGATGGTGGGGCTCGGCCGGGACACCTTTTCTCGGGCAGTGGCCGATCCCGACGCTCTGGCCGACGCCCCTGAGGTCCAGTGCCTGCTGGCTCGCCCCCGCGAACTCTCGAACGATGACTGGCCCGAGTGGGAGTTTCTCGACTGCGTCGCCAAAGAGGCGTACGGGTTTCTTGCTGGCGTCGACGACTGCGGCGACGCCTTCTGCGTAGCCGTCGTAGCCGAGCAGGGCGACGTGCCCCCCGAGGCCGCCGGTCCGGGGGACTCGCCACATCTACCGACAACTGTCCTGGCCCGGATAACTGTTGGCATGGTGAGGTTCTGACCTGGTGTGCTTACGGTTGAGCGGAACGAAGGCGCTCTCCCCGTCCCGCTCAACGGCAGGCAGCCGCCTGTGCGGCGTGCACGGAAGTCCACTGATCGGCTCGGAGGTCTCATGCCCCTGCAGATGGAACTGGTCGCGATCACACTCGACTGCCCTGATCCGCTGGCTCTGGCGGCGTTCTATCAGCAGGCCACCGGCTTTGAACCACACCCTAAGTCGGACGCCGAGTTCGCCGGTCTCAACCGTGAGGACGGACTCCTCATCGGCTTCCAGCGGGTCGAGGACTACCGGGCTCCGAGTTGGCCCGGCCAGATCGTTCCTCAGCAGCTTCACATCTGTTTCAAGGTCGCGGAGAGCCTGGACGAGGCCGAGGCCCGGCTGCTGGGACTGGGTGCGGGCAAGCCGGATCACCAGCCGCATGGGGACAAGGCGCGCGTCCTCACCGACCCTGCTGGGCACCCCTTCTGCATCGTCCCGCGCTGATTGGCGTTCTCGTGGCGCCGGGCGCGACGCTGCTGAGGGAGACGTAGAGGTCGTCGCTCATCGCCATTTTCCTCCAGCGGGGGGAGGTGAACAGGCGGATCAGTGCGCCTCGTTCGGGGAACCCGGTTGCCGTCAGCCAGGGTGCCTTCCCGTCCAGCCCGACTTCGGGCCCTTTGGCTCGGGCCAGGTCGTGAAGGGTCTCGGCGCGGTGGACGAGCCGGCACTGGCGGTGGGCGAGGTCAGCCCAGAGCCCTGCGGTCTCTTCCTCGCAGGGGTCGATCCCGTCCAGCCTGCACATGACCGGGACACAGCTCGCACATGCCTACAGAGGAGCGGGACTGCCTACACCTCGCGGAGACAGGACGTCAGGCCCAGCCCGAAAGCCATGTGGCGCGGAACACTATTGCAAGCATCTGCTTGCAATAGTTAGCAGGAGTGCGGCAAGCTGGACGCATGGCATCGCTCAACGTCGGCAATCTTGGTGAGTATCTGCGTGAACAGCGGCGCACCGCGCAGCTGTCGCTCAGGCAGCTTGCCGAGGCTGCCGGGGTGTCCAATCCGTATCTGAGCCAGATCGAGCGCGGGCTGCGCAAGCCGAGCGCGGAGGTGTTGCAGCAGGTCGCCAAGGCGCTGCGGATCTCCGCCGAGACGCTGTACGTCCGGGCCGGCATCCTCGACGCCGAGCGGGACCGGGTCGATGTGGAGACGCGTGCCGTCATCCTCGCCGATCCGACCCTCAACGAACGGCAGAAGCAGGTGCTGCTGCAGATCTACGAGTCCTTCCGCAAGGAGAACGGGTTCGAGATCGCCGATCCGGACAGCGCCCCGGCCTCGGCCCCGGTCTCGGCCTCAACGGACGTCCCTGTGCCGGACGTTCAGGGCGGCAAGGCGGATACCGATACAGACGTAAGCGCCGGCAGCGACGCCGGCCCGCGGCAGACGGCCGGTTGACGCAGTAGGCGAAGGATTCGGCCGACGTTCGCGGTAACCCAAAAACCCTCAGACCCCGAGCAAACGGGAAGGACCATCACCATGGCCATCACCGACGACCTGCGCAAGACCTTCAGCGACCCCACCCCGCTCTACTTCGCCGCCGGCACCGCCGACCTCGCCCTCCAGCAGGCCAAGAAGGTGCCCGGGCTGGTCGAGCAGCTGCGTGCCGAGGCGCCCGCCCGGATCGAGGCCGTGCGCGGCACCGACCCGAAGGCCGTTCAGGAGAAGGCCGCCGCCCGCGCCAAGGACGCGCAGGAGAAGGCCTCCGTACGTGCCAAGGAGGCGCAGGAGACCATCCAGACCAAGGTCGGCGAGTTCATCAGCACCCTGGACGGCGACTTCAAGAAGCTCGGCTCCACCATCGACGCCGACCTCAAGAAGCTCGGCGAGAGCGCCCAGGACCTCGCCCTGCGCGGTGTCGGCGTCGCCGCCGAGTACGCCGTGAAGGCGCGCGAGACGTACGAGAAGGTCGCCGAGCACGGCGAGCAGGCCGTGAAGACCTGGCGCGGCGAGGCCGCCGAGGAGATCGAGGAACTGGCCATCGCCGTCGAGCCGAAGGCCGAGCCGGTCGAGGTCGAGGTCAAGGTCGCGACCGAGGAGACGACCCCGGCTCCGGAGGCCAAGACCGCCGCCGCCCCCGCCGCAGCTTCCGTGAAGAAGCCCGCCGCCAAGAAGGCCCCGGCCGCCCGCAAGCCCGCCGCGCGGAAGACGCCGCCGCCCGCCAAGTAGGACCTGCCGAGCAGGACCTGCAGTAGGACCTGCCAAGTAGGACCTGCCGAGCAGGACCCGCCGAGTGGAACCTGCCGAGTCGGCAGGGCCGTACGGGTGAATCAGTGTGTATCAGGACGGGTCGGGCACTCCATGCGTGCCCGGCCCGTTCTTCGGGTAGCGGGTTTGCGGATGCGGGTACGGTGACCGGACATTGACCGCACATTCGAATACGAACTGACCGAGCTTGGTGGTGGACGTTGTGCTGATGCAGGGGTTCGCAGGGTTCATGTGGCTGTTGAGCATGGCCCTGATCCTTTTCAGCGGCTTCGCGCTGATCGACGCCGCGGTGCGCCGCGAGGACGCCTACCGGGCGGCGGACAAGAAGACCAAGCCGTTCTGGCTGATCGTCCTCGCCCTCGCCTTCGTGGTGAACCTGATCTTCAACATCCTGTCGTTCCTGCCGATCATCGGCCTGGTCGCGACCATCGTGTACATGGTCGACGTACGACCGGCCCTGCGCGGTCTGCCCGGCGGTGGCCGCAGCCGCAAGGGCGGCGGCTCCAGCAGCGACGGCCCGTACGGCCCCTACAACGGCGGTCGCTGACTTCCCCCAGCTGCCAAGAGGTAGTTACTCAGGCCAGCCGATCCAGCAGCAGTACCGCCAGATCGTCCGTCAGCTCCCCGCCGTTCAGCCGCCGTACCTCGCTCACGGCCGCCCGCAGCAGCTTCTCGCCGCGCAGGCCCTGGGCCAGCTGGCGGCGGATCATCGCCACCATGCCGTCCTGGCCGAGCCGTTCCCGGCCCTCGCCGACATGGCCCTCTATCAGACCGTCCGTGTAGAGCATCAGCGTCCACTCGGCCCCGAGTCGCACCTGCGTACGAGGCCAGCGCGCCCCCGGCAGCAGCCCCAGCGCCGGACCGTTGTTGTCGTACGGCAGCAGCTCGGCGACAGCCGACGCGACGCCCGAGGAGTCCCCGGAGGCCGACGTCGGCCCCGGGCGCACCAGCAGCGGTGCCGGATGCCCCGCCAGGCACAGGCCCGCACTGCGGCCGTCCGGCGAGATGTCGACCGTGCACAGCGTCGCGAAGATCTCGTCGTTCTCGCGTTCGTGCTCCAGGACCTGCTGCAGCGTGCCCAGCAGCGCGTCCCCGCACAGCCCCGCCAACGTCAGCGCGCGCCAGGCGATCCGCAGCTCCACCCCGAGCGCCGCCTCGTCGGGACCGTGCCCGCACACATCGCCGATCATCGCGTGGACCGTGCCGTCGGGCGTGCGCACGGTGTCGTAGAAGTCGCCGCCGAGCAGTGCGCGGGAGCGGCCGGGGCGGTAGCGGGCGGCGAAGCGCAGCGAGGAGCCGTCGAGCAGCGGGGTGGGGAGCAGGCCACGTTCGAGGCGGGCGTTCTCCTGGGCCCGCAGCCGGGACTCGGTGAGCCGCCGCTCGGCCCTGTCGGAACGTTTCCTCTCCACCGCGTAGCGGATCGCCCGGCTCAGCAGCCGCCCGTCCAGCTCGTCGCGGAAGAGATAGTCCTGGGCGCCGACGCGCACCGCCTCCGTACCGCGCTCGGCGTCGCCGGACGCGGTGAGCGCGAGGACCGCGTGCCGGGGCGCGAGCCGCAGTACGTGCTTGAGCACCGCCAGCTCGTCGTCGTTGCCGTCGTCACTGTTCGGCGACAGGGGCGTCGGCGGCGCGGGCAGCGCGAGGTCCAGCAGGATGCAGTGGACGTCGTCGGTGAGCAGCCGCTCGGCCTCGGTGAGGTTGCGGGCGGTGCGGATACGGATCGGCTTGCCGGCGGCGTCGAGCAGCTCGGGCACGACGGGCGAGCCGCCCGGGTCGTCCTGGATCAGCAGGAGGGTCAGATGCGTGCCGGCGATGTTGCCGGTGCCGCTCACGACGGGTTTGGCGGGGTTCGCGCCGGTCGGCGGCGCCGCCGTCTCCCTGCGGTCCTTGCGCGGAGCCGTCTCACCGGAAGGGCCACCGAGGCCGACGGCACCAGCAGTACCAGCAGAGCCGGCGGCACCACTGGAGCTATCGGAGCTACCAGGGCCACCGGGGCCACCGGAGTCATTGAGGCCTGCGGGGCCGGGCGTGCCTGTGGAGGGCGTTCCTCCGGGCATGGCCGGGGTCGGCCCCTGACCGTTCTCCACGGCCGGGATCGCTCTCTGCCGCGGTACGGGTACGGGCATCGTCGTGGGTTCCTTCCCTCCCCCCGAGGGCACGATGGGCGAGGGGTCTCGATCCACCGACCGGGACCATAGCGGTTGGCGGGGCCGGAACGGAATGGCGTCGCGGCGCGTCGCGGGAGTGGCGCCGATGTCATATGCCGTGTTCCGTAACGCACTTGGGCACCGGGTTGCCCGCCCGGGAATGACGAATGTCACGTCCACGGGAGGGTTGGGAGGGGCTGGTGGGTGCGGTGGGTCACGTGTGACGGGTCACGCGCGGTGCGGTATGAGCCGTACGGCGGGAAAAGTCCCGTACATGATGATCTGTACGTGATGATTCATACGTGATGCGCGGGGCGGGCTCAGCCGGGCCGGACTCAGCCGGGCCGGACCACCCCGAGTATCGGCATCGACCCCGCCCCCGCGATCGTCACCGTCCGCCCCGGGCGCGGGGCGTGCACCATCTTGCCGTCGCCGATGTACATCGCGATGTGGCTCGCGTCGTCGAAGTAGACGATCAGGTCGCCGGGCCGCATGTCCTTGACGTCGACGCGGGTCAGCTGGTCCCACTGTTGCTGCGAGGTGCGCGGTATGGGGACACCGGCCGCCGCCCAGGCCGCCGACGTCATGCCCGAGCAGTCGAAGGAGTCGGGGCCCTCGGCGCCCCACACGTACGGCTTGCCTATCTGGGCCGTCGCGAACTCCACCGCCTTCTTGCCCTGCGCCGTCGCCTTGGCGTCGATGTCGTCGAGGACGCCGGAGCTGAGCCAGGAGGTCTGCGCCTTCGCGGCGGCCTCGCGCTCCAGCTCCGCGAGGCGCTCCTTCTCCTTCTTCTCCAGCTGGGACTCCAGCTTCTCGGCCGCCGCGATCTGCTGCTTGATCCGCGTCTGGGCGGCGGCCTTCGCCTTCCGGCTGGCCTCCAGCTTCGTCCACTGGGCCGAGGCGTCCTGCGCGTACAGCTCCAAGTCCTGCTGGGTACGCGTCAGTTCGGCGAGCAGGCCGGTGGTCGCCTTCTGGCCCTGGCGGATCCGGCCGACGCCCTCCAGCCAGGCCTGCGGATCGTCGCTCAGCCACAGCCGCGCCTCCGGCGGCAGGCCCCCGGAGCGGTACTGGGCGCGGGCTGCCGCGCCCGCGCGGTCCTTCAGCTCGGCCAGCCGCTCCTGCCCCTTGGCTATCTCCCGGGCCAGCTCGACGATCTCGGTGGACTGCCGCTCGGTCTCCTCCTCCGCCGCGTTGTACGCGTCCGTGGCGACCGCCGCGTCGTGGTAAAGCTGCTCCAGCTTCTTGTGTACGGCTTCCAGGTCCCTGTTCGGCGGCAGCGTCACACTCGGGGCCGATGTGGGCGCCGGGGTCGGCGTAGGTGTGGGCGTCGGCGCCGGTGCGGCGAACGCGCTGCCCGCACCGCCCAGGACGGTGACCGCGCAGACCACTGCGACGGCTGTCGCGACCAGACCCCGCTTGCCGGCTCCCATTCCCCGTACCCCCGAACCCTTCGTCACCTGATTAACCGTCAGTAACTTACGGACACCGGGGATCGTGCCATGTCACCGCAAAAAGAAACAGACCCCCAGCGAGGTGCCTGCCCTTCCCGCATCCCCCGCATGTGTGACGAACGGGATGCGGTGATCGTTGCCCGTGAATCCTGAGCAATTTGAGGTACCGGGAAAGTCGTAAAAGCTGCCGAACCGTCCCGAAAGGTTCCGCCGGAACCCTCTAGCGGGGCGCCAACGCCCCCCACCCCACGGTCACTTCCCCCTGCCGCCACCGCCCCGGCCCGTCCACCACCGGCCAGTCCCCCGACAGGTCCCGCACCGCCCGGATCCACCGCTGGCGGGCCCCGTACGAGGCATAGGGCGCCGCAGCCGCCCAGGCGCGGTCGAAGTCGCGCAGGAAGGCGTGCACCGGTTCGCCGGGGACGTTGCGGTGGATGAGGGCCTTCGGGAGGCGCTCGGCGAGGTCGGAGGGGCGCTCCAGAGAACCGAGTCGGGCCGCGAAGGTGACCGTGCGCGGGCCTTCCGGGCCGAGGGCGACCCAGACGTGCCGCCGCCCGATCTCGTCGCACGTCCCCTCGACGAGCAGCCCGCCCCCGGGGAACCCGCCGACCCCGGCGATCTCGTCGGCCGGCGCGAGCCGGGCGCACAGCCGCGCCCAGACCCCGGCGACCTCGTCCTCCTCGTACTGCCGCAGCACGTTCGCCGCGCGGATCAGCGCCGGCCGCTCCGGCACCGGGATCTCGAAGCCGCCGTGCCGGAAGACGAGCCCCTCGCGCTCGTACGGCCGCGCCGCCGCGACCCGGGCCGGTTCGATCTCGACGCCCACCACGCGCGCGCGTGGCGCCACGGTACGCAGCCGCGCGAGCAGTTCCACGGCCGTCCAGGGTGCGGCGCCGTACCCGAGGTCGACCGCGACGGGGGAGGGGGCGCGGCGCAGCGCCGCGCCGTGCGTGGCCGCGATCCAGCGGTCCATACGGCGCAGCCGGTTGGGGTTGGTCGTCCCGCGCGTCACCGTGCCCACGGGTCTGGTCGTCGGGGTGCGGGCAGCCATGCGTACGAGAGTAAGGGGCGACGGACTATCGAACGGTTGAGCGGAAAATAGTAATGATTCGGCAAAGGGGAAATGGGTTGCGCTCTTCCGGCGTTGACCCTTCGGAGCCGGGGGCGCAGAGCGTTCCACGTAGGGCAGCAGGAACAGCAGGAGCAGCAGGAAACGGGGCCGGAGGAGGAACGCCAGGTGAGCCAGTACATCGGCAGCCAGTACATCGGCCGGCTGGGCCGCCGTCGCAGGCCCCGCCGCGTAGCCATGCTCTCCGTGCACACCTCGCCCCTCCACCAGCCCGGCACCGGCGACGCGGGCGGGATGAACGTCTACATCGTCGAGCTGGCGCAGCGCCTCGCCGCGATCAACATCGAGGTCGAGATCTTCACCCGGGCCACCACGGGCGCCCTCCCCCCGGCCGTCGAACTGGCCCCCGGCGTCCTCGTCCGACACGTCGACGCGGGCCCCTACGAGGGCCTCGCCAAGGAGGACCTGCCCGCCCAGCTATGCGCCTTCACGCACGGCGTCATGCAGGCCTGGGCCGGTCACCGCCCCGGCCACTACGACCTCGTCCACTCGCACTACTGGCTCTCCGGCCACGTCGGCTGGCTCGCCGCCCAGCGCTGGGGCACCCCCCTGGTGCACGCCATGCACACCATGGCCAAGGTCAAGAACGCCGCCCTGGCCGACGGCGACAACCCCGAGCCCGCCGCCCGCGTCATCGGCGAGATGCAGGTCGTGGCCGCCTCCGACCGCCTCATCGCCAACACCGCGGAGGAGGCCGACGAACTCGTACGCCACTACGACGCCGACCCCGACAAGGTCGCCGTGGTCCACCCGGGCGTCAACCTCGACCGCTTCTCCCCGGCCGACGGCCGCGCCGCCGCCCGCGCCCGCCTCGGCCTCCCGCAGGACGCCCTGATCCCCCTCTTCGCGGGCCGCATACAGCCCCTGAAGGCCCCCGACGTGCTGCTCCGCGCGGTCGCCGTCCTCTTGGACGAGCGCCCCGAGCTGCGCTCCCGGATGGTCGTCCCGGTGGTCGGCGGCCCGAGCGGCAGCGGCCTGGCCAAACCGGAGGGCCTGCAGAAACTGGCCGCCCGCCTCGGCATCGCGGACGTCGTACGCTTCCGCCCGCCGGTCGGCCAGGAGCAGCTGGCGGACTGGTTCCGGGCGGCGTCGGTCCTGGTCATGCCGTCGTACAGCGAATCGTTCGGCCTGGTGGCCATAGAGGCGCAGGCGGCAGGTACCCCGGTCCTCGCGGCAGCGGTGGGCGGCCTCCCGGTGGCGGTCGCGGAGGGCCGTACGGGATTCCTGGTCCAGGGCCACGACCCGGCCGCCTACGCGCGCGTGCTGCGCGATTTCGCCGACGACGAGACCCTGTCCGCCCGGATGGGCGCGACGGCGGCCCGGCACGCGAAACGTTTCGGCTGGGACGCCTCGGCGGCGGCCACGGCGGACGTCTACACGGCCGCGATGCAGGCCCACAGGCGTCGCGTACGCTCGCTGCATGGCTGATGCGGCGTCGATCATCGAACAGGTCCTCACCGAGGCGGACCTGGAGTGGGAGAGCCCGAACCCCGGCAACTACGTAGTAAAACTCCCGGGCACCCGCAAACTCTCGACGACGGTCTCGCTCCTCCTGGGCAAGCACTCCCTCTCCCTGAACGCGTTCGTGATCCGCCACCCCGACGAGAACGAGCAGGGCGTCCACCGCTGGCTCCTGGAGCGCAACCTCAAGCTGTACGGCGTGAGTTACGCGGTGGACCGCCTGGGCGACGTCTACGTCACCTCCAAGCTCCCGCTCGCCACGGTCACCCCCGAGGAGATCGACCGCCTGCTCGGCTCGGTCCTGGAGGCGGCGGACGGCGGCTTCAACACCCTGCTGGAGCTGGGCTTCGCGTCGGCGATCCGCAAGGAGTACGCCTGGCGGGTCTCCCGCGGCGAGTCGACCCGCAACCTGGACGCGTTCACGCACCTGACGCAGCGCCCTGAGGCGGACGGCCAGCCTGAGACAGACGGCCCCCGCCACTGAGACGGTACCGCCCGGGCGGCACACCCACCAACTTCCTGAAGTGGCGGGTGAGATGGGCCTGGTCGTAGAACCCTGCGGCGACCGCGACCTCCCCCGGAGACCGCCCGTCGAGCAGCAGCCGCCGGGCACGGTCGACGCGCCGGGCGGTCAGATACTGATGCGGCGCCATCCCGAAAGCGGCACTGAACGCCCGTACGAGATGCGCCGGATGGGCGTGCACGAGCCGCGCGGCCTCGTCGAGCGTGACCCCGTCGACGAGCCGCTCGTCGAGCAACTCGCGCAACTGCCGGGCGAGGGAGGGATCGGCGAGCGGGGGACGAGAAGACGGGTCGGCGTCCCGCAACCGAACCCGCAGCCGCTCGGCGACGAAGGCCAGCCGGCTGGCGGCCTCGAACTCCTCCCCGGGCCGTACGAGCGCACCGTGCAACTGCCCGACGCGCAGCCGCAGCAGGGGGTCGCGCAGGTCGGGCCGGTCGACGGCGGCGCCGATGAACTCGTCGCCGAGGTGCGTGGAGTCGAGGTAGAGCACCCGCTTCCGGAACCCCTCCGGAGTGACGGCGGACCCGTTGTGCGGCACGTGCGGCGGCAACAGGGTCACGGTGTCGTGCGGGGTGCCGCGCTCGTGCCGGTCGAGGTCGTACCGTACGGCGCCGTCGTCGACGATCAGGAGGGTCCAGGTGTCGTGTACGTGCATGGGGTACGCGTACTCGGTGAAGTGGGCGTGGAAGACCTCGACGACGCCGGTCACGGCCGGGCGCCAGGCGGAGACCTCCTGCCGTGCTTCCTGCCGGGTGGCCATGCAAAGAACGTACAAGACGGGGTCGTAGGAGGCTCGGCAGTCTCGGACCATGAACACCGAACCGACCGAAGCCATCCGCTTCGACACGAAGATCGCCGTGATCCTGCGCGAGGATCTGGAACCCTGGCAGCGCCTGAACGTGACGGCGTTCCTGGTCAGCGGCCTGGGCACCCAGGTCCCTGAGGTGATCGGCGACCCCTACGAGGACGGCGACGGCGTGCGCTACCTGCCGATGTTCCGCCAGCCGGTCCTGGTCTTCGAGGCCACGAAGGAGACCCTGACCGCCGCCCACGCGCGCGTGCTGTCCCGCGCCCTCCCGCGCGCGGTGTTCACGAGCGACCTCTTCACCACGGGCAACGACCGCGACAACCGGGCGGCGGTACGGGCGGTGCGGACGGCGGAGCTGGATCTGGTGGGGCTCGCGGTGTACGGGCCGAAGAACGCGGTGGACAAGGTGATCAAGGGGTCGCGGATGCACCCGTGACGGGGCCGGTGGCGGTGGCGGGTGCGGAGCTGACGGGCGTGGGGGAGTCGTGGACGGCGTCGTCCTTGACGACCCCCTCGACCACGGCCTCGGCCGCTTCCCGGGACGGGTCCTGGGCCGGGACCGCATCCACATCCCCCTCCGAAACCCGCCCCATGAGCAGCCAGTACCCCACCCCCGCCACCGTCCCGATGACCGCGCACAGCCCCCACAGCCACTCCGCGCCGAGGTGGTCGATGACGAAGCCGGACATCAGGGGGGCGACGAGGCCGGCGACCGACCAGGACATCGTGTACATGCCCTGGTAGCGACCGCGTCCGTGCAGCGGGGACAGGCGGACGACCAGCCCGGTCTGGGTGGGCGCGTTGACGATCTCGGCGAGGGTCCAGACGCAGACGGTGAGGATGAAGATGCCGACCGACCCGGCGAAGGCGGTGAGCCCGAACCCGTATCCGGCGAGGAGGGAGGAGGCCAGCAGGAGCCGGCGGGCGTCCCGGCGTTCGATGAAGCGGGTGACGGGGATCTGCAGCACGACCACGAGTACGCCGTTGACGGCGATGACCATTCCGAAGTCCGCCGGGGTGAAGCCGGCCTCTCCCATCGCGATCGGCAGCCCGACGGCACCCTGCTGGAAGATGAGCGCGACCAGGAAGGCCAGGCCGACGACGCCCATGAAGCGGCCGTCACGCAGTACGGTCCTGAGCCCGACGGAGGCTTCCTCCTGCTCGGCCTTCGTGGTCGGCGCCGGCCGTGACTCGGGCAGCTTGAGGAAGATGACGATCGCGCAGGCCAGCGTCATCGCGGCCTCGACGAGGAACCCGGCGACATAGCTGACCTCGGCGATGAACCCGGCGCCCGCGGAGGAGACGGCGAAGCCGAGGTTGATGGCCCAGTAGTTGAGCGAGAAGGCCCGTACGCGGTCCTCGGGCCGCACGATGTCGGCCATCATCGCCTGCACGGCGGGCCGGGAGGCGTTGCTGGCCATGCCGACGAGGAAGGCGACGGCGGCGATGGCGACGGGGTCGTGCACGAAGCCGAGCAGGGCGACGGAGAAGGCGGTGGACGACTGCGCGATGAGCAGCGTGGGCCGCCGCCCGAGCCGGTCGGTCATGACACCGCCGCCGATCGACGACACGACCCCGCCGAGGCCGTGCAGGGCGACGACGAGACCGGCGTACGAGGCGGAGTAGCCGCGGTCGAGGGTCAGGTAGATCGCCATGAAGGTGGCGACGAAGGCACCGAGCCGGTTGACGAGGGTGCTGGTCCATAGCCACCAGAACTCGCGGGGCAACCCGGAGACGGACTCACGGGCGGCGCGTTTCAGGGCGGCGAGTGACACAGGGATCCCCCACGGATACGGATTGACGGATACGGATCGAGCACCGGCGTAAGCGGCTCGGACGGTGATGACAACTTACGAGCGGCTCGCGCGAGGGGACCACTCGATTAACAGATCCAGTCAACCGTCGGTGAGTGATGGACGCCTTGGCGGCGGATCAGGACGTTCTATTACGCTCGGGGGCATGGCCGACGCACCGTACAAGCTGATCCTCCTCCGCCACGGCGAGAGCGAATGGAACGCGAAGAACCTGTTCACCGGCTGGGTGGACGTCAACCTCAACGAGAAGGGCGAGAAGGAGGCGGTCCGCGGCGGTGAGCTGCTCAAGGACGCCGGCCTCCTCCCCGACGTGGTCCACACGTCCCTCCAGAAGCGCGCGATCCGCACGGCCCAGCTGGCCCTGGAGTCCGCGGACCGCCACTGGATCCCCGTACACCGCAGCTGGCGCCTGAACGAGCGCCACTACGGCGCCCTCCAGGGCAAGGACAAGGCCCAGACGCTCGCCGAGTTCGGCGAGGAGCAGTTCATGCTCTGGCGCCGCTCGTACGACACCCCGCCGCCGCCCCTGGAGGACGGCACGGAGTTCTCCCAGTCGGCCGACCCGCGCTACGCGACGATCCCCCCGGAGCTGCGCCCGCGCACGGAGTGCCTGAAGGACGTCGTCGTCCGCATGCTTCCGTACTGGTACGACGGCATCGTCCCCGACCTCCTGGCAGGCCGTACGGTCCTGGTGGCGGCCCACGGCAACAGCCTCCGCGGCCTGGTCAAGCACCTGGACGGCATCTCGGACGAGGCGATCTCGGGCCTGAACATCCCGACGGGCATCCCCCTCGCCTACGAACTGGACGCCGACTTCAAGCCACTGAACCCGGGCGGCACCTACCTGGACCCGGACGCGGCTGCGGCTGCGATCGAGGCGGTCAAGAACCAGGGCAAGAAGAAGTAACCCTCGCGGCAACCCTCGCGACCACGCCCCTGACCTGCGCACATGGTGCAGATCAGGGGCTGTCGTCTGCTCCGGGCCGAGTGTGGCCGACGCGGTAGCCCTCAGAGCCCTCAGAGCCTGAGGAAGTCCGGCTCCGGCTGTTCCCTCGCCTCCGCACGTGCTCCCGCGTGGCCAGGACCTTGCTGTGCCAGAGGCTCAGCCCTGTCAGCCCGCGTCCGCCATCGCCCGTCCCGTCCCTTGTCCGGCCCCTCGTTCCGTCCCCCGTCGGCACCCCACGATCCCACCAGCCCGGCCAGGCGCCGGAGTTGAGTTCCGAGCCCGACCCGCGAACTGCACAACCCTCCACCCACCCCATCAGTCTCACGCAGGTGAAAGCACCACCCGATTCACCTAACAGGGGAACCCACGCCATGCGCCTACGCGCCACTGTCGCCACCACTACCGCCGCTGCTCTCAGCGCCGCTCTGGCCGTCACCGCTCTCGCCGGTCCGGCAGCCGGGGCCGATCAGGACGACTCGGCCTCGAAGTTCTCGAACATCGAGGTCAACCACGACTGGCAGAACTACACCGTCGGCGTCGAGGCCGCGAAGAAGAGACTGATCCCGATCTCCGCGACGGTCACCGACCCGTCCGGCATCAAGAGCGTGAAGGTCGAGCTGCGGCGCGGAGACGACCCGGAGAAGCCCGAGGCGGCCATCACCGCGTCCGCCAACTGCCACGAGGTCAACAAGATCACCACCTGGTGCGAGGCCCTCCTGAGCGCCGACCCGAAGACCAACCTCCACAGCAACGCCCTCGCCGGTCTCTGGTACCTGAGCTTCATCGCCGTCGACGGCGAAGGGAACGTCACCCGCGGGGACGGCCTCTACGACCTCACCTCCTTCGCCTGGATCAAGCGCGCGACCTACATGAACCAGACCGACGCCACCCCGGAGCCGGTGAGCAAGGGCAAGAACCTCACGGTGAAGGCCCAGGTGACCGTCGCCAGCTGGGAGAAGAACACGAACGTGCCCCTCATCGGGCACCAGGTGCTCCTCCAGTACCGCAAGGGCACGAGCGGCCCCTTCGTCACGCTGAAGAAGATCAAGACCGACCGGAACGGCTGGGCCACCACCACCGTCAAGGCGACGGCGGACGGCGCGTACCGCTACACCTTCCAGGGCACGAAGCTCACCCTGCCCTCGGCCGGCTGGACCGACTACGTCGATGTGAAGTAAGCCCCACCCGGTAGTGCGAAAGGGCCCCTGCCCGCGGGTTCTCCTTCTCCGCGGGCAGGGGCCCATCGCAGTGCTGTTGCTGTTCTCCGTACGTGTGTACGTGTGTACGTGTCCTACTTGAGGCCGATCTCCTCGCAGGCCGCCTCGTACTCGGCCGTACAGATGTCCCGCACGGTGTACACACCGTCCCGGATCACCGTGTCCTTGATGTTCTCCTTGGTGAGCGCCACCACCGGCACCAGCATCGACGGGATCTTCTTCTGCGTCGGGCTGTCGACACTGTCCCGGGTCAGCGCGTCGAACTCGATCGAGCGGCCCTGGACCTTGGCCACCGCCATGGACGCGGCGTTGTTGGCCTCCAGGATGAACGACTTGTACACGCTCATGTACTGCTCGCCCGAGACGATCCGCTGCACCGCCGCCAGGTCCGCGTCCTGCCCGGTCACCGGCGGGATCTTCGAGGCGCCCGCCTCCTTCAGCGCGTCGATGACCGCGCCGGCCATACCGTCGTTCGCCGAGTACACGGCGGCGATGTTGCCCAGCCCGACCGCCCTGATCGCGGTCTCCATGTTGGTCTTGGCGACCTCGGGCAGCCAGTCCTTGGTGTTGTACTCCGCCGCGACCTGCACCTTGCCCTGCAGCTCGTTCATCGCGCCGGTCTGGAAGCGGGCCGTGTTCGGGTCCGTGAGCGAGCCGTTGATCATGACGATCTTGCTGGTCGCGGCCTTGTCGCCGAGCGCCTCGACGATCGAGCGGCCCTGCACCTCGCCGACCAGCTCGTTGTCGTGGGAGACATACGCGTCGATCGGACCCTCGGCCAGCCGGTCGTACGCGATGACGGGTATGTCCGCGTCCTTGGCCTTCTGGATGGCCGGCGCGATCGTCTTCGCGTCGATCGCGTCGACCACCAGGACGTCCACCTTCGCGGCGACCATCTCTTCGAGCTGCTGGTTCTGCTTGGTCTTGTCGGCCTCGGCGTTGGCGTACAGGACCTTGCCCTTGCCGCTGGTCAGGGCCGTGACCTGCTTCTTGAAGAGCGGGTAGTCGAACTTCTCGAAGCGCTTCGTCTCCTTGTCCGGCAGCAGCAGCCCCACCGTGATGTCGTCGCCCTTCTTGGGCGCCGCCGAACCGCTGCTGCCGCCTGCGCTGTCGATCACGCCGCACGCGGCGAGCGAGAGGGCCGAGGCGGTGGCCGTCACCGCGATCGCGGTACGGCGAGCGGCGTTCCGACGGGGGGTACGAGCGTTCACGGGAGGTGCCTTCCAGGCGGGGAAGCATGACGAACCCAGATACAGATACGGAAGCCAACGCCGGGACACCACGTAACGTCAAGAAGTACTGGTTAACGGGATGGCAACAGGGTGCCTGTTGTGCATGTACAGAGCCAGAGCGTCAACTGCGGTGAAGTCTATGCCCGTTCGGCGACGGCCGGGGCCGCCCGGACCCGGCCGGGAACAGGGCGAACGACACCTGCGCACACAAAAGAACCCCGTCCTCTCCACATCGGGAGAGAACGGGGTCCAAGTGACCGACGCCGAGCGTCAACCGCACTGGCAGGGTGCGCCCGACTGGCATCCGCACCCGCAGCCGGAACCGCAGCCGCAGGCGCCGAACAGGGGCAGGTGCTTGATCTCGGCAGGGTGCTGCGTCTCGCGTTCCTGCGTCGGGTCGGGCGTGCTGGGGGTCTCGGCCATGGGGCCCTCCTGGAGCCTGGATCCTGGAGACGGTTGCCTTCTCCCCATTGCATGCCCGCTCCGCCGGGCGCGTCAACGGCGCACAGGAGTACGGAGGTTCAGGCCCCGCGGTGCCGAAGGGACCCCGGGGACAGGGGAGTTCAGGCCCCCTCGACCCCGGTGGGCGGCTGTACGTCCGGCTGCAGCTCGTCCGCGTGCTCACCCGTCACCAGGAACACCACCCGCTTGGCCACCGACACCGCGTGGTCCGCGAACCGCTCGTAGTAACGGCCCAGCAGCGTCACGTCGACCGCCGTCTCGATGCCGTGCTTCCAGCGCTCGTCGATCAGGTGCTGGAAGAGGGTGCGGTGCAGCAGGTCCATCTCGTCGTCGTCCGACTCCAGCTGCAGCGCCAGGTCGACGTCCTTGGTGATGATGACCTCGGCCGCCTTCGCCATCAGACGCTGGGCGAGCTGGCCCATCTCCAGGATCGTGGCGTGCAGGTCGCGCGGGACCGCCCGCTCCGGGAAGCGCAGCCGGGCCAGCTTGGCCACGTGCTGGGCGAGGTCGCCGGAACGCTCCAGGTCGGCGCTCATCCGCAGCGAGGTCACGACGATCCGCAGGTCGGTGGCGACCGGCTGCTGGCGGGCCAGCAGCGCTATGGCGCGGCCCTCCAGGTCGTGCTGCAGCTCGTCGACCTTGGCGTCGGCCTCGATGACGCTCTCGGCCAGCTTCAGGTCGGCGTCGAGAATCGCCGTCGTGGCACGCCCGATCGCCGACCCGACGAGACGAGCCATCTCGACCAGACTGTCGCCGATCGAGTCAAGTTCCTCGTGGTACGCGTCACGCATCAGGTGTCCCTCTCTTGACGTCCATTCGGGGGCACCACCGGGCCCCGTGACCCCCACGCTCCCACGTTCGGGCAGGTACGCGTCCTTTTCCGCCTCGACAAATGAACCAATACTGGCTCCAAGGTGAACTCTGGGCGACGAGTGTTCGAGGTCGCACACTCATGGCTGTGGCCATGTCGTACCCCATGCCTAACCTGGGTGCATGGACGTGAACGCGGCAGTCGCCGCAGCGGCAGCGATCGCCGGTGTGCTCACCGGCGTCATCGCCATGCTGGCGTTCCGCTGGAGCGAGCGCGACCAGAAACGCCCCACCCGCACCTCGCTGCACACGGACCCCGTGCTGCCGCCCGGTGTGGACACGGTGCTGTCCGTGCTCCGGTCCTCGGCGGTCGTACTCGACGAGGCGGACGCCGTGGTCAAGGCCAGCTCGGCGGCGTACGCCCTCGGGCTGGTCCGTGGCGGAAAACTGTCGGTCGACCCGATGCTGAAGATGGCCCGGGACACCCGCCGCGACGGCGAGATACGCCAGGTCGAGCTGGACCTCCCCCGGCGCGGCACCGGCCGAGGCGAGGCCCTCGCGGTCTCCGCCCGCGTCGCCCCGCTCGGCTCCCGCCTCGTCCTGCTCCTGGTCGAGGACCTCACCGAGGCCCGCCGTATCGAGGCCGTCCGCCGCGACTTCGTGGCGAACGTCAGCCACGAGCTGAAGACGCCCACCGGCGCGCTCTCCCTGCTCTCCGAGGCCGTCATGGGCGCCTCGGACGACCCGGAGGCCGTCGAGCGCTTCGCGGGCCGCATGCAGATCGAGGCGACCCGCCTGACCAGCCTCGTACAGGAGCTGATCGACCTCTCCCGGGTGCAGAACGACGACCCGCTGGAGGACGCCGAACCGGTCCGCGTCGACGAACTCGTCGCCGAGGCCGTCGACCGCTGCCGCCACCAGGCCGGCACCAAACAGATCACCATGGCCGCAGGAGGCACCGCCGACCTGCGAGTCTGGGGCAACCGCGGCCAGCTCGCCGCCGCCCTCGGCAACCTCGTCGAGAACGCCGTCAACTACTCTCCGTCCGCCACCCGCGTCGGCATAGCGGCCCGCCGGGTCAGCGCCACCGGCGGCGACCTGATCGAGGTCGCCGTCACCGACCAGGGCATAGGCATCTCCGACAAGGACAAGGAGCGCATCTTCGAGCGCTTCTACCGCGTCGACCCGGCCCGCTCCCGCGCCACCGGCGGTACGGGCCTGGGCCTGGCGATCGTCAAGCACGTGGCCGCCTCGCACGGCGGGGAGGTCACGGTGTGGAGCTCCGAGGGCCAGGGCTCCACCTTCACCCTGCGCCTCCCGGAAGCGGGCGCCGCCCGCCGCGCCCGTGCGAACCGGGCGCGGGCGTACGACCATGACTCGTACCCCGAGTCACTCCCAGACTCCGACCCCGAAGCCGGGGACGGACCGTCCGACCCCGGCGAAGAGGCCGACCGGACCACCGGCACATCCCCTTACGATCCGCTTCACGCCCCGGAGGTCCACCCGTGACCCGAGTGCTCGTCGTCGAGGACGAGGAATCCTTCTCCGACGCCCTTTCGTACATGCTCCGCAAAGAGGGCTTCGAGGTCGCCATCGCGGCCACCGGGCCCGACGGACTCGACGAGTTCGAGCGCAACGGCGCCGACCTCGTCCTCCTCGACCTCATGCTGCCGGGCCTGCCCGGCACCGAGGTCTGCCGTCAGCTGCGCGTCAAGTCCAACGTCCCGGTGATCATGGTCACCGCCAAGGACAGCGAGATCGACAAGGTCGTCGGCCTGGAGATAGGAGCCGACGACTACGTCACCAAGCCCTTCTCCTCCCGCGAACTGGTCGCCCGCATCCGCGCCGTCCTGCGCCGCCGCGGCGAGCCCGAGGAGGTCACCCCGGCCGCCCTCGAAGCCGGCCCGGTCCGCATGGACGTCGACCGCCACGTGGTCACCGTCTCCGGCGCCAAGGTCGACCTCCCCCTCAAGGAGTTCGACCTCCTGGAGATGCTGCTGCGCAACGCGGGCCGCGTACTGACCCGCATGCAGCTCATCGACCGGGTCTGGGGCGCGGACTACGTCGGCGACACCAAGACCCTCGACGTCCACGTCAAGCGCCTCCGCGCCAAGATCGAACCGGACCCGGGGGCGCCCAGGTACCTGGTCACGGTCCGCGGCCTCGGCTACAAGTTCGAGCCGTAAACCGGCCGACCACAGCCGTTACGACGGCTCGCCGGTACGTCAGTACGTCAGTACGTCGGTACGTCGAAGGGCGGGACCTCCTCCGGGAGGTCCCGCCCTTCGACGTACAGCGGGTCCGTACGGCGGCTCAGTGGCCGGCGGCCGTGTCCGTCTCCGACGCCGAGGCGGTCGGGGTCGTCCCCGCCTCGGGGGTCTCGACGGCCCCGGTCGGGCTGGGGGAGCCGGACGTCCCGGGCTCGGCGGACGTGGTCGGGGAGGCGCTCGCGCCGCCCGGGACCGCCGGGACCTCGGTCGGGCCCCACGAGGCGAAGAAGCTCTCCGCGGGGACGACGAAGGCCCGCAGGCTCACGTCACCGGTGCTGCTGAAGGTGAAGGTGACCTTCTGCGCGTTGCCGTCCTTGACCGCCTCCCGGCTGCTGGGCAGCACCGCGGAGGCGTTGTCCGCGCCGCCGATGATCAGCGAGCCGCCCGCCGGGATGGTCAGGTCCTTGCCCTTCGCGGGCGTCAGCTCGGCGGTCTTGCCGGTGCCGGGGACGGTGATCGACTCCAGCGTCTGCGGCTTGATCCCGGTGTTGAACACGGTCGCGGCGATGACGGCCGGACCGGTCGACTCCATCTCCGGCTGGGTGATGACGACGACGTTCTGCAGCTTGATGTCACCTACGGTCGTGGCCGCGTTGTCCGGCTTGACCTCCAGTGTCTGGGCGTTGTTCCCGGCTGCGCACCCGGCGAGCGTGGCGACCGAGAACGCGAGGGCGGATGCGGCGAGGGCGCCGCGTCGAATGCTGCTGCTCACGGCGGCGGCAACTCCTTGGAACGCACGGGCAGCTCCTTGTAAAGCCGCCCTAAGTGTCTGTCAGCGGCCTTAGGTTACCGAGCCGTTCCCACGCCACCGCACCCGACCCGCCTCTAGGCGCGGCCGGGGTGCTTCCCCGGAGTGCGGGACCGCTCACGAGAGCCACTTCGACATTCACATTTACGGTGAAGGAATGAAGGGGATCAGGAATTGATCACCCGCAGTTCACCGCGGATGATGTGCTTGATGATCCACTGCCGTGATCAATTCCGGATTCACCGCACACCGGACTCCGCTCATCGAACGGAGTAGCGGAAGTCGCACACTTGGAAGTGGACATAAGTGGAGGTATGGTCGCCCGCCGGGGCCTCCAGGTGTGTGTAACGTCCGGGTTTCACTTCGTTCGGAGAGCCGCTCCGACCTGCGAATACCCCCCTCGCCTCCGTCCCCGGAGCCCTCTCGAAGCACGTTCCTGTTGCTGTTGTCAAGCCCCGAGATATGCCCTGACCTGCGAAAACGCCATTCAGAAGCTGCCGTTTCCGTGTTACCCTGGATAGCCACGGAAGGGGTACCTGTCACATGACGTTCAAGGTTGGCGACACCGTGGTCTATCCCCATCACGGGGCCGCGCTGATCGAGGCCATCGAAACTCGCCAGATCAAAGGCGTGGACAAGACCTACTTGGTGCTGAAGGTCGCCCAGGGTGACCTGACTGTACGTGTACCGGCGGACAATGCGGAGTTCGTCGGCGTACGTGACGTGGTCGGTCAGGACGGGCTGGACCGGGTCTTCGAGGTGCTGCGCGCTCCGTATGCCGAGGAGCCCACGAACTGGTCACGTCGTTACAAGGCAAATCTGGAGAAGCTCGCCTCCGGTGATGTCATCAAGGTCGCGGAAGTCGTACGTGACCTGTGGCGTCGTGAGCGGGAGCGCGGACTGTCCGCCGGTGAGAAGCGCATGCTCGCCAAGGCTCGCCAGATCCTGGTGAGCGAGCTCGCGCTCGCGGAGAACACGAACGAGGACAAGGCCGAGGCACTGCTCGACGAGGTGCTCGCGTCCTGACCCTGGCTCGGCGTCGGCCCTGAAAAGCCCCGTTTCCGAGTTCAGGCAACACAGTGAAAATGCCGCGGTGCCCGATGACGTATCCAATGTCGCCGGGCGCTGCGGCATGTTCATGCCCGGACAAGAATTCCCGGCACCGTAGTGCCGGTAGTAAGTACCGGCAGTACCGAAGCGCACCGTAGTAACTACCGAAGCACCGTAGTACTGATATTGGCGTGCCGGGCCCGGAGACCGCTCGACCGGATGTCACGGAAGGGTCCGATCGAGGCTCGCGCCCGGCACTCCTCCAGGCCATACCCACGAGTGCTCGGCACACAAACCTGACAGGAACCGATGTCTGACGAATCGCGCCCCACACCGCCCGGGGCACGTACGGCCGCCGTCATTCCGGCCGCCGGCCGGGGCGTACGCCTCGGCCCGGGCGCCCCCAAGGCGCTTCGCGCGCTGAACGGCACGCCCATGCTCATCCACGCGGTACGCGCGATGGCCGCGTCCCGTGCCGTGTCCCTGGTCGTCGTCGTGGCCCCGCCGGACGGCGCCGCCGAGGTGAAGACCCTCCTCGACGCCCACGCGCTGCCCGAGCGCACCGACTTCCTCGTCGTCCCCGGCGGCGAGACCCGCCAGGAGTCGGTGAAGCTCGGCCTCGACGCGCTGCCGCCCGGCATCGACATAGTCCTCGTCCACGACGCCGCCCGCCCGCTCGTCCCGGTGGACACCGTGGACGCGGTCATCGAGGCGGTACGGGAGGGCGCCCAGGCCGTCGTCCCCGCGCTGCCCCTCGCGGACACCGTCAAGGAGGTCGAGCCGGCGGCGACGCCCGGTGAACCGGAGCCGGTGCTGGCGACGCCGGAGCGGGCGCGGCTGCGGGCGGTCCAGACCCCGCAGGGTTTCGCCGTCGACACCCTGGTCCGGGCCCACGAGACGGTGACCGAGAACGTCACCGACGACGCGAGCATGGTCGAGCAGCTGGGCCTGCGGGTGGTGGTCGTGCCCGGGCACGAGGAGGCGTTCAAGGTGACGAGGCCGCTGGATCTGGTGCTGGCGGAAGCGGTACTGGCCCGGAGGAGGCTGAACGATGGTTTCTGAGCACGTTTCCGGGGGACCGGTACCGCTGCTGCCCCAGGTCGGCATCGGTACCGACATTCACGCTTTCGAGGAGGGCCGGGAGCTGTGGTGCGCCGGCCTGAGGTGGGAGGGCGAGGGGCCGGGACTCGCCGGCCACTCCGACGCGGACGTCGTCGCCCACGCGGCGTGCAACGCGCTGTTCTCGGCGGCGGGGCTGGGCGACCTGGGCCAGCACTTCGGCACCGGGCGCCCGGAGTGGTCCGGGGCGTCCGGGGTGACGCTGCTGACGGAGGCGGCGCGGATCGTGCGGGCGGCCGGGTTCACGATCGGCAATGTCGCGGTGCAGGTGGTGGGGTCGCGGCCGAAGATCGGGAAACGGCGGGAAGAGGCGCAGAAGGTGCTGTCGGAGGCGGTCGGCGCACCGGTGTCGGTCTCCGGCGCGACGACGGACGGGCTGGGCTTCCCGGGGAGAGACGAGGGCCTGATGGCGGTGGCAACGGCCCTGGTGGCCCGCCTGGGCTGAACCCGAGAGTTCCTCGCCCCCGCCGCCCCTACCCGTCCCATCCCTGGGGGCTGCCGCTCCCGGACCCCCGCAATCGCGCTGAACACGCTCGTCCTCAAACGCCGGACGGGCTGAAATGCCGGGGCGAATGTCACGAATATGTGGCCCTTGTTCACAAGGGTCGCCAGGCACTCGGTGTGGGCCACTACGCTTGTCCCGTGACCATTCGCCTGTACGACACCAGCGCCCGGCAGATCCGTGACTTCGCCCCGCTCACGCCGGGCTGTGTCTCGATCTACCTCTGTGGCGCCACCGTGCAGGCCGCCCCGCACATCGGGCACATCCGGTCCGGGCTGAACTTCGACATCCTGCGCCGCTGGTTCACCTACCGCGGGTACGACGTCACCTTCGTCCGCAACGTCACCGACATCGACGACAAGATCATCAGGAAGGCCGCCGAACAGGGGCGCCCCTGGTGGTCCATCGGCTTCGAGAACGAGCGGGCCTTCAACGACGGCTACAGCGCCCTCGGCTGCCTCCCCCCGACCTACGAACCGCGTGCCACCGGGCACGTCACCGAGATGGTCGAGATGATGCGCGGGCTCATCGAGCGCGGTCACGCGTACGAGGCCGACGGCAACGTCTACTTCGACGTCCGCTCCTTCCCCGGCTACCTCCAGCTGTCCAACCAGGAACTCGACAACCTGCTCCAGCCCTCCGGCGACGGCGAGACCGGCAAGCGGGACTCCCGTGACTTCGCCATGTGGAAGGCCGTAAAGCCGGGCGAGCCCAGCTGGGAGACGCCCTGGGGGCGGGGACGGCCCGGGTGGCATCTCGAGTGCTCCGCCATGGCCCACAAGTACCTCGGGACCGCGTTCGACATCCACGGCGGCGGGCTCGACCTGATCTTCCCCCACCACGAGAACGAGATCGCCCAGGCCAAGGCCTTCGGCGACGACTTCGCCTCGTACTGGGTGCACAACGCCTGGGTCACCATGAGCGGCGAGAAGATGTCGAAGTCCCTCGGCAACTCCGTCCTCGTCAGCGAGATGGTCAAGGCCTGGCGGCCCATCGTCCTGCGCTACTACCTCGGCACCCCGCACTACCGCTCGATGATCGAGTACAGCGAGGAGGCCCTGCGCGAGGCCGAGTCGGCGTTCGCCCGGATCGAGGGCTTCGTGCAGCGCGTCGTCGAGAAGGCCGGCGGTGTCGTCGACCCCGCCGCCGAGGTGCCGCCCGCCTTCGCCGAGGCCATGGACGACGACCTGGGCGTCCCGCAGGCCCTCGCCGTCGTGCACACCACCGTCCGGCAGGGCAACAGCGCCCTCGCCGCCGACGACAAGGAAGCCGCCGTGGCCCGCCTCGCCGAGGTGCGCGCCATGCTCGGCGTCCTCGGCCTCGACCCCCTCGACCCGCACTGGGCCGGGGGCGACAGCGACCGGGGCGAGGATCTGCACGGCGTCGTCGACAGCCTCGTACGCCTCGTCCTCGACCAGCGCGAGGCGGCCCGCGGGCGCAAGGACTGGGGCACCGCCGACGCCATCCGCGACCAGCTCAACCAGTCGGGGCTCGTCATCGAGGACGGTCCGCAGGGGCCGCGCTGGACGCTCGGCCCGCGCTGAGCATTTCCCCGCAAAGTCCCCGCAAATACGTACATCTCCTTGATCGATTGTGCCGCTCGGGTCTCCGGGCGGCACACTCATAGACGTACACACACGCTTTCAAACAGACAGGTAGGTCATGGCCGCCTCCAACAACCGCCGCATGTCCGGCAAGAAGGGCGCGCAGGTCGGCAGCGGCGGCCAGCGGCGCAAGGGGCTCGAAGGCAAGGGCCCGACGCCGCCCGCCGAGGCGCGCAAGGGGCACAAGAAGAACCGTATTGCCGGGGCCAAGGCCAGGCAGGTCCAGCGGCGGCCCGCACCCAAGGGGCGCGGCGCCAAGGCCTCCTCCGAACTCGTCGTCGGGCGCAACTCGGTCGTCGAGGCGCTCCGCGAGGGCGTGCCCGCCTCGATGCTGTACGTCCAGCAGTTCATCGACAACGACGAGCGGGTGCGCGAGGCGCTTCAGCTGGCCGGTGAGCGCGGCGGCATTCATCTGATGGAGGCTCCGCGTCCTGAGCTGGACCGGATGACCAACGGGCTCAACCACCAGGGGCTCGTCCTTCAGGTCCCGCCGTACGAGTACGCGCACCCGGAGGACCTCGCCAACGCCGCCTACGACAGCGGCGTCGACCCCCTCATCGTCGTCCTCGACGGGGTCACCGACCCGCGCAACCTCGGCGCCGTCGTCCGCTCCGTCTCCGCCTTCGGCGGCCACGGCGTCGTCGTGCCCGAGCGCCGCGCCGCCGGCATGACCGCCGGCGCCTGGAAGACCTCCGCCGGCGCCGCCGCCCGTACGCCCGTCGCCCGCGCCACCAATCTGACGCGCACCCTGGAGGCGTACCAGAAGGCCGGGATCGTCGTCGTCGGCCTCGCCGCCGACGGGGACGCCGAGATCAGCGATCTGCCCGCGCTCGGCGGGCCCGTCGTGATCGTCGTCGGGAGCGAGGGCAAGGGACTGTCCCGGCTGGTCGGCGAGACCTGCGACCACCTCGTCCGGATCCCGATGCCCGGCGGCACCGAGTCCCTCAACGCCGGTGTCGCGGCCGGGATCGTGCTCTACGAGGCGTTCCGCCAGCGCTCCTGAACGCATGTGCGTGGCGTCACCCGTACGGGCGGATCCGGGCGGGTGACGCGACCTTGACGCGGTCCGGACACATCCACCAAGTCAAAGCAGTGTCCTAACCACACGTCACTCGGTTAGATGAGTGTGGACACCAGAACACCCCGCACACCCACGGGGGACCGCTCGTCGGGATACGACGACGTTCCCGCGCTGAGCATGGTGAAGGTGCCGAGCGATCCGGCGCAGGTCATCGTCAACCATGCGAGTTTCCGCGTGCAGTTGGGGGCCTCGACGCGGCGGGCCGCACCGTCGTCCCGCGTCGCCCGGCACCTCAGCGCCTCCGAGGACACGGCTCGCATCCCCGCCGCCGGCGCCGGCGGCGCCACACCCGGCCGCCGCCGCGCGGTCGTCTGGAGCGGGAAGTCCGCCCCCGACGACACCGGCGCCCACCGGCTGCTCCAGGCCGTACGGGGCTCCAGCGTGCGCCACGGCGAACAGCCGCCGACCGCCGACGCCGGAGCGACGCAGGTCATCCCGCGCATCGGCGAAGAGGAACTCGACTACGCCGGCAGCACCCTCGACGAGACCGTCGAGACCCCCGTCGTCGGCAGCCAGCGCACCCACAGCCCCGACTCCGGCCGCCTGCTCCCCGACATGCGCACCGTCGGCAGCGCCTACGACGAGCCCGGATACGGCCAACCCGGCCACGGGCACGGCGAGTTCGCCGACGACCGCTACGACCGCTACGACGAGTACGACGACTACGAGCGGGACGCCGACGGGCGGCGCACCGGCGCCAAGCGCCACGGCAACGACCCCGTCCGGCACGCCTATTACCCCGGCCGCCGGATGAACCTCGGCGTCGTCCTGCTCCCGCTGCGCATCTTCCTCGGCTTCATCTCCATCTACGCCGGCATGGGCAAGCTCTGCGACCCCGTCTACTTCGACGGCGGCAAACGCGGCTCCATGATGAAGTGGCTCAACACCCTGCACCCCTGGGAAGTCGCCGAGCCACTACGCCAGTTCGCGCTCCAGCACCCCGTCGGCTCCGGCCTCGTCATCGCCTTCCTCCAGGTCATCGTGGGAGTCCTCACGGTCCTGGGCCTGTGGCAGCGCGTCGCCGCGATCGGCGGCGCCCTGCTCTCCGCCGCCCTGCTCGTCACGGTCAGCTGGAAGAGCGTCCCCGTCTACGACGCGCCCGACATCATCTACCTGGCCGCCTGGTCGCCGCTGATCATCGCGGGCGCCCCCGTCTACTCCATCGACGGCCGCCTCGCGGGCAGCGCCTGGCGGCGCCTCGGACCCCGTACGGACATCTGGGAGCTGCGCAGTTACGTCCTGCGGCGCGGCGCCCTCGTCACCGCCGTCGTCATCGGGCTCACGCTGCTCGTCGGCTCGCTCCTCGGCGGCGCCGTCCGCGACGCCGACCGCGTGGTCGTCCCCGGCCCCGGCGAGGCCCCGCGCAACGAACTGCCCGGCTCCCCGCTCCCGGAGCGGTCCGGCGAACGGCAGGCCTCCAAGAGCCCCTCGGCGGCCACCAAGTCGCCGACCCAGGACGCCACTTCGGCGGCTCCCACGACCGGCGAGGCCGCGACCACCCCCGAGGAGGCCCGCGAGAGCGGCAGCGTCACCGGCGGCAGCCCCAGCCAGACCCAGGGCAGCGGCGGCGGCCAGGCCCCGCCGCAGCAGACCACCCCGGCCCAGCAGGCGCCAAGCACCAGCGCCGGACCGTCCTCGTCGGGCGGCTCCACGGGCACCCCGGGCGGCTCCGACGGCGGCTCCACGGGCGGCAGCGGCACCGGCGGAAGCGGTGACGGCGGCAACGGCGGCTCCTCCACCGGCCAGCCGGGGCTGGTGGGCGGACTGCTCGGCTAGCCAAGGCAGTTGTACGCCGATACGCCGATGGGGTCCCGCGCTTTCACAGTGCGGGACCCCATCGGCGTACGTACAAAAGGGAGTTGGCGAGCCGTCCGCTAACGGCCCAGTGTCGCCAGTTCCTTCGCGGCCTCTGTGAGGTCCTTCGCGGTGTCGATGGCACGCCAGTAGGCGCCGTGCGGGATCGGGAAGCCGGCCAGGCGGTTCTCGCGGGCCAGACGGGGGAACGTGGTGCGTTCGTGGTCGCCGCGCTCCGGGAGCAGGGCGGCGAACTCGGACGAGAAGACGTACACGCCCGCGTTGATCTCGAAGGTCGACGGAGGGGACTCTATGAAGTCCGTGATGTGACCGAAGCCGTCCGTCTGCACGGCGCCCCACGGCAGCCGCGGGCGGGCCAGCGCGAGGGTCGCGACGGCGTCGCGCTCGGCATGGAAGTCGGCCATGTCGCGCAGCGAGAAGCGGGTCCAGATGTCGCCGTTGGTGGCGTACCACGGCCGGTCCGGGGCGGGGAGGTGCGCGGCGGCGTACTTGAGGCCGCCGCCACGGCCGAGGGGTTCGGTCTCGACGACCGTGGTGACCCTCAGCGGCAGATCGGCGCTCTCCAGCCACTTCTGCAGGACCTCGGCGAGATGACCGCAGCTGACGACGACGTCCGTCACGCCCTCCTCGGCCAGCCAGACGAGCTGGTGGCCGATGATCGGCGTCCCCGTGCCGGGGATCTCGACCATCGGCTTCGGGCGGTCGTCGGTGTACGGGCGGAGCCTGGAGCCCTGGCCTCCGGCCAGGACCACGGCTTGCGTGGGGGGTGTCGTGGCGTGTGGAGCGGTCATGCTCCGCACTCTACGGGGCGCTCCGCAGGGCGCTCCGCGGGGGCTGCGGGCCCGGTGGGGGCTGGGCGCGCAGTTCCCCGCGCCCCTGGAAGGCAGCCCCTGCGGGGCGCCTTCCAGGGGCGTGTGACCGTTGCTAGCTGTGGGCCGCTGCCACCCCTGTCGCGAAGGAGGTGTCGCAGACCGGGCGGGAGTACGACTGGGCTCGGGAGGGGCCGTACACGCGGACTGCGGCACGGCCGAGGGCGCGGGCGATGGACGTGCAGTGCTTCGCGAGGGACGGCTGGCCGTTCACCGCCTGCTGGAGGTGGGTGAGGGCGGTGCCGGGGTCCTTGTCCTGGAGTTCCAGGAGCAGCTGGTCCCGCAGGACGTCCTGCGGGGCTCGGGCAGCGGCGGCTCGGGCGGCCAGGTCCTCGGAGGAGGCCGTGAGCACCGAGTCCGAGGGGCTCCCCGACCAGTTGACCCGGGTGACCGCGAGGGTCCCGGACAGCACCAGGACGACGGGCAGGACAAGGGCGAGGCTACGGCCGATCCGGCGGGCTGGGCCACGGCCACGTCGCGTCAGTTGGTTAGTGGAGTGCTTCACGCGAGTGAGGGTAGCGCTCGGTGCTGATTTGGCGACATTTAGTCACCAATTTGGGGGATGAATTGGTGCCGTTCACCGGGTAGGGCGTTGACGTACATGATTCGAAATGACCGGAGTGCCGGGGTTTCGGGCCACCGGTGCGCGGACGCGCGAAGGGCCCCACGGCAAGCCGCGGGGCCCTTCGTCACTTCAAACCGGTGAAACTGTTGAAACCGGTGTGTCAGTCGACGTGTCAGTCGGTCAGACGCTCGCCCGTGGAGGTCGAGAACACGTGGATCTCGCCCGGACGGGGGACGACGTGCAGCGTGGCGCCCTTGTCCGGGACGGCACGGCCGCTGACGCGGACGACCAGGTCCTTGGTGTCGTCGCCGACCTTGGCGCTGCCGTAGACGTAACCGTCGGCGCCCAGCTCCTCGACGACGTTCACGGAGACGGCGAGACCGGCCGGAGCGTCCTCGCTGGCCTTGGACAGGGCGTCGGCGGCGGCACCGTTGTGCTCGACGACGTCGAAGTGCTCGGGACGGACGCCGACCGTGACGGTGGTGTCACCCTTGTCGGCGGCGGCCGTGAGGGCCTCGCGGTTGACCGGCACGACCGAGTTGCCGAACTTCACGCCGCCGTCGGTGATCGGGACCTCGATCAGGTTCATGGCGGGGGAGCCGATGAAGCCGGCCACGAAGAGGTTCTTGGGGCGGTCGTACATGTTGCGCGGGGAGTCGACCTGCTGGAGCAGACCGTCCTTCAGTACGGCCACCCGGTCGCCCATGGTCATGGCCTCGACCTGGTCGTGGGTGACGTAGACGGTGGTGATGCCGAGACGGCGCTGCAGCGAGGCGATCTGCGTACGCGTCGACACACGGAGCTTGGCGTCGAGGTTCGACAGCGGCTCGTCCATGAGGAAGACCTGGGGCTCACGCACGATGGCCCGACCCATGGCGACACGCTGCCGCTGACCACCGGAGAGTGCCTTCGGCTTACGGCCGAGGTAGTCGGTGAGGTCGAGGATCTTCGCCGCGTCCTCGACCTTCTGGCGGATCTCGGCCTTGTTGACGCCGGCGATCTTGAGCGCGAAGCCCATGTTGTCGGCGACGGTCATGTGCGGGTACAGCGCGTAGTTCTGGAACACCATCGCGATGTCCCGGTCCTTCGGCGGCAGGTGCGTGACGTCGCGGTCACCGATGCGGATGGCGCCGGCGTTGACGTCCTCGAGCCCCGCGAGCATGCGGAGCGAGGTGGACTTACCGCAACCGGACGGACCGACGAGGACCAGGAACTCGCCGTCCCCGACCTCGATCTCCAGACCGTCTACAGCGGGCTTCTCGGTGCCCGGGTAGATGCGGGTCGCCTTGTCGAACGAAACAGTGGCCATGGTGATGGGCCCCCTTCTACCGGCAGGAACGTGCCGGACGATCCGTTGTAGGAAGGTGGTGTAGTCCACATACGCGGACTGAATCTGGACGGTACCTGGGGATCCGTCTTCTGTCAGTAGGGGGAGGGATGTGAACTTCGCGGAAATTTTCGAGACGGAAACCTACGAGCAGGCAGAGCAACTCACTTTTGGCCTTGCCCTTGGGCTTCCTGCTTCATCACGCACCGCCGACGCACACAGCCCTCGTGAACTGCGCCTGAACGGTCTTACACGCGCTCCACAGGCATTCCCGGCCAGCCGCAGCCCCTCGTCCCGAAGGTTCACGGCGGCGTTCACATCCCGGTCATGGACGACCCCGCACTCGCCACACGTCCACTCCCGGAGATACGTCGCCGAATCCGGAGACCGCCCCTTCTGCTTCCGCTGCGGATGCTTCCCCGACTCCCCCGATGTCCCCACGCATCCTCCCCGACGATCTGATCTTCGGAACAGCACGTCAGAGCGATCGACGAACGGGTGCGCGGATGGTTACGTTTGTTTTTCGAGGCCGGGTCCGACCACGAACTCCGTCGCTCGGGGGATCGCGCTCTGTGTACAGTGGAGCCGCCTTCGCGTACGGCGTTGTGGTGCGCGGTGCCTCCTTAGCTCAGCTGGAACGAGCAGCTCACTTGTAATGAGCAGGTCGTCGGTTCGAATCCGACAGGGGGCTCCACAGCCCAGGTCGGCCCAATCTGACCTGGGCTTCTTTCATGGCCGGCTCGGGGTATGACCTGTTACGCAGCCGGTGTGAAGGGCGGCGGAAGGTGCGGGGCTGCTGACTGGTCGTCGGGCGCCCTCGGTGCGTATTGATGTCCTGTCGCCTCTGTCCTCGATTCCGTCAGGAATCGACCAGGGAGGACACTTTCGATCGATCTCGTGCGTACCTGGGGCGAGGGCGGCAGGTCGGTCACTCTGCGGCAGTACTCTCGTACTACGGTCCGCCCGAGCCCCCGGCCCTCTCCGTATCGTCCCGTTTCGCGCAACAGAGGCCCTGCGCAAGGCGAAAGCCATCCGGGTGACAGATGGAGTTGGGGCGTATGGGCCCGTATTCCGGCCTGCTCGACGAGTTGCGTGTGGTCACGGCCGGTGGCGAGCTGGATCTGACGACCGTGCCGGCTTTGGCCCGTGACTTGGCGGATGCCCGGCGTGGCAGCGGGCGGGCGTTCATCGTCGTGGATCTGCGTGGTGTCACGTTCATGGACGGCAGTGTCCTGGGGCCGTTGTGCGCGGCGCGGAGGGACTGTCTTGGGCGGCGTGGGTGGCTGCGGGTCGTGCATCATCCGCCGGGTGTGAGTCTGGTGTTCCGGGCGGCCGGTCTGCAGGACTGTTTCCCGCGGTACGCGAGCCCTCAGGATGCCTGGCTGGACATACCCGCGGACCGTGCGGCGGCGGACCGGGGCACGTAGTGTACGGAGCAAGCCAGGCGACGCCTCACCCTGAAGTGCCCCGGCCCGCGCGGGACGGAGACGGGTGATCAGCGACGGCATGGCCGACGTCCTGCGGTCGCTGCGTCTGGGCGAGGTGGAGGATCCGGCTCGCCTCTGCGCGCGGGCGTTGGGTGCCGAGGGTGTCGCGCTGTCGCTGCTGGTCGGTGCGGACCGGACGGCCGAGCCGTTGTGGCACTACCCCGAGTTGAGTGCCCGGTTCGAGGAGCTTCAGTTCACGTTGGGGGAGGGTCCGGGGCCGGATGCGGTCCGTTCCGGCTCGCCTGTGCTGGAGCCGGACTTGGCGTGGGTGCGTGCTGAGCGTTGGCCTGTGTTGTTGCCGGCGGCGCGTGGGCTGGGCGTACACGGTGTGTGCTGTTTTCCGTTGGGTATCGGGGCCATTCGGATCGGTGTGCTGACGGTGCTGTGCGACGGTGGGCGGCGGTTGAGTCAGCAGCAGTTCACCGACGCCACCGCTCTGACCGCCGTACTGACGGGCGCTCTTCTGGACGGTGATGGGCGTGGTGGGGGTGTTCCGGGGCTCGGTGTGGTGCCGGAGTCTCCGTCGGTGTTGCGTCGTGCGGTTGTGCACCAGGCCACGGGCATGGTCAGCGTCCAGTTGGAGGTGTCCATACAGGAGGCTCTGTTGCGCTTGCGGGCTTATGCGTACAGCAGTGAGCGTCCTCTGCGTGACATCGCGGCGGATGTGGTCGCCCGCAGGCTGCGCTTCGACGACGATGTAAGTGGGCCGTATTCGCCCGATGGTGGAAAGGGATGATGATCGTGGCCCGTGAACGACGTCTGGCGGAGATCTTCGTGGAGGTCGCGGACTCTCTGGTCGAGGACTTCGATGTCATTGACCTGTTGCACCGGTTGTCGGCGCGCTGTGTGGAGCTGCTGGATGTGTCGGCGGCGGGGATTCTGTTGGTGGACGCGCACGGTGAACTGCAGATCATCGCGGCCTCGGACGAGCACACTCGTCTGTTGGAACTCTTCGCGCTCCAGCATGATCAGGGTCCGTGTGTGGAGTGTTATCGCACGGGTGCCGCCCGCACGAACATCGGGCTGACCGCGCCGGAGGCGGTCGAGGCCTGGCCGCACTTCGCCGAGCGGGCCATCGCGACCGGGTACGTGACCACTCATGCCATACCGCTGCGGTTGCGTAGCCGGGTTGTCGGCGCTCTCAATCTTTTTCAGACGACCCCGCATGTCCTGGGGGATGACGACATCGCGCTTGCTCAGGCGCTCGCTGATGTGGCCACCATCGCGATTCTGCAGCAGCGGACGCTTGAGCGGTCCCATGTCGAGAACAGTCAGTTGGAGAACGCGCTGACGAGCCGCATTCTGATCGAACAGGCCAAGGGCTTTCTGGCGGAGCGGTGGAACACCTCTGTCGATGATTCCTTCGCCGTGTTCCGTACTTACGCTCGCGCCCGTCACCTGCGTCTTTCGGATCTTGCCGCGCAGATCGTCTCGGGCGGTTTCGATACGTCGGCCATTCCGGCGCCCGCGACGGCGCTGCCCGGTGAGCGGGACGGTTGATCGTCGCCGTCGAACTGCGCGGTTGGTTCGCGGGTGCGGGCGATGCCCGTGTCGGGGTGGGTGGTTGGACGTCAGGTGCGGCGGGCGGCGACTCGGTCCGGGGTCGGCCAGCGTACGTCGTGGACCCAGTCGGCGCGTTCGAAGAGGCGGATGACGGCGGCCGAGGGGTCGATCTGGCCGCGGTCGACGCCGTGGCGGGCGCTGGTGGGGTCGGCGTGGTGGAGGTTGTGCCAGCTCTCGCCGAAGGAGAGGAGGGCCAGCGGCCACAGGTTGGTGGCGCGGTCGTGGCGCCTGGTGCGGAAGGGGCGGTTGCCGATCATGTGGCACAGCGAGTTGACGCTCCAGGTGACGTGGTGGAGCAGTGCGATGCGTACGAGTCCTGCCCACAGCAGGCCGGTTACGCCGTACAGCCAGTTGCCGCCGATCGCCCAGCCGAGGCCGAAGGGCAGTGCGAGCGTGAACAGGCACAGCAGGGGGAAGGCGCGGGAGACGGCTCGGATGTCGGGGTCGGCGAGGAGGTCGGGGGCGTAGCGCTCCGCCGATGTGGGTTCGTTGCGGAACAGCCAGCCGAGGTGGGCGTCGAGCAGTCCGTGCAGCTGGCCGCGCAGGTGGGTGCCGTAGCGGTAGGGCGAGTGCGGGTCGCCGGGGCGGTCGGTGTGGGCGTGGTGGCGGCGGTGGGTGGCGACCCAGCCGATGACGTCGCCCTGGAAGCTCATCGATCCGGCTACGGCGAGGGCGATGCGTAGGGGGCGGTCGGCTCGGTACGAGCCGTGGGTGAGGCCGCGGTGGAAGCCGACCGTGACGCCGAGGCCGGTGATCGTGTAGAGGGCGGCGGCGAGTGCGAGGTCGACGGGGTGGACGAGTCGTCCCCAGAGCAGCCAGCAGGCCAGTCCGAGTGCGGCGAACGGCAGGACGACGATGGTCGCGGTGACGGCGACGTAGATCCGTTGCCCGTTGTTCCGTGCGGGCGCCGGGCTCTTGTCGGTCGGGAAGGGGGAGGTGCCGTCGTAGGGCGGGGGCGGCGGTTCGGTGCTTGTGGGGAGTTTTGTCGTGGACGGGGTGGTGGGGATGGACATGGTGGGGCTCCTCGGCCTCGCTGCGGATGGCGCGGCCGGGGTCACGGGCTGCTTTTGGGGAGGGAAACGCGAGGGCGTGGTGCCGGGCCGGATGCCGGTGCGGCGGGAGCCCTCGGTTGTTCCACGGTACTCCCGCACGCTCCGGAGGGAGGAACGAGTGCGCCTTGGGTGGTGACCGTGCCCACCTGCGGCTCTTGGACGGTGCCTGGTGGCCCCGTTTTTCCGGCACCGGATGATGGGTCCTGCTGGTCATTCCGCCGGAGACGGGCATGGCGTCGTCGCGGCTGAGGGGCGGTCTAGGGGCGGCCGGGTCCGGCAGGGGTTCCGGCTACTGCGGGTTCCGTAGCTGTCGGGCCAGTTCCAGGTCTGTCTCCTCCACCGGGTCGCCGTCCTCGATGTTCCACAGGGCGTTCTGGAGGACCCGGGCCAGGGTCCAGGCGCGGGCTCGTTCGCGGTCCAGGGAGAGTGCGTCCGTCAGGGCGTCGAAGCGCCAGAGGACGTCGTCTGCGTCGAAGCGGTTGTTCAGGGCCGGCCAGAGGTCGAAGCCGGGGTCTCCGGCGAGGGGTTTGGGGTCGATCGCCAGCCAGGGGGCGCGGTCTGCCGCCAGGACGTTCTCGTCGTGGAGGTCCCAGTGGAGCAGGCGGTCGCCGGGGTCGGGAGCTACTTCGCGCAGGGCCGCCGCGCAGTCCGTCAGGAGGGTGCGGGTCTCGGGGGTCGGGAGTGTGCGCAGGGCGTCCGGGGCCTGGTCCAGCATGGCTTGTGCGATGTCGGCGAGGGTGCGGATGCCCGGTGGGGCCGGGGTGGCCGTGAGGTGGGACAGCAGGGTCGCGATGACCAGGGTGGCCTCGTGGGGGTCGGGGACGGTCGACAGCATGCGGGTGTGGTCCAGGCGTTCCAGGAGCATCGTGCCGGTGGTGGGGTCGTGGTCCAGGAGGCGTACGGCGTGGTCGCCGTTCCAGTGGCGTAGGGCCGGTGCCTCGCCTTCGCTCTCCTCGTCCAGGAGTTGGAGTTTGAGGACCGCCGGGGTGTCGTCGGGGCGGCGGACCGGGACCACCAGGGCTGTTACGCCGTGCATGGAGGTGCCGTCCACGCGGAGGTTCCAGCGGTCCAGGAAGTCGGCCGTGCGGGTGGGGAGTGCGGTGATGAAGGCCCGGCCCGCCTCCCCGTTGTATTTGAGCTGTGTGGTCGTGAGGTCTTCGGGGATGTGGATCCGGCGCGGAGTAGGGGTGGGGGGCATTCGGTGACTTTATGTGCGTGCGTAAATTTGGGGCATGCGATTTTCGGCGGGCCCGCGGCGGGTGTGGGCCTACATCCGTAGTGCTCCGGGCACCTATGTGTGGCTGCTTGTGCTGTTCTTCACGACGGTGGCCGTGCATCACATGTCGGCGGAGTTCCAGGAGGAGTTCCTGCGGCAGCGGTCGACGAACATCAACGAGCTGTCGGACCATCCCGTGCGGGTGCTGATCTCCAGTGCGATGTGGATCGACGGGTGGTGGACCCCGTACGTCGTGCTGTATTCGCTGTTCCACGCGACGGCCGAGCGGTGGCTGGGGACCCTGCGGTGGGTGGTGGTGTGTGTGGTCTGCCATGTGGTGGCGACGCTGGTCAGTCAGGGTGCGGTGTGGCGGGCGATCCGGGACGGGTCGGCGCCCGCTTCGGCGGCGGATGTGATGGATTTCGGGGTGAGTTACGCGCTGGCGGGGGTGGTCGCCGTGCTCGCGTACCGGATCGCGCGGCCTTGGCGGTACGTGTACGTGGTGGGGGTTCTCGGTGTGTACGGGGTGCCGCTCGTCTTCTCCCGTACCTTCACCGATCTGGGGCACTTCACTGCGGCCGTAGTCGGCTTCTGCTGTTGGCCGTTGACGTGGGGGAGGGGTGGGAAGGTGTGGAATCCGAAGGAGACAGTGGGGGCGTCGAGGCGTTAACGTCCGGCGCTATGAGCGGGATCGTCAATGGGCGGGTTTCCTTTTGGTACGCGGGGGATGGGCTGCCTGTCCCGCGTGCGTCTCTCGACGGGGACGCGACGGCGGATGTCGTGATCGTCGGGGGCGGTTATACGGGGCTGTGGACGGCCTATTACCTGAAGAAGGCTGCGCCCTCTCTTCGGATCGTCGTCCTGGAGAAGGAGTTCTGCGGCTACGGGGCCTCCGGCCGCAACGGGGGCTGGCTGTACAACGGGGTCGCGGGGCGGGAGCGGTACGCGCGCGTGCACGGTCATGAGGCCGCCGTACGGCTGCAGCGGGCCATGAACGCGACGGTCGGGGAGGTGGTGCGGGCGGCGGGGGCTGAGGGCATCGACGCCGACATCCATCAGGGGGGTGTGCTCGAAGTCGCCCGTACCCCGGCTCAGTTGGCCCGGCTGAGGGACTTCCACGCGGTGGAGCTGTCGTACGGGGAGGACGACCGCGAGTTGTACGGCGCCGAGGAGGCGGCCGAGCGGGTGCGGGTGGCCGGTGCCCTCGGGGCGTCGTGGACGCCGCACGGGGCGCGGGTGCATCCGGTGAAGCTGGTGCGGGGGCTCGCGGCGGTCGTCGAGGCGCTGGGTGTCGTCGTCCGCGAACGGACGCCGGTGACGGAGATCCGCGCGCGGCACGCGGTGACGCCGTACGGGACGGTGCGCGCGCCCTATGTTCTGCGCTGCACGGAGGGGTTCACGGCCTCGCTGAAGGGGCAGCGGCGGACCTGGCTGCCGATGAACTCGTCGATGATCGCGACCGAGCCGTTGACGGACGCGCAGTGGGCGGAGGTCGGCTGGGCGGGGCGGGAGGCGCTGGGGGACATGGCGCACGCGTACATGTACGCGCAGCGGACGGCGGACGGGCGGATCGCGCTGGGCGGGCGCGGGGTGCCGTACCGGTTCGGGTCGCGGACGGACAACGACGGGCGTACGCAGGCGGCGACGGTAGAGGCGTTGCGGGAGATCCTGGTGCGTTTCTTTCCCTCGCTGGGCGGGGTGCGGGTCGCGCACGCCTGGTCGGGGGTGCTGGGGGTGCCGCGCGACTGGTGCGCGTCGGTGACGCTGGACCGGGCTACGGGGCTGGGTTGGGCGGGGGGTTACGTCGGTTCCGGTGTCGCCACGGCCAATCTCGCGGCGCGGACGTTGCGGGATCTGGTGCTGCTGGACTCGGGGGATTCGGGGGATTCGGAGCAGGGTGGTCCGGTGGGCGTGGGGGGTCGGACCGAGTTGACCGATCTGCCGTGGGTCGGGCATCGGGTGCGGAAGTGGGAGCCGGAGCCGTTGCGGTGGGTGGGGGTGCGGGGGATGTACGCGACCTATCGGGCCGCGGATCGGCGGGAGTCGGCCGGGGGTGGGGAGCGGGCCTCGCGGTTGGCTCGGGTGGCGGATCGGGTGGCTGGGCGGGGCTGAGCGCGCTGCGGGGGCGGTGGGGTGGTGGTTGGTGCGGTGGGTGGGTGGGTGTTGGTTGTTGGGTTGGTGCGGCACCGTTGTGGTTGGTCGCGCAGTTCCCCGCGCCCCTGTCGGGGCGCTCTCTCGGTCTAGTCAGGGCTCAAGTACCACCTTGCCGGTCGTGCCGCGGGTTTCGAGGGCTCGGTGGGCGGTGGCCGCTTCGGTGAGGGGGAAGCGGTGTACGGCCGGGGTCAGGCGGCCGGTGGCGGCTTCGGTGAGGGCGCGTAGTTCGAGGGTGCGGAGGGGGTCCGGGCCGCCTGCCCTGCTCAGCATCGGCGGGCCCAGGACCTGTTCGGAGACGCCCTCTATGAGGTGGGGGACGCCGTCGTGGAGGCCCTCGCCCGACCAGCCGAAGACCAGGTGCTGTCCGGTGGGGGAGAGCAGTGCGGTGGCCTCGCGGGCGATCTCGCCGCCCACTCCGTCGAAGACGACCGTGGCGGGCCGGCCGCCGAGGTACGCGCGGACCTTGTCCGGCCAGCCGGGGTCCGTGTAGTCGACGGCGAGGTCGGCGCCGTTCGCCTCGACGAGGGCCGTCTTCGCCGGGCCGCCGGCCAGGCCGATCACGGTGGCGCCGGCGTGCCGGGCGTACTGCACGAGGAGGGTGCCGATGCCTCCGGCGGCGGCCGGGACGACGGCCACGGAGTCGGGGCCGAGGTCGGTGTACTGCAGGATGCCCATCGTCGTACGTCCCGTGCCGATCATCGCGACGGCCTGGGCGAAGTCGAGGCCGGGCGGGATCTCGTGCAGACGTTCCATGTCGGTGACGGCGAGTTCGGCGTAGCCGCCGGGCCGGAAACCGAGGTGGGCGACGACACGCTTGCCGCGCCACAGCTCCGGGGTGCCCTCACCTAGGGCGTCGACGATGCCGGCGACCTCGCGGCCGGGGATGGTCGGCAGGGGGGTGGGTTCCGGTGCGGGGCCCTGGAAGCCCTCGCGGAGTGCGGTGTCCAGGAGGTGTACGCCGGCTGCGGCTACGGCGATACGGACCTGGCCGGGGCCTGGGGTCGGGTCGTCGACCTGTTCGTAGGTGAGGTTTTCGGCGGGGCCGAAGGTGTGCAGGCGGATGGCTTGCATTTGGGTTCCCCGGGGGTGTGGGTGGTGGGTTGTGGGTGGCTGGTGGGTGGGTGCTGGTGGTGGTTGGTGGTGGTGGTTGGTGGTGGGTGTTTCGCGGGAGTTCTTTTCCACTCTTCAACCTCAAGCTTGCTTTAGGTCAAGAGAGGCAAAGGGGCAAGGGGGTCGGGGGAGTTGTCAGTGGTGGGGTGCAGGATGGGGGCATGGCTGGGCGAGTGGTGCGTGGAGCGGGTGGTTCCGGTGGGGCCGGGGTTAAGGCGGCTCGGCGGGCCGAGGTGCGGTTGCCTGTGTTGGAGGCGTTCGGGGGTGGGGAGTTGGAGGCGGACGGGGACTATGACGGGCTGGAGTTCCGGGACGTCGACTTCGCCGGGCAGGACGGTGGGGGTGCGCGGTTCATGGACTGCGCGCTGACGGGGTGCGCGCTGGACGAGACCCGGCTGCATCACGCCCGGCTGCTCGACTCCGTCCTCACGGGGATACGGGGTGTCGGTACGAACCTTGCCGAGTCGACCTTGCGTGATGTGGAGCTGGTCGATGCTCGGTTGGGTGGGGTGCAGTTGCATGGGGCTGTGCTGGAGCGGGTGGTGGTGCGGGGCGGGAAGATCGACTATCTGAACCTGCGCAAGGCGAAGTTGAAGGACGTCGTCTTCGAGGGGTGTGTGTTGGTGGAGCCTGACTTCGGGGGTGCGGTGCTGGAGCGGGTGGAGTTTGTGGGGTGTGTGGTGAAGGGGGCGGACTTCACTGCGGCGACGTTGAGGGATGTGGATTTTCGGCGGGCGGTGGTGTGGGGGTTTGCGCGGGGGGTGGATCGGTTGGCGGGGGCGGTGATCAGTCCGGTGCAGTTGCTTGATTTGGCGGGGGTGTTCGCTGCGGAGTTGGGGGTGCGGGTGGAGGGGGACGGGTAGTTTTTCGCCCCCGCCGCCCCTACCCGTCCCATCCCGGGGGGGGGGGGGG
>NZ_PJME01000055.1 GCF_002954775.1 Streptomyces geranii
CCCCCCCCCCCCCCCCAAAGATCGGCCTGAACGGCCTCGTCCTCAAACGCCGGACGGGCTCTGGGGGTCAGTCCTCGCCCCGTTCCTTCTCCGCCAGGTGGATCACGCATACCGCCACCGCGATCAGCAGGGCCGGGTCCGCGTCGTCGCGTACGACGTCGACTCCGTAGGTCTCCCGGATGTGCAGCCAGCGGCGGGAGATCTGGGCCAGGAGTTCGCCGTCGTAGTCGACCGCGAACTCGCGGTCCAGGATCTTGCCGCTGACGTCCAGTTCGGTGCCGTCCACCAGTGATACCCGGTAGTGATTGCGGAGCAGGGACAGGCGTTTGCGTTTGATCGTCGCCAAACGGTCGCCGTCCCGTTCGATCACCATCGTGTCCCGCAGGGCCAGCATCTTCTTGTGGATGTCGATCAGGACCCTGCCCCGCGTGTCCTTCAGCTCGAAGGTGTCCCGCAGGCGCATCGCCTTGCCGTCGACCAGGTAGACCTTGTTGCCGTGCTGGTCCTCGATCCAGTAGTCGTCGCCGAAGCCCAGCAGCCGGTCGCGTACGAGGAATCTCATGTACTCACCGGTTCCCCGCCACCGCGTCCGAAACGCCGTCGGTACGCCGATGGGCTGAGTCCCGTCTCGTGGCGGAGCCGGGCGCGCAGGTTCGCCGCCGTGCCCAGGCCGCTGCGGGCCGCCACGACGTCCAGGCGTTCCTCGCCCCGTTCGATCAGGCGGCGGGCCAGGGTCACTCGTTCTCCCGTCAGCCAGGTCAGGGGTGTGGTGCCCAGCTGGGCGCGGAAGCGGCGGTGCAGGGTCGCCGGTGAGACCGCCGCCCTGGCCGCCAGGCCCGTCACCGTCAGGGGGTCGGCCAGGCGTTCCTGGGCCCAGGCCAGCAGCGGGCCGAGGGACTCGTCCGGGGTCGCGGGCACCGGGCGTTCCACGAACTGGCGTTGCCCGCCGTCCCGGTGGGCGGCGAACACCAGGCGCCGGGAGACCGCGTTGGCGACCTCGGCACCATGGTCCGTACGCCAGATGTGCAGCCCGAGGTCCAATGCGGCTGCGCTGCCGGCGGCCGTGAGGATGTCGCCGTCGTCCGTGAACAGGACGTCCGGTTCGAGGCGGACCCGCGGGTGCAGTTGCCTGAAGGTGTTCGCCCACAGCCAGTGTGTTGTCGCCCGGCGGCCGTCCAGCAGGCCCGCCTCCGCGAGCGCGAAACTGCCTGTGCACAGGCTCATGACGCGGGCCCCGCGCGCGTGGGTGCGGCGTACCGCGTCGAGTACGGCTCTGCCGCGCGGGACGACGTTGTCCGGGCGGCCCGGTACGACGAGGGTGTCCGCCTCGTCCGCCGCCTCCAGGCCCGGTACTCCGGTGAGGGTGAGGAAGCCGTGGTTCAGGCGGACCTCGGGGGTCGGCGCGCACACCGTCACCTCGTACAGCGGGCCCGGCAGGCCCAGTTCGGGGCGCGGGAGTCCGAACAGCTCGGTCGCGACGCCCACCTCGAAGGGGTTCGTGCCCTCGTCGACGATCACGGCGACGCGGTGCGGGTGCCGTCCGGCAGTGGACTGAGAGGATCCTTGCGGCATGTGCGATTTCTAGCACTCGTTCGGGGCACCGTCACGGCTCACGATGGGGGCATGACCTCCACCGAGCCCGTCTCGCTCCCCGTCTCCGTCCCAGTCGCCCTCGGCTCCTTCTCCGAGCTGTGGAGCCCCCGCATCCTCACCACCGTCAACGACTACGACGTACGCGTCGCGAAGGTCGAGGGCGAGCATGTCTGGCATGTGCACGAGGGCACGGACGAGTTCTTTCTCGTCCTGGACGGTGAACTGCACATCGCCCTGCGGGAGTCGGCCGGTGAGCGCACTGTCGTGCTGCCGAAGGGCTCGGCGTTCACGGTTCCCCGGGGCGTCGAGCACAGGCCGTACGCCCCGGTCCGTACCGAGATCCTGCTCCTCGAACCGTCCGGCACCCTGACCGTCGGCGATCGCCACGACGACGTGCCCGGTCATGTGGACGTAACGACGGGGCACGCCCTGGCCTGAGGACTCAGCCGTGGTGGCGGTCCTCGTCGATCACTGTCGTCGAGTTCGGCAGCAGGACCCGCCTGCGGCGGGCGACGCTGCGGAACGCCAGGGCGCCGATCACCCCGACGATCATCAGGATGACGCCGACCAGGTCGAGGTTGACCCCCTCCATCTCCCAGTCGGTCGCGAAGGTGAGGATGGCTCCTACGGCGATGAGGATGATGCAGCCGCCGAGGCTCATGAGTGTCGCCTCCCTGTCCGGTCCGGTCCTTCCGGAGATGCCGGTCGGGTTCGGGTGCCCCGGCCTCGGACAGGTATGCGCGACCGCGGGGACGCCCCTGCGTCAACTCCCCTTCGCTGCCTACCCCTCCAGGAACGCCACCAGCGCGTTCGCCAGCAGATGCGGGTCGTCCGCGCCGCACAGTTCGCGTGCGCTGTGCATCGACAGGATCGCCACCCCGATGTCGACCGTCTTGATGCCGTGCCTCGCCGCCGTGATCGGGCCGATCGTCGTGCCGCAGGGCATGGAGTTGTTGGAGACGAAGTTCTGGAAGGGGACGCCGGCCTTGTCGCAGGCCGCGACCCAGACCGCGCGGCCCGAACCGTCCGTGGCGTAGCGGTTGTTGACGTTCACCTTGAGGATCGGGCCGCCGTTGACGCGCGGGTGGTGCGTCGGGTCGTGGCGCTCCGCGTAGTTGGGGTGGACGGCGTGGCCGGTGTCGGAGGACAGGCAGACGGTGCCGGCGAACGCCCGCGCCTTGTCCTCGTACGAGCCGCCCCGCGCGAACACCGAACGCTCCAGCACGCTGCCGAGCAGCGGCCCGTCCGCGCCCGTGTCGCTCTGCGAGCCGTTCTCCTCGTGGTCGAAGGCCGCGAGGACCGGGATGTACGGGACCTCCCGGCCGCTCGTCGCGACGGCGGCCAGGGCCGCCGTCGCCGCGTGCACGGACAGGAGGTTGTCCATGCGCGGGCCGGCCACCAGCTCGCGGTCGCGGCCCAGGTAGGCGGGTGCCTCGACGGAGTGGGTCATCAGGTCCCAGCCGGTGACCTCGCCCGGCGCGAGTCCGGACTCCTCTTCGAGGAAGGCGATCAGGTCGCCCTCGCGGACGTCGTCCGACATACCCCAAATAGGCTGCAGATGGCGCTGCTTGTCGAGCTTCAGGCCGTCCGTGTTCACGGCCCGGTCGAGGTGGATGGCGAGCTGGGGGACTCGCAGGAGGGGGCGGTCGATGTTCACCAGGCGGTTGGTGCCGTCCCGGAGGGTGAGACGGCCGGCCAGACCGAGGTCGCGGTCGAGCCAGGAGTTGAGCAGCGGTCCGCCGTAGATCTCCACGGCGACCTGGCGCCAGCCGTGGCCGCCGAGGTCGGGCACCGGCTTGACCCGCAGGTTCGGGGAGTCGGTGTGGGCACCGACGATCCGGAACGGCGTGTGGGGCGCGGCTCCTTCGGGGACGTACCAGGCCACGATCGCGCCGCCGCGCAGCACGTACTTGCCGCCGCTCCCGGACGCGGAGCCCGCCGAGCCTTCCGCGTCCCAGGCGTCCGTCTCGACGACCTGGCGGAAGCCGGCCTTCTCCAGCCGCTCGGCGGTGTTCGCCACGGCGTGGTACGGCGACGGACTCGCCGCCAGGAAGGACATCAGGTCGTCGGTGTGGCCGCGGTCGAAGCGGTGGGGTGCGCTCATGGGGTTCACCTTAACGACGTAATAGCGCCCGCTCCCTGGGATGGTGAGCGGGCTCTCGTAACGGGGCTGTGAAGGCCGGACAACTGGTCGGTCAGTCAGTTTTCGGACACCTGGTGGACCGTGGGGGTGTGTCCCGTTTCAGCAGTACGGCGGCCCGCCCCGGAGTGCGAATCCGGGTGCGGGCCGCCGTACTTGGCCTGCCGCGGGCGTACGCGCATACGTACGTGCGTACGGAGAAGGATGTGGCTAGAAGGCGGCCTCGTCCAGCTCCATCACGTCGAGGTCGACGCCCGCCGCGAGCTTGCGGGCGCCGGTGACGCCCGGCAGGACGGTGGCCGCGAAGAACTTCGCCGCCGCGATCTTGCCCTGGTAGAAGGGGACGTCCTTCGCGGACGCCGTCGGGAGCTTCTCGGCGGCCACGGCGGCGCCCTTGAGGAGGAGGTAGCCGACGACGACGTCGCCCGAGGCCATCAGCAGGCGGGTGGTGTTGAGGCCCACCTTGTAGATGTTCCTGACGTCCTGCTCGGTCGCCGCGAGGTCCGTCAGCATCAGGCCGACGATCGCCTCCAGCTCGACGGCCGCCTTGGCGAGCTGCTCGCGGGCCGCCGCCAGCTCCTCGCCGCCGGTGCCCGGGGCGAGGAACTTCTTGATGTCCTCGGCGAGGGAGTTGAGGGCAGCGCCCTGGTTGCGGACGATCTTCCGGAAGAAGAAGTCCTGGCCCTGGATCGCGGTCGTGCCCTCGTACAGGGTGTCGATCTTGGCGTCGCGGATGTACTGCTCGATCGGGTACTCCTGGAGGAACCCGGAGCCGCCGAAGGTCTGCAGCGACTGGGCGAGCTGCTCGTAGCCCTTCTCGGAGCCGTAGCCCTTCACGATCGGGAGGAGCAGGTCGTTCAGGGCCTCCAGGGCGGCGGTGTCCTCGCCGGCCGCCTCCTTGACCTGGATGTCGTCCTGCACGGAGGCCGTGTAGAGGACGAGGGCGCGCATGCCCTCGGCGTACGCCTTCTGCGTGAGCAGCGAGCGGCGGACGTCCGGGTGGTGCGTGATGGTGACCTTGGGCGCCGACTTGTCCAGGAAGTTGGCGAGGTCCGGACCCTGGACGCGCTCCTTGGCGTACTCCAGGGCGTTGAGGTAGCCGGTCGAGAGGGTGGAGATCGCCTTCGTGCCGACCATCATGCGGGCGAACTCGATGATCCGGAACATCTGCCGGATGCCGTCGTGCTTGTCACCGATCAGCCAGCCCTTGGCCGGGTGCCGGTCGCCGAAGGTCATCTCGCAGGTGTTGGACGCCTTGAGGCCCATCTTGTGCTCGACGTTCGTCGCGTACACGCCGTTGCGCTCGCCCAGCTCGCCGGTCTCGAAGTCGAAGAGGAACTTCGGTACGAGGAAGAGGGACAGGCCCTTGGTGCCGGGGCCGTGGCCCTCGGGGCGGGCCAGCACGTAGTGAAGGATGTTCTCCTCCATGTCGTGCTCACCGGAGGTGATGAACCGCTTCACGCCCTCGATGTGCCAGGAGCCGTCCTCCTGCTGGACCGCCTTGGTGCGCCCGGCGCCCACGTCCGAGCCGGCGTCCGGCTCGGTGAGGACCATCGTGGAGCCCCAGGTCTTGTCGACCGCGATCTGGGCGATCTTCTTCTGTACGTCGTTGCCCTCTTCGTAGAGGATGCCGGCGAACGCCGGGCCCGAGGAGTACATCCACACGGCCGGGTTCGCGCCGAGCAGCAGTTCCGCGTACGACCAGATCAGGGAGCGGGGAGCGGTCGTACCGCCGATCTCCTCGGGCAGGCCCAGGCGCCAGTACTCCGAGTCCATGAAGGCCTTGTAGCTCTTCTTGAAGGACGCCGGTACGGGCGCCGTGTTCGTCTCTGGGTCGAAGACCGGCGGGGTGCGGTCGGCGTCCGTGAAGGACTCGGCCAGCTCGTTCTCCGCGAGGCGCGTCAGCTCCTCCAGGATGCTCTTGGCGGTGTCCGTGTCCATCTCCGTGAACGGACCCGTCCCGTACAGCTTGTCGCGCCCGAGGACCTCGAAGAGGTTGAACTCGATGTCGCGGAGATTCGACTTGTAGTGCCCCATGGCGACTGCTCCGTAGAGAGATCGGCGAGGCACTGACTCCTCGCGCCTAATTCGCGTACCAACTAGTAGCTTCTTCCCTCCGATGATGCTACCCGCCGGTAATAAGGCGCAACCCCAGTCGGCCGTTTGTGACGCGATACGCGCGAATCGATCTACGTATGGTCTAGACCGGGACGGTGAGGGTGGCCGTGTAGCCCTTGTCCACGCTGCCTTCCGTGGTCGCCAGCTGCTGGTCGTAGCCGTCGCTGAAGATGTTGTCGGTCTCCAGCGAGAGCTGGCTGAGGTTCTCCACGCTCCTGCTGTAGCCGTCCGTCGCGTACACCGTGTCGCAGACGTCCTTCGGGAACGCCAGCTGCGAGGTGTTCGTTATCGACGTGGCCGCGGTCGCGTCCTCGATGCTGCCGTAGACCTCGAAGTGGATGTGCGGCCAGCGGCCGGTGTAGCAGGCCGGGAAGATGCTGGTGAAGGTGACCTGGCCCTTGTCGTCCGTCTCCTGGACGCCCCGGAGGTAGTTCTCGTCGGTGACGCCCTCGGAGTAGAGGGAGTAGTTGCCCTCGCGGTCGCAGTGCCACAGGTAGACGGCCGCTCCCACCTTGGGGGTCGAGCAGCCGGAGGCCGCGTCGACGACGGTGAGCGTGATGGTGAGCGGCACGCCCTCGGCCTTGCCGCCCGCCGAGTTCCCGAAGCTGGACGTGATGTCGCTGCGGACGACGCCGCTCTCCTTGAGGACGTTCACGCCGTTCGAACCGTCGCCCGGGTAGGGGCCGGCGGTCTCGTTCGGGATGGTCGCGCACTCGGCGGAGGAGGCGGACGAGGAACCCGTCCCGCTGCTGGAGGAGGCGGTGTCGGTGGCTGCCGAGGAGGTGGAGTCGTCGGCGCTGCAGCCCACCAGCGGCACGAGGCTCGCGCCCGCCAGCAGGCGGATCATCTTGCGGCGGGCGAGGACGGGGAGGTCGTAGGAGAGGCCTCTGTCGTGCTCGTGGTCGTCGTGGTGCCCGTGTCCGCTCATGGCCGTTCTCCCTTGTGTCCGGCGCCCGCGGGTGATTGCCGGGACTTTGCCGCTGCCTGATGGTTTCTTTGTCGAAACCGACGGTATGAGCGCCCACTGTGCGAAACCAGGGTCGCACCTGTGGACTCCCCATGGGGCTGCCCGGCCCCGCCGTGCTCTCGGTACTCTTGCGGTCATGTACGGCTACGAGAACGCTGGCGCGCAGCAGCAGTACGCCCAGCCGCAGCAGCAGATGCCGGGCGGGTACGGCCAGCAGCCGCCGCTGTACCCCGAGCCGTCCCCGCCGTCCCTCGCGGACGCGGTGCGCGCCTTCACGACGGGCTCGATGTCGGCCGAGGACTTCCAGCAGGTCTTCGCCACGTCGAAGGTGTACTGCCCGCGCGGCGACAACCCCGGGTTCCTGGCGCTGCACAACACCCAGCAGCCGGTGATCCCGATGTTCACCTCGCTGAAGGAGCTGCGCCGCTACGCCGGCAAGGAGTCCAAGTACTTCGTGATCACCGGCGCCGAGGTCATCGACCTGCTGCCCACCGGCTACGGCTTCGTCGTGGACATGGAGGGCGAGCACCGGATGGTGTTCGACGCGAAGGCGGTCGAGCAGATGGTCGAGTTCGCGATGCGCAGGATGTACGGCTGACGGTCCTCCCGTGAGCTGACGGACTTCCCGCGTGAGGGAAGTGTGGGGGAAATCCACTCCACGTTTGTCACAGGCATGCCATAGGGTTTCTTCTGGCAGCCGCGCCCCGTCCGCCACCGCGCTTTCGCGGTCGCGTCCGGGTGTCGCGCGGCGCTCTCGACTCCCGGGCGATCCCGGGTTCCTTGTGGGGGGTTCTTTCCTGTGCGCATGCGCAGCACGTCTACCGCGACGGCACTCGCCGTCCTCTTCAGCTCGGTGGCGCTGACCGCCGTCACCACCGCTCCCGCCTCGGCCGCCGTCGCCACCGTGCAGTCGCCCGGCGGGATCGTCGCGGACGCGGTCCTCAAGCGGGTCTTCGTCGGCGACAGCACCAACGGCCGGATCCTCGCGACGAACTACGCGGGCACCCTCGTCGACTCGGTCGGCGGTCTCGGCTCGGTCGCCGACCTGGCGCTCTCCGAGGACGGCCGCACCCTGTACGCGTCCCTGCCGACGCGGCACCAGATCGCGGCCCTCGACCCGGTCACCCTGGACGTCAGGACCCGGTACGCGATCCCCACCGACACCGGCCCGCGCTATCTCGCCTTCACCGGCGGCAAGCTCTGGTTCAGCTACGGCGACCAGTGGGACGGCGACCTGGGCTCGGTGGACCCGAACTGGACCGCTCCGGAGCCCGACCCGGACCCGACCCCGACGTCCGTCCCGACGTCCGAGCCCCCGACCGTGGAGCCGACGGCCCCGCCGTCCGAGCCGCCGACCTCGCCGGCCCCGGACCCGTCCGACGACCCGTCGACCGACCCGTCCACCGATCCGTCCGACGACCCCTCCGCTGAGCCGAGCCCCGACCCCGAGCCGTCGCCCGAGACCTCCGCGGACTCCCCCGCCGACTCGCCTGCAGACTCCGACTCCTCCGCCGGGACCTCCACCGCCGCGCTGGCGGCCGAGGCGAAGGCCGGTGACAGCCCGGTCGCGATGGAGCAGTTCCCGAAGGTGAGCATCGGGATGTGGGGCCAGGCGCTGCTCGACACGAGCCCGTCGGCGCCCGGTCTGCTGGCCGTCGGCGAGACGGGCCTGTCCACCTCCGCGATGGCCGTCGTCGACGTCTCCGGAGAGACGCCCGAGCTGACCGCCTGGCACAACGGCGACTACACGCTCAACAACGGCCTCGGCGACATCGACCTCGTCCCCGGAGCCGCACAGGTACTGGCCAACGGCACGGACCGGGACGCCTACGCGAACGGCGCCTTCACCAAGGCGGGTGCCTACCCGGTCGGCCAGCACGCCGACATCGCCCCGAACGGCCTGGTCGCCCAGGTCAACGGCACCAAGGTGGCCGTATACCGGCCGAACGCCACGAGGCCGCTGCGTACGTTCACGAACGGCGCGTACGGCATCGGCGACCTGGCCTGGGCCCCGGACTCCTCCCGGATCTTCGCCGTGGTCGGCACCGGCACCGGTTACGCCCTCAAGGTGCTGACCGACCCGACGAAGAACGTCCCGACCCTGACGGTGAACGCCCCGGCGAACGCCACCCGCGCCAAGAAGCTCACCGTCTCCGGCAAGCTGTCGGCGACGGTCGCGCTGCCGGCGGGGGTCAGGCTCAGCGTCACCCGGACCGACCTGGAGACCCCGAACGGCCGGGCGCTGCCCTCGGTCACCGTGAAGCCGGACGGCACGTACTCCTTCACGAACACCCCGCCGGTCGGCGGCACGGTCACCTACAAGGTGTCGTACGCGGGCGACGCCACGCACACCCCGGTGTCCGCCTCCGACAAGGTCGCGGTGTCCCGGACGGCGACCGCGCTGACCCTGAACAACAACAAGAAGCTGTACAACTACGGCACCGACGTCAAGTTCACCGCGCACCTGGGCGGGACGTACAAGAACCGCACGGTCGAGATCTGGGTCGACCCGCACGGCAACGACAAGCCGAAGCGGCTGGTCAAGACCGGCAAGGTCAACGCGGCCGGGAACCTCTCCGCGGTCGTGGACATGACCCGCGACACGAACATCACCGCGGTGTTCAAGGGCGACGCCCGCTTCGCGCCGAAGACGGTCAAGGTCACGGCGTACGCGAAGGTGCGGATCTCCATGGCCGTGTCGCACCACTACAAGACGGCCAAGATCGGCTCGACCACGTACTACTGGTTCCACAAGAACACCGACCCGGTGCTGACGACCTCGATGCCCTACTACCCGGGCCGCCAGCAGCGCTTCGACCTCCAGGTGTTCTTCGAGGGCACGTGGTACTCCACCGACTCCGAGTACTTCGGGATCGCCACGAACGGCAAGTCCGCGGTGCAGCTCATCGCGCCGGGTGAGTCGGGCATCCGGGCGCGGGTGCGGTCGGCGTACATCGACGGCGCGTCCGGCGACAACGTCAACTCGACGACGTACGGATCGTGGAAGTACCTGTACTTCAGCAACTGACGGACGCGCGGTCGGTTGAGGAGGCCCGGAGGGAATGTCCTCCGGGCTTTCGCCGTTAGAGGTAGCAGAAAGTTCAACGATCAACTAAACTGGCCGCACAAGGAGGTCCCGACATGCCTGCAGTGACCGTCGAGAACCCGCTGACCCTGCCCCGTGTGGCCGCTCCGGCCGACGCCGTCCCGCGTCCCGTGATCGGTGTGACGACCGCGCCGAGCGGTTTCGAGGGCGAGGGCTTCCCGGTGCGCCGGGCGTTCGCCGGGATCAACTACCGGCACCTCGACCCGTTCATCATGATGGACCAGATGGGCGAGGTGGAGTACGCGCCGGGTGAGCCCAAGGGCACGCCCTGGCACCCCCACCGCGGCTTCGAGACCGTCACCTACATCATCGACGGCGTCTTCGACCACCAGGACAGCCAGGGTGGCGGCGGCACCATCACCAACGGCGACACCCAGTGGATGACGGCCGGCTCGGGCCTCCTGCACATCGAGGCGCCGCCGGAGTCGCTGGTCATGTCCGGCGGCCTCTTCCACGGCATCCAGCTGTGGGTGAACCTCCCGGCCAAGGACAAGATGATGGCCCCCCGCTACCAGGACATCCGCGGCGGCCAGGTCCAGCTCCTCACGTCCCACGACGGCGGCGCGCTGCTGCGCGTCATCGCCGGCGAGCTGGACGGCCACGAGGGTCCGGGCATCACCCACACCCCGATCAGCCTGGTCCACGCGACGCTGGCGCCGGGCGCGGAGGTCACGCTCCCCTGGCGCGAGGACTTCAACGGCCTGGCGTACGTCCTCGCAGGGCAGGGCAGTGTCGGCCCGGACCGGCGCCCGATCCACAAGGGCCAGACGGCGGTCTTCGGCGCGGGTTCGTCCCTGACGGTCCGCGCGGACGAGCAGCAGGACGGCAACAGCCCGGCCCTGGAGGTCGTCCTCCTCGGCGGCGAGCCGATTCGCGAGCCGATGGCTCACTACGGCCCGTTCGTGATGAACACACGGGCGGAGCTTGAGCAGGCGTTCGAGGACTTCCAGAAGGGCCGGCTGGGAACTGTGCCGGCGGTGCATGGAATGTCCGAGGGTGGCCTGTAGGCCGTAGGAAAGTTCAGTACTGTACGAACGGGCCCGAAGCCGCAACTTTGGTTTGCGACTTCGGGCCCGTCTGTCTTCGGCGCTACTGGACTACGGCAGCACGTAGAACGGAGCGTCGTCCGGAGTGCGGCCGGCCTCGCGTACGCATCCCTGCTCGGACAGCAGCTCCAGGCTGTGGCGGACGCGCTCCGTGGAGATCCCGGTGTGCACGGAGATCTCCTCCACGCTGTAGTTGACGCCGCCGTGCAGCAGGGCCGGGGCGAGGTGGGCGGCGACCGTGTGGACGTCCTCGGTGACGACGAGGTTCCTGGACTTCCAGTTGGACAGGAGCTGCTGGGGTGTCAGCTCCGGTGCCTGGACGGGGCGGACGAGGTCGCCGGTGCGGCGGAGGGTCTGGGTGAGGTCCCTCAGCAGGTCGACGATCACGTTCTGCTTGGTGTCGATCTGACGCAGGGTTTCGTCCTGGCGGTCGACGCGCTCTTCGAGACGGACGAGGGCGTCGGCGAGTTGCTCGGGGACCGCGTAGGCGGTGACGGTGGTCGGGGTGGGTTGCAGGGTGGCGGGTTCGAGGGAGTAGGAGCCGTCGCGCTGGATGGTGGCGATGACTTCGGTGACCCAGGACTTGAAGGGCTGGGACGCGGGCTTGGTGCAGCCGTTGACCAAGCGGATCAGACCCTGGAGATCGATGAGGTTCATGTCTCGGCGCCACTCCCGACCTGCGGGAATGCTGAGACTGTGACTTCCAGTCACAGTCTCAAGAAACTCTCGATGCTCTTCGGGGACATGGTCGAGCAATGCCTTTCGGGTGGTTGTGTACCCCAGCTCCTTGCAGACGTCCGCCGCCGGGAACCAGTGCGTCCCGTCCGGCAGGGTCAGCCTCCGTACCCGCGCCCCCGTGGCCGCGTACACGAAGTCGTTGATGTCGATCGCGTCTTTGCGCGTGTTGTTCTGCTCGTTGATCGAGCATCACCTCCGCGTCGGAAGCTAGCTACGCGGAGGTTCAACTCGCCCACAGAGCAGGGATGTTCATCCTTTAGTGGGGCTTCTTTTCATACAACTCGAACCAGATGCTCTTCCCCTCCCCCCGAGGGTCCACCCCCCACGCGTCCGCCAGCATTTCGATCAGCATCAACCCCCGCCCCGACGACGCCAGTTCGCCCGGGCGGCGTTTGTGCGGGAGGTCGTCGCTGACGTCGGTCACCTCTACGTGGATGCGGCGTTCGCCGGGGGTGCCGGTCACCTCGGCGACTATCAGGGCGTCGGCGTCCGTGTGGACCAGGACGTTGGTGGCCGTTTCGGAGAGGAGGAGGACCGCCGAGTCGATCTGGTCGGGGCTCGGCCAGTCGTGGAGTTGTTCGCGGAGTTGCTGGCGGGCCGCGGCGACGCGTTCCGGCTCCGCCTGGGCGATCGTCAGCATCGTGCGGCGGACCGTGGGGCGGGGGGACAAGGGTGTTGTGCCGTCCGAGACGCATTCCTGCGGGCGGCTCAGGAGCAGGAGGGCTATGTCGTCCTCGCGGCGGTCCGCCAGTGGGCCCGTCGTGTGGTGGGAGGACGGGCCGTGTACCGCCTGGACCAGGGCGTCGGCCAGGGACTCCAGGTTGGTGCCCTTGTCGCCCGGTTCCTCCTTGTGGTCCTCCAGTGTGCGGCGGATGCGCTGCCAGCCCGTCTCCAGGTCGTGGCCGCCCGTCTCGATCAGGCCGTCCGTGCACAGGAGCATCGTCTCGCCGGGTTCCAGGGCGAGCAGGGTGGTGGGGTAGTCGGCGTCCGGGTCGATGCCCAGGGGCAGGCCGCCCGCCGTCGGGCGGGCCAGTACCGTGCCGTCCGCCATCCTGATCGCCGGGTCCGGGTGGCCCGCGCGGGCGATCTCCAGGACGCCGGTCGTGGGGTCGACCTCGACGTACAGGCAGGTCGCGAAGCGCAGGTCGCCGCCGCCCGCGCTGGTCGCGGAGTGGGTGATGCCGTGCAGGAAGCGGGCCGCGCGGGAGAGGACCGCGTCGGGGCGGTGGCCCTCGGAGGCGTAGGCGCGCAGCGCTATCCGGAGCTGGCCCATCAGGCCGGCGGCGCGTACGTCGTGGCCCTGGACGTCGCCGATGACCAGGGCGAACCGTCCGCCGCCGGGCAGCGGGATCATGTCGTACCAGTCGCCGCCGACCTGGAGGCCGCCGCCGGTCGGTATGTAGCGGGCGGCGACGTCCATGCCGGGTATCTCGGGGCCGAGGGTCGGCAGCATGGAGCGTTGCAGGCCGTCTGTGAGTTCCCGTTCCGATTCCGCCACTCCCGCCCTCGACAGGGCTTGGGCCAGCATGCGGGCTACCGTCGTCAGGACCGAGCGTTCATCGGGGGTGAAGCTCACCGGGTACGCGAAGCCCGCCATCCAGGCGCCCATCGTGCGGCCCGCGACCGTCAGCGGCAGGAACGCCCACGACTGGCGGTCGAACACCTGGGCAAGCGGCCAGGCGGTGGGATAGCGGGACTTGTACGCCTCGGGTGAGGAGAGGTACACGGCCCGGCCGGTGCGGACCACCTCGGCGGCCGGGTAGTCCGTCTCCAGGGGCATGTAGGAGAAGGGGCGCTCGTCGCCCGGGCGCTGGCCGTGGTGGCCGATCACGGTCAGGCGGTCCGCCTGCACGCCGAAGACCGCCAGGCCGTCCGGGGAGAAGCCCGGCATCGACAGGCCGGCCGCGACCCGCAGCACCTCCTCCGTGGAGCGCGCCTCGGCCAGCGCCCGGCCCGCGTCCAGCAGGAACGCCTCGCGGGAGCGCCGCCAGTCACCGGTGACGGGGGTGCGCGCGGCGGCACCCGGCGGGGGTTCGGTGACCTCCTGGAGGGTGCCGATCACGTCGTACGCCTTGCGGTCGGCCGCGAAGTCCGGCTTCGACCTGCTGCGGACCGTACGGATCACCCGGCCCTGTTCGTCCATCACCCGGGCCCGGGTCTCGGCGATCGTGCCCTCGGTGACGGCGAGCTGCATGACCCCGACGATCTCGTTCCAGTCGACCGGGTGGAGCCGGGCCCTGGCCGCGGCCTCCGTGAGGGTGGTCGGTTCGGCGGGCAGCCCGAGCAGACGGGCCGCCTCGGCGTCGAGCGTGACCAGGTTCGTTGCCGTGTCCCAATGCCACATGCCGGTTGCGAGGGCGACCAGGACGTCCCCCACGGCGGGCAGGGGCTCACCAGTGCGCATTGACCTACTTTATGGAGAGGTGATCGCAGCGTGCCACCCAAGCTGTACGGGCCAAGCGGTGCGGGGCCCGCGCCGAGGCCGCGCAGGGGGCGCCCGGGAACAATTGCGGGGAAGCGGGATCGGGGTGGCCGGTACCCTGGGGGCTGTGCTTTCGAGGTGCCCTGGCTTCGAGGTTCCGTTGTTTCACGTGAAACACCGGCCCCGAACCCTGACCCTCGATCCCTGATCCCCATCCCCGATCCGCGAAGGCTGGATGAACGACGATGCATCGGTACAGGTCCCACACCTGCGGCGAGCTACGCGCCTCTGACGTCGGCAGTGACGTCCGGCTGAGCGGCTGGCTGCACAATCGGCGCGACCTGGGCGGCATCCTCTTCATCGATCTCCGCGATCACTACGGCATCACCCAGCTCGTCGCCCGCCCCGGCACGCCCGCCTACGAGGCCCTCGACAAGGTCTCCAAGGAGTCGACGGTACGGATCGACGGCAAGGTCGTCTCGCGCGGCGCGGAGAACATCAACTCCGAGCTGCCCACCGGTGAGGTCGAGGTCGAGGTCGGCGAGGTCGAGCTGCTCGGCGCCGCCCAGCCGCTGCCGTTCACGATCAACACCGAGGACGGGGTCAACGAGGAGCGGCGCCTGGAGTACCGCTTCCTGGACCTGCGCCGCGAGCGCATGCACCGCAACATCATGCTGCGTACGGCCGTCATCTCCGCGATCCGTCACAAGATGACCGCGCTCGGCTTCAACGAGATGGCCACGCCGATCCTCACGGCGACCTCCCCCGAAGGCGCCCGCGACTTCGTCGTGCCGTCGCGCCTCAACCCGGGCCGGTTCTACGCGCTGCCCCAGGCCCCGCAGCAGTTCAAGCAGCTGCTGATGATCTCCGGGTTCGACCGCTACTTCCAGATCGCGCCCTGTTTCCGGGACGAGGACGCCCGCGCGGACCGTTCGCCGGGCGAGTTCTACCAGCTCGACGTCGAGATGAGCTTCGTCGAGCAGGAGGACGTCTTCCAGCCGATCGAGCGGCTGATGACCGAGCTGTTCACAGAGTTCGGCAACGGCCGTGAGGTCACCTCCCCCTTCCCGCGCATCCCGTTCCGCGAGTCGATGCTGAAGTACGGCTCCGACAAGCCGGACCTGCGTGCCCGGCTTGAGCTGGTCGACATCACCGATGTCTTCGAGGGCTCGGAGTTCAAGGCCTTCGCCGGCAAGCACGTACGCGCCCTGCCGGTGCCGGACGTGTCCGCGCAGCCCCGGAAGTTCTTCGACCAGCTCGGCGACTTCGCCGTCACGCTGGGCGCGAAGGGTCTGGCCTGGGTGCGGGTCACCGAGGACGGTTCGCTGTCCGGCCCGATCGCGAAGTTCCTCACCGAGGAGAACGTCGCCGAGCTGACCAAGCGCCTGTCGCTGTCGGCCGGTCATGCCGTGTTCTTCGGCGCGGGCGAGTTCGACGAGGTCTCGAAGATCATGGGCGCGGTGCGCGTCGAGGCCGCCAAGCGTGCCGGGCACTTCGAGGAGAACGTCTTCCGCTTCTGCTGGATCGTCGACTTCCCGATGTTCGAGAAGGACGAGGAGACCGGGAAGATCGACTTCTCGCACAACCCCTTCTCGATGCCGCAGGGTGGCATGGAGGCCCTGGAGACCCAGGACCCGTTGGACATCCTGGCCTGGCAGTACGACATCGTCTGCAACGGCATCGAGCTGTCCTCCGGCGCGATCCGCAACCACGAGCCCGACATCATGCTGAAGGCGTTCGGCCTCGCGGGCTACGACGAGGAGACCGTCGAGCGCGAGTTCGCCGGCATGCTCCGCGCGTTCCGCTTCGGCGCCCCTCCGCACGGCGGGATCGCCCCCGGCGTCGACCGTATCGTCATGCTGCTGGCGGACGAGCCGAACATCCGGGAGACGATCGCGTTCCCGCTCAACGGCAACGCCCAGGACCTGATGATGGGCGCTCCGACGGAGCTGGAGGAAGCGCGGCTGAGGGAGCTGCACATTTCGGTGCGGAAGCCGCAGCCGAAGTAAAGCGGCGGTTTTCTTTGCGGGATGGCTCGGAATCGGCGGCGATTCCGAGCCATTCTCATATGGCGCTCAGGAAACACGGGAAATCACAGCTCTTTGACAGGTCTCGTTCATAATCTCCGGGGCCATGACTGACACCCCCCAGCAAGAATTGCGGGAATTGACGCGCCGAAGAGTCGTCGTCGCCGGTGGCGCGACGGCCGTGACGGCCACGGCGGTGGCGGCCCTCGGTACCGGGCTCGCCTCCGCGCAGGGAACGCCCGCGGCGAAGGGCGCGCACGGCTCCGGCGTCCCGTCCGGTACCCCCTCCGGCACGCCCGAGCCCTGCTACGTACTCACCACGGAGACCACCGAGGGTCCGTACTACATCGACGCCGACAAGCTCCGGCAGGACGTCACCGAGGACGAGGAGGGCATCCCGCTCACCCTCCGCCTCAAGGTCATCGACGCCGAGACCTGCCGCCCGGTGCGGAACGCGGCCGTCGACATCTGGCACTGCTCGGCCCTCGGTATCTACTCCGGCTACGAGGCCATGGGCAACGGCGGCGGTGGCGGCGGCACCCCGCCCACCGACGCGCCCACCGACCTGCCCACGGGCCCGCCTCCGACGGACGGCCCCGGCGGTGGCGGCCCCGGCCATCAGGAGCCGACCGACGACGAGCGCTATCTGCGCGGCACCTGGAAGACGGACCGGCACGGGTTCGTCACCTTCCGGACGGTGTTCCCGGGCTGGTACCGGGGCCGCTGCGTCCACATCCACGTCAAGGTGCACGTGGACGGCACCTGGACCGACGCCGGCTACGAGGGCGGGCACACCTGCCACACCGGCCAGCTGTTCTTCGACGAGGAGTCGGTGCTGCTCTCGGCGGCGGTGGAGCCGTACTCGACGAACACGGCGACCCGGACGACCCTCGACGAGGACACGATCTACCCGGACAACGGCGCCGAGGGCGGGCTGCTGCGGCTGCGCTACAAGAAGCGGGACATCGGGCGCGGAGTGCGTGCCGAACTGACGATGGGTGTGGCGCCGGAAGAGACGAACGACAGCGCGGAGTGAATTAATTAGGCAAGCCTTGCCTAATTAATTCAAGCGGAGATCGAGGCCGAGGCCGAGGTCGGGGGCGGGAAATAGACCGCTATTTCTCGCCCCTTTCCGGGATTCCTGGCCGATTCATGGAACGGCAAAGGAAAGCACAGTGCATTCCCATGGTCCTGACAGGCGTCTTACCTAGGTTCCGAGCCATGACAGAGAACCAAGGGCCGAAGCACAAACGGGATCTGACGCGTCGCAAGGTCGTCGTCACCGGCGCCGGCGCGGTCGCCGCGGTGGGCGTCGCGGGCGGGCTCGCGGCGGGCGCGTTCGCGGGCGAGACGGGCAAGGCGGGCGGCAAGAACCCCACCCCCAAGGCCTCCGGCAGCAGCTCGGAGGTCTGCTACACGCTCACCTCCGAGACCACGGAGGGGCCGTACTACATCGACGCGGACAAGCTCCGCCAGGACATCACCGAGGACAAGGAAGGCATCCCGCTGACCCTGAGCCTGCGGGTGATCGACAACGAGACCTGCAAGCCGATCGTCAACGCGGCCGTCGACATCTGGCACTGCGACGCGCTGGGCCTGTACTCCGGCTACGAGAGCCTCTCCAGCGGCGGCGGCAGCGCCCCGACCGACGCCCCCTCGGGCACCCCGACCGGCGAGCCGCCGACCGACGCGCCGTCCGGCGCCCCCTCCGGCGGCACGGGCGGTGGCGGCGTCCACGAGGAGCCCACCGACGACAAGCGCTATCTGCGCGGCACCTGGAAGACGGACCGGCAGGGCCGGGTCACCTTCAAGACGATCTTCCCGGGCTGGTACCGGGGCCGCTGCGTCCACATCCACACCAAGGTGCACGTGGACGGCACCTGGACCGACGCCGGCTACGAGGGCGGCACCACCTGCCACACCGGCCAGTTCTTCTTCGACGAGGAGTCGGTGCTCGCCTCCGCCGAGGTCGAGCCGTACTCGACGTCGACGACCGAGCGCACGACGCTCACCGAGGACACGATCTACGACCAGAGCGGCACCGCGGGTGGTCTGCTGAAGCTGAAGTACAACAAGGCGAACATCGCCAAGGGCGTCATCGGCTCGATCACGATGGGCGTCGACCCCGAGGCGACCAACACGGGCACGGGCGACGCGGTGGAGCCGTCCGCGTCCGCCTCCGAGTCGGCGACGGACACGGCTTCGCCCTCCGCCTCCGCGAGCTGACGGACGTACGGCCGACGTAGGGCCGACGTAGGGCCGACATGCGGCCCGCGAACGGCGAAGGCCCGGAACCCTCCCCCCGGTTCCGGGCCTTCGCCGTTTGCTCACACATGTCGTTCACATATATGTGCACTGCTCAGCCCATTGACCCGGAAGGGTCGCCTCCGTAGTCTCCTCCGATGCCCGTGTACGTGATTGCTGTTCACGTATATGCACAGAAGGAGACAACGATGTCAGACACTGTGGTACCCGACGCCGAGAGTCGGGCCGTCGGCAAGTTCCTGCGTCGGATGCTGCCGATCCTGGTCCTGATGCTGCTGGTCAACCAGATGGACCGGACGAACGTCGGCTTCGTCCAGGACGAGCTGCGGGCCGACGTCGGGGTGAGCGCCACCGCGTACGGGCTCGGCGCCGGGCTCTTCTTCATCGGGTACGCGCTGTTCGAGGTGCCGAGCAACATGCTCCTGGAGCGGTTCGGCGCCCGGGTCTGGCTCACCCGCATCATGATCACCTGGGGCCTGGTGATCGTGTCGATGTGCTTCATCCACGACGTCACGACCTTCTACGTGCTGCGCTTCCTCCTCGGGGTCGCCGAGGCGGGCTTCTTCCCCGGGGTGCTCCTCTACTTCACCCAGTGGCTGCCCGACTCCAGCCGGGGCCGGGCGAGCGCGATCTTCCTGGGCGGTTCGGCGACGGCGTACATCGTGACCGGCCCGATCACCGGGGCGCTCCTCGAACTGCACGGCACCGGCGGCTTCGCGGGCTGGCGCTGGATGTTCGCGCTGGAGGGCGTCTTCTCGATCCTCGTCGGCTTCGTCGCGGGCTTCTTCCTGGTCTCACGGATCGAGGACGCGCGCTGGCTGAGCGCCGAGGAGAAGACGGCGCTGAGCACGGCGGTCGCCCGGGACGAGGAGGCCCGCGCCCGCGCGCCGAAGGTGTCCCGCCTCAAGCTCATCCTGCACCCTCAAGTCGCCCTGCTGACCGGCGTGTTCTTCGCGATGGCGCTCACCGGGTACGCGATCACCTTCTGGCTGCCGAGCCTGGTCGACGACATCGGCGGGCTGTCGTCCTTCCAGGTCGGGCTGCTGACCGCCGTACCGTGGATCTGCGCGGTGATCGCGATGTACACGGTCAGCCACTTCACCGACAAGGCCCCTGACCGCCGCCCCTACCTGGCCGTCGCCCTGGTCCTGTCGGCGGTCGGCACCTTCCTCGCCACCCTGGGCTCCCCCTGGTTCGGCCTCGCCGCGCTCACCCTCGCGGCGGTCGGCGGCAAGTGCGCGGCCACCCTGTACTGGCCGATGGCCCAGTCGGGCCTCGACCTGAAGGTCGCCGCGCCGGGCCTCGCGGTGGTCAACTCCATAGGAAACCTGGGCGGTTTCGTCTCCCCCTTCCTCTTCGGCTACCTCCAGGACACCACCGGCAGCACGAACGGCGGCCTGTACACGCTCTCGGCGGCCTCGCTGGTCGCGGTGTTCGGGGTGTTCGCCATCAGGAACACCCGCGGGGGTACGAAGACGGCGGTGGCCGCGCCGAGCACGACCACCGCCGCTTCCTGAGAGAGGGACGTGAGCCTCAGGAGCGAGACCCGACCGTCAGGAGAGGGCCTTGTACGCCCCCCAGCCGCTCCCGATCTTCGCCCGCGCCCCGAACGACCCCTTGCCGTCGCCGCTCTGGCGGTACAGGTTGCCGGCCGTGTCGCGGGCGACGAGGTCGGCCCGGCCGTCGCTGTTGAGGTCACCGACACCGACGACCGCGTTGTACGAGGCTCCCCAGGCCCCGAACAGCTTCGTACGGGCGGTGAAGGTGCCCCGGCCCGTGCCGTCGAACCGGTACAGGTTGTTCGCCTTGTCCTGGGCGAGGAGGTCGCCGATGCCGTCGCCGTTGAGATCGCCCGCGCCGACGATCTTCTTGTACGCCCGCCAGTCCGCGTACAGCCTGACCGGCGCGGCGAGCTTGCCCGCGCTGGTGCCCTTGTAGAGGTAGACGGTCCCGTTGGACGCCTTGCGGGCGATCAGGTCGGGGCGGCCGTCGCCGGAGATGTCGCCGGGGGAGGTGAGGATGTCGTGCTGGGTCCAGCCGGAGGTGGCGAGGGTGGTGTACGCCGTCGTCGGTGTGACCGGGTAGCCGCAGCGTGGCTTGTACAGGCGCAGGGCCCCGTTGGCCATGCGCACTAGTACGTCGTTGCAGCGGTCGCCGCTCAGGTCGCCGAAGGGGACCGCCCTGACGGAGGTGGACCAGCCGGTGCCGGTGTTCTCGCCGTTGTCGCGGCTGATCCCGCCCTTGCCGTTGCCGTCGTGGAAGGCCAGGGCGCCGGAGCCGCTGAGGGTGAGCAGGTCGCCGAGGCCGTCCGGGCCTTCCAGGTCCGTGAAGTCGTGGCGCACGGCCGAACCGCGCTCGGTGTAGCCCGTGCCGGTGGCCACCGTGACCGGGGCGGAGGTGCCGAGGCCGGTCGCCCTCAGCGTCCAGGTGTGGTCGCCGTTGGGGAAGTAACTCCCGTTCGCCGTACGCCCGTTCCAGCTCGCCGCGAGCCAGGCACGGGTCGCGCCGCCGGTGAACGTGCGGGTGACCCGGCCGGTCGCGGTGCTCTGCTCCGAGGTGAAGGTGAGGGACCAGGAGGTGACCGGGCGGGAGAGCAGCCAGGAGCCCCGCCAGGGGTAGGCCGTCGAGGTGGGCACATCCACGAGGGAACTGTCGATCTCGCTGACGAACGCGGTCGGGCTGGACGGGGCGACGCCGGTGGTGGCGACGTGCGTCTGCTCGTACGCGTCGAACCAGGCGACCAGGCCCGTGTACTCGTCCACCGTCCAGCGGTAGCGCCGGTCCACGGCCAGGCCGGTGTCCGGGATGTGGGCGGCGAGGACGCGGGTGGTGCCGGTGGGCGTCTCGGTGAGGACCAGTTCGTCGGTGGTGTGGTCGTGGCGGACGGTGAATCCGTCGCCGAGCAGCACATCGCCGGGCCTGACGGCGGTCGACTTGCGGGACTGCGTGTCGTACACGCCCGCCGAGGCGGTACCGCAGGCCCAGTACACCCAGCGGCCCGCCGCCTGCAGTTCGCTCGGCACGCAGCCGAGGCCCGGGACGGTGACCGTGGCGAGGGTCTTGTTGGTGGTGAGGCTGTACGAGGTGAGCTGACCGGAGGTGCCGGTGGCGCTCCACAGGGTGGAGCCGTTGAGGGCGGCTGCGCGGATCGTGCGCTTCAGCTTCTGGCCCTGGACGAACTCGCCGACGTACTGCGCGGGTGCGGTGCCGCCGGAGTTGTAGACGACGTAGTTGTCGGAGACGTCGACGACGGCGCCGCCCCCGGTGCCGAACGCCAGCACACTGTTGCCCCATTCCTCGTTGATGGACGTCAGGCGTTCCTTGCCGCCGCTGGTCCGCTGGAGGAAGACGTCCTCGGGCTCCGCTGCCTGGTTGCCCCACAGGACCGAGCAGACGGTGCCCGCGTACGGGCAGATGGGGTTGACCGTCTGTCCCGTCTTGGCGGCGGACGCGGTCAGCGTGGTGGCGTTGTCCGTGGTGAGGGTGCGCACGGACGTCGCGTCGTCGCCCGAGGTGTTCTCCGCGACGCGCAGGTGGCCCCGGCTGAGGGCGACCCCGCTCTTGGGGTTCTCGTACGGGGCGACCTTGTACAGCTTCGTCAACTTCGGGGCGCCGTCCGGGCCTTCGGTGATCCGGTGGATCCACCAGTCGGCGGCGCCGGTCCCGCCGGTGACCAGGGCGGAGCCGTCGGGGACGGCCAGCGGGTTGCCGTAGGTGTCGTTCAGCAGGGTGCGGGTGGAGCCGTCGGTCAGGGAGACGGCGGTGCTGCCGCCCTTCGGGTCCGTCAGCACGAGCCAGTTCCCGACGAGGACGGGAAGGGGCGCGTACATGTCCTCGTCGGTCTCCCCGTCACCGCCGGGGTTCCCGGCGACCGGGACCGTCTCCTCGGCACCGAGGTCGGCGCGGGGCTTCAGATGCAGGCCGGAGGCGGGCGTGTACCAGCCGACGCGGTCCTCGGTGAGTACGACCTCCGGGAAGGGGGCCGCGCCGGTGAAGGCCACGGTGAACTCGGCGGTGGCGAAGTCGAGATAACCGATGGTGGACGTGTGGACACCGTCTGTCGCGCTGGTGGTGTAGGCGAGCAGCGCGCCGTTTCGGTCACCGGTCGTGTCGGGCGCGTAGCCCTTGTACCCGTCGGTCGGGAAGCCGGTCACCGTACGGTCGCGCTGCTCGCCGTCGACGAAGTCGGTCAGCTCCAGCCAGGAGCCCTCCACGACGGAGCCGTCGTCCAGGACGCGCTCCTCGTCGCCCGTGACGACCGTCGACCCGTAGGTGCCGAGGTAGTCGCCCGGCAGGTAGACGGTCTGCGGCGGGCTGCCGTCGGGGCTCCACAGCACGGTGTCCTCGTCGCGCTCGCGGGGCTGCAGCGCCACGGTGTCCCCGCCCTGCGCGAAGAAGCCCGAAGGGCACGCCTCGTCGATGTCGTCGCAACCGGAGCGGTCGTTCGGCTCGAAGACCCCGCTCGGTCCCTGGACGGTGACGGTCGTGCCGTCCGCGTAGTCCGTCCACAGCAGCCCCGCGACGTCGGTCTGCCGGTGCAGGAAACCGGTCTCGCCCGCCGCGAGCAGACGCTCGGTGCGGGGGAACGTCCAGAGGGGATCGTCCAGGACGATCTCGGTGGTCGCGGCTGCTGCGGCTGCTGTGGCTGTCGTGGCGGCCTGTGCCGCGCCGCCGCCGTCGGGCGTCGCGGCGAAAAGGGTGATGGTGCCGGCTGCTACGGCGACGGCGAAAGCGGAGACGAGCGCGGTCGGCCCGCCCCGTCTCGGGGCGTGTCTGCCCACGTGAAGTTCCCTCCCCCGGAGGGCTCCCCAGCCCTCGCACAAGTGAGCGGACTTTACCAGGGCTTGGGGCGGGCCGTGATCTTGCGTACCCCTGTCAGCGCTTTTTCCCGCTTCGCTTACTTGGCGACGAACTGCGTGAGTATCGCCTGCACCTCGTAGATGTCGACGCCCTTGGTGAACGTCTTCTGGACCGGGGTCGGCGAACCGGAGATCCAGATCTTCAGCTCGGCGTCGAGGTCGAAGGTGCCCGCAGTCTCCACTGCGAAGTGGGTGATGCTGCGGTACGGCACCGAGTGGTACTCCACCTTCTTGCCGGTGATGCCCTGCTTGTCGACGAGCAGGAGCCGCCGGTCGGTGAAGAGGATGGTGTCGCGGATCAGCTGGTACGCGGCGTGCACCTGCTCGTTCTGGCCCAGCAGCCGGGCGTAGTCCTGCTGTGCGGTGGCCGGGTCGACGGTGTGCGCGTTGCCGAAGAGTGCCATGGCTGTGTCCCCCATCGGGCAGACGAGAATCTCTGCCCGTGTCTCGGTAATTGACTGCCTTCACATGATCTTGGGCCTGTATATCGGCCGAAACGCGGGCCTGCCTAGAGGAGCCGGAGATTCCGGACACCGGAGGTTCGCAGGCGGCGCACAGACTTCTCGTCGGGAGCGCACAGAGGCGGGGCGTCTCATAGGGATCACCGCACTCGCGCTCGCTGGAGGAAGCCATGGGAATCGTCGTTCCGCTCACGCTGCTGCTGATCGTCGGAGCGGCGGCCTCCGTCGTCCTGCTGCGCAGGCAGCAGGCCGTGGTCTCCGGGCTGGACGCCGAGGTCGAGGCCAACCGGTGGGTCGTGCGGCTCGGCGGGAGCCTGACCGGGCTGCGCCCCGGCGCCGACGACGCCGCCGCGCGGGCGCTGGCCGAGGCGACCGGCCGGCATCACGCCGCCCGGGGGCAGCTGGCCGCCGCCCGCACGCCCGCCGAGTACGCGCTCGCGCGGCAGACCGCGCTGGAGGGGCTCCAGTACGTCAGCGCCGCGCGCACCGCGCTCGGGCTGGAGTCCGGTCCGCCGGGTGTGGAGAGCGACGCCGACGGCAGAACCGCCCGCCGGCTCAAGGGAGTCGACGGGCGGTTCAAGGTCACTGCGTGACAGCCGTGGCTACGGCTACAGCTACAGCTACAGCTACAGCTACGGCTACGGCTGCTCGGGGGCGCCGCCGAATCGCTCCTTGTACGTCTCCAGGTCGTCGTCCGTCAGCTTCGCGAAGAGGACCGGCGGGACGGTGAAGGCGGTGCCGGCCGGGACGGTCGACAGGGACTTCGCCTCCTCGGGCGTGAACCACGTCCGGGTGTCGTCCTGGAGCGCGAACGCCGCGCGCATCGTCGCCGACGTCGACGGGATGAAGGGCTCCGAGACCACCGAGTAGAGGTGGATGAGGTTCATCGCCGTACGGAGGGTCAGGGCGGCGGCGTCCTGGTCGGTCTTGATCTCCAGCCAGGGGGCCTTCTCCTCCAGGTAGGAGTTGCCCGCCGACCAGAGGGCGCGCAGGGCGGCTGCCGCCTTGCGGAACTGCAGCGCCTCCAGCTGGTTCTCGTACTCCGCGAGCAGCTCGGCGATCTGCTCACCGAGCCGCGCCTCCGCGTCACCGGCCGCCGCGCCCGCCGGGACCTCGTCGCCGAAGCGCTTCTTCGAGAAGGACAGGACGCGGTTGACGAAGTTGCCGAGGGTGTCGGCGAGGTCCTTGTTCACCGTGGCGGTGAAGTGCTCCCAGGTGAAGGAGGAGTCGTCGGACTCGGGGGCGTTGGCGATGAGGAAGTAGCGCCAGTAGTCCGCCGGGAGGATGGACAGGGCCTGGTCGGTGAAGACGCCGCGCTTCTGGGAGGTGGAGAACTTCCCGCCGTAGTACGTCAGCCAGTTGAAGGCCTTGACGACGTCGACCTTCTTCCACGGTTCGCGGACGCCGAGTTCGGTGGCCGGGAACATGACGGTGTGGAAGGGGACGTTGTCCTTGGCCATGAACTCCGTGTAGCGGACCGGGTTCTCGCCGCCGTCGGCCTCGTACCACCAGGACTTCCAGTCCCGGGTCTCCGGGTCTGTGTCTTGCGCGGCGTCCGCCCACTCCTTCGTCGCCCCGATGTACTCGATCGGGGCGTCGAACCACACGTAGAAGACCTTGCCCTCGGCCGCCAGCTCCGGCCAGGTGTCGGCCGGGACCGGGACGCCCCAGTCGAGGTCGCGGGTGATCGCGCGGTCGTGCAGGCCCTCGGTCAGCCACTTGCGGGCGATGGAGGAGGCGAGGTGCGGCCACTGGCCCTCGTGGGCGGTGACCCACTCCTCGACCTCGTGCTGGAGCTTCGACTGGAGGAGGAAGAGGTGCTTGGTCTCCCGGACCTCCAGATCGGTGGAGCCGGAGATGGCGGACCTGGGGTTGATCAGGTCGGTGGGGTCGAGGACCCGGGTGCAGTTCTCGCACTGGTCGCCGCGCGCCTTGTCGTAACCGCAGTGCGGGCAGGTGCCCTCCACGTAACGGTCCGGGAGGAACCGCCCGTCGGCCGGGCTGTACACCTGGCGGATGGCGCGCTCTTCGATGAACCCGTTCTCGTTGAGCCGACGGGCGAAGTGCTGGGTGATCTCGACGTTCTGGGGACTCGAACTCCGGCCGAAGTAGTCGAAGGCCAGCGCGAAACCGTCGTACACCGCCTTCTGCGCGTCGTGCGCCTGCGCACAGAAGTCCGCTACGGGGATGCCCCGCTCCTTCGCGGCCAGCTCGGCCGGGGTGCCGTGCTCGTCGGTGGCGCAGATGTAGAGGACGTCGTGACCACGCTGACGCAGATACCGGGAGTAGACGTCCGCCGGGAGCATGGACCCCACCATGTTGCCCAGGTGCTTGATCCCGTTGATGTACGGAAGGGCGCTGGTGATGAGGTGTCGTGCCATCGGGGGGCTGCTCCCAGGTCGATTTTCGTGCCGTTTGGCGAACCTTGGAATCGTAGCCGTGAGTGGACGGTCGCTGCGCCTGTATATACTTGAGGGTGTTCATCTATATGGGGAGGTCTGTCATGTCGAAGCTGCTCATCGAGGTCGACGACGAGGCTCTGGCGGAGGCTCAGCTCCTGCTGGGCACGAAGACCAAGAAGGACACCGTCAACACCGCGCTGCTGGAAGTCGCCAAGCGGCGCAGCCGGGCCATAGCGCTGGCCGAGCTCCGTGAGATGGGAGCGCGAGGTGACTTCGACATCCTCCTGGACAAGAGGAACTATCGCCGGTGAGTGACGTCTCGTATCTGATCGACACCTCGGCCGTCGTGCGCCTCCTCAGCAGTGATGCGTACGACGAGCGATGGGGGCAGGTGCTCGACAACGGGCTGGTCGCGCTCTGTGACCTGACCGAACTGGAGCTTCTCTACTCATCCCGGTCCGGAAAGGACCGGGATGCCAAACAGGAGCGTCTGCGGCGCCTGTTCAGCTGGACCCTGATGCCCGACGGCATCTACCAGCGTGCTCGCGAGGTTCAGCAGCTGCTCACCGACAACGGAGAGCACCGCTCGGCCGGGCCGGTCGATCTGCTTGTCGCCGCCACGGCCGAGCTGTCGGGTCTGTCCCTGCTCCACCACGACCGGGACTTCGACACTGTCGCCCGTCGTACCGGGCAGCCGACCGTCTGGCTGGCCGCGACCGAGGCCGGAGAGGAGCCGTGACTACGCGCCCGGCTTCTCCGCCGGGGTCTCCAGGTTCTCCAGGCGCGGGAAGAGCACCGCGCCCTTCGTGATCCTCGTGCCCGCCGGGAGGCGGCCCCAGGTGGCGGCGTCCGTGAGCCTCTGGTCGGGGAGGGGGCCGAGGGTGGTGTCCGCGCCGAGGGAGTCCCAGAGTTTCTGCGAGGTGTCCGGCATTACCGGGTTGAGCAGGACCGCCAGTGCGCGCAGCGACTCCGCGGCGGTGTAGAGGATCGTCGCCAGGCGGGTCCTGCCCTGCGGGGACTCGTCCTTCGCCACCTTCCACGGTTCCTGTTCCGTGAGGTAGCCGTTGACCTGCTTCACGAAGTCGAAGATCGCCAGGATGCCGCCCTGGAAGTCCACCTCGTCGCCGATCCGGCGGTCGGCCTCCGCGACGGCTTTCGCCAGGCCGTCGTGGATCGCTTTCTCCGCCTCGCCCGCCGCCGTCGCCGCCGGCAGTGTGCCGCCGAAGTACTTGCCGACCATCGCCGCGACGCGTGACGCGAGGTTGCCGTAGTCGTTGGCCAGTTCGCTCGTGTACCGGGCGGTGAAGTCCTCCCAGGAGAACGAGCCGTCCTGGCCGAAGGCGATCGCGCGCAGGAAGTACCAGCGGTACGCGTCCACGCCGAAGTGGGCGGTCAGGTCCTGGGGCTTGATACCGGTCAGGTTGGACTTCGACATCTTCTCGCCGCCGACCATCAGCCAGCCGTTCGCCGCGATCCTGCCCGGCAGCGGCAGGCCCTGGGCCATCAGCATCGCGGGCCAGATGATCGCGTGGAAGCGGAGGATGTCCTTGCCGACCAGGTGTACGTCGGCGGGGAAGGTGCTCTCGAACTTCTCCGGGTTCTCGTTGTAGCCGACCGCCGTCGCGTAGTTCAGCAGGGCGTCGACCCATACGTAGATCACATGCTCGTCGTCCCACGGGACCGGGACGCCCCAGTCGAAGGTGGAACGGGAGATGGAGAGGTCCTGGAGGCCCTGGCGGACGAAGTTCACGACCTCGTTGCGCGCCGACTCGGGCTGGATGAAGCCCGGGTTCGCCTCGTAGTGGGCGAGGAGCCGGTCACCGTACTCGCTGAGCCTGAAGAAGTAGTTCTCCTCCTTGAGGATCTCCACCGGCTTCTTGTGGATGGCGCACAGCTTGGCGCCGTCCTCTCCCTCGATCAGGTCGCCCGGGAGTTTGTACTCCTCGCAGCCCACGCAGTACGGGCCCTCGTAGCCGCCCTTGTAGATCTCGCCCTTGTCGTGCAGATCCTGGACGAACTCCTGGACCCGGTCCGTGTGACGCCGCTCCGTCGTGCGGATGAAGTCGTCGTTCGCGATCCGCAGGTGCTCCCAGAGCGGCTTCCACGCCTCGTCGACCAGCCTGTCCGCCCACTCCTGCGGGCTGACGCCGTTCGCCTCCGCCGTGCGCATGATCTTCTGACCGTGCTCGTCGGTGCCGGTCAGATACCACACGGTCTCGCCGCGCTGGCGGTGCCAGCGGGTGAGTACGTCGCCTGCGACCGTCGTGTACGCGTGGCCCAGGTGCGGGGCGTCGTTGACGTAGTAGATGGGGGTGGAGACGTAGTACGCCATGGGCGTGAGGGTACAGAGGGGGTACGGAAAAGGCCCGGGGGGTCGCCCCGGGCCTCTTCCTCAGCGGACGTGTGTGAGCACTACGGACGCCAGTTCGCCAGTACGCCCTCGTACAGCTCCGTGTCCGTCAGCTCGCGCGGGGTCGGGCCCGCGTGGAAGAAGGACGTGTTGTCCGTCTTCAGCTTGCGGAGGTAGTCGAAGGCCTTGTTGTCCTGCTCGCCGAAGGCGACGAAGGAGAAGAAGACGGCCGGGTGGCTCTTCGCCGCGTCCGTGAGGGACTGGGTGGCGGGGGTCTTGGCGTCCGGGGCGCCGTCCGTCTGGAAGACGACCAGGGCGGGGTCGGTGGTGCCGGACTTCTGGTAGTGCGTGAGGACTTCTTCCACGGCCACGTGGTAGCTCGTACGTCCCATGCGGCCGAGGCCGGCGTGCAGCTCGTCGATCTTGTTGTCGTGGTCGGGGAGGGTCAGCTCGCCGGTGCCGTCCAGTTCCGTGGAGAAGAAGACGACGTGGACGGTGGCGGCGGGGTCGAGGTGGGCGGCGAGGGCGAGGGTCTGCTCGCCTAGGGCCTGGGCGGAACCGTCCTTGTAGTACGGGCGCATTGACGCGCTGCGGTCCAGAACGAGGTAGATCTTGGCGGGGGTGTTGGTGAGGTTGAGGGTGGTGAGGGTGGTGGTGGCGGCGTTGTAGGCGGTGAGGAGGGTTGGGGGGACGTGGGTCGCCTCGGCTTCGCCCTCGGCGTCATCTGTGTTCCCACCCGCACTGCCCGTGACGGCTTCGTCCTCGGGTGCGGGTGGCGCCTGTGGGGCTTCCTGTGCGTCGGCGGCTGCCGCTACTTCCAGGTCCTCAGCAACCTCAGCCTCAACTTCAGCCGCAGGCGCGGCCTCCGGCTCGGGGGTCACCTCGGCGACGGGCTCCGCCTCGGGTTCCGGAGTCGCCTCGGCGACAGGCTCCGGGGCGGCCTCCGCCACAACCTCCGCCACGGGCTCAGGCTCCGCCTCGGGTTCCGCAGGCGTCTCGACGACGGGCTCCGGGGCGGCCTCCGCCACAGGCTCGGCCTCTGTCTCAGCCACAACCTCCGCCACAGGCTCAACCTCGGGCTCCGGCGTCACCTCGGCGACAGGCTCGGCCTCTGCCTCGGCGGCAACCTCGGTCACCGTCTCCGGCTCGGGCTCGACCTCCGTCACAGGCTCCGGGTCGGCTGCGACCTTGGCCTCAACCGCGACCTCCGGCTCGACTTCCGCCACGGGCTCCGGCTCCGCCGCAACCTCAGCCTCAGTCACAACCTCAGCCACCGTCTCCGGCTCAGCCGCAACCTCCGGCTCAGCCACAGACGCAACCTCCGGCTCTGCTTCCGCCACCGGTGCCTCCTCCGCCACCGGCGTCACCGCATCCACCGGCGTCACCGCATCCCCGTCCACCGGCTTCGCCGGCTTGGGGACCGTCACGTTGTCGAAGGCTGCTGACACCAGGTCGTCCACCACCGATGACTTGGCGGGTTCCGGGGTCGGGGTCGGGTCCGGGGTCGGGCTCGGGATGGTGGCCGACGGGCTTGCGGTCGGCTCTGTCAGGGTTGGTTCCGGGGACGGGGTCGGGATCTTCGGCTCGGTGGTGGTCTCCTGCTGAGGAGCCGACTCCGCCTCCCGCGCGGGCGCCGCCTCGGCGTCACGCCCCTTGCGTGACTTGCCGAACGCGTTCCGCAGGAGAGTGAGAATGCCCATGTGCGCAACCCTTCACGTGAGTTGTAGCCGTCAATCCCTGGCCAGGACGGACACGTAAGGTTAGCGGGCCGAACTGGCGATCTTGGGCAGGGTCTTTCACGGAACCCGACGGACGTCAAGGGCGCCACTCCGCCAACCCTCCGCCGACCTCCCGCGCCGCCCCTCATCAGGGCCCGGGCGCCCCCGACACCCTTACCGCTCCCACAGGTTCACCCCTCGTTCATCCGGGCGCCCCGCCCTTGCTCCCCCGTCCACCTAGCGTCACGCTCACACCAAGGGCACGTATGGGGACACCAAGGGGAGAGTAAAGTGCGCAAGCTGCTGCCGTTGATCGGATCGTCGTCCGGAACGCATCCTGGCGGTCGGTCGTCGATGACCTGCCGTTTCCGGTGTGGTGACGCCTGCTTCCACGAGGTTCCCAACACCTCCGCCAACGAGTACGTCGGCGATGTGATCGCCGATGCCCTCAGCCGCCGTTCCGTGATGCGCGCCGCGGCCGTCGTCACCGTCGTCACGGCGGCCGGAACCGCCGTGAACGTCGCCGGTGCGCAGGGTGCGGAAGCAGCCACCGCGGCCTCCCGTCACCCCCGCCCCTCCCACTCCGCCGTGCCGCGCGGGCTGCGCTTCACCTCCGTCGAGCCCAACACCGCCGACACCGTCACCATCCCCGGCGGCTACAGCCAGAACGTCGTCATCCGCTGGGGCGAGCCCATCCTCCGCGGTGCCCCCGCCTTCGACCCGGAGCACCAGACCGCCGCCGCGCAGGCCGGCCAGTTCGGGTACAACAACGACTTCCTCGCCCTGCTCCCCCTGCACGGCAACCAGAAGCTCCTCGTCGCCAACCACGAGTACACCGACGAGATCCTGATGTTCCGCGGCTACGACGCCGCCAACCCCACCCGCGAGCAGGTCGAGATCGCCTGGGCCGCGCACGGGCTCTCCGCCGTCGTGGTGGAGGGGGACCGCAGGACCGGGAAGCTCACGCCCGTACTGCGCCACCCGCTGAACCGGCGCGTCACCGCCACCACCGAGTTCCGGATCACCGGACCGGCCGCCGGCTCCGCCCTCCTCAAGACCTCCGTCGACCCGACCGGGCGGAAGGCCTACGGCACGCTCAACAACTGCTCCGGCGGCACGACGCCCTGGGGGACCACCCTCCACGGCGAGGAGAACTTCAACCAGTACTTCGCCAACGCCTCCCGGGACACCGACAAGCGGTACGGCATCGGCACCGGCGCCAGCGAGCGCAAGTGGGAGAGGTTCGACAAGCGGTTCGACGTCGCGCAGGAGCCCAACGAGGTCCACCGCTTCGGGTACGTCGTGGAGTTCGACCCCTACGACCCCTCCTCCACGCCCCGCAAGCACACCGCCCTCGGCCGCTTCAAGCACGAGGCCGCCACCGTCCGGCTGACCTCCGACGGCCGTCCCGTCGTCTACACCGGCGACGACGAACGCTTCGACTACTTCTACAAGTTCGTCAGCAGCAAGCGCATGCGGCACGGCGACTCCCGCTCCGTCCGTGAGCACAACCTCTCCCTCCTCGACGAGGGCACTCTCTACGTCGCCAAGCTCACCGGCGACTCCCCCGCCATCGAGATCGACGGGAGCGGGAAGCTGCCCGCCGACGGCGAGTTCGACGGCAGCGGTACGTGGATCCCGCTGGCCACCGCCACCGCCAAGGGCGCCGTCTCGCACGTCGACGGCATGACCGCCGAGGAGGTCTTCGTCTTCACGCGGCTCGCCGGGGACAAGGTCGGCGCCACCAAGATGGACCGGCCCGAGGACATCGAGCCCAACCCCACCAGCGGCAAGGTCTACGTCGCGCTCACCAACAACACCAACCGCGGCGTCGGTTCGAACGCCAAGGCCGACGAGGCCAACCCGCGCAACGCCAACAAGCACGGCCACATCCTGGAGCTGACCGAGCGCCGGAACCGGCCGGAGAGCACCGAGTTCGCCTGGCTGCTCTTCCTCGTCGCGGGCGACCCGGACGACCCGGCGACCTACTTCGCGGGCTTCCCGAAGGACGACGTCAGCCCGATCTCCTGCCCGGACAACGTCGCCTTCGACCCGCACGGCAACCTGTGGATCTCCACCGACGGTGCCCAACTCGGCTCCCACGACGGCCTGTTCGGCGTCGCCACCAAGGGCGCCAGGCGCGGTGACCTGAAGCAGTTCCTCACCGTGCCGACCGGCGCCGAGACCTGCGGTCCGGTCATCGGGGAGCGCCAGGTGCTCGTCGCCGTGCAGCACCCGGGTGAGATCACCGGCGCGACCGTCGAGTCCCCGGCCAGCACCTGGCCCGACGGACCGGGCACCTACGTCCGCCCGGCGGTCGTCGCGGTCTGGCGCAAGGACGGCTGCGACATCGGCAGCTGACCGGGCCGACAGCTACCGGGGAAGGGCGGCCGGGACCGGAGGGGGCGTATCGCTCCGCTCCGGTCCCGGCCCCGTCTCCGGCCTCTGTCCCTGTTCTTCTTCCCGCCCCTCTTCCCGTCCCTCTTCCTGTCCTTCTTCCTGTTCCAGCCACTCGCGGTACGCCGGTGCCTGTCGCGCCACCTCGCCGTACGCCTCCGCCAGTGCCGGATGCACCTCGTCGAGATCCGGCTCCGTACGGGCCGCCAGCAGCAGCCGTACACCCAGCGGGTCGCCGTGCAGTCGGCGTACGGCCATCTCGGGGCGGGGCAGGCAGGTCGCCTGGCAGACGGTGACCACCTCGCCGGTCGCCACCAGGGCGGCCGTGGTGTGGTAATCGCCGTGGAGGACACGGGGGTTGAGGCCGGCGGTGCGCAGCATGCGCAGTACGGCGTCGAACTCGCCGTCGACCGTCTCGTCCACCATCCAGCGGTCGCCGGCCAGCTCGGCGAGGTGGACGACCGGTCGTACGGCGGCCGGGTGGTCGGCGGGCAGGGACACGAACTGGGGTTCCCGGTCGACGAGTACGCGAAGGCGCAGGCCGTCGGGGACGCGCAGCGGGCAGCCCTCGACCTCGTGCACGAAGGCGACGTCCAGCTGGCCGTCGGCGACCATGCGCAGGAGCGCGTTCGCGGAGACGTCCATGCGGAGGGTGGGTTCGCGCTGGTCCTCGCGCAGCCGGCGGAGCCAGCCGGAGAGGGCCCGGCTGGCCGTGGAGCCGATGCGGAGCTGGGGTCCGTCGGCAGCGGCGGCCCGGGCCTCCGTGACCAGTGAGCGCATCTCCGTCACCAGCGGGCGGGCCCGGCTCAGGACGACCCGGCCGAGCGGGGTCGGACGGCAGCCGGAGCGGGTGCGGCTGAACAGCTCACCGCCCAGCTCGTGTTCGATCCGGCGCAACTGGGTGCTCAACGAGGGCTGCGCCACGCCCAGTTGACGGGCCGCGCGGTGCAGGCTGCCGGTGTCGGCGATGGCGCACAGTGCTCTGAGGTGCCGTATCTCTAGTTCCATGCGGGAAGCTCCGCCTGGGACGCGCGCATGCACATGTCCATGCCATCCGACAGTACACAGCGAGCCGGTTCGAGGCAGGCGATAGGGCCGCGCTATCGCCACTTGCCATCATCACAGCCGCCGTACAGGCACCGACACTCACGATACGACCGATCGACTTCACCCCCCACTCAAGGAGTCATCGATGCGGAAATCCACCTCTGGTGCCGTGGCGGCGGCGTTAGGCCTCAGCCTCGCAACTCTCGCCCTGGGTACGGCGGTTCCCGCGACCGCCAGTCCCACCGTACGGGCCTCGTACGCCGGGTCGGCCGAGGAGGCCGGCGCCAACAAGGCGTTCTTCGAGGCCGTGTTGAAGTCCGTCGCCGAGAAGCGGGCCGCGAACCCGCGTTCGGCCGCCGCCGTCACCGTCGTCTACAACGCGTCCCGCGCGCCCTCGTTCAGCGCCGAGATAGCCCGCTCCACCTCGATCTGGAACAGCTCGGTGACGAATGTGAAGCTCGCGGCGGGCAGCGCGTCCGCCGCCGACTTCACCTACCGCGAGGGCAACGACTCGCGCGGCTCCTTCGCCTCCACGGACGGGCACGGCAGCGGCTACATCTTCATCGACTACGCGCAGAGCAGGCAGTACGACCCGACCCGTATCACCGCCCACGAGACGGGCCATGTCCTCGGGCTGCCCGACCACTACTCCGGCCCGTGCAGCGAGCTGATGTCGGGCGGCGGTCCTGGCACCTCCTGCACCAACGCCGTTCCGAACGCGGCCGAACGCGCCCGTGTGAACCAGCTCTGGATCAACGGACTGGCTGCCGCGGCGCGGTAGCACCACGGTCGTACGTCCCGGCGTAGCACCCAGGTGCTACCCGGCCCCAGTAGAGCCCCCACCCCCCACCGGCGCGGGCCGTCCCTCTGCACCAGGGAGGGCCCCCCCCCCCCGACCCCGGGCGGGGGGGGGGGGGGGATCGCGCGGGCCGCCGCCACCTCCTGGCGCAGCGGCTCCAGCACGCTGTCCGCCGGTCCGCCGAGGTCCGTACGCACCGCGTACAGCGTCTCCACCCGGCGCAGTCCGTCCGACAACTCCCGCAACTGGAAGGCGACTTGGGCGATCTCGGCCGCCGAGGGCGGCTGCGCGCCCTGTTTGACGTGGACGCGGGCCGCGGTCGTCGCGTCGACGATGCGTTCCACCGCGACGACCAGGGGCCACCAGGCCGCCGCCCGCCGTCCGGTGGGCGGCGGTTCGGTCAGGGCGCGCTGGAACTCCGTACGCACGACGGAGAGATCGCGGTACAGACGCCTTCGCATACGGGCCCGGGTCGCGCCCTCGGTGCCGTCGCGGAACGCCGATTCGACGTACCGGGCCGTGTCCGCGACCGCGTTGGCGAGGCGGTCGCCGACGCGGGTGTGCCAGCTCTCCGGCCAGAGGAGGTAGCCCGCGACGAGCGCGATGCCGCAGCCCATCAGGGAGTCGAGGAGCCGGGGCAGCAGCAGGGCGGTGCCCTGGTGGTTGAGGACGTCGGAGAGCAGGAGGATCACCGGGGTGATGGCGGCCGTCTGGTAGCCGTAGCCGCGCGGGGTGAACGCCGGGATCAGCGGGGCGAGCAGCAGGATCACCGGTACGTCCCACCAGCCGCGCGGGACCTGGACCAGTACCGCCGCCGCTACCACCAGGCCCGCGACCGTGCCCAGGGCGCGCAGCAGGGCCCGGGAGAAGACGGAGCCGAAGTCGGGCTTCAGGACGAAGGTGATGGTCAGCGCGACCCAGTAGGAGCGCGGCACCGGCACGGTCGAGACGAGTACCTGCGCGAGGCCGATGCAGAGGGCGAGGCGGACGCCGTAGCGCCAGGAGTCGCCGGACAGGACGACGTCCCGGGCGGCGCGCAGGGCCCGTACGCGCAGGGCGGCGGGGCGGCCGAGGCGGTCGTCGTCGGCGGCGGAGGTGCGCAGGTCGGGGGAGCGGCTGCCGACGACGTCGGCGGTGTGGCGCAGCGCCTGTTCGACGGCGCGGGTGGTGTGGTCGGTGGGTGCGGGGACGGTCAGCCCGATCGGGCCGCCGTAGCCGGTGCCGACGGCGTCGGCGAGGTGGCGGACCGCCTGCGGGACCTCGGGCGGCAGCGGACGGCCGGCCTGGTGGGCGGCGGGGGCGGCCTCGACGACGGGGGTGATGGCGTTCAACTGGGCGAGCAGCCGCACGAGTTCGGGGCTGCGGCCGTGATGGCGGGCCCGCCGGGCGAGGACGAGGTCGTACGACTGGTTGAGGGACTGGGTGACGGCGTACCGGGCGTCCTCGTAGCCGTCGGTGGCGCAGGCGGCGAGCAGGTCGGCGACCGTGCGGTAGGTCTGCGCGACCGCCGCCCGCTCCGGCACCCCCGAGCGCAGCGGCCAGGCGAGCAGGGCCAACGCCAACACCAGGAGCCCGCCGCCGGACATGAGTACCGGCGCGAGCCACCATTCCCCCGGCAGCGGCAGGCCGGCCCCGATCACGGAGTTGAGGAGCAGCAGCAGTCCGGACACGGAGGCCACGGCGCCGATCGTCGAGATCATCCCGGAGACGAGGGCGACGCCGGTCACGACGGCGACGGCGGTCCAGCCCTGGCCGTACACCAGCGAGCCGAGCGTGACGCCGAGGGCGCCGAAGAGCTGCGGGATCGCGATGTTGAGGATGCGCATCCGGTACGCGTCGGCGGTGTCGCCGATGACGCCGGAGAGGGCGCCCATGGAGGCGAGGGCGCCGTACGCGGGCCTGCCGCAGGCGAGGCCGACGGCGAGGGGCAGCGCCATGGCGATGGCGGCGCGGGCCACGGCCGGGCGGTTGACGGGCGGGGCCGGCTGGGGCCGGAGGTTCCGCACCAGCCAGTCGGGAGGGGTGAGGCCGACGGGGAACTCGCGGGGCATGGCCCCCATTATCGTCGCGGGCGGTGAACCGCTAGCGGGGCGCGGTGTCCGTGCGGTCGCCGGTGACCAGGGACCAGATCACGAAGACGCCGATCGCGATGGAGATGACGGACCAGACGGGGGCGTACGGCAGGAACATGAAGTACTCGACGAGGTAGAGGGCGGTCAGCGCGACGCCCACTCCGCGTGCCCAGGCCATGCCCTGGAGGACGCCCCAGCCCGCGAACGCGATCAGCACGCCCATCACGAGGTGGATGACGCCCCAGGTGGTGAGGCTGAACTCGTACATGTAGTTGCCGATGCGCTGGTAGACGTCGTCCGTGGCGATTCCGGCGATGCCGTTGAGGATGCCGAGAATGCCGCTGACCATCATCAGTACACCGGCGAAGACGACGCCTCCGGCGGCCCAGGGGGAGGGGGCCGGGGACGGGCGGTGCGAGGGGGTGGCGGCGTGCTGGGTCATGGGTGCCTCCTCGGGAGGGCGGTCACTCACCACCTTCGTCGTGTGAGCGGCGGGCCGCATCCCGAGAGGTGTCGATCCGCGTCGCCAGAAAGCCGGACAGGGCCCTGTTGAACTCCGTCGGGCGCTCCAGGTTCGGCATGTGGGCCGAGCGCTCGATCACGTGGAGCGTGGAGTCGGGGAGCGCCGTGTGCATGGCCTCGGCGTCGGAGACCGGGGTGTAGGTGTCGTCGGCGCCCACGATCACCAGGGCGGGGACGGTGAGGCGGGTCAGCAGGGGGCGGTAGTCGGGGCGCAGGGCCCGGCCGCGGAGGGCCGCCGCCGCGCCCCGGGGGTCCGTCGCCGTCATCATGCGGTGGACGTGGGCCTTGACCCGCTCGTCCGCGTACGGCGCCACCATCCTGCCCAGCACCTCGTCGGCGTACCCGCCCATGCCCTCGGCGAGCAGCCGGTCCGCCGTCGCGTTGCGGGCCAGCCGGCCCTCCGGGGTCTCGGGGGCGGGGAAGGTGTCGGCGAGGACGACGCCCCGGATCCGCTCCGGGAAGCGGTCGCAGCACTCCATGACGATCTGGCCGCCCATCGACAGCCCGCCCAGCACGCACGACTCCACCTCCGACCTGTCCAGCAACTCCTCGATGTCCCGCGCGAATCGCGAGAGCGGGGTGACGGTGTCGGGGGTGAGGGGGGAGGTGTCGTAGCCGCGTAGGTCGGGGGCGAGTACGCGGCGGGTGGCGGCGAACTCCTCGATCTGCGGGTCCCACATCGTGCGGTCGAAGGGATGGCCGTGGACGAGAACAAGTGGAACAAGTGGGATAAGGGAGTCAAGGGGGGCAAGGGAGGGCATGTGGACGACCCTAGATCGGGGCGACTCCTCGGTGCAATAAGATCTTTGCTCTCGGTGCAATCCGGCCGGGACTGCAACTCGCTTCAGTACGGGGGTACTTGAACTTGATGGACGACTACCGGCGTCTCGCCGACCGGATAGCCGACGACATCGCCACCGGACGCCTCCGGCCCGGTGAACGCCTGCCCCCGCAGCGGGTGTTCGCGCGGCGGCGCGGGATCGCCGGGTCGACGGCCGGTCGGGTGTACGCCGAACTCGTGCGGCGCGGACTGGTGGTCGGCGAGGTCGGCCGCGGCACGTTCGTACGGGCCGCGCCCGCCGCGCCGACCGGGCGGGCGCTCGCCGAGCCGGTCGCCGGGAGCGGCGGTGCCCCGGCCGCCAGGGTGAATCTGGAGCTGAACTACCCTTCCGCGCCCGGCCAGTCGGAGCTGCTGGCCCCGGCGCTCGCGCCCCTGCTGCGGCCCGACGTGCTGACGGAGGCGCTGCGCCCGGCGCCCGCCGACGGCACCCCCGAGGCCCGCGCGGCCGTCGCCGCACTGCTCGCCACCCCGGGCTGGCGCCCCGACCCCGACGGCGTCCTGTTCGCGGGCAACGCCCGGCAGGCGATCGCCGCCGCCCTCGCCTCGCTGGTCCGGCCCGGCGGCCGGGTGGGCGTCGAGGCGCTGACGTATCCGCTGGTCAAGGAGATCGCCGCCCGGCTCGGCATCGTCCTCGTCCCGCTGGCCATGGACCGGGACGGCCTGCGCCCGGATGCCCTCGCCGACGCCCACCGGTCGGCTCCCCTCTCCGCGCTGTACGTCCAGCCGACGCTGCACAACCCGACCTCGGTGACCATGGGGGACGGTAGGAAGCGTGAACTCGCGGGGGTGGTGCGGGAGTTGGGCGTGCCGGTGGTGGAGGACCGGATCTGGTCCTTCCTCGCGGCGGACGGCGACCCCCTCGCCGTCCACCTCCCCGAACTCGCCCATGTCGTCGACGGGTTGTCCAAGCGGGTCGCGCCCGGGCTCACCGTCGGCTTCCTCGTCGTACCGCCGGACCGGACGGAAGCCGTGGCGGCGGCCGTGCGGTCCGGCGGGTGGAGTGCGGGGCGGTTCGCGCTGGAGGCCGGGGTGCGGTGGGCCGAGGACGGGACCGTGGCGCGGCTGGTGGCCGCCAAGCGGGCCGAGGCGGCGCGTCGACAGCGGCTGCTGGCAAAGGAGTTGGCGGCGGCCGGGGGCGTCGTACGGTCCGATCCGTACGCCTACTACGCCTGGTGGGAGCTGCCCGCGTCCTGGCGGGCGGACACCTTCACGGCCGCCGCCGCGGCGCACGGGATCGCCGTCACACCGGGGGACGCCTTCGCGGTCGGGGCGCGGCGGGCGCCGGACGCGGTCAGACTCGGGCTCGCGTCGGCTCCGGAACCGGAACTGGAGCGGGCACTGCGGACGCTCGCCGCAGTCGCCCGGCGCGGCCGTACCGGTCGGTGAGCCACATGCCGACCGCGACGACGAGACCGAGGGCGAGCAGCAGCCAGGAGACCGTGCGCAGGGTCGCGGTCAGGGCGTCGTAGACCGCGCCGGCGGCGGGTGCGGAGATGCCCGGCGGCAGGTCGGCGAGGGTCAGATGGCGGACGATCGCCAGCGCGACCCCGAGCAGCGCCCCGCCGAGCGCCGTGCCGAGCGCGGTCGCCGTGATCGCCCGGCGGCGCCGGACGGCGAGCGCGATACCCGTGACGGCGAGCACGCCGGCCGTCACCGGAAGCCAGAAACCGGCGACTTCGAGCACGCGAAAACCCTTCCGGAGCGGTACGAGATCCTGCGCGGGCAGCACCGCGACCTCGGTGTGCGCGACCGGGATGTGGCTGGCCAACGGCACGTGGTCGTCGGTGAGTTGGCGCTTGACCTGGGCGGTCACCGGGGCCAGGTCGATGGTGACGGCGCCCTCGCCGCCGTAGCGGCCGTACGGCGGCTGGGGTGTGCCGGGGCCGTCGCCGCGCAGGGCGTGCAGGACGGCCTCGTGGGTGGCGCGGTTCGCGGTGTCCCAGGCCGAGCGGAAGGCCTGGGTGCGGGTGAAGGAGTGCACCGCGTCCTGCACGAAGTGGTTCGCGCCGCTCTCGAAGGGGCTGCCCTCCAGGGCACTGCCCTCGAAGGGGCCGACGTCGATGGCGTGCACGATCCCGGCGCCGATGTTGTCCGCGATGGCCTCCTGGACGGCCGGGTTCTCGGCGAGCGGCGCCATCGCGGTGACGTACCGGCCGGTGTCGGCGAGCCCGTACGCGGCCCACGCCGAGAGCGCGCCGAAGGGCAGCAGCAGGCACGCGAGGGCGGTGAGCGCGGCCGACAAGGCGCTCCGGAGACGGTGGTGAGGCACTCCCCCAGGCAAGGGCCCGGGGGCGGGAAACGCGAGCGGGTTGACTGCATATGGGCGTGCGGGACAAGCCTCCCCGGGGAGGCTCCGGTGGAGCGTTCACCCGAACGGGTGTTTCCTGGTTTGGCGGGTGTTTTCTGGCTCGGGGGAGAAGGAGGCCGAACATGCGCACCATCCCGGCCCTGCTCACGGGCGGAGTCCTGGCGGCGTCGGCAACGCTTCTGCCGGTCGGCACGGCGACCGCGGCCACGACCGGCCACGGCGGCCATGACGGTCACGGCGGCCACGACGGCTCCCGGATCCGGGCGACCGTCGTCTCCGTCGGCGAGCTGAACCTCCGGCAGCAGCCCACCACCGACTCACGCGTCGTCGCCCGGCTGGCACCCGGCAGTCAGGGCCATGTCGAGTGCGCGGTCGTCGGCCAGACCGTGCGCGGCAACCCGTACTGGTACTGGCTGCCCGGCGTGAACGGCTGGGCCAGCGCCGTCTTCGTCGACACCGGCGGCCGGTCGGTGCCCGGCTGCACCGACCCGTGCCCGCAGTGGAAGGACCACGGCGGGTGGGACAGCCACGGTGACTGGGGCGACCGGGGTCACCGGACCCGGTGACCCGCCGCGTCCTCGCGCGTGTAGTAGCGGTAGAACAGCACCGCCGTGACCGCCGCCGCGACGGCGAGCGAGTTCCCGCACGACCGCAGCACGCTCGCCCCGGTCTGGCTGTACAGGAACCCGAACGCGATTCCGGCGAACGCGCCCCACGCCACCGCGTGCACCTCGCGCCGCAGCCTCGGCGCCACCGTCCGCACGGCGAACAGCACGAGCATGAACGCGAGCGCGCTGACGAAGCCGAAGAGGACGTTCCAGCCGGTGATGGGACCGCCGTCGCGCCGGTTGGCCGCGGCCCAGAAGCCGTAGACCAGCCCGAGCGCGACGGGCAGTCCCCGGGCCACGGCCAGGTGGGCACGGGCACTGAAGATGTCGGGAAGGGCAGTACCGCTACCGGGTGTCACGTGAGCCATGAGAGTGCTCCTCTCTCTCCTCGCCCCCGCCCTCCAGAGCACACCTGTGAAAGGCCGCTGGCAAGTCGACAGCGGGGTTCGGCCGTGATTTTCTGAGTCCCATGAAGCCGGTGGACCCGGTGGGACGGGCGGGACGGGTGGCGTCGGGGGGAGCCGACGACGGCCCCGACTTCCCGGCCGCCTCCGCCGCCTCCGCCGGGCGCGGCCTCGGCTGGCTGCCACCGCTGGTGCTCCTGATCGGGATCGCGGTCCTCGACTGGAACACCACCGGCGAGTTCCGGATCATCTCCTGGATCGTGCTGGTGCCCGGCATCGCCGCCGCGCTGTGCGGGGTGGTCGGCACGGCCGTCTTCGCGGCCCTCTCCCTCGCCACCTACGTCTTCGTCGACGGCGCCTGGCCGCACCAGTACCAGACCGGACTGCCCGACTTCATCCTCGTCGCCCTCGGCGGGGTGCTGGCCGTCCTCGCCTGCGCGGTCCGGGTGCGCGGCGAGCGGCGCATGCTGCACATGCGGGACGTCGCCGAGACGACCAGGCGTACGGTGCTGCGCCCGCTGCCGCCCGGCTGGGGCGGCCTCGACCACGCGGCGGTCTACCTCGCCGCCGACGCGGTAGCCCGGGTCGGCGGCGACTTCTACGACATCCAGCCCGGCCCGCACGGCACCCGGGTACTGATCGGCGACGTCCAGGGCAAGGGACTCGGCGCGGTGGAGGCGGCTGCCGCGCTGCTCGGCACGTTCCGGGAGGCGGGCTACCACGAGCCGGCGCTCGCGACCGTCGCGGAACGCCTGGAGGTACGGATGCTGCGGCACGTCCGCTACCGGGCGGCGCTGGGGCGGGAGGAGGGGGACCGGTTCGCCACGGCGGTACTGATCGGCTTCGAGGGACTCCCGGAGGTTCAGGGAGTGGCCGCCGCAGGGCCTGTTGTCACCGTCGTCAACTTCGGGCACGAGCCCTCCCTGATCGTGTCGTCCGAGGGGGTACGGAGTCTGCCGCCGGGGGACGGACTCCCGCTCGGGCTCAGCGAGTTGGCCCGGGGCGGGGACGGCGTGCCGTCCGTGGCCAAGGTGTTCCTCGCCGCCGGGGAGACCCTGCTCCTCGTGACCGACGGGGTGACGGAGGCGCGGGACGACGACGGGGTCTTCTTCCCGCTGCGCGAACGCGTGGCGGAGGCGGTCGCGGGCGACCCGCGGATCGCCGATCCGCAGCGGCTGGTGGGGTTCGTGCGGGACGGGACGCTGCGGCACTGCGGTGGCCATCTCGCCGACGACACCACGGTGTTCGCGGTACGCGCGGGCACACAAGCCGACCAAAGAGGGCGATAGCCCCGCCCGCTCCCGACCGGCGATCCCCCTTCGCAGTCGCACCGGTTACGGTGCTGCCATGGCTGGAACCACCGGAACCGCGCTGCTGCTTGCCGCCTCACCCATGGGCAAGGGCTGTCTGGTCGACGCGACGTCCGTGCTGCCCGTCCTCGCCGCCGTCACCCCCGCCGTGCTGGCCGGCACCGACACCGCGAACGTCGTCGAACTCGCCGACCCGCTGGAACCCCAGGCCGTCCTGACCCGGCTGCGCGCCGCCGCGGTGACCCCCGGTCCGCTCACCGTCTACCTCACCGGCCAGCTCCAACTCGACCGCAAACAGCACCTCCCCCACCTCGCCCTGGCCCGCACGACCCCCGCGACGGTCCGCTACACGGCGTTCCCCTGGCACTGGGTCGCGGAGGAACTGCGCCTGCGCGCACCGGGTTCGACGACACTCTTCGTCGACCTGCACGCGGACGCGGCGGCCTGGCAGTACGTCACGGCGCGGTCGTTGGAGGCGGGGCGCGGGGTGAGCGTGTACGGGCGGGTGGCTCCGCCGCCGCCTCGGCGGGCGGTGGGGGTGCCGGCGTACATGCGGACGGTGGGGACGATTCTGCGCAGCGGGTTCCGGCCGGGGGTGGGGCAGTTGCACCAGCAGGCGTTGGGGCGGTTGTCGTCGGAGGGGGTGGCTTATGGGGATGTGGTGCTGGCGTGGGATGCGGGGGTGAGTACGGGGGTGACCGCAGGGATTTCCTCGCCCCCGCCGCCCCTACCCGTCCCATCCCCGGGGGCTGCGCCCCCGGACCCCCGCAATCGCGCTGAACGCGCTCGTCCTCAAACGCCGGACGGGCTGGGGGATGGGACCGACCCCCATGTCGCCATCACCTCCGCCGTTCAAGCCGGGCGGCACCAGGACGCCGACGTTCTTGCCGCTCAGTGGGAGCAGGCTGCTCTTCGCAACCACGGTGTCGGTTCCGAGGAAGCGTTGCACTGGACCGAGGTTCGCGCCGACCTCGCGATGTTCGCCGGGGATCCGGCCCGGAGCTGCCGTGCCTGGCTGGCTGTCGCCGGTGCGCGGCTCGGGGTCGGGCAGACGACCGACGCGCCTGCGGTCGAGGCGGCCGTCGACCGGGCCCATCACCAGTGGACCAGCCTCGGCGAGAGCGCCGACGCCCGTGAACTGGGGCCGGTGGTAGTCGAGTTGAGGCGCCGGGTGCCAGGCCGGCGCGAGGGTGCCGTACGGCACGCGGAACGGCAGCTGCGGAAGCTGGGGTCCGTCGAGCACGTGCCTGGCTGACCAGGCCGCGGGTCTGCCACCTCGGCGGAGACGGACGTCGCCTCAACATGGCCGCGGTCAACGTCAGCAAGTCCCGGGCGCTGCCTGCCCCCACGTCCCGTACCGGCACATCCGGGACCAATCGCCACCGCGACCGCCTGCCTACTGGACCTTCGGTGAAACCGACGTCACCAGCCTGACCCGGCGGCGGACGGCACGATCACCGAGTACTCCCCACGCACGCGGCCTCCTCGCCGAGCCCGCACACCTCGGCGAGGTGGGCACCCGGCGCGACATCACCCCGCCGACAGCACCGCCAACGCCCCCGACACCAGTGTCCGTACCCCCGGCGCCACCACCGACAGATCCGGTGCGAACAGCGGGCTGTGGTTGCTGGGCACCGCCGCGAGCTTCGCCATCAGGTCGTCGCCGCCCTCCGCCGCGTTCCACACCTCCGCCGGTGTCGTCGTCACGAACCAGTACGAGTAAGGGAGTCGGTCCGTCGCCAGGTGGGCGAAGTCCTCGCTGCCCATCGCCGGGCCGGGGTCGAAGACCGTGGCCGCGCCGAAGACCTCTCGGTGGACCTCGGCCACCTGTTCGTCGAGCGTCGCGTCGTTCACCGTGACCGGGAAGGTCGCCCCGACCCTGATCTCCGGCTCGGCCGGGCAGCCCGCCGCCAGGCATTCGCCCTGGGCGATCCGCCTGATCGCCGCCAGCATGCGGTCCCGTACGTCGTTCGACTGGGTGCGCAGGTTCAGGGCGATGCGGGCCGTCGCCGGGATGATGTTGTGGCGGGTGCCCGCCTCGATCACGCCGACCGTCAGGACCGCCGAGTCCCGCGCCGCCACCTCGCGCGCGACGATCGTCTGGAGGCGGGTGACCAGGTACGCCGCCGTCACCACCGGGTCCACCGTCGTCTCCGGGCGTGAGCCGTGCCCGCCCCTGCCATGGACGATCACGTCCACGTCCGTCGACGCCGACATGATCAGGCCCGGGATGTGCGGGTACAGGCCCGCCGGGCCCGGTGCCGCGTGCTGCGCCAGCAGGGCGTCGGGGCGCGGGAAACGCTCGTACAGGCCGTCCGCCAGCATCGCCCGCGCGCCCTCGCCCGTCTCCTCCGCCGGCTGGCCGACCAGGAGCAGGGTGCCGTTCCAGGTGTCCCGGCCCGCCGACAGGGCCTGGGCGGCGCCCGCCAGCCAGGTCACGTGCAGGTCGTGGCCGCAGGCGTGCATCACGCCGGGGACCGTGGAGGCGTACGGGAGGCCGGTCTCCTCCGTGACGGGGAGCGCGTCCAGGTCGGCGCGGAGCAGGACCGTCGGGCCCTCGCCGTTGCGCAGGACGCCCACGACGCCCGTGCCGCCCACGCCCTCCGTCGTCTCGTAACCGGACTCGCGCAGCGACTCGGCCAGCAGGCCCGCCGTGCGGTGTTCCGCCAGGGACAGTTCCGGGTGGCGGTGCAGATCGCGGTACAGGTCCTCAAGGGCCGGGACCGGGAGGTCGGCGGTCAGATCGAGGGCGGTACGGGCGGCGCTGGAGGGCGAGGGAGGGGTCACGCCAGCAGCGTATGCCCCGCTTGTGCGGAGAGTGTTCACCCGTTCGGCCGCGCACCTCCGGCCGTGCCTGGACCTCGCTGATATCCACGAGGGGAGGACCGCGCCCGAAGGGGCGCGGGGAACTGCGCGACCAGCCCCCACCGGCCCGCGGATGAAATTCCACCCATCCCGCTACCGAAGGAAGGCCTCCCCATGGCCACCACCAGCACCAGTACCGGTATCACCCAAGCCATCGACTTCACCCAGGGCCTCGACGACGCCTGGTCGAAGATCGCCCAGTTCGTGCCCAAGCTCATCGGCTTCCTGGTCATCCTCGCCATCGGCTGGTTCGTGTCGAAGCTGATCGCCCGCGTCCTCGACCGGGTCCTGCGCAAGGTCGGCTCCGAGCGGCTCTCCGAACGGGCCGGTACGGCACGGCTGCTGCGGGATTCGGCGTACGACATGACCGGCATCGTCTGCCGGATCATCTACTACGCGCTGATGCTGATCACCCTGCAGCTCGCCCTCGGCGTCTTCGGCACCAACCCGGTCAGCACGATGATCAACGGCATCGTGGCCTGGCTGCCGCGCGGCATCGTCGCCGTCGTGCTCATCGTCGTGGCGATGGCCATCGCGAACGCCGTACGCGGCATCGTGGCCGGCGCGCTCTCGTCGGTGTCGTACGGCCGTACCGTCGCCACCCTCGTGTGGGCCTGCATCGTGGCGCTGGGCGTCATCGCCGCCCTCGGTCAGGCGGGCATCGCCACCGATGTCACCCGGCCGGTGCTGTACGCCGGTCTCGCCGCGGTCGTCGGCATCCTGGTCGTCGGGGTCGGCGGCGGCATGATCGGGCCGATGCGGCAGCGCTGGGAGCGGATGCTGACGACGGTCGAGCGGGAGACGGTGAACGCCAAGGGCAGCGTCGGCGCGTACCAGGCGGGCCGCGAGGACGCCCTCGCCAACCAGCCGGTGCGGGAGCGGACCGACCTCCCGCGTACGACCGACATGTAGCGGGGTAGGGGGAGGGGACTCGAAGGTTGGGTGCCGCCGATGGGACGGGGCGGGGGAGCTCTGGTCCCACCGGCGGCTGCTCATGCCGGGCCGTGCGTCAGCGTCAGTGCCAGTGCCAGTGCGGGGTCTGGACTGCGGACGTCACGGGCCCGGGAATCAGGGGGTTAAGGGGGGCAGGGGGAGCGGGGCGGTCAGAACGCCGGGATCGCTGCCTTGGCCCGGCTGTCGGCCTCGCGGGCCTTGTTGATGTTGCTCTGCAGGTTGCCCGTCAGCGGGAAGTTGGCCTTGCCCCACTTGGAGTTCCACAGGGCGTTGCGCGGCGCGTCGGCCATGTTCTCCATGGTCACCAGGGCCGGGCGGTCCCACGTGCCGTTGCCCCAGATCACCGGGGTCTCGCCCCACTTGGCGAAGCGGAAGGCGTGGGTGCTGGCGCCGTCCTTGTGGTAGACGATCTCGACGCGGTTGTAGTTCGCCTCGTTGTTCACCTTGCCCATCGGCACCTCGCTGATGGGGTGGGTGCTGTAGCCGCCGTGCCGGGAGGCGGACAGGAAGCGGGGGCTCTCCTCGCCCTGCTTCTGGAAGACCACGACGGACTCCCAGTCGTGGCGGTGGCCGAAGGCGTCGGCGCCGTTGAGCGTCTGGTCTTTCTCGAAGTAGAGCGCGTAGACGTACGCGCACCAGCCGTTCTTGCACCAGCTCTGCGAGTACGTGTTGGCCTTGCCGGGGTGGCGGCAGCCGCCGGTGATCGAACCGGTGTTGTCCAGGCCGCCGTTGAGCTTTCCGCTCGCGTCGACCGCCGCGACGGGGAAGCAGCTGTCCGAGTCGTAGTCGAACAGCGGCATGTACTTGTTCTGGAAGGTGCTCGCGTTCCACGGCAGCGGTTCCAGGACGGCGGCGTGGGCGCTGCCCGTCAGTCCGACGGTCAGACCGGTGGCGCTGAGCGCGACGAGCGCGGCCTTCGCGAAGCGGGACTTCTTGCGGTTCGTGACCGGCGGGGCCGCCTGGGTTTCCTGAGACATGCGGGTGCTCTCCACTTGCTCGGTGCGGGGGGCGGTGCGGGACCGAGACTGGCAAGCGTGGAGTTGACCGGCACCCCTTTTCATCACACCAATCAATTCTTCGGCACCGCTTTCCACGCCGGTCATCTCCTGTCATCCGCACCACACCTGCCGCACAGAGTGTTTACGCCGTGTACGCGCCGACCGTAGGTTGACCGCCCCGAAAGCGGTTGCCGTCCGCCGGGTGGGGGTGAGCGTGGTCGTGGTCGAAGCGGACGAAGGATGGTGGTGCACCCGTGGGGCGTCCCGAAAGACCGCTCGACCCGGGCGCCGGTCCCGTGGAACGGCTCGCCCATGAGCTGCGCGAACTGCGCAGGGCGGCGGGCGGACCGTCGTACCGGACGATGGCCGAGGCGGCCGGGTTCTCGGCGACGACCCTGTCCGACGCGGCGGCCGGGCGGCGACTGCCGTCGCTCGCGGTGGTCCAGGGGTACGTACGGGCGTGCGGGGGCGACCCGGACGACTGGGAGACCCGGTGGAAGGACGCCGACGCGGAAGCCGCGGGGACGGTCCGTGCGGAGGCGGCGGACACGGCACCCCCGTACCGGGGCCTCGCCCGCTTCGAGCCCGACGACCACGCGCTCTTCTTCGGCCGGGACCGACTGGTCGCCGAACTGAAGGAACTGGTGTGCTCGCACCGTTTCGCGGTGCTGTTCGGGGCGTCGGGCAGCGGCAAGTCGTCGCTGCTGCGGGCGGGCCTGATCCCGCGCCTCCGCGAGGAGATCGCGACCCTGGGCTTCCCGGCCGTACTGCGCGTACTGACCCCGGGTGACCGCCCCGCCACCCGCTACGCGGATCTGCTCACGCCCAAGGAGGGGGAGCCGGAGAGCTGGGTGGTGGTGGACCAGTTCGAGGAGGTCTTCACCCTCTGCCGGGACAAGGCGGAACGGGACCGCTTCCTGGACCTGCTCCTGGCGGCCCGCGACCCCCGAAGCCGCCTGAAGGTCCTGATAGCAGTGAGAGCGGACTTCTACGCCCGCTGCGCCGAACACCGCGACCTGGCGGACGCGTTGTACGGGGCGGGCCTGCTGGTCGGCCCGATGACCGCGGACGAACTGCGGGAGGCGGTGGTGGGCCCGGCCCAGGCGGCGGGCCTGCTGGTGGAAAGAGAGCTGACGGCGCGCATCCTCGACGAGGTCCTGGACCAACCGGGCGCCCTCCCGATGCTGTCCCACGCCCTCCTGGAAACCTGGCGCCGCCGCAGGAGCAGACTCCTCACCCTCAGCGCGTACGAGGCCACGGGCGGCGTGAGCGGAGCGATCGCGGCGACCGCGGAGGAGGTGTACGGCCAACTGTCCCCGAGCCAGTCCCGCACGGCCCGCAGACTCCTGTTGGGCCTGATCGAACCGGGCCAGGGCACAGCCGACACCCGCCGCCCCCTCACCCGGGCGGAACTGGCCGACTGGGCGGACCACGAGGTACCGCTGGTGGTGGAACAACTGGCCCGCAACCGCCTGGTGACGGTGGACGAGGACAGCGTCCAGCTGTCCCACGAGGCCCTGATCACCTGCTGGCCGAGACTGTGCGCCTGGATAGAGGAGAACAGAGAACGCCTGCGCCACCACAGAGCCCTGACAGCGGCAGCCCACGCCTGGCTGGAACACGACAGAGACCCGGGCGCCCTGTACCGGGGCGCCCGCCTGATCCGCGCGGAGGAGTTGTTCGCGTCCGGGCACCCTGCAGGGCCAGACGCCCTCGCAGGCCAGGCCACCTCGACGGCCGCCGCGACCAGCCGCCCCGCCGGGCCAAACTCCCACGCCAGCCACGCCAGCCACGCCAGCCACGCCAGCCACGCCACCACGGCCCCCCGCCCCACCGCCGACCCAAGCCCTCGCCGCCCCCTACGCATACGCCGCACCGGCAGAACCGCGCGAACCCCCCGTAAATACGGCGAACTGACCGCCGTAGAGCGGGAGTTCCTCGTCGCCGCGCTCGACGCCCGTGATGCCGAGCACCGGGCCGAGGCCCGGCTTGCCCGGCGGTCCCGTGTGCTCGTGTCCGCGTTCGCCGGGATTCTGTCCGTGTCCCTCGTCATCGGGCTGACCGCCTGGCAGCAGAGTCGGGACAACGAGCGGCATCGGGTCGACACCGCCGCGCGGCGGGTCGCCGAGGTCGCCGATGCCATGCGGACGACCGATCCGCACACCGCGATGCTGCTGGGCGTCGCCGCCTGGCGGGTCTCGCCCCTGCCCGAGGCGCGGCGGGCGCTGCTCGGGTCCCTCGCGCAGGCCGAGCACGCCATCTTCACCGACCCGGCGCCCGGGGACGGTCCGGCCCGTTTCCTCGCCGACTCCGGGCGGACTCTGCTCAGCGTCGACGGGCGTACCTGGCGTACCTGGGACGTCGTCAAGGGGCGGCGTACCGCCTCGGGGCGGCTGCCGGCCGGGCAGGTGCTCGCCGCCGGGCCCGACGCCCGGGTCCTCGCGGTCGCCGACGATCGCGGTATTCGGTTGTGGGACACCAGTACCAGCCGCTGGACCGGTGATCCTCGCCCTCTCCCCTTCACCTCCGACGCCCAGGTCAGCACCGGTGGTTACGTCGTCAGCGATCTCGATGACGATCGCGTGCGGCTCCGGGCGCTCACCGGCGGCGCTGTGCTTTACGAGGGACGCGCGGCCGGGCTCGTCAGTCCCGCTGTCAGCGGTGACGGGCGGCTTGTCGCCGTCTGTCCTGAGGGCGGGGCTCCTCAGGTCTGGGACGTCGTCCGGCATCGCGCCCGGCCCGGGCCCTGGCAGCGGGCCGCCGGGCTCTGTGACGAGGAGGCGCAGACCGCCCTGGTGTTCGGCGCCCGCGGCGCCCGGCTCGCCGCGCTGTCCGAGTCCGGCGCGAAGGTCTGGGACACCGTGGCCGCCCGCGAGGTCGCCGACATCGACGAACCGGGCGCGCAGCGGGCCGCGTTCAACAAGGACGGCACCTTCCTCGCGACCGCGGACGGCGAGGAGGTCCGGGTCTGGCGGCTGTCCGACCCGGCCGCCCCCGTGTTCCGCCACCCCCTCAACAACCAGCACCTGTACGGCCTTTCCTGGGACCCCACCCGCCGCACCACCCTCCGCTACCTCGAAGGCGGCGCCGTCCACTGCCTGGAGCTGGGCCCGGCCGTCACCCGTTCCTGGCGCCAACACCCCCTGGCGGCCGTACGGGTGAGCCCCGACGCCCGTACCTACGCCACCGCCGAACTCCTCGACCAACCCGACCAACCCGACCAACCCGACCAGCCTGGCCAACCCAGCCGTTTCGCCTACCGTTTCGAACTCCGCGCCACCTCCGACGGCCGCCTCCTCCACACCCTCCCCACCCCACCCAGCCCCGTCTCCACCGACCCCGCCGAACCGGTCGTCCCGGAGAACACGCTCGCCCTCCTCGCCTTCAGCCCGGACGGCAAGGCCCTCTCGTACGGCGTCTCGGCACCCGGCAGGGAGGCCACCCCGCAGCGCGTCACCGTCTGGGACCTGCCCCGGGGCCGGGCCCGCACCACCCTCGACCTCACGACCCCCGGATCCGGATCCACCTCCGGATCCACTCCCGGATCCACTCCCGCATCCACCTCCGAATCCGCCGCCCCCACCGTCGCCCTCGCCCTCGGCCCGCACGGCGACACCCTGTACGCCACCCGCCTCCCCGTCCTGGGCGAACCGGTCAACGAAGCCTGGGCGACCGCGACTTCACGCCGCGCGGCCGTCCTCACCGGCCTCACCAGCACCCACCTGGCCGTCCGCCCCGACGGCAACCTCCTCGTCGGCGACAACCGCACCACCCGCATGCCCGCCAAAAACGCCTCCGCCAAAGTCGCCGGCAAAGACCTCGTCCAGGGCGAACAGATCGGTGCCCTCGCCTTTGCCGCCGACGGCTCCCGTCTCGCCGCAGGCGACCAGACCGGCCGGATCGCCCTGTGGGACGGCGAGTTGACCCACCGCACCGGAATTCTGCGCAACCTCTTCCCCGCCCCCCTCGGCCCGGAACCCGAGTCCGTGAGCGCCCTCGCGGTCAGCCCGGACGGTGCCACCCTCGCCGTCGGCGGCAGCACCGGCACCCTCCAGCTCTGGGACATCGCCACCCAGCAGCCCCTCGGCGGCCCGCTCACCACCCCCGGCGAGACCATCGACACTCTCGCCTTCGGCCCGGACAGCCGCACCCTCTACGCCGGGAGCCCGCACGTCCCCCTCCAGCGGTACGCCGTCGACCCGGAACGCGTGGCCACCCAGGTGTGCGCCCGCGCGGGCGCCGGCGCCGACCTCTCGCGCGAGCAGTGGCGGACGTACGTCCCCGAGGTCCCGTACCGGAGGGTCTGCGTCGACTGACGCCGGGCGTGGCAGGTTCCGTACCACCTCTGTCATTAACGCCACATCCGGGACGGTTTACGACACCACGCTTGAAACATAAAGTGACCGTCCTGAACATCGTTTTCACCCGCCGAAGGATGGTGGTGGTCCCGTGGGGCGTCCCGAACGAGTGCTTGACCCGGACGCCGGTCCGGTGCAGCGCCTCGCCCATGAGCTGCGCGAGCTGCGCAAGGCCGCGGGCGGGCCGTCGTACCGGAAGATGGCCGAGGTCGCGGGATTCTCGGTGACCTCGCTGTCCGAGGCCGCGTCCGGGCGCAAGCTGCCCTCGCTGGCCGTGTTCCAGGGCTATGTACGGGCCTGCGGCGCCGACCCCGGCGAGTGGGAGACACGGTGGAAGGACGCCGACGCGGAGGCCGCGGGTACGGTCCGGCCGGAGGCGGCGGACGCCGCGCCCCCCTACCGGGGCCTCGCCCGTTTCGAGCCCGGCGACCACGCCCTCTTCTTCGGCCGGGACCGCCTGGTCGGCCAGGTCCACGAGCTGGTCACCGCGCACCGTTTCGCCGTCGTGTTCGGCGCCTCAGGCAGCGGCAAGTCGTCCCTCCTCCGGGCCGGACTGATACCCCTCCTGCGCTCGGAGATCGCCCGCTACGGCTGCCCGGCCGTCCTGCGCGTCCTCACCCCGGGCGCCACCCCGGCCCAGACGTACGGCCATCTGCTGACCCCGAAGAAGGGGGAGCCGGAGAGCTGGGTGGTGGTGGACCAGTTCGAGGAGGTCTTCACCCTCTGCCGGGACCGGCGGGAGCGCTCCCACTTCCTCGACCTGCTGCTCGCCGCCCGTAACCCGAAGAGCCGACTCAAGGTCCTCATCGCCGTACGCGCCGACTTCTACGCCCACTGCGCCGAGCACCGCGAACTCGCCGACGCCGTGCGCGGTGCGGGCCTCCTGGTCGGCCCGATGAGCGCGGACGAGCTGCGCGAGGCGGTCGTCGGGCCGGCCCAGGCGGCCGGACTGCTCGTCGAGCGGGAGCTGACCGCCCGGATCGTGGACGAGGTCCTCGACCAGCCCGGCGCGCTGCCCATGCTCTCCCACGCCCTCCTCGAAACCTGGCGCCGCCGCCGCAGCCGCATGCTCACCCTGGCCGGGTACGAGGCGGTCGGCGGTGTCCTCGGCGCCATCGCGGCGACGGCGGAGGACGTGTACGGCCGGATGTCCGAGACCCAGGCCCGCACGGCCAGGCAGTTGCTGGTGCGCCTGATCGAGCCCGGCCAGGGCAGCGCCGACACCCGCCGCCCGCTGCTGCGCGCCGAACTCGACGAGTGGCACGGCGACGACGTACCCGTCGTGCTGGACCGGCTGGCCCAGGCCCGGATGCTCACCGTCGACGAGGACGGCGTCCAGCTCGCCCACGAGGCGCTGATCACCTCGTGGCCGAGACTGCGCTGCTGGATCGAGGAGAACCGCGAGACCATCCGCCACCACCGGCGCCTGACCGAGGCCGCCCGCGCCTGGCTGGAGCACGACCGCGACCCCGGCGCCCTCTACCGGGGCAGTCGGCTGGCCCGCGCCGAGGAACTCTTCGCCACCGACCGCAGCGCCCTGACGGCCTCCGAGTGCGCGTTCCTCACGGCCGCCCTGGACGCCCGCGAGGCGGAACGCCGGGCCGCGACCCGCACCGCCCGCCGCTCCCGCACTCTCATCGGCGCCCTGTCCGCCGTACTGGCGGTGGCCCTCGTCATCGGCCTCGCCGCCTGGACCCAGCACGAGGACAACCAGGACCGGCGTACGGACGACGCGGCCCGCCGGGTCGCCGAGGTCGCCGACGGACTCCGTACGACCGACCCGCGCACCGCGATGCTGCTGGGCGTCGCCGCCTGGCGGATCTCCCCGCTCGCGGAGGCCCGCCGCGCCCTGCTCGGCTCCCTCACCCAGCCCGAACGCGGCACCTTCACCGACCCGGCGGCCCTCGGCGACACCGTGCGCGTCCTGGTCGACGACGGCCGTACGCTGCTCAGCGCGGGCGGCGGCGAGTGGCGGGCCTGGGACCCGGGCAGCGGCCGGCGCACCGCCTCGGGCCGGCTGCCCGCCGGTACCGACCTGGTCACCGCGGGACCGGGCGCGCGGGTGCTCGCGGTGGCTGACGGCAGGGGCGTCCGGCTGTGGGACACGGCCGGCCACCGCTGGACCGGCGGCTCCGACCGGCTGCCGGCGAACTGGGCCGACGTCCGTATCGCCCCCGACGGCACGACCTTCCTCATCGGCACGACCGCCGGCCGGGTCGAGCTGCGGTCGGTCGCGGACGGCCGTCCTCTCTTCACGACGCGGGGCTCGGCGGACCTGTCGGACGTGGCGGTGGGCCCGGACGGCCACCGGGTCGCGGTGTGCCCGGCGGGCCACGCCCCGCAGCTGTGGGACGTCCGCGCGGGGGATGCCGTTCCGGTCCACGGCTCGTGGGAGCGCTCCCTGAAGCTGTGCGACGAGGACTCGACGGTCGTCTTCGGCGGCGGCGGAGGAGGCGCAGGGGAGGGCGGCGGCGGGGCCCGGTTCGCCGTCCTGTCGGACACCGGGCGGCGGGCCGAGGGCAACGGCACGACCGGTACCAGCGGGAACACCGGTGTCCGGGTCTGGGACGCGGACACCGGCCGCCAGGTCGCCGACATCCGCTCACTGGGCGTGGATTCCGCCGTGTTCAGCCCGGACGGGGCGATGCTGGCGACCGCCGACGACAGCGAGGTCCGGGTCTGGCGCCTCGGCGGCCAGGGCACCCCGGTCTTCCGGCACGCGCTGAACAACCAGACCCTCTCCGCCCCCCTCACCTGGACCCCCGGCCGCCACCCCGCCCTGCGCTACCTGGAGGAACGGACCGTCCACACCCTCGGCCTGGGCCCGGTCGCCCACGTGGCCTGGCGCGAGCACCCGGCGGACGGCGTCCTGCTCAGCCCCGACGGCAGCACCGTCGCGACGACGGAACGCACCGGCACCCACTACCGCTTCAGCCTGCTGAACACCCACGGCACCGGCATCGGCAAAGGTGCCGCCACCGCCCTCCCGCCCCCACCACCGCCGGTCTCCGACGACGGCTCCCGGCCGGTGGACCCCCGGGGCACGATGCCCGTCACCGCCTTCAGCCCCGACGGCACGGCCTTCGCGTACGGGGTCTCCGCGCCCGGCGTCCAGACGGCGCCGCAGCGCGTCACGGTGTGGGACGTGGCACGCCACCACGTCCGGACGACCCTGGACCTGCCGAACCCGGCGTCGGCGGGAGCGGTGGCGGGCCTGGCCCTGGGCCCGGCGGGCCACCGCCTCTACGCCACCCGGATGTCGGCCGCCGGTGACCTTGAGGACGAGGTGTGGGACGTGGCACGGCACCGCAGGACCGGCACGCTGAGCGGCCTGGAGGGCATGCCGCTGGCCGTCCGCCCCGACGGCCGCCTCCTGGTCGGCAACAACCGCACCGCCCGCCTGCCCTCCGGCCGGGTCACCTCGCCCGACCTGGTCCAGGGCGCCCAGATCGGCGCCCTGGCCTTCTCCCCCGACGGCTCCCTCCTGGCGGCGGGCGACTGGGCGGGCCGCGTCGCCCTGTGGGACGGCGACCTGCGCCGGAGCACGGGCGTGATGCGCAGCGTCTTCCCGACCCCGCTGGAAGGAGGCCCGGAGGGAGTGGACGCCCTGGCGGTCAGCCCCGACGGCCGCACCCTGGCGGTCGCGGGCGACCTGGGCACCCTCCAGCTCTGGGACATCCCGACCCGCCAGCCCCTGGGCGGCCCGCTGACCACCCCCGGCGACGAGATCAGAACGCTCGCCTTCGCCCCGGACAGCACGACCCTGTACGCGGGCAGCGACCACGTCCCCGTCCAGCGCTACTCGATCGACCCGGCGGACGCGGTACGGAGGGTCTGCCACCGGACGGGGGGTACGGGCCTCACGCGGGAGCAGTGGCGGACGTACATCCCGGACACGGGGTTCAGGAAGGTGTGCGACAGGCCGCGAGACCGCCGGTGACCGGCCGTCATAGGGGGGTCCAGGCCCGCCGGCCCGCGTCGTTCGTGCCGTACCAGTAGTGCGGCAGTCCCTTGATGCTCGTGGTGTGGAACGGGCGGCCCCGGTCGTCGATCCGGATCGTGCCGGTGCGGCCCTGCGAGGACCAGTCGAGTTCGAGGTACCAGCGGGCGTCGTACGTCTGGGTCGTCGCGTCGACCAGCAGCACCTCCGGGTCCTCGGCGGAGACGCGGTACGGGAAGCGCACGGCCGGGAGGGTCCGTCGCCCGTCGCTGCCGTCCTCGGGGCGGGTGACGGGGCGGTTGGCGTCGAGGTTCACGGTGAAGCGGCGGGGCGTGAGGTCGCTGCCGCAGCCCTGGTCCATGGCGTACGCGCTCCCGGCGGCCGGGGTGCCTCGGCTGACGACGCGGACATGCAGCGCCTCCAGGACCACGGCGGTGGACGACCGCCCCTGCACCGAGATCCGCACCTGCGTCCGCCGCCCGTGCACCGCACCCTGCGCCGCCGCCCACGCCCCGGCGTCCTGCTCCACCGGAGGCGGCGGCACACGCGCGGGCGGCTCGCCGATGACGTAGTCGTGACCGCAGCCCTTGTCCCAGACCAGGGAGTCGGTGGTCCAGGTGAGGGGTGGGGTGGCGGTGGGTCGCGGCTTCGGCCGGGGGGTGGGTGAGGAGGGGGTGTCGTCGGACAGGAGGGATGTGCTGCTGAGGGTGGCGAGCAGGGCGGAGGTGATGGCGATGGACGTGAGGAGGCGTCGGCGGCGGTACCAGGGGCGGGGCGCAGGAGGGGAAGGGGGAGGGGGAGCGGGAGTGGGGGCGTCCGTGACGGGTGCGGGTGCGGGTGCGGGTGCGGGTGCGGGTGTTGGTGTCTCTGGTGCCGCCGGACCGGCCGGACCAGCCGTGGCGGCCCGCTGTCGAGCGGCCACCGCCGACAACCACAGGCGGTGCAGGTCGAGCCGTTCCTCCGGGGTGGCCCCGGCGAAGGCCGCGAGCCGTTCCACGGGTGCGAAGTCCTGCGGGACGGCGTCGCCCGCGCAGTACCGGTGCAGCGTGGAGGTGTTCATGTGGATGCGGCGGGCCAGGGAGCCGTAGCTCCGGCCCGTGCGGTCCTTCAGCAGGCGCAGCAGCGCCGCGAACTCCTCCACCTCGTCCGGAGTCGACACAGTTACCCGTCCTCCCGTTCTCCCGCATCCCAGGCACTCATATCCCTGCACGTCAGACGGGCTGGGACGGTTCCACCGCCGACGGCCGTTGTGCCGGACTCGGGTGACTGCCAATGCTCTTGGTGTCGCATCCGCAGCACCAGAGAAGGAACACGCACATGAACGAGAAGTCTCCCGTACGCCGCCGTCCGGTCCGCCGAGCGGCCGTCGCCGTCGGCCTGGCGCTGGCTGTAGGACTGGGTGTGTCGGCGCAGTTGCCGGCGCAGGCGTCTGTGAAGGCCCCTGCGAAGGCCGCTGCTAAGGCCCCCACGGCCGTCGCCGCGCAGCAGCCGATCAGCGGTACGCGCGGCCAGGCGGTGACCCGGGTCGCGGACTTCTACGGCGCGTACATCGACGCGAAGGGCGACTACACGGACCCGGACAGCGCGCTGGCCACGGCGCTGCGCAAGCACTACCTGACGACCGACTTCGCCAAGCGGCTGGCGGCGTGGGAGCAGAAGAACGGGGTGGACGGCGTCCTGCGCGCCCAGAACGTCCCGGTGCGCTGGAAGGTGACCGACAACGGCGCCGTGGGGATGGGCCACGAGGTCGTCGTCACCCTGACCTACGGCAGCGGCGGGACGACCCAGACCACGAAGCTCTTCGTGCTGCTGGAGCGGTACGACCACATCAGCGCCATCGAGACCACGACGGCGGGCTGACGGCGGAGTCGTTCACTCCTGGTCGATGAGGCTGTGCCGCTGGACCAGCCAGCTGATGGCGGTGAGGCGGCACACCGCGTAGTCGTGCCCGACGGGTTCGCGCCAGTCGAGTTCGTCGAGCGCGTCGAGGAACCCGAGGGCGTAGTCGGCGAGGTCTTCGCGGCGCGGCTGCCGGGGGACGAGCCCGGGCCCGCCGGCGGCGATCCGCTCCCTGACCTCGGCGACGTGCTGGTCCACGGCGGCCGTGAAGGCGGGCTCGAACGCGAACTCCGCGAAACGGGGCGCGAACGCGCTGCTGATTCTGGCCAAGGGGGACATCGCTCAAAGGTATGCGGGAGGAGGGGGCGTAAGGAGGGGGGTATGTCATGGTTTCCGTCACACCACCCTTTCGTCGTGGTCGTTCTTGGCGGTGCAGTGGAACCAGACGGTCTTTCCGATACGTGTGGGATGCGAGGGCAGGCGGTACCAGCCCCAGTGATCGGTGACGGCGTCGACGAGCATGAGTCCTCGTCCGCGTTCTTCGTCCACAGCTGTGGACAACTCCGGGTCGCGCGGATCGGTGTCGGTGACCTCGACGAGGACCCCGTTGTCCCGCCGCATGATCAGTACGCCGGCCCGCCGGTCGGGGACATGCCGTACGACGTTCGACACCAGCTCGGTCAGGGCGAGCGTGGCGGAGTCGGCGAGGTCGGACATGCCCCAGGCGTTGAGGTACGTACGGAGGATGCAGCGCAGGTGCCGGGCCGAATGCTCACCGAGGGTGAAGTTCATGCCGTACCTCGGCCCCAGCGGACTGCCGCTGTCTTCCAGGTCAGTTACGTGATTCACGTCACCAGAGTGGATTGCCGTGATTACGCTGGGCTACAGCGTGAATCCAACGACGCGAAGCGTTGCTCCGGGAGGTGGCCCGAGTGCCCAACATCCGTCAACTCGACCCCAGCGCCTCCCCGCTGGACTACTTCGGCTTCGAGCTGAGGAGAAGGAGAGAGGAAGCGGGGCTCAGTCAGGCGCAGTTGGGTGGGTGCATCTTCTGTACGGCGTCTCTGATCGGCCAGATCGAGACGGCGAGGAAGGTTCCGACCAGGCAGTTCGCGGAGCGGGTGGATGTGGCGCTGGGGACGGGAGGGGAGTTCGGCCGCCTTATCGGGCTGGTGTTGCGAAGCCAACTCCCGCACTGGTTCCAGGCGTACGCGGAGATGGAGGCGAGGGCCACATATATCTCCACGTATCAGTGCCAGTTGGTGTACGGCTTGCTCCAGACCGAGGCGTACGCCCGCGCGGTCCTGGCAACAGGTAACCCGAAGAACCTCGATGATCTGATCGCCGCGCGCATGGAACGCCAGCGCATCATTCGGCGCGAGCAGCCACCGGTGACCCTGACGGTTCTCGACGAGGCGGTGCTGTACCGCTCGGTGGGCGGAACGGCGGTCATGCGAGAGCAACTTCAGCACTTGTTGGATCTCCGGGACGAACGCTGCATCCGTTTGCAGGTGCTCCCCTTCAGGGTGGGCGAACACGCGAACTTGGCAGGCTCGTTCAACCTCCTGCGCTTCGACGACGACCCGGACATCGTCTACACCGAGGACGTGATCTCAGGCCACATGACTGCTGCCACGGAAACTATCCGCGAAGCCACTCTTCGTTACGCTAGCTTGCAGGCCGACGCCCTCTCAGTAGAGGATTCGGCGGGATTGATCAAGCACGTACTGGAGGAGCGTTATGGGCAGCACGTCGGATCCGACCAACGTCCTGTGGCGTAAGTCCAGTTACAGCGGCAACACGGGTGGCGACTGCGTCGAGTGCGCCTCTCTCGGCACCGCCGCCTGGCACAAGTCCTCGTACAGCGGCAACACCGGCGGCGAGTGCGTCGAAGTCGCCTCCCTCAACCCCCACATCGCCGTCCGCGACTCCAAGGCCCCCGGCGTCGGCACTCTCACGCTCACGCCGGAGGCATTCGTCGCCTTCGTGCTGGGCGTGAGTACGTGAGACTAGCCGGGCGCCTCCTCTCCTTTTGGCGTCAGCGGCATCTGCGGGCCGAGTGGGCCGAACTGAAGAGGCTGGAGGAAGCTGACGAGCGAGGGGAGCCACTGGTGATCCCGGAGAGTACCGTCGCGCCGCCTCCCGGGGGTTGGTTCCCGTGCCCCTGCTGTGGACATCAGACGTTCGGCGAGCAGGGGGGCTACGAGATCTGTGCCGTCTGCTTCTGGGAGGACGATCTGTCCCAACTGCGGTGGCCGTGGGGAGGCTTCGGCGCCAACGCGGTGTGCCTGGTGGACGCCCAACTCAACTACCAGCGCCTCGGGGCGATGGAAGAGCGCTTCCTCAAGGACGTACGGCCTCCGGCGAGTGATGAGCCGCTGGATCCCGGATGGCGCCCGATCGATCCGTCGCGAGACTCCTTCGAGACGCCGGCGGAAAGTCGCGGCGAATGGCAGGACGACGCGACGCTTCTGTACTGGTGGCGTCCGACGTACTGGCGGGCGGGCGAGCGTCCTGCGGCGCCGCCTTCTCCTTCGCAGGACTGAGCCGGGTCTGTTCGGACGCCTCACTGTTCAACCGTCCACGCGACGGGCGAGCGGGCGGGACATCCACTACTGCGAGTGCGTCGAAGCCGCCCCCCCCTGAACCCCCACATCGCCGTCCGCGACTCAAAGGCCCCCGGCGTCGGCACCCTCATGCTCACGCCGGAGGCTTTCGGTACGTTCGTGCGGGCGGCGGCGCGTACCTGCCAGGGGGGAGCGCGGGCGCATCCTCAGCGCTTGATGCGGCCCCGGATCGCTAGGACTCCGAGGGCCAGGAGCGTGGGTTCGAGGAGGCGGGAGGCCATCTCGACGTAGGTACCGGCGGTGGTGAGGTTCTGCCCGCTGGAGCGGAAGACGACGGAGTTGACGGCGACGCGGGTGGCTTTCTCCGCGCGGGCCCAGGTCATGCGCTCGCGCCAACCGCCGTGCAGGGCGGGGGCCGGGGTGCTGGTGTCGAGGCTGATCCTGCCGCCCTGGACCGTGCCGGTGGTGGTGGGGTCGGGGTCGTGGGTGGGCAGGCCGCAGCCCATGAGGAGCAGTACCGTCAGGGCCATGGCGGCGAGCAGCCAGGTGAAGGCGCGCGAGGCGCGCAGGCCGTAGCCGGACAGCAGCCAGTACCCCCACAGCAGGCGGCGTTCGCCTTTCGTGGTGCCGGTGGCGTCGTGGCGGCGCATCTGTCGGGTAGGCCCCGCCCCTCTCGGGACGAGGCCCCCCTCAGAACCGTGCGTGCGGGTTTCCCCGCACACGGCTCAAGCAGACCGCGGGGACAGCACGTGATTCTGCTGTTG
>NZ_PJME01000056.1 GCF_002954775.1 Streptomyces geranii
CCGGCGCTTGAGGACGAGGCCGTCCAGGCCGACAAGCGGGGGTCTGGGGGCGGCAGCCCCCAGGGATGGGACGGGTAGGGGCGGCGGGGGCGAGGAAAACCCCGCATCGCGTCCTCCCGCTGGCCGCACGCGCCCTCCGCAAGGAGACTGAACCCGTGCGCCCAGTCACCGCGACGGCCGCTGCCGTCACCGCAGCCCTGGCGGCCGGCGCCGTGAGCGTCGCCGCCGGCCGTTACGCCAGCGACGCCGCGCTCAAGGCGCCGCCGGGCAGACCCCTGCCCACCGAACCCCGCCTCACCGTGCACTCCACCGCGGCCGGCCGAGTCACCCTCACCCGAGCCCTCGCCTCCCAGCGCCCCGGCACCTACGGCCTCGCAGGCGACGGCTCCCACGCGGTCGTCGGCCCCGTCCTCGACCACGCGAACCACTCCGCGGACACCGTCGTACGCCGCCTCGAACGCGTCACCCACGGCACCCTGGAACCCCGCGACAAGGTCTGGCTCACCCCGAACCTGCACGTGGGCGACCCCGGCACCGCCCTCGGCCTCGACCACCTCGACATCGGTATCCCCGGCGAACTGGGCGCCCTGCCCGCGTGGTTCGTACCCGGCGCGCAGCACCTGGGTGATCACCGTGCACGGCCTCGGCACGACCCGCGAGCACCCGCTGAACGTCCTGCCGTTCCTGCACCGCCACCGCTTCCCGGTCCTCGACCTCGCCTACCGGGGCGACCCGGGCGCTCCCCGCCCTCAGGACGGCCTCGGCCACCTCGGCGAGACCGAGTGGCGCGACCTGGACGCCGCGCTCCGGCACGCCGTACGCCACGGCGCCGAACGCGTCGTCCTGTACGGCTGGTCCACCGGCGCCACCATGGCCCTGCGGGCCGCCGCCCACTCCACCCTGCGCGACCGGATCTCCGGGCTGGTCCTGGACTCGCCGGTGCTCAGCTGGGAGACCACCCTGCGCGCCCTCGCGACCGCCCGCCGCACCCCGGGCGCCCTGCTGCCCCTGGCGGTGCGCGCCGCCCAGGGCCGTACGGGCCTGCACGGCGACCGCATCGACGCCGCCGCCGACCCGGCCGGGCTCAGCATCCCCGTCCTGATCCTGCACGGCCCCGCCGACACGATCGCCCCCTGGGCCCCCGCCCGCCGCCTGGCGGCCCGCAGGCCCGACCTGATCACCCTGCACCAGGTCGCGGACGCCCCGCACGGCGCGATGTGGAACGCGGACCCGGCGACATACGAGGAAGCCCTGCGCCGCTTCCTGACCCCGCTGATGTAGGAGCACCCGGCCGTCCGCACCGGGGCGGCACCGAAGAAGTGACCGGTGCCAGGTGTCCGGTTCCTGGCGCCCGGCCCCGTGCGCTCGTCGCCGCGCCGCGACCGGTCTGCCGTAGCGGATTCCCTGCGGTACTTCCCGCGCCCGCCCCGCCGACGCGGACGCCCCCTTGCCTACCTACCCACCCACCCCCGCCTGCGCGCCCGCAGGCGCCCACACCGATGCGCCACCCCGCGAAACACCTGGTCCACCCCCCTCACCTCCCCGGCCACCACACCGCGAACCCCCTTCCGTTTAAAGCCGGACCACTGGCTTGAACACCCCCTGGACCCCCGCCCGAACCCCTACCGGAACCCCCGCCCGAACCTCCTCCCTTGGCCACCCCTGTGGCCCGCCGTGACATTCCGTTTGGGTTTTCGGACCGTCAACCGGAAGACTGCACCCGTGACGTCCCGTATCCCGCGCGACTCCAGGCTTCGACTCGTCCGCCCGCGACCCCTGGCCGCCGCCCCACGAGCGATGAACCAGCGGCGCTCGCGCCGCCCCGCACCTCGTCCGCCCGAGGGCACCCCGGCACCGTCGGAACTGGCCCGAATGGCTCGCTCCGGACTGGCCGGCGCGGCCCGTGTCGCCCGCTGGGCCGACCCCGCCCTGCGCCCCGGCCACGACGGCGGACCCTCCGACGGCAGGGGCACCCTCTCCGACGCCACCGCGGAACGGGCCGCCGCCGAACTGGGGCTGACCCCGGACCAGGTCCGCCACGACTGGGACACCGCCCGGCTCGCCGGCCTGGTCGAGGTGCACGGCGACACCGCCCGCCCCGGCTGGCGCCTGCGCGCCTGGAACCGCGACGACAGCGCCGTACTGCGCGGCTGGGTCGCCCTCTTCGACGCCTGGTCGATCGCCCACCCGGAGGCAGCGGACCACGAACCCGCCGCCGTCGCCGAGGTCGTCTCCGCGATGCCCCAGGTGCTCTCCTTCCTCCAGCTGTCCGCGGGGCCCGTCCCCATGGAGCAGCTCCTGGACCTCCTGGAGCAGCGCGTCACGGAACTGCGCACCGAACGCTGCGAGATCCCGTACGGCCCCCAGCCCGAGCCGCGGCAGCAGGAGGCGACCCCCGTCGCCGACACCCCGCTCGCCCCCCTCCTCGACTGGGCCCTGCACGCCCTGGCCTCCGTCGGCGCACTCACCTACGGCGACGGCCAGGCCACGCTCACCCCGCTCGGCAGCTGGGCGGTGTGGGTCAAGCTGGAGCAGATCTGCGTCGCCGCGCAGAGCCCCGCCGGGAACATCGAGCAGAACGCCGAGGACATGCTGCGCGGCTGCTCCCAGCTGCGCCCCAACGCGGCCCGCGCCGAGTACCGCGCCTGGCTCGCCGCCCGCCCGGTCGGCAGCGCCGTCGCCGAACTCCTCGACGCCGCCCGGGGCGAGGACGCCCTGCTGCGCGGCCTCGCCTTCGAGGCGCTCCGCGTGGTCGGCGGCCCCGCCGAGCCCGACGTGCGCGCCGTGTCGGAGAAGAACCCGCTGCGGCCGTACGCCCTGCTGTGGCTGGCCGAGCACGACGGGATCGACCCCGAGGACGCCCACGAGGTGCTCACCCGCGAGGAGGCCACCTGGATGTGGGTCGACACCGCCGCGGCGGTCGCCGACCACGGCGAGGCCCCGCTCCTCGTACGCCACCTGGAGTCCGCGGTACAGCCCACGATCCCCGCCCTCCTCGACGAGGTACGCGCGGTCGGCCACCCCCGCACGGTCCAGGTCCTGGTGGCCCTGGCCGCAGCCCACCCCGACCCGGCCCTGGCCAAGGCAGTCCGCCGAGCCGCCTTCCAGGTACACACCGGAGGCAACTGACCCCCCCCGCCACCCCCGAGCCGCCCCCACCGGGCTCGCCCCGGTACCCCCCCCCGGGCGAGCCCGGTGGGTGACGACCCGCCCGACTGCCTCCCCGACGGAGCCACGCCCCCAGCCCGCACAACCCCCCTCAGACCTGCATCTCAGGCGAGTAAGTCCCAAAGCTCCAGATGTTGCCCTCGACGTCTCGCGCCATGTAGTCCCGCGAGCCGTAGTCCTGGTCCGTCGGGGGCATCAGGATCTCCGCGCCGTGGTCCACCGCCTGCTGGTGATGTGCGTCTACGTCGTCCACGACGACGTAGACCCCGCACGGTCCCGCACCCGCATCCCCCGCACCCCCCATCGCCTTGTCGAAGACGCTGCCGGTGCCCCTCGAACCGAGCATCACCGCGCCGTTGCCCTGCACCAGCTCGGCGTGCAGCACCGAGCCGTCCTCTCCCTCGTACACCGACGCCTCGGTGAAGCCGAAGGCCTCCGTGAGCTGCTTGATCGCCGCCTTCGCGTCCGCGTACACCAGCGTCGGATAGATGCTCGGACGCCCGCCGCTCGTCCCTGCCATGTCCATCACTCCCCGGGTCCCGTTGTCGGAAAAATGGCCCGCGCCCAGTCTGGCACCGACCACTGACAACGCCCTGGTGAGCAGCCCGCGGGCCGCCCGCTGCCCCTCGCGTCCGGCCATCCGGGCCCACACATGTGTCGTTCCGAACACCTGATCGCAGGAAAAGTGCTTGCACGACCCCGTTAGACTTGCCCCATGGCCTGTCTCCTCGCGCATTAGACGGCGGGAACGCCCTCAGCCGTCCACCCCCGCCAAACAACCCTGCCCTGGAGTCTGTCCGTGATCTCCGCCTCCGGTATCGAGCTGCGTGCCGGTGCCCGAATCCTCATCGAGTCCGCGACCTTCCGTATCGCCAAGGGCGACCGCATCGGCCTGGTCGGCCGCAACGGCGCCGGCAAGACGACCCTCACCAAGGTCCTCGCGGGCGAGGGCCAGCCCGCCGCCGGCCAGGTCGCCCGCTCCGGCGAGGTCGGTTACCTCCCCCAGGACCCCCGCACCGGCGACCTGGACGTGCTCGCCAGCGACCGCATCCTCTCCGCGCGCGGGCTGGACGTACTGATCCGCAAGATGCGCGAGAACGAACAGCGCATCGCCAACGGCTCGGGCGCCACCCGCGAGAAGGCCATGCGGCAGTACGAGCGCCAGGAGACGGAGTTCCTCACCAAGGGCGGTTACTCCGCCGAGGCCGAGGCCGCCACCATCGCCGCCGCGCTCAACCTGCCCGACCGCGTCCTCGGCCAGCCCCTGCACACGCTCTCCGGCGGTCAGCGCCGCCGGATCGAGCTGGCCCGCATCCTGTTCTCGGACGCGGACACCCTGCTCCTCGACGAGCCCACGAACCACCTCGACGCGGACTCGATCGTCTGGCTGCGCGACTACCTGAAGACCTACCGCGGTGGCTTCATCGTGATCTCCCACGACGTCGACCTGGTCGAGACGGTCGTCAACAAGGTGTTCTACCTGGACGCCAACCGCGCCCAGATCGACGTCTACAACATGGGCTGGAAGCTCTACCAGCAGCAGCGCGAGGCCGACGAGAAGCGCCGCAAGCGCGAGCGCCAGAACGCCGAGAAGAAGGCCGCCGCGCTGAACGCGCAGGCCGACAAGATGCGCGCCAAGGCCACCAAGACGGTCGCCGCGCAGAACATGGCCAAGCGCGCCGACCGCCTGCTCGCCGGGCTCGACGCGATCCGGGTCTCCGACAAGGTCGCCAAGCTGCGCTTCCCGGAGCCCGCGCTCTGCGGCAAGACCCCGCTCATGGCGGAGGGCCTGTCGAAGTCGTACGGCTCCCTGGAGATCTTCACCGACGTCGACCTGGCCATCGACAAGGGGTCCCGGGTCGTCATCCTCGGCCTCAACGGCGCCGGGAAGACCACCCTCCTGCGGCTCCTCGGCGGCGCCGAGAAGCCCGACACCGGCGAGGTCATCGAGGGCCACGGCCTCAAGCTCGGCTACTACGCCCAGGAGCACGAGACCCTCGACCCCGAGCGCACGGTCCTGGAGAACATGCGCTCCGCCAACCCCGACCTCGACCTGGTCGAGGTCCGCAAGACGCTAGGCAGCTTCCTGTTCTCCGGCGACGACGTCGACAAGCCTGCCGCAGTCCTCTCCGGCGGCGAGAAGACCCGTCTCGCCCTCGCGACCCTCGTGGTCTCCTCGGCGAACGTCCTCCTGCTCGACGAGCCGACGAACAACCTCGACCCGGCCAGCCGCGAGGAGATCCTCGGCGCGCTGCGCACGTACAAGGGCGCCGTCGTCCTCGTCACCCACGACGAGGGAGCCGTCGAGGCGCTCCAGCCGGAGCGGATCATCCTGCTCCCGGACGGCGTCGAGGACCTCTGGGGAGCCGACTACGCGGACCTGGTGTCCCTCGCCTGAGCATGATCCGGCTGCCGTACGGCGGCCACGATCACGTGATCGAATCGCTGATCCACTCCCTATGGATCATTCGGCCGATCCGTGATCCATCATCTGTGTGAGATCTCCTCATACCGAGGTGTGTCCTACATCCATTTCATGGCCGGGCCCTTCATGGACAAGGGCCCGGCCGTCGCACGTTCCTGACCAGGCAATTCGCGAAACAACTCGTTCGGCCGTACGGACAACCCGCTACGGAATTGCAGATTCCGCTTGTGGGGATGCACTCCTGTCGTCAAATCCATGTCTCACGGACCTTGCCGAATGGGTGGCCATGAGCGGCTTGAGGGGTGATCATGAGAGGACCAGAGCGCACTTCCCACGAGGAGGCACGGGTGGCCGAGACTCTGAAGAAGGGCAGCCGGGTAACCGGCGCCGCGCGCGACAAGCTCGCGGCAGACCTGAAGAAGAAGTACGACTCCGGTGCGAGCATTCGAGCGCTGGCCGAAGAAACCGGTCGCTCGTATGGCTTCGTACACCGGATGCTCAGCGAGTCGGGCGTCACGCTCCGTGGCCGGGGCGGGGCGACACGGGGCAAGAAGGCCGCTTCGGCCTGACCCCCGACGACTCGTCGGCTTCGATGGTGGCCACCCGGTCGGTCGGCTGACCGGCCGGGTGGTTACTGTGCAGTCACTTAGCTTGTAGTTCGCTTTGCTGACCGCACTCATCGGAGGCGCCCCATGGCTTCGCCCGAAAAGGACCCCCTCGGTCCTGTACTCGACAAGGACGGCGTCCGGCTCACCGTCGACGACTCGATCGCCACGGTGACGCTGACCAATCCGGCCAAGCGCAACGCCCAAAGTCCTGCTCTGTGGCGGGCGTTGGCAGAGGCCGGACGGTCACTGCCGGGCACCGTGCGGGTCGTCGTGCTGCGCGCCGAGGGCAAGTCGTTCTCGGCCGGACTCGACCGACAGGCGTTCACGCCCGAGGGGTTCGACGGCGAGCCGTCGTTCATCGACCTCGCGCGCAGCGACGACGCCACGCTCGACGGCACCATCGCCGAGTACCAGGAGGGCTTCACCTGGTGGCGGCGGAGCGACCTCGTGTCCATCGCCGTCGTCCAGGGGCATGCCGTCGGCGCGGGCTTCCAGCTCGCGCTCGCCTGTGACCTGCGCGTTGTCGCCGACGACGTGCAGTTCGCCATGCGCGAGACCAGCCTGGGCCTGGTCCCCGACCTGACGGGCACGCATCCGCTCGTCGGCCTCGTCGGCTACGCCCGCGCGCTGGAGATCTGCGCGACCGGCCGCTTCGTCGCGGCCGAGGAGGCCGTCAACACCGGCCTCGCCAACCTCGCCGTACCGGCCGAGCGCCTCGACGACGCCGTACGCGACCTGTCGGCGGCGCTCCTCGCCGCGCCCCGCGACGCCCTCGTCGAGACGAAGGCGCTGCTGCGCGGCGTCCAGGGCCGCACCTACGACGAACAGCGCACCGCCGAGCGGGCCGCCCAGGCCCGTCGGCTGCGGGACCTCGCGGGCGTCGGCGACTGACCCGCCCGCGCTCGAACGGCAGTGCGGTACGCGCGGTGGGCGTACCGCACTACCGTCGGCACCGTGACGGTCGCCCAGAACCCCGCCCTCCGCTCCCTCGTCTGCCTCCGCTGCGGCACCCACCACCCCGTGGCGGACCTCCCGAGCGGCTGCCCCGCCTGCCTCGCGAACGGCACGCCCGCGAACGTGGCCTGCGCGTACGACACCGACGGCACCTCCGGCGGCGTACGACTGCCGTACACCGTGCCCTTCACGCTCGGTGAGGGCCGTACGCCCCTGCTGCGCGCCGACCTCGACCTGGACGTCGATCTGCGGCTCAAGTGGGAGGGCGCCAACCCGACCGGCTCGCACAAGGACCGCTTCAGCGCGCTCGTCGTCGCCCGCGCCCTGCACGCCGGCTACCGCGCGGTCGCGGCGGCCTCCTCCGGGAACGCGGGCGTGTCCCTCGCCGCCTACTGCGGACGTGCCGGCCTCGGCTGCGAGATCGCCGTCACGGACGGCATCCCGGACCGCGTCGCCACGCTGATGCGCGACCTCGGCGCCCATGTCGTCACCTTCCCCGACCCGGCGGCACGCTGGCGCCACCTCGCCGCGCACACCAGGTCGCCGACCGTGCTGCCGGTCACCAACTTCCGGCTGCCGCCGGTCGGCAGCAGCGCGTTCGGCATCGAGGGCTACAAGTCGCTCGCCACCGAGATCCTCACCGATCTGGCGGGGGAGCGGCCGGACTGGGTCGTCGTCCCGGCCTCGCGCGGCGATCTGGCCTGGGGCATGTATCTGGGCTTCCGGGAGGTGTGCGGGGCGGGCGCGGTGCCCCGGCTGTGCCTGGTGGAGCCGTACCCCCGGGTGTCCGCCGTCCTCGAAGGCGCCGATCCGCACGGCGACTTCCCCGGCACCACCGCCGTGATGCCCTCCCTCGGCGGCAACTCCGTGGCACTGCAGGCGGTGGCGGCGGTACGCCGGTCCGGCGGCCGGGCGCAGGTGGTGGACGACGACACGGTCACCGCCGAGACCCACCGCCTGTGGCGCACCGGCCTGCCCGTCGAACCGAGCAGCGCGGCGGCCCTGGTCGCGGTCGCCGACGCCCGGGTCTCCGGGGCGATCGAACCCGGCTCACTGGTCGTGGCGCTGGCGACGGCCCACGGCATGAAGGGAATGTGAAGACAGCGGCCCGCTTCGCCTGCCTGCCGCATCCCCGGCGCGGGTCCGTCCGACCCCCCTTACTGTGGGTCGTGGACGACGACCGAAAGGGATGTACGGCGATGACCGACATGACCCAGCGGAACCGGCCGGAGCGCCCCGAGGGCGAGGGCGACGACGACCCGACACCCACCCAGCTCCGGAAGTCGAACGTCAAGCCGAACGTCACCAGGCGCGGCGGCGGCGACCCCGCCGAGCGCGGACGCACCACGATCGCCGACGGCGTCGTGGAGAAGATCGCCGGGCTCGCCGCCCGTGACGTCCTCGGTGTGCACGCCATGGGCAGCGGCTTCTCCCGGACCTTCGGAGCGGTCCGCGACCGGGTGCCCGGCGGCGCCGCGAAGTCCGTCACCCGGGGGGTGAAGGCCGAGGTCGGCGAGGTGCAGACGGCGCTCGACCTGGAGATCGTCGTCGAGTACGGCGTCTCGATCGCCGACGTCGCCCGGGCGGTACGCGAGAACGTCATCGCGGCCGTCGAGCGGATGACCGGCCTGGAGGTCGTCGAGGTCAACATCGCGGTGACGGACGTCAAGCTGCCCGAGGAAGAGGAAGAAGAGCCCGAGCCCCGACTGCAGTGACGTTTCCGGGGCATCGGCACAAGGAATCCGGGCAGGGACCGGGAAGGCAGGCAGCATGAGCAACGCCGTGATCGGCATGATCGCCGGAATGGCGCTGGGATTCGCCGGGTACTTCGGCGGATTCGGCGCGTTTCTGCTGGTGGCGGCCCTGGGCGCCCTCGGCTTCGTCATCGGGCGGTTCCTGGAGGGCGACCTCGACCTGGGCGACTTCTTCCGCACCCGCGGCGACAGGCGGCGGTGAGACCCGGTGACAGAGGAACGGCCGGGTGAGGAGGAGCGGCCCGGGAAGCCCCGTACACCCGGCACGGCCACGACCACGGCGGCCGTGCCGCCGGGCGAGCGCGGCGCGACCCGGATCGCCGACCGTGTCGTCGCGAAGATCGCCGCTCAGGCGGCCCGCGAGGCGCTGACCGGACTGCCCCCGGACGCGGTGCCGCCGCACGCCACGGTCGTCGTCCACCACGACAGGGCCCGGGTCCGGGTGAGCCTCGAACTGCCGTACCCCTCCGATATCGGTGGCCAGTGTGCGACGGTGCGTAGTCGGGTCACTTCGCGGGTACACGCACTGGCGGGAATGGAGGTGCCGGAGGTCGCCGTCGAGATCGAACGGCTGCATCTGGCACCGCCGCACGGCGCGACACCGGGGAAGGCACAGGGGAGGACGCGATGAGCGAGCCCCAGGGCTCCAACGGCTCCGAGAGCACCCAGCGGCTGCCGGTACTGGACAGAACGGCCACGGAACCGGCGGTCCACGACCCCCTCCCCATCCTGGAGAAGGGGCAGGAGAGGAACGGCCGCTTCTGGTCGGCACGCAGGGTCCCGGCGGCGGTACTCGCGCTGCTGCTCCTCGTCGGCGCGGGTGCGTTCCTGTACGACATCACGGCCGTACGGGCCCACCGCCCCGCCATGAGCTGGCGGAAGTCCCTGGCCGCGCAGCTCGCGGAACGCCCCCTCGACGACACCTGGGTGCTGGTCGGCGCCGGGATCGCCGTCGCCCTCGGCGGCTGGCTGCTGGTCCTCGCCGTCACGCCCGGCCTGCGCGGTGTCCTGCCGATGCGGCGGACCCACGTCGACGTGCGGGCGGGCCTGCACCGGGCCGCCGCCGCGATGGTGCTGCGCGACCGGGCCGTGGAGGTGTCCGGCGTCCAGTCGGTCCGGGTCCGGCTGACCCGCACCAGGGCCGACGTCCACGCGCTGGCCCACTTCCGCGAACTCGACGACGTACGGGCCGACCTGGACGACGTGCTCGCCCACGCGATCAGGGGCCTGGGCCTGACCCGGCCGCCCGCGCTGGCGCTGCGTGTCGCCCGCCCCGGCCGGAAGAAGGGATGAGGACGGATGCGACGCATCGTCAACCGGGTACTGCTGGGGCTGACGGGCCTGGCCCTGATGATCACCGGCGGCTCGGTCCTCGCCATCGGCCTGGGCGGCGGCTGGCCGACCTGGTGGATCCACGACAGCAGTGACGACGTACTCCTGAGCGACGCGGAACGCACCCACTTCCGGGACGCCGACTGGTGGTGGCCGACGGTCCTCGCGGTCCTGGCCGCCCTGGTCCTGCTCTCCCTGTGGTGGCTGGCCGCGATCCTGCGCCGACGCCGTCTGACCGAGGTCCTGGTCGACACCGGCGACGCCGAGGGCGCCCTCCTGCGGGGCCGGGCCATGGAGAGCGCGGTGGCAGGGGAGGCGGCCCGCCTGGACGGAGTCGCCCGAGCCCAGGTGACCCTGACCGGCCACCGAACGGCCCCCGAGGCCCGGGTCCAACTCCTCCTGGACCCGCACGCGGCCCCGGAGGAGGCGATAATCCGCCTGACGGCAGAGGCCTTGGCCAACGCCCGCGACTCGGCGGGCCTCAAGTCCCTGCCGACAGAGGTCAGCCTGAGGGCCGTGAAGCATGGAGCGGAAAGGGTGAGCTGAGGCTTTTAGGGGCGCGAGGCTGTGCTGAATCTGCGGCTACCGCCGCGTGGGCGCGACCAGCCCCCACGCACCCTAAAACCCATGCCGCATCCCCCCGTCAACAGGAACCATGACCCCGGTCAGATAGCTGGCCGCAGGCGACAACAAAAACGCCGCCGTACGCCCGAACTCCTCCGGCCTCCCGTACCGCCGCAACGGAATCCGCGACTCATTGGCGACCCGAGTGGCCTCGGGGTCCGCCGACAACCCGTCCAGCTCGCGCACGCGATCCGTGTCGATCCGCGCGGGCAGCAGCCCCACCACCCGAATCCCCCGGGGCCCCACCTCGTCCGCGAGCGACTTCGCGAACCCCGCGAGCCCGGGCCGCAGCCCGTTGGAGATGGTCAGCCCGGGAATGGGCTCGTGCACCGACCCGGACAGTACGAACCCGACGACCCCGCCCGACTCCAGTTCCGCCACCGCCGCGCGAGCGAGCCGTACCGCTCCCAGGAACACGGACTGGAACGCGGCCGTCCACTGCTCGTCCGTGTTGTCGGCGACGAACCCGGGCGCGGGCCCGCCCACGCTGACGAGGATGCCGTCGAACTGCCTGAAGTGCTCACGGGCCGCCGCCACGAGCCGCTCCGCGACCTCCGGGTCGGAGTTGTCGGCGGCGACGCCCACCACCTCCGGGCCCAGCGCGGCAGCCGCCTCCGCGACCGTCTTCTCGTCCCGCCCCGTGATGACCACCTTCGCGCCGTCGGCGACGAGTTCGCGCGCGGCGGCGTTGCCCAGTCCACGGGTGGCTCCGGTGACGACGTACACCCGGTCCTTCAGTCCAAGATCCATGGTCCCTATCCTGCCCGCTCGTCCCCGTAGAGGGCGAGGGCGGTGTTGACGAGGCCGATGTGGCTGAACGCCTGGGGGAAGTTGCCGAGCTGGCGGCCGGCGACCGGGTCGTACTCCTCGGCCAGCAGCCCGACGTCATTGGTGAGGCCGATCAGCCGTTCGAACAACGCACGCGCCTCCTCCGTACGGCCGATCATGTGCAGTGCGTCCGCCAGCCAGAAGGAGCAGGCCAGGAAGACGCCCTCGTCGCCGGGCAGGCCGTCGACCATGGGACCGTCGGTGCTGTAGCGGCGGACGTAGCCGCTGTGCCCCAGCTCGTCCCGGACCGCCTCGACGGTGCCGATGATCCGGGGGTCGTCCGGGGGCAGGAAGCCGACGCGGGGCAGGAGCAGGACGGCGGCGTCGAGTTCGCGGGAGCCGTAGGACTGGGTGAACGTGTTGCGCTTCGGGTCGAACCCGCGTTCGCACACCTCCTGGTGGACCTCGGCGCGCATCGCCCGCCAGCCCTCCAGGTCGCCGTCCCTGAGCTGCGGGTTGAGTTCGAGCTGACGTACCGCCCGGTCGGCGGCGACCCAGGCCATCACCTTGGAGTGCACGAAGTGCCGGCGCGGGCCGCGCACCTCCCACAGCCCCTCGTCCGGCTGCTGCCAGGTCTTCTTCAGGAACTCCATCAGCGCGCACTGCACCCGCCACATGTGCGGCTTGGACGGCAGCCCCGAACGCCGGGCCAGCGCCAGCGAGTCGATGACCTCGCCGTACACGTCGAGCTGCAGCTGCCGTACGGCCGCGTTGCCGATCCGTACCGGCGCCGAGCCGCCGAAGCCGGGCAGCCAGTCCAGCTCGAACTCGGGCAGCCGGCGCTCACCGGCGAGCCCGTACATGATCTGCAGGTCCGCCGGATCGCCCGCGACCGCGCGAAGGAGCCAGTCGCGCCAGCTCTCGGCCTCCTCGTGATAGCCCGCCGACAGCAGGGCGTTGAGGGTGAGCGTGGAGTCGCGCAGCCAGCAGTAGCGGTAGTCCCAGTTGCGGACGCCGCCCAGTTCCTCGGGGAGAGAAGTGGTGGGGGCGGCGACGATGCCGCCGGTCGGGGCGTACGTCAGCGCCTTCAGGGTGATCAGCGAGCGCACGACGGCGTCCCGGTGCGGCCCGTCGTAGGTGCAGCGCGCCGACCAGGCCTCCCAGTCAGAGACGGCCGTGTCCAGCGCCTCGTAGGGGTCGACGAACGGCGGATGCGGCTCGTGCGAGGGGTGCCAGGTCAGCACGAACGCGACCCGCTCGCCCTCCTTGACCGTGAACTCCGAGTACGTGGTGAAGTCCCGCCCCCAGGTGCGCACCCCCTCGTCGGTGCGCAGCCACACGGCGTCCGGCCCGGCGACGGCCACCCGGTGCCCGTTCGCCCGCCGCATCCACGGCACGACCGCCCCGTAGTCGAAGCGCAGCCGGAGTGTGGAACGGACGGTCACCTCGCCGCGTACGCCCTCGACGATCCGTACGAGATCGGGGGCCACGTCGCGCTGGGGCATCAGGTCGGTGACGCGGACCGCGCCCTCCGCCGTCTCCCACTCGGTGTCGAGGACGAGGGTGCCGGGCCGGTAGCCGCGCCGGACGCACCGGTCGGCGCCCTCGGGGGCGATCCGCCAGTGCCCGTTGCGCTCGTCGCCGAGCAGCGCGGCGAAGCAGGCGGCGGAGTCGAAGCGGGGCAGACAGAGCCAGTCGACGCTGCCGTCCGTGCCGATGAGCGCGGCGGTCTGGTGGTCGCCGACGAGGGCGTAGTCCTCGATACGGGGGACGTCGGGGATGCGGTCGTTCCGGTGAGGGTGCACGACGGGCGGGTTCCCTGTACACGGCCCGCGCATTCGGGCGCGACGGCCCCGTCCCTCGCCGAGAGACCCGGATTACGCCGATTACACCGATTGCTCCTACATCGACTGCGCCGACTACGTCATACGGCGGCGGGCTCGCCGTCCGGTGACTCCTGCGCCTCGCGCGCCGCCGATGCGGCCTCGGCCGCCGCCTCCGCGCGGTCCCGGCGTTCACGGCGCACCAGGATCACCCAGCCCAGGGGGACGGCGGCGGAGAACAGCCACCACTGGATGGCGTAGGCGTAGTTCAGCGCGGCGTTCTCGTTTCCGGGCTTTCCGAGCAGCTCGGGCGTGTCGCCCTTGGGTTCGGGCGTCGTCAGCACGATGTAGCCGCCGAGCACCTCGGCACCGAGCCGCCGGGCCTCCTGCGCGCTGTTGATCAGCATGATCTGGCGGTCCGGCAGGCCCTTGAGGTCCTTGATGCCGCTCGCCGCGGTCGTCTCGCTGGGCATCAGCCGCCCGGTGACGGTGACCTCGCCCTTGGGGGGCGCCGGGATGCTGGGGAACGCGGTCTGGCTCGGGCCGTCCGCCGGGATCCAGCCCCGGTTGACCAGCAGGACCTTGCCGTCGTCGAGGACGAAGGGGGTCAGGACGTGGTACCCGACCTCGTCGTCGGAGTTCGTACGCCGCCGCACGACGACCTCGTCGGAGGTGTCGAACCGCCCCTTCGCGCTGACCGTGTGGTACCGCTCGCCGGTGGTGACGGTGTGTCCGGCCGAGGTCAACCGCTCCACGGGCACCGGGTCGGCGGACAGCGCGGCGGCGACCAGATCGTTGCGGGCGGTGCGCTCTTCGTAGCGGTGCATCTGCCAGATGCCCAGCCTGATCATCGTGGGGATGAGGACGAGGGCGACCAGCGTGAGGATCACCCACTGCCGGGACAAGAGGAAGCGGTACACCCCACTGACGGTACAACTCGGCCGCGGGGTGCGATCAGGAGGGGTACGGGCCCGCCGCCGTGACCGGCGGAGTGCTGTCGGCTTGCGAGGGCCTGTCCCTCCCCTGACGATGTGCCCTATGGCACGTTGCGAAGTGTGTGGGAACGACTACGAACTGGCGTTCACCGTCGAGACGCGGGACGGGGCACGCCACGTCTTCGATTCGTTCGCCTGCGCGATCCACCGGATGGCTCCGATCTGCGAGCACTGCCGGGTGCAGATCATCGGCCAGGGCGTGGAGGCGGAGGGCCACTGGTACTGCGGCGCCCACTGCGCGCGCGCCGAGGGCCGGGTCGGGATCGTGGACAAGGTCGGCTCCGCCGTATAGCCGTATGGCCGTATGGCCGTATGGCCGTATAGCCGGACGGCCGTCCGGACGACGGGTGTCGGCTAGTTCTTCTGCAGGGTGCGGGTGACTCCCGCGACGACGGAGGTCGTCAGCACCCAGCCGAGGACGATCAGCAGGTACGCCAGCCACTGGATGCCGTCGTCCGGCCAGTACCACGCCGTGCGCTGCCCCAGACCCCCGATGGGGATCAGGAGGTCGAGCGTGTACACGAGCGGCTGGAACGCGGCGCCCTCGCCCCGCTGGGCCGGGGCGGGGTCGTGCGTGCTGAAGGACAGCGTGCCCAGCAGGGTCAGCGCGAGCAGCCAGACGCCGGCCAGCCAGGGGCGGTAGCCGTAGCCGACGGTCACGTCGAGCAGGCGTCCCCAGCCTCGGGCGGCCGGGGGCAGGGTGCGGCGCCGGTGGCGCTGTTTCGCCAGGAGGACGCGGCGGGCGTCGTCGTCGTGACCGGCCTTGCGGTACCAGCTCGCCAACTGCTCGTAGGGCTGGGGGCTGTAGCCCGGGCTGCGGCGGATCCACGCCACGCGGTGGGCCACCGAGTCCCGCTGCCCCACCGCCTCCCGCCGCTCACCCGCCTCGTCCACCTTGACGGAGCCGTAGACGAAGCCGTCCAGCTCCACGACGTCCGGCCAGCTGTGCGCGCCGTCGTGGAGGTACGACACCTGCGCGCCCCGCAGGTCCACGGCGCCGGACGGCGGCCGGGCGAGGACGAGGTCGAAGTCGACGGCCTGCATCAGCATGGCGACCAGCGCCGGGCCCCGGCCGTCGGGCGGCCCGTTCAGGACGGCACCCTCGAAGGTCAGGCGGTCGGAGATCCGGGCACCGCGCAGCCGTACGGTCCCGTCGGCGGTGAACCCGTCCGAGAGGTCGAGCGTCGAGGCCACGGCGTTGTCCAGGGCGAGCGCCACCCCGCGCTGCCCGGGGCGGTCCAGCAGCGCGCCCCGCATGTGCAGCCCGCCGGGCAACTGCGCCCCCATGAGGCGGACCTCCCCGTGCGCGACGAAGCCGTCCACGCAGTAGACACCGCCCTCCGCGACCAGTCCGCCGGCGGACACCGCCCATTCCCCGGGCGCCGAGATCTCGGCACCGCCGAGGTTCACGGCGCCGCTCACACGGGCGTTGATGAGCGACAGGGCGGTGACCCTGCGATGGAAGGGCGAGGCGGGGCCGCTTCCCACGCGGGAGCGGCGCAGATCGAGGCGTCCCTCGACACGGACCAGGCCGGCTTCCACGCCCGGCACCCGGCTGCCCACGATCGCGATCGACTGGGTCGTCGCCCCGGAGAGGTCCACGCCCTCCTCGAACCAGCAGTCCTCGAACCAGAAGGCGTACGCGAGCTGCGCACCGGCCAGACAGAGCGGCCCGGAAACGCGCGCCCCGGCGAGCCGCAGGCCCGGAACCGCGCCCGACCGGGCGGAGTTCGCCCCCTGGAGGAGCGCCACGACCACGGCGGCCCGAACCGTCCGCCCGGGACCCCACTGCCCGCCCTCGGCGACGCGGTCGTCCTCCGGCACACCGGTACGCAGATCCACGAGGCGGCCCTCGGGGAACGCGTCCCACAACTCACGCTCTGGGTCGGTCAATTCGTCGTATGAGAACACTCGTGCAGGGTAGTGATCTTCCTCGGTTTCGATTCACGTGTTTGTCCGGAGTCGTCGGTCAGCCCTCCGCCGCGGGCTCCACGTCCCGCAGCAGCTGCCCGAAGGCCGCCTCGTCGACGACCGGTGTGCCGTACTGCCGGGCCTTGACGACCTTCGAGGTCATGGAGTCGGGGTCGTTGGTGACGAGCAGGCTGGTCAGCCGGGACAGGCTCGTCGCGACATGCAGGCCCGCCTCGACGGCCCGGTCCTCCAGCAGGTCGCGCTCGACCGAGGTGTCCCCGGAGAACGCCACCCGCATGCCCTGCTTCAGCGGCCTGCCGTCCTCGTACCGCCCCGGATTGGGGTACGGACACGCGGGCCGCTTCCGGGACGGCCGCCAACTGGTCGGCTGGTAGCCGCCGTAGCCCCCGGAGGCCTGCCGCCCGATCTGGGGCCGCGCGGCACCGGCGGTGGACGCCGACCACTCCGTGAGCGGCCGGCACTCCAGCAGCGGCAGCCGTACGCCGCTGCCGGCAGCCGCGTGCAGACTGGGCCGGAACGCCTCGGCGAGCACACGCGCGTCGTCCAGCGCGTGGTGGGCGCGCTGCTGCACGACCCCGTAGTGCGCGGCCAGCGTCTCCAGCTTGTGGTTGGGCAGCGGCAGCCCCAACTCCTTGGACAGCGCGATGGTGCACAGCCGCTGCCGCACCGGCGCCTCGCGCTCCGCGCGCGCGTACTCCCGCGCGATCATCGACCAGTCGAAGACCGCGTTGTGCGCGACGAGCACCCGGTCGGCGAGCCGGGCCGCGAACTCCTCGGCGATCTCGACGAAGAGCGGGGCGCCCTCCAGTACGTCACTCGTCAGCCCGTGGATCCAGGTGGGCCCGGGATCCCGCTCCGGATTGACGGTCGTGTACCAGTGATCCTCGACCTCACCGCGCGCGTCGAGCCGGTAGACGGCCGCGGAGATTATCCGGTCGTCCCGGGACAGACCCGTGGTCTCGACGTCAACGACCGCGTATCCCTGGGGATATGCGGTCGGCCACGGGGTGGGGGGCTGCGTGGGCGTCAGGTCTTCGAGCATGGTGTCAGAGAATACGGGCCGCGACTGACACTCCGTCGGCCACCCGGTTGGTGGAGACCACCAACAAGCAAGCGCGTACTGCCTTGAATACTTGTCAGTAACAACGTCTATGCGCCACCCGCGAGCCGTCCTAACGTGCAGACATGCCCAACCTCCCCGACGTCGTGGCCTGGTCCATACCCGCCTTCGTGCTGCTCACGGTCATCGAGATGATCAGTGTCCGAATCCACCCTGACGAGGACGCCGCCGGGTACGACACCAAGGACGCCGTGACCAGTGTCGGGATGGGGCTGGGGAGTCTTCTCTTCGACTTCCTCTGGAAGATCCCGATCCTCGCCGTCTACACGGCGGTCCACGAACTCACCCCGCTCCGCGTGCCGGTGCTGTGGTGGACCGTCCCGCTGATGCTCCTCGCGCAGGACTTCTTCTACTACTGGTCCCACCGCGGACACCACGTCATCCGCATCCTGTGGGCCTGCCACGTGGTCCACCACTCCAGCCGGAAGTTCAACCTCACCACCGCCCTGCGCCAGCCCTGGACCACGCTCACCGTCTGGCCGTTCTACGTCCCTCTCGTCGCCCTCGGCGTGCACCCGGCGGCGCTCGCCTTCTGCTCCTCCGCGAACCTCGTCTACCAGTTCTGGATCCACACCGAGCGGATCGACCGCATGCCCCGCTGGTTCGAGTACGTCTTCAACACGCCCTCCCACCACCGCGTCCACCACGCCTCCCAAGGCGGCTATCTGGACCGCAACTTCGGCGGAATCCTGATCGTCTGGGACCGGCTCTTCGGCTCGTTCGTCGCGGAGACCGAGCGACCCGTCTATGGGTTGACGAAGAACATCAATACGTTCAACCCGGTCAAGGTCGCCACTCATGAGTACGTCGCGATCGTCAAGGACATCAAGGCGGCGGGCAGTTGGCGCGAGCGCGCCGGGCGGGTGTTCCGGGGGCCCGGCTGGCAGCCCGCGCCGGTACGGCAGGAGCAGCAGTCCACGGCCGAAGAGACAGTCGTCGCGTGAGCCGACCGTCCCGCGTTCTCCTGGCCGCCTTCGCCCTCGCCGCAGCCGCAGACCTGACCTCCCTCGCGGTCGGCTCCGACACCGGCCACGCCCTCGCCAAGCCCCTCCTGATGCCCCTCCTCGCCGCCCACGCCCACCTGCGCGGCGCCCCCCGACTCCTCACCGCCGCCCTCCTCCTCGGCTGGGCGGGCGACGTCCTGCTCCTCTCCGACGCCGACCCGGCGTTCCTGACGGGCATGGCCTCCTTCGCGGCGGGCCACGTCTGCTACCTCGCCCTCTTCAGGACGTACGGCCCCGAGTCCCGCACACCGAACGGCACCCCACGCGCGCGTGCCGCCCGCCACAGCCTCGCCGCCGCCTACGCCCTGGCCCTGCTCGTCACCCTTGCCGTCCTCTGGCCGGGCCTGCCCGCCGAACTCCGCGCCCCCGTCGCCGGCTACAGCCTCCTGCTGACCGGGATGGCGTACCGGGCCACCACCCTCGGCCTCCTCGCCGGTACCGGCGGCGCACTCTTCCTGCTCTCCGACACCCTCATCGCGACCGGCGTCGCGAACCTGCCCCAGCTCCCCAACCCCGACCTCTGGATCATGCTCACCTACATCGCGGCCCAGTCGCTCCTGACGGCCGGAGTACTCGCGGCGGCGCCGAGAACCGCGACACACCCACCGGTCACGTCCAGCGGATCGGCACCGGCAGCGCGGTGAGCGGCCCGGACACCGCGACCGCCGGGCCGAGGGCGACGGCTTCCGCGCGCGGGAGACGGGGCCGTCAGTGGGTCGGCCGCGCGGCGCGGGCGGCAGTCGCGTTCCCGGTGTGAGTGGCGCCCCGCCCCGTCACGTCCAGCGGATCGGCACCGGCAGCGCGGTGAGCAGCCCGGACACCGCGACCACCAGGCCCAGCGCGGCGACCTCCGCGCGCGCGGGGGACCACGCCGCCAGTGGGTCGGCCGCCCGGCGCAGCCGCAGCCGTGCCCACAGGGCGAGTACGGCGACGGCTGCCACGACGATCACCTTGGCGAGCAGCGTGCGGCCGTACGCCGTCGACGTCAGCTGCTCCAGGACCGTGTCCGCGGGCATCCGGCGCAGGGTGCTCCAGATGCCCGTCGCGGTGATCAGGGCGAGCAGAACGGCCGCCACGCGCGCGTAGAGGCCCAGCAAGGCCACGCGTGCCTCGCTCGCCGTCCCCCAGAGGGGCAACGTCCGCAGCACGTACAGCAGTCCGCCCACCCACAGCGCCGCGCACACGAGGTGCACGAACGTCAGCGCCGAGCCGGTCAGCGGAGTCAGCTCCGGCGCCGGATGGGCCCGCAGCGCCTCCGCCACGGCCACCGCCGCCAACGGCCAGATCTGCAGGGCCGGGCGGGCCGACAGGGCGCACAGGCCCGCCACCGCGAACCCGTTGACCTCCAGCAGCGCGAGCTTGCCGTCCCGGGACTCGTACAGCCCGCCCACGTCGATCGCGGCCAGGCTGTGCGGCACGAGGTTGCCGGTCGACACGACCGAGGCGAGCCCCAGCGCGGCGACGAAACCGACCCCGGCCGCGTACGCCGCCCAGCTCCGCGCCCGCTCCTGCGGCACCCCGGGCAGCCGTGCGGCCAGCAGGCGCACGAACAGCTCGCCCACGGGGACGCACAGCGCGGCGAACAGCACCGTCCGCAGCAGCGCGATCCCGCCGACGCCGGGCGCGGCGGCCTCCCCGGTGCCGTCCAGCACGGCGGACGGGCCGAGCAGCGGTATCAGCGCGGCCAGGGCCACCAGCACGAGCACGGCGACGGCCCGTCCGGTACCCGGGCGCCCGCTGCCGGGAGTTCTCGCGGACCCGTCCTCGTCGGACGTCCCGTCAGTCGGTCGTATCAAGCCCACCCCAAGATCCTCACCAGCCGTCGGTACGTCTCCGGTCGCCCGGCGACCCACCCCGGCACCCCTCCCCAAGGGCACGCGGTGATTATCTCAATACATCCAGCGCGCCCGATCCGTTCCCCAGATCCCGGGAGGCCGCGCCCAGTCGACCGGCCCACCCGCGAAGGAGACCGGCGACAGCGCGTACCGCAGCCGCCCCAGCGGACTGTCCCGCTCGGCCAGCCACGCCTCCGGCCCGTCGTACCCGTCGAGCCCGGCAATCCCGTCGTATGACCCGTACCCGTCGTCCACGGGGTGGTCCACCGGCGCCCCCTGCCCCTTCCCCCGCCTCTGTCCTTGCCCCCGCTCCGCCCCGCTCAGCAGCCACCCCGCAGTCCGAGCCAGCGCCAGCCGTACGAACCGGCTGCCGCCCTCCCGCGCCTGCTCGCTCAGCGCCCGCAGCACCCCCGCCGCCAGCAGATACCCGGTGCCGTGATCCAGCGCCTGCGCGGGCAGCGCGCCCGGCTCCGCCACCGACCCCTCGATCGCCGCGATGCCCGTGGCGACCTGCACCAGGCTGTCGAAGCCCCGCCGCACGCCCCAGGGCCCGTACGCGCCCCACGCCGACAACTGCGCCACGACCACCCCTGGCCTGCGCTCGGCCAGCGCCTCGGGGGAGAGGCCGAAGCGGTCCAGGGCGCCGGGCCGGTACCCGGTGACGACCACGTCCGCTTCGGCCAGCAGCTCCTCGAAGGCACGCCGGTCGGCCGCCAGGTCCAGCAGCGCCGACCGCTTCCCGAAGCCCGTGTCGGCGTGCTGGTCCGGGAGTTCGGGCAGCTGCGGCGCGTCCACGCGCAGGACGTCCGCGCCGAGCAGGGCGAGGGTGCGGGTGGCTACCGGTCCCGCGATGACCCGGGTCAGGTCCAGGACCCGGATCCCGGCGGCGGGCAGCAGGGGAGCGGTGCCGGTCGGCGCGAGCACGCGCGCGGGTGCCGAGTCCAGGCGCCCGCGCTCCACCAGGGGGCGGGCCGCCACCGCGGCCCCCTGCTCGTGCGCGGCCCACTCCTTCGCCGTACGCAGTGCCACGGCGAGGCCCCCTGCCGCGTACACGCTCTCCTCGGCCTCCGCGGAGGTGCGTTCGGCGAGGGCGGCGGCTACGGACGCCGGGTCCTCGGACACGCCAAGGGCCGCGAGCAGACGGGCCCGGTGGTGCGGGTAGTTGGCGTGCGTGCGCACCCAGCCGTCCGCCGTCCGCCAGAAGCGCGACAAGGGCGCGAACGTGACCGGAGCCCGCCCGTCGACCAGCAGATGCCGTTCGCTGACGAGAGCGGTGGCGACCGCGCCGTCGTCCAGGTGAACCTCGGGCACCTCCGGCAGCCCGGCCCGCAGTGCGCCCAGTTCGGCGGCGGCCAGCGCGCAGGAGCCGACGCAGGCCCGCGCCAGCTCCCGTACCGGGAGACGGGACGCGAGCACTCCGGTGCGTACGACGGGGGAGACCCGGGCGGCGAGCGAGGGGTCACCGCCCAGCGCGGACCAGATGTATTCCGTGCTCAACACAGTCATACGGTCACTATGCCGTGTGTACTGAATCAATATATTGATCGAATCAACGCATTCAATGCGTTCAACGCAGCGGGCCGGACGGATCAATACCGTCCGGCCCACCATTGAAAAGGATCTACTGGATCTACTTCGTCACGGCGTCCAGTGCGTCCGCTACACCATGTCCATAGAACCCGTTGTAGTTCTTCGGACCCTCGCACACCGCGTCGACCTTGCCGTCACCGTTGATGTCGTACGGGTCCGTGCACGCCGTGGCGTCCGCCTCGGCGTACAGCAGCGCCTTCACCAGGCGGGCCGAGGCGTGCGGGTGCGTCGACTTGATCAACGCGGCCACGCCCGCGACATGCGGGCTCGCCATCGACGTACCGGCCATGTAGCCCCAGGTGCCGCCGGGCAGCGGGCCGAGGATCAGACCGCTGGTGGCCGGCGGGGCCGGGGTCTGGTAGCGGGTCGAGTCGCCGCCGGGGGCGGCTATGTCGATCACGCCCAGGCCGTGGTTGGAGAACGAGGACTTGATGCCCTTGGCGCCGGTCGAGGCGACCGTCACCACGCCGGGGAGCTGGGTCGGGATGTCGTAGCACTCGGACGGGTCGATGACCCGGTCCGACGGCGTCGCGTCGTTCGGGGAGACCGGGTCGGTGATCTCGTCGGCCGCGAGGTCGTAGTTCTCGTTGCCGGCCGCCGCGACATTGACGACGCCCTTGCGCTCCGCGTACTGCGACGCGCGCGTGATGGCATCGACCAGGGCCTTCTGGTCCGGGTCGTTCTTGCAGTTGAAGTACCAGGGGTCCGTGTAATAGCTGTTGTTCGTGACGTCCACGCCGTGCTCGGCCGCCCACACGAAGCCGCAGACGACGGCCTCCGTGTAGAAGTAGCCGGCCGTGGTCGACACCTTGATGCCGGACACCTTGACGCCCGGCGCGACGCCCGTGACGCCGATGCCGTTCTTCGCGGCGGCGATCTCACCGGCGACGTGCGTGCCGTGCGGGCTCTCGCCCGTGGTCGGCCGCCAGGCACCGTCCGTGGTGTCGGGCTTGCCCGTCACACAGTTGACGGAGGCCTTGCGGTCGAAGTTCGGCGCGATGTCGGGGTGCGTGTCGTCGACGCCGGTGTCGATCACGGCGACGGTCACCTTGGAGCTGCCCAGCGACTTCTCGTGCGCCTTGTCCGCCTTGATGGCGGGCAGGTCCCACTGCAGGGGCTCCAGCGGGTCCTGGGTCGCGGTGGCGTCCGCGGTGGCGCTCGCGACCTCGGCGGCGGAGAGCACCTTCGGGGTGCCCACGTCGGTGGTCGACTGCGCGGGCAGCGGCGCGTTGCGCGTGTTGCCGGCCGACTGCACGCCGTGCACCTTGCGGATGACCTTGGCGAAGTCGGGGTTCGCCGAGTGGACGACGACCACGCCGATCCGGTCGTACGACGTCACGATCGTGCCGCCGGCCCCGGCGATGGCCTTCTTCAGGTACCGGGAGGAGCCGAGCCCGGGAAACGTGTTGACCACATAGCTGAGCGAGGGCCCGTCGGCCGTGACGGCGGCGGGCGCGGCGTCGGCCGCCACGGCGTCGATGTTCGGCAGGAAGGCGAACGCCGTCGCGAGGGCCATACCGAGCGGGACTACCACGGCACGCCGGGAGCGCGGGTGAGGCGCTGTCATAAAGGTCTCCAGTTCCTTCGTTCGTGGGACGTACGGAACGTGCGGGATGTGCGGGACGTACGGGAGGACTCGGAAAAACGCGTGGGCTACTTGACCGCGCGCAGCGCGTCGACGATTCCGAACCCGAAGAATCCGTTGACCCGTTCGCCGCCCTGGCACACCGCGTCCTGCGTGCCGTCACCGTCCTGGTCGTACGACTCGGGGCAGCCCGGGTTGTTCGCCTGGGCCTTGAGCAGCCGCTGCAGCTGGGCCGGGGTCGCCCACGGGTGCTTCGACTTCAGCAGCGCGGCGACACCCGCGGCGTGCGGCGAGGCCATCGAGGTGCCCTGGAGGAAGGCGTACGCGCTGTTCGGCATGGTGGACAGGATGCGACCGTCCTTCGACGGCGTGTCCGGTATCTGGTAGCGACGGTCGCCGCCCGGCGCCGCGATGTCGATGACGCCGTTGCCGTAGGTGGAGTAGTACGACTTGACGCTGTTGACGCCCGTGGCGCTCACTGTGACGACACCCGGGAGCTGGGTCGGCACGTCGAAGCACTCGTGCGGGTCGATCGTGCGGGTGACCGGCGTCGAGTCGTCGGGGCTGGAGTCGTCGACGATCGCGTCCGAGGCCAGGTCGTGCGAGGAGTTGCCCGCCGACGCGAGGTTGAGCGTGCCCTTCTTCGTCGCGTACAGCTGTGCCCTGTTGACCGCGTCAACAATGGCCCGCTGATCGGGGTCGTCCACACAGTTGTACAGCCATGGATCAACGTAGTAGCTGTTGTTCGTGATCTCGACGCCGTGGTCGGCGGCGAACACGAAGGCGCACACCACGCTCTCCGGGTAGAAGAGCCCGTTGTCCGGGTCGCTCACCTTGATCCCGGAGACCTTCACACCGGGCGCGACCCCGGCCACCCCGACGCCGTTGCGGGCGGCGGCGATCTCACCGGCGACATGGGTGCCGTGGTAGTCGGCGGCGGTGTACGGGCGCCAGGCACCCGCGCTGGTGTCCGCGACGCCGCCGACGCAGTTCGCCGACTGGGCCGCGGAGAAGTTCGGGGCGAGGTCGGGGTGGGTGTCGTCGACGCCGGTGTCGATCACAGCGACGGTGACCTTGCGGCTGCCCGGGTTGATCTTGGCGGCCTTGTCGGCGCCGATCGCCCGCAGGTCCCACTGGTCGGCTTCGAGGGGCTCGCTCTCGGGGGTCTTCGCCGACGCGGCCTCGACCTTGGCCGCCTCCGCGGCCGTCAGATAGTCCGCCGCACCCTCGTCGGTCGTCCCGGCGGCCACCAGCGGCGTGGTCCGCGTGGCACCCGCGGACCGCACCCCGCGCGCGGCGCGGATCTCCGCCCCGAAGGAGGGGTTCGCGGAGTGGACGACGATCACACCGATCTTGGCGTACGTGATCACGACGGTCCCGCCGGCCGCGGAGATCGCCTTTGTCACGGTCCCGATCGTGTGACGGTCGGTGCTCTTGGTGTTGACGACGTACGCGAGGTTCGGACCGTCCGCGGCAGCCACCGCGGAGGCGGCCGGCTCGGCCGCCGACGCGGTCATGGGCAGGAAGCCGAGGGAGGCGGTGAGGGACAGCACGACAGGCACCGCGAGGGCGAGCCGACGTCTGGAGCGCAGATGAGCCATGGGTTCTCCACATCATCCGGAAACGAGGCCGGCCCGGACAAGGATGGTTGCCGGGCAAGCGCACAGCAGGGACGGACAACAGTTGCGTACGCGCGAAAAAGCGGGCACGGGCGTGTGGCCCGCACCGCTGGTTTTGCAGGTACATGACGGGTGGTACAGGGCGAAGCTATCCCGCATCGCCGCTGGCCAGCAATGACTTCCGGAGACCAGTTCGGAAAGAAGCGCGAGGAGTTGAACCGGGCCTCGCGTGGCGCCGTGACCTTGGACAGGGAGCGCGAGCACCATCGAGCCCCCTGTCGGATCACGCGTGGGGGCCCTACCATCGCGAGCCGACCCCCTGTGATCCAGATCACCGTGAGGTCAGAGAAGAACCATGTCCGTACCCAGCCCCGCATCGCCCCCGAACGACCACGCACCGCCGTCCACCGTCGTAACCGCACCCGCAACGCGAGGAGACTCCGTGGCCACCGACGCACCGCCCCCCTCGAAGACAGAACCCCACCTCCCCTCCACGGAGGAGTTCGTCGAGGTGCAGCAGAGCGCCGAGTTCGGCGAACTGCGCCGCGCCCACCGCTCCTTCGCCTTCCCGCTGACCATCGGCTTCATCACCTGGTACCTGCTGTACGTCCTGCTGTCGAACTACGCGGGCGGCTTCATGGGCACCAAGCTCGTCGGCCACATCAACGTCGCCTTCGTCCTCGGCATCGCCCAGTTCGTCACCACGTTCCTCATCGCCTGGTGGTACGCGCGGTACTCCGCCGCGAACCTCGACCCCAAGGGTGAGGCGATCAAGTCCCGGATGGAGGGCGGCGCATGAGCCCCGTACAGCAGAGTGTTCTCGCCGCAGGTGAGGCCAGTGAGCACCGGCCGCTGATCATCTCCCTGTTCGCGGTGTTCGTCGTCGCGACCCTCATCATCACCGTCTGGGCGGGCCGCCAGACCAAGAGCGCCTCCGACTTCTACGCCGGCGGACGCCAGTTCAGCGCCTTCCAGAACGGCCTCGCGGTCTCCGGCGACTACATGTCCGCCGCGTCCTTCCTCGGCATCGCGGGCGCCATCGCCCTCTTCGGGTACGACGGCTTCCTGTACTCCATCGGCTTCCTCGTCGCCTGGCTGGTCGCCCTGCTCCTGGTCGCCGAACCGCTGCGCAACTCCGGCCGCTACACCATGGGTGACGTCCTCGCGTACCGCATGCGCCAGCGCCCGGTCCGTACGGCCGCAGGCACCTCGACGATCGTCGTCTCGATCTTCTACCTGCTGGCCCAGATGGCGGGCGCGGGCGTACTCGTCTCGCTCCTCCTCGGCATCACCTCGGACGCGGGCAAGGTCGCCATCGTCGCCCTCGTCGGCGTCCTGATGATCGTGTACGTCTCCATCGGCGGCATGAAGGGCACCACCTGGGTCCAGATGGTGAAGGCCGTGCTGCTCATCAGCGGCACCATCCTCATTACGTTCCTGGTGCTGCTGAAGTTCAACTTCAACATCTCCGATCTGCTCGGCACCGCCGCCGAACGCAGCGGCAAGGGCGACGCGTTCCTGGAGCCCGGCCTCCAGTACGGCGCCACCGGCACCTCCAAGCTGGACTTCATCTCCCTGGGCATCGCCCTGGTCCTCGGTACCGCCGGTCTGCCGCACATCCTGATCCGCTTCTACACGGTGCCCACGGCCCAGGCCGCCCGTAAGTCCGTGATCTGGGCGATCGGCATCATCGGCGGCTTCTACCTGATGACGATCGCGCTCGGCTTCGGCGCCGCCGCGCTGATCGACCAGAAAGAGATCACCGACTCCAACCCCTCGGGCAACACGGCAGCGCCACTGCTCGCCCTGCACCTCGGCGGCGTCGACTCGGCCTGGGGCGCGGTCCTGCTCGCGACGATCTCCGCGGTCGCCTTCGCGACGATCCTCGCGGTCGTCGCCGGTCTCACGCTGGCCTCGTCGTCGTCCTTCGCGCACGACATCTACGCCAACGTCATCCGCAAGGGGAAGGCCACCGAGAAGGAGGAGATGAAGGCGGTCCGCTGGGCCACCGTCCTCATCGGTGTCGTCTCCATCGGCCTGGGCGCCCTCGCCCGCGACCTCAACGTGGCCGGCCTGGTCGCCCTGGCGTTCGCGGTGGCCGCGTCCGCCAACCTCCCGACGATCCTCTACAGCCTGTTCTGGAAGAGGTTCACCACCCAGGGCGCCCTCTGGTCGATCTACGGCGGCCTGATCGTGGCGGTCGGCCTGGTGCTGTTCTCGCCGGTCGTCTCGGGCGACCCGAAGGCGATGTTCCCGGACGTCGACTTCCACTGGTTCCCGCTGAAGAACCCCGGCATCATCTCCATCCCGTTCGGCTTCCTCATGGGCTGGCTCGGCACGGTCCTCTCCAAGGAGGAGCCCGACGCCGGCAAGTACGCCGAGCTGGAGGTCCGGTCCCTCACGGGCACTGGCGCGCACTAGACGTTCCACCGCGCACACGGAGCGGGGCCGTCGTAGGGACCTACGACGGCCCCGCTCCACGTTCTGTGGCATCGGGGCGGCTTCGTTGTCAGTGGGGTCACGTAGGCTCGCAGGTGTCGGAGAAAAACTGCTCCGCCACGCGATCCGCACGAGATCCGCTACGAGGGAGGGGGCCCACGTGCTCATCGACACGTACAACCGAGTGGCCACCGACCTGCGCGTCTCGCTGACCGACCGCTGCAACCTGCGCTGCACGTACTGCATGCCCGAGGAGGGCCTGCAGTGGCTGGCCAAGCCCGACCTCCTCACGGACGACGAGATCGTCCGCCTCATCGACATAGCCGTCCGCCTGCTGGGCATCGAGGAGGTCCGCTTCACCGGCGGCGAACCCCTGCTGCGCCCCGGCCTGGTCGGCATCGTGGAGCGGGTCGCCGCGCTGGCTCCCCGCCCGCAGATGTCCCTGACGACGAACGGCATCGGCCTGGTCCGTACGGCGGCTGCCCTGAAGGCGGCGGGCCTGGACCGCGTCAACGTCTCCCTCGACACCCTGCGCCCGGACGTCTTCAAGACGCTCACCCGCCGCGACCGCCACAAGGACGTCATCGCGGGCCTGGAAGCGGCCCGTGCGGCGGGCCTGACCCCGGTGAAGGTCAACGCGGTCCTGATGCCGGGCCTGAACGCCGACGAGGCCCCCGACCTCCTCGCCTGGGCGGTCGAGCACGACTACGAACTGCGCTTCATCGAGCAGATGCCCCTGGACGCCCAGCACGGCTGGAAGCGCGAGGGCATGGTCACGGCGGGCGACATCCTGACCTCCCTGCGCACCCGCTTCGAGCTGACGGAGGAGGGCTCCGACAAGCGGGGCTCGGCCCCCGCGGAGCGCTGGCTGGTGGACGGCGGCCCGCATGTCGTGGGTGTCATCGCCTCGGTCACCCGCCCCTTCTGCGCGGCCTGCGACCGCACCCGCCTGACGGCCGACGGCCAGATCCGCACCTGCCTCTTCGCCCGCGAGGAGACCGACCTCCGCGCGACCCTGCGCTCCGACGCCCCCGACGAGGAGATAGCCCGCATCTGGCGCGAGGCGATGTGGGGCAAGAAGGCGGGAGCGGGCCTGGACGACCCGGAGTTCGTCCAGCCGGACCGCCCGATGTCGGCGATCGGGGGCTGAGAGGCTCAGTCCTCCCGCTTCTCCGCCGCTTCCCATTCCCTGAGCGTTACGACGTCCTTCAGGAACCCTCGCACTCCGAGGAACTGGGACAAGTGCTCGCGATGTTCCTCGCAAGCCAGCCAGGTCTTCCGCCGCTCCGGCGTGTGCAGCTTCGGGTTGTTCCAGGCGAGGACCCACACCGCGTCCGCCCGGCAGGCCTTGGCGGAACAGATGGGGGAGTCAGGGTCAGGACCGAACATCCACTGACCCTAACCCGGCCGAAAACCCGGCCGGAACAACGCTCAAAAGGCGACGCCGAGCAGCCACGGGGGGAGCTGCCCGGCGTCGGTCTGTCGCTCCGACGGGGGATGCGGAGCGCGTACGAAGTATGTCATGGGTAAGCGTCCGACCGGCACTGGAACAACATGATTGATCTGAGCTTTTCTTGAGCTTGGCGAAGCCGCCCGCACCGGCTTCCGGTCAGGCCCGCTCGCGCGGTTCGCCCCGCATGTCGCCCGCCTGATCGCCCCCGACACCTTCCGCTGCCGATTCCGCGAACCCGTCCTCCGGCCGGGGCGGCGCGATCATCGGCCGCACCGGAGCCGTCACGAACGTCGACGGAAGACCCGGCGCGTTCTCCCGGCCGGCGTTGGCGATCACCACGGAGATGTACGGAAGGATCATGCCGAGCACCAACGCCACGAACGCGACGTGCCGTTCGACGTTCCAGAGCACCGCCGCGAGGATCACGGCCACCGTGCGCACGGACATGGAGATGATGTACCGGCGCTGTCTGCCGCGGACGTCGTCCGCCAGCCCCTGCCGGGCTCCGGTGATCCGGAAGACCTGGGCGCCGCCACTGCTGCTCTGCTTCCGCATCACATTCCACCGTCCACCCGAATCGGACACGCCCCGGCCCGTACCCGTGCCGAACCGGGTCGGGGAACCAGGGTCCGGACAGCTTCCACGTTACGCCGCGCCTGCGTCGCCTACGAGACCGGGGCACCTTCCACCGGGGTGACCCCCCTGCGCCGTACCGCGTACCGAGGTCCCCGACATGCGCCGTAGCGCGAACGGGCCGACACTGGCCGTAATGCTCACCAGAGCCGTACGAGGAGGCAGCCATGGGCTGGTTGTGGGCGATCATCGTGGGATTCGTGCTGGGTCTGCTGGCCAAGGCGATCATTCCGGGCAAGCAGCACAGCCCGCTCTGGCTGACGACCGTCTTCGGCATCATCGGCGCCATCGTCGGCAACGCGATCGCACGAGGTATCGGCATCGACGAGACGAGCGGCATCGACTGGGGCCGGCACGCGCTCCAGCTCGCGGCGGCCGTCGTGATCGTGTTCCTGGGAGACATGGCGTACTCGATGATGCGCGGCAAGAGACAGCAGGCCTAGCGGTACGTGTGAAGGGGGGCGGCCCGATCGAGGGCCGCCCCCCTTCACACGTACGTACGACGAACTGGAGGTCACCGGTCAGCCGGTGACCTCCACCGCCGCCAGGTTCTTCTTCCCCCGGCGCAGGACCAGCCAGCGTCCGTGCAGCAGGTCCTCCTTCGCGGGGACGGCGTCCTCGGCGGCGACCTTCGCGTTGTTCACGTAGGCACCGCCCTCCTTCACCGTGCGCCGCGCGGCCGACTTGCTGGCCACCAGGCCGACCTCGGCGAACAGGTCGACGACCGGTCCCGCCTCGGCGACCCGGATGTGCGGCACCTCGGAGAGGGCCGCCGTCAGCGTCCGCTCGTCCAGCTCACCCAGCTCGCCCTGGCCGAAGAGGGCCTTGGACGCGGCGATCACGGCGGCCGTCTGCTCGGCGCCGTGCACCAGCGTCGTCAGCTCCTCGGCGAGGGCGCGCTGCGCGGCCCGCGCCTGCGGACGCTCCGCGGTCTGCGCCTCCAGCGCCTCCAACTCCTCGCGGGACTGGAAGGACAGGATGCGCATGTACGTCGAGATGTCCCGGTCGTCCACGTTCAGCCAGAACTGGTAGAACGCGTACGGCGTCGTCATCTCCGGGTCGAGCCAGATGGCGCCGCCCTCGGTCTTGCCGAACTTGGTGCCGTCCGCCTTGACCATCAGCGGCGTCGCCAGACAGTGCGCCTGCGCCTCGGGCTCCAGCCGGTGGATGAGGTCCAGGCCGGCCGTCAGATTGCCCCACTGGTCGCTGCCGCCCTGCTGGAGCGTGCAGCCGTACCGGCGGTACAGCTCCAGGAAGTCCATGCCCTGGAGGAGCTGGTAGCTGAACTCCGTGTAGCTGATGCCCTCCTGGGACTCCAGCCGCCGGGCGACCGAGTCCTTCGTCAGCATCTTGTTGACGCGGAAGTGCTTGCCGATGTCCCGCAGGAACTCGATGGCCGACAGACCGGCCGTCCAGTCCAGGTTGTTCACCATCACCGCGGGGTTCTCGCCCTCGAAGGACAGGAACGGCTCGATCTGCGCGCGGAGCCGGTTCACCCAGTTCGCGACCGTCTCCGGGTCGTTCAGCGTGCGCTCCGCCGTGGGCCGGGGGTCACCGATCTGACCGGTGGCCCCGCCGACCAGGGCCAGCGGACGCAGCCCCGCCCGCTGGAGGCGGCGCATGGTGAGCACCTGCACCAGATGACCGACGTGCAGACTGGCCGCCGTCGGGTCGAAGCCGCAATAGAACGTGACGGGACCGTCCGCGAGAGCCTTGCGCAAGGCGTCCTCGTCGGTGGACAGGGCCCACAGGCCACGCCACTTCAGCTCGTCGACGATGTCCGTCACGGTTCTCGTATCTCCTTGAGTGGTCTTCACGCAGTTCTACGGCAGCCGAACGGCCACCGGCAACGAGGTTATACGCCCTGACTGACAGAGCTCATATTGAAGTCCGGCACCCGCAGCGCCGGCATCGCGGCCCTGGTGAACCAGTCGCTCCACTCCCTCGGCAGCGTCTTCTCCGTACGCCCCGCCTCGACGGCCCGCCCCAGCAGGTTCACCGGCGACTCGTTGAACCGGAAGTTGTTGACCTCGCCACTCACCTCGCCGTTCTCGACGAGATACACCCCGTCACGGGTCAGGCCGGTCAGCAGCAGGGTGGCCGGGTCGACCTCGCGGATGTACCAGAGGCAGGTCAGCAGCAGCCCGCGCTCGGTGTTCGCGACCATGTCCTCCAGGGACTTGTCCTCGCCCCCGTCCAGGACGACGTTCCCGATCGCGGGGGACACCGGCAGGCCGGTCAGCCCGGCGGTGTGCCGGGAGGTGATCAGGCGGTTCAGCTCGCCCTCGCGGATCCACTCCGTGGCGCTCAGCGGCAGCCCGTTGTCGAACACCGACTGGTCGTCGCCGGAGGAGTGGGCGAGCAGGAAGGGGGAGGCCTCCAGACCGGGCTCGTTCGGGTCGCTGCGCAGCGTCAGCGGCAGCTCGGTGAGCTTCTCGCCGAGCCGCGTCCCGCCGCCCGGCTTGGAGAACACCGTGCGCCCCTCGGCGGCGTCCCGCGCGGACGCCGACCACATCTGGTAGATCAGCAGGTCGGCGACTGCGGTCGGCGGCAGCAGCGTCTCGTACCGCCCGGCGGGCAGCTCGATCCGCCGCTCCGCCCAGCCCAGCCGTACGGCGAGTTCGGCGTCCAGGGCGGCCGGGTCGACGTCCTTGAAGTCCCGGGTCGACCGCCCGGCCCACGCGGACCGCGTACGGTCCGGGGACTTGGCGTTCAGCTCCAGCGTCCCGTTCGGCTGGTCATGACGCAGGCGCAGCCCCGTGGACGTACCGACATAGCTCGACACCAGCTCGTGGTTGGCGAAGCCGTACAGCTCCCGGCCACCGGCACGCGCGCGTGCGAAGGCCTCGCCGAGGGCCGGCGCGAAGTCGGCGAACACCGCGGAGGAGGTCTCCGCGGGCGCGTCCGTGAAGTCGGGGGACTGCGGCACACCCGACACCAGCGGCTGGGCGTCCTCCGCGGGGCTCGCCCCGCGCGCGGCGGCCTCCGCGGCCCGTACGAGGGGTTCCAGCTCGTCGGCGGTGACGGCGGCGCGGGAGACGACCCCCGAGGCCGTGCCCTGCTTGCCGCCGACGGTCGCGACGACGGTGAGCGTGCGCCCGCGCGTGACCCCGTTGGTGGTGAGGGCGTTGCCCGCCCAGCGCAGATTGGCGGTCGACCCCTCGTCGGCGATGACGACACACCCGTCGGCCCGCGACAGCTCCAGGGCCCGCTCGACGATCTCGTGCGGCTTGTTGATACGGGCGCTCATCGACCGGCCTCCTGCGTGGTGTTGAGGATGTTGACGCCCCGGAAGAGGGCCGACGGGCAGCCGTGGGACACGGCCGCGACCTGGCCCGGCTGGGCCTTGCCGCAGTTGAAGGCGCCGCCCAGGACGTACGTCTGCGGGCCGCCGACGGCCGCCATGGAGCCCCAGAAGTCGGTGGTCGTCGCCTGGTAGGCCACGTCCCGGAGCTGCCCGGTGATCCGGCCGTTCTCGATCTTGAAGAATCGCTGCCCGGTGAACTGGAAGTTGTACCGCTGCATGTCGATGGACCAGGACCGGTCCCCGACGACGTAGATCCCGCGGTCGACCCCGCCGATGAGATCCTCGGTCGCCAGCCCGCCCGGGTCCGGCTGCAGCGACACGTTGGCCATGCGCTGGACGGGCACATGCCCGGGCGAGTCCGCGTACGCGCACCCGTTGGACCGGTCGAACCCGGTCAGCTTCGCGATCCGGCGGTCCAGCTGGTAGCCCACCAGGGTCCCGTCCTTCACCAGGTCCCACGACTGACCGGCGACGCCCTCGTCGTCGTATCCGATGGTCGCCAGACCGTGTTCGGCGGTGCGGTCGCCGGTGACGTTCATCAGCTCGGAGCCGTACCGCAGCTTGCCGAGCTGGTCGAAGGTGGCGAAAGAGGTCCCCGCGTAGGCGGCCTCGTAGCCCAGCGCGCGGTCCAGCTCGGTGGCGTGGCCGATCGACTCGTGGATGGTCAGCCACAGGTTGGACGGGTCGACGACCAGGTCGTACAGCCCCGCCTCGACGCTCGGCGCGCGCATCTTCTCGGCGAGCAGCTCGGGGATCTGCTCCAGCTCGGACTCCCAGTCCCAGCCCCGGCCCGTGAGGTACTCCCAGCCGCGCCCGACCGGTGGTGCGATCGTCCGCATCGAGTCGAACTCGCCGCTCGACTCGTCGACGGAGACGGCCGTGAACTGCGGGTGCAGGCGGACCCGTTGCTGGGTGGTGACGGTCCCCGCGGTGTCGGCGTAGAACTTGTTCTCGTGCACCGTGAGCAGCGAGGCGTCGACGTGGTTGACGCCGTTCGCCGCCAGCAGCCGCGCGCTCCACTCGGCCAGCAGCCCGGCCTTCTCCTCGTCCGGCACGGTGAACGGGTCGATCTCGTACGACGAGATCCAGGTCCGGTCCGCGTGCACGGGCTCGTCGGCCAGTTCCACGCGCTCGTCGGACCCCGCCGCCTTGATCACCTGCGCGGACAGCTTCGCCATGGCCACCGCCTGCGAGGCGACCTTCGCGGCGGCGTCCATGCTCAGGTCCACGCCCGACGCGAACCCCCAGGTCCCGCCGTGCACCACCCGCACCGCGTACCCCAGGTCCGTGGTGTCCGACGACCCGGACGGCTTGGCGTCCCGAAGCCGCCAGGACGCGCTGCGCACCCGCTCGAACCGGAAGTCCGCGTGGTCGGCACCGAGCGCACGCGCGCGTGCGAGGGCGGCGTCGGCCAGGGCACGTAGGGGCAGCGCCAGGAATGACTGATCGACCTCATGGGCCATGAGCGGCCTCTCCTTGTCACGGTGAGTGTGATGCGTCTGTCTCGCAGTGAATCATGCACGCCGACTGTAGGGACCCGACAGCGGCAGGGGTGAGCCACTGTCGGTGCCCGAATGTCCCCGGGCGTCGGCAGACCGATAGGTTTTTGGAGAAGCAGCCTGTCAACCCTGCTGTTCGGACAGGTGTTGAACCGCTAACGAAAGGGTGATCCGTTGAGCCGCTCGGTTCTCGTCACCGGAGGCAACCGGGGCATCGGCCTCGCCATCGCCCGCGCGTTCGCCGAGGCCGGCGACAAGGTCGCCATCACATACCGTTCCGGTGAGCCGCCGGCCGCCCTGACCGAATTGGGCTGCCTCGCCGTCAAGTGCGACATCACCGACACCGAGCAGGTGGAGCAGGCCTACAAGGAGGTCGAGGCCGAGCACGGCACGGTCGAGGTCCTCGTCGCCAACGCCGGTGTCACCAAGGACCAGCTCCTGATGCGGATGTCCGAGGAGGACTTCACGTCCGTCCTCGACACCAACCTGACCGGCGCCTTCCGCGTCGTCAAGCGCGCCAACCGCGGCATGCTGCGCGCCAAGAAGGGCCGCGTCGTCCTCATCTCCTCGGTCGTCGGTCTGTACGGCGGTCCCGGCCAGGCCAACTACGCCGCCTCCAAGGCGGGTCTGGTCGGCTTCGCGCGGTCCCTCGCCCGTGAGCTGGGCTCGCGCAACATCACCTTCAACGTCGTCGCGCCCGGCTTCGTCGACACCGACATGACCAAGGTCCTCACCGACGAGCAGCGCGAGTCCATCGTGAAGCAGGTACCGCTGGGCCGGTACGCGCAGCCGGAGGAGATCGCCGCGACGGTGCGGTTCCTCGCCTCGGACGACGCCTCGTACATCACTGGAGCCGTCATCCCCGTTGACGGCGGACTGGGAATGGGTCACTGATCACCATGAGCGGAATTCTCGAGGGCAAGCGGGTCCTGATCACCGGTGTGCTGATGGAGTCGTCCATCGCCTTCCACACCGCCAAGCTGGCCCAGGAACAGGGCGCCGAGATCATCCTGACCGCGTTCCCGCGGCCCACGCTGACCGAGCGCATCGCCAGGAAGCTCCCCAAGCCCACCAAGGTGCTTGAGCTGGACGTCACCAACGAGGAGCACCTGGCCCGGCTGGCCGACCTCGTCGGCGAGGAGCTGGGCGGCCTCGACGGCGTCGTCCACTCCATCGGCTTCGCCCCGCAGGACGCCCTCGGCGGCAACTTCCTCAACACCCCGTTCGAGTCCGTGGCCACCGCCATGCATGTCTCGGCGTTCTCCCTGAAGTCGCTCACCATGGCCTGCCTGCCGCTCATGCAGAACGGCGGCTCGGTCGTCGGCCTCACCTTCGACGCCAAGTTCGCCTGGCCGCAGTACGACTGGATGGGCCCCGCCAAGGCGGCCCTGGAGGCCACCAGCCGCTACGTCGCCCGTGACCTGGGCAAGCAGAACATCCGCTGCAACCTCGTCTCCGCCGGCCCGCTGGCCTCGATGGCCGCGAAGTCCATCCCGGGCTTCTCCGACCTGGCCGCCGTGTGGGACAACCGCTCCCCGCTGGAGTGGGACCTCAAGGACCCCGAGCCGGCTGGCCGCGGTGTCGTCGCCCTGCTCAGCGACTGGTTCCCGAAGACCACCGGCGAGATCATCCACGTGGACGGCGGCCTGCACGCGATCGGCGCCTGAGCGCTCCAACCGCATCCGTTACGAGGACGACGCCCCGTTTCCCGCCCTGTGCGGGGAGCGGGGCGTCCCCCGTTCGGCCCCCTTGACCGGGCGGCGGGTACCGCGCGGCGCGCACTCTGGACGTACCGCACCGCCCGCCCCGCAGCCGCTCGGCCGAGGAGGTTCCCTTGTGCGCCTGTCCCGCAGCTTCGCCCCGCTGCTCGTCGCCGTAGCCCTCCTCACCACCCTTCCGTACGAGGCCGTTCCGCACGCGCGCGTGCAGGCACGGCAACAGGTCGAGGTACGGCAGCCGGAACGGCCCGAGCCCTTCGGCGCCACGTGCCACACCCGGATCGCCGGCTCCCAGGTGACCGCGTACTGCCACAACCCCTACGTGGCCACCGACCGTGTACGGCTGCACATCGAGTGCGACCGCTGGTGGGACCTCGACAGCGACGGAGTCCAGGTCGAGGCGGGGCCCGCGCAGACCGTACGGCTCACCGGCCGCTGCTGGAAGGAGGTCCGCTCGGTGTGGGTCAGCCACCTGAGGCGGACGCCCTGAGCCGGCAGGAGAACGGATAACCGGCCGCTTCCTTGGCCGCCGCCGTCGCGTCGCCCGCGCGGATCGCCTCCACGAGCGGGGCGTGGTCCACCAGGGAGTCGGGGGTCAGCTCCGCGCCCACGTCGTCGCGCAGCCAGTCCCGCAGCACCTCGCCCAGGTCCGCGTACATCGCCGTCATCACGTCGTTGTGGGAAGCGGCCACCACCGCCATGTGCAGGCTCGCGTCGGCCGTCACGAACGCCTCCGCGTCGCCGGACGCCCACGCCTCGTCCCGGCGCACCAGAAGCGCGTCCAGCTGCTGGAGGTCGCGTTCGGTGCGCCGCAGGGCCGCCAGTTCGGCCGCGCCCGACTCCAGCGTGGAGCGCAGCTCGGCGATGTGCCGGGGGTCCGCGTCGGCGAACCGGCGGTGCATCACACCGGCCAGCTCACTGGTCGCCACGACGTAGGTGCCCGAGCCCTGGCGGATGTCCAGCAGGCCGTTGTGGGCGAGCGCCCGGACCGCCTCGCGGACCGTGTTCCGGGCCACTCCGAGCTGCTCGACCAGCTCCGGCTCGGTCGGGATGCGGGAGCCCACGGGCCACTCGCCCGAGGTGATCTGGCTCCGCAGCGCGGCGATGACCTGCTCGGACAGGGCGGATCGACGGGGGTGGCTCAGCGGTGGCATGGCACATCCTCGCACGGGGGACTACAACCAATCATCCCATGATTCTATGATGGTGCCATGGTGAGTCAGAAGACCCGGACGACGACGTCCACGCCCATGCCCATATCCATAGGTGGAGACGGAGAAGAAGACGGAGACACGGCCACGCGCGCGTGGCTCACGCGGCTGGTCGTCGTCGCCGTGGTGCTGTCCGCCCTCAACCTCCGCCCCGCCATCATCAGCGTCGGCGCCCTCCTCGAAGAGGTGCGCGACGGAGTCGGCATGAGCGGCACCACGGCCGGAGTGCTCACCTCCGTACCCGCCGTCTGTTTCGCCCTCTTCGGGGCCCTGGCACCGCGCCTGGCCCGCCGCTTCGGCGTCGGCGCGGTCGTGTGCGGGGGGATGGCCGCCATCGCGGCGGGCCTGGCGATCCGGCCCTACACGGGCACCACCGCGGGCTTCCTGGCCGCCAGCGCGCTCGCCCTCATGGGCATAGCGGTCGGCAACGTCCTGATGCCGGTCGTCGTCAAGCGCTGGTTCCCGGACCGGGTCGGCCCCATGACCGGCCTGTACTCGATGGCCCTCGCCCTCGGGACCGGCACCGCGGCGGCGGTCACCGTACCCATGACCGAGGCGCTGGGCGGGAGTTGGCGGGCGGGACTGACGGTCTGGGCGGTGCTCGCGGCGGTCGCCGTACTGCCCTGGATTCCGCTGCTGCGGGACCGCGGAGCGCACGACGCCCGCGACCCGGAACGGGGGGCACCTCCCGCGCGCGGGACGTCCGCACCGGAACCGGGGGCCGGCGCACTGCGCGTCACCCGCAGCCGTACCGCCTGGGCGCTCGCCGTGTTCTTCGGGCTCCAGGCCACCGCCGCCTACATCACCATGGGCTGGATGGCACAGATCTTCCGGGACGCGGGAGTCCCGGCCGGCACCGCCGGACTGCTGCTCGCCGTGACCATGGCGATGGGCGTGCCGCTCGCCTTCGTCATCCCGCGCTTCGCCACCCGCCTGCCCCACCAGGGCCCGATCGTGGTCGCCCTCGGCCTCTGCGGACTCATCGGGTACGCGGGCCTGTACCTTGCGCCGGCCGGCGGCGCCTGGGCCTGGGCGGTCCTGCTAGGCATCGCCAACTGCGCCTTCCCGCTGGCCCTGACGATGGTCGGGATGCGGGCCAGGACCGGCGCGGGCGTCGCTCAACTGTCGGCCTTCGCGCAGAGCACCGGCTATCTGATCTCCGTCCCCGGCCCGCTCCTCGTCGGCGTCCTCTACCAGCACAGCGGCGGCTGGGGGCTCCCGCTCGCGCTGATGGCGGGCCTGATGGTGCCGCAGATGGTGGCGGGCGTACTGGCCGGACGGGCCCGCACGGTGGAGGACGAGGCGGCGGCGACCCGCTGACGCGGGACGGTCCGGCGGGTGCGAGACTGGCCGTATGCCAGTGCTCGATCCGAATCCCCAGAACGGCCAGAAGAAGATGCTGCTCGTCTTCGGCTCCTTCTTCGCCATCTTCGTGATCATCGCCGTCATCGCGACGATCGCCTCACCGTGAGGACCGTTGGTGGGGGTAGCCCCACCATCCCCTAGGGGGCGAGTCTCAGGGTCAAGTGGGTGGATCACCGGATGGGTTGAGGGCCGGAGGTTCCGTAACTTCGAGGTGTGGCCGCGAGCGGCGGACCACGGACGGCTCGAAGACCCACGGAGGCATCATGTCGGCCCGCACGCACTCCCGGCCCCTTCCGGCGACCACGCGTGGAGTCGACATACGGCTGCCATGGTGGGCCCTCGCGCTGCCGACGATCGCGTTCGTCGCGCTGCTCGCGCTGATGCTCAACCCGACCGACGCACAGGCGGCGACGGGCGATCCGTTGATAGCCCACTTCCTTGAGCGCGTCCGGGAGCTGGTGACCCGCTGAGCCCCGCGAATGCCCCATTCCCACCTGCGGAGCCGCCCGTCAACTCCCTGCGCCACATGGCGTGTTTCATGCGAAGCTGGATGCCATGAGCGTCGCAGAACCCCGCAAGATCGTCCTCTTCCGGCATGCGAAAGCCGACTGGCCCCAGGTGACCGATCACGAGCGCCCGCTCGCTGACCGGGGACGCAAGGACGCCGCAGTCGCCGGGCGCAGGCTGGCCGACACCGGCATCCCCTTCGACCTGGCCCTGTGCTCCACCGCCGCCCGGACCCGCGAGACCTGGAAACTCGCCGTCCACGAACTCCCACAACGGCCGAAGACCGTCTATGAGGAGCGGATCTACGAGGCGTCACCCGGCGAGCTCATCACCCTGCTCAACGAAACCCCGGACGACACCGGAAACGTGGTCCTGATCGGCCACAACCCCGGAGTACAGGCCCTCACGGACATCCTGGCCGGCGAGTCCGAGGACGACAGCCGGACAAAGGTGACAAGGGGCTTCCCGGCGGCGGCCTTCGCGGTGCTGTCCTTCACGGGCTCCTGGAAGGGCCTGGAACCGGGGACGGCGACGTTGTCGGACTACTGGGCGCCGACGGAGTAGGTCAGCGACAGGCAAGCAGGCAGGCAAGCAAGCGGCACAGGCTGTGGGCAGGCGTTCCGCGAGAGCGGACCGGGTGGACACAGCCTGTGCCCGCACCCGGCGATGACACGACAACCCCCGCCGAAGAGCAGCCGCCCCGAAGGACGCCTCACTCCTCGTCGTGGGTATCCGCAGCCTCAACTTCCTCCCGGGTAACCCCCAGCAGATACAGCACGGTGTCCAGGAACGGGAAGTTCACCGCGGTGTGCGCGGCCTCCCGCACCACCGGTTTGGCGTTGAAGGCGACGCCGAGCCCCGCCGCGTTCAGCATGTCCAGGTCGTTCGCCCCGTCACCGATCGCCACCGTCTGATCCAGCGGAACCCCCGCCTCCGCAGCGAACCGCCGCAGCAGCCGGGCCTTGCCGGCCCGGTCCACGATCTCCCCGACGACCTTGCCCGTCAGCTTCCCGTCGACGATCTCCAGCGTGTTGGCCTGGGCGAAGTCCAGCCCGAGCCGCTCCTTCAGATCATCGGTGACCTGGGTGAACCCGCCCGAGACGACCCCGACCTCGAAACCGAGCCGCTTCAGCGTCCGGATCAGCGTGCGCGCACCCGGCGTGAGCCGGACCTCGCTGCGCACCTTGTCCACCACCGACGCGTCGAGCCCCTTGAGCAGCGCCACGCGCGCGTGCAGCGACTGCTCGAAGTCCAGTTCCCCGCGCATCGCGGCGGCGGTCACCTGGGCGACCTCGTCCTCGCAGCCCGCGTGCGCGGCGAACAGCTCGATGACCTCGTCCTGGATGAGCGTGGAGTCCACATCCATGACGACCAGCCGCTGTGCCCGCCGGTGCAGCCCCGCCGCGACGACCGCGACATCGACACCGAGTGCCGCCGCGTCGGTGACCAGCGCGGTGCGCAGTGGCTCGGTCGCGACCCCGGAGACGGCGAACTCGACCGCCGTCACGGGGTACTTGGCGAGCCGGAAGATACGGTCGATGTTGCCGCCGGTCCTGGTGATCCGCGCCGCGATGGCGGCGGTCGACTCGGCGGTCAGCGGATGCCCGAGCACGGTGACGACCGAACGCCCGTGCCCGCGCGGCCGGTTGTCACCGAGGCCGGAGATGATCTCCGCCTGCATCTTCATGGACTCCGCCCAGCTGTGGACGGTGGCGCGAAGGTCGCCTTCGAGCCCGGCAGGCGGCTGTGTCACGAGCGCGCACAGCACCATGCGGCCACGCGTGACGACCTGCTCGATGTCGACCACGTCCACGGAGTAGGCGGCAAGGGTGTCGAACAGACCGGCGGTGATGCCCGGCCTGTCCTTCCCGAAGATTTTGACGAGGAGAGTGGGTACGTCAACGGTCTGCGTAGCGTTCATGGTGTTTCCACCGTATCCGGCACTCAGTGCCCACCGCGCACGCGGTCCGCCTGACGGACGGGGAACAGTACGTTTCGCGTCGGTGGCGAAGACCTTACGAGCAGGTCAGCGCCCTCCCTTGGGAGCACGTGGTGGCGGCGGAGGGGGCGGTGGCGGCGGGGGAGGGGTCCGCTTCTCCGGCGCGGACTCCGGTGTGCCGCCCTTGCGCCATCCGGGCCGTCGCGGCGGCGGCGACACCGGCTTGGCCATGGTGGGGAGCCCGTACAGGTTTTCGGGCGCCTGCTCGTCCTCATCCGGGCCGCGCCCGCCGGAGTCATCACCGTCGCCCGGCCCCTGCGCTCCGCCGGGACGACCACCCCCGGCCGCGCCGCCCCTGCCGGTCGCCGGACCTCCCGTACGCGGGGCATCGGGCACCGGCCCACCTCGGTACGGCTGCGGCCTGCCCGGAACCGGACCGCCCTCGGCCGGTCGACCACTTCCGTCCCCGGCCCGCTGCTCGCCGCCGTAGGACCGCCAGGGTTCGACAGGCCGCGCGTCCTCGGGCTCCAGACGCCCGTCCGGCAGCCGCAGATAGGGATTGGTGTCCCGGTTGGGCGGCCGATACGACGAACCGGGCGTGTACGGCCCGGTGTACGGACCTGGGCCACCGCCCTGCCCCGGGTGCCCGGTGTATGGCCCCGACCCTCCGGCCTGCTCTGGTTGACCGGCGTACGGCCCCTGCTCTCCGCCTTGTTCCGAGTGCCCGGCGTACGGACCCGGGCCACCGCCTTGCTCCGGGTAACCCGCGTTCGGCCCCGCCCCCGCGCCCTGCTCCGAGTGCCCGGCGTAAGGCTCTGGGCCCCTGCCTTGCTCCGGACGACCCGTGTACGCACCCGCCCCCGCGCCCTGCTCCGAGTGACTGCCATATGGCCCTGGACCCCCGGCCTGTTCCGGATGCCCCGTGTACATACCCGGCCCTCCGCCCTGGCCCGGGTGCCCGGTGTATGGCCCCGGCCCTCCGGCCTGCTCTGGTTGACCGGCGTACGGCCCCGGCTCTCCGCCTTGTTCCGAGTGCCCGGCGTACGGACCCGGCCCCCCGCCTTGCCCCGGATGACCCGCGTACGGCCCCGCCCCTACACCCTGCTCCAGGCCCCCGCCGTACCGCCCCGGCCCCCCAGCCTGCCCCGGACGACCGCCGTACGGCCCAGGCACCTCAGCCACCCCACCACCCGCCCCGCCAGCCCCAGTCGCCCCGCCCACCCCAGCCGACCCAGACCCCATGCCCCCGCCGCCCAAACTCCCCGAGCCCCCCGCACCCTCCAGCGCTGCCCCCATCGCCAACGGCACCGCTCGCCACCCCGCCGCCCCGCTCGCGTACGCCAGCAGTGCGCCCGCCGCCCCCGCGAGCGCACCCCACACCGCGCCCAGCAGTACAGCCGCGATCAGCTGGCCGTGCAGTTGGATACCGGCGCCGAACGCGTCGAAGCCCAGGACCGAGATCGAGGCGTCCACCGACACCTCCGCCAGCCAGGCGAGCAGGGGCAGCGCCACCGCCGTCACCGCCGCCAGCCGCAGGGCGCAGTGGGCGGCGAAGCGCAGGGCGCCCGGGTCCCGTACGGCGACGGGCACGCGCGCGTGGGCGTCGGTCGGGGCGACGCCGCGGGCCAGTGGGGTTCGGGCCGCCGCCAGGACGCCCGCGAGGAGCATCATCAGTACCGCCGCGACGCCCAGCAGCCACACCCTGCTGTCCAGTTCGGCCAGTTTGGCGAGGCTCACCGACTGGTCGGTCTGCGAACTGCTGAGGAGCCGGTCCAGGGGGTCCGGGAGGACGTTCACCAGGATTCCGGAGGCGCTGCCGTCGAAGGGGACGAACAGGCCGATCGGGACGCCCAGCCAGACCCCGTTGGGGGCGCCGAGCAGGGCCGCGCCCGCGATGCGCTTGGGATGGTCGTCGCCGATCGCCGCGTACGCCGCCGCCGCGAGGCCCGCCGCCACCGCCACCAGCAGCACTGTGACCAGGGCCGAGGCAGCCGGACGTACGACCCGGTGGACCGCGTCCCAGCCGGGCGGCAGGGGAGTGCGGCGGGAGGCGAGGAGGGCGACCGTCAGGACGCCCGTCGCCCAGACCAGGCCGCCGAGCAGAGTGGGGAGGGTGTCCACGGTGAAGCCGACCGCCGCCTTCGCGTCAATCAGGTCGCCGACCCGGTCGGGCAGCAGACCGCTGATGTCACCGAGCCCGGGGATGTCGAGGCCCCCGCCGCCTCCGCCGCCGCCCGTGCCCGGCAGGTCGTCGAGGCCGAGGGCGCCGCCGTCGATCGTGATGACGTCGTGCCCCGCCCAGGCCAGCCCGCCCAGGGTGGCCACGAAGAGGGCGATCACCGCACCCGCGCGCGTGAGGAGTTCCGACAGGGAGATCACAACCCCCGCTCCGCGCAGGGATCGTAGGAAGAACCACGACAGCAGCACCGCGCCCACCAGGCCGACGCCCAGTGGCGTGATCTCGATGGCGGTCGCCGCCTCCGCTCCTTTCAGGCCGAAGGCCGACACATCACCGGTGGGAGTGACCGAACCACCCGCCCCAAGTGCCACAACCGCCGCGGTCATCGGCCCCAGCGAGGCCGTGGAGTCCGCCTCCAGCAGATGCAGACCGAGCGCCGCCGTGCCCGCCATTCCGATCAACGCCCAGCTCACGGCAGCGATCGCGGAGAGCAGCACGTCTCCCCATGGCAGCTTCCTGCCCTGCTGGGCTGTCCCGGTGCTCATCGTCGGCCCCCCGATCCGCGCGGCGGCGTCCACCGCACGTGTCCCCCTCGCGTGGGATTACCACTCTCCGGGCCGGTTTCCACCCCGTCAACGGCGCGTCGCTGTCCGCTTCCACGCCCCGTCCGCAAGGCCCGACTTTCGGTCAGGGGGCTGAGCCTGAAATAGTTCCCCACGATGTTCGACATCCCTAGACTCCCCGTGTTGGGGCAAATTTCGGGGGACAACTCAGTGGGGCATGGAGTGCCGGAACTCGTACTGGAATTGAACGGACGGACCTGGACGCTCGATTCGTCCAGGCCCTACACCCTCGGACGCGATCCGCAGGGCGACGTCGTGCTCGATGACGCCAGGGTCTCCTGGCGGCACGCCACGATCAGCTGGGGAGGCCGGAGCTGGGCCATCGAGGACCACGGCAGCACCAACGGCACCTTCGTGCAGGGGCAGCGCATCCATCAGATGGAGATCGGGCCCGGCTCGTCCGTCCATCTCGGCAACGCCACCGACGGCCCGCGTCTCAACCTCTCCAGCAGTGCCGCCTCGGTCGCGACACCGCAGGTGGCGCAGACGGCGCAGCCCCAGCAGCAGCCCTTCGCGGCCCAGGGCGCGAGCCCCGGCTGGGCTCAGCAGCCGTCGCCGCAACAGCAGACACCGGAGCAGAGCTGGCCCCGGTCCGAGCCGCAGCAGCAGCCCGCCGCGATCCCGCAGCAGCAGGGTCCCGGGCCGGGCGCGGGGGCGCCGCCGGTGTACGGCGACCGCAGCCCGACCACCTTCCACCAGCTGCTCCTCGGCCGCGTCATGCGCATCGGCCGCGCCCTGGAGAACGACCTGGTCGTCTCCGACCTCCAGGTCTCCCGCAACCACGCCGAGTTCCACGCGACGCCCGACGGCCGCTTCGAGATCCGTGACCTGGGCTCGCACAACGGCACGTACGTCAACGGCATGCCGATCGCCAAGGGCGGCACCGCCCTGCTCGGCGCGAACGACATCGTCGGCGTCGGCCACTCCACGTTCCGCCTGGTCGGCGACCGCCTTGAGGAGTTCGTCGACACCGGCGAGATCTCCTTCTCGGCCCGCCACCTGACGGTCACGGTGGACGGCGGCAAGCAGATCCTCAAGGACGTCTCCTTCGGCGTACCCGAGAAGTCCCTGATCGCGGTCATCGGCCCGTCCGGCTCCGGCAAGTCGACGCTCCTGAAGGCGCTCACCGGCTACCGGCCCGCCAACGAGGGCGACGTCCTCTACGACAACCGGAACCTCTACAAGCAGTTCGCCGAGCTGCGCCAGCGCATCGGTCTGGTCCCGCAGGACGACATCCTGCACAAGGAACTGACCGTCAAGAAGGCCCTCAAGTACGCGGCCAAGCTGCGCTTCCCCGCCGACACCACGACGCAGGAGCGCGAGCACCGCATAGACGAGGTGCTGCGCGAGCTGAAGCTCGACATCCACAAGGAGAAGAAGGTCACCTCCCTCTCCGGCGGCCAGCGCAAGCGCGTCTCGGTGGCCCTGGAGCTGCTCACCAAGCCGTCGCTGATCTTCCTGGACGAGCCGACCTCCGGCCTCGACCCGGGCATGGACCGCGACGTCATGCAGCTGCTGCGCGGCCTCGCCGACGACGGCCGTACGGTCCTGGTCGTCACGCACTCGGTCGCCGAACTGGCGCTGTGCGACAAGCTGCTGGTCATGGCGCCGGGCGGCGCGGTCGCGTACTTCGGCCCGCCCGAGGAGGCCCTGAACTTCTTCGGCTACGACACCTGGGCCGATGTCTTCTCCGCCTTCGAGAACTACCGCGACTACGACTGGGCGGGCCGCTGGAAGGGCTCGCAGCACTACCAGATGTACGCCGCGGACATCGACGCCGTCGCCCCGCAGTCGGTGACCATGCCGTCCGCGCAGGCCATGCGCCCGCCCAAGCCGCAGGGCTGGGGCTCCCAGTTGATGACCCTGATCAGGCGGTACACGTCGGTCATCGCCTCCGACAAGGGCTTCCTGGCGCTCACGGTGATCCTGCCCGCGGTGCTCGGCGCGGTGAGCCTGCTCATCGACCCGGACAAGACCCTGCTGCCCGGCAAACTGGCCAGAAACGGCCTGAACGTCCCGAACGGCACGGCCACCACCGTCCTGCTCATCCTCGCGGTGGGCGCCTGCTTCGCCGGCGCCGCGAACTCCGTCCGCGAACTGATCAAGGAACGGGTCATCTACGAACGGGAGCGCGCGACCGGTCTCTCGCGCTCCGCCTATCTGATGTCCAAGGTGATCGTCCTCGGCGTCATCACGATCCTCCAGGGTCTGATGGTCGGCGCGATCGGCTTCGCCAGCCGCACGATCCCCGAAGAGGGCCTGATCTTCGGCAAGTTCGTCCTGCTCGAACTCTCCATCCCGATCATGGCGCTCGGCTTCACCTCGATGATGTTCGGCCTGGTCATCTCCTCGCTGGTGAAGACCTCCGAGAAGACGATGCCGCTGCTGGTCATGTTCGCGATCGTCCAGGTCGTGTTCACGGGCTGCCTGTTCATCCTGAACGGCAACATCGGCGTCAACGAGTTCTCGTACCTGATGCCGTCCCGCTGGGCGGTCGCCGCCGCCGGTGCCACGCTCGACTTCAACAAGATCAGCCCGAACGTCGACGACCCCGGCAACACGGACCCCCTCTGGGACCACACGGCCGCCGCCTGGGGCATGGACATGGCCGCCCTGATCGCCCTCGGCGTGATCTGCGGCTTCTTCGTGGCCCGCTTCCTGCGCCGCCACGAGCCCGAGGTCATGCGCAAGTGATCACGGACGTACGACGGTGAAGGGCGGCACCCCGGTGGGGGTGCCGCCCTTCGGCGTACGAGAGGTCCGCGCCGACCTCAGTACGCGCCGTTGACGTTGTCGATCGAGCCGTACTTGTCGGCCGCGTAGTTGGCGGCGGCGGTGATGTTGGCGACCGGGTCGTACTGGCTGTGGACGGTGCCCGAGACGTGGTAGGCGTCGAAGGTCGGCTTGATGATCTGCAGCAGACCGATCGACGGGGTGCCGTTGATCGCGTTGACGTCCCAGTTGTTGATCGCGTTCGGGTTGCCCGAGGACTCCCGGATGATGTTGCGGTACAGACCGTTGTACGTACCCGGTATGCCCTTGGACTTCATGATGTCCAGGGACTCCTTGATCCAGCCGTCCAGGTTGTTGCTGTACGACTTCACGGCGGCCTTCTTGAGCGCGGCGCGCTTGGCGGCCCGGCTCGCGGCCTCCTTCGCGGCGCGCTCCTTCGCCGCCTTCGCCGCGGCCTTCCTAGCGGCGGCCTTCTTGGCAGCCGCCTTCTTCGCGGCAGCCGCGTCGGCCGCCTTCTTCTTCGCCGCGGCGGCCTCGGCCTTCACGCTCGCACCGGCCAGCTGGTCGGTGACGCTCGCCTTCACGTCCTTGAGCTGGGTCTGGCTGAACACCACGGGAGCGGTGGAGACGGCCTCGGAGGTCGTCTGCGCCTCGCCCGCCGGCACCAGGGTGAAGGCGAGGGCGGCGGCGCCGAACGTGGCTGCACCGGCGAGCGCGAGCTTGCGGCTCCTGGCCGACGTACGGCGGCTCGGACTATGACCGGGAGTGGCGGTGTTCTGGGACATGGCGGTGGACCTCTTCGAATAGCGCGGAGGTCGCTCGGAGTCCGGTGGGGACAGTGGTGCTTCCGGCACAAACGCCGCGGGGGGAACCCGCGGCGCTGAGCGACGGCTGCCATTCTTAGCGGTCGCAAAATTGTGTGGCAAAGGTGTGACGTACTACGAGGGGTAGTGGACCCGTGAAGGGCAAAATGGGACAGACCGGAGCGTCTTTCCCGCTCACCGGGGAAGCGTTTGTCTCCTATGGTCGCTAGTAAGTGATGTGCGTCCTATGTGCGGGGTCACACGAGCCGCCCACGCATCTCACCATTGGTTGCGAGAGCAACGCTCAGAGTGAGGCTCCTGCCTCAGGCCTCCGCCGGAAGGAGGAGATGCACGTCCCCGAACTCGTGCCACAGGTACCGCTCGCGCAGTGCCTCCTCATACCCGCGGTCGACCGCCGCACGCCCCGCGACCGCCTCCAGCATCAGCAGATGCGACGCCTGCGGCTCGTGCAGCCCCGTCAGCAGCCCGTCGACGACCCGTACGCCCCGCTCGGGCGTCACCACGAGGTCGGTCCACCCCTCGGCCGCCCGGACCACCCCGTCGGGCCCGGCGGCCGACTCCAGGGCCCGTACGGCCGTCGTCCCGACCGCCACGACCCGCCCGTCCCCGGCCCGCACGGCGTTGACCAGCCGCGCCGAGGCCTCCGGCACCGCGAACCGCTCGGGATACGGCGGCTCGTGCGCCTCCGCCGACGCGACCCCCGTGTGCAGCCGCACGGGCGCGAACTGCACACCCCGGCTCACCAGCTCCGCCACCAGCGGCGCGGTGAAGGGCCGCGCGGCACTCGGCATCTCCGCGCTGCCCGCCCCGTCGCCGGACGGCAGCGCGAACACCGTCTGATAGACGGACAACGGCTGGTCCCGTTCCGTATAGGAGTAACGAATGGGCCGCCCGTGCTCCCGCAGCACGCCGGGCACCCGCCCGTCCGCCCGCGCCCACCACAGCCGCGCACCGCACGCGACGAGCGGCTCCTCCAGGACCAGCCGCACACCGCCGGGCAGCCGTACGACCGTCCCCGCGGGCCCACCCGCACGCGCGCGCGTGGTGCCCGCCCCGTCGGGCTCCCGCAGCTCGACGGCCCACCGCCCGTCGTCCCCGCACGTCGAGAAATGCACCACCACGCGCGCGTGCCCGATCCGCCCGTCCACAGCGGCGGCCACCGTCGGCGACGTGTTGACGACCAGCAGATCCCCGGCCCGCAACAGCCGGGGCAGCTCGCCGAACACGTGATGCGACACCGCGGTCCCCCGAGACACGAGCAGCCGGACGTCGCCCCGCCCGAGCCCCGGCCCGCGCTGCTCGACCGGCACCCGCGCGGACAGCTCCTCCGGCACCTGCACGGCCAGCGTCATCGCACCTCCAGCAGGGACGGCGCCGAGTACCGCCCACTGGCCGGCCGCTCGTCCAGCAACCGCAGGAAGGCGGGCACGACGGAGGCGGGCTCGGGCCGAGGATCGCCGTCGTCCGGTACGGCCGCCGCGTACAGGTCCGTCCCCATGTCACCGGGGTCCACCGCCCAGACCCGCACCCCGGGCTCCTCCGCCCCGAGCACCGCCGCCAGCTGGTCGAGAGCCGCCTTGGACGCCCCGTAGCCACCCCACGTCTCGTACGCCTCGGCCGCCGCGTCCGAACTGACGGCGATCACCGCCCCGGCCGCCGACTCCCGCAACAGCGGCAGCGCCTCCTGGACCAGCCCCAGCGCGGCCACGACATTCACCTCCAGCGCCCGCCGCAGCCCCTCCAGGGGCAGTGCTTCCAGCCGTACGAGCGGCTCGGCGCCCAGCGCGCTCGCGTTGCTCACCACCAGATCGACCCCGCCCAGGTCCCACGCCGCCGAGACCAGCGCGACCCGGTGACCGGCGTCCGTGACATCCCCGGGAAGGGCCTGGACGCCCCCTCCGTACGCGGAGAGCGCCTCCGCGGTGGTGTGCAGGGCCTCCGGGGTCCTGGCGTCCAGTACGAGATCCCAGCCGCGTTGCGCGAGCGCGGACGCCAGCGCCCGTCCCAGCCCCTTGGAAGCCCCCGTGATGATCGCTACCGGCATGACATGCGTCCCCTCGTCCACGGCCGCCGATGATCGGCCGTGTGCCCAACGTAGGAACGGGACCGCCCGGACCGCCTCGTACCGGGGCCGCAACCCGGTGGGGCCCTTCGGCCTAGTCCCCAAGGCCCAGGCAGGGCGGCCACAGGGCGGATACGCACTGTCACACCCCGCCGGTACCGTGAGGGCATGAGTCAAGGACCACGGTCCGGTCTGTCCGCGGTGAGCGCCGCACTGCTGGCCATGAGCAGGCATCTGGAGGTGCGCGACGTCCTCAAGACGATCGTCGCCTCCGCCAGAGAACTGCTCGACGCGCAGTACGCGGCCCTCGGCGTACCGGACGACCACGGCGGCTTCGCCCAGTTCGTGGTCGACGGCGTCAGCGACGCCCAGTGGAAGGCCATCGGCCCCCTCCCGCGCCAGCACGGCATCCTCGCCGCGATGCTCCAGGAGGCCAGGGTCGAGCGACTGGCCGACGTCCGCGAGGACCCGCGCTTCGAGGGCTGGCCCTCCGCCCACCCCGACATGTCCGACTTCCTGGGCCTGCCGATCCGCGACGGCGAAGAGGTGCTCGGCGCCCTCTTCCTCGCCAACAAGAACTGCGACAAACCGTCGGGCTGCTGCGGCTTCACGGAGGACGACGAGGACCTCCTCACGATCCTCGCCCAGCACGCGGCGATCGCCCTGACCAACGCCCGCCTCTACGAACGCAGCCGCGAACTGACCATCGCGGAGGAACGCTCCCGCCTCGCCCACGAACTGCACGACGCGGTCAGCCAGAAGTTGTTCTCCCTGCGCCTGACGGCCCAGGCAGCCGCTGCCCTGGTGGACCGCGACCCCGCCCGCGCCAAGGGCGAGCTGCAACAGGTGGCCGCGCTCGCCGCGGAGGCCGCCGACGAACTGCGCGCCGCGGTCGTGGAGCTGCGCCCCGCCGCCCTGGACGAGGACGGCCTGATCGCCACGCTCCGCACCCACGTCCAGGTCCTCGACCGCGCCCACTCCGCGCGCGTGACCTTCGACAGCCTCGGCGTGCGCGCCCTCCCGGCGGCCCAGGAGGAGGCCCTGCTGCGGGTCGCCCAGGAGGCCCTGCACAACGCGCTGCGGCACTCCGGGGCGGCCCTGGTGGAGGTGACCCTGGCAAAGCGCGGCCAGAGCGGCGCCGCCCTGCGTATCACTGACGACGGCTGCGGCTTCGACCCCACGGCGGTGCGCAGCGCCGGACGCCACCTCGGCCTGGTCTCCATGCGGGACCGGGCGAGCGGGGTCGGCGGCCGGCTGGACGTGCAATCGGCGCCCGGAAAGGGCACCACCGTCGAGATGGAGGTCCCCGGTGGCTGACACGATCAAGGTACTGCTCGTCGACGACCACCAGGTGGTCCGCCGGGGCCTGCGCACCTTCCTCGAAGTACAGGGCGACATCGAGGTCGTGGGCGAGGCGTCGGACGGCGCCGAGGGAGTCGAACGGGCGGAGGAACTGAAACCCGACGTCGTCCTCATGGACGTCAAGATGCCGGGCATGGACGGCGTCGAGGCGCTGCGCAAGCTCCGCGAACTCGACAACCCCGCGCGCGTGCTGATCGTCACGAGCTTCACCGAGCAGCGCACGGTGGTCCCGGCCCTGCGCGCGGGAGCCGCCGGATACGTCTACAAGGACATCGACCCGGACGCCCTCGCCGGCGCCATCCGCTCCGTGCACGCCGGACACATCCTGCTTCAGCCGGAGGTCGCGGGCGCGCTGCTCACCCAGGAGGAGACGCACTCGGGCCAGGGGAGGGGCGGCTCACTCACCGAGCGGGAGCGGGAAGTACTGACCCTGATCGCGGACGGCCGCTCGAACCGCGAGATAGCCCGGGCCCTGGTCCTCTCCGAGAAGACGGTCAAGACCCATGTCTCGAACATCCTGATGAAACTCGACCTGGCGGACCGCACCCAGGCGGCGCTGTGGGCGGTACGTCATGGTGTGACCGGATGAGCGGCAACTCGGAACGTTCCCTTCCGGGCTGAGATTCATACCGTCGTGGGAATGTCACCCGGATGGCGCATCCTTCGTGGATCTCCGGCGTTCTCCAGTGCGTGCCGCGGCGATCTGCCGCGGTGGACGCAATGGGAGGGCACAGAAGTGAAGAACCTGAAGAAGGCCGCCGCCGTCACGATGATCGCGGGTGGCCTGGTCGCCGCCGGCGCCGGTTTCGCCTCCGCCACGGACGGCTCTCACGGGGGCGGCTCGCACGGCAACGGCTCCCACGGGAGCGGCTCGCACGCGAACGGCCACGCCGTCGGTTCGCCGGGCGTCGCCTCGGGCAACCTCGTCCAGGCCCCGGTGCACGTCCCGGTGAACGTGGTGGGCAACAGCGTCAACGTCATCGGCGTGCTGAACCCCGCCTTCGGCAACCTCGGCCTCAACCGCTAGCGGAACCCCCGGGAGGCCGACCGGGTGTCGCGGATTGCCCCAAACGGGCATTTCACCGTGGGGATCCGTATCGCCCGGCACCTCTCCCGCGTTGCGCAGCGTACGACCCGCGGCCGGGTCGCCCACGCAATCGCAGGAGGACGTTTCCCATGAACATCGCCAAGAAGGCCGCCGTGGCCGTCACCATCGCCGGTGCCGCCGCGGGCGCGGGTGCCGGTATCGCTGTCGCCGACTCCGACGCCCACGGTGTGACCGCGAAGTCCCCGGGCGTCGGCTCGGGCAACCTCGGCCAGGTCCCCGTGCACGTCCCGGTCAACGCCGTCGGCAACAGCGTCAACGTCATCGGCCTGCTGAACCCGGCCTTCGGCAACAACGGCGTCAACGACTGACACCGGACGGCAACACCGAGAGCCCCGCGAACGAGAACGGTTCGCGGGGCTCTCGACGTTCACTCCTCAGCCCGTCCGGCGTTTGAGGACGAGGCCGTCCAGGCCGAAGCGGGGGCCTGGGGGCGGCAGCCCCCAGCGACGCCCACACCGACCAACCCTCACCGCAGAGCAACCCTCACCGCACCCCCCGCTCCACCACAACGGAGTTGTACGCCGCGACCTGCGCCCGCCGAGCCGTCCGCTCCACCGGCCGCAACGCCTCCGCCCGCGCCGCTATCTCCGAGGCGCTGACCGCCCCGCCGGGCCCGTTCTCCGACGCCACCGAGATCAGCAGTCCCACCCGCTGCGCCAGCTCCAGCACCCGTACCGCCCGCGGCGGATACCCCGGCGCCAGCACCTCGCGTCCAACCTCCGCCCGCGCCCGGTACGCGTCGATCGCCGCCTCCGCGACCGGCCCCGATCCGGCGAGGTCCAGCCGGGCCAACACCGCCGTCGCGTCCCGCAACGCCTCCGCCAACTCCCGCTCGGCCTCGCCGAGGGACGGCACATCGGCGGGCGGCGCCTCGCGCACCGGGAGGCAGTGCCAGACGACCTCGACATGTACGTCGCCGGCCGGCCCGGCCTCGTACACCTCGGGCACCAGGCCCAGCGCGACGCCCTCGCAGATCACCGCCTCCTCCGCGTCCAGCGCCCGCGCGTTGAACTCGGGGGGACCGCTGAGCCCGAGCGGATGCCCGGGCGCGGGCAGCGCGATGCGTAGCCCGGACGCACCGAGCGTCCGCAGCCGCCCCAGCGCGAGGGTGAGACCGACCGGCGCCGATTCGCCGGGCAGCCCCTCGACCCGGTGCACGGCGTCCTCCCCGACGATGGCCACTACCGCGTCGTCCGGCGAAACAAGTCCGGCCAACAGGGCATTTCCCCATGCGGCCAGTCGTCCTGAGCGTGGTTCCGAGAGCATGCCTCCACCCTAAGGACCGACCGAGGGGCTGGAGCGGCCGACCGGTGGCGTAGATTTCGTGGGGGGCTGCGCCCACAGGCGCACACGAACGCGAGACTGGCCGACACTGCAATGGGAGACAACCCGCTCATGAGCGATGTTCTGGAGCTGGAGGACGTATCCGTGGTCCGCGAGGGCCGGGCTCTGGTGGACCAGGTCTCCTGGTCGGTCAAGGAGGGCGAACGCTGGGTCATCCTCGGCCCGAACGGCGCCGGCAAGACCACCCTCCTGAACCTCGCGTCCAGCTACCTCTACCCCAGCCAGGGCACCGCCACCATCCTCGGCGAGACCCTCGGCAAGGTCGACGTCTTCGAACTGCGCCCGCGTATCGGCATGGCGGGCATCGCCATGGCCGAGAAGCTGCCCAAGCGCCAGACCGTGCTCCAGACGGTGCTGACCGCCGCGTACGGCATGACGGCGGGCTGGCAGGAGGAGTACGAGGACATCGACGAGCAGCGCGCCCGCGCGTTCCTCGACCGGCTCGGCATGAGCGACTACCTCGACCGCCGCTTCGGCACTCTCTCGGAGGGCGAGCGCAAGCGCACCCTCATCGCCCGTGCCCTGATGACCGACCCCGAGCTGCTGCTCCTCGACGAGCCCGCCGCCGGCCTCGACCTCGGCGGTCGCGAGGACCTCGTACGCCGCCTCGGCCGGCTGGCCCGCGACCCGATCGCACCCTCCATGATCATGGTCACGCACCATGTCGAGGAGATCGCCCCGGGCTTCACCCACGTCCTGATGATCCGGCAGGGCAAGGTGCTCGCCGCCGGCCCCCTGGAGCTCGAACTCACCTCCCGCAACCTGTCGATGTGCTTCGGCCTCCCGCTGGTCGTCGAGCAGCGCGGCGAACGCTGGAGCGCGCAGGGCCTGCCAATGGCCTGACGGCACACGGAACTTGGCCCGGCACGCCGGTCACCTCGCGGAACAACTGGAAGAAGCCGGTGCCAAGTTGATCGGCGCCCTGTCGGTGACCAGGCCCGCGGACATACCATGACGACGTGAACGACATCGACGCATGGGTGTGGTGGCTCGTCGGCGCCGTGGCGCTGGGTATCCCGCTCGTGGTGACCGCGATGCCGGAACTCGGCATGCTGGCCGTGGGCGCCCTGGCGGCTGCCGGCGCGGCCGGACTCGGCGGCGGACTCGTCGTCCAGGTGCTCGTGTTCGCCGTCGTGTCCACGGCGCTCATCGCCGTCGTACGGCCCATCGCGACCCGGCACCGCGCCGACCGGCCCCAACTCCTCTCCGGAATCGACGCGTTGAAGGGCAAACAGGCCGTCGTCCTGGAACGCGTCGACGGCTCCGGTGGCCGGATCAAGCTCGCCGGAGAGATCTGGTCGGCCCGCTCCCTCGACGCCCAAGTCGCCTACGAGGTGGGCCAGGAAGTGGACGTCGTCGAGATCGAAGGGGCCACGGCGATCGTCATGTGACCTCGCACGACGCAAGTGAACGGAACGTGCACGAGGCGGTCGACGGTCTGTCACACTCGACCAGCAAGATCTTCAACAAGCAAGATCTTCAACAGGCATACGATCTTTCCGTAAGCGCCAAGGCGGAGAAGGGTACGGGGAGCCACGATGGAACCCATCATCATCGTCCTGATCATTCTGGTGGTGTTGGTCTTCATCGCCCTGATCAAGACCATCCAGGTCATCCAGCAAGCGAGCGCGGCCATCGTGGAACGGTTCGGCCGTTACACGCGAACGCTCAACGCGGGCCTGAACATCGTCGTCCCGTTCATCGACACCATCCGCAACCGCATCGACCTCCGCGAGCAGGTCGTCCCCTTCCCGCCGCAGCCGGTGATCACCCAGGACAACCTGGTCGTCAACATCGACACCGTCATCTACTACCAGGTGACGGACGCGCGGGCGGCGACGTACGAGGTCGCGAGCTACATCCAGGCCATCGAGCAGCTCACCGTCACCACGCTCCGCAACATCATCGGCGGCATGGACCTGGAGCGGACCCTGACCTCCCGCGAGGAGATCAACGCGGCCCTGCGCGGCGTCCTCGACGAGGCGACAGGCAAGTGGGGCATCCGCGTCAACCGCGTCGAGCTGAAGGCGATCGAGCCGCCGACCTCCATCCAGGACTCGATGGAGAAGCAGATGCGCGCCGACCGTGACAAGCGCGCCGCGATCCTTACCGCCGAAGGTATCCGCCAGTCCCAGATCCTCACGGCGGAAGGTGAGAAGCAGTCCGCGATCCTGCGCGCCGAGGGTGAGGCCAAGGCCGCCGCCCTGCGCGCCGAGGGTGAGGCCCAGGCGGTCCGTACGGTCTTCGAGGCCATCCACGCCGGAGACCCGGACCAGAAGCTCCTCTCCTACCAGTACCTCCAGATGCTCCCGAAGATCGCCCAGGGCGACGCCAACAAGCTCTGGATCGTCCCCAGCGAGATCGGCGACGCCCTCAAGGGCCTGTCCGGCGCCATGGGCAACTTCGGGGCCATGGGCGGCGGTTCGGGCGGCGGCGGAGACAACTCGGGCGGTGGCGGCGGCGCCGAACGCCGAGAAAAGCCCTCAATCACAGACTGACGGCTCAGAGAGACCCCGCGCCCCTGAAGGGGCGCGGGGAACTGCGCGATCAGCCACATCGAACCGGCAGCCGACGAACTACCGCCGGACCCCAAAAAAGTCCCACCCGCACGGAACTACGCCGCCGGCTGCACCAACCACTCCGGCAGAGCATCGAACTCCCCCGGCCCCAAGGACAACAGCATCGCGTCCGCGGGCGAGGGCTCGAACGGCAGCCGCAACAGCGGCATCCCCGCCTGCTCCGGAGTCCGCGCCGCCTTACGGTGGTTGTCCTCCGCGCACGAGGCCACCGTGTTCAGCCACGAGTCCTGCCCACCCAGCGACCGAGGCACCACATGGTCCACGGTCGTCGCCCGGCGACCGCAGTACGCGCACTTGTGCCGGTCCCGGACCAGCACACCCCGCCTCGACCACGGTGCTTGTCTTCGGAACGGCACCCGGACATAGCGGCACAGCCTGATCACCCGGGGCGCGGGTATGTCGACCGCCGCGCCGCGCATACGGATCTCGGGGTGGGCCTGCTCGACAACGGCCTTGTCCTGCAGCACCAGAACGACGGCCCGGTTCAACGTCACCGTCGACAGCGGCTCGAAGCTCGCGTTCAGTACCAGCGTGTCCCGCATCCAGCCCACCTCCTATGCTCACCGGCCCACCACGTGGCGGGCGGGCATGGATCAACTCTGGCCGGGCACGCCGAGATGGACAACGCAATATCTGTGCTCACCCGGGGACAACCCCCGGACCCCCGGCACAAAAAATGCCCGCCTCTGATCACTTCCAAGACCAGAGGCGGGCAAACGTTCAATGAACGTCAGTCTTCGGGGAATCAGTCCTCGGCGGGAACCTCGTACTCCCCGACGAGTTGGGCGCGCGCGATCGCGTGGAACCGCAGATTGAAACCGACGTACGCGGGAGACGCGTCCGCGTCCGGACCCAACTTCTCCTGATCCACGGCGTACACCGTGAACACATACCGGTGCGGACCGTCCCCGGCCGGCGGCGCCGCACCGCCGAAGTCCCTCGTGCCGTAGTCGTTGCGCGCCTGGACCACGCCCTCGGGCAGCCCCTCGAACTTGCCGCTGCCCGCGCCCGTCGCCAACTCGGTCACGGAGGCCGGGATGTCGAAGGCGACCCAGTGCCAGAACCCGCTGCCCGTGGGCGCGTCCGGGTCGTAGCAGGTCACCGCGAAGCTCTTGGTCTCCGGCGGGAACCCCTCCCACCGCAGCTGCGGCGAGGTGTTGCCGGACGCGTAGACCTGAGCGTCCTTGAGCGTCGCCCCCGCCTCGACGTCCTCGCTCGTGACCGTGAACGACGGCACGGGCGGATGGAAGTCGTGCGGCAGCGGCGGCCTCTTCAGCTCGGTCACGTGGATACCTCCTGGTGGGATCGGACGAGTATCGAACCCTGATCACGGCCCTGACGGCCCTGGCAACCAGCCTAGTTGCCACCTCCTCCGCGGAGGCGAGCGGCACCCGAACATCCAACGGGCCCGACCCGACAGAGGGCCCGGCAACGCCGAACGGCGTTACCGGGCCCTCATTTGTCACTAGAACCAGTTGCGCTTGCTGCCGACCGCGGCCAGCCACTGGTTCAAGTACGCCGCCCAGTCCGTGTTCTGGTAGTCGTGCAGGCCCACCTGGAACGACCGGAAGGTGTCACTGCCCTCGCTGAACAGCCCGGGCTTCTTGTCCATCTCCAGCACGACGTCCATCGCGTTCTCGTCGGCGACGAAGCTCAACTCGACCTGGCTCAGGCCCTGGTAGCGCGCCGGCGGGTAGAACTCGACCTCCTGGTAGAAGGGCAGCCGCTGCCGAGTGCCGCGAATGTGACCGCGCTCCAGGTCGGCGTTCTTGAACCGGAAGCCCAGCTGGAGGAACGCGTCCAGGATCGCCTTCTGCGCGGGCAACGGGTGCACGTTGATGGGGTCGAGGTCACCGGAGTCGACGGCACGCGCGATGGCCAGCTCGGTGGTCACCCCGATGTGCATCCCGCGCAACGGCTGACCGTCGATGACCGTGACCGGCGTCTCCCAGGGGATCTCCAGCCCGAACGGCACGGTGTGCACGGCACCGGCCTGCACCTCGAAGGCACCACCGAGCCGCACCTTCGTGAACTCGACGTCCTGCTTGTACTCCTGGTCGCCGCTCTCGACCTCGACCTTGGCCTGGAGCCCGACGGACAGACCCTCGATCTGCTGGGGCACGGAACCGCCCTGGATCCGCACCTCACCCTGGACGACACCGCCCGGAACGACGTTGACCTCTGTCAACACCGTCTCGACCGAAGCCCCACCGGCACCCAGGCTCGCGAGCAGCTTCTTGAACGCCATGTCTCTCCTTCTCCAGCGATCCTTGCGATCCCTTGATCCTTAGAAACGCGATCCGGCCGTGGCCGGTTCCGTGCCTCACCCTGGCAAGGCGGACGCTTCCTGGCCACCCCGTCGACGGAGACACGCCTGCACTACGCTCGGACGGCATGATCGCGCCCGCTGACCGTACGCCCCTGCCCAGGGAGTTCTTCGACCGGCCAGTACTGGAGGTCGCCCCCGACCTCCTGGGCCGCACCGTCGTCCGCACCACCCCGGACGGTCCGATCGAACTCCGCCTCACAGAGGTGGAGGCCTACGACGGCCCGAACGACCCCGGCTCCCACGCCTATCGCGGCCCCACACCCCGCAACAGCGTGATGTTCGGTCCGCCCGGCCATGTGTACGTCTACTTCACCTACGGCATGTGGCACTGCATGAACCTCGTGTGCGGCCCCGAGGGCACGGCCAGCGGGGTCCTGCTCCGCGCCGGCGAGATCATCGAGGGCGCCGAACTCGCCCGCAAACGTCGAATTTCGGCCCGAAACGACAAGGAACTGGCCAAAGGCCCGGCCCGCCTGGCCACAGCCCTGGACGTGGACAGGGCTCTCGACGGTACGGACGCCTGCGCCCCCGGAGCCGCACCGATCACGGTCCTGACGGGTACCCCCGCGATCCCCGAGCAGGTGAGGAGCGGTCCGCGCACCGGCGTGGCCGGCGACGGGGGCGTCCACCCCTGGCGCTTCTGGATCTCCAACGACCCTACGGTGAGCCCCTATCGGGCCCATGTGCCCCGTCGTCGGTCAACTTGACGCGCCCTTGGGGGATCCGTAATGTAGCCCGAGCCGCTTGAACCGGGTACGGCGATCGCCTGCAGCCGGAAGCGGCCAAACCACTACCTACGACTCCCTCTCAGCGGGGGCAATTTCGACGTGCCCGCACGCTGAATTGCGAACGCGCAGAAACTCGATTATGAGTTGCCGAGGGGATCGGCTAACGTAGTGAATGTCGAAAGGCCGACGAGCGAAAGCCGGAAAGCCCAGACAATCCCGCCAACAGGGAATCGGATCAAAAAACGATCTGGTAAGGTTGGAAACGCAAGACAGCAGGACCTGAAAGACCGAAGGGAAACTGCCCGGAGGAAAGCCTGAGAGAAATTCTTGGGTGAGTACGAAGGAAGCGTCCGTTCCTTGAGAACTCAACAGCGTGCCAAAAATCAACGCCAGATATGTTGATACCCCGTCCACCGCGATGTGTGGTGGTCGAGGTTCCTTTGATGCAGTAAACACAGCGAGGACGCTGTGAACGGTCGGGCTTATTCCGCTTGACTGTTCCGCTCTCGTGGTGTGCACCCGATTACGGGTAATCATTCACGGAGAGTTTGATCCTGGCTCAGGACGAACGCTGGCGGCGTGCTTAACACATGCAAGTCGAACGATGAACCCGCTTCGG
>NZ_PJME01000057.1 GCF_002954775.1 Streptomyces geranii
CGGGCGATCGTCTTGGTCAGCAGTCGCTCGTCGGCTGCCTCGACGAGCTCGTTCACCAGTTTCGTGGCGAGGGTGTAGCGGACGCGGTAGCCCTTCATCGCGGCCTCCGTGCCCAGTGCAATCAGCAGGTGGGACTTCCCGGTGCCCGAGTCGCCGATCAGGCAGAGGGGCTGTCCCTTCCTGACCCACTCGCAGGTCGCGAGGGTGTTGATCGGAACTGGTCCAGAGAACTCCGCCACCGCTGACTGCGTCGTACCCCGACGTGCCGCCCGCGTGCAGTCACTTGAGAACCACCGTTTCATCCGTGGCGTACTCAGGCCAGATCGGCTTGCGGACCGTCTGATCCAGCCGTCTCGACCGGTTGCCTCAGCACGATCGGAGGCATCGGCCTGGAACCGGGAATGTTGATGCGGACGCGGGTGGTAAGCGCGGTGAAGGTCCGCGGCGGGACATCGGCCGGAGGAGAGGGTGCAGATTCAGCGGACGCTTGCGCTTGGCTGATCCGCGGAGTGAACCACCATTCCTGTGGTGCGCTGCCGCTTTGCCAGACGTCGCAAGCCAACCTCAGGTACGTTGCCTCTTCTCGCATGGCCAGTTGGTCTAGGAGCTCTACGGTCGACTGCACCTGCTGGGCAGACTTGCTCCTTACGCCGTTCAGGATCAATACCGTGTCTGCCCACCCGTCGGCGAGCGATCCGAGGACGAGGGGCAGCATCGAGCTTTCCCGCATCGCTCCGGCCAGCAGCAGTAGCTGAGAGGCCCAGGTGTGATGATCTGCTTTCCGTAGGGACGTCACGCACTGCCGCAGCGGCCGCATCGGTCGTTTAGCCGCGATTTCGGTGATCACTGTGTGAATGTCGCCTGGCAGCATCAGGGGGAGGGCGGCGACTAGAGCAGCGGGATCCTGCAGGGCGGCCACGCTATGAGGATCGCGAGAGTTGTCCGCGGTGTTGCCGCTGAGTAGAAGGTTGTCTGGGGCCGGGACCTGGTAGAGGTCGTCGGTGATGCGTCGCAGTACCTGGTCGTCCTGGTCGTTGACTGCCACAGCCTGGGCGAGGGCCTGGTCGATGTCGTCACCGACGGGATCAGCCACCACGGCGGCCTGCGGGGGTTCGTCGACCGTGTCGTCAGGTTCGCCCTCTGTGATTTCCTCGGCTGTGCCAGTTCGTAGACGTTCGAGTTCGTCGTTGAGCTGGTCGACTTGCTCCTGAACCCGTGCGGCGAGTTCCTCGGCCTGACACTGTTTCTCCTTGGCCCGCTCGAGTTCCTGTTGAGCGCGCTGTTCCTGCTCCTGTGCACGGGCGAGCTGCCGTTGTGTCTGCAGGAGGGCTTCGGGGTCTGCCTGCGCGGCCCGGAGCTGGTCTCGTTCGCCGGCCAGGTCGACGATCCGCCGTTCCAGAGTGTTGACCATGGAGAGGAGGACCATCACGAGCCTCGCCGAATTCCCTGCGGCTTCTCGCAATTCGTTCTGTTGTTCCAGGGAGCGGGTGAGACGGCCGTAGACCTCAACCTGTTCCGCTCGGGTCTGGGCGAGTTCCAGAGCAGAAGCGGGCAGGGGCGGCGGAGTGGCAGGGGAGGGACGGAGTGCGGCCTTCAGCAGGGACCGGGCTTCAGCCAGCTGCCCCTGACGCAGCTTCTCCGGGACCGTCGCAGTAATCAGCGCGGCCACGAACTCATCCTTGGGCACATCCCCGGCCAGGTTTTGACCGATCAAGGTCCTGGAATGGTGGATCTCGGCGGCCAGCGTTCTCAAAGTTTTGCCGCTGTTGTCGACCCAGTTCCGCAGGAACTCGGCGAGCGCCCGCGCTTCGGTGCTCTCGGCCCGGATCGGCCCCCAGGGCCTGCCTCCCTGACGTGCCATGCATCCCCCACTGCTGGACCCGGGGCCTGGCTGTCCGCTCCTGTCCAGGGACAACACTGCCGTTGTCCGGACTTTACCTGCGTGAAGGTCCGGACAAGCCCGAACTGCCCACCCATGACAGCACAGTTACCTCACGGCCCTGAGCCCTGACTCTTCCAAGGAGGCTTTCCGTGCTGCTGCCCTGGCTCCCCTCACCACGCACTCTGGGTGCGCTCCAGCGTGTACTGCTAGTCACGCTCCTCACCCCCGCCGTACTCATCGCTCTCACCGCGGCGGTCCCGGCCTTGATCTTTCTGCCGTTCTTCCCCGGAGGAACCGACCGTGCCATCAAACTTCTCACCGCGCACAGCCGGTATCTGAGCACTCTGCTCACGAACAGCAAATCCGACCCGTAGAGGTGTGAGGCGCGGTTGGCCCAGAAGGTCACCCGCAACGGGGACGCTTTCTTCGACCGGTTCGACGACGAGACAACCGCTTCGAAGCTGTGCTCAAGCGGTTCGCCGCCTAGCCCCGCCGAACGGCACGAAACCCCGGGCGCCGACATGACCTCCCGGGGTCCTCCATTCGAACCTGACCAGGCAAGCCTTCCGTCGGAGGCGCGGGCAAGCCCTCGGCGTTTCTGGGCGAGCCGCGTTGATGTCAGTGGCGGCTGGAAGGCTGGAGCGTATGAACGGCGACGATGAGCAGTTGCTGCGCGGCCGGGTCTACGGCGCCGACCACGACGACCCCGACCCGGGACCCCGCCCGGGCCAGACGTACGTCGAACTGGTCGGCGGCCCGTTGGACGGACTGCTGCTGGACATCACGGGCTGGACGCAGGACGAAATCGACACCGGCGTCTCCCTCCAGACCGAGGTCGGCAGCTTCGGCCCCGGCGGGCGGGCGCTGTACGACCCGCGCCCCGGTGACCCGGCCCGCTGGGACTGGGGCGGCGACAGCCCCTGACCGCCGGGCACCTGACGGGTGCGGTGTTGTTCAGGGACCGAGGACGCAGCCCAGGCCCCGGTACGAGTAAAGGCCCGCCCGGCTCGGCTGACGTGCTGCTCCAAGCCCCAGGGCCACTCGGTCGTGTGAAGACACCGCACTGGCGGAACTCCCCGGGGGAGTCCGGGCGTAGTGACGTACATGGACCCGATCAACGAGACGCACGTCAGCCGGCCGGGCCTGGTCGTCGTCGACGTCGCGACCGCCGATGACGCCACCGCGCTCGCCTTCCAGCAGCTGCTTGCCGAACGCTGGGCAACGTCGATCACGGAGCGGACGACGCGGGACGCCGGCCAGCCCGGCGTCCGACTGCGCTGTTACCTGGATCTGCGGCAGCCCATCGGCCAGGCCCCGTCAGGTGAAAGGAGCGTCACCCCCGGTAGTTCCTGCTGAGAATCCGACGCCAATTCACGGCGCCGTCGCCGCAACTCCTGGGAGGCTGGGCAGATGAGCAAACGAGGAGCGCGTCCCGTGAGGGCGCGCTGCCGGGCAAGGGCGCGGCGCGTATTACGGCGTGCCGGCGCGGTCAGGAAGTGTGCGGTGCCGTGGCGCGGGTGCCCTGATCACGGGGCGATGCTGCGCAGACAGGAGGGACACGAGGAGTGCCGCGTGGCCCATTGCGACCGGTCCTGGCCGCTGGGCTGGATGACACAGTCCTGCCCGGAGCCCGCTACGCACGCCCTGCATTCTCCGGGGTGGGACAGGGTCGTGATGATCTGCGGGACGCACGCGTGGGTGGCCCGGGGGACACTGGTGGACAAGCCGACCATCTATCCCGTGCAGTAAGCGTGGCCTTGGCCATCGCCGAGGGGTTCCGAAACGAGCACCCACCCTGAGCACGATAGGACTGACCAGGGCTGCGCACAGGCGGAGTGCGGTGTACTCCCGAGAACCGGCCGACAGCCTGGAGCCCAGCCGTTGAGTCGTCGGCGGGCCCCTCCGTAGGCTGACCTTCGTGACGGATGAGCTGCAGCGTTTGGCCGATGACCTCACCATTGACTACCTCCACGGCCGCTGGAGGCCCGAGGCGACCGAGGAGCACCGGGCCCGCATTCTGTCCGCACAGGCAAGCGTCGACGGTGGCCTGGACGGACTGGCCGCGGGCGGCGTACTGTCCGCCGACTCGATCGGGCAGATGCTGCTTCCGCACCCTGAACTCCATTCCTGGCGGCTGGCGCCGGTGCTGCGCGCCTACCCGGACGGCAGCCCCGAGGCGCAGGCTTTGGTACGCGACCTGCTGGACGTGATCGCCGTCGACGGGTTCCCGCTCTTGCCGCCCCGATCCCTGCGCTACATCGAGGCCCCCGCCCCCTACAGCGGGGACGCCCCGTCGGTCTTCCTGGGCGGCGGGATCACCGGATGCCCCGACTGGCAGCGCAGAGCCGTCCTGCACCTGGACGCGATCGGCTCACCGGCCGTCGTCATCAACCCCAGACGCGCCGTGTTCCCGGTCGGCGAGGCCGAAGCCACCAGGGAACAGACCGCGTGGGAGTACGAGCACCTGCGTCTCGCCGACGTGATCCTCTTCTGGTTCTGCGCGGAGGCCGTCCAGCCCATCGCCCTGTATGAGCTGGGGGCGCATGCTGCCCGCGGCACTCGCCTGGCGGTCGGCACGCACCCGCACTACCCGCGCCTCCTGGACGTCGTCGAGCAGCTTCGGCTCGCCCGCCCGGACGTGACCGTCCACAACTCGCTCCGCGACACCGTCCGTGCTGCCGCGGCGCTGCTGCCGGCCACCCCTACCTCCCGCTCCTGACCTCCGGGGCCGGGCGCAGGCTCTGGCCCTCCCCGTGCCGGTCCGCGTTGCCGCTCGTACGCTGATGGTGTTCTCGGGGCTCGTCACGGAGGTGTGCTGTGCCCCGAACCGTATGGTCGTGCCATCTCTTTCGGGCTGGTCACGGTACCGGTCAACGTTCAGTCGGCCACCGAGGACCACAGCGTCCGGTTTCATCAGGTCCACCTCGACGACATGGCGCGGGTCCGCGTGCGCAAGTTCTGCGAGACCGAGGACCGCGAGGTCACGCAGGGCGAGATCGGCAAGGGCTACGAGATCTCCAAGGACCGGATCATCACGGTCACCGACGAAGAGCTGCGGGCGATGCCACTGCCGACGGCGAAGGCGATCGAGATCCAGGCGTTCGTCCCGGTGTCCTCGATCGACCCCTTGATGATCGCTGAGGGCTACTACCTCCAGGCGAGCGGCCAGGTCGCGGCCAAGCCGTACGTCCTGCTGCGGAAGGCGCTGGGGCGCAGTTCCCAGGTCGCGGTGGCGAAATATGCCTGGTCCGGCCGGGAACGCCTCGGCCTGTTGCGTGTGCGGGACGACGCGATCGTGCTGCACGCGATGCGCTGGCCTGACGAGATCCGCGATCCCTCCGGGCTGGCTCCAGGGGAAGTCGAGCTGGCTGAGGACGAAGTCGTCGGCGCCCGGGCCCTCATCGACTCCATGTCCCGCGACGGGATCGAGGACGCGGAGTTCGCCGTGGACCGGTACACCGAGGCCCTGGAGAAGGTGATCGAGGCCAAGCAGGAACACCGGGCGCCGCCCGTGGCCCCTGCGGGTGGGGAGCAGGAGGGACGGGTGCTCGATCTGATGGCGGCGCTGGAGGAGTCCGTGGCCAAGGCCAAGGCCTCGCGCGGTGAGAGCGGCGGCGCCGACGTTCACGAGCTGCCGAAGAAGAAGAGCGCGGCCGGGAAGACGGCGAAGAAGACGGTGAGAAAACGGGGCGCGTAGGCCATGGGCGCCGACGATATGAGCTGCTGGATGCAGAGGTGCCCGAAGGCCGTTGCTAGGCGCGAATACTGACGTAGCGCACGCCCGGTCCCCACCGTTCCATCGCCGGTGCCATGCACCACTCGCACAGCGGGCACCCGCCTGAGCCGTACCGGTGGGTTCTGCGTCGGCACCCGGCGCAGAGGCCGACCCGGTCGCCGGGGCAGGTCAGCGCGGACGGGTCCGGTTCTCTGACGGGTGGCGGGGGAGTCGTGGCCATCGGCAGGGTCCTGTTCTAAGTGGTCATCGCCGGTCGCCCGGTCGGCGGCGGGACGGTGCGGGCGTTCGGGGTTCCGCAGGGGCGGTCCGTCCGGGCGGCTAAGTCGATGATGTGCAGCTGGGTGTCGGGGTGGCAGAACGGGCACGCCTGCACCTCTCCCGTGGTGAGGAGGCGGCGGGCTTCGTCGCGGCTGATCGTGCGTTGCCGTCTGCCCGTCATGCCGCACGCGCCGTCGTGGACGTTGAGCGGCTCGCCCGTGCCTCTGTGGAGTTCGACGATCCAGTCCGGGGGCAGCGGCCGGGTACGGCGGCCGTGCTCCTCCTCGGCCTGCCGCTGCCGGACATGGGCGATCTTGCGGTCGATGCGCTCGAGCCACAGGGCATGCCACACCCTCAGTGCGTCCAGTCGCACCAGGTCAGGCGGCAGATCATCGAACATATTTACGATTCTAAGCCGAGGGCCGGCGCCTGGCCTCGCTTGTTCGAATACTAGTTCGATAATGTGAGGTGGAGGAGGTGGGCGACATGGCGGCTGGAGCTCAAGTGCGGGGGGTGTCGAGTGTGATGCATGTGCGCTGCCCCGACCGGCTGCCCGAGGACACGTTCCGGCAGGTCCTGGACCTGCTGGCGGAACTCTCCCCGGTTGTCCAGGCGCTGCCCCCGTCCGCGGCCCTGATGGAGGCGAAGGGCGCGCTGCGCTACCACGGCGTCGACGCCCGCGGGCTGGGGGAGATCGTGCGGCTGCGGACCGTGGCGCTGCTGGGTGTCGACGTGCGGGTCGGGATCGGGCCGACGATCACGGTCGCGGCCACCGCCTCCGCTCAGATCAGCCCTCCCGGCGGCATCCTCGCCGTCGACCCCGGCGAAGTCACCGGCTGGCTGGGACCGCTGCCCGTCGACGCCCTCCACGGCATCGGCCCCCGCCAGGCAGCCGTCCTTCGGGGATACGGAGTGGACTGCGTCGGCGTACTCGCCGAACTCCCGCCGGCCACCGTGCAGCGCGTCCTCGGAGGACGCGCCGGACGCCTGGCCGCTGACCGCGCCCGCGGCATCGACCCCCGCCCCGTCGCCCCGCGCACCCTGCCCACCTCCACGAGCGTCAGCCGCACGTTTCCCCGGCACACCCTCGACGGAGCCGAGGTCCGCGCGGTCCTCCTCGGCCTGGTTGTCCAGCTCGGACTGCTGCTGCGCCGACGCGGACAGGTCGCTCGCGGCCTGGGCCTGACGCTGAAGTTCGCCGGCGGCCCGTCATGGGAGAAGACGCGCCGTCTGCCGGAGGCGTCCGGGCACGACGACGACCTGCGCACCATGGCCTACCGGCTCATCGATGCCGCCGGACTCCAACGAGGCCGCCTCACCGGACTCGTGCTCAGAGGCGAGGACTTGGTAGGCGCCGACCAGGTTGCCCAGCAGATCAGCCTCGACACGGTGCGCGAGGACCGGCTGGTTGCCGAAGAGGTCAGCGACCGTATCCGCGCCAAGTTCGGGCCGGACGCGATCGGCCCGGCCGCCACGCTCCTGCGCGTTTCCTGATCACCCAGAACCTGAACTGGCCGTCGCAACTCCCGCCCAGCGCGGGGGCCGGGCGGGAGCGGTGCGGTCCCCTCCGGTGGTTCTTCAGCACGAGGGGACTGCGCGGCCTTCCAGACGGGAAGGTCCGACGCCCGGGGGAGGCGTCCCTTCCATGGTGCGCCCTGCCCCGGGTGTCGCAAGGAGATGTACGTTTTCGCCGCCAAAAGCGTTCGTTGGGCCCCGTTTTGATCTCGCGGGGAAATGTCATGGCGTTTTGGCGCGGGGTACGGCTGAGACCCATGGCGGCATTGTTCCGTGACCGCAAGATCACATTGAGTGGTGGGGGGTCGGTCCAGCATGCTGGCGTCCAGCCTCCCGCGGCGCTTCAGCACCGCCGCCGGGAGGTCCCTTTCAGACACCCAAGTACAGGGGAATGGTGCGATGTCCAGGAAGCAGGTGTGGATCGTGGCCGTACTGGTGGCGGTCCTCGCGTGGAGCACGGTGATGACCGTGCTGGGTCAGCTCGCGGCGGTGGCCGCGCTGCTGCCCTCGCTCGGACTGCTCGTCCAGCAGATCGTCGCCGCGTTCACCGGAATGGAGACGCGGCGCACCGGCACCGCGGGTTCCGGCCCGGACGCGCCCGGGCCGCAGGAGCCGCTGCGATGAAGCCACCGTCCGTACCAGAACAGCCAGGGTCAGACGAGCCCAGCAGGCGAGGCCGCAAACCGGGGGACATCTCCGAGGAGGCGGGCGCCTGCCACCGGGCGTGGCTGAAGCCGGTCCGCAGCCGCCTGTCCGTCTCCCGCCTCACTCTCGACGACCTCGTCAGCCTCACCGGCTACTCCAAGACCCGCATCTCCACCCTCCTGCGCGGCATGGAGTACTACCCCGGCTGGGAGATCACCTACAGCGTGGTGCGCGCCCTGGACCTCCCCGTCTGGCCACTGCGCCGGCTGTGGACCGCGGCGGCCCGCGAGGCGCACAAGGACCAGGAGTGGATCGAGGAACGCATACACGAAGTCCAGTCGCTCAAGCCGGAACGGCCGCCCGTGGCCCACCAGGCATTCACCGACGCCATGCGCGAGCCCTACACCGCCTACGCCCGCGCCTTACTCCACAGCGACCCCCGCGCCCACTGGGTCGTCGCGGAAACCTTCGACATCCTCTGGCTCGGCTGGGACGAAGCCGTCGCCAGCTCCGACGTACGACGCCACGCCTGGCGCCTGCTGCGCTCCCGCGTCATGCTCCGCGCCCACCACCACGGCGGCCACCCCGACCTGCGCCCGGCGGCGTTCTCCACCGTCACCCAGAGCCGCATCGGCGACCTCACGGCCCGCTTCGCCGAAGTCAGTGAACTGGCCGCCTTCTTCGACGCCGTCGGCCAACTGCCCCCCGACCAGCTCGACATCATCGTCCTGCGCCACCTGTGCGGCATCGACGACGCCACCGTCCCCACGGTCACCGGCCTGTCCCCGGCCAGGGTCCACGCCTACGACCACCTCGCCCGAGGGGCCCTGGAGACCATCCACCTTCGCCACGACGCGCCTGGAGTGATCACCCCGAAATGAAAGCCATCGACGACCTCCTCGCCCGCTCACTGCTCCTGAAGAACCCTCAGATCCCACAGGACACCGTCGCCTACGACGACATCGCCTACCCCCTCCTCATGATCGATGGCCCCTTCCCCGGAGGAGACCTCGGACACGACCTGGCGGACGAGACCGCCGCCGCGTACCTGCGCTCGCTGTGCGAAGTGGCCGTCAGCCACTCGGCTTCCGGACAACTCGCCGAACAGCTCACCGACTTCATCACCGAACAGCTGCCCGCCCCCCGGGGCGCCTGGCTCCTGGGCTGCCTCCTGCAGCTCACCGACGCCGACGAGGGAGCCCGCTTCTGGTGGCAGTACGCCGCCGGAGCCGGAGACACCGCCGCCTCCTACTGCCTCTACCTCCACCACCGCGCCCTCGGGGACCGCCACGCCGCCGCGTTCTGGCACGACCAGAGCGACATCGCCGACACCGACGACGACCTCGTCTGCAGAAACGGCATCGACGACAGCGTCCCCACCTTCCTGCGCATCCTCCACCGCCTCACTCCCACCACCGGCCGCGCGCACACCGACACCACCCTCGCCGTCATGGACTACGTCGCCGCCGCCGTCACCGCCGGCTACGACCTCCACCCCGAATACGAGATCCCTCTCCCGGGGCCGTACTTCGCCGAGCACATCGAGATCCTCCTCGCCGCCACCTCACCGGATCCGCACCGCGGACGGCGGCCGACCCGCGCCCTTCCCAACCGCCCCACCGACACCAACACCGACGACCGGCCGGACGAAGAGCATGCGGAAGAACCGGAGCAGGTCCTCGTGGAGGTCGCAGCCGCCGACGACGAATCCGCATCCGCGTTCCGCGACGCCGTCGCCGCCTGCTGGGAGAGAGCCACCCTCCGCACGGCCCGCGCGCGGGAGAGCGACCGTTCCGGTGTGCGCCGTCTGTCCTACTACCTCGACCGGCGCCCCCTCACCGAGGCGCTCCGGACACCCCGTGCCCGCACCGCACAAGACCGGATCGGATGAGCACGTCCGTGGACACGACGTAGAGGCGTGCCGAGCACCCCGGGGCGCGATCCCACCGTTTCCGGCCTGTGGACAACCCGCGTCCGGGCCGCTCAACGGCCTCGGAGCGCGGCGCGGATGGCGGCGACGTGGGGCCGGATGAAGGCCCGCGCCCGCTGTTCGGCCTGAGCGCGCTCTTCGTCGGTCAGGACCCGCCGTACGCACAGTTCGGTGATCTCGACCTCGTACGAGCGGTAGTCGTTGGCGGGCCGGGGCAGCGGGACGGAGTACAGGTGCCAGCCGTGCGCGGTCGCCCGCCACAGCTGCCGGTCGCCTTCGGTGAGGGTGCCGTAGTGGTCGATGAACATCGCCACGACGTCCGCGGTGAAGTACGTCGACCGCCGGTCGCCCGCCGCGCACCTCGGGCAGCCGGCCGGCCTTGCCCGTGCACACCGCGAGGCACCGGTCGTAGCGCGGCGGCCAGAAGCGGGGATGGGCACGCTGCTGGGTGTAGGTGCGGCCGACGCGCAGGCGGTGGACCTCGACGTGGCCGCCAGCCTCCAGGCTGCGCACGGGCCGCCGTACGGCGGCCCGCTGGGTGTCGCTCGGCTGCTCGACTCTGTAGACGATCCGAGCGAGGCCGGTGACCGACGCGGCCAGCGGGTGCCGTCGACGTCGCGTAGCACTGGCGGATGCTCCATGGTCCGTTCCCTGTGAGCTGGTCGTTTAACGATCGACGTTGACTCTCCGTGGTTTCGTGCCGATTTTGTGATGGGCGGGGCGGCTGTATGCCTCGCCAGTCGCAAGGACGCGGCCCACGTCGTGACGGGGGGCCGGACGGCGGTTCTTCGAACCAAGTGGCCTTCCTGGTCCAGGTGTTGAAGGTTTCGGTGCACTGGCCGGAGAGCCGGTCTTCGTGCACAGGTTCCTGAACCCCCGTCGGACGTGGGCAGGGGTGAGTCTGTTCGGCTCGGCCGGCTTCTCCCAGGGCCTGCGGAGGTCGGTGGCCAGTGGCCGGGCGAGCCGGAGCTGGGCGTAGGCGGCGATCACCAGCCAGGTCCACCGGTCGGCCGCATCCGAACTGCGAAGCCGGGGCTTGGTCCAGCCGAGTGTCTGCTTGAGCAGGCGGAACGTGTGCTCCAGGTCGAAACGCCGGAGGAAGGACTGCCAGCAGCGGTCGACGTCCGCCGCGCTGGCTCCGGTGCCTGACCACCACAGCCAGACCGGCTTGTTCACCCCGCCAGACGGCAGTTTCTCCACGGCGAGGCGGATGACGGTGCCTTCGATGAGCGGCAGTGGTCCGTCGTGCTCGATCCAGGCTGCCCGCCGGGTGAGCCTTGGGTGCAGTCGGTCCCATGCCCGCGCGGTCGCTTTGCCGTAGAGGCGGGTGTCGGCGACCGTCACGGCCTGCTCGATGCCCCAGGTGGAGGGATCGCCGAAGACGAACTCGCCACCGTGCTTGGGTGGTCGGCCGCCCAGGGGGTTGGCCAGGGCGAACTCGTTGCGGGATGGTTACGCCGCCGAGGCGTGCGCGGCGGCACTCGACTGGTTCGACCGCGTCTTTCCCGGTGAGCCGGTGGTGCTCGCCACCCAGACCGCAAACGTCGCCTCGATGCGCCTTGTGGCAAAGCTGGGGTTCACAGAGGTAGAGCGGTTCCATGCCTGGGGCGCTGAGCAGTGGCTCGGCGTGCGGTCCTCGGTCACACCGTCCGATTGATGAAGGCACGGGTTCAGGCTTGTGCGGCAATCTCGCCAAACGAGGGCATTCCTAGGTAGATCGGCTGTCTGGCTCTTGCCGTTTGTACGTCCACCGACCAAGTTCAAGCCGCGTTCGACGCCGGACCTTAAATGACAAGCTGAGTGGCTGGCGCCCATCACAGTCGGCCATGGAGTGCTTGGTGATCTGCCGGATAGCCGTCCGGCGTCGTGTCGATATCGGACTCGTGCCGCTCGGTTACCGAAGAGCTTTGCCGAGACCTCACGCAACCGTTCGGGCGCGCTTTGAATCATGATTCATGATTCGCGAATCATAAAACAGATGTCAACTACCCTGTGAATTCCGTGCACCTTGGGAAGCGCTGGGATCACATCCACTGGTGAAGTCCGCCCCGACCCGGGCGGACCGCTCCGGGAGAGAGGCCGAGCACCCGGACGTCGGCCCCGTCCCAGGCCTTGGGCTGGGCGGTGGCGACGCGTGCCCCATCCAGGCGCTCGGCGCCGGGCATGGCCACATGGTGGGTGTGGCACCAGCCCAGAGACCGCTCGTGGCCCGAGGCAGCCAAGACGGCGGCGAGATCGAGCGGATGAAAAACCACCTGGTCGAGCATGCCGAGGTGGCCGGCGAGTCCGGTGCGTACCCGGTCCGCTTCCGCGAGTGCGGCCAGCGCGACATGGACGCGCCAGGCCCCGGTCTCGGCGGCCTGGTAAAGAAGGCGGGAGGCCAGGACGTTACCCGAGCCCAGAGCGAGCAGCGCGCTGTCGTCGAGGACTACATCGACAGGAGCGACAGGGTTCACGCGGCGCTGCCGAGCCGGCGCGTGAGCTCATCGTCCGCTGCGCGGTCCTGCTCGGGATCCGGGGCGTAGCCGGAGAGCGCGTGCAGGACTTCGAGGGTCTTCGCGACCTGCTCGTCCCGCTTGCTCTGCGTGAGGGTGTGGGTCGGTGAGGTTCGCTGCACACGTGCTCCCTGTTCGGGGAGAGCCGTGGTGTCTGTGAGGGACATGCGCTGTTCTCCAGGGGCCTCGGCGTGCCGGAATCCGGCCCGACATGACTGCTGCTGGCCACGTAAACGCTGACCCCCGGTCGCGAACGTGTGTTGCTCGGCCATCGTGACCCAGTCGGCCCGCGTGCGCATGCTGACCGCAATCGATGACGGCGTACGGCTCGCGGGCGCGCAACACTGACCGTGTCGGCGACGGGCCACGGTTGCATGGCTGCTCACCGTCAGGATCTGGAGGGGTTGTTTGACGCGGATCCGGATTGTTCGGGGGCGTCGTATGTGCGTGAGGGCGGGTTTTTGGGGTGCGGATCGGTTTGACGCGGGGTTCTTCGGGATTTCGCCGCGTGAGGCGTTGTCGATGGATCCTCCGCATACGACCCTCGACCTCGTGGAGGTCATACGCGAGCTCTGGGCGGAGGGCTGGCAGATCACCGGTGAGGACCTGGCCGCGATCAGCCCGTACCTGACCGACCACATCATGAGGTTCGGTTCGTACGCCACCACTGAGCTGACCGCGTGCCCGGACGCCTTGGACCCGCACCTGGACGTCGACTTCGACGCGGAGGAAGAGCCGGCCGCATCCCGACCGAGCGGGTGCACACCCCCGACGGCATCGCGGCGGCCCGCTGGTTCCAGGCCAGTGACGTCGGTCAGAGGGGAGGACCGGAGTGGAGGATCCGCTGGAAGAACCGGTGGTCTCGCCATGCACCGTTGATGTGCAGGTACTTCGGTGCGGTTCCGTATTGGTGGAAGCCGGCCTTCTTCAGGACCCGCTGCGATGCCAGGTTGTGTAGCTGCGTGCCCGCCTCCAGACGGTGCAGGGCGAAGTCCCAGCGAGCGCAGAAGCAGGCGGCTTCGACAGCTGCTGTAGCAAGACCGCGGCCGGCCCACTCGCTGTCGGTCCAGTAGCCGACGCTTGCACTGCGCAGGGGCCCCAGAACGATCTTGGAGAGAGAGATCCCGCCGACGATCCTGCCGGTCTTCACCTCGACGAGCACCCAGGGCATGAACGTGCCTGCCCGGCGCTGTGCGAGCTGCTCCTTGATGAGGGACCGCTGCCCGACTTCGGTGTAGTACTCCTCCGGCCGGTCCGGCTCCCACGGCTGCAGGTAGCTGCGGTTTCGCAGCAGCGCCTGAGACAGGGAGCCGGCGTCTTCGAGAGTGGTCGGTCTCATTTCCACGCCGAGTTCCAGCAGTGTGGGAGTCGGCGCAGTCATGGGGTGGAACAGGCGTGTGCCACTGGCTTTGCCGGCCGCAGGTATTCGTCGAGGCGCCGCCCGCAGCGCACGCGGAATCGTGCGACGGGTTGTGCGCGGTCGAGGTCGAGGACGATGGTCCGCTCCTCGGTCCAGCCCTGGAGCCGGAACTCGGCGTTCCCGATGTGCACGAGTCCGAAGCGGGGTTCACCCGCGATGCAGAGCGTGAGCCGTCCGTCCTGTACCTCGACGGAGCCCGGCAGGCTGTCGTCGGGGTCGGCTCCGGAGTCGTCCGACCAGTCGGGGAAGTTCGCGGGGATGTCGACCTGACAGCGCAGTGCCAGTTGTTCGAAGGGCTGCAGGGGGATGGGCTCCCTGGCCATGAGGACATCGCTCCAGGGCAGCTCGTCGAGGAAACCGACCGGAAAGAGCGCCATGAGCTCCGGAGTCGGGACGGTATCCACCACGAGGTGGATCCGTCGTTCTGCGCCCCGGTTCTTGGCTATGTGGAGCCGGTCGAAGTCTGCGTACCAGAGGCGGCCCGCCTCCCAATGGTACGTCTGGCCGTCCACGGTGAGCTCGGCGCCGGGCTGGGTCACGATGGGGATGTGCAGGCGCAGGAACCCCCAGGGGAAGTTGGTGTGCCCGTCGCTGTGCTCGTGGGTCTCCGCGCCGGCTCCGAGCGCCATGAGACGCGCGCTGTGCAGCGGGGCGGGAACGGCGGCCAAGACCTCGGCGTGGTAAGGGCACCGGTCGAGCACAGGGGTGTCGAGGTGGTCCTCGAGTCCGGCGCCGCCGGGGTCGGTGCGCCGGACGTTTCCTGTGGGGCCTCGAAGAGGAATGATCTTCCAGTCGAAGGTGTCCTCCTCGCCCAGTCCGTTCTGGTGGACCGGGCGGTTCGGGCGCCACGTGAGGTCGGCGAGGCCCTTCACCTCGACTGCGAGCCGTGCAGCGTCGAAACTGAGGCCGAGGGGGGCGGCGGGGGGCAGGTGATGCCATGTGGCGCCGGACGGACGTTCCAACGGAGAGGACACGGGGGAGCCCTACCCTTCGGTAGATCGAGCTGACTGGTGGGAGGCCGGAGTGTCGGCGGCCTCAGCTGCCTCTGGACCTGCCTTGGACGGGGCGATGCGCCAGGGTCGGTGCCGGCCGATGAGTGCAGCCGCCGTCAACGCGGCGATGCCGGCGCTCGTGAACACCCAGGGCATGGGCATCCAGTCGGCCAAAAGCCCTCCGACTGCCAGGCCGACTCCCTGGGTGGCGATCGAGCCGGCTCCCGTGAGCGTCATCGCACGGCCTCTCAGCCCTGCGGGCACACGTTCCACGTACAGCTGGTCAAGGGGAAGCGCGAAGGCTGTTCCGGCACCGCTGACGAGCAGCAGGCCCAGTGCCAGGGGCAGTGAGGGGGAGAAGGCGAAGAGGAGCAGGGGGGCGCCTGCGAGGAGGAGGAGCGCGGGTACCCACCGGCTTCGCTCCTGAGGTCCCAGGAATCGGGCGACGGCCGCTTCGCCGATGAGGGTGCCGACCGCGGGGAAGGCCAGGAGGAACCCGACGCTCTCGGGTCCGCCACCGAGCTCGGCGGCATACGGCGCTGCGAGCCCCTCCGGCAGGACGATGAGGGCGGTTGGTATCCACTGGAGAAGCAGGAGCCGTCGCAGGACCGGATCGTCGAGGATGGAGCGGTTGCCGCGGAATGTCTCGCGGATGATGCCCGATTCGCGGTGAGTGCCGCTGGCGGTTGCCGGCCTTGGCCGGACGAACATCAGCACCATCGTGAGGGAGAAGGCAAACGTCGCCGCGTCGACGAACAGCGTCGCCCTAGGCGTCAGGATGATCAGTAGGGCTCCACCCAGACCGAAGCCGATTATCTGCCCGACTTGGATGGTTCCCGAGAACATGGACCTGGCGAGCGGGTACCCGTTCATACCAATGATATCGGGGAGCATCACCTGCCTGGCGGCCCGGAACAAGGGGGACAGCGCCCCCGAGGCGGTCACCAGGATAAGAAGAACAGCGATGGGCATTCCGGGTACGGTCATGGCCAGGACACAGGCCATTCGGCTCGCGTCGCCGATCAGCATGAGCCGCCGAGCCGGAACCAGGTCCACGATGGCAGAAGCCAGGGCCGCCGTGAGGATCTGGGGCATGAAACCCAGCGCGAACGTAATGGCGGCCATCAAAGCGGAGTTGGTGCGGTCGAAAACAAGGACAGAAAGGGCTACCTTCGTCAGCACGTCGCCGAGAATCGACACGGTATGTGCTGCAAAAAGGCCACTGAATTCGCGATTGCGCAGAAGCTGGCCGTATGTGACGGTTCCGTCCATCATTCCGACCTGCCGGTCATAGGGCATCCCGCCACTTTTCGACCGGCCGTGGGGAGATCGGCCGTGATCCCGCTGTCCGACCTGATTGCGAGCCGCGCCCGCAATCCGCTGGGTGAAAGACCGCGTGAGGGATCGGGCACAACCTTCGCGGCCGAGGAAAGCGCGAGATGGAAAGCGCGCGTAAGGAGAGCGGTCGCGAGCGTCATCTCGATCAGGCTCCACGACATTCCCATACAGATCAGAGGGCCCGCGCCGAACGGCATGTATGCGAACTGCGGGGCGACGCTGCCGGAGCCATCGGGCAACCAGCGGTCCGGGTCGAATGCCAGCGGGTCGGGGAACCATCGCGCGTCCCGCTGCATCACGTACGCGGGGACCATCACCTTGGTACCGGACTCCAGCGTGTAGCCACCCAGCACCGTCTCGTGCATGGCGTGGCGGGCGAACATCCAATTGGGCGGCCAGAGGCGGAGAGCCTCTCGGACCACCCTGGCGGTAAGGCTCAGCCGCTCGTAGTGATCATGCGTGATGGGCCCGGATGTCGGAAGCACCGCTGCCGCCTCGGCCGCGACCATTCTCTGGATCTCCGGATGCCGCGTCAGCTCGTGGACGATCCATCCGAACCCGGCTGCCGAGGTGTTCTCCGACGCGAGCAGGGTGGCGGCCAGAGTCTCGCGGATGACCGCATCGGGCAGTACGCCGTGCCGGGCAGTGGGCTGCATCAGCACATCCACGAGGTCACCGGTCGCGCGCTGGCCCACGGTCCGTCGAAGGCCCATCGCCTCGCTGATTGCCTGCTCGAGCGCGCGGTTGGCTCGTACGACCCGGCGGTGACGCGGGAGTGGGAACCCGAGCGGCAGGGAAACGGAGCTGCTGACGACCGGGGTCAGCGCATCGAAGAGGTCTCGCCCCAGGCCGGCTACCAGATGCGCGTTCTCACCGAGGCAGAGTACGGCTCCGACCCTGGCCGTGAGCGCGCGCATGCGATCGACCACATCGATCTCGCCACTTCCCCAAGAGGAAATCCCGCCGTCCAGCTCTGCGGCGATCCCGGGGATCTTTGCCTGCATGGAGGAGGGGCGCATGTACCTCATGCGGGCAGCTCGTGATGAGGTCCACTGCTGCTTGGTCTCCGCATCATCCTTTTGTTTGCGGTGGAGGAAGTCGACCTCGGCACCGAAATCAGTGTTCGTGCGTGTGAGCACCTCCCCGGCCAGTGCCGGGTCGGCCACGACGACTATGTGGCGGTCAAACGACCAGATCGCGCCAAACTTGTCTGACATCTGCACCATGAACCCGAGGCGGTCCTGGTCGTAAACGGGACCGTTGCCGGTAAGGCGCCCGCCGAGCGGACCTGGCGGTCGGTTCATCGGCTCCTCCATGATGTGCATTGCAAGGTCCTCGGGCCGGGGCGAGATAGCGCCTCGCCCCGGCCCGAGGGATTACACGGATCGACCTCGGTGAGATCAGTACTTGTAGAAGCCGGCCACGGCCGTCATCTTCGTGCGGCGGGCGATCGCATACGAGACGGTCTTGAGCATGGCCATCGTTAGTACCTCTTTCATGAAGGTGGGTTCGCACGGCGGACATTGTCGGCATTTGCCGCGTCCCGGAGAGAATTCCTCCGGTAACTCCTTGTGCACTCTCAGACTCGCCCCGGCTGGTCTCCCCCGTCCAGAGAGATCACGCTGCACTAAGCTGCGTGCAGGATCTTCCCTGGGGGGAAACGGTGGAAAATCGCACGCTTGAGGACTTTGCCCGGCTGGGCAAAACGGAAATCGAAGTCTTTCGCTGGGCAGCGCAAAATGGACATCTCGATATTGGTGAAGCTGCCCACGACCTCGCCTTGGATGTCGAGGAAGTGCAGCAGGCCGCGGCCTCACTAGGGGCCCGGCACCTGCTCCGGCACCTGCCCGGAGACGCCGCAAATGAGCCGCTGGTGCCTGTCGCACCGGAGAGTGCGGCAGCGATCATGTTCACCACCGCCGAGGCCGAGCTGCGCGGCCGGCTGGCCCGCATCGACGAACTGAAGGGTGACTTCGACGTCCTGGGTTCGCTCTACGCCGAGACACAGCGCAGTCGGCGCAGGCATACGCCGATCCAAGAGGTGCACGGACTCGAATCCGCCACAGAGCTGCTCGAGAACGCGGTTTCAGCCTGCCAGGTGGAAGTGCTGACCTGCGAACGCGGCAGGGATCTGTCGCCAGGGCGCATGGAGCAGGCCAACGAGCGCGATCTGGCCCTCGCCCGGCGTGGCATCCAGATCCGCACCCTCTACCAGCACTCCGCCCGCCACGAGACAGTCACCCAGGACTACGTCAGCCATCTCGCCTCGTCGGGTGGCGAGGTTCGCACCTTGCCCGAGTTGTTCGGCAGACTGGTTGTTGTCGACCGGAAGGTCGCGTTCATTCCCCGTGCTGACGAGCATGAGGGCGTGGTCGTCGTCCAGGACCTCTCCACCGTCAGCTACCTGTGCGCAGTCTTCGAACACTCGTGGGTGCAGGCCACACCCCTCAACCCCGGGCACTTCGGAACGCCCGTCATCCGGACGGAGGCCGCGCAGGCGATCGTGCGACTGCTCACGGAGGGCATGAAGGACGAGATGATCGCCAGACGACTCGGCATGTCCTTGCGAACCTGCCGCAAGCACATCGCGGACGTCATGGAGAGTTTCCGGGCTGAGAGCCGATTCCAGCTCGGATACCTGATCCGGGCACGGCTGGGCGACCCAAAACGCGCCAAGAGCGGAACGATCGACGCCGTTGTTGCTGCGGCCCTGTCCTCGGACAACCCAGAGTAGTGATCACGGACCGCAACTGAACTGGCTGCACGCGGGCGACGTGTCGATCTGGGGGTGGGTAGTTGGTGTGGTGGGTGGGGTGTGAGCTGTGGGGTTGGGTGTTGGTTGAGAACGGGGCCTGGTGGCGGTGGGGGGTTCCGACCTGGGGTTGTGCGGGTTTTAGTGGGAATGGCCGGGGTGTTGTGGGTAGTTTCTGCGTCTAATGGTCTGGGGTGTTTTTTGGCTGGTGAGGCGGGTTTTGCCTGGTCATGGGCCTGGCGTTGTGTGTGGTGTGGGGGCTGTTTTGGGGGCCTGGTTCAGTGGTCGTGGGTGGGTGTTTTGGCGGTCCAGTACAGGGCGGTGTCGATGTGGCGTGCGGTCCAGCCGTCGGCGGGCGGGGGGCTGTGTCGGAGGAGGTCGTCGAGGAGTTGCAGGTAGCGGCCGTAGTGTCCCGGTGTGTGGGTGAGGGTGAGTCCGAGGGTGTTAAGGGCGTGTTGGACTCGGCGGTCGTAGACGGCCATCCGTGTGGGTGCTGCTGCTGTCAGGGCGGCTGAGGCGAGGGCGTCGCCGGTACGGAAGCCGGGCAGTTCCCACATGATGCCGCGTCCTGTGCGGGCGGCCTCACTGCGCGGTACCGCGGTGTCGCGGGCTGCGGTGACGGCCCGCTGGGTGACTGCGCGCACGTGTGCGTCGGGCAGGGACATGAGCGCCGATACCCACGGAGTCTGTGCGGAGAGCCGTTTCCAGACGACCAGGGCCGCGATGTCCGTCTTTCCGAGACTGCCGGCGTGCTCGGTTCGTTGGACGACGTCGTGGAACACCTCGTCGTAGTGCGGTGAGACGCTTGCCAGGTAGTCGGCACGGGCGGGGATCAGGACGTCCCACACCTGGCCGCAGACGGCAGCGAACTCATCGTCGGTCGGCGTGTCCCTGGTCTTCTTCACGTCCGCATCATGCCGGTGCGGACGGTCGGCGGGTGCGGGGGCGCTTGTGTTGTTCGGCGAGGTGGTCGAGCTGGATGGCTTCCAGCGTTCTCTTGGTGATGCGTTCGGTGCCGTCGTTGATGGCGGTGATGGCTGCTTGGCGGATGAGCCGGGTGAGGCTGCCGATGCGGCCGGCGGTTCGCTGGTGGAGGTAGGTCGCGTGGCGGGGGAGGGTGCCGGGGCGGTGGTGGTGGAGGTCGAGGGCGTTTTCGAGGTCGGTGATGACGTCGGTGAAGGGGTGCCGGTTGCCGTGGCGGGCGGGGAGGGGGCCGCAGTCGATGAGGGTGGCGCGGCCGGCGAGTTGGGCGCCGCGTACGCCGCTGAACAGGGGGGTGGCGGTGACGTCGAGGCCGGCATAGACGAAGGTGGCGCTGATGCGTTCGGTGAGGTCTTTGAGGAGGTCGGCTGCCTGGGCGCCGGTGGTGGTGCGGGGGTTGAGGCGGTGGATCTCGTCGATGAGGACGAGTTGGATGCCAGCGGTGTTGTAGGTGTGGCAGACGGCTTCGGTGATCTGGGCCTGGGTCATGCGGGTGGTGACGGGGATGCCGAGGTAGCGGGCGAATTCGGTGGTGAGGGTCTTGGCGGTGGCGCCGGGCGGGACGAGGACGTAGGCGACCGGCACCTGGGGGTGGTGGCCGGGCGGGGTGGGGGCGCGGTGGGTGTGGGCGAGGTGGCAGGTGCGTCCGACGTGGAGCAGGGCGGTGGTTTTGCCTGCGGCTGCGGGGCCGGTGACGATCAGTGAGGGCCGTGCGGTGGTGGTCTGGTGGCGGCCGAGGATCATCAGGGTGCGGGTCTGGGTGGCGAGTTGGCTGATGGCGGGGGTGCGGACGGTGACGAACGCGGAGTGGTAGGCGAGGCGTTCTTCCGGGCTGCGGGGTGCTTCGCCGGGCTGTGGCGGGGCGGGTGGCGCGGTGGTGGCGAAGTGGTGCCAGCCCTGCCAGGTGGTCACCGGCCATGACGCGGTCGTCGGGTCCGTCGTGGGCTGCCCCGCTCGGCCGGCGCCGGGTGTGGTGGTGCTGCCGGCTGTGGCGGGTGGGCGGGTGTTCACCATTTCAGGGCCTCCGCGCGGGCGTCGTAGAGCCCGAGTCCGGTGTAGGGGACGCCGGGCGGGCCCTCGGCGTCGTCTTCTTCCGCGTCCAGGTCCTGTTCCTCGTCGAGGTCGTCGAGGCTGTCGGTGTCCGTCCCGGGACCGGTCCGGCCGGCGCCGGAGTCTGGTTCGCCCGGGTGGTCGGGTGCGGGGCGCGGTGGGGGCAGGGGTGTCCGGGCGGGCTGGGTGCGGGCCAGGAGGCGTTGTTCGCCTGCGGTGGCGTTACCGGTGCGGGTGCGGCGCATGAGCTGGTCGAGGGCGTCGGCGAGGTCGGCCTCCAGGCTGTCGGGGTCGGTGTGGCGGGTGATGGTGGTGCGGATGTGCTGCCAGGTCTGTTCGTTGAACGGACGGTGGACGTGGGCGCGGTGGATCCAGGGGATCTCGGCGAACGTGCCGTCGGGCAGGCGCAGCCAGATCTGGCGGGCGTCGTGGGGGTTGGTGTGGACTTCCCATTTCCCGCCGCGGGCCGTGACGGGGGAGGGCTGCCCGCGGTAGGGGGCCAGGAGGTCGCAGTCGTAGGTGCGGTGGTGCAGGCGGATGCCGCGTTCGGTGATGGCCTGCCAGCGCACCGGCAGCAGTTCGAGGTAGTCGTCCCTGGTGAGGGGCACAGGGACGTACCCGGCGACCGAGACGAGGGCGGCCCACATCTGGTTCGGTGTCAGTGCGGCCTTGGGCAGCACGGGATGACGCAGCCCTTGGTGCGGGCGGTGGTGGTAGTGCACGAGCCATTCGTCGAGGAGGTCCTGCAACTGCGCGACGGTGAAGCACGCCTCGCGTTCGGCGTCGCGCCCGCGGCGGGTGACGTCGGATCCGGTGTAGCCGGGCAGGTGCTGGCAGAACAGCGAATTGATCGAGCCGAAGGTCCGCTCGACGATGCCCTTGGCGGTGGGCGCGTAGGGCGGGGCGGGCTGCACGCTGACGCCGAGGGTCTCACAGGCAGCCGTAAATGCCCTGGAAAGGAATATTTTGCCCCGGTCTACGACGATCGTTTCGGGGATCACGACCGGGCGGGCGGCCGCGCCCTGAAGCCGCTCGTCCAGCGTCAGCAGCCGCGCCCGGGGGAGCAGTGGGGTGTGGGTGAAGCGCAGGGCGTCGGGCCAGGTGGGCTTGGCCGGGTGGGGGACGGCCATCTCCGCCAGCAGCAGGGCCGCGTCCACGGCCTGGGTGCCTCCCGGACAGAGCACGGCCGCGAGGATCGCCCTGGTGGCGACGTCTACCGCGATGGTCATCTCGGGCCGGCCGAGGGTGCCGTCGTCGAACAGGGCCAGGACGTCGAGCCGGGTGGTGTCGATCTGCACCTGCTCTCCGGGCCGCAGGGCGACGGTGGGCGTGTGGCCGCGTCCGTCCTCGGTGATGGGCGGGGTGCGCACCGGCTGCGCGGGATGGTCGGCGGGGCCGGAGAGCTGATGGACGAGCCGGTAGAACGTGGCCTGCGCCGGCATCGCGACCGTGCCGCCGTGCCGGTCCTTGAGGATGTGCGCGACCATCGGCATCAGCCCTTTGATGGTGCCTTTGGAGCGGCCGCGCTGGCGGCGCAGCGCTTCCTTGACCGCGGCGACGACCCGCTCGTCGGCTCGGCCGGTGGGGCTGGGACCGCGGGTGGCGCGGTGGTCGATGAGCCCCCACAGGCCCTGTTTGCGGTAGGCCAGGCGCATGCGCTGCACCGTCGTGCGCGACACCCGGCCGAAGCCGAGCGCGGTCAACTCTGCCGCCTTGGCTCCTTCCCGTTCGGCCAGCGTGTGCTGCTTGGGGTCGTACTGCTCCCGCACCGGCCCACTGCTGCCCGGCCCGCCGGGCAACCCGCACTCGACTTCCCGGATGTGGCGCTGCCAGGCCAGCGCCTTCTCCCGTGCCGCGGCCGGGGCGGTTTCGAACAGCCCCCACCGCGGCGCCGCCTGAGGCTGCTGCACCTGTGCTCCCAGGAGGGCGAAGCCAGGATCGGCGAAGAGGTGCCCGGCGAGTACCGCTTCATCACTGCCGTCCTCGCCGGCCAGGCGGACACACTGCCCGGCCAGGGCGACGACCTGCCACCGCGATCCGCGGAAGCGGACGTGCGCCCCGACCGCCACCACCGGCCGGCCGCTGCTCACACCGCCTCCCCGCGCCCGGCGCCAGCCGCGCCGCGCCCCGCGCCTGACGCCGGGTAATCGGCCGCGGGGACGCAGCCCTGGCTCTCCTCGCCACTGCCCTGACGGGGGGAGCCCGGACTGACGATGACCCGTTCGTGCAGCGGCGTCTCCAGTGCTGTCGTCAGCTGTCCGTGCCACAGGGCGTGGAAGACGGCGGGAAGGACCTCGATCGGGTCGCCGGCCGTTTCGGCGCCTTCGATCAGCGGTCGCGGCCGCGCGAAGGCATCGAGGACCGCCGTCATCAGGCCGGGCCTGCCCTGGTTGCGGGGGTGGCGGTAGCCGGCCAGCCATTTCAGGTTCGCCGCCGGCACCTCGTCCAGCGGTGCCAGGCGCCGGTAGCTCCAGCCGATGTCCGCGCACGCTGCGGCCACCGCCTGCGCGGCCTTCAGAGCGCGTTCACCGCCGGCGTCGGGGTGGCCGGGGCAGTCGGCCAGCAGGGCGGGGCCGTCGGCGTAGCGGGCGAACAGTTGTGGCACCCAGGAACGCACCTGGCTCCGACGGTCGCGCCACAGCAGCCGCACCGGCCGACCGGCCATGCCGGTGACCTGCGGGTCGCGGTCCATGACCATCAGCTGCGTACGCATGGCGTTCGATCCGGCGGCCACGTGCCGCCCGGTGGTGGCCGACCACCACAGCCCCGGCCCCCACCGCCGTCCCGGCACCACCGGGAAAGCCGACACCGGATCGAGGTCTTCGAACGCGACCGCGAGGGCGGCGTCCGCCCACCGCTGCTGCACCGCCTGCCCGACCGGGTCGAGGAAGACCGCCTCGAACCCGGCCCCGATGTTCACGTCCACCCGGCCCGGCCTGCTGCCAGGCCCGGCCGCCGTCCCCTTGCCGCTCACTCGCCCAGCCAAATGGGCCCGGCTGCCGACCGGAGCTGTTTCGGCGTTCCGATCACATGGCGCCACGTGATGCGGTAAACACCGGGCCACCACGCCAGCGCCCCAGGAGACCGGTCACGGGCCGCCTGATTCCCGGCGAGGCGGCGCTTACCCGTCGCCCGCGTCCTGGTAGGCATTGAGCGCGTCCGCCAACGGGCCGGGAGGCAGCTTCGCCCACTGGGCTACATCCCGCGGCGGCACCCCGGCGTTCACGGCCGCCACGACAGTGTGCTGCAGGGCCTTGTCGAGCAGGCCGGCGCTGTAACTGAGGATGCGCAGCAGATGCTGGGCCACGTCCGCACTCGAACCGGTCTGCGCGCCGCGCAGTTGGATGAGCTGTTCTTCAGCGCTGTTGACGAGGCTGGTGATCTGGGCACGTTGCTCGGCGGACACGGTCGAGCGCCACATCGTCCCCGAGCCGGGCGCCTTCTTCTCCTTGCCCAGCACCCGCAGCTGCCCGGCCATGGTGGCGGGCTGGTGTTCCTGGCGCAGCCACCAGGGGTCGTTGTCGTATCCGGGCGGTCCTCCGGCGCCGCGGCGGATGCGGATGACGGCGCCCATCCAGGAGGTCAGCGGGCCGCCGTAGTCGGTCGCCGCCAGCGGCCCCAGCCACTCGCGCCCGACCCGCTCACCGAGCCGGCGGCAGAACGCCCCGTCGGCGGGCAGCGCCCGCGGCCGCCCGGCACCACTGTCCATCCACACCAACTGCGCCATGGCCGGGTCCAGCAGCGCGTCGGCGACGGCCACCACCTCGGGGAAGACGACCGCGTCCCGCCCCACGATCCGCCACCGCTCCAGATCACCACCGGCGTTGCCGCCCGCGACCTGGTGCAGCCGCCCCGGCCATACCGTTTCCCGCTCCCAGTGCAGAGCCTGCTCCCACCACCGGGCCACCACCGCATGCGCCAGCGCGAACACCCTCGCCGGCTCCGCACCAGCGCGTACCGCCCGCCGCGCCACACCCGTCCACCGCCGCTGCGCCGCGGCCACTTCCGGTACACCCCGCACGTGCAGATACTCCAAGGGCTGGTCGGCGTCCGCGTCCATCAGCCACCGCCCGTGCCGGACACACACCCGCTGCCAGCGCGGCGTGTACCGCACCACCCGCACGCCTGCACCGGTGCGCCGGGCCGTGCACGGGCGGCAGCCGAAGGCGACCGGCCCGGCGACCGCGCCGCCGGTCCGCCATGCCGCTGCCGGCACCCCGTCCTTTCCGGCTGGCAGCTTGGCGTCCTCCTGTCCCCAGGACGGCAACGCCCGCGCCAGGACGTCTTCGGTGACGCCGCACAGGTCTGCCAGGAGCTGCCGTCCGGGCGTGTTCAGCAGCACCTCGGCGTCGGCCCGCGCGCTCCCGCCGTCGTACGCGGGCGGGTAGTTGCGCCACTGCCAGCACGACCGCAACGCCTTCGCTTCCATCCCGTAACGGCCTGCGATGCGGCCCATCAGCGACGACGTCGTCTCCCTGCTGAAGGGAGCGATGCGGAATGCCCCGACGGGATGCGGATCGCCATCGGTTCCGGGCACGTCGACCACTTCGACCTCAGCCTTCTCACGACGATGCGACCTTGCACGACAGCGGCGTCGGACACCGCCGCCCGATTCCCACCGGGGGAGCGCGCCTCGACTGCCTGCCGGGGCAGCCCACGATGAGCCGATCGCGCCTCTGCTTGTGCGTTCTTCGGGCACAACGCTGCGCTCAGCAGCACGGTGCGCAGCCGTGGTGAGCGTCACCGAGGCGTGGCATGCGCGGTTTCTTCAATACTCAAAACGACAGGCGTGGAGTCACCCTCGTCCTCCACCTCGCAGTCGGTGATGGTCCAGACGGTCAGATGGGGCCCACTGTCCTGCTGCTCGACGGTGGGGGTTGTCAAAGCAACCTCATTTCTGGCGCTGAGCCACCACGTGACGCTCTGAGAGCCAGCAGGCGGTGGTGTTTCGGCGGTGGTCCCACGACCAGGCCATTGAGTGATCGCGAAGTCATGATCATCCAGAGAGTGCTGATCTTCTCGGAAGGGGGCCACCACGATGGCGCAGCACGAGGTCTGCCTGAGAGGCATCAGGCCAGTACGCGTCGTCGGCACAGAGCATCGCCACAGCCACGTGACTCCGCGCGGCTCGACGACGGAATCCTCCGGTAGGGAAGCCTGCGCAAAACTCCACCCTGCGAGGAGGGCAGCCAGCGCAGCGTGCCGGGTTTCTGCTGAAGTCTCTTCGAGGGTTTCCTGCGAGGCGCATTCCGCTGTTGCCTCCATCAGAACGGCATGCGGCCATTGACCACCGCGAAGATCGTCGATCCTGCTGTCATCGTCGATCACGATCGTGGTCATCCGAGGCCACTGTGGAGCCCCGCCGATAGGTACGAGCGTGGCCTTCTCGCCGGTGTGTACCTCATTTGCCCGGTGCACCTTCTGCAAGAGCAGCATGGCCTCTTGCTGCAGCCGTTCTGCTTCACGCAGGAGCTCAGCGCTCGCCCGGTACTGCGCGGCGATCCTTCGCTCCGCCTCTACCTGCGCGTCTTCCATCGTCTGGAGCTCCTGGCGCGCCCTGGCAAGGAGTTCATCAGCTGCGCGGCGGGCCTGCGCGGTGATCTCCTGTGCTTCTGCCTGGGCAGCGGACGTCATCAAGCCCGCCTCGGTCCAGTTGTGCAGAACCGAGGCCCACTTCTCGACGTCGTGGCTCACAGGACACGACATGGCAGCCGTGCACGGGTCCGAATCCGCCGTCGTGACCTCGACCGTCACTGGGCTCGTTGCGGCGGCCGTCGGGCATACCTCGATCTCGTCAAGAGCCTGCTCGGCGCCGGGGACACTGTGATCGGCTGCCACGCGCAGCCACCGCTTCGCAGCGACGTAGTTGCCACGCCGGAGATTCTCGTGGCCCAGCGCGTACGCCTCATGGCCCAGAATCGCGCCATCGACCTGTGACCGCAGCTGAGCACGCTCCTGCTCGCTGCGCCCCTTCAGACGCTTCATGATTGCGGCGAACCTGTCCGCCTTCTCGGTCGGGTTCGGGGAGAGGGCCTCGTGCCGCTCACCGTCCTGGTGCTGGATGGGGTTCACCGGTGCGCCTCCTTCGCCGTTTTGACGATCTGGTAGCCCTCCATGCGGGGTGACTGTCGCAGTTTTTCCAACGCCGTCTTCAGGATCTTCTTCATGTTGTCGATGCCGACTTCCAAGACTTCGGCGCAGTCCTTCACCGGAAGGTCGGCCACGTACCGCAGTCCCAGAGCCTGCCGCTCACGCTCGGTCAGCTCACGCAGGGCGATACCGAGATCGATACGCCGGACGATGTCGGCGAGCTCGTCGTGATGCGCTACACCGGCCGCGGCTTCGCCGAGGTCGTCGGCCTCAAGGGTCTCGACCCGCCCAAGGCGGCGAAGGTGGTCATTGAGGCGACAGCGCGCGATGCGGTACAGCGTTGCCACCGGCTTGGGGTGCGCGGGATGCTCCGGCCACCATGCAAAGAATTCCTCGAAGGCCTGGCTGAGGATCTCCCCACCGTCGTCCGGACCGGACTTACGGGCCAGGAACCTGAAGACCCCGTCCTCGTGCGTTTCATAGAAGGCGGCGAGCATCGCCTCATCGACTCCTGGGGCGCTGGAGAACCCCCCGCCGACAGCGACCTGATCGAGACTCAGGATCATGTCTGATTGATTCTGCACGGTCACCGGCGCCGCCTTGCCAGGGCAATGCGACCATGAGTACGACTGACGGCCGCCGCGTCCGTCAACCCGCTCCCGGCAGTGTCTTGCCGCTCACGGACGAACCCGGTGCCGGTCAGTGACCACGTCCCGGCGATACCACCGTGATACACCTGCACCTCCCTGCTGCCGTCGGCGACCTCGGCCACCATTTCCGCCAGCAGCTCCTGCTCCCGCACACGGCGCTTCTCACGGGCCGTCTGCACCCGCCTCCACTCCCGTGCCCCGACGGCGATCACCGCAGCCAGGAGCGCGAACACCCCCTCGGGCACCAGCATCTCCTGCACCTTCCCCACCGCCCTGTTCCTTGGCCTCGCTTGCCCTGCACCCCGTTCATCGCGCGAACACCCCTCGACGGGTACCGGTGAATCCAAGATCTTTTCCGTGCGGCATCTCACGCCATCAGCAGCGCAGGAAGACACCGTGGCGGCGCGTGCTTGCCGGTGGCTGTCGTGCGCCGGTGAGGGTCGGTACACCGACGCCTTCGGCGGGTGCGTGGGCGGCGCTGGGCTTCTTGTGCCGGAGCGGCGGTACCGCCTCGGTGTGCGTTCGGGGGCGGTGCTTCATCCGCTGCCGTCCGGTGGGCGGGCGGCAGCGGCCAGGCGTGTCTGCCAGTACCGGTCGGTTTCGGGCAGGACGGTGTGGCAGATGCGTACCAGCGTGCCGTCCTCACGCCAGCGAAGGAAGCGGCGCCGGCAGGCCAGGAAGGGTCCCAGGGCCTGGGGAAGGTCCGGCCACGCCTGCCGGGTGCAGGCGATGTGGACGATGGCTTCCAGGATCTGACGCTCGCTGCGGGGGCGACCGCCCGTATGCCGGGGGGCGGGCAGCACCGGCGCCAGCGTCTGCCAGGCATCGTCACTGATGCGCGGCTGCCACTGCGGTTCCTCGCCGGCGTGTTCCATCAGCGCCTCGACGAGCCTGCGCTGTCCCGCCGCCAGCCCCCGCGCATGCTGGCAGCGCAGCCACGCCAGGGCCTGTTCGGCGTCCGCGGCGTCCGGCCACCACTGCACGCCGGGTGGCAGCCCGCGCAGATGGTGGCGGGCAGTCCACCACATGCGCTGCCAGCCGACCGGCCAGGGCGGGTTCCACCGCGCGTCGAGGACGGCCAGGCGCCGTCCCAGGCGGGTGGGCCGGCCCGCGCGGCGCTGGCGCAGCCGGACACTGGTCAGCCAGGCGCCCAGCGCGAACCCGTCGACGGCGGTGGGCTGGGACACCGCGAGGTGTCCGTGCCGGGCGGCGTAGGCGCCCGCGACGGCCAGGGCATCGCCGAGGGGACGGCGCCGGCCCGGCCAGGCGTGGAAACGTTCGACCTCGCCCGTGGTGAGGCCGAGTTCGGCCAGCAGGCGCCGCTGGTCCTCGTGCAGCTGCTGGTAGTGGGCGATCTGGTGGCGCAGCCATCCCTCCAGCCAGTCGGGCAGCCCGTCCAGGTTGTCCCCGCCGTGCACCGGCCCGTGCTCGCGCACCACGTCCCGGGCGCGGTACCACGCGCGCTGCCAGTCGACGGGCCACGGCGGATTCCACCACGCGTCCAGTCGTGCAAGCCGCGCCGCCTGTCCCGCGCTCAGCAACGCGGCGACGCTGCGCCGGTAGGCCAGCCACCGCCCCAGATCGAACCCGTCCCTGATGCCGGTGTCGGTGTGCGCGAGGGCCAGATGACCGGACCGCTCCACCTGCCGGCGGGCATGCTCAAGGCCTTCGTCGAACAACTGCGCACGCCATCGCTCCAGCCCCTTACCGTGCCCGGCCCGCTGCGGCACCGCGCGCGCCGCCGCCGGCCCTGCGCCGCTCGGCGATGCCCCGCCCGCCGGCCGCAGGACCGCTGCGGCCTCCACCGGCTGGTGCGGACCGTGCACCCACCACATTCCCCGTCCCCGCAGCGGCGGCGCCCCGCGCCGCTCGCGGACCATCGCCGACACCCACAGGGCCAACGCCCCTCCCGGGCCGGCCTCGTCCACCTCCGCCAGCCAGGGCCGCCCCAGACGCGCGCCCAGCACGGCCGTGAACTGTTCAGCGCCCGCCCGGTCGCGCAACAGACCCCCCGTGTCCTGCCCGGCCCGTTCCTGCAGCCGCGGATCGAGCAGGGCCTTCGCCACCGCGACGACCTCCGGGAAGACCACCGCATCGCGCACCAGCAGCCGCCACTGCTCAAGGCCCCGATCCGCGGTATCCCCACCCCGCCGGACGGCAAGGGCCACCAACTGCTCCCGACGCGGCCCCCATACCGCTTCCCGGACCCAGAATTCCTCCCGCTCCCACCAGCCGCACACCACCGCCCGCGCCAGCGCGAACACCTCCCGCGGTACCGCGCCGGCCGCCTGCGCGGCCCGCGCCACGCGACGCCACCGGCGCTGCGCCCGCTCCAGCTCCCCGCTCAGACCGGTGACCTCGACAAACCCCAGCGAATGACCGGCACCCGCCTCCAGCAGCCACCGGTCATGCCGCGCACACAGCCGGCACCACGGCGGCTGGTACACCCACGCCGGCCCCTCACCGCTGCGCCGGGCCGCACACAGGCCGCATCCGAACACCACCGGCCCCCACGTCAGGGCCCCCATCCTCCACTGCACCCGTCCTCGCCCGTCCCTGCCGGGCAGCGTCTCAGGGCCCGCCGCCCACGACGGCAGCGCCCGCGCCAGATGCCCTGCCGGTACACGGCACCACCCCGCCAACTGCTGCTGCGCCACCCCATCGAGCAGCACCTCGCTGTCCGCACGCCCGCGGTCTTTGCGCTGCACCCGGTTCGCCTGCACCCACCCGTCCAGCAGATCAGCGGCCTCCAGCCCGTAGGCGGCCGCCACCCGGCGCATGAATGACCACGTCGTCTCACCCGCCACGGGCACCACACGCAGGACTCCTCCCACCCCGGCTGCCTCCCGTCCGCGCCCCCGGCCAAGGACGCCGGCCGCACCCCGCCCCCTCTCCAGCCGCGAGAGCCGACGCCAGCCGACCGTCTGCGCTCCCAGGTCTCTCACACCAAGCCGCGGCCTGCGGCCAGTTCCGGCATAGCCACGACGCCACTGCGCACCCTCGGCTACAGGACCTGCCACACCCCAGGCCCGGGGACACCCGTCCGAGAACCCACCGTGGAGCCCCCTGGTGTTCCTGGGCGTAAAACTTGCTTTATCTGCAAGCTTGCTAACCAAGGAAACTCACTGAGTAGAGTTAACTTGCCTCAAATAGCAGCTTGCCTAGTTAAGGAAAGTTAGCAATCTGAGCAAGTTGTCACGTTGGGTAGTGGCTGGAGTGAATATGGATCCAAAGAGTGACGGGGGGGAGTCGCCGGCGCGGCTCTTCGATGCGGGTTTGGAGCAGCTGCGCGGTCTCTTCGGCGAGGGCTGGGCGGTCGAGGCGGCTCCCGGCTTCCAGCAGGATCCTTCTGACTGGTACGCGGACCGCATGATCGAGATCCGCTCCACCGACATGGGCCACACCACTAGGTACGTGGTGGACCTGAAGTCCTCGCTCACGCCCCGTACCGTCGATACCGAACTTCTGAGTAAGCTGCGCCTGGTCCGTCAGGTGAACTCGTTCACCTCGCTGCTGGTCATGGCTCCCTGGATCTCTCCCAAGACCCAGGCTCTTCTGCGTACCCACGGCATCAGCTACCTGGACCTGACCCGCAACGTGTGGATCCGGGCGGACCGGCCGGCCATCTTCATCTACACCGAGGGCCAGACCCGCTCCCCACGCAGCGCCTCGCAGTCCTCGCCAGCAGTGACCTTGTCGGGCTCGAAGGCAGAACGCCTGGTGCGCATCCTGGCCGACGTGAGGCCGCCCTACCGGGCCGGCGACCTTGCAGAGGCGACCGGACTCAGCCTGGCCTACATCTCCCGGCTTCTGGGCGCCCTCGAGGACCAGCTTCTGATCCAGCGTCAGGGCCGCACCATCCACGCGGTCAACTGGGAGGACCTGCTGCGTGCCCGGGCAGAGCACTCCAACTTGCTCAACCTGAACCCCTACAGCGGCTTCATGGCTCCCAACGGCATCGACTACCTGCTCGACCAATTGAAAGACGCCTTTATCTCCCGCCACCTCCTCGCCATCACCGGCTCCTACGCCGCGCGCGAGGTGGCCCCGCTATCCATCGGCGGGCAGCTCATGATCTACATCCGCCCCGACCACTTCTCCGACGAACTCGTGGACCATCTCGGGCTCCTTGAGGTGAAGCAGCAGGCCGACGTGCTCTTCCTCGACGCCCACGACCCGGTGGTCTTCTGGCAATCTCGCATCGTCGGCGGTCTGCGGCACGTGGCGCTCAGCCAGCTCGCCCTCGACTGTCTCAGCGGTCCCGGACGCCTGCCGGCCGAAGGCGAAGCCGTCCTGGAGAGCATGGCCGCCCACGAGCAGTGGAGGAACTTGGACATTCACACGATCAAGGACTGGAAGTCCGCCTAAGCTCAGCTGTCCTATGCGGTGAGCAAGGGTGGGGAGACAATGGCCGTAGTTCCTGAAGGTGTGGATGCTCAGCAGCTCCACGTGGTTGCGCGCCGCGTCCTCCTGGACGGCCTGACCGCCCTCAGCGACCAGCTCGACGCCCTGACAGTCGTCGGCGCGCAGGCCGTCTACCTGCGCACACCCCAGGCGGCCCTGCGGACCTCTCCTTTCACCTCGGACGGCGACATCAGCATCGACCCCGACCGCCTGCAGGACGCTCCGCTCCTCGACCAAGCGCTCCAGGAGGCAGGCTTCGAGCTGTTGCGTGACAACCAGCCCGGTTTGTGGGCGCGGACTCAGCGGATCGGCGACCGAGAGGTTCCGATCGAGTTCGACCTGCTCATGGCCAAGGGACTGGCGCCCAAGATCGGCAGTCGCAGTGTCAAGATCCCCCCGCACGGTGTGATGTCAGCTCGGTGGGTCCCGGGCCTGGAGGTCGCCGCCGTCGACCGCTCACCCATGAACATCACTGGCATCGAGCCGTCTGACACCCGAACGATCACCGTCAACGTCGCCGGCCCCGCCGCTCTCCTGGTGGCCAAGGCCTTCAAAATCAACGACCGTCTGAAGCAAGCAGACACTCGCCCCGCACGCCTCACCGACAAGGACGCCGGCGACGTCCTGCGCATCATCCGGGCCATCCCCGTAGCTCAGGTCGCAGCCTCCTTCACGAGCTTGTGCGAGGATCCCAGAGTCGGCGAGACCACCCGAGAAGGCTTGCAGCTCCTCAAAGACCTCTTCGGCGGACCCGCCACACCTGGCGTCGACATGGCAGTGCAGGCCCTGAGCGGTGACCTGCCCGAAGCCACGATCCGAGCCCTCGCACCGGCCTACATCTCCCGCCTGATGTGACGCACAGGTTCGCTTGGCGCGCTGGAGCGAGACGCAGCGCCACGGCCCGATGCCGGTGTGCGCACCTGCTGACTACGACGGACACGCAGCCCAGCTGTCCGTCAGCTCGGCCGCCGCACAGGCTCGGCACCAGCCGAGGCGCGGGTAGCGGCGCGCGACGCTGTCTGGTTCGGGGCCGGTGCCGGTTGTGGTGGTGACGTCCTTCACGCCCAGTCGACTCCGAGTTCGGTGAGTGCGGTGCGCTGGTCGTGGGTGAGTTTGTCGCGGCGGGTCTTGGTGTTGGAGATCCATACACCCAGCTTGTGCTGGTGTTCCTGGCCGTCGATGACGACGGCTTCGACGTGCCCCCTCGGCACTGCCTTGTGGGCGCCCTCGCGCTGGACCCACTGGGCGAGGGCCGCCAGACCGCGCTGGAAGGCTGATGCCTTCCCGGATGCCTTCGCGCCGTCTGTGGTGGTTGGTGCGGGTTGTTCGGCGGGTTTCACTCCCAGGCTTGAGAGTCTGCGCTGCTGTTCCTCGGTGAGTTGGAACCAGTCGTGGGTCTGTCGTTGGAGCCATCGTCCGAGGTCGTCGCCTTCGAAGAGCACTCCGGGTTCGATGGCGGGGAGGATGCCGTTGGGTTCGTCGGTGGCGAGGTCGGCGAGGACGCGGTGGTGGCGTTGCCAGTCGAGGGGCCAGGGGCAGTTCCAGTCGGTGTCGATGGCGGTCAGTTGCGCGGCCCGCATGGTGGCGCGTTCGGGGTTTTTGCCGAGGCCTTCCCTACGGCGGAGGTTGGCCATGTGTTCCCCGACCGGGGTCAGTTCGCTGTCGGTGGTGCCCCAGAGGGCGTCGCGTCGGGGGGCGAGGTGGCCGTGGGCGCGGTGGTAGGAGCGCAGGACGGCGAGTTTGGTTTCCCAGGCTTCCTCGCCGGGTTCCCACACGATCCCGGCCTCGTCGAGGAGTTCGTGGCGGTGGTCGTCGAGTTCACCGGCGCGGTAGGTGCGCCGCTGCTGGTGGACCCAGCGCCCCAGCGGAAACGCCTTCGTGACGCCCACGGTGGTCTCGGTGTCGTAGGGGACGGCGTACAGGCCCGTGATCCCGTTCTCCTTCCGCCACCGGAGCAGGGCTTGGTAGCCCTCGAGCCACACCAGGGATTCGGGCCGGTAGACCCGCGTGCGCAGGAACGCGGCGATCGTCGCCGCGTCGCGGGGGCTGGAGAAGTTCAGCAGTACGGACTCCACCGCCCCCTGCGCCCCGTCCCGCTCCTCGGCACCTTCGCCTTCGCTGCCGGCCCCGACGATCCGCCCGTCGTTGTCGCGGACGAGGTGGTGCGGCTTGGTCCGCGGCTGCCTGGTCAGGGCGTGGGAGGCGAGCTGTTCGACGAGGCGTTCCGAGTGTGAGCGCAGGCCCTGGAGAACGGCTGTGAGCGGGCGGAACGAGGCGGAGGCGACCATGTCGTCGGGGTCCTCGCCGGGCTGGAGGAAGACGGGCACGATGATCCGCGCGACCTTGGCCGTGCCGTCGGGGTTCGGCCGAAGGGCCCGGCCGATGTTCTGGACGATCTCGACCTGGGAGCCGCGGGTGTCGGCGAAGCAGATCGCCTCGACACCGCGCTCGCCGGTGATGTCGACGCCCTCGCCCAGGACCCGCACGCTGGCGAGGAAGGCCCGGTGTACGCGTTTGTTGTCGGCGTCGAGGCCGTCTGCGAACTGGCGCAGGACTTCGCGGCGTTCGGCGACGAGGTGGTCGCCGCACAGCCACGCCGACCACACCCTCTCCGGGGGCACATGGCGGCCGGCCTCCAGCTCGTAGAACTCCGCATCGATCGACGACGCCGGCAGGGCCTCCGCGCCGGCCAGTGCCTCGTCGGAGACCTCGGCCGCGTAGAGCCGGGCTGCCGTCTGCGGAATCTTCTGCGCGAACGCTGCGGCTTCCTCGACCCGCTGGTGGAATGTCATGACGGTGCGGAGGTTGCGCGCGGCGGCGTGCTCCAGGAGGGCGGTCTGCAGCAGGGCCAGGCGCCGGCCGCGCAGCGCCTCCTCCGAGAGTCCGGGGCCGGGGGAGGGGTCGCGGATCTCCAGCACGTCGATCTCGAACCCGGCGAGGATGCCCCGCTCGATCGCCTCCGACAGACCGAGCTCGAACAGCCACTCGCCGTAGGGGCCGTCGGGGTCGCTGGCCATCGTCGCGATCTCCAGCTCCCGCCCGTCCGCACCCTTCTGCGGGCGGGGCGAGGCGAGGATGCGCGGGGTCGCGGTCAGATAGAGCCGGAAGTCCGCGGGGATCCGGGAGTTGTCGTGGATCGCCGCCCACGGCCGCCCGAGATCACCGGTGGTTGAGTGGGCTTCGTCGACGACGGCGAGGTCGAACGGGGCCATTGTCTGCCCGTACAGCCGCTCCCCGCCCGCCAGCGCGGTCTCCAGCGGCCCGCGCACCTTCGCCCGGCCCGTGATGTCCTCGGGATCATCGCGGTCCACGAGCGAGGCGTACGTGGCGAACACGACCACCGGCCCCCTGCCCGCCCACAGGGCGAGCTGGATCGGGTTGGTGGTGGTCCGTACACCGAGCTGCTCCAGGACCTCGTCCTTCTCCAGCGAGCACACCGCGACCATCGGCCCGTGGTGGCCGACCCTCCGCCACGCCTGGGCCGTCTGCACGAGCAGGTCGAGGGTGGGGACCATGACGAGGATCCGCCCGCCGCGGAAGCACTCCCGCGCCGCCCACGCGGCGGTGATCGTCTTCCCGGACCCGGTCGCGGAGACGACGGTCCCGCGCAGCCCCTGCGCCGGTACCGGTGACCTCGTGGGGAATCCCGCCCACGCGCGGATGCGCGCGTTCGCTTCCACCTGGTGTTCTCGCAGGCTGATCATCACTCAGCTCCCGTCTGACCGACGGGCTCTGGGCGGTCCTGCGGCGTCGGTTTCCCGGCCGGCGGCTGCTGGAGGGGCGGGGTCTGCTGTTTGCGGCGCCGGCGGTGTTCGCGCTGGGCCTGGGCGCGGGCGCATTCGCGGGTGCAGTACTTGATGCCGCTGGTGCGGTTCTGCCCGTACGTGGCGCGGCCGCGCTGGCGTACGAAACTGCGGCGGCAGGTCTCATTCGCGCACTCGCGGATCGTGGCGTCCTCGGCGAGGTGGTTGTAGAGCTGGAGGAACGCCACGGCCAGGACGGTGGGGTAACGGTCGCTCAGACTGCCGATGCCGATACTGAACGGCCTGAGCGCGGCGTTCAGTTCGCTCACGAGGTTGCCGATCCTGATCTCCAGGACTAGTTCGCGCAGGTGGTCCAGGTCCCGCGGCCACGCTTCCTCACGGTCGGAGTTGCTCGCCTGCCACTGCGCCAGCTCTTCCTCGGACACTTCCGGCTCGACGAGCGCGTCGAGCCCGCCCCTGCGCCGCAGGGCCAGCCAGGTGGTGACGGCCGCCTGCGCCTCCCTGATGAATAGCGTGGCCAGTTCGCCGTGCAGGGCGAACGGCGCGCGGGGGTGGTCGCGCTCGCTGAGCTCCTTGAGATGCTCGTAGACGTCGACGTCCCAGCTCCCGGTGCCGATGCTCCCGCCGAGGTGTCCGTAGGCGCCCATCAGGGCGGCCACGGCGTCGAGGTCCTCGGGGTCGACCTCCATGAACTCGCGCAGGTAGAAGTCCTCCGGCACGGGGACGGTGTGCGCGCGGGAAGGGAGCTGCGGGGTCCAGACGATCCACTCGCCGTCGGCCCGCACCTTGCGAAGAGGCATCAACTCCGGTGTCGGCACGGGCGTCCCGGGCCAAAGCGTAGGACGAAAGCGTGGGTCAACGTATGCCTCCATGAGGGGCATCATAGCGTCCAGGAGGGTAGGACGAACTGTGAATCCTTCGTATCACGTGCAGGGATCGCGGAACGTACCCGAGGGGGAACCAGCGTTGACGCAGTGGCAGGACCGTCAGGCGATAGGCGACATGCACGAACGTCGGGTGGCAGCCGCGCTGCGCGCCCGCGGCTGGACCGTCCAGCCCTGCGGACAGGGCACCTACCCGCCCGCCGTACGGGAAGCCCTGCGCCGGACCCGCTCCGCCCTGCGGCACTTCCCCGACCTGATCGCCGCCCGCGGCGCCGACCTGATCACCATCGACGCGAAAGACCGCATGCCCAGCACCGACTCCGACCGCTACGCCGTCAGCAGGGACACCGTGACCGCCGGTCTCTTCTTCACCGCGGCCCACGCCCCGACCCCGCTGTACTACGTCTTCGGCGATTTGAAGGTCCTCACGCCGGCGGAGGTGGTCCACTACACCGCCCACGCCCTGCGTCACCGCAGTGGTGCCTTCCACCTCGTCCGCACAGAGCAGGCGCACTGTTTCGACGATGTCTTCGGACCGGTCGGTACAGCAGCTGCGGCATGACAGCCACCGCATCCCGCCCTGCCAGCCGTAGAGTGCGGGTCCCGTAGCGGGGCCCGGCAAGCCGGCCGGGCTTCCATCGACGTAGAACCGCCTGCCGCCGATGCGCCCCAGAGGGCAGTCGAGGACCACACCGGCCCCCGGAGCCCGGGGAGGCATCATCACGATCACACGGCGGGTGATCGCGTCTCCGCAGCCGGGCATCGGGTGCGAGCGGGGCCACTCCCCGGACATCAATGATCTTGCAGAGAATTATTTCTATTCAGAATGGCATTTCTGTTAATCATGTACTCGGCGTTCTGTTCCACGAAATTCCTACCGGATATGTCTTTCTGGCCCCACATTCTGCTTTCGATCGTGAATAGGGCGCGCTCCGCTGGAGCTGGTGGCGGCGGACCGGTTCATCTCGTTCGTTACGTGGGGTGTGGCGGCGGGGATGATTGTGTGGTCGATGCTGAACAGCACCCCGTACGTGGCCGATCACCTGGCCCCGGAGTGGCGGCGCACGGCGTTCGTGCTGCCCCTGGTGGTCGACCTGGCGTTCGTCGGCGCGCTGCGCGCGGACGAGATCGCCTCCCGGCACAAGGTGTCCGGTGGGTGGTGGGCCGGGACGCTGCGCTTCTTCACCGGCGCCGCCTCGGTGTTCCTGAACATCGGGCACAGCGCGGAGCGCGGCGACTTCACGGGCGTGTTCCAGCACCTGGTCACCCCGGGCATCCTCGTGCTGCTCGCCGAAGCCGGGCCGGTCTACCGGCGCCGTCTCGGGCAGTGCCTGGACGACGTCGAGCTGGAGGAGGCTGCCAAGGCCGATGCCGCCCGCGCGGTCCGGGACCAGGAGGCGGAGCGCCGGCGCCGCCGGGAGCAGGACGACGCCGACCGCGTGCGGCGCCAGCGGCGGGAGGACCAGGAGTTCACCCTCGACCTGGAGGAGAAGCGCGAGGCTGCCCGCGCCGCCCGCGAGTTGCAGGCCCGGCGCCTGGACCTGGAGGAGAAGCGCCTCACCACGCCCGTTCCTTCAGCCCACAACGGTGCTGACGGCATGACGGCACACCGTTACGACGGCACGACGGCACAGAGCCCCATGGGCCCGCAGACGGAGCGCCCGGCCGCCCGCCCCGCGCACGTGACTGACGGACACGCCCCGGCGGCGGTCCCGGCCGCACCGGTACGCGTACCAGTCGCGCCTGTTGTGCGCCCGCGCCTCACCCGGGGGTTGCGGCCCCGCAGCCCCGCATGGGAGCCGACAGCGGCTCCGCTGTCGCGCGCATGGCCGACTCCGGTACGGCAACCGCCGACAGCCCCGTCCCGGCCCGCAGTGACGTCGTGGTGTCCGTGGCCGCTACCCAGACCGCCCCGGCCCGGGTGGTCACGGCCCGCGTCGAGGCGGACGGGCACCAGGAGCAGCCCGAGCCGGCCGTCGGCCCGGTGAAGGACTGGGAGCTCCCGGGCTTGCCGGTCGAGTGCGCGCCGGGCCGGGCGCCCGAGCTGCTGACGGACGTCCAGGCGCGTGCCCGGATCGTGTACGGGCTGACCCGTACGGACTGGACGCAGCGGCGGATCGGGGAGTTCGCGGGCCGGTCGGCCACGACGGTGAACAAGGTCAAGGCGAACGCGTCGGCGGCGTAGGGCGCCGCGGTTTCGTACGTACGCCGTGCGGGGCCCGGCCGGAGTCATTCCGGCCGGGCCCCGCACGCGTGTGCCGGCAGTTCACAGATCGTTGATGCGGCGCTGCCAGACGGCCTGGGGGTCGTCATCGTTGTTGAACGGCCTGGCGGGCCGGTTGAAGGCCACCGGCGCCCCGGTGGTGGCTTCGTGGGGGTCGAGCTGGCCGAGGGCGTCGGGGTTGAGGTCGTAGACGTGCCGGGTGCGCAGCGGGTCGTCGAAGAGTCCCTGGTGCAGGGGCCGCTTGGAGACCTTGATGAGGCCGTGGGCGGCGAGCTCGGTGAGACCTTTGCGGCGGGTTTCGTCGCTGAGGTCGTAGACCTCGCGGCCGATCCGGGGCGAGAGCCAGACCTGCTTGTTCTCGCCGCGCCGCTCGTGCAGCAGCACCAGGTACATGGCGACCGCGGCCCCGGACAGCTCCATGATCCAGCCGTTGGTCCACAGGCCGGCCGGGAGCTGGACGTACAGATGTTCGTCACGCTGTGCCCGAGGCAGGGTTTTGATCGCCGGTCCGGGCGCTTGGTAGGGACGGCCGGTGCCCGCGTCGCTCAGGAGGTGAACGGCCGAGGGAGCGCCCTGACGGCGGCGCAGCTCGATGAACGCCTCGCGGTCGAGCCAGCGCAGCGCCTCCTGTACCCGCCGTACGCCCGCGGGGTTGTCGCCGTACCCGAGCAGCAGGGTCCAGGTGATCGCGGGGTACTGGAACACGGGCCGGTCCTCGTTGCGCGCCAGCCACAGCATCGAGAGGTACAGCTGCAGCCGGGTCGCGCCGCCCCGCCCGCCGCTGCCACGCAGCAGCCGCGCCATCGGCGGCGAGTCCCCCTCCGCGCCGGCGCGCGCGATGAACCGGTACCGGACGGCGGCGCTGCGCGCATGACTGATCAGCAGGGCCTGCTGGGCAGCGGACCGCTGAGCGGAGCGTGCGGCCTTCACCTCGTCATCGGACTCGACGGCCATCGCGTAGACTCCTAGCCAGATAGTCAATTTAGTAGTGCCATAGCTAAGTGTACCTCTAGAGCCGCTGTAAACGTAGGAGCTAGTTGGGTGCAAGTGGTTATTCAAGTCTAAAACCAGCGGTGAGTGCCTGGTCTAAAACACCCAGTCTTGACGCGCAGCCTCGCACAGGCCTAGAGTGAGGGCACGTTGAAGCACTCACCCGACACGGGGTGGCCAGGTCTGTCGGCCCAGAGGAGCGGGGGCTGATACGGAGCGAATGCGTGCGGGAGACCAGAAGCGGGCCTCACGGCAAAAGGACTGACCTCCTTCGTAGGTTTCCGCGGTCTCGCAGGTCCCCGGTACGGGCCTGGCCGCCAGGTTCGCGCAGGTAAGGGGTGACCCCAGGCGGGGTCACCCCTTACGTCTTTCCCTGGGCGCGCGCCCAGCTGGACCTCGCATACGGGGAGGGGGCCCGGCCGGAGACGTCTCCGGCCGGGCCCCCTCCCCGTACGTCGCTGTTTAGATGAGTCCGAGCTTCTCCTCGACGTAGAGGACGAAGGCGGAGAAGGTCACGAAGGTGCCGCCGCCGTAGGCGGCCTTCTCGAGCCCGGTCGCTCCGTAGTGCGCGGAGATCGTGTAGGCGACGAGGCCTCCGACCGCGCCCGTCAGGACGCCGACGATGATCGCGAGCACTCGGGCCCGGATGCGGAGACGTTCGATCTCCCTCTCCAGCGCTTCGCGCGAGGCGGCGGGCGGGGGAGTAGCGGTGGTCATGAACCACGTCCTTGTTCGGTCCAGAAGCGTGCCGCCGGGAGGCCGGCTGCTTCACCGCTGACTGGCGGTATGACGATCGAAGCGGCCTGGATCTGTACTTCCCAGGGTTCCCCTGTACCGGGACGATTCGGTACGCGTTCCCTTCTGTTCCCGCAGGTGGAGCGCTATGCGGGAACGAAAGCGAACAAGATCTTTTCAAGTGGGGCGAGGGGGTGTTCGGGCACATGAAGTGATCATGTGTCAGTTCCTGGGATGATTCGGGACCCATGCACGGCCGATCGGCCCGGGTCCAACGGAGGCTCCCCGCACGATGCTTGATCAGTTACGTGATGATCTTGACCAGGCCGGTGACTGGGTGGAGTACCGGGGGCGGTTGAAGGCCTTCCGCGAGCTGTACGGGCCGTCGTTCCGGAAGCTGCAGTCCTACGCGCGGGACGAACTGGGCGTCAGGGACGCGCCCGCGCAGACCACGTTCGTGAACCTCACAAGCGCCACCGCCACGGCGCCGGACTGGAAGCACGTCTCCCTTCTCGTGAGGATCTGCGTCCAGTACGCGGACGAGACCAAGGAGGACCAGGCCGGGCTCGCCGGTCACCTGGGCGAGATCCTTGACGTCTGGAAGAGCACCTTCCTCCGCCTGGGCGGCGTGCTTCCCGAGCCCCTTCCTGCCAAGGCACCGTTGCCTGCGCCGCCCTCGGACGCCGCCGGGGCGCCCGTGGCCGGGCCTGTGCCGTCTCCGGTCGTCGCCGAGCTGCCCGCTGTCGCTTTCTCCGGTGCGGCTCCGGTTCCTTCCCGCTGGGCGGCGGGCAGGGACTGGATGCGGCGGAAGCCGGGGAAGGCCGTCGTCTCGGTCGCCGCCGCGCTCGTCCTGGTCGTCGGCGCGGGCGGCTACATGCTGGCCGACACCACGGACACCACGGACGCCACGGACGTCCGCGGCAAGGACAAGACGCTGGAAGCCGCGGACGGTACGTCCGCTGTCCCTTCTCCGGGCCGTACCGGGACCCCCTCACACTCGCCCTCGCCCACCGTGACGGAGCCGGGCGCGAAGCCGTCGGGCAGCGGCGCATCCCCTTCTTCCGGCATTGGCGGGACCGGAGCAGGCGGGACCAGCTCCAGCGGGGGCGGTACTCAGACCGGCAGCGCTGCCGGCGGTACGGGTACCGGGACGACGGGAGGCACGACAGGCGGCGGCACCTCGGGTGTTCCCGGGGGGAACACCACGGGGAACACGAGCGGCGGCTCGTCGACGACGACCAGTAGCGGCAACGGGAATGGCGGCAGCCAGCCGACGCCTACCCCCACCCCGACGAAGCCCACGACCTACTCGGCACGCATCGCCTGGACCAACAGCCCGGGCGGCGGCGACCCCTGCGACTGCACCATCGTCTACGGCGACCCGAAAGAGGGCGGCTCGAACACGGCCGCGCCGAACGCCCTCTACCGCCCGACCTCCATCACCGTGATCTGCAAGATCACCGATGGGCGGAAGGTCCTCGACGTCGGCGACGACTACCCGGGACCCAAGGACCCCATCCGCTACAACATCTGGTTCAAGATGGACACCGGACTCTGGGTGCCCGCGGTGTACGCCGAGCCCCTCAACGCCGGAGGCCTCGGCGCCCTGCCGACTTGCGCCTAGCGCTGCGGGGGATCGGGTGCTTCGCCGAACCTCCGGGGAACGAGCCGATCAGGATCCGGCAGGGGCCTCACTGCCGCGACCGCGCAGTACCTCACGATCTCGACCGTGGCGTCCTCGATGACGATGGTGTCCTCGACCTCGATCCCGATCGAGACCTCGAACTAGACCTTGCCGACGACCTCCTCGACCGCGCGTTGGATACGCGGCGCCCACACCACCTCCGGATCCGGCTCGTGGGTGAGCAGCGGGTGCCGAGCGGGTGGCCTCGCCAGTAGCTGGCCTCGCGGTAGAGGTCGGCCGCTTCCTTCGCCAGGGGACGAATCCCTCCGACCTCGACGTCCTCGGAGAGCTCGACCTCCGGGGCTCATCCTGCGCCGCTGTATGGATCTTCCCGGCAACGGAGCTCATGCGGTGACCCCATCCGCCTCGCTGACGCCGACGACCTGGTCGCCGAGCTCCTCGCCCGCGCTCTGGACCGCCGTACGACCTCCTGAACACGGCAGCGGCCCGACCATGGCTCTGACCTGCTGTGGTCGGGGCCATGGTCGGGCCGGATGCGGTGCGACCAGAATGGTAAAAGCGCTGGTCAGAGCGATTGTCAGACCTGCCCCCTACTGTGGCCGTAGACAGGGAGGAGAGGGCGTTGACTTCGCAGAACTTGCTGAACGGGCGCGGTACGGCCGGGCGCTCCGGAGAGTGCCCGGCCGGTGGTCAGCGCCGGATGTGGATGGTGACCTGGATGGTGCCGATGGCGCTGCCCGCGAGGCCGGCGGCGACGGCGGCCTCGGTGTGGCCGGTGAGGGCCAGGCCGAGGACGGTGGCGAGGGTCGCCAGGGTGGTCAGGACCGGCAGCCAGGCGTAGAGGCGGGCTGAAGACTCCGTACCCGAGCGGGTACGGTCAAGAGGCGTCACGGTTTCTGGACTCCTTCGACGGAAACGGGAACCCGACGTCAGGCGATGGGGAGGCCCTCTCGTCGCGAAGCAGCTTTTCCAGGGCATGGCTTCGCAGACAGGGGTCTCCCCTCGTCGTCCGAAGGGGACTGCTACGCCTAAGACTCTATGGGGCGCCACTGACAACCCCGGGGGTGTAGCCGCTCCAAGCGCACGGAGAGAGGTCTGATCAGCAGCTTTCCCGTGTGCCAGGGGTGCAAAAAGGGCGATTTACGGTCAGGCGGGCCGTACGCCACCGAGTCATGCACAGCTTGGACTTGCCCTTTCTCCGCACGCTGCTCCTCGTACACGCGGTGGACGAGGACGTGCATCTCGATGAGCGCCTCCTCGTACGCCCCCGCAGCTAGGCGAAGGCGTGGAACTCGAAGGTCGGCTTCCCTAACTGCTACATGAAGACCTGACCGACCTTGTGCACGACGTCCATCACCTTGTGGGCCACGTGCGTGACGATGACGACCACACCGTGTCTGACCATCGCGATGACCTTCATGGGCTCACTGGAGGCGAAGACGAGCTTGAGGTGCCCTGTCGGCTCCTCGACGACCTTGAGCGGCGCGTTGAAGCAGGCCGACGTGACCATGTGGGCCTCGTCGATGATGTAGATCTTGCCCCGGGGGCGCAGCGCGTCCGGCCCCGCCAAGGGCTTTCTGCAGAGGATCCTGCCGTCGGCGCCCGCGGTCGTCACCCGTTCGTGCGGCAACATCTGTTGCGCCAAGGCGTTGCGCCAAGGCGTTGCGCCAAGGCGTTGCGCCATGGGGTTGCGCCAAGGCGTTGCGCCATGGGGTTGCGGCAGGTGTTGCGCGAGCCTCCGTGATCTTCCGGTATTTGCGCAGGTCACCATGCACGTAGGGGAGTGGTCGGGGTGCTGGCATCTTCCTCAGAGCACCCCGCGCCCGCCTCATCTGGAAGAAGAAGGGTGGTGGGAAGCGGGCGGGGCGCGGGGAGCGCTGCCGGGGGATGGGGCGCCCGCCGGTCTCTCTTGTGCGTCGGCGGGGGCTGCGCGCGGCTGCCGGTGTGTGGTCGGCGGCAGTCGGGCGTGTGGGGCCGCGGAGGTGCGCGGATGCAGGTGAAGCCGATGCCCGGCCTGAAGGCGTGGGCGATCGGCTTCACGTGGGCAGGTGCGCCAACACCTGCCTCTATTTCCCTGTGCGCGCCGGTTGGAGCCAGGAGCAATCAGGGCGGACCGCGGACCTGTTGGGCAGATCGCGCTCCGTGGTTAAGAGCATGACTCACGCCATTCAAGATCATTTAGTCCGAGCGGCGCGAAATTGAATCAACCCAGCTCAGGGGCCTGGCCACTCAACGTCACGACAGGGTGAAGCGCCCACCACAGATCATGCTCGGCGCACCCTCCCGCGACCGATGATCATGACTTTGACCTGCGATTTCATCCCCGTTGAGCGCTGGAACACGGTTGTCAGGGGGCCGTGCTAGGGCCTCGCACAGGGCTTTCACCTGCGCTTTCGTGAACCCAGCTCGTCCCCGTCCCCCTCTTCAGTCCGGTTGATCAACGACAAGGTGTTCTTCGAGGAGAAAATCGGCGCATTGGAGCGCTCGTGAGCCAATGTTTTGACGGACTGTCATAGGTGTCGTACGGGCTGAGACCCTGGGCGCAGCAAGTCCTTTCGTGCGGGTGGGAGCGCCAACTTCCACGCTGTGCGCGCGAAGGGATCAACGGTTGGAGCCGAGCAGTACCGTCCGGCGATCTTCTGGTCGCCGGACGGTGATTAGGGAGATCTCAGTGGGCACCAAGCCCTCCACCGCGGCGAGCAAGACGGCCGTCAAGCCGAAGGCGTCCGGCGCCGACGCCATATCCGTGAACGTGCTGGCCACCGAGACGGTGCCCTCCGTGCGCGAGACCACCTCCACGAGCAGCCGCTTCGGTCTGCCCCACGCGCTCGTGATCATCGCGTGTATCGCCACCGCGGCGATCCTCGCCCCGCCCGACATGGGCGTCCGTGACATCCTGCTGCTCCTGGGAGGTGCCGGGGCCATCGGCGCCGGGGTCGTCGTGACGGTGATGACCGGCGGCCGCAGCGCGGGCGGCCGAATCCGCCGTTTCATGCACGCCTACTTCACCGCGGGGGAGTGAGGCCGGCATGGGACGCCCCGAGAAGCCGGTGGACCGTACAGTTCCGGCGCGCGCGAAGCTCGCGGTCTTCCTGCGCCGCCGCAAGGCCGACGCGGACCTGACCTACGAGCAGATGGCCGAGAAGACGAACGGCCTGCCGTCGAAGGCGACCTTCGAGCGCGCCGCCTCAGGCGTCACCGTCCCGAGCTGGGACACCGTCGCCGCCTTCGTCACGGTGACTACGACGGCCCAGGTGTGGCTCATGAGCACCAGCGATCCCATGGTCCGCGCGAAGAAGCTGTGGGTCTGCGCGCGCCGGGCCACCCGGGCGCCGTACTACGTCCACAAGGCGCCCGACCCCCGTCTCATCTCCATTCCGGCGGACCTCAGCCGGGCGCTGCGCCACCAGCACATCTGGGCCGGCTGTCCCAGTCCTGGCGAGATGGAGCGGATGTCCGGGCCCGGCGAGCTGCCCGCCACCACGACTCGCCGCATCATCGCGGGCGACATCCTGCCCGTCGACCCCAAGCAAGCCATCGCCTTCCTGAAGGCCTGCGACGTACTCACACACGCCGACCTCAAAGCCTGGCTCGCCGCAGCGATCCGAGCGTTCAAGCACGACAGCACACAGAGCAGGGCAGGTATCAACGAGTGGGTCCTCGCCCCCTACTTGCTCCCCCAGCCCGATGAAACCAGAAGGGAAGAAGACAAGGATCTTCCCTACGCCGCGTAAATTCGGGCAGCATCGGAGCACCCTCGGGCGGATTTTCGGCCGGGGTGTTTCGTTTTTACGCCCGGATTCCCGAGAGGCTGTCAACGGTTTTTGGGGCGACCGATGGGATTCGGGGCTGCTCGTACCTGACCCGCGCGCGGCTGCCCGCGTCGCGTCCGGGGGAGGGTCGGCCCGGTTCCTGGTGGTCGGCCGGGCTGGTGTGCCGCTGCTGCCGGATTTGGTCTGGGGACGTTCTCTTGGAGGCTGCCAACGCGTGCCGCACGTGTTGCGGGCTGCGCGTGCCCCGCGTCCTCGCTGTCACCGCAGGGCGGCACCGTGTTCGTCACCGCCGGAGGCGAGGGCCGGGGCGGTGCCGGTGTCCAGGGCGCGGCGGCCGGAGACCGGGCGCGCGGTGCGTGCGGCGGCTCGGGTGTCTCGCGCGAGACAGATTCGGCTTGGTCGGGCCGGGTGCCCAGCGGGCGGCGGTCGGTGCTCACCGGCTGGATTGTCCGCCGGTTTCACCGGTTCATGTTCACCGGCCGCCGCGCGGTGAATCCCGGCGCCCAACGCATGCGTACACGCGTACGCGCGTAGGGCCCGCGCCGGTTCGCTCGCGTCCCGGATGAACGCTGCGCTGTTCGTCCGCCAGGCAACCGGCCCGCTCACTGGGCGAGAGGAGCGGGGGACCCGCCGTCACGCCTCCCCCATAACCATGTGGGGGAGGGCCTACCGGCCCGGCGGCATTGGGCCCGTGCGGGGTGGGGTTGCCGACGCGGCACGGGCCCGGCCGCGGCCAGGAGCCGTGACCTGCGCTGTCTGCCCGGCGTGTGGGACCGGTGCTCTTAACGCTGGTGATCCGTTGGAGTACGGCGGGGCTGCGGGCGTGCTTTACCAGGCTGTCGGAGCGGGCCGTCAGGTCCGCGCCGCGCTGTGGGGCGGTCAGCTTCTCGCGGTAGCCGTCGCGCTCCCGAGACTGACCAAATAGACCAAATATTCTATTTATTTACTGCTGTGCCGTTTTAGGGAGGTCGATTGCCATCTTGTGAGGTCTGGTCTTGTCATGCAGCCTCGCGGGAGAGCCGTCTGGGTGACCTAAACACGTGCCTGTAAATGGCCTGGTCAGAGCGGGGGTTGCGGGGCTAACGCCGGTGCCCGGCACTCTGAGCCGCCCTGTCCGGAGCGCCTCCCCGAGACGCAAGGGCCAGGGAGCCAACACCCTGCGCCGCCTAACCACCGCACGCCCCGTCCCGGGGTGTGCTTGATCCCGAGGGAGAATCCCGTCATGTCCACGCTCGTCCTGCTGGTCGTCCTGCTGCTGGTTCTGGTCGGCCTGATGGTCGTCGGCGCGCTCGGCTACGCCGTCTACCGGCGCCCGGTGCTCACCCAGCCGCTCACCGTCGCGCTGACCGGAGCGGCGGTGCTGGTCGCCGTGGTCGCCACCGTCGCCAGCGCCGCCGGCCGGTGAACCCGGGTGAGCCGTGCAGCTGCTCGCGCTCCTGGCCGTCGTCGTCGCACCGCGTCCGGTGCGGCTGCGGCGCAGTATTTGCACGGCCCCGGTGCCGGGACGGACAAGGGGTCCGGGTCCGCCGCGCCAGTCCCCTGTGGTTGCCCCTGTTGTCCCCCTGTGGTGCCCGAGATGCGTCTGGGCCATGTTCATGCAGCTCACCACAGAGCTACGGGGTTCGGCCATGCCTCGACAACCCTCTGTCATGCATGATCGGGCAGGACAGAAGGGGTGTCCCGATGGGAGGGGGCGCCGGGAGGGGAGGGCGGGCGGGTGGGTGGTTCGAAGGTGCGCCGGTACGGGTCGACGGGCCGCACGCGCACGATGTGTCTGGCCGCGCTCGGGGTGGTCAAGGTCGCGACGCCGGACCAGATCCGCCGGCTGATGTGCCCGGGCACGAAGGACGCGGCGACCGTGCGCGGCGGGCTGAAGGACCTAGAGGCCGAGAAGCTCGCCGTCTCGCCGGGCAGCGCGGTGCGGGTGAACGAGGCCGGCGTACGGGTGACCGAGAAGCTGTGGACGCTGACCCGGGCCGGGCTGGATGCGGCGGCCGTGATACTGGACCGCCCGGCCCGGGAGATGGGCGGCACCGCGAGGGCGGCGGCGGCCTCCGGCGCGAAGCACGCCCGCGCGGTGACCGACGTCCTGGACGCGTTCCTGCAGACCCCGCCCGAGCCGACGCAGCCCGTCGCCCGCAAGCACCAGTTCGCCCCCGCCGCGCCGCCGGCCGCCCCGGCGCCGGAGGGGCTGGTGGAGCGGCCGGAGGGGCTGGGGCCGCTCGCCTCCTGGTCGACGGAGGCGGTGCTGCCCACGGGCGGCACCTTCCTGGCCCCGGCCCGCGGTTCGCTGCGCGCCGACATGGTGTTCGCCTCGCCCGGGCACGACCTGGCGCCGCTGATGTTCGTGGAGGTCGACAACGGCACCGAGGGCCCGCCCATCGTCGCGGACAAGATCGAGCGCTACGTGAGGTTCTTCGCCCGCCGGGTCACCCTCGCCGGGCGCGAGGTGCCGCTGTGGCGGACCGTGTGGCCGGCCCCGGCGCGCAAGGGCTACCCGCCGGTGGCGCTGGTGTTCACCAAGGACGTCGGCACCGTCGCGATGCGGACCCGCATGCATGAGGTCGGGCAGCTCGCCCGCGGCCACTGGCGCGGCGAGTGGAACGGTGACGGCTACGCGCCCGAGGGCCAGAAGCCGGACGGGTACCGCGACTACGACCGCACGGTGCCGCTGCTCGCCACCACGCTGCGCCAGCTCGCCGCGCACGGCCCGCACGGTCCGGTGTGGTGGCGCTATGGGCATTCGACGTGGCAGTCCCTCGAGGACGCCCTCGACAACCCCGACGACTTCCGCGCCTACTCGGTGCGCGACGACGCCCGCCGCGCCGCTCAGGAAGCCGAACGCGAGCGTGCCCAGCGCGAGCAGGCAGAGCACCGCCGCAGGCTGGAGGCGGGGAAGTGGGTCTGCCCGACCTGCGAGCGCTACGTCTACCCCGAGGACGGCCTGACGCCCGGCGGCGAGTGCCGCCCCTGCCTGAACTACCGCCGGCGCACCGCAGCCGGAGCCGTTCCGGGGCAGGCCGACCAGCCCCAGACCGGCGGCCGCGTCTTTGGCCGGCGCCCCCGCGCTTGAGGCGCGGACTGCGCACAACGACTCACTCTGACGGCCAAAGTGTCGGCAATCACGAGCATTGAGCCCCGCTGTACCGGGGTGAATTTGGCTCAGCCGGCCGCGCGACCGCCAGGCCGTGGACGGCCGGTCCACAGGTGCAGCCAGCGAGAAGAGGCGAAGAGGGGCGTCAGAGATCCCGGGCGAACGGCACACCGGGTCCGAAAGCGGAACCGTGCGCACCGTGAGGGCTGCCTTACGCGCTTGCACCCGTGCACGCCTGCTCCCGAGAGCGGTCCGGAAGGTGTTCCTGCCCGGGATGCTTATGGTGACCCTCAAGGCCACGGTTCGGTGGCAACAGGGGGGCCCGCCCGCCGAGTTCTTGGCGGTTCGCGGCAGGCGGGCCCAGGGTCTGGACTTGGGAGGTCCCAGTGCCCTTGACGGTCATTGTTGTGCTTGCGCTGGGCGGTTTTGCAACCTACGCCGCTTACAAGGACGAGAAGAAGGGAGCCGCGATCCTGGTCGGGGTCGCCGTTGTCGGCCTCCTCTACCTGCTGCTTGGCCCGGTGCCGACGGCTGAGCAGCAGATGCCGCAGCCTTCGCCGGTGTCCACGACAGCTCCGGGAACTGCTTCTTCCTCCCCGGGCGTCTTGTCCGCTCCGAGCGCGTCCTCGACTGAGGGCCAGTAGCTCAGGTGTATGAGCGGCCGGACCACTGCGTTCCGAATGAACCACCCCTTGTCCGGTGGCTGTTCCGCAGGCCCGGGTCCCTTGTCCGCCCGCATCAGGCAGGTTGTGCCGTCATGCCGTCACTACGGTGTGCCGTAGTGACGGTAGACCGTAGTTGCGGCGGTACGGTCTGCCGTTATGGCGATGACGAGAGACGCGCTGCTGAACCAGAAGGGCGGGGCGCGAAGACGACGACCACGCTGCATCTGGGCGGCACGCTCGCGGCTGCGGGCCGCAAGACGCTGCTGGTGGACCTGGACGGGCAGGGCAACCTGACCACCGGGCTGAAGCTGGACCGGCTCGATCCCAAGGCGGAGCTGACGCTCGCGTCCGCGATGCTGGACGGCTGCGACCGGGAGCAGGCGCGTTCTCTGGTGCGCCAGCACTCGGAGAACCTGTTCGTGATCCCGTCCGCGCTGGACCTGTTCACCCTGCCGCGCAAGCTCTACAGCGTCCGCGGCGGTGCCGAGCACCGGCTGTCGTGGGTGCTGGAGCTCCTGGAGGACGACTTCGACCACTGCCTGGTGGACTGCCGCCCGGCGCTCGAGGTCGACACCGACAACGCGCTGACGTGGGCCACGGACGTGCTGATCCCGGTCGACGTGGACGAGTTCTCCATCGAGGCGCTGGAGCTGCTCCTGGGGCAGGTCCACACCCTCGTCACGGACGCCCGGGTCGCCCCGCCGCGGTACCGGGGTCTCGTCATCAACAAGATCGACCGCCCGTTCTCCGGCTTCCACCAGAAGGTCTACGACGCCATACACCAGCTCCCGCTGCCCGTGGTCGGCGAGATCCCGATGCGCACCGCCGTGGCGGAGGCCAAGAACAAGGGCCTGACGATCGCGCAGTACGAACCGAAGTCCGACGTCGCGCGCATGTTCCGCGACCTGGCCGTGAAGGCCGGCTACCTCCCGGAGACCCCCAGCTCATGAGCAGCAAGAAGAACGACTTCGAGGTCAAAACCGAAGGCGTGAAGACCATGCTGGCCCTGTCCGACCGGTTTCCCAAAGAAACCACAGACCAGAAGGCCAGTGACGGCACGACGGCACAACGGTGGAACGGCGCGACGGCAGTACCTGAGCAGACCACGCCCAAGCCCAGCAAGTACACGCTGCTCCTGGACCAGGACGACGCCCTCACCCTCGACCAGCTCGCCCTCACTCTGCGCCGCCGCGCGGGCCGTCCGGTCGACAAGTCGGAGATCCTACGCGAGCTCATCCGCCTCGCGGATGCCGACGAGCGTGTCGCCGAACACCTCGCCCGCGCCCTGGACCGCCGTACCGCGCCCTGACGCTGCTCGCCGTCACCGTCACGGGGGTCCGGGCGGTCGTCGACCACGGCCCCTACCATGAGTCCGACCATCGCAGGTCACAGCCGTGCGCGGCCCGATCGGCCACCCGAGGGCCCACCTGGGCTGCGCACGGCGCGGGCCGGACGCGCTGCGCACCCGGCTCCGCCAATGGCTTCCTGCGGAGCATCCCGCCCGCCGGCACCCGCTGTCATCACTCACACGGGCGACCCTGGCCCCGTCCGGCGGCAACATCTGTTGCGCCAAGGGTTGCGCCAGGGTGTTGCGCTGGATGTTGCGCCAAGGTGTTGCGCGAGCCTCCGTGATCTTCCGGCGTTTGCGCAGGTCACCATGCCCGTATGGGCGTGGTCGGGGTGCTGACATCCCCCTCAGAGCACCCCGCGCCCGCCTCACCTGGAAGAAGAAGGGCGGGCGGGACGCGGGGAGCGCTGGGGAGGAGCGGGCGCCCACGGGCCCTCGCGCGTCGGCGGGGCCGCGCGCGGCTGGGCGGGGCGCCGGGCGTAGTTGTGGCCTCGGAGGCCAGCTCAGAGCCTGTAGAGGGTGAGCAGAGCCCTGTACTCGGTCGGAATGCTCTTGGCACGGCAGTAGTCGGCGATGAGCTGGAGAAGAGTCTCGGTCTCCTCATACAGGCCGGCTTTCGGGAGTTCATCGAGGACGGCGCTCATCCGTGCAATACGCGTGGTGGTGTCTTCTTCGTACGGACTGAGGGCCAGCTGGGGGATCAGGCGGCGCAGGACGGCAGCGGTTTCCCAGGTCCTTTCGTTGTCGCGCAGGGCGCGCAGCACGGGGGCAAGTGGGGTGCGCTTTTCGGCGATGTGGCGCCACAGACGGCTGGTCTCTGCGGCGAGTCCGGTGTCGCGCATGTGATCGGTCAGTTCGAGTAGTTGCTCCTCGCCGTAGGTGGCGGCGATCGCGGTCAGGAGAGTGTCGGCGAGCTGTTTCCGGTCGTCACCAATTGGCGTCCGGATCTCATCGGAGGTGAGGAAGTTGACGAGTTCTGACGGCTCGCGGTGCTGGGTCATCTCCTTGAAGAGGAGACGCGCCGGGTTGGTTTCGGCAGTGTTCTCGGGGTCCGGGAGCAGCGTTCTCGCGTGCTCCCAGACACGCTGGAGAGGCATGTACCGGTGTGCTGTTTCGAGGACCTGGTCGGCTTCACGGCGGCCTAGCGCCCGGAGTTCCGCCGAGAGTTCTTGGAACTGGTCGCTGAGAGCGCCGGCGACGATGACGGTGTTGGCCAGCTTCGAACGGCCCGCGCTGTGGAACTCGTCCATGACTTCGATGCAGTATTTCGCGGACTGGGGTGGCGTCCACAATGCGGCCGCAAGCGGCGGCATCAGCCGGTCCTGGCCCTCGTTGTCCATCTGCTCCAGAAGGGCTACGAAGCTGTGGGGCTCGGTAAGGGCGGCCATGGCTTTGGGCAGTGGACGGCTGTAATCGGCTGGATCGGTGTGCCACGGGGCACCGATCTCTCCCTCGTCGGCTGCTGGGGCGAGTTCGGCGGCCTGCCAGAGCTGGTGGAAACGGCTGACCTCAGCATCGACGTCGGGTCGACGGTGGGACCAGGAGGCCAGCGTGCGGACCATCGCCTGCACGTTCTCCCAGCGCGGCACCTGGGCAGGACGGCGCAGGATCGCGCTGACCGTCTCATGGCTCGGCGCACCCCGGGCACCGGAGTCCGCCTCGATCTCGGCACTGACTTGCCGCGACGAGGGCGCTCCCGCATCCATATAGAGACGATGCAGGCCGCTGATCAGTTCACGCAGCGGGCCGGGCGCCAACTGCTCCTCGGAGGGCATGGTGATCCTGGTGGGCATGAGGCTCCCCCTGTTTCCGCTTCGACAAGGCTCCAGGATCTGTCAGATCTTGAAGTCGCAGGCCGTATATGGACGCACTGGCTTGTCAACCTCCGGCGTTTCCGCAGTACATCGCGTCAAGGGCCTGTGCCGTGCCGCCAGCGTGGAAGCAGACGCAGCACTCGCACCGGGTGCTCACCCACCATGCTGGAGACAAGATCATGACCACACGAAAGCGTCCCTCCGCTGCTCGCCTCACCGGCGAACCCGACGAGGGGAATCCCGTGTCCTCGCTCCGCCTCCTGGTCTTGTTCCTCTTGGTGCTCGTCGCCGCGATGCTCTTGGGCGGCCTCACCTACGTGACGTACCGCCACCCGGCACTCGCCACGCCGCTGGGAGTCGCCACGGGAGCCGCAGCCGTTCTGGTGGCCTGTGTCGGCGTGATCCTCGCCCGGCAATGACTTCCCACGATGGGTGCTCTTGGGTCGGACAGGCGGCCCATGGCACCCGACTGTGAGGCTGGCGAACTGCCAGGGTCGGTGCTGCACGATGACCGGGGCAGGACTGCCGCAGCGCGACGGTTGTTAATCGGGGGAAGAGGGAGTGGGAGCGGGTGGCGTAAATCTGCGATTCACCGAAGCACCTTCGGGCGTGAATTCGTCTGGGGGTGTTTCGTGTTTACGGGTGGATTCTGTTTGGGTTGTCTATGGCGTTTCTAGCGACCGATGGAATTCACCAATGATGTCTGACGGTCCGTCAGTTCGGGCCCGTGCGCGGTGTGGGGGTTCTGGTGGGTGGTGCGCCGGCCTCTGTTGGGGAGGTCCGGTCGGGTCCTGGTGGGGCGTGCCGGGGTGGTGCGGAACATGGTCCAGGGCTCGCCTGTTTCGGGTGTACGCGCTGCTCACAGCGCTGCGCCCCCTCGGTCCGGCCCCGCGCCCGCGAGGGCGGGAGGCGGGCGTACAGGGTTGCGCCCGGTTCGGCTCCGGGGGGTGGACAGGCCGTGTTCACCCCTCAGGGGGTGTCCCCAGGATCCGCCAACGCTACATGCAGCTACGCACTGATGCAGAGTGGTGCAGCCTCCATTCCAGAGTCCATCCAGGGCCCAGAAGTGAAGCACAGTCAGTAGTCAGACCAGTGACGGCACTACGGTCTGCCGTCATGACGGCAAGATCCATTCGCGCCGCTCCGGACCACCAGCCGGACCCCCTCCCCTTGCTGCCAGCCTCACCTCCGCAGCGGAGCGGAGGGGGTGGCCCGAAGCCCCAGTCCCTACACCAATCCCGCAGGTGATGCACCAGACTGAGGCACTCTCAGCCGGGGCCGCGCAGCGGGCCGGCCTGCCCGCGCAGCGGGCTCCGGGCGCGGCACGCGCCCGGCTCGGATCCTCGGAGCGAAGCGGAGAGGATCACGTCCGGCGCAGCCGGAC
>NZ_PJME01000058.1 GCF_002954775.1 Streptomyces geranii
CTACGAGATCGTCCGCCGCGACACCACCCGCCGCGAACACCACGTGACCACTGAGAACGGCATCGGCCGAATCGCGAGCGACCTCATCATCTGGCTCGCCGCCCGCGACTTCCAAAACACGGCCTAGGGGCCGTGTCCCGTCCGGCCTCCGGGCGAGCCAAAAACCGTTATCGCGGGCGCCCTCGGCCCGTCTCCTCGGCAGACCCGGTGCGCGACCGGCTTGCGGCACCGGCCGTGGGGCCGGCCGTGGGACCGGTGTGCACCAGAGCGACGTAAGGTGCACATACGTACGAGAAAGGGCTTTCGTGGACGGGCGCCAGTGGAGTTCCACCATCGCTGCGGCGCAGGCCGGTGACCGGCGGGCGCTGGACGAACTGGTCGCGGGCTGGCTGCCGCTGGTCTACAACATCGTCGGCCGGGCCCTGAACGGTCACGCGGACGTCGACGACGTCGTGCAGGAGACCATGCTCCGGGCCGTCGACAACCTCGGTTCGCTGCGCGACCCGGACAGCTTCCGGTCCTGGCTCGTCGCCATCGCGATGCGCCAGATCAGGGACCGCGCCCGCCGCCGTACGACCGACGCGCTGCGCGACGAGACCGCCGACGGGGCCGCCGACTTCGCCGAACTCACCGTGCTGCGGCTCCAACTGGAGGGGCAGCGGCGCGAGGTCGCGGAGGCGGTGCGCTGGCTCGACGACGAGGACCGGCAGCTGCTGTCGCTGTGGTGGCTGGAGGTCGCGGGCGAACTCACCCGGCGGGAGCTGGCGGCGGCCGTCGGCATCAGCAGACAGCACGCGGCCGTCCGCGTCCAGCGGATGAAGGAGCGCCTCGAAGCCTCGCGCGGAATCGTACGGGCGCTCGACGGCGCCTGCCCCGACCTGCGCGAACTGACCGTCCGCTGGGACGGCGACCCCGACTCCGTCTGGCGGAAGCGGCTGGCCCGGCACATCAGGGGCTGCGCCTACTGCGCGAGCCCGGGCGAGGCGGTCGTCGTACCGGCGGAACGTCTCCTCGTCGGCATCGCCCTCGTCCCGCTGCCCGTCGGCTTCACCCTGTCGCTGGCCCTCGGCGGCAAGACGGCCGCAGCCGCCACGGCCGCCACCGCGTCCGTCGGCTGGTCGGGCAAGGTGCTCGGCGCCCTCACCAAGCCCGCCGTCGCCCTGAGCGCCGGGGCGACGATCGTCGCGGGCGGCGCGTATGTCGTGACGCACCCCGCCGAGGACCCGCCACCGGCCGTCGCTGCCCCCACGGCCCGCGCCCAGCTCCAGACGCCCACCACCGCCCCGCCCGGCACCCCGTCGGTCACACCCTCGGCGTCCCCGTCCCCCTCCGCCTCCCCTTCGCCCTCCCCGTCCGCGACCCCGACGAAGACAGCCACGTACGGCACGGTCGTCGACGCCGTCGACCCGGCACCCGACCCGAACGCCCTGCCCGCGGCCCTCCCGCACCGCACCGAGTCCGGGATCACCAGCACCGGCGGCGCGCACGCCACGATGAACCACCGCGGGGACAGCGTCACGCTCAGCGGCAAGGGCTATGTCCTCGTGCGCTGGCAGATCTCGCCGCAGTACCGTTCCGGCAGCCTCGTCATGCCGGCCTGGACGGCCCTGAAGGGCAAGCTCTTCCACGTCGCCTCGGGCGGGGGCCGCCGGATGGACGACGGCGTCAGCAGCACCGACACCTCCGCGACCGGCATGGGCAGCACGACCACCGGCTACGCGGTCCTGCCGGCCGGCACCCAGCAGATGTGGCAGAACGAGTACTTCTACGTCGACGGCAGCGTCACCCTCACCGTGAACGAACGCGGCGCCGACTACGGCCTCAACGTCTTCCCCACCACCTGGGAGAAGGTCGAGGAGGACGTGACCGGCGGACCTCCCCGGGGCGCCACCCGCTACGGCCTGGTCCGCGACACGGGCGGCGACGACACCCCCGTACCGCAGTACGTCACCCGCTCCGCCCCGGCCGATCCGGCGACCGTCGCTCAGGCATCCCGAGTGTAGTGCTCCGGGTGGTTCTCCTGGGCCGCCATGACCTCGTCGCCGTGCTCGAAGGCCCAGACGCCGAACGACTCGATCGGGGCGAGCAACGACCTTCCCAGGTCGGTGAGTTCGTACTCCACGCGCGGTGGCGAGCCGCCGTACGCCCGGCGCCGGACGAGCCCGTTGAACTCCAGCCGCCGCAGTGTCTCCGTCAGCACCTTCTGGCTGATGCCGCCGATCCGCTCCCGCAACTCCCCGTGCCGCACGGGCCCTTGGCGCAGCGCCCACACCACCACCGCGTTCCAGGTGTTGGCGAGCAGATCGAAGGCGAGCCGCGCCCGGCAGTCGGCGAGGAAGGGGAACGGCGGTTCGGCGTCCGTGGTCACGTACCGAATGGTGCCCGAACAGCCTTCTACCGTCGGGCACATGGAGACGAGAAGGCGACTGGGAATTCTTGGTACGGGCGGAATGGCGGACGCCCTGGGCAGCCGGTGGGCGCGCGCCGGTCACGAGGTCTTCGTCGGCGGCCGGAACTCCGGACGCGCGGCGGCCCTCGCGCAGCGCATCGGGGCCGTCGGCTTCGGGGAGTTGGGGGCGGCGGCGGAACACGGCACCGACGCCGTACTCCTCGCGCTGCCCCACCCGGTGGCGGCGGAGGCGATCGCCGCGCTCGAAGTCCCGCTGCGCGGGCGGGTGTTGATCGACTGCACCAATCCGGTGGGTCCGGGCTTCGCCCTGCTGACGGCCGACGGCCCCTCGGCGGCCCGGCGCATCGCGTCCGCCGCGCCCGCCGCCCACGTGGTCAAGGCGTTCAACCTGTGCCACGAGGACGTCTGGCGGCTCACCCCACCGGTCTTCGCCGGCCGCCCGCTCGCCGTCCCCCTGTGCGGCGACGACGAACACGCGCTGTCCGTCGTACGACAACTCGTCCGCGACCTGGGCTGCGAGCCGCTGAACGCCGGGAACCTGGACCGGGCGGCCCTCCTGGAGGCGACGGCGGCGCTGCTCATCGGCCTGTGGGTGGGGGAGGGGGCCGACGCCCAAGCGATCGCGCCACCAAGGGAGTTCGCGGGCGGTGGACGGGCCTGACCGGCGGACCACGGAGCCGCCCCCGGCCCGCTACCCCTTACGCAGTGCGCACAGCGCGTCGATGCGGTTCGTGGTGATCGAGTCGACGCCCACGTCGAGCAGGCGTCGCATGGCGCGGCGGGTGTCCGGGGTCCACACCGACAGCAGGTAGCCGTCCCGGTGCACCCGTGCCGTGAGGGTCCGATCGACCAGCGCGAAGCGGTAGTTGAGCCAGCGCGGGCGCACCGCGGCCAGCAGGGCCGGGCGCGGCGGTGCGAGGGTCTTCCAGGTCAGGGCGATCTCGGCGGACGGGTCGGCCGCGCGGACGGCGAGCATCGCCGGGGCGTCCCCGCAGTAGTACGCGCGGTCGTCCGCCGCGCGCTCCCTGACCACGTCCACCACCCGCCGTACCGCCCGCGCGTCGGGCGACCCCGGCAGATCGATCAGCACCCGGCTGCCCCCGGTCGCGGCCAGCGCCTCCGCGAGCGTCGGCACCCCACCCGCCGTCAGACCGCGCACCTCGGCGGCCGACAGCGCGGCCAGCGGCCGGTCCTGCTGCCACAGCCGCTTCAGCGTCGCGTCGTGCAGCAGCACCGGTACGCCGTCCCGGGTGAGCCGTACGTCGAACTCGACCGCGTCCGCGCCCTGGTCGAGCGCGGAACGCAGCGAGTCGGTGGTGTTCTCACGGACGCGATAGGGGTCGCCGCGATGGGCCACGGCGGTCACGTTCTGCATGGGGCCATTGTGCTTGGCAGGGGGAGGGGAGTCGCTCAGGGGGCGAGCCACGCCGAGGTGTACGTGTCGATGCCCTCGGCCAGCGCCGCTTTGCCCGCCGGGTCGAGGAAGGAGGCCTCGACGGCGTTCTTGGCGAGGTCCGCGAGACCCCACTCGTCGAGTTCGAGCAGCCGCGCGGCCACCGCGTACTCGTTGTTGAGGTCCGTGCCGAACATCGGCGGGTCGTCGGAGTTGATCGTGACGAGTACGCCCGCCCGCACGAACTCCTTGATCGGGTGCTCGTCGAGCGTGCGCACCGCGCGCGTGGCGATGTTGGAGGTCGGGCAGACCTCCAGCGCGATCCGCTGCTCGGCGAGGTGCGCGAGCAGCGCGGGGTCCTGCGCGGAACTCGTGCCGTGCCCGATTCGTTCTGCGCGCAGGTGGTTCAGCGCGTCCCAGACGGTCTCCGGCCCGGTCGTCTCGCCCGCGTGCGGCACCGACCGCAGCCCGGCGGCGATCGCCCGGTCGAAGTACGGCTTGAACTGCGGCCTCGGTACGCCGACCTCGGGCCCGCCGAGCCCGAAGGAGACCAGCCCCTCCGGCCGCAGCCGGTCGTCCGTGGCGAGCCGCACGGTCTCCTCGGCCGCCTCAAGGCCGGCCTCGCCCGGAATGTCGAAGCACCAGCGCAGTACGGTCCCGAACTCGGCCTCGGCCGACTTGCGGGCGTCCTCGATCGCGTCCATGAAGGCCCGCCCGTCGATCCCGCGCCGGGTGGAGGAGAACGGCGTGACGGTCAGCTCGGCGTACCTGACCTGCTGCCGGGCCAGCTCACGGGCCACCTCGTAGGTCAGCAGCCGTACGTCCTCGGGGGTGCGGATGAGGTCCACGACGGACAGGTACACCTGGATGAAGTGCGCGAAGTCCGTGAACGTGAAGTAGTCGGCCAGGGCTTCCAGGTCGGTGGGGACCTTGGAGTCGGGGTGGCGGGCGGCCAGCTCCGAGACGATCCGCGGGGAGGCGGAGCCGACGTGGTGGACGTGCAGTTCGGCCTTGGGCAGCCCGGCGATGAAGGCGTGGATGTCACGGGCGCCGGCTGCGGCGGGCTGGTGGTGGTCGCTCAAGGGTTCCTCCCCGGGAACGGCGCCCCGGCCTGTGCGAAGGTCCGCGGGACGCGGGTGATCGGCTGATCGATGACTCGGGGATCATCGTAGGCCGGGGCCCTGGGAGGCCGCCCGCGGATTCCCTCCCGGGGCGGGCGAGGGGTTGGGCGAGGGCGCGGGGAGGGCGTGGGGGAGCGCCGGCCGGGCAGGGATGGCGGAGGTGCCCCGCCGCCCGGTGATCCAGGGCCGTAGCATGACGGAACGCACGAACGAGGGGACCACACGCATGTCCGACGCCGCGCAGCCGCCGCAGTCACCGGAGAACCTCCCCGCTGAGGGGACGGGGCCCGAGGGCACGCCCGCCGGCGAGGGCTCCGCGAACGGCAGCGCTGCCCGGGTCCCGCTGGACAAGTCCCCGGCCGCCTCCGCACCCGCCGCTGGCGGCGGCACCCCGGCTCCCGGCCCCGAGTTCGACCCCTGGGCGCCGCCGGCGGAGAACTCCCCGGGCACCGGTTCCGACGGCGCCGGCACCACGCTGTTCTGGGACGACGCCGGTACGACCCCGCCGCCGCCCTCCGTCCACAGCCACCCCACGGTCACCTCGGCCCCGGCGACGCCCCCGCCCGGGTCGGCTCCGCAGGCCGCCCAGACCTGGGCCAACCCCTTCGCCCCGCCCGGCGCTCCCGTGGCCGGCGTCCCCCAGGACAACCCCTTCGCGCCGCCGGCCCCGCACGGCTCCTACGCCCAGCCCGCCGCACCCGGCGAGCCGGTCCCGCCGCCGCCCATAGCCCCCGACGGTCCCGGCCACGCCCCGTACTCCTACCCCTCCGGTCCGGGGTACGGCTACCCGCAGCAGCCCGGACACGTCGGTGGCGGTCCCGTGTACAGCCCGCCCCCGGACTACCGCGGCGCACCCGGCTACGGCTGGGCTCCCATGGCACCCCAGCCGAGCAACGGCATGGGCACGGCCTCGCTCGTCGTCGGCATCGTCTCGGCCGTCGTCTTCTGCCTCTGGCCGCTGGCGATCATCCTGGGCATCCTCGCGGTGATCTTCGGGGTGATCGGGCGGGGGAAGGCGCGCAAGGGGGAGGCGACGAACTCCGGCCAGGCGCTGGCCGGGATCATCTGTGGTGGGGTGGGGATCGTGGTGGCTGCGGCGTTCGGGGTCATTGTGATCGCGTTCGACGACAGTGGGTCGAGCACGAGTGACGACGGGTACTCGACCTCCTCCTTGTCCTCCTCCGTGTCCCAGGGGTTCTAGTTCGAGGGCCGAGCCACGGGGGCTGGGGCTGGGGCTGTATTTCGGCCGCAGGGGTGTTGTGGCTGGTCGCGCAGTTCCCCGCGCCCCTTTGGGGCGCTCCTCCTAGGCTCCTCGTAGCTTCTCCCTCGCTGTCATCAGGGCGAAGCCCAGCAGGTTGAGGCCTCTCCAGCGCTCGGGGTTCTGTGCCGCCTCGTCGTCCGCCGCCAGGCCTATGCCCCAGACCCGGTCCACGGGGCTCGCCTCCACCAGGACGCGCTTGCCCGTGCCCAGGAGGTACTCCCGCAGTTCGGGGTGCGCGGCGAACTTGTGGACGCTGCCCTCGACCACGATGCCGAACCGTTCGCGCTCCCACACGGCCTCGTCGAAGCCGCGCACCAGTCGGCCCGCCCTCTTCGCCAGTGCGGGGCTCCGTGCCGTGATCGCCTGGTGTTCCGCCTCCGGGTCCTCGAAGAGGCGGGCCTTGGCGGCCATCATCCAGTGCTCCGCCGTCGCGTACTCGACGCCCGCCACGGAAAACGTGGCCGGCCACCACTGGCTGAGACAGCTCGCCCCGACGCGGCCGTCCGGGCGTGGCCGGTGGCCCCAGAAGTGCAGATACCTGACCCGGGCTCCCGCACGGATTTCCCTGGTCAGAGCCTCCCTGGAGGCGATCTGCCGGGAATCATCCGACTTGGCCGGGTTCGACTGGTTATTCGCAAGTTTCCCCATGCGTGCGAGTCTGGCAGTGACCACTGACAACGCGCCCTGTGTTTTGCCGTCCGACTGGACACCTCGTCGACAGATTCCGTCGCGTAACCAAAAGGCAACAACGGAATCACTTGTTGGAGTCCACTTACTCTGTCAGGATCGGCACTCAAATCGACCTGGAGCTACGTTGACCCCCACATTTCGGGGCGGGCGACGGAGGAGAGCGACATGCACAATCCGGGCCATCGCTTCCCGGCACAGGAGAGGCTCGCGGCCGGCGCCCAGTACATCGCCGGCCGGCTGACCCACGGCACCTCCGGCCGTACGTTCGCGGTCGTCGACCCCGCCACCGGCGACGAGGTCTACACGTATGAGCTGGCCGGTCCCGCCGACGTGGACGCCGCCGTCGCCGCCGCGCGTGCCGCCTTCCCGGGCTGGGCCGGGGCCACCCCGGGCGAGCGTTCCGACGCGCTGCACCGGTTCGCCGCCGTCCTCGCCGAGCGCGCCGAGGAGTTCGCCCGTGCCGAGTCCCTGCAGTGCGGCAAGCCGCTCAAGCTGACCCGCGAGTTCGACGTGCCGGGGACGGTCGACAACACCGCCTTCTTCGCGGGCGCCGCCCGGCACCTCCAGGGGCAGTCGGCCGGGGAGTACTCCGGTGACCACACTTCGTACGTCCGCCGGGAACCCATCGGTGTCGTCGGCTCCATCGCGCCCTGGAACTATCCGCTCCAGATGGCCGCGTGGAAGATCCTCCCGGCGATCGCCGCGGGCAACACGATCGTGCTCAAGCCCGCCGAGCTGACCCCGCTGACCTCGCTCCTCTTCGCCGAGGCGGCCACCGCGGCCGGGATTCCGGACGGGGTGGTCAATGTCGTCACCGGGACCGGCAAGGAGGCCGGTGAGCATCTCGTCGGGCATCCCGATGTCGCCATGACGTCCTTCACCGGGTCCACGGCCGTCGGCAAGCGCGTCGCCGAGGTCGCCACCGCCACCGTCAAGCGGCTCCACCTGGAGCTGGGCGGCAAGGCACCCTTCGTCGTCTTCGACGACGCCGATCTCGATGCCGCCGTCAACGGCGCCGTCGCGGGCGCCCTCATCAACACCGGGCAGGACTGCACGGCCGCCACGCGCGCGTACGTGCAGCGCCCGCTGTACGAGGAGTTCGTCGCGAGAACAGCCGCCCTCATGGACACCGTCCGGGTCGGCGATCCCTTCGCCCCGGGCACCGACCTCGGGCCGCTCATCTCGCACGCCCAGCGTGACCGGGTCGCCGGATTCGTCGAGCGGGCGCGTGCCTACGCGCGCGTGGTGACCGGCGGCGAGGCTCCCCAGGGCGAGCTGAAGGGCGGCGCCTACTACCGGCCCACCCTGGTCGCCGATGCCGCCCAGGACAGCGAGATCGTCCAGTCCGAGATCTTCGGGCCCGTCCTCGTCGTACTGCCCTTCGACAGCGACGACGAGGGCATCCGGCTCGCCAACGACACGCCCTACGGGCTCGCCGCCTCCGCCTGGAGCCGCGACGTCTACCGGGCGAACCGCGCCACCCGCGAGATCAAGGCGGGCTGTGTGTGGGTCAACGACCACATCCCGATCATCAGCGAAATGCCCCACGGCGGGTACAAGGCGTCCGGCTACGGCAAGGACATGTCCTCGTATTCGTTCGAGGAGTACACACAGATCAAGCACGTCATGTTCGACAACACCGCGGTCGCCCGGAAGGACTGGCACCGCACGATCTTCGGGGACCGCTGACCGGACACAGGCCGACCGACCAGCGGCCGAACCATCCTCCCGAAAGGGCACCAGCGCATGGAGCAGTACGAGCCCGACCGCCTCTCCCCGGCCCAGATGGCCGCCATGCGGCGCAGCTTCCGAAACGGCAGGGCCGCCCTAACCCGCAGGTCCCTGCTGCGCGCCTCCGCGGGCGGCGCCCTGGTGGCCGGCGGCCTCGGTGCGCTGACCGGCTGCGGCATCCCCGCGGCCGGCCAGACCGAGGGAGGCGTCTCCGCGGACGACCACTCGGCCAAGGAGAAGACCGTCAACTTCTCCAACTGGACCGAGTACATGGACGTCGACGAGAGCGAGAAGCACCACCCCACGCTCGACGCGTTCACCGAACGGACCGGCATCAAGGTCAAGTACACCGAGGACATCAACGACAACGTCGAGTTCTTCGGCAAGATCAAGCCGCAGCTCGCGGCGGGCCAGGACACCGGCCGGGACATCATCGTCCTCACCGACTGGCTGGCCGGTCGGCTCATCCGCCTCGGCTGGGTGCAGAAGTTGGACGCGTCGAACCTCCCGCACGCGTTCGCGAACCTGTCCGAGCAGTTCCGCAGCCCCGACTGGGACCCCGGCCGCGCCTACTCGTACCCCTGGCAGGGCATCTCGACCGTCATCGCCTTCAACAAGAAGGCGCTCGACGGCGTCGAGGTGAAGTCCGTCTCCGACATGCTCGACAACCCCAAGCTCAAGGGGCGCGTCGGCTTCCTCTCCGAGATGCGCGACAGCATCGGCATGACCCTGCTCGACATGGGCAAGGACCCGGCGAAGTTCACCGACGACGACTACGACGCGGCCATCGCCCGGCTCCAGAAGGCCGTCGACAAGGGCCAGATCCGCCGCTTCTCCGGCAACGACTACACCGCGGACCTGACCTCGGGCGACTTCGCGGCCTGTATCGCCTGGGCCGGGGACGTCGTCCAGCTCAAGGCGGACAGCCCGGACATCGACTTCATCATTCCGGACAGCGGCTACATCACGTCCAGCGACAACATGCTGATCCCCAACAAGGCCCGCCACAAGACGAACGCCGAGCGGCTCATGGACTACTACTACGAGCCCGAACCGGCCGCCGAACTCGCCGCCTACATCAACTACGTGTGTCCCGTCGACGGCGTGAAGCCCTACCTCGCGAAGATCGACAAGGACGCGGCGAACAACCCGCTGATCATCCCCGACGCTGCCATGGCCGCGAAGTCCCACGCCTTCCGGTTGCTGAGCCAGAAGGAAGAGACGGCGTACGAGGAGAAGTTCGCGAAGTTGACAGGGGCGTAGCCCCGCCTGCCCCAGCGGTGCGACACCCCTCCGACTCCCCAAGGACCACACCATGACCAGCACAGACACAGACCACGGCGGCGACGTCCGGCTCTCCGGGATCAGCAAGGCGTACGGCACCTTCACCGCCGTGCACCCCCTCGACCTCACCATCCCGCAGGGCTCCTTCTTCGCCCTGCTCGGCGCCTCCGGCTGCGGCAAGACGACCACCCTGCGGATGATCGCCGGGCTGGAGGAACCTTCCGCCGGGACGGTCTACCTCGGCGAGCAGGAAGTCACCCATCTGGCGCCATACAAGCGGCCGGTGAATACCGTCTTCCAGTCGTACGCGCTTTTCCCGCACCTTGACATCTTCGAGAATGTAGCTTTCGGCCTGCGCCGGCGTGGCATCAAGTCGGTGAAGAAGCAGGTCGACGACATGCTGGACCTCGTCCAGCTGGGCGAGCAGGCCCGCAAGAAGCCGCACCAGCTCTCCGGCGGCCAGCAGCAGCGCGTCGCCGTCGCCCGCGCGCTGATCAACACCCCCAAGGTGCTCCTCCTCGACGAGCCCCTCGGCGCCCTCGACCTCAAGCTGCGCCGCCAGATGCAGCTTGAGCTCAAGCGCATCCAGACGGAGGTCGGCATCACCTTCGTCCATGTCACGCACGACCAGGAGGAGGCCATGACGATGGCCGACACGGTCGCCGTGATGAACGCGGGCCGGGTCGAACAGCTCGGCTCGCCCGCCGATCTGTACGAGAACCCGCAGACGACGTTCGTCGCAAACTTCCTCGGCACCTCCAACCTCATCGAGGCCGAGGTGGACGCCAAGAGCGGCGACGAGATCGTCCTCAAGGCGGGCGGCGGCAAGCTCCTGCTCCCCGAGGCGCGCTGTTCGGCGCCGACCAGAACCGGCGGCAAGGTGCTCGTCGGGGTCCGCCCCGAGAAGATCTCCCTCACCCACGCGGCCGACGCGGGGGACATCCCGGCCGGCCGCAACCGCATCACCGGCAAGATCGCCGACACGAGTTTCATCGGCGTCTCCACGCAGTACGTCATCGACAGCCCCGTCTGCCCCGAGTTCGAGGTGTACGTCCAGAACATCGACCGCGACGCCCGGCTCACCCCCGGCGCCGAGGTCGTCCTGCACTGGAACCCGGCGCACACCTTCGGCCTGGACGCCGACCAGGACATAGACGCAGGCGTCGGCTCGGTCGACGAGGAGGCGGCTGCCTGATGGCCACCGCGACCCCGGACGCGCCGCCTCTGGCGCCCGCGCCGGCCAAGAAGCCGCCGCGCAGGAGAGGCCGCTGGACGCCGTACTGGCTGCTCCTGCCCGGTCTGCTCTGGCTGTTCGTGTTCTTCGCGCTGCCGATGGTCTACCAGGCCTCCACGTCCGTGCAGACGGGCTCCCTGGAGGAGGGCTACAAGGTCACCTGGCACTTCGCGACCTACTGGGACGCCCTCTCCGAGTACTGGCCGCAGTTCCTGCGCTCGGTCCTGTACGCGGGCGCCGCCACGATCCTCTGCCTGGTGCTCGGGTATCCGCTCGCGTACCTGATCGCGTTCCGCGCGGGCCGCTGGCGCAACCTGATCATGATCCTGGTCATCGCGCCGTTCTTCACCAGCTTCCTGATCCGTACGCTCGCCTGGAAGACGATCCTCGCGGACGGCGGCCCGGTCGTCGGCGCCCTCAACTCGCTGCACGTCCTGGACGTCACCAGCTGGCTCGGCATCACGGCCGGGGACCGGGTGCTGGCCACCCCGCTCGCGGTGGTCTGCGGTCTGACGTACAACTTCCTGCCGTTCATGATCCTGCCGCTCTACACCTCGCTCGAACGCATCGACGGACGCCTGCACGAGGCGGCCGGCGACCTGTACGCCAGGCCGTTCACGACCTTCCGCAAGGTCACCTTCCCGCTGTCGATGCCTGGGGTCGTCTCCGGCACGCTCCTCACCTTCATCCCGGCGAGCGGCGACTACGTCAACGCCGACCTGCTCGGCTCGACGGACACCCGGATGATCGGCAACGTCATCCAGACGCAGTTCCTGCGCATCCTCGACTATCCGACGGCCGCCGCGCTCTCCTTCATCCTCATGGCGGCGATCCTCATCATGGTCACCCTCTACATCCGCAAGTCCGGGACGGAGGACCTGGTCTAAATGGGCTTCCTGAAATCCATCGGACGCTGGCTCAAGAGCCATTTCGTCGTCATCGCGGGACTCATCACCCTCGGCTATCTCCTCCTGCCGAACGTCGTCGTCACGGTCTTCTCCTTCAACAAACCGAAGGGCCGCTTCAATTACGAGTGGCAGCAGTTCTCGACCGACGCCTGGCGCGATCCCTGCGGGGTCGCCGACATGTGCGGCTCGCTCTCGCTGAGCCTGCGGATCGCCTTCTGGGCGACCATCGGGGCGACCGTCCTCGGCACGATGATCGCCTTCGCACTGGTCCGCTACCGCTTCCGCGCGCGGGGCGCCGTCAACTCCCTGATCTTCCTCCCCATGGCGATGCCCGAGGTCGTCATGGCAGCCTCGCTGCTCACCCTGTTCCTCAACCTGGGCGCCCAGCTGGGCTTCTGGACGATCCTGATCGCCCACATCATGTTCTGCCTCAGCTTCGTCGTCGTCGCCGTCAAGGCACGCGTGATGTCGATGGACCCGAGGCTTGAGGAGGCCGCCCGGGACCTCTACGCGGGCCCGGTGCAGACCTTCGTACGCGTGACCCTGCCCATCGCGGCCCCCGGGATCGCCGCGGGCGCGCTGCTCGCCTTCGCGCTCTCCTTCGACGATTTCATCATCACCAACTTCAACGCGGGCTCGACCGTCACCTTCCCCATGTTCGTCTGGGGTTCGGCACAGCGCGGAACGCCCGTTCAGATCAATGTCATCGGTACGGCCATGTTCCTGGTCGCCGTACTGCTCGTGCTCAGTGGAATGGTCATCGGAAATCGCCGCAACAGGCAGAAGGCGTAACCCGAAAAATTCTGTAGGGAGTTGAAATCATGGCCCCAAGCGCCATGACCCATGGAAATGTGAATCGCTGGACGAAATCCCTTTCGGACGCCCAGCCGGTCGCGTACTGGCTGGACGACCCCGGAAAGCCCCACCCCGAGCCCGCCCTCACCGGCGGCGAGAGCTGCGATCTGCTCGTGGTGGGCGGCGGCTACAGCGGGCTGTGGACCGCGCTGATCGCCAAGGAGCGCGACCCCGGGCGGGACGTCGTGCTCGTCGAGGGCCGCGAGGTGGGCTGGGCCGCCTCCGGCCGCAACGGCGGCTTCTGCGCCGCCTCCCTCACCCACGGCCTGGCCAACGGCCTCGCCCGCTGGCCGGACGAGATCCACCAACTCCAGGAGATGGGCGCCCGCAACCTCGACGAGATCGAGAAGGCGGTGGCCCGCCACTCCCTCGACTGCGACTTCGAACGCACCGGCGAGATCGACGTCGCCACCGAGCCACATCAGGCGGCCGAACTCCGAGCCTGGCACGAGGAGCTGACGTCCCAGGGCCTCGCAACCGGCACCGAGTTCCTGGACACGGAGGCGGTACGGGACCAGGTCGCGTCCCCCACCTTCCTGGCCGGCCTGCACGACCGCACCGGCGTCGCGATGCTCAACCCGGCGAAACTGGCCTGGGGACTGAAGCGGGCCTGCCTGCGGCTGGGCGTCCGGGTGTACGAGCACACACCGGCGCTCACGCTGCGGCCGTACGGCGCGGGCATGGCCGTACGCACCCCTTACGGGTCGGTCCGGGCCCGCCGGATCGCGCTCGGGACGAACATCTTCCCGAGCCTGGTGAAGCGCGTGCGGGCGTACACCGTCCCCGTCTACGACTACGCGCTGATGACCGAACCCCTGAGCGAGGAGCAGCTCGCCTCGGTCGGCTGGCGGGGGCGGCAGGGGCTCGGGGACAGCGCCAACCAGTTCCACTACTTCCGGCTGAGCGCCGACAACCGCGTCCTGTGGGGCGGTTACGACGCGATCTATCAGTACGGCGGCCGGGTGCGCGCCGAGTACGACGACCGGCCGGAGACCTACGCCAAGCTGGCCGGCCACTTCTTCACCTGCTTCCCGCAGCTGGAGGGCGTCCGCTTCACCCACGCGTGGGGCGGCGCGATCGACACCTGCTCGCGCTTCTCGGCGTTCTTCGGCACCGCGCACGGGGGGCGGGTGGCGTACGCGGCGGGGTTCACCGGGCTCGGGGTCGGGGCGACGCGGTTCGGGGCGGACGTGATGCTGGATCTGCTGGCGGGGGAGCGGAGTGCGCGTACGGCGCTGGAGATGGTGCGCAGGAAGCCGTTGCCGTTTCCGCCGGAGCCGTTCGCGTGGACGGGGATCGCGTTGACGAAGTGGTCGCTGGCGCGGGCCGATGCGAATGGGGGGCGGCGGAATGTGTGGCTGAGGGCGATGGATCGGTTCGGGTTGGGATTCGACAGTTAGTCAGGTTGTCCGTTCGCTGCGGGCAGGTGGGGGCTTGTCGCGCAGTTCCCCGCGCCCCTCAAGGGGCGCGCACGCCTGGCTTGATCACCGTGACCTGGTTCACTACCAATAAGTAGCGGAACCCGCGTAATGGTCCCGGGAGACCTCCCTCTCCCTCGTGAACGCGATCGGCGTTCACGAGAAAAGGGAGGTCCTCTCATGACAGGGGCGAAAACGGCGGTCGAGTGGCTGGCGTCCGTTGCTCCGGATCCCGAGGCCTGCCGGTGGGAATGGGAGCGCAATCCCCTGGGGATCGCGTTGCTGCCCGCCGGCAAGGCCTGGGACGTACTGATCCTGCCGGGCGAACTCGGCTACCCCACCCTCGACGTCCTCACCCGGGTCATCGACCAGCCCGGCCCGGTGCTCGTCGACTTCGGCGACTCCCGGATGGGGTTCTTCGTGCCGCCGGGCACGGCCGCCCGTTGGCTGGGCACGGGGGTGCGTACGGCGGGAAACGGCACCTGGATCGTGGTGCCGTACCCGAACCGCGCGACCGGCGGCGTCCGTTGGCTGATCCCACCGGACGGCTCGGGCACCCTCACCGATCCGGCGCTCCTCGAACTGGCGATGCACGAGGCGGCGGCGAGCCTGGCGACCGACGAGGACAGGTGATGACAGTCACCCTGTGACCACCACCCTGTGACCACGCTCTCGTCGGCCGTCCGTGCGGCCGACGCGAACCGTGGCTTCAGGGCGAGGACGAGGGGGAGGCCGAAGACGAGGGCGAGAGGGGTCTGCGGCTGACGAAGAGTCGCAGCAGGATCAGCAGTGCCCCGCACAGACACCAGCTCGCCACCACGTCCAGCGGCCAGTGGAAACCGCGGACGACCAGACCGACCGGGACGGCCACGTTGAGGGCGAGGCAGCCGGTCAGGGCGAGGCGGCGGGCGTACGTACGGCGGAGCCACGGCAGGAGGAGCAGGGTGGCGGAGCCGTAGGCCACGACGGCCGTCGCGGTGTGCCCGGACGGGTAGAAGCCGGTGCCGGGGCCCATGACCGGGGGCCCGGTCCGGGCGACGAGTTCCTTCATCGGTACGACGATCAGCGGGACCGCCGCCATCAGCAGGGCCGCGGCGACCGGTTCGCGCCACCAGCGTTCCGCACCGGACCGACGCGCGCACCGGCCGACGTACACCAAGGTGGCGAGAAGGACGGGAACGGCGACCTCGATGTTGCCGAAGTCGGCGAGGAGGGCCCAGAAGCGGTTCGGGTGGACCAGGGAGTCGCTCAGACGTTCGTCCGCGCGGGCGAGGGGGCCGTGGACGGCGACCTGCCAGGTGATCAGCGCGAAGAGGAGGACCGCGAGGGTCAGCAGGGCGAGGAGGAGGAGAGAGTTCGACCGGCCCGGAACAGGGGGGAGAGTACCGGGCCGGTCGATCAGATCGGGTCGTCGCACGCCCCGGGGGGTTTGGGGCGGGCGACTGTCCGATCGGTGAGGAGACCCGGAGCCGGAAGCTCCGGTTGTGTGCGCGAGGGCACGACCGGATCGAAGCTGGGGAGGCCCCGACCAGGTGCCGTCCGCGGTTTCCCGCGGCCGGGGTGTATCTCTCATCTGGGTAGAACCTACGGCAGGGGAGGCGGCGGAAACAGGCCGACAGGCCACCCGCCATCCACCCCGCACACCTTCTTCACACGCTCTGACGGCGCGCGCACGGGCTCCCCACGGGCCCGGAAACAAGCGGAATCCGGGCGGGCGGGCCGGTACGAACGGGAGCCGGGAAGAGGCGGCGGGAGCCATGGCGACCTCAGATGCTGGTGAAGGCCTGCTCGATGATGTCGAGGCCCTCGTTGAGGAGATCCTCCCCGATCACCAGTGGGGGAAGGAAACGGAGGACGTTGCCGTACGTGCCACAGGTGAGGACCAGCAGACCCTCTTGGTGACAGGCCTTGGCCAGAGCCGCGGTCGCCTCCGGGTGGGGCTCCTTGGTGGTGCGGTCCTTGACCAGTTCGATGGCGATCATGGCACCGCGCCCGCGGATGTCACCGATGACCTCGAACTTGTCCGCCATGGCGGACAGCCGCGCCTTCATGACGCCCTCGATGCGCTTGGCCCTGCTGTTGAGATCGAGTTCCTTCATGGTCTCGATCGAGCCGAGGGCGCCGGCGCAGGCGACGGGGTTGCCGCCGTAGGTGCCGCCGAGGCCACCGGCGTGGGCGGCGTCCATGATCTCCGCGCGCCCGGTGACGGCGGCGAGCGGCAGCCCGCCGGCGATGCCCTTGGCGGTGGTGATCAGGTCAGGCACGATGCCCTCGTCCTCACAGGCGAACCACTGTCCCGTACGGCAGAACCCGGACTGGATCTCGTCGGCGACGAAGACGATGCCGTGGTCGGCGGCGAACTGCCGAACGGCCGGCAGGAACCCCTTGGCGGGCTCGATGAACCCGCCCTCGCCGAGCAGGGGCTCGATGATGATCGCGGCGACGTTCTCGGCCCCGACCTGCTTGCTGATCTGGTCGATCGCCTGGGCGGCGGCCTCGGGCCCGGCGTTCTCGGCCCCGGTCGGCCACCGGTACCCGTACGCCACGGGCACGCGGTACACCTCGGGCGCGAACGGCCCGAAGCCGTGCTTGTACGGCATGTTCTTGGCGGTGAGGGCCATCGTGAGGTTGGTCCGCCCGTGGTACCCGTGGTCGAACACGACGACGGCCTGCCGCTTGGTGTACGCCCGCGCGATCTTCACGGCGTTCTCGACGGCCTCGGCACCGCTGTTGAAGAGGGCGCTCTTCTTGGCGTGGTCGCCCGGCGTCAACTCGGCGAGCGCCTCGGCGACCTCGACGTACCCCTCGTACGGCGTGACCATGAAACAGGTGTGCGTGAAGTCGGCGAGCTGGGCGGTGGCCCGGCGCACGACGGCCTCGGCGCTGGCGCCGACGGAGGTGACGGCGATCCCGGAGCCGAAGTCGATCAGGCGGTTCCCGTCGACGTCCTCGATGATCCCGCCGCCCGCCCGAGCGGTGAAGACGGGCAGCACGGAACCGACCCCGGCGGCGACCGCGGCAAGCCGCCGGGCCTGGAGCTCCTGCGACTTCGGGCCAGGGATGGCGGTGACGAGGCGGCGCTCCTGGGGGAGGGAGGTCATGAGGGGCTCCTGGGGGCGTGACGGAAGCTGGTCTGGGGCGAGGGCCGACCGACGCGGGACGTTCGCCACGGCACTCTGCCTCTTCGCAGGCTAGGCCTGGGGGGTGGGGGCGGGCATGCACCGTTTGGGAGTGATGGGGGTGTGTCGTTGTCCTTGATGGACAGAGGGCGGGGCGGGGACTGGGCGCCGGGGGTGGAGGGGCTTGTCATGGCTGAGGTCGTGGCGGGCATGCCGGACCAGGGTCGGCTCGACGACGTCGACATTCGACGCCTTCGAGCGCAAGGTCACGGACGGCGGCACGCAGTACGCGTACGACTCCCTGGACCGGGTCCAGACCCGGGGCACGACGACGCTCACCTACGACGGAGGCTCCAACAACCTCGCGAACGACGGTACGACCACGTACAACCGCACACCGGAGGGCGCTCTCCTGTCCTACGCGGCAGGCACCACCGGCCAACTGGCCCTGACGGACCGGCACACCGACCTGGTCGGGGGGCTCAACGCGGATGCGACGCAGGTCACCGGCTCCACGTCCTACGACCCGTTCGGCACGGAGACCGCGACCAACGGGACCACTCCGGAGGTCGGCTACCAGTCCGGCTGGACGGATCCGACGAGCGGGGACGTCAACATGGCGGCGCGGTGGTATCAGCCGGGGACGGGGGCGTTCTCGTCTCGGGACACCTGGCTGCTGGACCCGGGTTCGGCAGCCGAGGCCAACCGGCAGGGCTACGCGAACGGCGACCCGGTGAATGGGACGGACCCGACGGGCCATGTGTGCGCGTGCGGTGGCGGCAACATCTACAGCGCCAGGTCCGCGGGCTCCGGCAACCGGCGCGGGGTTGCCGGGAGGGGTTCCGACCTCGCACCGAAGGGCTACGTCTCGCGCGGCCAGAGCAACCGGGGACGCACGACGTCCACGGGCGGTTCGGGCCGCCGCTACAACAGCAGCACGCAGGGCCAGGCCCGCAAGAACAACGCGGAGCTGCGACGCCTTGAGACGCGGTACTCGGGGAAGACCGGTACCCGCACCCGCACCGGTAGTGGAAGCGGGGGCAGCAGCGGTCGCGGCTGCACGTACGGCTGCTCGAACTCCACGAGGTATCGCAACACCGGCACGACCCGGGGCAAGGGGAGTCCGCGGGGCGGCACCACTCGCCCGCCCAAGCCGCCCACACCTCAGAACCCGAACCGCGGCAAGAACCCGACGCCGGCACCTACTCGGCCGGTGCCTAAGCCGCGGGTGGATGTGGCCCGGGTGCAGCAGCGGACCGTGGAACGGGCTGTGGTGGTGGATCAGCGGGCGGTCATCGAGATGATCTGGGATACGGCAGCGCTGTTTGAGCCGAACTCCCTGCCTGGCCCTTTCCTCGACGAGGCTCGGAACCCCGGCGGCGATTCCAGGAGCCCTGGCGAATGCGACGACCAAGCTGGTGAGAACGCCACGGGTAACATCACGTATTTTCCGAGGGAGCGGTTTCGTCCCGGGCCGGACGGCTGTCGGGCCACGGGTATGGTGGCGAATTTCGCGGGGCCCGAGGACATGGTGGATGGAACGAAGACCGCGTGGAAGGCTGACTGTGAGAGTGGTCAGGTGACACCGCCTGACTTCTACAGCCTTCCTCTCGGGCGTAATCGTGCGCGCGGACATCTGGCTGGATGTCAGTTCGGGGGATCCGGCACTGATCTGCGTAACTTGGTGCCTCTGCATCGGGTCGCCAACAGCCCTGTCATGAGTAAGATTGAGAATCGAATAGCGGGGGAAATACGGCTTCGTCAGGCCGTCCACTATGAAGTGACTCCCATCTATACGAATCCGGCGTCTGGAGTTCCGAGCCTGATCCATATGGAGGCGAGTGGGAACCGAGGTATGGACGTCGACTGCTATGTCATCAATACGCAGGAGGAGAATTCGGCTATTTGCTCCTCCGAAACCTATGGAAGGTGATCTCGATGTCAGATTATCTGGAGTCTCTGCTGGGGGACAGGGAGAGGTTTCGGCCAGCCGCCCCGGAGTCGTGGAATGCCATTGAGGATTGGCTTGGGAAGACGCTTCCTGTCGACTACAAGAAATTTGTTGATGGATATGGTGATGCAATTTTCTGGAGTCACCTCTTTGTTCCGCATCCGGCAGGGGGGGATCCGCTGCTGAAATTTATGCAGGAAGAGAGGCGATACCTTCACGATTCATATGCGGAAGTTCTTGATATTCCGGACGCGGTGCGGGAGTCCTGGGAGTATGTCGTGCCATGGGCTTATCATGATTGGAACGGTGATGTCTGCTTGCTGGTCCCGGGAGTGGATGATGACCAATGGAATGTTGCTGTGGCGTTCCGTCAGTGTCCTGGCTTTTTGTGGGTCGAAGGAGGTGTTTCTGAATTCTTGCGAATCATTGTGAGGGAGAAGAAATTTCCTCGCGGATGGCCCGCAGGGGATGTGCGGTGGCAGTCCATGCCTGATAGCCCCTTGGTTTGACGGGGTTTCAAAATTGGGTGGCCAACGCGGTGTCGGTCGGCGCGGGTGCGGGCACAGGCGGGCAGGTCTCACAGCCGTTCCTCGGTGATCTAGGCGGTTAGTGAGGTCACGCCGATGGCCCCGGCATCGATGCGCGGATGGCATCGCTGGGATCTCCAGCCGTGAGGGTTTCGTGAGTTCCCTGTACAGCTGATCAAAGGGGTAGCGGAGAAACGCGGTACTCGGGGAAGCCCCGCACCGGCACCCGCGCCAGTAGTGGAAGCGGGGGCAGCAGCGGTCGCGGCTGCACGTACGGCTGCTCGAACTCCACGAGGTATCGCAACACCGGCACGACCCGGGGCAAGGGCACTCCGCGCGGCGGCACCACCCGCCCGCCCAAGCCGCCCGCCTACCTGGGAAACCGGCCCCCGGGGAGTGGGTCAACGCCTGTCATCTCCTGAATGATCCTGGGGTTGAAGATCACCTGGCTTCCTACGGGAACCAGGTGAGAGTCGCAGTCGGCCAGGGGCAGATTGCCCGTCTCCTGCGAGACAAGCGCGAAGGGCACTCTCCATGGAAAGGAGAAAGGCGAGTAAGGCATCATGCGTAACGAATTGGGACAGTTGAGGGGAGTCTTGTCGCTACTCCAGGAGGGAGGGGTGGCTGGGGACGCGGTGGACTGGGAGGGTGCAGCGGTCGCACTCGGTGTCACGTCGTTTCCCGGTGACTACCAGGAATTCGTTTCCGCTTTCGGCGCGGGATCCATTGAGGAGAGCCTCTTTGTTTCGATTCCGCGCCCTGGGGTGCCGGCTGCGGCCCTGACGGTTGGGCGCTTGCCGGAATCCGTCCTGCAGTCGAATGCGATGCACCTGTGGCAAGAGCCCGGTGACGGTTCTCGGCACCGGTTGGAGGACATGCTCGTCTGGGGCCAGACGAACAGTGCGGACAGCCTGTGCTGGGTGACCTCGGACCCCGACCCGGACCGATGGCCTGTTGCGGTGTGGGAGCGTCAGGGAGGCGGGTGGAAAGTCCATGACTGCGGGATCGTCGAATTCCTGCTCCGGCTGTTGCGGGGCGAGTTCTCCGAGTGCCCTGTGAGCGACGAAGCTCTGTGGGGAGTACAGAGGGCTCGATTCTTGAATTTCCGGGACGAGGAGCGTCTTCTGGGCACGGGTGTGAACCCTTGGACCGGTAGGCCGCTCAATAGGTTCGACTGAGCGTGCTTCCCACTGCCAGCTGTTCGGGCTGGGGCACCCCTCGACGCCCTCGCACACCACCACTCGTACAGACACTCGGGCTCGATGGCCGGTCGAGCGGTGAACTCCCCTTGCCGGGGCGTTAGATTGACGTCTGATGGCTGATGGTGGGCGGAACGGCTGGTCAGGGGGCAAGGCGATGGACAGCGACGGTACGCAGGACGCGCGGGGTACGCATGCGAGTCCTGTGCCGCGTCCGGCGGGGGCGCCGGGTGGGTCGTCCGTGCCGCCTCGGCCTGTTCAGGCGCCCCGGGCCGTTGAGCAGGGGGTGCCCGGGCGGGTGTCCGTCGCCGCGTGGCTCAATGAGGTTCGGCCCGCGGCCAAGCCCGGGATCTGGCGGTACGGGTATCGGTTGCCCAAGGGGGCGCAGGCGGCTGAGCGGCTCTCGCCTGTCACCGTTGTCGGGTTGTTGGTGCCGTTGGTCGTCGGGTTGTTCCTGTGGTCCGTGTGGCGGCGTGGGGCCATGCCCTACCAGTGGGTGCTGCTCAAGCTCTTCACGCCGGAGGACTGGTGGTGGGGCGGCACCGTCGCGCCCAAGGGGTGGGAGGGCAGTGCCGCTGTTCTCGTCTACAACGGTTTCTTCTTTCTCGTGCTCCTCTATGCCATGGGGCGGCTCGGGAGTTGGCCCGACATCGCCCGGCACTTCGTGGGGCGCCGGGCGCAGCCCGCGCGGGCGTTGCTCGCGCTGCTCGGGGCCGTCGTGACGCTCAGTTTCGTGTTTCCCGACGCCTTTCCCGGCGCCGGCTGGGACGCCCTGCCGATCGTCGACGCCGTCGTCGCCCTCGTCGCCCTGATCTCCGGCGGGTTCGACGTGTTCGGGTCGAACCTGTTCAAGTTCGGGCTCTATACGGTCATTGGCCTGCTTGTGGTGTGGCCGTTCGCGCGGGTCGGGGGGTGGTGGGCCTACGCCAAGGAGCGGCTCGCCTCTCGTAAGGCCGCTGCCGGACCCACCGGGCCCGCCCCCGCCGACCGGCCCCGTGAGCAGTGGCCCGATCTCCGGGAGGCCGGGGAGTACGAGGCCGCCGAGCTGCTCACCGGGGAGGTGAGCGGCGGTCGTATGAACGACGTCGACTGTGCCCGAGTCGAGCACAAGTGGGCCGTCGCGCGGCGGGACGGGGCGCTCGCCGGATTCCGGGACACCGTGCTGCGGCAGGGCGCGGCGGCCTGGGCGCACCCCTCCGGCGCCCGGGACCTGGAGCGGCGTACCGCGCGGCACGATCTGGCCGTGGGACAGGTCCGTATCGGACGATGGGTGGCCGCCGAGCGGGCGCCGCTCGTCTATCACGGTGCCGGAGCCGCGCTCGGGCCCGAGGTGCTCGGGACCTCGCTGCTCGCGATCGGGCCGTCCGGAGCGGGCAAGACACGGCGGCTCGTCGAACCCGTGACCGAGGCGCTGGCCCTGCGCGCGCTCACCGGGCAGTGCGCCTTCGTCACCGTGTCCGCGCCCGGAACGCCCGTCGCCGCCGACGCCGCGTTCGACGTCGTCGTACGCATAGGGGATCGGGACTCCGTGTACGACCTCGATCCGTATGCCGATTCCGACGATCCCGACGAGGCCGCCGCCTTCCTCGCCGAGGCGCTGGTCGGCGACCTTGACACCGTCGGTACCGAGAGCGCAGCCACCGCGCTCGCCCAGGTGCTCGGCCCCTACCGGGCGGCGCACGGACACTTCCCGGCCCTGCCCGTGCTGCGCGAACTGCTGGAGAGCGACCCCGCCGCGCTCACCGCCCTGCGGGACGCGCTCGCGGGCGACGAGTCCGCCGTCATGCGGCGCGAACTCGACGTACGCATCCGGCAGTCGGCGAGCCCGGCGGACGTCGGCCGGGTCGTCGCGGACCGGCTCGCGCTGCTCAACCGGCCCGTCTTCGACGGCTTCTTCGGTGGCGGCGGCTCCGCTCGGCCCTTCTCGCTGCGCGCCCTCGCCCAGCATCCGCTGCGCGTCCGCGTCGACCTGCCCGAACACGGGCACGAGGAGGCCGCCCGGTTGATCACCCGGCTCGTCCTCGCGCAGTTCAGCGCCGTCGTACGGGACGGACGGCGCCCGCACTTCGCCTGCCTGGTCCTCGACGACGCGACCGGGACGGTCACCGCCGGTTCCGTACGCCGTATCCAGCGGATGCGCTCGCAGAACGCGGGCGTCGTGCTCGCCCTGCGGACGATAGGGGATGTTCCGGAGGCGCTGCACGGGCCGCTGTACGGCGCCGTCGGCTGCCGTATGGCCTTCTCCGGGGTGACGACCTGGGACGGCGGCCGGTTCGCGCAGGCCTGGGGCACGGCGTGGGTGGAGACCCGGGACGTCGCCAAGCACACCGTCTTCGCCGATCAGCCCATGACCCGCGCCATCCACGCGCTGCGCAAGCTGGTCACCGGCAAGGCCGTCACGACCGACGCGGTGACCGTACGTACGGTCGAACGCGAGCGCTGGTCGGCGTCCGAACTGGCGCACGAGGTGCCGCCGGGGCACGCGGTGCTGTCCCTGACGACCGTCGAGGGCGAGCACGCTCCTCCGCTGCTGGTGGATCTGCGGGGCTGACGCGTACGTATGACGTATTGGGTGCGCGGTACGTACGGTGAGGCAGAATCGGCACAGGTCGTTCATACGTGGCGGCCAAGAGTTCACCGAGTCCCCACAGATCTGAAGGCCGTATGCCCCCGACGCTCGCCTCGCTCCTCCACCACTCCGCGCTCAGGCTGACCGTCCGGGCGGGCGGGGACCGCCTCGACGTACCCGTGCGCTGGGTGCACGCCAGCGAACTCGCCGACCCCGTCCCCTACATGGAGGGCGGGGAACTGCTCCTGATCACCGCCCTCAAGTTGGACGCCGAGGACCCGGAGACCATGCGGCGCTATGTGAAGCGGCTGGCCGGGGCGGGGGTCGCCGGGCTCGGTTTCGGCGTCGGCGTCAACTACGCGGAGATCCCCGGGGCGCTGGTGGAGGCGGCGGAGCACGAGGGGCTCCCGCTCCTCGAAGTCCCGCGCCGTACGCCCTTCCTCGCCATCAGCAAGGCGGTGTCGGCCGCGATCGCCGCCGACCAGTACCGGGCGGTCACGGCCGGATTCGCGGCCCAGCGCGAACTGACCCGGCAGGCGCTGAGCGACGGCCCGGAGGGCCTGCTCGCCGCGCTCGCCTCACAGGTCGACGGGTGGGCCGCGCTCTACGACGCCTCGGGCGCGGTCGTCGCCACCGCACCCGAGTGGGCCGGGCGGCGGGCGGCCCGGCTCACGGCGGATGTGGAGCGGCTGCGGGAGCGGGCGGCACCGGCGAGCGCGGTGGTGGGTCTGGGGGAGGGAGAGCGCGGTGAGGGCGAGGAGCGGGACCGGGTCGAGCTGCACTCCCTCGGGACCGGGCGGCGTCCGCGGGCCGCGTTGGCGGTGGGGACGGCCGGGGCGTTGGGTACGGCGGAGCGGTACGCGTTGCACTCGGCCATCGCTCTGTTGACGTTGACGACGGAGAGGTCTCGTTCGCTCCAGGCCGCTGAGCAGCGGATCGGGGCGGCTGTGCTGCGGATGCTGCTGGCCGGGGAGCCCGATCATGCGCGGGCGGTGGCCGGGGGGTTGTACGGCGAGCTGCTCGACGCGCCGTTCCGGATCGTGGTCGCGGAGGCGGCGTCGGCTCCGGTGGGGGCGGCGGGAGCGGCGCGGGATGCCGGTGGCGGGGCCGTGAGCAGGCCGACGGCCGGGTCCCTGGTCGCCGCCGACGCGGGCGGTGATCCGCTGGGCGGGCTCGCCGAGTGCCTGGAGTCCGCCGCGGCGCGGGCCGGGGAGGCGGTGCTCGTGGTGCCGGAGGGGGAGCGGCTGGTCGTGCTCGCGGTGGACGGGGGTGCGGCGGAGGTGGCCTGTGGGGAGTTCGCGGCGGCGGTGGAGGGGGCTCGGGCGGATGCCACTGGCTCCGCCTCCGCCTCCACTTCCGCCCCGGGGGGTTCCTCCTCGGCCGGATCCCGTGACGACGACGAGCTGGTGGTGGGGATGTCGGGGCCTGCGGGGCCGATCGCCGCCGCTGCCGCGTACAAGCAGGCCGAGCAGGCGTTGTCGGTGGCCCGGCGGAGGGGGCGGGTGCTGGTCGGGCACGAGCAGCTGGCCGCCGGGTCCGTGGTGCCGTTGCTGGCGGACGACGCGGTGCGGGCGTTCGCGGACGGGTTGCTGCGTCCGTTGTTCGAGCATGACGCGACCGGGCGGGGGGATCTGGTGGCGTCGTTGCGGGCGTGGCTGTCGCGGCACGGGCAGTGGGATGCGGCTGCGGCGGATCTTGGGGTGCATCGGCACACGTTGCGGTATCGGATGCGGCGGGTGGAGGAGATTCTGGGGCGGTCGCTGGATGATCCGGATGTGCGGATGGAGTTGTGGCTGGCGTTGAAGACTACGGCGGCGGTGGGGGAGTAGGGGGTTGTTCCTCGCCCCCGCCGCCCTTACCCGTTCCCATCCCTGGGGGCTGCCGCCCCCGGACCCCCGCGTATCGCGCTGAACGCGCTCGTCCTCGAACGCCGGACGGGCTGAGTGGTGCCGGCAGCCCCCAGGAACGGGATGGGACGGGTAGGGGCGGCGGGGGCGAAGAAAAACCACGCCAATCCGGCGCACCCCCCACCCCCACCACTCCACCCCGGCCAACCACCCCCACCCCCTCCCCGCCCTACCGTGTACCCATGACCTCCACGCCGCCGCCCCGCACCCACGCCTTCTGGCTCGCCGGCCGTCAGGCCACCGGTGAGACCACCTTCGACGTCACCTCCCCCTGGGACGGACGCCTCGTCGGCAAGGTCGGCGTGCCGACCGAGGACCAGATCGAGGAAGCCGTCGCCGCGGCCCACGCCGTCCGCGACGAGTTCGCCGCCACCCCGGCCCACGTCCGCGCCGCCGCCCTCGACCACGTCAGCCGCCGCCTCGCCGAGCGCACGGAAGACATCGCCCAGCTCATCTCCGCCGAGAACGGCAAGCCGGTCAAGTGGGCCCGCGGCGAGGTCGGCCGAGCCGTCTCCGTGTTCCGGTTCGCCGCCGAGGAGGCCCGGCGCTTCAACGGCGGCGAGGCCCAGCGCCTCGACACCGACCTCGGCGGACAGGGCCGCCTCGCCCTCACCCGCCGCTTCCCGAAGGGCGCGATCCTCGGCATCGCCCCCTTCAACTTCCCCCTCAACCTCTGCGCCCACAAGATCGCCCCGGCGATCGCGGCAGGCGCGCCCATCATCCTGAAGCCGGCCCCCGCCACCCCCCTCTCCGGCCTCGTCATCGGCGAACTCCTCGCCGAGACCGACCTGCCCGCCGGTTCCTGGAGCGTCCTCCCGGTCGCCAACGACCGCATGCCCGCCCTCGTACAGGACCCGCGCCTGCCCGTGATCTCCTTCACCGGCTCGGAGAAGGTCGGCTACGCGATCATGGACTCGGTGCCGCGCAAGCACTGCACCCTCGAACTCGGCGGCAACGGCGCGGCCGTCGTCCTCGCCGACTACGCCTCCGACGCCGACCTGGACTGGGCGGCGACCCGTATCGCCACGTTCTCCAACTACCAGGGCGGCCAGTCCTGCATCTCCGTGCAGCGGGTCATCGCGGACGCCTCCGTCTACGACCGCCTGCTGCCCCGCATCGTCGCCGCCGTCGAGGCCCAGGTGACCGGCGACCCGGCCGACGGCGCCACCGACGTCGGGCCGCTGGTCAGCGAGGACGCCGCCAAGCGGGTCGAGGCGTGGGTCGACGAGGCCGTGGCAGCGGGCGCGAACCTGCTCGCCGGCGGCAAGCGCGACGGTGCCTCCTACGCGCCGACCGTCCTCACCGACGTACCCGCCGATGCCACCATCTCCTGCGAGGAGGTCTTCGGACCGGTCCTCACCGTGCGGAAGGTGGACGGCGAGGCCGCCGCCTTCGCCGCCGCCAACGACTCCAAGTACGGCCTCCAGACAGGCGTGTTCACCCACGACCTCCAGGTCGCCTTCCGGGCCCACCGCGCCCTGGAGGTCGGCGGTGTCGTCATCGGCGACGTGCCCTCCTACCGCGCCGACCAGATGCCGTACGGCGGCGCCAAGCAGTCCGGCGTCGGCCGCGAGGGCGTCAGGTTCGCCATGGAGGACTACACGTACGAGCGCGTCCTCGTACTGACCGGCCTCACCCTCTAGCTAATGGGAACCATTTTCACGTACACTCGCCGATGACGCGAACGCGCCGTCACGAAAGGGTCCGGCACCGATGCCTTCCGGTGCCGGGCCCCTTCCATGCGCCGACCGCCCGGGACCCTCAGCCCGGGAAGTCGACACGCGCCAGCCGCAAGGGGCCGCGCAGCCTCAGACGTACGTCGTGCACACCGGCGGTGTCGGTGGTGGTGAGCGGGGCTCGGACCGTCGTGTAGGCGTACGGGCCTGCCGTCGCCGTTCGCGTCAGGACCGCCGCCGTTTCCGTCGCGCCGTCCAGGACGACCTCCACCACCCCCTCGCCCGCCACCTCGACCGTGATCTCCGTGACGCCTGCCCCGAAGTCGCAGTTCCGGTACAGCAGTTCGGCCTCCCCGCCGCCCGCCGGTGTCACCGCGTCGCCCGACACCTTCGTACGGTCGACGATCTCGGCGCCGCTCTGCTCGTCGAAGTCCGCCGCCACCAGTCCGAGTTGGCGCACCGCGCGCGGTGTCGCCGGAGTGCCGGTCAGCCGGACCGTCGTACTCGCCCGGACGTCCTCGCTCGACGCGCCCGCCAGTAGCTCGTACGAGCCGGGGGCGAGCCGTCGGCCGCCGTTCGCCACGTCCCAGAACTCCAGCCGGTCCAGTGGGAGTTCGAAGGACACCGTCGCCGACTCCCCTGGTGACAGGGTGACTCGGCGGTGGGCCAGCAGCTCCTTGCGCGGGCGGGCCACCGGCGACTCCGGTGCCCGCACGTACAGTTGCGCGACCTCGTCCGCCGTGACGTAACCGGTGTTGGCGACCGTGAAGGACACCCGCAGTGTTCCCTCGTCGTCCCCTCCGTCCCGCTCTCCCTCCTCCGCCTCCGCCGTCAGGTCGCCGTACGAGAAGGACCCGTACGACAGGCCGTGGCCGAAGGGGAAGAGGGGGGTGCCCTCGAAGTAGAGGTACGTCTGGCGGGAGCCGATGACGTCGTAGTCCAGGAGGTCGGGGAGGTCCGTGTCCGCCGCGTACCAGGTCTGGGGGAGGCGGCCCGCCGGGGAGACGTCGCCCGCCAGGACGCGGGCCAGCGCCGTGCCCGCCGCCTGGCCGCCGTGCGCTGTCCACAGGGCCGCCGGGAGGTCCGCGACGTCCACCGCGTACGGGTATGCCGAGGTCAGGACCAGGACCGTGCGGGGGTTCGCCGCGCGGGCCGCCGTGAGCAGGCGCCGCTGGTGGGCGGGGAGGGCCAGTGTGGTGCGGTCCTCCGTCTCGCGGCCGTTGATGTGCGGGTCGTTGCCCGCGACCACCACGACCACGTCCGCCCGCGCGGCCACTCTCTTCACCGACTCCTCACCCCGTTCGACGAAGATCAGTTCGAAGATCTCCGGAGAGGTCTCGTCAGGGGTCTCCTGGGAGGTCCCGTCAGGGGTCTCGTCCTCGGCGGCAACCTTTACGCCGTCGGCGGCGACAGAGACGTGGCGACCCGTACCGACGTGCCTGAGGAGGTGGCGGTGGTTTTCATGCGAATCGGTGGATTCGTGCGGCTCCAGGCGGAACGTTTCCTGGACCACCCAGCCTCCGGGCTGGTCCGCCGACGCCCGTACGTAGCCGTCCTCCGCGACCGAGAGATAGCGGCCGTCCGGCGCGCGCAGCGTAAGGACACCCTCGCCCCAGTCGACCAGCGCGAACTCCGTGCCCTCGGCCTCGGGCCCGGCGGTGAGCGGCGACAGGTCCGTGCGGCCCGCGAGGAGGGCCGGGTCCAGCGCGCCCTCCGCGCCCCGGGCCGCCTCCGGCGCGTCCTCGGCGGGCGGTACGTGCAGGAACGTACCCGCCGACGTCCGCAGCCGTACGCGGTCCACTCCCTCGGCGAACTCGACGTGCTCGGCGCCGAAGCGCTCGTACAGGCCCTCCAGCGGGGTCGAGCGGTGGATGAGGGTGCCGCTGTACCAGTCGGTCTTGCACTCGTCGGCGAGCAGGCCGACGACCGCGATCCGGGTGCCGGGGGCGAGCGGGAGCGTCGCGTCATCGTTCTTCAGCAGGACGATCGCCTGCTCCGCCGCCTCCTGGGCGAGGGCGCGGTGGGCCGGGGTGTCGAAGTCCTTGGTGTCCGCGTACGGGTCGTACTGCGGGTCGAACTCGCCAAGCCGGAACCGGACCGAGAGCTGGCGGCGGACCGCCCTGTCGATGTCCTCCTCCGTCAACAAGCCCTGCTCCAGGGCCCCTTGGAGGCGGGCGACGATCTTCGAGCTGTCCGTGCCGTGGTCCGTGAAGCTGTCCACGCCGGCGATCAGCGCGGCGGCCGTCGCCTCCTCGTGGGTGTCGAAGTAGTGCTCCGGGTCGACCAGGTTGGAGGGCGCCGCCGCGTCCGAGCAGACCAGGAGGTCGGCGTCCGTCCAGGTGCGCAGCTGCTCGCGCAGATGCGGGGAGACGTGGTTGGGGCGGCCGTTGACCAGGTTGTACGCGGGCATCACCCCCGCCACCGCGCCCGCCCGGACCGTGTCGCGGAAGGCGCGCAGGTCGTACTCGTGCAGGACGCGCGGGCGCACCGAGGACGAGGAAGTGGCCCTGTCCGTCTCGTTGTTGTGGGCCAGCCAGTGCTTGAGCACCGGCGCCGTGCGCCAGTACGCGGGGTGGTCGCCGCGCAGCCCGCTCGTGTAGGCGGTGGCGATGGCCGAGGTCAGCCTCGGGTCCTCCGAGTAGCCCTCCTCGTTGCGGCCCCACAGGGGGTGGCGCAGCAGATTGACCGTGGGCGCCCAGACGTTGAGGCCGACGCGGTCGTCGTGGGCGCGCATCGCGCGGACCTCCTTCGACACCGCCTCGCCGACCCGGTGCACCAACTCCTCGTTCCAGGTGGCGCCGAGACCGACCGCCTGCGGGAACACCGTCGCCGGGCCCATCCACGCCACTCCGTGCAGCGCCTCCTGCCCGGTACGGAAGGCGGCGATGCCGAGACGCTCCACGGCGGGCGCGAACTGGTGCAGGAACGCCACCCGCTCGTCGAGGGTCAGGCGCGACAGCAGATCGTCGATGCGCTTCGCGATCGGCAGCTGCGGATCGCGGAATGGCGGCGAAGGCGGCGTTTGTGCGGTCACGTGGGGTTCCCTTTGCGATGGAGCGGCCAGGCACATTCGAAGCGCTTCGATGCTCATTCGACGTGGGGGTGGGTGTCAAGAGACCCAGCCGCAATAACTGGGGCGTGCGGGGCCCCGCAGCTTGGAGGAATCTTGGGGCCGACCCTTGTGCGCCCTCAGGTGTTCACTTAACCTCGCAGCAACATCGAAGCGCTTCGACTACAGAGTGCCCCTGCACCCGTCGAAGAGCCAGAAGAGTTCCGAAGAGCCAGAAGAGTCGAAGAGCCGCTTCAGCTCAGCCAGTTCCACTGAAGACACCGCAGCCGACGGCCCACCGCCGGGTGTCCTGGTGCGCCATGAAGGGTTGACGCAATGACGCCGAATGCCTCCTCCGCCTCCTCCGCACCGAGCCGGAGAAGCTTCCTCGCCTCCACGGCGGTCGCCGCCGCGGCGGTCGCGGGCGGGATGCCGCTGCTCGCCGCCTGCGGTGGCTCCGGCGGCGGTTCCAAGGACGGCACCACCTCGGGCAAGGACGCGCAGAAGATCCTCCCGACCTTCGTGGCGCAGAACGTGGTCACGCCCGACATCCCGTCGAAGAACGGCTCGTCGATCGGCTTCACCAGCAAGCTCGACCTGGCCACGCTGAAGACCTCGGTGCCGCAGAAGCTCGGCAAGGGCAGCAGCGTGAAGATCATGTCGCCGTTCTGGGGCACCCCGCCCAAGGGCGACAACCCGTACTACACGGCGATGAACGCCCTGACCGGCGTCGACGTCTCCTGGCAGAACCAGGACGGCAACACCTACGACGAGAAGCTCGGCGCGGTGCTCGCCTCCAGCGACATCCCGGACGTCGTGGTCATCCCCGGCTGGAACATGGGCGGCAAGATCCCCAGCGCCATCAACAGCAAGTTCGCCGACCTCGGCCCGTACCTCTCCGGCGACGCGGTCAAGGACTACCCGAACCTCGCCGGCATCCCGACGGAGGCCTGGCAGCGCTCGATCTTCGGCGGCGCACTACGCGGACTGCCCATGCCTGCCTCGTACGTCGTCAACATCGTGCCGTACTACCGCCAGGACATCTTCGAGGCGAAGGGCTACGAACTCCCCACGTCCGCCGACGAGTTCCTCGCGCTGGCCAAGGAGATCACCAACGCGAAGGCGAAGGTGTGGGCGTGCGACGACATGAAGTGGACGGCGTTCAACATCTTCGGGGTGCTCTCCGGCGGTGAGAAGTCCCTCGGCTGGAACCTCGTCGACGGCAAGCTGATCTACCGCGTCGAGACCGACGAATACCTCGAAGCCCTGGAGTGGACGCGGAAGTTGTACGCCGCCGACGTCGTCCACCCCGACGCCAAGGCGCAGAACCAGGGCGACGCCGGCCTGCGCTTCACCTCGGGCGAGGTCCTCTTCTTCAACAACGACATCTCGTCGTGGTGGGGCAAGACGGCCGAACAGGCCACCCAGAACAAGGACTTCCGCATCGGTGGCATGGACATCTTCGGTCACGACGGCGGCGACCCCACCCTGTACGCCGTCCAGCCCGCCGGGATCTTCGCCTTCGTCAGCAAGAAGGCCTCCGAGAAGACGATCCGGGACGTGCTCGCCGTCGCCGACGTGACCGCGGCCCCGTACGGCACCAAGGAGTACATGCTCACCAACTACGGCGTCGAGGGCACCCATTACACGGTGAAGGACGGGGTGCCCACGAAGAACGACAAGGGCAACCAGGAGGTCACCAACGCCTTCGTCATGGTCGCCAGCCCCGCCTCGACCATCGCCCACCCCGACTTCCCCGACATCGCCAAGGCGCAGGTCGAGTGGCAGCAGCGGATGGGCGCGTTCACGAAGAAGACGCCGTTCTTCGGAATGCAGGTCGTCGAGCCGACCCGCTGGACCAATCTCTCCAACGACTTCGAGCAGCTGGAGGACGACATCGTCCGGGGCCGCAAGAAGATCAGCGACATGCAGCAGGCGGTGTCGGACTGGAAGAGCCAGGGCGGCGACCAGCTGCGCGACTGGTACCAGAAGCTGCTCGACACCAACGGCGCGGCGAAGTGACCCGGAACTGAGGCAAGGAGACGGCCGTGTCCCACAGCACGGTGCCTCGCGGCGGTTCCGAGGCAGAGACCCAGAAGCGGCGGAAGACGGCTCGTACGAGGGCCGGGAAGGCGATCGGCAAGCAGGCCGGGGCAGTTGAGGCGGGCGGCCCCGGTGACGGTGCCGCCGGGACCGGGACGTCCGGGCCGGTCCGCCCCTCGGGCAGGCTGAGCCTGCGCGTGCGGCTGCGACGCGACCGCACCCTCCTGCTGATGACCGTGCCGGCCCTCGCGCTGGTCCTGGTCTTCAACTACATCCCGATCCTGGGCAATGTCGTCGCCTTCCAGGAGTACGACCCCTACATCAGCGACAACGGCTTCGTCGCGATCTTCCACAGCCCCTGGGTCGGCCTCGAACAGTTCCAGCGGATCTTCGAGGACTCCGCGTTCTGGGACGCCGTACAGAACACGCTGGTCCTCTTCTCCCTCCAGCTCCTGCTCTTCTTCCCGATCCCGATCATGCTCGCGCTGCTCATCAACAGCGTGATCAGGCCCCGGATCCGGGCCGTCTCGCAGGCCATCCTCTACCTCCCGCACTTCTTCTCCTGGGTGCTGGTCATCACCGTCTTCCAGCAGATCTTCGGCGGCGCCGGCATCATCGCGCAGACCCTGCGGCAGCACGGCTACGAGGGCTTCGACCTCATGACCGACCCCGGGATCTTCAAGTTCCTGGTCACGGCCGAGGGCGTCTGGAAGGACGCCGGCTGGGGCATCATCGTCTTCCTCGCCGCGCTGGCCTCCGTGAGCCCCGACCTGTACGAGGCCGCCGCGATGGACGGCGCCGGCCGCTGGCGCCGCATGTGGCACGTCACGCTGCCCGCGCTGCGCCCGGTGATCGCCCTGCTGCTCGTGCTGCGCGTCGGCGACGCCCTCACGGTCGGCTTCGAACAGATCCTCCTCCAGCGCGACGCCGTCGGACCGGGCGCGGCGGAGGTCCTCGACACCTTCGTGTGGTGGAACGGCGTACGCAACCAGGACTTCAGTTACGCGGCTGCCGCCGGCCTGGTCAAGGGCGTGGTGAGTCTCGGTCTGGTCCTCGCGGCGAACAAGGTGGCCCATCTCATGGGCGAGCAGGGGGTGTACAAAAAGTGAGCGCCACGACCGACGAACGTCCCCGTGCCGCGACCGGGCGGACCACACCGGCCCCGAGCCGCTGGGCGGCCCCGCCCCGGCCCGTCTGGGAGGGCGAACCCGGCAAGGCCGGACTCGCGGGCAAGGGCATCGTCCTGGCCGGCGCCTGCCTCGCGGTGCTCTTCCCGCTGTGGATCGTCGTCGTCACCAGCCTGTCCACGAAACAGACGATCACCGAGGCCGGCGGTCTCGTGCTGATCCCCAAGGGCGTCACCTTCATCGCCTACCAGGAACTGCTCAGCGGCGGCCAGGTCACCCGGGCCAGCCTCGTCAGCCTGGGCGTCACCCTCGTCGGTACGACGTTCTCCATGACGGTGTCGATCCTCGCGGCGTACGGCCTCTCCCGCGTCGGCTCGGTCGGCCACCGCTGGATGCTGATGACGTTCCTCGCGACGATGTTCTTCGGCGCCGGCCTCATCCCGACGTACCTGCTGGTCCAGTCCCTGGGCCTGACCGACACCTACCTCGCCCTGATCCTGCCCAGCGCGATCAGCGTCTTCAACATCCTGGTCCTGCGCGGGTTCTTCATGGGCATATCACCCGAACTCATCGACAGCGCGCGCATCGACGGTGCCGGTGACTGGCGGATCCTGTGGACGATCGTGATGCCGCTGTCGCGGGCGGTCATCGCCGTCATCACGCTGTTCTACGCGGTCGGCTACTGGAGTGCCTGGTTCAACGCGTCGATCTATCTGAGCGACCAGGACATGATGCCGCTGCAGAACGTGATGATTCAGCTGGTGCAGAAGCAGGAACCTCCGGTGGGGATGGGGCAGGCGATCAAGACGGGGCAGCTTTCCGCACTCGCCGTGCAGATGGCTGTCATGACGTTGGCGTTGTTGCCGGTGGCTGTGTTGTCGCCGTTCGTGCAGCGGCATTTCAAGAAGGGCATGTTGACCGGGGCGATCAAGGGCTGAGGTGCTGTTTTCCCTGGCTCACGGTTCGGGGTGCCTCTTGCGGTTCGTTGGTGGCTGCGGGTGCGTTGTGGTTTCTCGCGCAGTTCCCCGCGCCCCTTGAAGGGGCGCTTCCCCTCACCCCTCTTTCCAAGATCGAGGTAAGTCATGTCTTTGTCTCGGCCCAGTAGACGTGCCGTTCTTGCTGCAAGTGCTGCCGTCGCCGCTGTTTCCGCCGTTTCTCTCTCTGGTACGGCCGCCCAGGCCGCGCCCGCTGCCGCTGTGCCCTCCTCCTATCGCTGGCGCAACGTCGTCATCGGCGGTACCGGATTCGTCACCGGGGTGTTGTTCCATCCCTCCGTACGAGGGCTTGCCTACGCCCGTACCGACATCGGCGGTGCCTACCGGTGGGACGAGCGGGCCGCCCGCTGGAGCCCCCTCACCGATCACCTCGGGTGGGACGACTGGAACCTCCTCGGGGTGGAGGCCATCGCCGTCGACCCCGCGCACCCGAACCGCGTCTACCTCTCCCTCGGCACCTACGCCCAGTCCTGGGCCGGGAACGGTGCCGTCCTGCGGTCCGAGGACCGGGGCGCGACCTGGGCCCGGACCGACCTCGCCGTGAAGCTCGGGGCCAACGAGGACGGGCGGGGTGCGGGGGAGCGGCTGCTCGTCGATCCGCGGGACAGCGACGCCCTGTGGCTGGGCACCCGGCACGACGGGCTGCTCAGGTCCACCGACCGGGGCGCCACCTGGGCAGCCGTCAGCGGCTTCCCTGCCGTCCCGAGCGCGAGCGGGCAGGGCGTCACCTTCCTGGTCGCCGTCGGCCGGACCGTCTACGCCGGGTGGGGCGACGGCGACGGCAAGGGCACCGCCGGTACGGCCAACCTGTACCGCACCTCCGACGGCACGACCTGGCAGGCCGTGCCCGGGCAGCCCGTCGGCGCGACCTCCGCCAAGGTCCCGATCCGCGCCGCCTACGACCCGCACACCCGCGACCTGTACGTGACGTACGGCAACGCGCCCGGTCCCAACGGCCAGTCCGACGGCAGTGTGCACCGGCTGCGCACCACGACCGGCCGGTGGACCGACGTGACCCCGGTCAGGCCGGGCGGGACCACCTCCGACGGCTCCGCCGACACCTTCGCCTATGGTGGAGTCGCCGTCGACGCCTGCCGGGCCGGCACCGTCGTCGTCTCCACCAACAACCGCTGGGCCGGCATCGACACCCTGTTCCGCTCCACGGACGGCGGTCGTACGTGGACGTCCCTCAAGGACTCCGCCGTGTTCGACGTGTCCGAGACTCCCTTCCTCAAGTGGGGCGGCGACGCGCCCAAGTTCGGCTGGTGGATCCAGGCCCTCGCGCTCGACCCGTACGACTCCCGGCACCTCGTGTACGGCACCGGCGCGACCCTCTACGGCACCCGTGACCTCAAGCACTGGGCCCCGCAGATCCGCGGCCTGGAGGAGACGTCCGTGCGCCAGTTGATCTCGCCCCCGGTCGGGGAGGCACATCTGCTCAGCGGACTCGGGGACATCGGCGTGATGTACCACGAGCGGCTCACGGCGTCTCCGTCGCGCGGAATGGCGTCGAACCCCGTGTTCGGGACGGCGACGGGACTCGCCCAGGCCGCGGCCAGACCGTCGTACGTCGTCCGGACAGGGTGGGGCGACAACGGCAACGGCGCATTCTCGAACGACGGCGGGCGGAGCTGGGCGCCCTTCGCCGCACAGCCCGACATCGCCAAGAACGCACCGGGACCGATCGCCACCAACGCCGACGGCAGCGTGCTGCTGTGGACCTTCGTGCACTGGGACGGCACGAAGTACCCAGCCCACCGCTCCACGGACAACGGCACGACCTGGACCGAGATCTCCTCCGTTCCGAAGGGCGCCACGCCGGTCGCCGACCCGGCCGACCCGACGCTCTTCTACGCATACGACACCGACACGGGAACGCTATACGCCAGCACTGACAGTGGCCTCTCCTTCACTGCACGTGCGGGCGGGCTGCCGTCCGGCGACGCCCAGTTCGAGCTGGTCGCGGCCCCGGGCAGGTCCGGTGACCTGTGGCTGAGCGTCAAGTGGAACGGGCTGTACCGGTCCGTCGACGGCGGTCTCACCTTCACCAAGGTCGCCAGCTGCTGGGCCTCGTACACCCTCGGTTTCGGGCGGGCCGCCGAGGGCGCCGCCTACCCGGCCGTCTACATGGTCGGCAGCACGGAGGCCATCACCGCCGTCTACCGCTCCGACGACGAGGCGAAGACCTGGACGCGGATCAACGACGACGCCCATCAGTGGGGCTGGACCGGTGAGGTGATCACCGGCGACCCGCGCGTCTACGGCCGCGTCTACCTCGCCACCAACGGGCGTGGCATCCAGTACGGGGAGCCCGTCTGATGCCCGTACCCGAGAGGCCCGAGGGCCGCCCCGGCCTCGCCGACGCCACCCGTGGCCGCATTCTCTTCGGCGGCGACTACAACCCCGAACAGTGGCCCGAGGAGACCTGGCCCGAGGACGTCCGGCTGATGAAGGACGCCGGCGTCAACTCCGTCACCCTCGGCGTCTTCTCCTGGGCCAAGCTCGAACCCCGGCCCGGGGCACGGGACTTCGGCTGGCTGGACCGGTTGATGGACCTGATGCACGCGAGCGGCATCGGCGTCGTCCTTGCCACGCCCACCTCCTCGCCGCCGCCCTGGATGGGCCGGCTGCACCCGGAGACCCTGCCCGTCGCCGAGGACGGGCGCATCGAATGGTGGGGCGGGCGCCAGCACTTCGCGCACTCCAGCGCCGTCTACCGCCGTTACGCCGCCGCCATCACCGAGGACCTGGCCGCCCGCTACGGCGGCCACCCCGCCCTCACCATGTGGCACATCAACAACGAGTACTGCACCTACGACTGGGGCGACGAGTCGGCCGCCGCCTTCCGCCGCTGGCTGCAGGGGAAGTACGGGACGCTGGACGCCCTCAACACCGCCTGGGGCACGGCCTTCTGGAGCCAGGGATACGGCGACTGGTCGGAGATCCTCCCGCCGCGCCTCCCGCACTACATGCGCAACCCGTCCCAGGTACTGGACTTCAAACGGTTCACGTCCGACGCACTCCTGGAGTGCTACCTCGCGGAACGCGACATCGTCCGCCGCCACACCCCGCACCTCCCGGTCACCACCAACTTCATGCCGCTGTGGGTGGGCCAGGACGCCTGGCGCTGGGTGCAGGAGGAGGACGTCGTCTCCGTCGACCTCTACCCCGATCCCCGTGACCCCTTCGGCGCCCAACAGGCCGCGCTCGTGCAGGACATGACGCGTTCGCAGGCACGCGGCCCGTGGATGCTGATGGAGCAGGCGGCCGGTCCGGTCAACTGGCGGGGCGTGAACCACCCCAAGCCGCGTGGCCTCAACCGCCTCTGGTCGCTCCAGTCGGTGGCACGCGGCGCCGACGCCGTCTGCTACTTCCAGTGGCGCCAGTCCCGGCAGGGCGCCGAGAAGTTCCACTCCGGCATGGTCAGCCACGCGGGCGAACACGGCCGCACCTTCCAGGAGATCAAGCAGCTCGGCGCCGAACTCGCCACCATCGGCGGCGAGGTGACGGGCAGTCACACCGCCAACGACATCGCCGTCCTCCACGACTGGCACGCCTGGTGGGGCGGCGCCCAGGACGGACGGCTCTCCGCCGAGGTGGACTACCCACAGGTCGTACGGGCCTGGCACCGGGCCCTGTGGGAAGCGCACCTCGCCACCGACTTCGCCCACCCCGAGCACGACCTGTCGGCCTACCGGCTCGTCGTCGTACCGCAGTTGTACCTGCTCACGGACACGGCGATCGACAACCTCCTGGCCTACGCACGCGACGGCGGCACCCTCGTCTGCGGCTTCCTGACCGGAGTCGCCGACGAGGACGACCGGGTACGCCCCGGCGGCATGGACGAGCGACTCCGCGAACTGTTCGGACTGCGCACCCTGCACGAGTGGTGGCCGCTGGACGCCGGTGAGACCGTCGAAGTCGACGGCTTCCAGGGCCAGTTGTGGTCCGAGGAGCTGGAGGCCGACGGCGCCGACGAGATCACCCCGTACAAGGGCGGCGAACTCGACGGACTCCCGGCGATCCTGCGCAAGGGCAGCGCCTGGTACGTCTCCACCCTCCCCGAGCCCGACGCGCTCCGCGACCTCCTCGCCCGGATCGGCGCCGACGCGGGCGTCCGACCGGTACTGGACGGGCTGCCCGCCGGGGTCGAGGCGGTCCGGCGCGGCGAACTGCTCTTCGTCCTCAACCACGGCTCCGACCCCGTGACCGTCCAAGTGCCGGGCACTCGAAGGGACTTGCTGACCGGGGACACGGTCACGGACACGATCCAGCTCGGCCGGTACGGAGTGGCGGTGCTGAAGCCATGACAGCGAACGGACCCGTCCACGGCACCTGGGAGCCCCACCCCGCCGCCCGCTGGGAGGACGGCTATCTGAGCGGCAACGGCCGCCACGGCGCCCTGGTGTTCGGCGATCCGGCCGGCGACCGTGTCGTCGTCACACACCACACCCTCGTACGCCCGAACGGCAGCGAACACGCCCGCCCGCCGCAGCTCGCGGACCAACTGGCCGACCTCCAGGACCGGTTGCTCGCCGGGGACCTCACGGCCGCCGAGAGCTTCACCGACGGGCGGGAACTGCAGTGGGTGCAGCCCTTCCACCCGGCGTTCCAGGTGCGGCTGACGGGAGGAGCGCCCGAGGGGGAGCGCCGGGACTACCGGCGGTCCGTCGACTTCACCAGCGGCGTCGTCGAGGCCGCGTGCGAGGGGTGGCGCAGCCGGGTCTTCGTCTCCCGCTCGGACGACGTCATCGTCCAGTACGTCACCGGCAGCCACAGCCACAGCCACAGCCTCGCCCTCGACATCGATCTCGACCACCGACTCCCGGGCGCCCCTGATGAGTTGGGCGTTGGCCGGAGCGTGGTGCGCATCCCCGAGGGCGCCCTCCTTACCCTCCGGGTCGGCTACCCCGACAGCGACCGCGCCTACACCGGCGTGACCCTCGTCGTACCCACGGGCGGCGCCACTACCCTCACCCCGCCCGGTGTGCGCATCGAGGGCGCGGAGGGCGTGCTGCTGCTGACCCGTGTCGACCGGCACGTCGGCGAACTGGGCACGGAGGACCACGCCCGCGCTCTGCGTGACCTGCTGTCGGACGCGGACGACAAGCAGCCGCAAGGGGAGCGCACGTACCGCGACCTCCTCGCCCGCCACATCTCCCTCCACCGCACCGCCTACGATCGCGTCACCCTCGACCTCACCGCCGACGACACCGAACGCGCCCTGCCCGGCACGGAGTTGCTCGCCCGTACCAAGAGCCCCGCCCTCCTGGAGCGCCTCTTCGCCGCCGGCCGCTACCACCTGTTGTCGGCCAGCGGCCTCTTCCCGCCCCGTCTGACCGGCCTGTGGACCGGGGACTGGGACACGGCGTGGTCGGGAGCGTTCACCAACGACGCCAACGTCAACCTGCAGACCGCGTCGGCCGCAGCCGGCGCCCTCCCCGAAGTCACCGAAGCGCTCGCCTCCCTGATCCACAGTCAGGTCGACAACTGGCGGGAGAACGCCCGTACCGTCTTCGGCGCGAGGGGTGTCATGGCGCCCGCGCACACCGACGGCGAGTCCGGGCTGACGTACCATTTCAGCCGCGAATACCCCCTGCACCTCTGGACGGCCGGCGCCGACTGGCTGCTCAAGCCGCTCGTCGACCACGACGACACCGAGGGCGTCCACGACCCGCGCACGGCCGCCCTGCTCGCCGAAGTCGCCCTGTTCTACGAGGACTTCCTCACCCGCACCGACGCCGACGGCCATCTCGTCGTCGTCCCCTCCTACTCGCCCGAGAACCGTCCCGCCAACGCGAGCTGGGGTGCCGTCAACGCGGCCATGGACCTCTCGGCGGCCCGGCACGCCCTGCGCACGGCGGCCGACCACCACCCCGGCGACCCCGAACGGGCGGCTCGCTGGCGGGCGTTGGCCGACCGGCTGCCACCGCACCGGGTCAACGCCGACGGCGCCCTCGCCGAATGGGCCCGGCCGGGACTGGACGACACCTACGACCACCGCCACCTCAGTCACCTCTACGGCGTCTGGCCGCTCGACGAGATCAACCCGTACGACACTCCCGACCTCGCCGCAGCCGCGTACCGCGCGCTCCAACTCCGGGGCGCCGAGAACGACTCGGCCCACGGCCACCTCCACCACGCCCTGATCGCGGCCCGCCTCCGCGACGGCGAACGCGTCACCCAGGCCCTCGGCGAGGTGCTCGACGGCGACTTCTTCCACGCGTCCCTGATGAGCGCCCACTACCCGCGACGGGACGTCTACAACGCGGACGCCGCGCACACCCTCCCCGCCGTACTGATCGAGGCGCTCGTCCAGTCGACCCCCGACCGGCTGGTCCTCCTGCCCGCGCTCCCGGCGGCCTGCCCCACAGGTCAACTCCGGGGCGTACGGACGCGGTTCGGCGCGGAGGTCGACCTCGACTGGGCACCGGGGCAGCTCCGGGCCGTCGTACGCCCCACCCGAACCCACCGGATCGACCTCAGGACTTCCTCCGGCGCCCGCACGCTCGACCTCGTCGCCGGAGAAGACCGCGTGCTCTCGTTCGAGACGTTCGAAACGTTCGAGACGCGGTGACTCCCCCCTCCACATCCCCCCACCCATGGAAGGAACCACCATGGCAAGGAACACCCTCCGCAGGATCACCATGGCGGTGCTGGCACCGGCGATGGCGCTCGGCGCCACCGTCGGGCTCGCCTCCGCCCCCGCCTCGGCCGCAGTCTGGAACTCCTGCGACCAGTGGGGCAACACGAGCCTGAACGGCTACACCCTCTACAACAACATCTGGGGCTCGGGCGCCGGCAGCCAGTGCATCTGGGCCAACTCCGGTACCAACTGGGGTGTCTGGGCCAACCACCCGAACACCGGCGGCATCAAGTCGTACCCCAACTCCAAGAAGGTGATCAACAAGACGATCACCTCGCTCGGCTCGCTCTCCAGCAGCTACAACGTCACCGTGCCGTCGTCCGGCGCGTACAACACGTCGTACGACATCTGGGACACCGACTACGACTACGAGATCATGCTCTGGGTCAACTACAACGGCGCCGTCGGCCCGTTGGGCACCTCGCAGGGCAACGTCACCCTCGGCGGCCACACCTGGACCGTCTACAAGGGCAGCAACGGCGCCAACGAGGTCTTCTCGTTCCTGCGCACCTCCGACTCCACCTCCGGCACCGTCAACATCCTCCCGATCCTCAAGTGGATCAAGGACACCAAGGGCTGGTTCGGCAACGAGACCATCGGTGACGTGCAGTTCGGCTACGAGGTCACCTCGTCCTCCGGCGGCCTGGACTTCACCACCAACAACCTGACCGTCAGCAGCAGCTGAGGCCGGTCGCAGCCGGGCCGGGGCCGGTCGTGCCGTTCAGGCGCGGTCGACCTCGGCCCGCAGCGCGTTGTACTCGCCGAATGCCTCCTCCACACCGGCCGCCGTCAGCCCGTAACGGGCCAGGTCGTACCGGTGCGGTCGGCTGCCCCTGAGGTGGGTGGCGACCGTCGGGAGCCGGGCCGCGTCCGCGTCGGTCCAGTGGGCGCCGACAGCCGCGTACAACTTCGGAGCGCCCGCCGCCGGATCGGTGCCGAGCCACGAGTAGGGCACATCCACCACGGCCTCACGCGGGAACCCGGCCCGAGCCGCGAGCCCGCGCCGCACGGCACGGCTCAGCAGATCCAGCCAGGTGGCGCCCAGGGCGTGCAGGTCGGTCGTACGCCGGGAGAGGTCCATCCCGCACTCGACCAGACTGCAGAACGAGGCGACGGCGGTCGCCGGGTCGCGGTGGGTCCACACGAGCGTGGCATCGGGGAACACGGTGCGCAGGGCGTCCAGATTCCCGGTGTGCATAGGGGACTTGAGAATCCAGCGCCGCTTCGGCCGCCCGTACTGGAGCACCTGGAGGCACTCCTTGAGGTGGCGGTAGTCGGGAACGAAGTCCCGCGTGAACTGCTCGGCGTGGTACTCCGGCAGCCGCGCCTGGGACAACGGCACCAGGGCGTGCGGCAGCAGGAAGGTGTCCTCCTCGGGCCCCTCGGCGGTCATGGGGTGGATCTCACGGAAGCGCGGGGAGAGCAGATACGTCCCGTCGAGCATCCGGCGCGCGGCCGTGACCGCCTTCTTCCGTTCCTGAGGCGACGGTTCGAGTCCGGGGGCGAGCAACTCCCAGAGCCGGGGGCAGCGATGCTCGTCGGACAGGGACAACACGCCGTGGGTGAGCGTGGTGGCGGTACGCGGCAGCCCCACCACGAACACCGGCTTCTCGACGGCCTCTTGAGCGATGGCCGGCTGCTCGGCGATCAGCCGGCCGACACGGGCCCGGTTGGTCAGATGCCGCCGCACATGGCCCTGCGCGGACTGCCAGCCGACCGGCGACAGTTCCACGTCGCCCGCCCACTCCCGCAGCAACGGCCGTAACCCGTCGACGAACCACTCGTCCCCGTCCGCCAACCCCGCCTTCTCGACGATCCGCTCGAAGACCCGATCCGGCTCGCGCCGCGATCCGAACGAAGGCCGCAGCAGCAGATTGGCCAGTAAGAGGGGGAGGGGAGCAGCAGACACGGGCCGTGTTCCTTTCCGTCGAGGCGTGGATCGACCGTACCTGACCGACTCCCCGAACAGACGCGCCCCAAAGGGGCGCGGGGAACTGCGCGACCAGCCGCAACGCACCCGCACCCGCTCCCGAGCCGAACCCACCCCTACTCGGCGATAGGCAACCGCACCCCACCCCGCAGGAACACCGGAATCCGATCCAAGGGCGCATCGACAGTCACCGCCACACCTCCCTCAAACACCTCACCCGTCCACGCATCCGTCCAACTCGCCCCCGCCGGAAGGTAAGCCGTACGAGCCGTAGCCCCCGCGGTCAGCACGGGCGCGACCAACACATCAGGCCCGAACAGATACGAGTCGTCGACCGACCAGGTCGCCGGATCCTCCGGGAACTCCAGGAACAGTGGCCGCATGACCGGCAACCCCTCCTCATGAGCCGACCGCATCACCCCCAACACATACGGCTTCAACCGCTCCCGCAACCGCACATACCGCTCAAGAATCGCCCCCGCCTCCTCCCCGTACGACCACACCTCGTTGGGCCCACCGGTCATGTCGGGCCCCAACGGCATCCCCGGATCCCGGAACCCATGCAGCCGCATCAGCGGCGAGAACGCGCCGAACTGGAACCAGCGGACCATGACCTCGCGGTACGCCGGGTCGTCCGGGTCGCCGCCGTGGAAGCCGCCGATGTCGGTGTTCCACCAAGGGATGCCGGAGAGAGCGGTGTTGAGACCGGCCGCGATCTGGCGGCGCAGGGTCGGGAAGTCGACGCCGATGTCGCCGGACCACAGGGCGGCGCCGTAGCGCTGACTGCCCGCCCAGGCCGAGCGGTTGAGGCTGATCACCTCGTCCTCGCCGGACGCGACCAGGCCCTCGTAGAAGGTGCGGGCGTTGTCGAGCGGGTACAGGTTGCCGACCTCAAGGCCGGGGCCCGCCCAGTACCGCAGGTTCTCCGGGAAGCCCGGCTTCAGCTCCGGCTCGCAGGCGTCCAGCCAGAAGGCCGTGATGCCGTACGGGGCAAGGTAGTTGTCGCGGATCTTCGACCAGAGGAAATCGCGAGCTTCGGGGTTCGTGGCGTCGTAGAAGGCGACCTGGACGGTCGAGGCGACCCCCTTGTCCGGCCAGTCGGCGTGGGCCATCGGGCCGTACTGCGTGCCTATCAAGTAGCCGCGCTGCTCCATGAGTTCGTGGTTCTCGGAGAGCGGCGACACCGAAGGCCACACGGAGACGACGAGCTTGACGCCCATCTCCGTCAACTCCGCGACCATGGCGGCCGGGTCGGGCCACTCGGCCGGGTCGAACTTCCAGTCGCCGAGATGCGTCCAGTGGAAGAAGTCGCACACGATGGCCCGCAGCGGCAGCCCGCGCCGCTTGTACTCCCGTGCCACGTCGAGGAGTTCGTCCTGGGTGCGGTACCGCAGCTTGCACTGCCAGAAGCCCGCCGCCCATTCCGGCAGCATCGGCGTGCGGCCCGTCACCGCGCTGTAGCGGCGCTGGGCGTCGGCCGGCTGCCCTGCGGTGATCCAGTAGTCGATCTGCCGGGCCGAATCCGCCACCCAGCGCGTCCCGTTGCCCGCCAGCTCCACCCGCCCGATCGCCGGGTTGTTCCACAGCAGGGTGTAGCCACGGCTGGAGGTGAGCACCGGCACGGACACCTCGGCGTTGCGCTGCACCAGGTCCAGCACGACCCCCTTCTGGTCGAACAGCCCGTGCTGGTGCTGGCCGAGCCCGTACAGCTTCTCGCCCTCGTACGCGGCGAACCGCTGCTCCAGCCGGTGGTGGCCGTTGCCGACGGCCGTGTAGAGACGCGAGCCCGGCCACCAGAAGTGCGCCCGCTCCTCGGCGAGCAGCTCGGCCGAGTCGTCGGTCCGCAGGAACCGGATCAGGCCCTCCGCGCTCACCTCGACGGTCAGCGCACCGACCGTCAACTGCCCCTGCCCGCCCTCGATCTTGACAGTGGACGCGGTCGACGGCGGCTCGTCGAGCAGGGCGCCCGGCAACCCCTGAAGGACCGGCCCGCCGAGCCGTGTCCGGACCCGGACCGCGTCCGGACCCCAGGGTTCTATCCGTACGGTCTCCTGCCGGCCGCTCCACTCCAGTGCACCGTCCCGCTCACGGAACGTACCGACGGTGGGGGAGGACTGCGCGAGGCTGACCGCGCCTGACGGGGGCGGGGTTTCGGCGGGCTGGTTCACGTGGCGGCTCCTGTGAAGGAAGGAGTGGGGGAGGGGAACCGGCACAGCTCTGCCGCACCGGGACAGGGAGGGGCCCGACGCGGGAAGCGACCGGACCGGCGATAGCCGTACTAAGGACGTAGCCGTACTAAGGACGTAGCCGTACTAAGGACGTAGCCGTGCTGAGGAGTTGACCGTGCTCAGGAAGTAGCCGTACTCAGAAGTGACCGTGCTCAGGAAGTGACCGGAGCCGGGCCCGTACTCGCCCGTACCGTCAACTCGGGTGCGAGCAGCGCGACTTCGTCGCCCCCGTGCCCGTCGAGCTTTGCGATCAGCAGCTCCACCGCCCGCCGCCCCATCTCCTGCGCGGGAATGGCGACGGACGTCAGCCGCACCGAGGCCTGGGTGGCGACCTGGTCCGGGCAGACGGCGATGACCGACACGTCCTCCGGCACCGCCCGCCCCTGCTGGCGCAACAGCGCGAGCAGCGGTTCCACCGCCGACTCGTTCTGCACGACGAACCCCGTGGTGCCCGGCCGTTCGTCGAAGATCCGGGCCAGTGTCACCGTCATCGCGTCGAACCCGCCCTCGCACGGCCGGTGCAGCACCCGCACCCCCAACTCCCGTGAGCGGGACCGGAGTCCGTCGAGCGTGCGCTCGGCGAAACCGGTGTGCCGTTCGTAGACCGCGGGCGCCTCGCCGATGACAGCGATGTCGCGGTGGCCGAGCTTCGCCAGGTGCTCGGCACACAGCGCGCCCGTGGCGGCGAAGTCGAGGTCGACGCAGGTCAGACCCTCGGTGGCGGCAGGAAGCCCGATGAGCACGGAGGGTTGGTCCGTGCCGCGCAGCAACGGCAGCCGCTCGTCGTCGAGTTCGACGTCCATCAGGATCATCGCGTCGGCGAGCCCGCTGCCGGTGACGCGGCGCACGGCGTCGGGGCCCTCCTCGCCGGTGAGCAGCAGGACGTCGTACCCGTGCGTGCGGGCGTTGGTGGCGACCGCGATGGCGATCTCCATCATCACCGGCACGTACATGTCCGTACGCAACGGGACCATCAGGGCGATGATGTTGGAGCGGTTGCTCGCCAGCGCCCGGGCGCCCGCGTTCGGGTGGTAGCCGAGCTGTTGGATGCTCTGCTCGACCCGCTGCCGGGTGCCCACGGAGATGGACCGCTTGCCGCTGAGGACATAGCTCACCGTGCTCGCCGAGACTCCGGCGTGCTGGGCGACCTCGGCGAGGGTGACCATCCAGCTCTCCAAGCGGTGTGTGAAGCGCTTCGACAGTGCGCGTAACGGATAACGGTGAGGGATATCGGCGAGTGAGGGTGCAACGACAGTAACCCCACCGGGGGTGGGTGTCCATATGTTGTCGAAGCGCTTCGACAAGGTTTCTCGGGGCGTCCGCCGGTCCTTCTCGGATCTTTCCCGGCCAACGTGGCAACTTTCCCACCCCGCGGCGGCCACTGGGGAGTGCTCCGCGAATCGTCGTCCGGAAGGACCCCCATGCAACACCGCAGACCGCGCCTGTCGAAGAAGGCGAAGACCTTCGCCTCCGCCCTGGTCGCCCTCGCCGCCGCGGCAGGTGTCACCGTCGCGCAGGCGGGCGAGTCGAGCAAGAAGTGCGGGGCATTCGACACCGTCACGCTCGGCAAGTACTACGTCAACAACAACCTCTGGAACCAGGAGAAGGCCGTCGGCTCCCAGTGTGTCTGGGACAACTCCCGCTCCGGCTCGACCATTTCCTGGGGCACGAACTACAACTGGGCCAACAGCGCCACCGGCAAGGACTACGACGTCAAGACGTACGCCAGTACGGTCCTCGGCTGGCACTGGGGCTGGAAGGCCGACAAGGCCGCCACCCAGCTGCCGATCCGCGTCGGCGACCGCAAGCCGGTCCGGACCACCTGGGACTTCACGGTCAGCTCGAACCCGGGCGTCATGAACGTCGCCTACGACCTGTGGCTGCACAGCAAGAACACCGCGGACTGGCAGGACCAGCCCACCGACGAGATCATGATCTGGCTCAACCGCCAGGGCGGCGCGGGCCCCCTCGGCACCAAGACGTCGAGCGTCAGCCTCGGCGGCGCGATGTGGGACATCTACGAGGGCGACATCGGCTGGAAGGTCCACTCCTTCGTCCGCCGCGCCAACACCACCAAGGCCACCCTCGACCTGGACGACTTCACCCAGGCCCTGGTCCGCCGCAAGCTCCTCACCAACGACAAGTACGTCTCCGGTATCGAGGCCGGCACCGAGGTCTTCAAGGGGACGGGCCGCCTGGACACCAAGGCGTATTCCGTCGACATCGGCTGACGGACGCGCGAGGGCTGGTGGGACCGTCCGATATCGGGTACATACGATCGAGTAGCACCGATCGGTAACGTACGGTCCTCAAGATCCCGATTCGCGGCGAGGTGAGCCTCATGACCGCAAGCCCAGCCAAGCCCTCCGCCCAACCCTCCGCCAAACCCACAGTCACCGAACGGGAAGCCCGCGAGGTGGCGGAGGCCGCCCGGGAACAGGGCTGGCGAAAGCCCAGCTTCGCCAAGGAACTGTTCCTAGGCCGCTTCCGGCTCGACCTCATCCACCCGCACCCGCTCCCGCCCACCGAGGACGCGCGGCGCGGTGAGGAGTTCCTCGCCGCCCTGCGCGACTTCTGCGAGACGAAGATCGACGCGGCCCGCATCGAACGCGAGGCGCGGATCCCCGACGAGGTCGTCAACGGCCTCAAGGAACTGGGCGCCCTCGGCATGAAGATCGACACCAGGTACGGCGGCCTCGGCCTCACCCAGGTGTACTACAACAAGGCCCTCGCCCTGGTCGGCTCCGCGAACCCGGCGCTCGGCGCGCTGCTCTCCGCCCATCAGTCGATCGGCGTACCGCAGCCGCTGAAGCTCTTCGGCACCCAGGAACAGAAGGACGAGTTCCTGCCGCGCTGCGCCCGCACCGACATCTCCGCCTTCCTCCTCACCGAACCGGACGTCGGCTCGGACCCGGCCCGGCTCGCCACCAGCGCGGTACCGGACGGCGACGACTACGTCCTGGACGGCGTGAAACTCTGGACGACCAACGGCGTCGTCGCCGACCTCCTGGTCGTCATGGCCCGCGTCCCCAAGTCCGAGGGCCACAAGGGCGGGATCACCGCGTTCGTCGTCGAGACCGCCTCCGAGGGCGTCACCGTCGAACACCGCAACGCCTTCATGGGCCTACGTGGCCTGGAGAACGGCGTCACCCGCTTCCACCAGGTACGCGTCCCGGCCGCCAACCGCATCGGCCCCGAGGGCGCGGGCCTCAAGATCGCCCTGACGACCCTGAACACGGGCCGCCTGTCGCTGCCCGCGATGTGCGTCGGCGCCGGGAAGTGGTGCCTGAAGATCGCCCGGGAGTGGTCGGGCGTACGCGAGCAGTGGGGCAAGCCGGTCGCGCTGCACGAGGCGGTCGGCGCGAAGATCAGCTTCATCGCGGCCACCACCTTCGCCCTGGAAGCGGTCCTCGACCTGTCCTCCCAGATGGCCGACGAGAACCGCAACGACATCCGCATCGAGGCCGCCCTCGCCAAGCTGTACGGCTCCGAGATGGCCTGGCTGATGGCCGACGAACTCGTCCAGATCCGCGGCGGACGCGGCTTCGAGACCGCCGAGTCGCTCGCCGCCCGCGGTGAACGGGCGGTCCCCGCCGAACAGGTGCTGCGGGACCTCCGTATCAACCGCATCTTCGAGGGCTCCACGGAGATCATGCATCTGCTGATCGCGCGCGAGGCCGTCGACGCCCATCTGTCGGTCGCGGGCGACCTGATCGACCCCGACAAGTCCCTCTCGGACAAGGCGAAGGCGGGCGCGAACGCCGGGGTCTTCTACGCCAGGTGGCTGCCGAAGCTGGTCACGGGCGCAGGTCAACTCCCGCGTTCGTACGCGGAGTTCAAGCACGAGGTCGACCTCTCGCCGCACCTCCGGTACGTCGAACGCAGTGCCCGCAAGCTGGCCCGCTCGACGTTCTACGCCATGTCCCGCTGGCAGGGCCGGATGGAGACCAAGCAGGGCTTCCTCGGCCGGATCGTCGACATCGGCGCCGAACTGTTCGCGATGAGCGCGGCCTGCGTACGCGCCGAACTCCTGCGCGCCCAGGGCGAGAACGGCCGCGAGGCCTACCAACTCGCCGACGCCTTCTGCCGTCAGGCCCGCGTCCGCGTCGAGGAACTCTTCGGCCGCCTGTGGACCAACACCGACGACGTCGACCGCGCGGTGGTCAAGGGCGTCCTCGCCGGCACGTACACCTGGCTGGAGGAGGGCGTAGTCGACCTCTCGGGCGAGGGCCCCTGGATCGCGGACGCGACCCCGGGCCGGGCGAAGGGCGAGAACGTCCACCGCCCCATCCACTGACGTCCATCGCTATCGACTAACGGTTCCCCGCCCCCCCCAAGGGGCGCGGGGAACTGCGCGACAAGCCCCCACAGACCGGCAGCCGACGAACTACCTACCGAACCACCTGCCGAACGCCCCACCCAGCGGAGCGCTCAGCACTTCTTGTCGCTCGGATCGCTGGTCGTCCACTTGCAGTCGTCCACCTTCGACCCGTTCGCTCTCGTCAGGATCGCCGTGTCGCTGGTGTTGTTCCAGACGTACCAGCCCCGCTTCTGGAACTTGGTCGCCGCCGTGTCCGTCCCCTTGCCGGTACGGATCTTCATCGTCTTGCCCGCGCCGATCTTCAGATTGGCGAAGGTGTACTTGTGATTGGCGACGTCCTTCAGGATCCAGCCCTTGAGCGATATGGACGCCGAGCTGGTGTTCTTGATCTCCACCCACTCCCCGTTCAGGGACGCGTTGGAGCCGTTGTCCGAGCCCGGACTGTCGAACCACACGTGCTTGATGACCACACCCCCGGCCGCCTCGGCCGGAGTGCTGAGAACCGCGCCGGTCAGCGCGACCGCGCCCGCGAGCGCGGGCAGGGCTGTACGTCGGATGCGCATCGAGATCCCCCCAGGATTTCGTTCACGACTGAGTCCACGACTGGCCGGTCGTCCACCGGCCAGGCCAGAAGTGATATCACATGATCTGTAGATCGATTTCGCATATGGACACTCACTCGGGGGACGCACTGTCCTCACTGTCAGTGGTTGCGGCCACAATGGAGAGATGACCGACAGTCCAGCCCCCCTCGCAGACCCGCACCTCGTCTTCGACCCCGTCGCCGGAGACGCTCCGCGGGACGTGGTGATCCTCGGTTCCACCGGGTCGATCGGCACCCAGGCCATCGACCTCGTGCTGCGCAACCCGGACCGCTTCCGGGTCACCGGGCTCTCCGCCGCGGGCGGCCGGGTCGAACTCCTCGCCGAGCAGGCGCACCGGCTGGGCGTCCGCACGGTCGCGGTCGCCCGCGAGGACGCCGTACGACCCCTGCGCGAGGCGCTGAGCGGGCGGTACGGCGCCGGGGAGCCGCTCCCCGAGATCCTCGCCGGACCGGAGGCGGCCACCCACCTGGCGGCCTCGGCCTGCCACACGGTGCTGAACGGCATCACCGGCTCCATCGGCCTCGCCCCCACCCTCGCCGCCCTGGAGGCGGGCCGCACGCTCGCGCTCGCCAACAAGGAGTCGCTGATCGTCGGCGGCCCGCTGGTCAAGGCCCTTGCCAAGCCGGGCCAGATCATCCCGGTCGACTCCGAGCACGCGGCCCTGTTCCAGGCACTGGCCGCCGGCACCCGCGCCGATGTGCGCAAGCTCGTGGTGACGGCCTCCGGCGGCCCCTTCCGCGGCCGTACGAAGGCCCAGCTGGCCGACGTGACGGTCGAGGACGCCCTCGCGCACCCCACCTGGGCGATGGGCCCGGTGATCACGATCAACTCCGCGACCCTCGTCAACAAGGGCCTGGAGGTGATCGAGGCCCACCTTCTCTACGACATTCCCTTCGACCGCATTGAGGTGGTCGTGCACCCGCAGTCGTATGTCCACTCGATGGTTGAGTTCACGGACGGATCGACACTGGCGCAGGCCACGCCCCCCGACATGCGCGGCCCCATCGCGATCGGCCTCGGCTGGCCCGAGCGCGTACCAGACGCGGCACCCGCGTTCGACTGGAGCAAGGCGTCGACGTGGGAGTTCTTCCCGCTCGACACCGAGGCGTTCCCCTCGGTCGGCCTCGCCCGCCACGTGGGGCAGCTCGCGGGCACGGCCCCCGCGGTGTTCAATGCGGCGAACGAGGAGTGCGTGGAGGCGTTCCGCGGCGGCGCACTGCCCTTCAACGGGATCATGGAGACCGTGACCCGGGTGGTCGAGGAACACGGCACACCTCGTACGGGAACTTCCCTGACCGTCGCGGACGTCCTTGAGGCGGAGTCCTGGGCGCGGTCGAGGACCCGGGAACTGACAGAACAGGCGAAGACAATGGCGGAGGCCCGTGCATGACGACACTGATGATGATCCTCGGCATAGTCGTCTTCGTGATCGGCCTGCTGGTGTCGATCGCCTGGCACGAGCTGGGGCATCTCTCCACCGCGAAGCTCTTCGGCATCCGCGTACCGCAGTACATGGTCGGCTTCGGCCCGACGATCTGGTCGCGCAAGAAGGGTGAGACCGAGTACGGCATCAAGGCGATCCCGTTCGGCGGCTACATCCGCATGATCGGGATGTTCCCGCCCGGCCCGGACGGCCGGATCGAGGCCCGCTCGACCTCCCCCTGGCGCGTGATGATCGAGGACGCGCGCGCCCAGTCCTTCGAGGAGCTGCTGCCGGGCGACGAGAAGCGCCTGTTCTACACCCGTAAGCCGTGGAAACGGGTCATCGTGATGTTCGCGGGCCCCTTCATGAACCTCATCCTCGCGGCGGCCCTGTTCCTCGTCGTCCTGATGGGCTTCGGCGTCTCGCAGCAGACCACCAGCGTCAGCTCGGTCTCCAAGTGCGTCATCGCCCAGAGCGAGGGCCGCGACGACTGCCGCAAGACCGACGCGGCCTCCCCGGCCGCCGCGGCCGGCCTCAAGGCGGGCGACAAGATCCTCTCCTTCGGCGGGGTCCAGGTCGACAGCTGGAACAAGCTCTCGGACGAGATCCGCGCCAACCCCGGCAAGGACGTCGCGATCGTCGTCGAACGCAAGGGCGAGCAGCTCACGCTGAACGCGAAGATCGCCACGAACCAGGTCGCCAAGAAGGACTCCAGCGGCCAGATCGTCCAGGGCCAGTACGTCACGGCCGGCTTCCTCGGCTTCAGCGCGGCCACCGGCATCGTCCGCCAGGACTTCGGCGACTCGGTGACCTGGATGGGCGACCGGATGGGCGAGGCCGTCGACTCCATCGCGAGCCTGCCCGGCAAGATCCCCGCCCTGTGGAACGCGGCCTTCGACGGCGGTGAACGCGCGGCGGACTCCCCGATGGGCGTGGTCGGCGCGGCCCGGGTGGGCGGCGAGATCTTCACCCTGGACATCCCGCCGACCCAGCAGTTGGCAATGGCATTGATGCTGGTAGCGGGCTTCAACCTGTCTCTCTTCCTCTTCAACATGCTCCCGCTGCTGCCGCTCGACGGCGGCCATGTCGCGGGGGCGCTGTGGGAGGCGCTGCGCCGGAACACGGCGAAGGTGCTGAAGCGGCCGGACCCGGGTCCGTTCGACGTGGCGAAGCTGATGCCGGTGGCCTATGTGGTGGCGGGCATCTTCATCTGCTTCACGCTGCTGGTGCTGGTGGCGGATGTGGTCAACCCGGTGCGCATCTCATAGCCACCCGGGGTTTCCGGGAAAGTTCTCGACGAGTTCGCGACGAGTTCGTGACGGCCGGGCACCGTGGGAGGTCCCACGGTGCCCGGCCGTTCCCCAATGAGTGGGTTTAGGTGCGGGATGTGCTCGGGCCTGGGCCGGTGCCGTAATCTCGAAGGCCGGAGCCCGCCGTTCCCGGGACCGGACCTTGAACCACAACTTGGGGTTGCACAGCAGATGACTGCGATTTCTCTCGGCATGCCGTCCGTTCCGACCAAGCTCGCCGAACGCCGGAAGAGCCGGCAGATCCAGGTCGGTTCGGTGGCCGTTGGCGGAGACGCGCCGGTCTCGGTGCAGTCGATGACGACGACGCGTACGTCGGACATCGGGGCCACGCTCCAGCAGATCGCCGAGCTGACGGCTTCCGGCTGCCAGATCGTGCGGGTGGCGTGCCCGACGCAGGACGACGCGGACGCGCTGGCGACGATCGCGCGCAAGTCGCAGATCCCGGTGATCGCCGACATCCACTTCCAGCCGAAGTACGTGTTCGCCGCGATCGAGGCGGGCTGCGCGGCGGTGCGGGTGAACCCGGGCAACATCAAGCAGTTCGACGACCAGGTCAAGGAGATCGCGCGGGCCGCGAAGGACCACGGCACGCCGATCCGCATCGGCGTGAACGCGGGCTCGCTGGACCGCAGGCTGCTCCAGAAGTACGGCAAGGCGACCCCGGAGGCGCTCGTCGAGTCGGCCCTGTGGGAGGCGTCCCTCTTCGAGGAGCACGACTTCCGGGACATCAAGATCTCGGTGAAGCACAACGACCCGGTGGTCATGGTGAACGCCTACCGCCAGCTCGCGGCGGCCTGCGACTACCCGCTCCACCTGGGCGTGACGGAGGCGGGCCCCGCCTTCCAGGGCACGATCAAGTCGGCGGTGGCCTTCGGAGCGCTCCTGAGCGAGGGCATCGGCGACACGATCCGCGTCTCGCTCTCGGCGCCGCCGGTCGAGGAGATCAAGGTCGGCAACCAGATCCTGGAGTCCCTGAACCTCCGCCAGCGAGGCCTGGAGATCGTCTCCTGCCCGTCCTGCGGACGCGCCCAGGTCGACGTCTACAAGCTGGCCGAGGAGGTCACGGCGGGCCTGGAGGGCATGGAGGTCCCGCTGCGCGTCGCGGTCATGGGCTGCGTGGTGAACGGCCCGGGCGAGGCGCGGGAAGCGGACCTGGGCGTCGCCTCGGGCAACGGCAAGGGCCAGATCTTCGTGAAGGGCGAGGTCATCAAGACGGTGCCCGAGTCGAAGATCGTGGAGACGCTGATCGAGGAGGCGATGAAGATCGCCGAGCAGATGGAGGCGGACGGAATCGCGTCGGGCGAACCGTCGGTGTCGGTAGCGGGCTGATCTCGCCCCCGCCGCCCCTACCCGTTCCCATCCTTCTGGGGGCTGCGCCCCCAGACCCCCGCCTGTCGCGCTGAACGCGCTCGTCCTCAAACGCCGGACGGGCTGAGATGCGGGTGCCTGGGGTGG